>NZ_AVFL01000024.1 GCF_000576635.1 Skermanella stibiiresistens SB22
CGGCCGGCGCGCGGTCGGGCACGCGGCCGAGACGGGCGCCGACGATCCCTGGGCGCAGCACGCGGTCGCCCATGTGCTGGAGGCGCGTGGCGATCCCGCCGGCGGGCTGGCTTTCCTCGAACCGCTTTCGGCTGGCTGGGACCGCTGCTCCAGCTTCATGTACACCCACAACTGGTGGCACGCCGCCCTGTTCCACCTGGACCTGGACGACCCGGCCGCGGCGCTGGCGCTGTACGACACCCGCGTCTGGGGTGTGCGCAAGACCTATGTGCAGGATCAGATAAACGCCGTCTCGCTGCTGTCCCGGCTGGAACTGCGCGGGGTCGATGTCGGCGGGCGCTGGGCCGATGTGGCTGACCATGTCGGCCCCCGGGTCCACGACCGGCAGAACGGCTTCCTCGACCTGCACTACCTCTACGCCCTGGCGCGGGCCGGGCGGGACGCCGCCGTCGCCGGGATGCTGGCGGCGCTCGATACCCCTTCGCCAGAGGTCCCAGGCGCGAACCATCCGATCTGGCGCGAGGTCGCGGCGCCAGCATCCCACGCCCTGGCGGCCCACGCGCGCGGCCGGTACGCGGAAGCCGCCGCCCGGCTCGGTCCCGTGCTGCCCCGGATGTTCCTGCTCGGCGGCAGCACCGCCCAGCAGACTTGGTTCCACCGCCTCCACGCGGATGCCAGCCGGCGGGCATCCGGCCGCGCGTCGGGAGCTTGCGCGTGAGCGCCCGAAGCCTGTTCCGCACCGCTGGCGTTGTTCTGGTCGCCTTTGGCGTGTCCGGCTGCGGCGTGCCGGGACCGGCGACACCGGCGGAGGCGATGGCGCCGCTGCGCCGGGACCTGTCCTTGCCGGCCAAGGGCGACCGGACGGAGGCCGTCACCGTCAGTTATCTGGTGGCCGGCGATCCGGTCGGGCCGCGCCTGATCCTGGTCCATGGCACGCCGGGTGCCGCGGAAGGTTGGGCCGACTTCCTGTCCGATCCGCCTCCAGGGTTGGAGGTCGTGGCGCTCGACCGTCCGGGCTTCGGCCTCAGCGGTCCGGAGGAGGGCGCCATGACGACGCTCGACGATCAGGCCAACGCGGTCGCGGCGCTGCTGCCTGAAACCCGCCCCGCCATCCTGCTCGGTCATTCGTTGGGCGGCCCGATCGCGGCGCTCGCCGCCGCGCGCCATCCCGATCGGGTCGCGGCACTGATCCTACTGGCCGGCTCGCTCGATCCCGGTCTGGAGACCATCCATCCGCTCCAGCGGGTCGGCGCCTGGGCTCCCGTGCGTTCGATGCTGCCGCGTCCGATCCGCAACGCCAACGCCGAACTGCTAGACCTCAAGCCCCAGTTGGAGGCCTTGCGGGCGGAGCTGCCGCTGATCCGCTGTCCCGTCCTGATCGTCCACGGCACGGACGACGACCTCGTGCCCTTCTCCAACACCGCCTACGCGGCGGCGAACCTGACGGGAGCCTGCGCGGTCGAGACGACCGTGCTGGAGGGCGCCGACCATTTCCTGCCCTGGAACGCCGTGGCCGCCGTGCGCGCCGCGATCGCGCGTGCGGAGGAAATCCGATGCTGACGCCCGCGATCGATTGGCTGGGTTTCCTGGTGCTGTCGATGGACCCGTGGCTGCTGGTGCCGGCGCTGGTCCTGATGACGTTCCTGCTGGAGGACGTCGCCATCGCCGCCGGCGTGGCGCTGGCGATCGACGGCACGCTCGGCTGGCCCGTGGCGTTCCTCGCGGTCGCCGGCGGCATCGCGCTCGGCGATCTCGGCCTCTACGGCTTGGGACATCTCGCGGTCGGGGTGCCGTCCTTGCGGCGGCGTCTCGCCGATGGACGGTTCGACCGCGCGAAGCTGGCGCTGGAGGATAGGCTGGTCGCCGCCGTGCTGGTCGCCCGCGTGGTGCCGGGCCTGCGGCTGGCGACCTACACGGCGGCGGGCTTCCTGGCGGTCCCGTTCGCCCGCTTCACGGCACTGGTCGTCGTGGCCGTCGCCGCCTGGACCGCCGGCCTGTTCTGGCTGACCTCCGCGCTGGGCCAAGCTCTCGGTGGCGCGCTGGAGCGCGCGCTGGGCCTCTCCCCGACGACCGCCGTCATCGTCGCGATCCTGGCGCTGGCGTTTCTCGCCACCCGCCTGCCACGCGTCGCGCGCGGCTTTCGATCCACCCATACCTTGAACACGGGGGTATCGCCATGACCATGCTCGCCGAACCACCCGCCAAGCTCGCCACCATTTGGCCGGTGCCGCACGCGGGAATGCCGCCGCTGGACACGGCCGGCGAACCGCTCAGCGCGTTCGAGTTCTGGTCGATGCGCCGGTTCTACTGGCCGGTGGCGCTTTACGCGCTCTGGCTGATGATCCGCCATCGCGGCGTCACCTTGCCGCTTTCGGCCAATCCCTCCTTTCCCGGTGGCGGTTTCGTCGGCGAGTCGAAATCGGAAATCCTTGGACTCGCCGTCAAATCGGCGCCCCGCCACGTGGCTCCCTTCATCGCCATCGACCGGCCGGCGCACCCTGAGGACGCGGTCGGAGAGGCGCTGGCGGCGGAGGCGGCGCTGAAGGCGGCAGGCCTGGACTTTCCCGTCGTCGCCAAGCCCGACCTGGGCTGCCGGGGGGCCGGCGTGAGGCTGGTGCGCGACCTGGGGCAGTTGGCGGCCTATCTGGAGGGTTTCCCCGCCGATGCCCGGCTGGTTCTCCAACGCCATATCGCCCACGAGGCGGAGGCTGGCGTCTTCTATGTCAGGCAGGCGGGCGAGGCCAAGGGCCGGATCGTCTCCCTGACGCTCAAATACTTTCCCTACGTCCACGGTGACGGGCGCCGGACGCTGCGCCAGCTGATCCTGGCGGACCCGAGGGCCGGCAAGCTGTCGCATCTCTACCTGCCGCGCCACGCCGACCGCCTCGACACGGTACCGGCGCCGGGGGAACCCGTCCGCCTCGCCTTCGCCGGCAGCCACAGTCGGGGCAGCATCTTCCGCGACGGCACCGCTCTGATCACGCCCGCGATGACCGACCGGTTCGACGCCATCGCCCAATCCATGCCGGAGTTCTGGTTCGGCCGCTTTGACATCCGCTTCGAGGATATTGGGCGTCTCCAGGCCGGCGAGGGCTTCACCATCCTGGAGATCAACGGCGCCGGGGCGGAGATGACCCATGTCTGGGACCGCTCGACCCCCCTGGCGAAGGCGCGCCGCGACCTGATGGAGCAGTACCGCCTGCTGTTCACCATCGGCAGGGCCAACCGCGACCGCGGCCACCGGGGCCAGGGGATGCGCGACTTCATCCGCGCCTACCGGCGTGAGAAGGCGCTGACGCCGCTCTACCCGCCGACCCTGTGAATCCCCAATCTCCCGACCCACGATCCACGACCGCCCGGAGCGACCGCCCATGAATCTCGCCGCCATCCTCACCAGCCCGCTCGCCCGCAAGGTTGCCGCCGGGGTCCTGGCCGCCTTGGTGGCGGTTCAGCTGATCCTGCTGCTGGTCTTCTACATCGGCCAGCGCTCGATCTTCCTCGGCAAGATCTCCGAGGAAGGCATCAACATCGTGCGGGCGCTGGACCGCCTGCTGCCCGACGGCGCCGACGCGGCCTCCGTCAAGGCCGCGGCCGAACGGGTGATCCGGGACAACCGGGTGGTCGGTCTGGTGCTGGTCCAGGGCGACGGGACGGTCCTGGCCCGCGTCGGCGACGCCCCCACCCTGGCCTATGGTCCGCGGCCGGCCGACCAGCTCAACGCGGAGGAAACCCGCTACGACATCGTCATCCCGGCCAGCGCCCTGTCTGGAAATCCGGGGCGGCGAGGGGAAGGGCTGGGCGCCGTCGCGCGCCTGACGACCGACGGCGGCGACGCCTTCGTCCAGGGCAATGTCTGGCGCAGGTTCCTGTCCGACATGGGGGTGGCGCTGGTCGGCGGCGTCGTCACCCTGATCGTTCTCTCCAACCTGGTGCTGGCGCCGCTGTCGCGCCTGCGTCAAAGCTTGCGCGCGGGAGAGGGTGACCTGCCGGTCGAACGTCGGGACGACATCGGCGATGTCGCCCGCGCCTTGGCCGAGTCCCGGGCGCGGGACGCCGAGGTCGAGCGGTCACGGGCCGACCGGCAGCGCGCCGAGCGGGAGGCGGAGGATGACCGGCGCGCCCGGCTGGCGCGGCTCGCCGACGAGGTCGAAGGCGGCGTCAGCGCGATCCTGAGCCAGCTGGAATCGGACTCGGTCCAGCTTGGGGTGGTCTCCGGCGTCATGGTCGACGCCTCGTCCCAGACCGGCGAACGGGCCGAGGCCGTCCGGTCGGCGTCGGAGGACGCCGCCGCCAATGTCGAGACGGTGGCCGCCGCGGCGGAGCAGCTGACCGCCGCCAGCCACGAGATCGCCCGCCAGGTGGCGACGAGTTCCGAGATCGCGAAGCACGCCAACGCGGAGGCCAAGCGGACCGACGCCACCGTGCGTGGCCTGCAGGACGCCGCCTCGCGGATCGGCGACGTCGTGAACCTGATCCAGGAGATCGCGGCGCAGACAAACCTGCTGGCGCTCAACGCCACCATCGAGGCGGCCCGCGCCGGCGATGCCGGCAAGGGGTTCGCGGTGGTGGCGGGCGAGGTCAAGTCCCTCGCCGGTCAGACGGCGCGGGCGACCGAGGATATCTCCGCCCAAGTCACCGGCATCCGCGCCGCCAGCGAGGCGGCCGCCGGTGCCATCGGCGGCATCTCCACCACGGTGACCCGGATCGACGAGATCGCCGCCGGCATCGCCGCCTCGGTCGAGCGGCAGGGGGCGGCCACCGCCGAGATCACCCGCAACGTCGTCCAGGCGGCGGCCTCGACCCGCGGCGTCACCGGCCACGCCGTCGGCATGGCGGAAGCCGCGTCCGACACCAGCCGGGCCGCCGGCGATGTCCGCGTCGTCGGCGTGCGGCTGACCGCCAGCACCGCCGACCTGCGGGGTGCCGTGTCCCGGCTGGTCCGCCAGATCAGGGAAGGGTGAGCCCAGGGATAAGCCGGAGGGGAAAGTCGGGAAGGCGGCTAGTGCGGTTCCGCGTCAGACGGCATATCTCGAGTGTTTTATGGAGTTTGCGCATTCTCGTGGAGGGGAGTGGTCGAGGGTGGAGGCGATGGCCGCCCAAAGATCCTCGACGGATCTGGCGGCGATGCCTCGCGGGATGGTTTTGAGCTTGGCGAAGACCTGCTCGATGGGATCGGGACCTGTCGCTCACCAGCAGCCAATTCGCCGGCCTTGTCCCCTGCGCCAGGGCGGCCGGCCAACGCGGCAGCTCGGCCTCTTCCGAGCCGTACATCGCGTGCGCGCTGCCCGCCCCTTCAACTCCGCCAGTGCGGCGGATAAGCAGCGTCGTAGCCCCGCATGGCTCGATCCGCGACAGCCACGCGCCCAATGCTGGCAGACGCGCGCCTAGGTCTTCGAGGCCAAGAGCCATCTCGATAGCTTCCGGACGCGCTCCCACCCGTCGCAGCATCTGGATGTTCGGCAGCGCGACGATATCCGCCGCGGTGAGATCGTCACCCGCCAGATAAGGCACTACCGACAGCGCCTGCTCCATCCAGCCAAGCGCGTCATACGCCCGGGCAGCGGACACGCGCATGGCCTCTGGATCGTCTTTCGCATGACCGCGCAACAGCGGGCGGACAATCTCCACATCAAACAGATCGCGAGTGTAGTTCTCGAACTCGCTCACGCGCTGCCAGATGCGGCCGTGCTCCCGCGCCGTTTGGCCGAACAGCGGTACGGCGGGATGGGCGCGATCCAGGAAGGCGATGATCGCCACGGATTCGTGGAGCGCGCCGTTGCCCGTCTTCAGCACCGGCACCTTGCCGCGCGGATTGAGATGGAGAAATGCGAGTGAGCGTTCCGCCAACTGGGCCGAGTCCATACGGCGGGACGCATATGGCACGCCCTTGTATTCAAGCGCCAGTTGCACCCGCCAAGCGTAGGGGCTGCCGCTGACCCAGAAGAGTTCGTAATCCACCACCGACCCTTCCGCGCTCATAGCATGATCCCCGCGCCAGCCAGCGCGCTGTCGATACGGTCATCCACCTCCTGCTTCGTTTCCGCCCAGGCCGGCACGGTGTCGAGCAGCCGCTGTTGCCATGCGACAAGGTTCGGGAACTCCGAGAACGGCACCTTGGTACGAGCGTTCTGCGAAAAGGGCGCTGCGATATCGATGTCTGCGAGTGTCAGATGATCACCAACGATGAACCGATGCTCCGCCAGGTGAGCGTCAAGCACGGCGGCCGCGGCCCGGATCTTGTCGGCCGCCAACTGGACGATGCTGTTATCCTCCGGTTGACCCATGAAGCGCTTCGCGATCCGTTCATCGAACGTGAGCGTCGCGAATATCCGCCACTGCTCACCCGACCAGAACATCCACTGCAATATCTGGTAACGTTCAGCAGGCGAGGTGCTGAGCAGGTCCGAGCCGACTTTCTCGGCTAAGTAAATGTTGATCGCCGACGCCTCGTAGAGAACGACATCACCGTCCACCATCACAGGCGTCAGCCCATGGGGATTGAGCTTCAGGAATTCGGGCGTATGGCTCTCGCCTTTGAAAAGATCGATGTTCACACGCTCGATCTCGATGCCCATGATCGCTGCCGCGGACGTGACGCGACGCCGGCTACCAGACCCGGGATCGCCGTAAACCTTGATTGCCATAACTATTCCTTCCAGTTCGTGGCCCGTGAACGGGCGGTCGACTAACGTTTCTCATATTCTTATCTCGAACGATATTGACGGGTCTTGAATACCATCTATTCTTATTTGGAATGAATCGGGTGTTGTGCGCGTGGTGGGTTGTGGCTAGTCAGCAAGTTCGATCGCCACCCTGTCCGGATGAGAAGCGAGGTAGCCGGCGATCTCGCCGACCGCTTCGAAGGGCGTCTCGTAGTTCCACACACTGTTAAGCCCAGGCTCGCCGAGGGCCGGTATGCCGTAGTAGTTTGCTTCGCCTTTGTACGGGCAATAGGTGGTGTATTGCGGTCGCTCCAGTAGCGACATGTCGATGTCTTGAGGTGGCATATACTGAACAGGCGGATAAGACGCCTCCGAAAGCGTCAGGGCGGCCCGTGTTCTTGCAATATCAAGCCGTCCTTTTGTGACGTCGACCATCGACGAACATTTAGTGATCGTGATCGGATGACTTGCGTCGGGAGTCAAAATTTTGCGGTCGCCATAAGGTGTCCTTTCAACCGCGAAACTACGTCAATCAAGCAGCCAGGAAAGATTGGAAACCGTTATGCCTACTACTCTCCCGCGGAATGCGAGCGGTGGATAAGCTGGACGCGATGCGGATGTTCGTGCGCGTCGTCGAAAGCGGAAGCTTCTCGCAGGCGGCACGGGATCTGAACGTCAGTCAGCCAACCGTCAGCAAACAGCTCGCCGCGCTCGAAGCGCGGCTCGGGACGCAACTCGTTGCGAGAAACTCCCGGGCCCTTGCCGTGACGCCAACAGGACAGGACTATTACGAGGCCACCGTCCGTATCCTACAGGATCTCGACGTCGTTGAGGAAAGACTGCTTGAAGGGCAGTCGGTGCCTTCAGGGTTGGTCCGCGTGACCCTCTCGCCGGCCTTCGGGAGGATGTTCGTCATTCCCCGGCTACCCGATTTCAGGAACTGTTTCCCCGACGTGGCGATCGAAATGGAAGTCTCCGGGCGACACGTGGACCTTATCGAGGAAGGGATAGACGTCGCGATCCGTATCGGTCGGCTTTCCGATTCAGCACTTATTGCCCGGCGCATTGGCGACATGCGGATGATAACCCTGGCCTCCGCCGGCTATCTTGCCCAACACGGTACGCCGCAAACGTTGGACGAACTGCGCACCCACCAGCGTATCAGCTATGTTTACCAGAGCGATGTCATAGGGTGGGGCTTCCAGGTGGACGGTCGGCAAGTCACGATCGGCGGCGCGGGAGCGTTCCGCACAAATGACGCCGAGCATGTGCGCGGCGCAGTCCTCGCGGGCCTCGGCATTGCCCATCATGCGAGTTGGTTATTCACGGATGTGCTGGCCTCCGGCGAAGTTGTGCGAATTTTAGATCAGCACGCGCCGCCGCTCTTTCCAATCAACGCAGTTACCGCCGCCGGACGGCGCATGCCCTCCCGAGTGCGGCAATTCGTCGATTTCCTCGCTGCGATTTGCGCCGAGGAGCCGGAATTAAAGGTCGGCGACGGCTAGCGAGAACGGTGTTCGGATCGTATGGGTTCCGGGCGACGAGTCGATGAAGCAGGCGGCGCGCTTCGGGCACGGTCAGGGGCGGAAGGTCGGCCGCCAGATCGGCGGGGTCCTTTCCCCCCGATTGCCGCCTTGCGCGGGACGGTGAGAAAGGCGAAGCCCAGCAGGGCCAAGGTGATGTGCCGGGGCCGGCCGGTCCAGGAGCGGACCTCGTACTGGTCGAGCCCAACCTCCCGCTTGGCCATCTCGAAACTGCTTTCGATGCTCCAGCGCGCAGGTCGTCGCGCACGGCTTCGGCGTCCCAGCGCATGCGCCACAGGAAATCCCGAACGCCGTCGGGACTGGCGTCACCAGCGGCCCCAGCCAGATACCGCCGCACCCGGTCCCGAGCCTCGGTGCGGCATAACCGGCGACCGATACGCTCCACAACAGCGTCCAAATCATCCGACCAACTCGCCACTTCCGTTGCTGTCGTCAACCATACCTCCCGCAACTGGGAAGGCATATTCAACAGACTGCCAACCTAATTATCCCGGCTGTAGTACTAGTCGGCCGCCTCCTCGGTGATGCCGGCCATCATCAGACCCAGACGGCGCTCGGTGGCCTCGCCGGCGGGGATCTCGCCGACCAGATGGCCGTCGAACATGACCAGGATGCGGTCGCTCAGCGCCAGGATCTCGTCCAGCTCGACCGAGACCAGCAGGATCGCCTTGCCATCGTCGCGGAGCGCCACCAGCCGGCGGTGGATGAACTCGATGGCTCCGATATCGACGCCGCGGGTCGGCTGGCCGACCAGCAGCACGTCGGGGTTCCGCTCGATCTCGCGGGCCAGCACGATCTTTTGCTGGTTGCCGCCGGAAAAGCTGGACACGCGCAGGCTGGAGTCCGGCGGGCGCACGTCGTAGCTCTTCATCTGCGCCCGGCAGCGGCTCAGCATGGCGCCGTGGTCCATCAGGACGCGGCCGTTGTAGCGCGGGTCGTCCTGATAGCCCAGCACCGCGCATTCGGAGGCGCTGAACGAGGTCACCAGACCCACCTTCTGGCGATCCTCCGGCACATGCGCGATGCCGAGCCGGCGCAGCATCCGGGCGTTGAACACCGACTTGTCGCTGATCTTCTCGCCATGCAGCCGGATCGAGCCGCCGGCGATCGGCTGGATGCCGGCCAGCGCCTCCAGCAATTCCGACTGGCCGTTGCCGGAGACGCCCGCGATCCCGACGATCTCGCCGGCGCGCAGGTTGAAACTGACCTCCTTGACGCGGGCGACGCCGCCGCGGTCGATCACCCTAAGCCCGCGCACGTTGAGCACGACAGCACCTGGTTCCGCCAGCGTCTTGTCGACCCGCAGCAGCACCTTGCGCCCGACCATCAGTTCCGCCAGCTGTTCGCGGCTGGTCTCGGCCGTCCGCACGTTGGCGACCACCTCGCCCCGGCGCATCACGGTGACCGCGTCGGTCAGGTCCATGATCTCGCGCAGCTTGTGGGTGATGATGATGATCGTCTTGCCCTGATCGCGCAGCGCCCGCAGGATGCGGAACAGGTGATCGGCCTCCTGGGGGGTCAGCACGCCGGTCGGCTCATCCAGGATCAGCAGGTCGGCGCCCCGGTACAAAGCCTTGAGGATCTCCACCCGCTGCTGGAGCCCGACCGGAAGCTCACCGACCACGGCGTCGACATCGACCTCCAGCGCGTATTCCCGCTCCAGCCGCCTCAGCTCCTCGCGGGCCCGGGCGAGCCCGGGCGCCAGCGTCGGCCCGCCCTCGGCGCCCAGCAGCACGTTCTCCGCCACTGTGAAGGTGTCGACCAGCATGAAGTGCTGGTGAACCATGCCAATGCCGGCGGCGATGGCGTCCCTCGGCGTGCGGATGTCGGTGGGCTTGCCGTTGACCAGCACGGTGCCGCCATCGGCAAGCAAGTAGCCATAGACGATGCTCATGATCGTCGACTTGCCGGCGCCGTTCTCGCCGATCACGCCATGGATGCCGCCTCGGCGGACCGAGAGCGAGACATCCTTGTTGGCGTGGTTGGCGCCGAACCACTTGTTGACGCCAACCAGCTCCAGCGCTGGCGGCGCGTCACCCACCCCGATCGCCGTCATTGCTTGTACGGCTGCACCTGAAGCTCACCGGCGATGATCTGGGCCTTGGCGCCCTCGACCTTCGCCTTCATGTCGTCGGTGACCAGGGCCTTGTTGTCGTCGTCCAACGAATAGCCGACGCCGTCCTCCTTGAGGCCCAGGACGCGGGAGCCCGGAACCCAGGTGCCGTTCTTGGCCGAGTTCATGCAGTTGTGGACGGCGACGTCGACCCGCTTGATCATGGAGGTCAGCACCGAACCGGGATGCAGGTGGTTTTGGTTGCTGTCCACGCCGATCGACAGCTTCTTGTTGTCGGCGACCGCCTGGAGCACGCCAAGCCCGGTCCCGCCGGCCGCCGCGTAGATCACGTCGGCGCCGCGGTCCATCTGGCTCTTAGCCAACTCGCCGCCGCGGGTCGGATCGCGCCAGGCCGCCGGGGTGGTGCCGGTCATGTTCTGGAAGATCTCGGCCCCTGCGTTGGCGTGTTTGACGCCCTGCTGGTAGCCGGTCGCGAAGTTGCGGATCAGCGGGATGTCCATGCCGCCGACGAACCCGACCTTGCCGGTCTTGGACGCCATCGCGGCCATCATGCCGACCAGGAACGAGCCCTCGTGCTCCTTGAAGGTGATGGATTGGACATTGGGCCGCTCGACCACGCTGTCGATGATGCAGAACTTGGTGCCGGGGAACTCGTCAGCGACCTTCTCCATGGCGCTGGCCTGGGCGAAGCCCACGCCGACCACGATGGTGGCGCCGCGCCGCGCCATGGTGCGCAAGGCCTGCTCGCGCTGGGCCTCCTGCGTCACCTCGAACTCGCGGTACTCGATCCCGCTTTCCTTCTTGAAGCGTTCGGCCCCGACATAGGCCGCCTCGTTGAAGGACTTGTCGAACTTGCCACCCATGTCGAAGACGATGGCGGGCTGGAAACCCTGGGCCGCCGCAGGGCTGGACGCCATTCCGCCGGTGATGGCGCCGGCCGCCGCGATGCTGGCCGTGATGGACAAGGCTTTGAAAAGTCTCTTCATCGTTTCCCATCCGCTCCCTGGAATTCTGGGTTGGTTGAAGCATAGCGCCCACGCCCAATCGATCACAGGGGGATAATGCCGCTGGCCCACCCGCCGTGCCGCCAAAGCTCCCTTTGACCCAAAGGGTATCCAATCCTTCATTGGGACGACACAAAGCGGGTCTAGACTTGTTGATGTAACCATCGGGGCGCCACCGGACTTCCAAGGGAGGTCCACACAGGAGGGACCGCCGCATGTCCACGCGACGACTTGAGCCGGGTTTGGTGACAGGGGATGGGGCGGTCACCGCGGATCCGCTTGCCCTGGACCCCATGGCACTGGATAACGAATACACCCTGCTTGAAGAGGTCGCGAACGCCGTCACCCACGGCATCGGCGCGGTTCTCGCGGTCATGGCCCTGATCGCCATGGTGGCGCTGGCGGCCGTCGACGGGGATGTCTGGGTCATCGTCAGCCTGACGATCTACGGCTCGACGCTGGTGCTGCTGTATCTGGCGTCCACCCTGTACCACTCGGTCCGGCACGCCAAGGTCAAGCTGGTGTTCAAGACCTGCGACCACGCCGCCATCTTCCTGCTGATCGCCGGCACCTACACGCCCTACTGCCTGCTGGTGTTGCGCGGAGCCTGGGGCTGGACGATGTTCGCCGTGGTTTGGAGCATCGCCGCGTTCGGCGTCGTGTTCAAGATCCTGCACGTCAACCGGTACGCCCGCCTGTCGCTGATGCTCTATCTCGGGATGGGCTGGGTCGGGGTGCTCGCGGCCGTGCCGATCTTCGAGAACATGGAGACCGGCGGCTTGCTGCTGCTGGCGTTCGGCGGGCTCGCCTATACCGGTGGCGTGGCGTTCTATGTGTGGGAGAGCATGCCCTTCAACCATGCGGTCTGGCACCTTTTCGTCCTGGCGGGCAGCACCTGCCATTTCCTGTCGATCTACTACTATGTCGCGCGGGGCGCCGTTTCGGTTTGAGGCTGTTTCGACCGCTGGCGCCGCTCCTGGCGCTTCTGCTCGCCGGTTGCTCCGGCGCCACCCTCGTCGACGCGCTGGTCCCCTCGGATGGCTACCATGTCGCTGGCGACCTCCGGTACCGCGACGGGCCACGCGGCACTCTGGACGTCTACGTGCCGGACGCGGAGGAGAAATCCCCGCCGCTGGTCATCTTCCTCTACGGCGGCGGTTGGGAGAGCGGCGCCAAGGAGGACTACCGATTCGCCGGCCAAGCCTTCGCGTCGCGGGGCTACGTCACCGCCATCCCGGACTATCGCCTCTACCCGGAGGTCAAGTTCCCCGACTTCCTGCGCGACGCGGCGGCGGCCGTGGTCTGGGCGCGGCGGCACGCCGCGGAGTGGGGCGCCGCCGACGGTCCGGTCTTTCTAATCGGCCATTCGGCCGGAGCGCACATCGCGGCGATGCTCACCCTGGACGAACGCTGGCTGGCGGAGGCTGGCATGCCGGTCGGCGAGACCGTCCGCGCCACAGTCGGCCTCGCGGGCCCCTATGACTTCCTGCCGCTCACCGATCCGGTCCTGATGGAGATATTCGGCCCGGAGGCGACCCGATCCGAGAGCCAGCCGATCAACTTCGTCGACGGAACCGAACCCCCCATGCTGCTGGCGACCGGCACCGACGACACGCGGGTCAGGCCTCGCAACACCGCCAACTTGGCGGCGCGTATCGCCGAACGCGGTGGACGGGTTGAGACCTTGAGCTATGACGGGATCGGCCACATCCAACTGGTCGCCGCCTTGGCGGCACCGTTGCGCTGGCTGGCTCCCGTGCTGTCCGACATCGATACCTACCTGCGCCGACAAGCTCCGTGAAGCGATAGGCATGCGGGGCCGGTAATGCTGCGATGCGACGAAACACCTGTCCGAGTTGCTCCGTCAGACATACAGTTTCAATAACCAACCAAAAAGCGCCGGGAGGAACGCGTGTCCACGACGCCCCTCAACCTCCATCGCGGCCGCCTTGACCGGCGCCCTCCCGAGCGAGCCCCATGCCTCTCCCGCTTCTCGCCCTGGCCGTCGCTTCCTTCGGCATCGGCACCACCGAATTCGTGATCATGGGTCTGCTGCCCAACGTGGCGGCCGACCTTGGCGTCAGCATCCCCAGCGCCGGCATGCTGGTGTCCGGATATGCCTTGGGCGTCGTCGTCGGAGCGCCGATCCTGGCGATCCTGACCTCGCGCCTGCGCCGCAAGACGGCGCTGGTGGCATTGATGGCGCTGTTCATCGTCGGCAATATCCTGTGCGCCGTGGCGCCAAGCTACGCCTCGCTGATGGCGGCGCGCATCGTCACCGCGTTCTGCCACGGCACCTTCTTCGGCATCGGGTCGGTCGTGGCCTCCGGCCTCGTGCCGCCCAGTCAGCGCGCCCGCGCCATCGCCCTGATGTTCGCCGGGCTGACGCTCGCCAACGTGCTGGGCGTGCCGTTGGGAACGGCGCTTGGCCAATGGGCCGGCTGGCGCTCGACCTTCTGGGGCGTGGTCGCGATCAGCGTGCTCGCGGAACTCGCCATCATCATCTGGGTCCCCAAGGGTGGTGAGGAGGCGCCGTCGAACCTGCTGAGCGAGTTCCGGGTCGTCCGCCGGCCGCAGGTCCTGCTGGCGATGGGCATCAGCGTGCTCGCGTCCTCCAGCCTGTTCAGCGTCTTCACCTACATCACGCCGATCCTGCAGGAGGTCACCGGCGTCTCGCCGCATGGCGTCACCCTTGTGCTGCTGCTGTTCGGCGTCGGCCTGACCATCGGCAACCTGCTGGGCGGCCGCTTGGCCGACTGGAAGCTGATGCCGTCGGTGATCGGCATCTTCTGCGCCCTGGTCCCGGTGCTGGCGGCGTTCAGCTTCACCAGCGCGTGGTTCATCCCCGCCGTCATCACGATCTTCGTCTGGGGCGTCCTGGTCTTCGCGCTGGTCGCCCCGCTCCAGATGCGGGTGGTCGACGAGGCGCGCGGCGCCCCGAACCTGGCCGCCATCCTCAACCAGGGCGCCTTCAACCTGGGCAACGCCTCGGGTGCGTGGTTCGGCGGCATCGCGATCTCGTCCGGCCTGTCCTACACCGCGATCCCTTGGGTCGGCGTCGTCCTGGCCCTGGCCGCCCTTGGCGTCACGCTGCTATCCACCACCCTGCAACGCCGCCAGACCCAACGCCAGCAAGCCGAGATGGAATGCGGGATGGCGTGACGGCACGGGTCGGCGTTCGGCCCACGAGCCCAAGGCCGACCCACATCCACCAACGCTTCGGCGGGACCAAGTCCCGCCATCCCGCCGTTGAACGCTACGCCACCGGCAAGCCGCGGTGCCTCAGCAGCGCGTCGGTCTCGGGTTCGCGGCCGCGGAAGGCGACGTAGAGTTCCATCGGGTCGCGGGTGTCGCCCGCCTCGTAGATGTCCTTCAGCTTCGCGGCCAGACGCGGGTCGAAGATGTCGCCGGCTTCCTTGAAGGCGTCGAAGCCGTCGGCGTCCAGCACCTCCGACCACATGTACGAGTAATAGCCGGCCGCGTAGCCGCCCGAGAACAGGTGCTTGAAGTGGGGCAGGCGGTGCATCAGCCCGACCTCCTTCGGCATTCCCAGCCGGTCCAGCACATCGCGCTCGAACGCCTCCGGGTCCAGGTTGTCCGGGTTGGTCTGGGAGTGGATCTCCATGTCGATCAGCGCCGAGCCGGTATAGGCCACGGTGTTGAAGCCCTGGCCGAACTTCCGGGCCTCCAGCAGACGGCCCAGCAGCTCCTCCGGGATCGGTTCGCCGGTCTGGAAATGGGTGGCGTAGACCCGCAGCGTTTCCGGCGCGGTCAGCCAGTGCTCGTAGACCTGGGATGGGAACTCGACGAAGTCACGCCGCACCGAGGTGCCGGACTGCGACGGATAGCGCGCCTTGCTCAGCAATCCATGCAGCGCGTGGCCGAACTCGTGGAACAACGTCTCCGCGTCGTTGAAGGTCAGCAGGGACGGGCTGCTCTTGGCGAAGTTGCTGTTGTTGACGATGATCGGCGTGATCTCCGTCTCGTATGATTCGCCGTCGCGGTAGCTGCTCATCCAGGCGCCCGACCGCTTGGAGGCGCGCGCGAAGTTGTCCTGGATGAACAACCCGACATGCCGCCCGGTCCCGGTCTCGCGCACCTCGTAGACATGGGCGTCGGGATGATAGACCGGCAGGTCGTCGCGCGCGACGAAGCTGACGCCGAACAGCTTGGTCGCCGTGTCGAACGCGGCCTGGACCATGTTCTCCAGCAGGAAGTACGGCTTGACCTCGCCGTCGTCCAGGTCGTACCGGGCCTTGCGGACCCGCTCGGCGTAGAAGCGCCAGTCCCAGGCCTCGATCCCGCCGTCGAACCCGGCGGCCTCGGCCTCGGCCTGGATCACGCCGCGCTCGGCGATGGCCTGGACGCGGGCGGGCTCCCAAACCTTGTTCAGCAGCGACAGCACGGCGGTGGGGGTCTTCGCCATGGTGTCGTCGAGCTTGTAGTCCGCGTATGTCGGGTAGCCCAGCATGCGGGCCTGCTCGGTGCGCAGCGCCACGATCTCGCGGATCAGGTCGCGGTTGTCGGTTTCGCCCGCGTTGGCGCCCCGGCTGGTCCAGGCGCGTTGCGCCTTCTCCCGCAGGTCGCGCCGGGTCGAGAAGGTCAGGAACGGCTCGACCGACGAGCGCAGCAGGGTGATGACGTACTTGCCCTCCAGCCCCCGCTCCGCCGCGGCCTGCGCCGCCGCCTCGCGCACATAGCCCGGCAAGCCGTCGAGGTCGGTCTCCTCCAGCACCAGCTGCCACGCCTGCTCGTCGGCCTGGACATGCTGGCCGAACAGCGTCGTCAGCGTCGCCAGCCGCTCGGAGGTCTCCGCCATGCGCGCCTTGGCCGCCGGATCGAGGGCGGCGCCACTGCGCACGAAGCCGAGATGGCTACGCTCCAGCAGGCGCATTTGGTCGGGCTCCAAACCCAGGGTGTCGCGCCGGGCATGAAGGTCGGCGACCCGCTCGAACAGCACGGGGTTCAGCGAGATCTTGGAATTGTATTGCGACAGCTTGGGGCTGAAATCGCGGGCGATCGCTTCCAGCGCGTCGTTTGTGTCGCTGGAGTTGAGGTTGAAGAACACGGAGCAAACCCGGTTCAGCAGCCGCCCGGCCGCTTCCATGGCCTCGATCGTGTTGGCGAAAGTCGGAGGCTCGGACGAATTGGCGATGGCCTCGAACTCGGCCAAGCCCTCCTCCATGCCCCGCTCCAGCGCCGCCGGAATATGCTCGGGCTTGATCAAGTCGAAGGGGGGAAAACCGAACTCGTTGGTCCACGGCGAGAAGAAGGGATTTTCGGCGGACATCAAGGCCTCGTGAGGAAACGGATGCCGGATGATACTCCCTTCCGGCGGCGACCTCAAATCATGGGGACCACGCTCATGTTCTGTTGCCCCTGGACGGATCGGGCGTTCGGCCATATCTTCGGGAACACAACAATTTGGAGCGCTCCCGCGCCTCTCGGGCGGGGAACACGATGAATATCCTTCCAAGCGCTCCCAAGCGACCGATCCACCAATCCCAAATCATTCCGTGCCGGCCCAAACGCCGCTGGTTGACCGCCAGCGGCGTTTGGCTTTGGCGCATTCCTCCATGACCAACAGGACCCACCATGTTTGAAATCGTCATCATCGTCGCGCTGACATTGCTGAACGGAGTGTTCGCCATGTCCGAGCTCGCGGTGGTGTCGTCCCGCAAGGCCCGACTCCAGGGCATGGCGGACCAGGGCGTTCACGGCGCCCGCGCGGCACTCAGGCTGATCGACGACCCCAGCCGCTTCCTCAGCACGGTCCAGATCGGCATCACCATGGTCGGTGTCGTCGCCGGCGCCTATGGCGGCGCCACGCTGGGAGCGCGGTTCGGAACGTGGCTGGACGGCTTCGGCGCGCTGGGCGGCTATGGCGCCGCGATCGGCTACGTGAGCGTCATCGTCGCGATCACCTATCTGTCGATCGTGCTGGGCGAACTGATCCCCAAGCGCATCGCCTTGCGGGCGCCCGAGCGGACCGCCGCGATCATCGCCGGTCCCATGAGGACGCTGTCGCGCGTCACCGCGCCGTTCGTCTGGTTGCTGGGGACCACGACCGATCTGCTGCTCCGTCTCCTCGGGCTCCAAGGCGGCCGGGAGGAGACCGTGACCGAGGATGAGATCCGCTCCATGATCACCGAAGGCACGGAGACCGGCGTCTTCGATCCCCGCGAGAAGGAGATGATCGACGGCGTGCTCCGCTTGGCCGACCGGACGGTGCGGACCATCATGACTCCTCGGCCCGACGTCGTGTGGCTCGATGTCGGCGACAGCCAAGCGGACGTGATCAACGAGATCCGCACCTCGGGCCACTCGCGCTTCCCGGTCTGCCGGGGCGAGCTCGACGAGATCGTCGGCGTCATCCACAACAAGGACCTGCTCGAACTGGCGTTCCAAGGCAAGCCGGTCGACCTCGCGGCGGCGGCGGCGAAGCCTCTGGTCGTCCACGACGGCACCGCGATCCTGAAGCTGCTCGACATGATGAAGCGATCGGGCCTGCATCTGGCGATCGTCGTGGACGAGTATGGCAGCGTCGAGGGCTTGGTGACCATCACCGACATCCTGGAGACGATCGCCGGCGACCTGCCGGAGCCGGGCGAGGACGAGGAACCGGACGCGGTCCGGCGCCAGGATGGCTCGTGGCTGGTCAACGGCTCCATGCCGGTCGATGAATTCGAGGATGTGATCGGCATCCGCGGCTTGAAGGACGCTGGCGACTATCACACGATCGCCGGCTTCGCCCTGCATGGCATCGGGCATGTGCCGCGCGCGGGCGAGACGTTCGAGCACAACGGCGTCCGTTTCGAGATCCTGGACATGGACGGGCGCCGGATCGACAAGATCCTGGTCGTGCCGCCCACTCCGGCCGTCGAGACGGAAGTGGATTGATCGATGCTCTCCGCCCTGTCCGGCGTGGTGTCCGGAGCATTGCCCGAGCCGGTGATCGCCAGCCTGATCGCCGGTCTCGCCACAGGCGTGGGGGCACTTCCGGTGCTGCTGGTCCCGCGGATCTCGGAACGCCTCCAGGATACGCTGCTGGGGTTCTCGGCGGGCATCATGCTCGCGGCCAGTTTCTTCTCCCTGATCATCCCGGCATTGGCCGAAGCGGAAGCCCTTTATGGCAGCCCGCTGAACGGAGCGTCGGCGGTGGTCGCGGCGCTGCTGATCGGCGCCGCGGGGCTATGGTCGTTCGAATACATCACGCCGCACCTTCATTTCACCGACGCCGCGGGCCGGAAGGACCCGGTGGCCCTGCCGCTGATCGCCATCGCGATCACCCTCCACAACATCCCCGAAGGCTTGGCGGTCGGCGTCGGCTATGGCGCGATGGATGGTTCCGTCGGCGCCAACCTCGCGATCGCGATCGGCATCCAGAACATGCCGGAGGGCTTGGCCGTGGCCGTCTCCCTGATCGCGCTGGGCTGGCAGCGGTCGACCGCCTTGCTGGTGGCCTTCGGGACTGGGCTGGTCGAGCCGATCGGAGCCCTGATCGGGGTCACCGCCGTCGGGATGGCCGCCACCCTACTGCCTTGGGGGCTGGGCATCGCGGCTGGCGCCATGATCTTCGTGATCAGCCACGAGATCATCCCCGAGACCCATCGCAAGGGTCATGAGAACTCCGCCACCACGGGCCTGCTGGTCGGCCTGGGCGGCATGGTCCTGATCAGCGCGGCACTCGGCTGATCCAACACCGCGTCGCCGCTGGTTCCCACCGGTTCTCAGGCGACGCGGTTGAACGGCTCCGGCCCCTCCGTGCCGCCCCACAGCTCGCCCTTCTCCAGGTCGAACCACCAGCCGTGGAGTTCCAGGTTACCGGCCTCGACGCGCTCGCGGACCCAGGGAAAGGTCATCAGGTTGCCCAGCGACACCTTCAGCGCGGCGTGCTCCATCAGGCGGACGCCTTCCGGGCTGCTCAGGTCGTGCGGGTGGGCGCAGCGGCAGGCCGACTCCGCGATCGACACCCACTGAGCGATGAACTCGCGGTCCGATCCACCGCCCATGGCGGTGTGGCGCAGCGCCTCCATGCCGCCGCAGCGGGAGTGGCCCAGGATGACGATATGACTGACCTTGAGGTCGCGGACGGCGAATTCCAAGGCGGCGCTGGTGCCGTGATACTGGCCGTCGGGCTGGTAGGGCGGGATCAGGTTGGCGACGTTCCGGACGACGAACAACTCACCTGGCCGCGCGCTCAGCAGCAGTGCCGGATCGACCCGCGAGTCCGAGCACGCGATCATCAGCACCTCGGGCGATTGGCCCTGGCTGACCAGCTGCTCGTAAAGCTCCGGTCGGTGTTCGAAGTTCGAGACGCGAAAGGCCCTGAACCCGGCGACCAGCCGATCGATGGAAGACATGCTCGTTCTCTCCACGGTAGCGGAAGGAGCGGTGCTCCGACGCATCATCCGGGACCCGTCACCGCCATGCCCGCGTCGGCAAGCAAGCGGCGCGCCAAGCCCCGGCCGCGTCACGCGACGCGGCGGGCAGGTGATGCCTCGGATTGGCGGGTCCAGGCAAGCCCATTCTTTGATCATGCGCGCGCCTCATTGTCGCAAACGCGTGCAATTCGATGTCTCTCGATTAGCGTTCCCAGGATCGCCGTCAGCTCCGCTGGCCGTTCCGCCGCGACAGCAGATTGGCGACCAGCCCGGTCCACCCGGTCTGGTGCGAAGCACCCAGCCCGGCGCCGGTGTCGCCGTGGAAATACTCGTGGAACCAGACATGGTCGACGAAGGCGGGATCGGCTTGTAGCACCTCGCGGTCGCCGTGGATCGGCCGCCGGCCTTCCGCGTCCTTCAGGAACAGCCGCGTCAGCCGGTCGGACACCTCGCCGGCGACCTGTTTCAATGTCATCAGCGTGCCCGATCCGGTCGGGCACTCGACCAGGAAGTCGTCGCCGTAGTAGTGGTGGAACCGCTCCAGCGCCTCGACCAGCAGGTAGTTCATCGGGAACCAGACGGGTCCGCGCCAGTTCGAATTGCCGCCGAACATGTAGGTCTGGCTCTCGCCCGGCTCGTAGCCGACGCTGATCCGCTGGTGCTCGGTTTCGAACACATAGGGTTCCTTGGCGTGCGCCCGCGACATCGACCGGATGCCGTGGTCCGACAGGAACTCCTCCGGGTCCAGCATCCGGACCAGCAGCCGCTTGACCCGGTGGCCGCGCAGCAGCGACAGCAGCCGGCGCTCGCCGACGCCCGGCTCGTCCCAGCGCGACACCAGGCTGGCCAGATCGGTGCGCCGGTTGAGGAACAGGTCCAGCCGGCGGGCGAAGCGGGGCAGGCGGCGCAGCAGGTCGGGTTCGATCGTCTCGACCGCGAACAGCGGCGTCAGTCCGACCATGGAGCGCAGCTTCAACTCGTGCATGGTGCCGTCGGGCAGGTTCAGGACATCGTGGAAGAACTTGTCGCTCTCGCTCCACAATCCGATGCCGCGCTCGCCGATGTTGTTCAGCGCCTGGGCGATGTACAGGAAGTGCTCGAAGAACTTGCTGGCGATGTCCTCGAAGACATCGTCCTCCAGCGCCAACTCCAAGGCGATCCGCATCATCTTCAGCGCGAACATCGCCATCCAGGCGGTGCCGTCGGCCTGATCCAGGAAGCCCCCGGTCGGCAGCGGCCGGCTGCGGTCGAACACGCCGATATTATCCAGCCCCAGGAACCCGCCCTGGAAGACGTTGCGGCCCTGCGCGTCCTTGCGGTTGACCCACCACGCGAAGTTCAGCATCAACTTGTGGAAGATCCGCTCCAGGAAAACGCGGTCGCCCCGGCCGCCATTTGCCTGCCGCTCGATCTCGAACACGCGCCAAGCCGCCCAGGCGTGGACGGGAGGGTTGACGTCGCCGAAGGCCCATTCATAGGCCGGGATCTGCCCGTTCGGGTGCATGTAGTCTTCGGAGGTCAGCAGCAGCAACTGGTGCTTGGCGAAGGCCGGATCGATCAGCGCCAGGGGAACGCAGTGGAACGCCAGGTCCCAGGCCGCGAACCATGGGTACTCCCACTTGTCGGGCATCGAGATGATGTCCTCGGCCGACAGGTGGCGCCAATCGGCGTTGCGGCCCTGCTTCCGTTGCGGCGGGGGTGGCGGCATGGTCGGGTCGCCGCGCAGCCATCTGTAGACGTCGAACTTGTAGAACTGCTTGTTCCAGATCATCCCGGCGAAGGCTTGGCGCTGGACCGACCGCGCGTCGGCGTCCTCCAGGCCGCGCTGGATCACCTCGTAGAAACGGTCGGCCTCGGCCCGGCGCAGATCGACCAGCGAGTCGAATCCGGTGAAGGGCGGCAGGATCGGCTGGCCCCGCACCAGCCGGGTGCGGACCACCCAGCTCTCCCCCGGCGCCAGCGTCCGGATGTGCCAGGCGCCGACCTTGGTCGCGGGACCGTTGAACCTGATGGCGCCGCGCCGCTCGTGGACGATCCTCTCGTGCAGCCCGTCCTTGAAGACGCCGTTGCCGGGCGACAGGCCGAAGGTGTTCGGGTTGCTCTCGTTCTCACAGAAGAGCAATTCCGCGTCGACCTCGACGTGGAACGTGTGGCGGCCCAGCATCCTGTGGTCCGCCGCCACGCAGCGCGGCCCGTCCAGCGCCATGCTCGGCTTGGGATGGCCGTCGCGCCAGGACCAGTGATTGGCGAACCACA
Source organism: Skermanella stibiiresistens SB22 (assembly GCF_000576635.1). Taxonomy (GTDB): domain Bacteria; phylum Pseudomonadota; class Alphaproteobacteria; order Azospirillales; family Azospirillaceae; genus Skermanella; species Skermanella stibiiresistens. The sequence continues at coordinate 21,925 of NZ_AVFL01000024.1, forward strand.
TCTGGGGCAACATGTGCAGCCGGGCGGGTTCCGGCCCGCGGTTGACCGCCGTGATCCGCATCAGGATATCGGCCTCGTCGGCCTTGGCGTATTCCACGAAAACGTCGAAATAGCGGTTTTCGTCGAGGATGCCGGTATCCAGCAGCTCGAATTCGCCCTCCGACCGGGGGCGGCCCCGATTGGCGGCGCGCAGCTGGTCATAGGGAAACTCCCGCTGCGGGTACTTGTAGAGCATCCGCAGATAGGAATGCGTCGGTACCGCGTCGAGGTGCCAGTACAGCTCCTTGACGTCCTCGCCGTGGCTGCCCTCCGGCCCGGACAGGCCGAACAAGCGTTCCTTCAGGATCGGATCGACGCCGTTCCACAAACCCAGTCCCAGGCACAGGCGCTGCGTCGAATCACAGAAACCGGCCAGCCCATCCTCGCCCCAGCGGTACGCCCGCGAGCACGCCTGCTCGTAGGTCAGGTGATTCCACGCCTCGCCGTCGGCGCTGTAGTCCTCACGCACCGTGCCCCATTGCCGGTCACTCAGATAGGGTCCCCAGAGCTGCCAATCACGGAGACCTTGCGCCTGCTCCTTGAGCCGAAGGCGCTCTGGGTCCAACGCGTGGGTGCCAAAGGCTGCCGTCATCGCCTCTATTTCCTCGTGTCTCACGGTCGCTCACCCACGGAGAGGCCAACCATTGAATGAAAATACGCAAGAAGCGCGCCATGGCCGGGCCGGCGGGAGTAAATCCGCCGCCGGCTGTTGTCATCGGTGAAAGGTCGCGGCCTCCGACAGCCGAAGCCTCAACACTCAGACAAGGGGGAACACGGGAGATGAAGCGTATCGTACTGCTGGGACTGCTGCTGACGGGAACACTCTTTTCATCAACCACCATCCCATCGGTGACCCTCGCCCAGACGGCCGCCGCCCCATCAGCCACCAGCGGCCCGTCGCAGCTTAGCTACACGCAGCCGCTATCCCCCCAGGCGCAGAAGGAGATCCAGCGACGCCTGAAGGAGTTGGGCTCCTATACCGGAGCCGTGGACGGTATCTGGGGGCGCGATAGCCAGGAGGCCCTGGAGAACTTCCAGCGGAGCCGGAGCCTGCAAGTCACCAGCGGCCTCAATCAGGCGACGCTCGCGACCATGGGCATCAAGCCGGTCGATCTGTTGGATCTCGGCGGCGAGGCTGGCGTGGCGGCCCTGCCGTCGGAGGTTCAAGGCAGGGCCTTGACCAGGGATGCCGCCCGCACCGTCCAAGGCCGCCTGAAGCAGCTTGGCATCTACGCCGGCGAGACGGACGGGCTCTGGGGCGAGAGCACGCAAGCCGCCCTGGAGCGTTTCCAGCGCGACAGGGGGCTCCAAGTGACCGGGACGGTCAACCCGAACACGCTGACGACCATGGGGCTGGACAGCCAAGTCGTCATGGCGGGAACGCGCTGACCGTCACCGGCTTCCGAAAGCCTTCAGCCGCGGCCGACGAACGGCATCTTGGTCGCCATCACCGTCATGAACAGCACGTTGGCGTCCAACGGCAGGCTCGCCATGTGAACGACCGAACTGGCGACATGGCGCGGGTCCATCCGGGGTTCCGCCGCCATGGAGCCGTCGGCCTGGAGCACGCCCGCCGTCATCCGCTCGGTCATGTCGGTCGCGGCGTTGCCGATGTCGACCTGACCGCAGGCGATGTCGTATTTCCTGCCGTCCAGCGCCGTCGACTTGGTCAGGCCCGAGATGGCGTGCTTGGTCGCCGTGTAGGGAGCCGAGTTCGGCCGCGGCGTGGTGGCGGAGATCGACCCGTTGTTGATGATCCTGCCGCCGCGCGGGTCCTGGTCCTTCATCAGCCGGAACGCCCCTTGGGTGCACAGGAACGCGCCGGTCAGGTTGACGTCCACCACCTTCTTCCACTGGTCGAAGGTCAGTTCCTCCAGCGGTATGGCGGGTGCGCCACTGCCGGCGTTGTTGAACAGCACGTCGAGCCGGCCGAATGTCTCCTTGGTCCGGGCGAACAGCGCGTCGACCGAGGCCGGGTCGCCGATATCGGTCGGCACGGCCAAGGTCCGCTTGCCGAACTTGGCGCCAAGCTCCGCCGTTTCCTCCAGCGGTTCCTGGCGACGCCCGGCCAGCACGACCGAATATCCGGCCTCGAGCAGGGCCAGCGCCACCGCCCTGCCGATGCCCGTTCCAGCCCCTGTGACCAATGCGATTTTTTCGATGGAAGCCATATCCGTCGATTTCCTCCCCTGATGTTTCGAGCCCTGATGCTTGGAGCTTGAATTGCCCCTTCATCAAGCATGCTACATCAGGGATGGCAACCTTGACAGGACGAGGACCGATCCGATGCGTGCTTCGCACCTCCTGACGTTGTCTTGCCTGCTCCTGGTGGGGTGCTCCGACGTCCCGGATCAGGATTGGGGATATGGCACCGGCGGGCCCGCCGACTTGGAATGGGAACGTCGGTCCATCCTGATCGATCTGGCGCGGACATGTCGGGAGGGTGATCGCCAAGCCTGCGACACCCTCGATCGGGCGATCGAGGAACGGCGACGCCAAGACAGGTATTCGGGACCGCTGCCATCCCTGTCGGAGCGAAACCTCGATCAGCGGAGACGCGACCAGGAGAGATATGAGGAGAAGTCGAGGCGCCAGCGGCAGTTGCCCAACGACCTGTCGCGATAGTGAGGGCCGGCATCGCATGAGCCTTGACACACCCCACCCTGCGACCTAGCTAAGGCCGCTCTACCGAATCCGGGCCCCTCTGGCAGGTGGGTCGCCACCTGTGATGTCGGATTCCTTCATCTGCTCTTGCACCGACGGGTGTGACCGCATCTGGAGGGACCGATGGAAACATCGCCTCTTTTATGGATAGGCTTCAACGCCTTCGTCCTCGTTCTGCTTGCCCTCGATCTGGGCGTCTTCAATAAAAAACCACATGCCATCACGGTCCGCGAAGCGCTCATCGCCAGCGGGTGCTACATCTCCCTGGCCTTCGCCTTCAACGCCGGCATTTATTGGTTTATGGGAACCGAGAAGGGGCTGGAGTTCACCACCGGCTACCTGATCGAATGGAGTCTCTCGGTCGATAACATCTTCGTCATGGCCATGATATTCGGCCATTTCGCGGTCCCGCGGCAGTTCCAGCACCGCGTCCTGTTCTGGGGCATCCTGGGCGCCCTGGTCATGCGGGCGGCGCTGATCTTCGCCGGCACGGCGTTGATCCATCAGTTCCATTGGACGATCTACGTGTTCGGCGCTTTCCTGCTGTTCACCGGCGTCAAGATGTTCTTCTCCTCCGACGAGGAGCAGGACCTGGAGAGCAATCGCATCGTGCGCTTCGTCAAGTCGCGCGTCCGCATGACCGAGACCTACGAGGGCACGGCGTTCTTCGTGCGCCGCAACGGCTTGCTGCTGGCGACGCCGATGCTGCTCGTGCTGGTGATGATCGAGGCGACCGACCTGATGTTCGCGCTCGACAGCGTGCCCGCGATCTTCGCGGTCACCGACGATCCGTTCATCGTCTACACCTCCAACGTCTTCGCCATCCTGGGCCTGCGGTCGCTCTACTTCGCCCTGGCCGGCATCATCCACCGTTTCAGCTATTTGAAATACGGATTGTCGCTGGTGCTGGTGTTCATTGGCACGAAGATGATGCTGATCGACATCTGGAAGGTCCCGACCGCGCTGGCGCTGGGCGTCACCGCCGGACTGATCGTCGGCTCGATCGTGCTGTCGCTGATCAAGACCCGGAACGACCCCGCGCCCGAGGAGGACGCGCTGGCGGACCACGCGCCCACCGACTATGCCAAGGATCGGGCTGGCGAAGGCCGGGAAGCCACCCAGTCGTCTTGACCGACCGCCAATGGTCGTTGTGCGGGACGGTTTGGAGCCCTATGGTCGCATACGCTGATATGGTGTGTGCGTCCATGATCCAACCGACCCGTCCGCGACCCGTTCCGCCCCGCCGCGATCCCTCCGTCTCCGACCAGACCGCCGGATCGACCGCCGGATGATGATCGCGCCGGAGGGGGATCAGCCGGCTTTCCTATCGGGCGGCGGCGAGATGGGCGCCCGGATGCGCGCCCATGATTGGTCGGCATCCCCGCTGGGAATCCCGCGGGACTGGCCGGTGGCGCTGCGGACCGCCATCGGGATCACGCTGAACTCGCGCCACCCGATGTATGTGGCGTGGGGGCCCGATCTCCTCTTCTTCCACAACGACAGCTACATTCCCCTGCTCGGCGCCAAACACCCGGCCGAACTGGGGCAGCCGTTCCAGCGGCTATGGGCGGAGATCTGGGATGATCTCCGCCTCCTGACCGAGCGCGCCCTGGCGGGGGAGGCGATCTGGTTCGAGGATTTCCACCTCTCCATGAGCCGCAACGGGGTGATCGAGGATACCTGGTTCACCTTCTCCTTCTCGCCGCTGCGGGACGAGGGGGGAGAGGTGGCCGGTTTTCTCTGCGCCTGCATGGAGACGACGCGTGAGGTCCTGGCGCGGCGGCGCCTGACCCTGCAACTGGATCTCGCCGAACGGCTCCGCACGCTGGACACCTCCGGCGACATCGCCCTGGTCGCGGCGGAGACCTTGGGACGGCACTTCAAGGCGGCCCGAGCGGGCTATGGCGAGATCGACCGCGACGGGCTGACGGTCTCGATCGAACGCGATTGGACCGATGGCAGGTTGCCTGGCTTGGCCGGGCGCTCCTTTCCGCTCGATCTGTTCGGAAGCGCCGTGGTGGCGTGCCTCCAGGGCGGGCGGACGCTGTTGATCAACGATGTCGGGACCGACCCGCGCCTGTCCGGCGTCCCGTTCTCCTTGGAGATCGCCGCGCGGGCGGTGCTGGCCGTGCCTCTGATCAAGTCGGGGCGGCTCGCCGCCATCCTCTACCTGCACGAACCGATGCCGCGCCAGTGGACCGACGCCGACGCCGAACTGGCTGGCGGCGTGGTCGAGAGGACTTGGGAGGCGATCGAGCGGGCGCGCGCCGTCGCGGCCCTGAACCTCCAGCGGGCCGAGGAGAGCGAGCGTCTCCGCCGCCTGTTCGAACAGGCGCCCAGCTTCATGGCGGTGCTGCGCGAACCGGGCCACGTCCACGAACTGGCCAACGCCACCTACCGGCGCTTGGTCGGCGACCGCGACATCATCGGTCTGCCGATCCGGCAAGCCATGCCGGAATTGGCGGAGCAGGGGATCGTCCAACTGTTGGACCGGGTCCACGCGACCGGTCGCCCCCATGTCGGCGGGGCGGTCCGCCTGCTGTTCCAGCGGAGCGGCGACGCCACGCGGTCGGCGGCGCTGGAGGAACGGTTCGTCGATCTCGTGTTCCAGCCGATCACGCGGGGTGACGGGACGACGGCGGGCATCTTCATCGACGGCAACGACGTCACCGATCTGGTTCGGGCGCGGGAGCGGTCGGCTTGTCTGGTCGAGTTGGGCGACCGGTTGCGCGATCTCAATGACACCGGCGCCATAGCGCGGACGGCGGCGGAGATCCTGGGACGGACGCTGGGCGTCCCACGCGCCGGCTACGGCAAGGTCGACCCCACCGGACGCACCGTGACGATCGAGCGGGATTGGACCGACGGGAGGGTGGCGAGTGTCGCCGGCCTTCATCATTTTCGCGACTACGGGGACTTCGTCGACGCGTTGCGTCACGGCGAGACCGTCGTCATCCCCGACGTGACGACCGATCCCCACACCGCCGGTAAAGCCGATTTGCTGAACTCGCTCGACGTCGCGGCGCTGGTCAACGTGCCGATCATGGAGGATGGCCGCCTCTCGGCGTTGCTCTACCTGCACGACGTGACGCCGCGCGACTGGTCCGACGACGAGTTGAGCCTGATCCGCGATGTAGCCGACCGCACCTGGGCCGCCGCCGAGCGCGCCCGCTCCGAGGCGGCGCTCCGACAGTTCAACCGCACGCTGGAACAGCAGGTCGCGGAGCGGACCCGCGACCGCGACCGGATGTGGCGCCTGTCGACCGATGTGATGCTGGTCGCCCGCTTCGACGGCACCGTGGTCGCCGTCAATCCCGCCTGGACGACGCTGCTGGGCTGGAGCGAGGCCGAATTGCTGGCCGGCTCCTTCCTCGACCTGGTCCATCCCGACGATCGCGCCACCACGGAGGCCGAGGCTGGCAACTTGGCGAAGGGGCTGGTCACGTTGCGGTTCGAGAACCGCTACCGTCACAAGGATGGCTCCTATCGGGTGATCTCATGGACGGCGGTTCCCGACGAGAACCACATCCACGCCGTCGGCCGCGACATGACGGCGGAACGGGAAGCGGTGCAGGCCTTGCGCGCCGCCGAGGACGCGTTGCGGCAATCGCAGAAGATGGAGGCGGTCGGCCAGTTGACCGGCGGCGTCGCCCACGACTTCAACAACCTGCTCCAGGCGATCCTGGGCAATCTCGACATGCTGCGCGACAAGGTCGCCGATCGCCCCGACCTGTCGCGTCATGTCGACTTCGCGATCCAGGCTGGCGACAGGGCGGCGACACTGACCCAACGGCTGCTGGCCTTCGCGCGCCGTCAACCCCTGGCGCCGACCAGCCTCAATCTCAACACGCTGGTCGGCGACATGCGGGAGCTGATCCAGCGTTCCGTCGGCGAGGCGATCGTGTTGAGAACTGTGCTGGCGGGCGGCCTCTGGCGCGTTTGGGCCGACGCCAACCAGGTCGAGAATGGCCTTCTCAACCTCGTCATCAACGCCCGCGACGCCATGCCCGCGGGGGGGCGCCTGACCATCGAGACGTGCAACGCCAGCTTGGACGGCCGCTACATCGCGACCGAGTTCGGCCTTCAGCCGGGAGAGTACGCCTGCCTCAGCGTCACCGACACGGGCGCGGGAATGCCGCGCGATGTCGTGGACAGGGCCTTCGAGCCGTTCTTCACCACCAAGCCGATCGGGCAGGGCACCGGGTTGGGACTGAGTCAACTCTATGGTTTCGCCCGCCAGTCTGGCGGCCACGCGGCGATCTACTCCGAGGAGGGCAAAGGCACGACGGTCAAGCTGTACCTGCCGCGCCACGCCGACGCGCCCCCGCCCGAGCCGGAGACGACACCCGCCCCGGCGCCCCCGGAGCCGAAAACCGTCGGCAAGGGCGAGACCATCCTCGTGCTCGAGGACGAGGGACTGGTGAGGATGTTGCTGGTCCAGTCGCTGGAGAAGCGCGGCTACCGCGTGATCGAGACCTACGATCCCGAGGACGCCGTCAAGGTCCTGGAATCCGGCGACAGGATCGACCTGCTGGCGACCGATGTGGGCTTGCCCGGCATGAACGGCCGTCAAGTCGCCGAGATCGCCCGCCGGCACCGTCCCGACCTGCCGATCCTGTTCCTGACCGGCTACGCCCACAACGCCGCCCTGGACGACGACACACTCGGCCCCCGCACCCAGGTGCTGAGCAAACCCTTCAACATCCGCGTCCTGCTGGCGAAGATCGCCGCCATGCTGGCGAGCGCCGGGTAACTTTTCCCGAAACCATCCAGTGGCATGGTGGCCGGAGCCGTAGGTCGGGTAGAGCGCAGCGGCACCCGACAAGCAGGCGAGTTGGTGTCGGGTGCCGCTGCGCTCTACCCGACCTACGGTTGAATGACTTGTGGGCTAGTTGCAATCGCGGCAGATCGGCGCCCCGCGCTGGTCGCAACTCTAGCCGGCGGACGGCCTCGTTCCCGCCGCGAACTTCGGAATACCCAGCCTCAATGCGAATGCCGGTGGTGCAGGTCGGGGTAATGCGGGTGGCGGTGGACCATCGGGGCGTGGCGGTGCCAGTGGCTATGGGGTTCCCCCGACGGGTCGCCGGGGCCGTGGGTGTGCCGGTGGTGCCGGTCGTGGGTATGCCGGTGCTCATGCCCCAGGGGCGGATGCGCGTGTTCGTGCTCGTGCCGCTCGGTCAGGTGGAGCCAGAGGCCGACGGCCATCAGGCACCCCGCGATCAGCAGGCGCGTCGAAAGCGGTTCGCCCAGCATGACGACGGCCAATGAAGCGCCAATGAAGGGCGCCAGCGAGAAATAGGCCCCCGTGCGCGCGGTTCCCAGATGCCGCAGGCCAAGCACGAACAGCGCCAGACTGACGCCATAGCCGAGGAAGCCCACCACCCCAGCCGCCAGCAGCGTTCCGGCTCCCGGCCAAGCCGCTCCTTGGGCCAGCGCCAGCGACAGGTTGACGCAACCCGCAACCAGTCCTTTGGTCATGGCGATCTGGACCGGGTCGGCCGACGACAGCTTGCGGGTCAGGTTGTTGTCCACGCCCCACGCGAGGCAGGCCGCCGCGATGAAGGCGGCTCCCCAGCCCAATTCCGTGGCGTCTCCTCCCCGCCACGACAGCAGTGCCGCGCCAGCCAGGATCGCGAAGGCGCCCAGGATCAGGCGCCGGTCGACATTCTCCCGAAAGACGATCCAGGCGATCGCCATCGTGGCGAGGCCTTCCAGGTTGAGCAGCAGCGAGGCGCTGGCGGCGTCGGTCGTTGTCAGTCCCAGCATCAGGAACAGCGGCCCCAGGATGCCGCCCGAAACCACGACCACCGCCAGCCAGGGCATGTCCGACCGGCGGAGCGGCGCCTCCACCGCCGGCAGGCCCAAGGACCCGCGCGACCGGTGGACGACTCCAAGTCCCAGTCCCGCTCCCAGGTAAAGCAGCCCCGCCAGCAACCATGCGTCGACGTCGCCGAGCAAAAGTTTGGCGAAAGGCGTGCTGGCACCGAACAGGATCGCGGAAAGTAGAGCCAAGGCGACTCCAGTCGGCAGTACCATGTCAGGCTCTCCATGAACGCCTTTTGATCGATGTCCGGACGGGCGGCCCGACATCCGTCTTGTGGGTTCCTTATAGTGGATTATATTCGCTCCCTCCGGTGTCGGCATCCAAAAGCATCGACACCAAGGACCCATCCTGAAAGAGATCGAAGCCTTCCACGCTCCGGCCCCGCTGGACGGTGCCTCCTGGGTTGGGGGCAACAGGTGGGAGAGCCGCGCTTTCGTGGCAAACAAAGTGACGGAAAGATGCAAGCTGTGTATGGATGGCTGTCAGTCGTGTGCGAACGTCCACAGACCGCGATCGTGGGATAAGGTGTATGCAGAGCAGAAGTGAAACCGCTCCCATCGCGGCGCACGGTCCAGCGGACGCACATGGAGGAAAATCCTCCATCTTCACCCTGTTCTTCGGGGCCATCGGCGTGGTCTTCGGAGATATCGGCACCAGTCCGCTCTACACGATGAAGGAGACCTTCGCCGGTCCCCACCCCCTGGCCCTCGATCGACTTCACGTCTACGGCGTCCTATCCTTGATCTTTTGGGCCGTGATGTGCGTCGTGTCGATCAAGTACGTCATCATCATCATGCGGGCCGACAACAGGGGCGAGGGCGGCAGCTTGGCGTTGCTGGCCCTGCTGCGCCGCACGGCGGAGGGCAGGCTCGGCATCGTCAGGCTGGTCAGCGTGCTCGGCGTCTTCGCGGCGGCGCTGTTCTACGGCGACAGCATGATCACGCCGGCGATCTCCGTGCTGTCCGCCGTGGAGGGGCTGGAGGTGGCGGCGCCGCAGCTCCACTACGCGGTCGTGCCACTGACCATCGCGATCCTGGTCGGATTGTTCCTGGTCCAGCGCCACGGATCGGCCAGCATCGGCGTGCTGTTCGGCCCGGTCATGACGCTGTGGTTCGGCATGCTGGCCTTCCTGGGCGTCATGAACATCGGGCAGGCTCCCGACGTGCTCTGGGCGCTCAGCCCGCATTACGCGCTCGCCTTCATCATGCAGGATGGCGTCATCGCCTTCCTGGCGCTGGGATCGGTCGTGCTGGCGGTGACGGGAGCCGAGGCGCTGTACACCGACATGGGCCATTTCGGACGGCTGCCGATCCGGCTCGCCTGGTACCTGCTGGTGTTGCCGGCCCTGATGCTGAACTATTTCGGCCAGGGCGCGCTCCTGCTCAAGCATCCCGAGTCGATCGAGAACCCTTTCTTCCATCTGGCGCCCGCCTGGGCCGGCGTCCCGATGGTCATCCTCGCCACGGTCGCGTCGGTGATCGCCTCGCAGGCGGTGATCTCCGGGGCGTTCTCCGTCACCCGGCAGGCGATCCAGCTGGGCTATCTGCCCCGGATGAACATCGTCCACACCTCGGAGCGCGAGATCGGCCAGATCTACATCCCGGCGCTCAACTGGACGCTGGCGGTGTTCGTGATAGCGCTGGTCCTGGGCTTCCAGACGTCGAGCAGTCTGGCGTCGGCCTATGGCATCGCCGTCACCGGAACCATGATCATCGACACCGTGCTGATCGCCATGGTGATGCTGCTGCTGTGGAAATGGGCGGCGAAGCCGACGATCCTGCTGATCGCGTTCTTCCTGTTCATCGACCTCTCGTTCTTCCTCGCCAACTCGACCAAGATCCTGCATGGCGGCTGGTTCCCGCTGGCGGTCGGCATCGCGATCTTCATCCTGCTGACGACCTGGAACTATGGCCGGGCGCTGCTGAAGGCGGGCTTGGAGCGCGACGCCATCCCGGTCGAGGATTTCTTCGCCAACGTGTCGACCCGAATCACCCGGGTTCCCGGCACCGCCGTGTTCCTGGCCAGCGTCTCGGGCGGCGTGCCGCTCTCGCTCCTGCACAACCTCAAGCACAATCACGTGCTGCACGAGCGGGTCGTGCTGCTGAGCGTGATCGTCGACGAGGTGCCGTTCGTGCCAGCCGACCGCTGCGTCGAATCGCAGGAGATCGGCGGCAACTGCTTCCGGGTGAACCTGCATTACGGCTACATGCAGGCGACCAACATCCCCAAGACATTGGCCAACGCGCGCTATGACCAGTTGGGATTCTTCTACGAGCCGATGCGGATCTCGTATTTCCTCAGCCGCAAGACGGTGATCCCCAGCTCCAAGCCGGGCATGTCCCTGTGGCGGGAAAAGCTGTTCGCCTGGATGGTGCGCAGTTCGGCGACGCCGATGGAATTCTTCTGCCTGCCGGTCAACCGGGTGGTGGAGTTGGGCGGTCAGGTCGAGATCTGACCACCCTCTCCCGTGTTTAGAGCGAGTCCTCGCGGGACCGGGCGCGGGCGACATCCTCGCGCCGCTGTTCCAGGCGCTCGTCCAGGGTGCCTGGTCCGCCAGCGACCGGACCAGGGGTTTCCTTGTCGTCATCGTTCATGTTGCGCTTGAAGCTCTTGATGCCTTTGGCGACGTCGCCCATGACATTGGGAAGCTTGCCGGCGCCGAAGATGATCACGATCACCACGAGAACGACGATCCAATGCCAGATACTGAAAGAGCCCATGAATAACCTGCGTTTGGGTGCTCCGCTCCTCCTTGTTCCGGCCTGACCCTAGGTCTTGCCCGGAGAACGGAGCGGCTTGAAGACCGAGTGGACGGAGTTTGGCGCGAGATTGCATTGCTCATCAAGCCTGAATCGCAGCGCCGTCAGTTCCTGCCCCTCCCGATCGAGTTGAACCCGCGTGTTGACCACGTTCCGCGCGTTCTGCTCGGCCGAGCAGCGGACCGTCACATCGACGGGAACGGGATACTTGGCCTCGAGGTTGCGGAACAAATGCAGGTTGATCGTGTATTCGCCGGGCGGGACGCTGCGGCTGAACTGGTTCTCATAGCGCAACGGCGTCGGATTGTTGGATCCCAGATCGTCGCGCAGCAGGTTCATGATCAGCCCGCCCTTGTTCGAATACCCGACGGGCGTGTCGCCGGGCGCCTGCACCCACAGGTCGACATCGGTCCGCCAATTGTCCGGCCATTGGGCGTCGACGATCACGTTGCCAGGCGGGTTGATCGAGCCCGAGGTCTGGGCGTCGGCCTTCTTGGGGTCGTTCATGAAAGGCACCGCCAGGACGGCGCAGGCGACGAAGCCGCACAGCAGCAGCGTGAGCATGTCGCGGGCCACCAATGTGCCCGTCTGGTCCTCGCCGATGAAGTCGTTCATCTCACAGCCCTCCGCTGGTCGCGGCACCCCGAGGCAAGGCGGCGCCCAGGGCCGGGGTCGGAACCGGCGCGTGGGGGGCCGGAGGCGGAGTCGTCAGCTGGGCGCGCTGGTGCTTTTGGGCATGAGCCCGGTCCATGATCAGCGCGCAGAGCGATGCCGTGGCGCCGCGCAGCAGTTGGAGGTTGCAGGTCGTCCACAGGCAGAAGATGCCGCCCAGCATGGTGGCGTAGATCGCGACACCCAGACCGCCCGCCAGCGTGCTGACCAAGGCTCCGGCCGAGGACGCGTTGCTGACCTTGTCGGGGGTGATGTTGGCGGCGAACAGGCTGAAGCCCCAGGCGGTTCCGATCAGCCCCAGCAGTCCGAGCGAGTTGGCGACGTGCTGAATGTGGGAGATCCGTGAGAACAGGCGCATCTCCAGGGCGCGCTCGCTCTCCACGCTCAGCATCCGGCCCTGTCCCCGCTTGACCCGGTCCAACTCGTCGCCGACCTTCCACACCCGGTAGGCCGTCATGATCAGCCCGACCACGAACACGAAGCCGATGATCATCGCCGCGAGGGCGATATCCCCATGAAAGATCCTATCGAGGAAGCCCTGGTAATAGAAAACGAGCCCAATGGCAAAGCCGGCGATGTTGAAAGCCACGAATTTCGCTCTGAGGAGTCCTTCGAATTCCATGACGGCAAACCCTTTCATTTCTCTCTGAGAAGCTGACAGGTTCCAGTTTTGGACGCACCCTTGGCGCGGGATGCCGACTATCAGGGCGGGCCGGAGCTAAACTGGGTTCGAGCGGTAAACAAGCGGACGGGCCTTTCAGCCCAAGGCGTTTTTGGCCTTGCTGTTCATTGGCATCAATCATGGCGCGATGACTGGACTGGAAAAGCTGGGCAAACGGATGACTTGAATACCGGGACAGGTCGCCCTCGGGCCGGGCACGAACCCTCGGCGGTCCGTCTCAACCCGATTGCGCCACACCCGGCTCCGGGTTATCGTGAACACCGGACATGATTGGTCAAACCAACTAAAATAATCAACAAGTTCATGGGATTGGCAGGTCGCTTCGGTGACCGGGACAGGAGGGAGCCCGTGGTACAGCTTACCGTCAATGGCAAGACGCACGATGTCGAGGTCGATCCCGATACACCCTTGCTCTGGGTGATCCGAGAGCAGATCGGCCTCACGGGCACCAAGTTCGGCTGCGGCATCGCGCAGTGCGGCGCCTGCACCGTCCATCTCGACGGCGTCGCCGTCCGGTCCTGCGTGACACCGGTCAACTCCGTCGCGCCCGAACAGCAAATCGTCACGATCGAGGGCCTGTCGCCCGATGGCGCCCACCCGCTCCAGAAGGCCTGGGTGGCGTTGGACGTGCCGCAATGCGGCTACTGTCAGTCAGGCCAGATCATGGCCGCCGCCGCCCTGCTCCAGTCGAACCAGAACCCCAGCGACGACGACATCAACGCGGAGATGACCAACATCTGCCGCTGCGGCACCTACAACCGCATCCGCGCCGCCATCCGGATGGCGACGGGCGCGGATACCGGTTCCAACGAAACCCGGCCCAAAGAAGTCGGGCGCGGCTAAGGCCACCATTCGGGAGATATCAGATGACGATAGCGTTCAAGCCGTCGCGCCGTGACTTCCTGGCTGGCTCCACCGCCGCCGCGGGCGGTCTCATGCTGGGCTTCCACATTCCGTTCAACGCGGTGTCCGAGGCGAATGCCGCGACGCCCCCGTTCGCCGGGACCGCCACGCCGGAACTCAACGCCTGGGTCGTGGTCAAGCCGGACGAGACCGTGGTGATCCGGATCGCGCGGGTTGAGATGGGGCAGGGGACCCTGACCGGTCTCGCCCAATTGGTCGCCGAGGAGTTGGATTGCGATTGGTCGCGCGTCACGACCGAGTATCCCAGCCCCGGCCAGAACGTCGCGCGCAACCGGGTCTGGGGCAACTTCCAGACGGCGGGCAGCCGCGGCATCCGCGATTCCCAGGATTACGTCCGCAAGGGCGGGGCCGCCGCCCGCGTCATGCTGATCCAGGCCGCCGCCAACGAGTGGAAGGTGCCGGCCTCGGAATGCGCCGCGGAGAAGGGCGTCATCACCCACAAGGCGTCCGGCCGCACCACCACCTATGGCAAGGTGACCTTGGCCGCCGCCCAGCTCACCCCGCCCGCCGAGGTGACGCTGAAGGACCCGAAGGACTGGAAGATCGCCGGCAAGTCGGTCAACCGGCTCGATACGCCGGACAAGACCAATGGCAAGCTGGTCTATTCGATCGACGTCACGATGCCCGGCATGCTGAACGCGGCGATCCGCGAATGCCCTGTGTTCGGCGGCAAGGTCAAGAGCTTCGACGCCGCGGCGGTGGAGAAGATGCCCGGCGTCAAGCGGGTCGTCGCCGTCGGCGACACGGGTGTCGCGGTGGTCGCCGATACCTGGTGGCGCGCCAAGACCGCGCTCGATGCCCTGCCGGTCGAATGGGATGACGGCCCCAACGCCGATGTGTCGAGCGAGGACATCGCCGCGACGCTGCGGGAAGGACTCGACGCCACCGACGCCTTCGTCGGCAACCAGTCCGGCGACGTCAAGGCCTCGCTGGCCAAGCCCGGCAACAAGGTGGTGGAGGCGGTCTATGGCTATCCGTTCCAGCATCACGTGACCATGGAACCGATGAACGCGACCGCGCTGTTCACCGCCGACCGCTGCGAGGTATGGACCGCGACCCAGAACGCCGAGGCGGCGCTCGCCACGGCCTCCACCGCCGCCGGTCTGCCGATCCCGCAATGCGACGTCCATCGCCTGCACCTGGGAGGCGGCTTTGGGCGGCGTTCGTCCAGCCACGACTATGTCCGGCAGGCGGTCCTGATCGCCAAGGAGATGCCGGGCACGCCGGTCAAGCTGATCTGGACGCGCGAGGAGGACATGCTCCATGGCCGGTACCACCCGGTCACCCAATGCAAGCTGACCGGGGCGCTCGACGCCAAGGGCGATCTCGACGGGCTGCACATGCGGATCTCCGGCCAGTCGATCCTGGCGACGATCAACCCGCAGGCCCTCCAGAACGGACGCGACCCGGCGACATTCCAGGGCTTGAACGCGGGGGGCGCCGAGGGGGTTCTGGGTTACACCATCCCCAACCTCCTGATCGACCACGCCATGCGCAACCCGCCGGTGCCGCCGGGTTTCTGGCGCGGCGTCAACAACAACCAGAACGCCATCTACCTGGAATGCTTCATGGACGAGCTGGCCCACGCGGCCGGCGCCGATCCCCTGGAGTTCCGCCGCAAGCTGCTGGTCAACCATCCCAAGCACCGGGCCGTGCTCGACGCCGTCGCGGAGAAGGCCGGCTGGGGCAAGCCAGCACCGGAGGGCGTCTTCCGCGGCTTGTCGCAGCAGATGGGGTTCGGCAGCTATGTGGCGGCCTGCGCCGAGGTCTCGGTCAGCGACGATGGCAAGCTCAAGATCCACCGCATCGTCGCCGCGACCGACAGCGGACACGCGGTCAATCCCCAGCAGATCGCGGCCCAGGTCGAGGGCTCGTTCGTCTATGGACTGACGGCGCTGCTCCATGGTGAGATCACCGTGAAAGGCGGCCGGGTCGAGCAGGAGAACTTCGACACCTACCCGATGATGCTGATGGACGAGATGCCCGAGGTCGAGACCATCGTGATGCCATCGGGCGGCTTCTGGGGAGGTGTCGGCGAGCCGACCATCTTCGTGGCGGCGCCCGCCGTGCTCAACGCGATCTTCGCCGCGACCGGCAAGCGCATCCGCTCGGTGCCCCTGACCAAAGCCGACCTGCGCAAGGCATGAGGCGCCTCGCCATCCTCGCCTGCGTGATGGTGGCGGCGACGCCGATCGTCCACGCCGCCGAGGCGCCTCCGGGCGCTTCGGCGTGCTCGGGCTGCCATGCGCCTCGCGGCGGGGCGTCGGGCGGCATTCCGCCGATCGCCGCGAAATCGGCGGATGAGATCACGGCGACCATGCTGGCCTACCAAGCGGGCGAGGGGGAGCCGACGGTGATGAACCGGATCGCCAAGGGCTTCACCGAGCCGGAGATCCGGGCGATAGCCGCCTGGCTCGTGGCGGGGCGGTGACGGGAATATCATGACGCCGTGGAACCCGAACCGCCGCGCGGTCCTGAAGACCCTCACCGCCGCCACCGTGACGGTCACCGCCTCGGCGGCGCTGTCCCGGCCGGTCCATGCCCAGGGGGCCGCCAGGGTGGTCGTCATCGGCGGCGGCTTCGCCGGCGGGACGGCGGCCCGCTTCCTCAAGGGGCATGGGCTGGACGTCACGCTGGTGGAGCCGAACCCGACCTACACCGCCTGTCCGCTCAGCAACTCGGTGGTCGCCGGCCTCCGCTCCCTGGATCGCCAAACCTTCGGCTATGACGGGCTGAGGCGGGCCGGCGTCACGGTCGTCCATCAACGGGCGTCCAAGGTGGATGCCGAGGCCCGCCGCGTGACGCTGGGCGATGGCGTCGCGCTGGACTACGACCGGCTCGTGCTGGCTCCCGGCATCGACATGAACTTCGGCGCCTTGCCCGGCTATGACGACAAGGCGGCGGAGATCATGCCGCACGCCTGGAAGGCCGGGCCGCAGACGACCCTGCTGGCGCGCCAGCTGGAGGCGATGGAAGACGGCGGCGTGGTCGTCATGTCGGTCCCGGCCAACCCGTACCGCTGCCCGCCCGGACCCTACGAGCGCGCCAGCCTGATCGCCCATTACCTCAAGACCCGCAAGCCGCGCTCCAAGCTGATCGTGCTCGACGCCAAGGATAGCTTCTCCAAGCAGCGCCTGTTCCAGGCGGCGTGGGAGAAGCTCTATCCGGGGCTGCTGGAATGGGTGTCGCTGTCCTCGGGCGGCCAAGTCACCTCGGTCGATCCGGCCAGCCTGACGCTGGTCACCGATTTCGACCGGGTCAAGGCGGCGGTCGCCAACGTCATCCCGCCGCAGAAGGCCGCTTCCATCGCCGCCCTCGCGGAGGTCGCCGACCGCACCGGCTGGTGCCCGATCGACCCCGTGACCTTCGAGTCCCGGTTGCGGCCCGGGATCCACGTGATCGGCGACGCCGCCATCGCCGGAGCCATGCCGAAATCGGCCTTCGCCGCTAACGCGCAGGCCAAGGTCTGCGCCGCCGCCGTGGCCACTTTGCTGCGCGGCGAAAAACCCGCGGCGCCCAAGCTGATCAACACCTGCTACAGCCTGGTCGCCCCCGACTACGGCATCTCGGTCGCCGGGGTCTACGCCCCCAGCGATGGCAGGCTGGCGGATGTCGAGGGGGCGGGCGGCACCAGCCCGCTCGACGCCCCGGCCTCGTTCCGCGCCAAGGAGGCGGTCTACGCCGAATCCTGGTTCGACACCATCACGGCCGAGGTCTTCGGGTGAGGGTCCCGCCATCCCTGATCACCCTGGCCTTGGTCCTCGTCCTGGTCACCGCTCCCGCCTTCGCCGAGAGAATCGTGGGCGACGCCATGCCGGACCGGCTGGCGGCGGCTCCCGGAGATCCCGAACGGGGCCGCGCGATCGTCACCAGCCGCCAGACCGGCCTGTGCCTGCTGTGCCATTCCGGCCCCTTCCCGGAGGAGCGGTTCCAGGGCGATCTGGCGCCATCCCTCGCCGGGGTCGGGTCGCGGCTGTCCGAGGGCCAGATCCGGCTGCGGATCGCGGACGCGCGCGGCCTTGATCCCGACACCATCATGCCATCTTATCTCAGGACCGACGGGCTCGATCGGGTGGCGGAGACCTGGCGCGGCAAGCCGATCCTGTCCGCCGGCGAGATCGAGGACGTCGTGGCGTTCCTCGCGACGCTCAAGGATTAAGGGGAGGCATTCATGACGACAGCGACGCGGCGCGACATCCTGCGCGCGGGAGCGGCGCTCGGCGTGCTCCTGATGGTGCGGCCGGCCCGCGCCACGCCGGTGGAGATGAGGGTGGCGATCGAGGCCTTCACCAAGGGCGCGCCGGTCAGTTCCGGCAAGGTCGATCTGGTCCTGCCGCCCCTGGTCGAGAACGGCAATTCCGTCCCCGTGACCGTCAACGTCGCGCACTGGATGCGGCCCGACGACCACGTCAAGGCGGTGGCCCTGTTCAACGAGAAGAACCCCCAGCCCAACGTCGCGATCTTCCACCTGAGCCATCGGGCCGGGCGGGCCACCGTCTCGACCCGCATCCGGCTGGGCGACAGCCAGAAGATCGTCGCCATCGCCCAACTCAGCGACGGCACCTTCTGGTCGGACGAGGCCGAGGTGATCGTGACGCTGCCAGCCTGCGCGGAGAGCTGACCCATGGCCCGCACCCTGATCAACGTTCCGGCCACCGCCAAGCGGGGCGAGGTGGTCGAGATCAAGGCCCTGATCTCCCATCCGATGGAGACCGGCTTCCGCACCGGCTCCGACGGCGCCCTGATCCCGCGCGACATCATCCACCGCTTCGCCTGCACCTATAATGGCGAGGAGGTGTTCAGCGCCGACCTGTTCCCCGCCATCACCGCCAATCCCTTCATCACCTTCACCACGGTCGCGGAGGAGAGCGGCGAGATCGCGCTGAGCTGGACCGACGACCAGGGCAATACCCAGACGGAAACCGCCAAGATCACCGTTGGCCAAGATCCCGTTGAATGACGGTACGGCGTTCGTCCCTCGCCGCGGCGGTGATCCTTCTCGCCGGGACGGCGCTGGCGTCGGACACCGATCGCCGTTCCGGCTTCGACTTCATGGGGCCGCAGACCCAGGCGATGCAGGCCGACGACACGGCCAATCCGGGCATGCTGTCCGTCCTGGACGGCGAGGATTTGTGGAACACGCCGGCGGGCGCCGCCAACCGCTCCTGCGCCGACTGCCACGGTGACGCCGCCACGTCGATGCGCGGCGTGGCGACCCGCTACCCTTCATACGACGAGAAAGCCAAAGCCCCGATCACGCTCGACCAGCGCATCCTGCAATGCCGCGCCGACCGCCAGGAGGCCCCGCCGCTCGCGTGGGAAAGTCCCGACCTGCTGGCCCTGTCGGCCTATGTCGCCCACCAGTCGCGCGGCCTGCCCGTCGAGACCGGCGCCGACCCGCAGCTGACGCCCTTCATCGACCAGGGCCGCGAGCTGTTCACCCAACGCCAGGGCCAGCTGGATTTCTCCTGCGCCGACTGCCACGACGCCAATTGGGGCAAGCGGCTGGGCGGCGCCGTCATCCCCCAGGCGCACCCGACCGGCTACCCGATCTATCGGCTGGAATGGCAGGCCATGGGCTCGCTCCAGCGCCGCCTCCGCAATTGCATGGCGGGTGTGCGGGCCGAGCCCTACGGCTTCGGCTCCCCCGAACATACCGAACTCGAGCTCTTCCTGATGACCCGCGCCCGCGGCCTGCCCCTGGAAACGCCGGGGGTGAGGCCGTGAGCGGTGGCTTTCCACACAGCCTACTTCACCCAGGCTTTCTGGACAAAGCTTGGGTCGAAGGTCTTCGCCAAGTCGATCCGGGCGTCGGCGAAGTCGGGTTCCAGCATCTTCAGCATGGCGAGGACGCTTTCCATGCCGCGCGGGTCGGTGATGCCGTCCAGCGAATAGCTCTCCTTGGAATTGTCCACCGCGCGCATGTATAGATCGCGGTCGCCCAAGTGATATTCCGGCGGGACGACGGCGGCGATCTCCTCGGGGGTGGCCTTGGCGATCCAGTTCAGCGACTTGACGAAGGCGTTGACCAGCCGCTGCGTCGTCTCGGGATTGCGCTTGACGAAGTCGGATTTGGCGTAGAGCACGGCCGCCGGGTTCGATCCGCCGAACAGCGCCCGGGTACCGTCCTCGGTGCGGGTGTCGATCATGATCGTGATGTCACCGTCGGATTCCAGCTTGGCGATCACCGGGTCCAGGTGGACCAGGACGTCGATCTGGCGCTGCTTGATCGCGGCCACGGCGCTGGCGCCGCCGCCGACCCCGATCAGGACCGCGTCGGATGGGGACAGGCCGCTCTTGACCATGACGTACTGCACCGTCAGCGCGGTTCCCGAGCCCGGCGCCGTGACGCCGATCTTGCGGCCCTTGAAGTCGGCCGGGGACTTGATCTCGCCGGCCAGATCCTTGCGGACCGCGATGACGATCGCGGGGAAGCGACCCAGTTCGGCCACGGCGCGGATGTCCTGGCCCTTCTGCTGCATTCGGATGGTGTGATCGTAGGCGCCGGTCACGACATCGACCGAACCGCCCATCAGCGCCTGGAGCGACTTGGCGCCGCCGCCCAGATCGTTGATCTCGACGTTCAGTCCCTCTTCCTTGAAGAAGCCTTTCCGCTCCGCGATGGTCAGCGGTAGATAGTACAGCAGGGGCTTGCCGCCGACCGCCAGCGCCACGTCCTTCTTTTCGGGATCTCCCGCCAAGGCTCCACCCGCCAGGGAAAGGGCCAAGCCCGCGATGGCCAGCGCGCCGCACAGGGCAATCCTCAAACTTCTCATCGGTGCTTCCTTTTCTTGATTTTCGCCAAGCTGGTTTTGTTTCACCAAGCCTGTGCTTTGGTGTCGCCGCGCGATTTGGTCAGGTCGCCGCCGGGCGGGGCCGCCACGACAGAAGGTGCCGCTCCACCAGGGTGACCAGCCAGTCGATCAGGATGACGAAGGCCATCAGCACGAACATGCCGGCGAACACGCCGGTCACGTCGAACACCCCCTCGGCCTGTTGGATCAGGTAGCCAAGGCCGGCGGCCGAGCCGAGATATTCGCCGACCACGGCGCCGACCATGGCGAACCCCACCGAGGTGTGGAGCGACGAGAACATCCAGCTCAGCGCCGACGGCAGGTAGACGTGCCGCAGCAGCTGCCGCTCGTTCATGCCCAGCATGCGGGCGTTCGCCAGCACGACCGGGCTGACCTCCTTGACGCCCTGATAGACGTTGAAGAAGACGATGAAGAAGACGAGCGTGAAGCCCAGCGCCACCTTCGACCAGATGCCCAGCCCCAGCCACAGCGCGAAGATCGGCGCCAGAACCACGCGGGGCAGCGCGTTCGCGGCCTTGACGTAGGGGTCGAACACGGCGGCGACCAGCGGCTTCCGGGCGAACCAGAAGCCCACCACCACGCCGCTGAGGGAGCCGATGCCGAACGCCAGCGCCGCCTCCAGCAGGGTGACGCCCAGATGGTACCAGATGGTGCCGTGCAGCAGCCACTGGGCGATCCGCCCCGCCACGTCCAAGGGGGTCGAGAAGAAGAACCTCATCGTCAGCGGATCGCCGACCAGCGACGTCTCGGCCACCACGTGCCAAGTGGCGATCATGCCGATCCCGACGAGGATTCGGAGCGCCAATAGTTTTTCTCGTTTGACGGTCATGATCCCTCGCTCTGGCGATAGCCCTTCAGGACCTCCTCCTTCAGGGTGTGCCAGATCTGCCGGTGGATTTCGACGAACCGGGGGTCGAGCTTGATCTCGGCGATGTCGCGGGGGCGCGCCAGCGGTATCGCGTAGTCGCCGATGATGCGGGCGGCGGGGCCAGCCGACATGATCACGACCCGGTCCGCGAGTTCGATCGCCTCCTCCAGGTCATGGGTCACGAACATCACCGCCTTGCGGTCCGCCGACCACAGGTCGAGCAGCAATTCGCCCATGATCAGCCGCGTCTGGGCGTCGAGCGGACCGAACGGCTCGTCCATCAGGATGATCCTGGGATGCCGGATCAGCACCTGCGCCAAGCCGACCCGCTTGCGCTGGCCGCCCGACAGCATGTGGGGGTGGCGGTCGCCGAAGGCTCCCAGGCCCACCTTCCTCAACCAGTCGCGCGCCTCCTCCAGGGCGTCGCGCGCGGGGACGCCGCCGACCTCCAGCCCTATCGCGACATTCTGGGCCGCCGTCTTCCACGGCATCAGGCTGTCCTGCTGGAACAGGTATCCGGCGTGCCGGTTGATGCCCGACAGGGGCTGTCCCAGGATATGGACGGTCCCCGCCGCCGGTTTCACCAGTCCCGCCGCCGCGTTCAGCAACGTGGACTTGCCGCAGCCGGTCGGACCGACGATCGCCACGAACTCGCTTTCGGCGACGTTCAGGCTGGTCGGCGCGACCGCCTCGTAGGTTCCGCCGTCGGGCATGCCGAAGGCGATCTTGACGCCGTCGAGAGCGACTGCCACGGCGCGGCTGACCAGCTTGGGTTCGCTTCTTTCGGAAAATGCGGCTGCCAGGGCCATCGCGCCACATCCCTTTTCTTGGAACGGCACCGACCGGGGATCAGCCCCCGCGGCACCGTGCGGATGCATACCGGACAACTCGCCGCCCGGTGGTATCCCGGGAGAGATACCATCACGAAATTGTCCCTACTCTCGTATCGAATTCCTTAACGCGCGAACAAAAAAGCTTACCGCTCGTAATTTAATGTCCCGTTCGGGATGGTTCGCCCACGACGCCATACCATCATCACCCGATCCAACCGGGCATGGGGCGTCACGGTCCTGCGTGCAGGAACGACCGGTAGGCGGGGTTGCCGGTCTCGTCCCAGCACGGATAGCCAAGCTCGGCCAAGCGCCGCCGGAAACCGTCGCGCTCCCCCTCGGGCACTTGGATGCCGGCCAGCACGCGTCCGTGATCGGCGCCGTGGTTGCGGTAGTGGAACAGCGATATGTTCCAGTCGGTCGCCATGCCGTCCAGGAACTTCAGCAGCGCGCCCGGTCGCTCGGGAAACTGGAAGCGATAGATCAACTCGTCGCGCAGGCCCGGCACCCGTCCGCCGACCATGTGGCGGACATGCAGCTTGGCCATCTCGTTGTCGCTCATGTCGTCGACGGTCAGCCCCTCGGACCGGAGCAGTCCGATGATCTCCCTCTTCTCGCGCTCGCCGGCGGACAGCTGCACGCCCACGAAGATATTGGCCACGGGACCCTCGACGTAGCGGTAATTGAATTCCGTGATCGACCGGCGGCCCAGGACCTGGATGAATCGGCGGTAGCTGCCCGGCCGTTCCGGGATGGTCACCGCCAGCAGGGCCTCGCGGTGCTCGCCGATCTCGGCCCGTTCCGCGATGTGTCGCAGCCGGTCGAAGTTGAGGTTGGCGCCACTGTTGACGGTGACCAGGGCCTTGCCGGTGATGCCCGCGCGCTCGGCGTGAAGCTTCAAACCCGCCAAGGCGACGGCGCCCGAGGGCTCGGCGATGGCGCGGGTGTCGTCGAAGATGTCCTTGACCGCGGCGCAGATCGAATCCCCGTCCACCGTGACGATGTCGTCCAGCAACTCGCGGCACAGCCGGAAGGTCTCGGCACCCGCCTGGCGGACCGCGACACCGTCGGCGAACAGCCCGACCTGGTCCAGGATCACCCGTTCGCCCGCGTCCAGCGCCGCCTTCATGCTGGCGGCGTCGTCCGGCTCGACCCCGATCACCTTGACATCGGGCCGCAGGAACTTGACATAGGCCGCGACACCGGCCGCCAGCCCGCCGCCGCCGATCGGCACGAAGATCGCCTCGATCGGGTCGGGATGCTGGCGCAGGATCTCCATGCCCACGGTGCCCTGGCCCGCGATCACGTCGGGGTCGTCATAGGGGTGGATGAAGGTCAGGCCGTGTTCCGCCTCCAATAAGCGGGCATGGGCGTAGGCGTCGTCGAAGCCGTCGCCGTGCAGCACCACCTCGCCACCCAGCCGCTCGACCGCCTGGACCTTGATCGCGGGAGTGGTGCAGGGCATCACGATCATGGCCCTGGCCTTCAGCCGGTTGGCCGCCATGGCGACGCCCTGCGCATGGTTGCCGGCCGAGGCGCAGATGACGCCCTTGTCCAGGTCGGCCCGCGCCATCCCGCTCATCTTGTTGTAGGCGCCCCGGATCTTGAACGAGAAGACGGGCTGAAGATCCTCGCGCTTCAGGTGAACGCGGTTGCCGATCCGCTGGGACAGCCGGGGCATCGGGTCGAGCGGGCTTTCGATGGCGACGTCGTAGACGCGCGCCGTCAGGATCTTCTTGACATAGTCATGCACGGGAATGGGCTCCTGGTTTCCCGGGATGCTATACATCCCCGGACGCGTTTCAAGCTCCGTATCCCGCCCCGTCTCCTGATGGCGTCCCCAATGGGCGAAGCAGGCGCATCGGCCGCAATCGGCCTTGGTTCCCTCAATTTGGCTGAATGGCGCGTGACGCTCTGGTAAATTCGCGATTAAGCGTAACACTCGTCAATACTGGGAAACAAAAGCGGGTCCGGATGAGCGCGCGTTGGGAAACCGGCTTGACGCCGGCGGTGGTGGGGCTTCCGGGAGCGGCGCATGCCCGTTCTTGAGGAATGGCTGACCGCCATCGGCCTGGGCCATCACGCCGGAGCCTTCCGCGGCCATGACATCGACCTCGCCGACCTCGCCGAACTGACCGAGGACGATCTCCGCGAGATCGGCCTCAGCATGGGCGAGCGCAAGCGCTTCCTCCGCGCGCTCTCCCCCGCCAGCCAGCCGACACCGCTCCCATCCTTGCCGACCGCCCCGCATCCCATGGCCGAGCGGCGCCACCTGACGGTGCTGTTCTCCGATATCGTCGGCTCGTCGGCGTTGGCCGAACGGCTCGACGCCGAGGACGTGCTGGATGCGATGCACCGCTATCAGCGGCTGGTCGGCGACCTCGTCGAGCGGTTCGGCGGGCATGTCGCCAAGTTCCTGGGCGATGGCGTCGTGGCGTGGTTCGGCTATCCCACGGCGTCGGAATCGGACGCCGAATGCGCGTTGCTGGCGGCTCTGGAGATCACGCGGGCGATCGGCGGCGTGCCGCTGCCCGACGGCGGTAGGCTGCGGGTCCGGATCGGCATCGCGACCGGTCCCGTGGTGATCGGCGACCTGATCGGCAGCGGCACCGCGACCGAGCATCCCATCGCCGGCGTCACCCCCAACCTGGCGGCGCGCCTGCAAAACCTCGCCCCGCCGAATGGCGTCGTCGTTTCCGACGACAGTTGGAGCCTGACCGCCAGCCGTTTCCATTTCGAGGACATGGGAGCCCACGCCCTCCAAGGCTTCTCCCAGCCGGTCCGCGTCTGGCGGGTCAGGTCCGAGCGCCGCCGGGGCGACGCCAGCGACAGGGTGCCCCTGGTTCCGCTGGTCGATCGGCGAACCGAGCGGGCGCTGCTGCGCGAGTTGTGGCGCCAGGCCCGCGAGGTCACCGGCGCCGTCCTGCTGGTGCGCGGCGAACCCGGTATCGGCAAATCGCGGCTGATCGAGGAGTTCCTGGAAGGCGCCGGCGACACCGGCCATTGGACCTTCCGTCTCCAGGCGTCCCAGGTCAACGGCAGCAATCCCTTGTGCCCCGTGATCGCCGAGATCGAGCGGTTCACCGGCATCGACCGTCTCGACCCGCCGGCGACCCGTCTCGCCAAGCTCGACGCCTTCGCGTTCGGCGAGGACGCCGAGCGGGCGGAGGTGCTGCGCGTGATGGCCTCCCTGCTGTCGATCCGGCACGAGGAGGAATCAAACCAGCCACCCCTATCGCCGCGCCAGTTGAAGGAGCTGACGCTCCGGACGCTGGTCCGCCAACTCTGCCTCGCCGCCGAGGACCGGCCGGTCATCCTGCTGGTGGAGGACATGCACTGGCTCGACCCGACCACGGTCGAACTGCTGAACCGCCAGATCGACACGGCGCGCGGCCGCCGTTTGTTCATCATCGTGACCTCGCGCGAGCCATTCCCGGAGGACTGGAAGGGCCGACCCGGCGTCCACGCGCTGGATCTGCCCAAGCTGGCGGTGGAGGACTGCGCGGCCATGGTCCGCAGCCTGACCACCGACCGGCCGCTCGACCGCCGCACCCAGACGCGCATCCTGGAGCGGACCGACGGCATTCCGCTGTTCGTCGAGGAGTTGACCCGCACGCTGGTGGAGGCCAAGCCGACCGCGCCCGGCACCCGCCCCGACGCCATCCCGATCTCGCTCGAGGCCTCGCTGATGGCCCGGCTGGACCGCGCCGGCACCGCCAAGGAGCTTGCCCAAGCGGGTTCGGTGCTGGGCCGCTCGTTCGACCACGATCTGCTGAGTCGGGTGTCGGAGTTCCGCGCCGAGGACTTGGACGACGCGCTGGCGGTCCTGATCCGCGCCGACCTGATCCATGGCGACGGCGATCTCCGCTACAGCTTCAAGCACGCGCTGGTCCAGGACGCCGCCTATGCCAGCCTGCTGCGCGATCGGCGCCGCGCGCTCCACGCCCGTGCCGCCGCGGCGCTGCTCGACCTGACGCCGGAGGCGGGCGACCTCCGTCCCGACCTGCTCGCCCACCATTACGAGGAGTCGGCCCAGGTCGCACCTGCCATCGCCTATCTGCTCAAGGCGGCGCGGCGGGCGCTCGACCGCTCCGCCATGGCCGAGGCCGAGAACCACCTGACCCGGGCGCTCGCCCTGACCGCGGCTCCTTACAAAAGCGGGTTGAAGGAGCGTGAGGCGCTGGACCTCCGGATGGAGATCCTGGTCCTGCTCGGGCCGGTGCGGATCTTCCTGCGCGGCCCCGGCTCGCCCGACGTCGAACGGCTCTACGCCGAAGCCTACGAGATGTGCCGCCAACTGCCGGAAACCAGCAGGCACTTCCCGATCTCGTGGGGCTGGTGGCGGCTGTCGCGCGACTTCACGGTGATGGGCCAACGGGCCGACGCGCTGCTGGAGCGGGCGAGCGAGCGCGCCGACGACGGCATGCTGCTCCAGGCGCACCATTGCCAGTGGGCCAGCCACTTCAACCGGGGCGATCTGGCGCGCTGCCGTCACCACATCGACCGTGGCCTGGCGATCTACCAGGCCGGCGACTACCGCGAGCACGCCTCGCTCTATGGCAACCATGACGCCAAGGTCTGCGGCCACGCCGAGCGGGCGCTGGTGCTCTGGCTGGCCGGCGACGGCGCGGCGGCCCAGCGGGAGGAGGGCGCCTCGCTCGCCTGGGCCGCCGGGCTGGGCCATACCGGAAGCCGCGCCCACGCGCTCGACGCCTCGCTGACGCACCAGTTCTACCGCCGCGACACTGGGCTGGTGCTGGCCCGGGCCGCCGACATGATCGCCCTGGCGGAGGAACAGAACTTTCCCGATCACCGTGCCAAAGGGCTGCTCTACGCCGGCTGGGCGATCGCCATGCGAGGCGAGCCCATGCGGGGCCTCGATCAGGTCAGGGTGGCGCTGGCTCGTCAGAAGGCGATCGGCACGCCGGAGGACTTCCCGGTCTTCCACTGCATGCTGGCCGATGTCCTGGCCGGCGCCGGCAAGCCGGAGGAGGCTTTGGCCGAACTGATCGCGGCGCGCGAGGAGTTCGAGAGGATCGGCCTCCGGATCTGGGCGCCGGAGGTCGAGCGGCAGATCGGCGAGATGACGTGGCTGTCGGGTTCAGCCGACGATGGCGCCGTGGAGGCGGCGTTCCGGCGGGCCCAGAAGGAGGCCCGGCGGCAGGGTGCGTTGGCGCTCGAACTGCGCGCCGTCAACAGCATCGCCACCTTGTGGGAGAGGCGGGGCAGGGTGGATGAGGCGTTCGACCTTTTGCGCCGGATGCTCCACCGCTTGCCGCCCACCGCCGCCAATCCCGATCTGGAGACGGCGCGGGAGGGCGCCCGGCGGTTGTCCGCCCGCCTCCGGGTCGGATGGCCCCGGTGAGTGATCCGGTGATGGCGCTTCCTCGGGGATTGGCCGCCCTGGACGAGGCGCCCAAGGCGTGGCGGGACGGCGCCCATAGGGCGGTGCCGCCGGAAGTCACGCTGAAACGCTTCCTGCCCCTGGCGTCCCGCTTCGGCATCACCCGCCTCTCGGACGTGACCGGCCTCGACCGGCTGGGCGTGCCGGTCTGGATGGCCTGCCGTCCCAACTCCCGCTCGCTCGCGGTCAACCAGGGTAAGGGCCTGACCCACGCCGCCGCCAAGGCGTCGGCCTTCATGGAGGCGGCGGAGACCTGGCACGCCGAGCATGTGGCGCTGCCCCTCCGCCACCAAAGCTGGCGCGATCTCGCCGCCGCGGCGCCTATCGCCGATGTGGAATCCCTTCCCAGGTCGAAACAGGGCGGCTTCCATCCCGATCGGCCGATCCTATGGGCGGAGGGTCGGGACCTGCTATCGGGCGCTCCGGTCTGGCTGCCGTTGGAACTGGTCGGCGCCGACTTCACCGATCCACCTCCCGCCGGCAGCGGCTGTTTTCCCGCCACCACCAACGGCTTGGCGTCGGGCAACAGCCTGACCGAGGCACTGGCCCACGGCCTGTGCGAAGTGGTCGAGCGCGACGCCATCACCCTGTGGCGACGCGCCGGCGGGCCCGATCGCGCCGGCACGCGGCTCGACCTCGACACGGTTGAGGACGCCGCCGCGCGCGGTCTGCTGGCCAGGTTCGACCGCGTCGGCATCGATGTCGGCGTCTGGGACGTCACCAGCGATATCGGTGTTCCGGCCTTCCTGTGCGCCATCGCCGGGAAGGCGCCCGAGGCCGGCGACGCCGAACTGGGCAGCGGCTGTCATCCCGACGCCGGCGTGGCGCTGTCGCGTGCCTTGACCGAGGCGGCGCAGGCGCGGACCACCTTCATCGCCGGCTCCAGGGACGATTTCGACCCCGACGCCTGGAACCCCGACACGCGGGCCGAGCGCTGGCACACCGCCCGGCGCTGGCTCTCCGTCGGGGGATCACGCCGGGATTTCCGCGCGATCCAGTCCATCGCCGGACCGACCGTCCGGAGCGATGTCGCCACGGTGTCGGACCGTCTCGCCACCGTCGGCGTTGGACCGATCCTGTACGCCGACCTGACGCGGCCGGAGTTCGGTCTGCCGGTCGTTCGTGTCGTCGTGCCCGGCCTGGAGGCGGCGGATCGCGGCTCGGAAGGCGATTACCTGCCCGGCCGCCGGGCCCGCGGAGTGGTGCCATGAACAAGCCCGTCCTCTTCCTGGGGCCGACGCTGCCCCAGGCCGACGCCATGGCGATCCTCGACGCCGACTACCTGCCGCCGGTCCGCCAGGGCGACGTCTACCGCTTGGTCCGCGACCGCGGCCGAACCCGTCTCCCCAGCGCCATCGGCATCATCGACGGCGGGTTCGATCAGGTTCCCTCAGTCTGGCACAAGGAGATCCTGTGGGCGCTCGACCAGGGTGTCCCGGTGCTGGGGGCCGCCAGCATGGGCGCGTTGCGCGCCGCCGAACTGCACGGCTTCGGCATGATCGGGGTGGGAGGCGTCTTCGAGGCGTTCCGCGACGGCGCACTGGAGGCCGACGACGAGGTCGCCGTGATCCACGCGCCCGCCGAGCTGGACTTCATGCCCCTGTCCGAGGCGCTGGTCGATATCAGGGCGACGATCGACGCGGCGGTGGCCGCCGGGATCATCGTCGACGCCACCGGCCGCGCGCTGCTCGACCGGGCCCGCGCGCTGTTCCACGCCGATCGCGGCTGGCCCGCGCTGCTGGAGGACTGCGCCAGCCCGCTCGACCCGTCCGCCGGCACGGCGCTCCGCGGTTGGCTGCCGGGCAACCGCGTCCAAGCCAAGCGGCGCGACGCCGTGGCGCTGTTGGAGCGGCTGCGCGACGACCCGCCGCCGGTCCCGTTCCGCCCCTCCTTCCGGTTCGAGCGGACCCTTGTCTGGGAGCGGTTCCGAGCCGCCGCCGACGCGACACCCGCCCAACCCCCACGCGATGATCCCAGCGCCGACGCCCTGACCGCCCTGCGCCTCGATCCCGACGCCTGGTTCGCCCTGTCCGCGCGCGCCGCCCAGCGCCTGTGCGCGCTGGAGGAGGCGGCGCGGTGTTGCCCGAGCCCCGGTACCGCCGTCCTCCGCGAACGCCTGGACGACCTGCGCCGCCGCGTTGGCTTGAGCCGGCGGCGCGACCTGACCGCCTGGGTTCAGGCCAACGGGCTGGACAGCGCCAGCCTTGGCCGGTTGCTGAAGGACGAGGCGGCGCTTCTTGCCCTGGAAGGCGCCATGGCCGGGAGATTGACCGAGGCGATGGCCGACCTGCTGCGACTCGACGGCCGCTTCGCCGCACTGGCGGAGCGGGGCCGAAGTCTGCGGGAGGCGGCGAGGCCGGGCCGTGATCCCAGCGATCTGGAACGGGCGCGGCTGGCGGGATGGTATTTCGAGGAGCACCTGGAAGTGCCCGTGCCCACCGACCTCGACGCGTTCATCCTGAGGCTGGGCCACGCCGATCAGTCCGCTTTCTTCGACGCGGTCGAGCGGCTGTTTCGACACGGAGGGCGGCGTGGGAACGATGCCGATGGCTGAGGACGGTATCCCTGGGGGGACCCGGTTCCGCCTGTTCCGCCAAACTCCCGGGAGCGGCGGCCCGGAGACGCCCGATACCGTGACCGTCGGCCCTCGTCCCGGTCAAATCGGCGCCGGTCCGTGCGACGACAGGATGTATGTCGTGGACGCGCTGGGCCACAAGCCTCCCTATGATGACGGTTCCGGACCGCCTTGGCGGGGACCGTGCCGTCCGCCGACGCGTCCCGGCCCCGATGGACATTTCGACCATATCCCCGTCGATCACCCGGACTTTCCCGCCGTCCACATGTATGGCTCGGTCCGGCTGGCGCTGGATGTCTGGGAACGGTACCTGGGCGAGACGGTTCGCTGGCCGCGCTTCCCGTCGGGACCGCGGCTGGAACTGATCCCGGTGGTCGATTGGGACAACGCGCATTTCGGGCCCGGCTATATCGAGGCGGGGTTCAAGATCGCAGGGGATGGCGCCCGCTCCCCGTTCTGCCTCAACTTCGACGTCCTGGCGCACGAGACCGCCCACGCCATCCTGTTCTCCGTGATGGGCTATCCGGAGGAATCGCGGGTGACCGCCGAGTATCTGGGATTCCAGGAAGCGGCCGCCGACCTGATGTCCCTGCTCTCGTTCCTTCATTTCTCCGGTGCCATCGATCAGGTGCTGAACGAGTGCGGCGGCAATCTCTACGTCCTCAACGCCTTGAGCCGGATCGGCGAGTTCGCGGCGGCCGACCAGATCCGCGTCGCCAGCAACGACTCCGCCTTGGCCGATCTCGTGGGCGTGCGCTATCTGGGGCACGGAGACTGGTTCGACCCCAAGGGGCTCGACCGCGATGCCCACGACATGTCTCTGCCACTGACCGGGGCCGTCTTCGACATCCTGGTGGAGCTGTTCCAGGACGGCCTGGTCGCGCGCGGTCTGATCGAGCCCGACAACGACGCCCGGGGCTGGCGGCGGGACGAGGTGGAACTGGCGATCGACCGGCTGGGCGACCACTACGGCAGCCGCCTGGAGCGCTTCCGCGACGGCTTCCGCCACGCGCTGACCGACGCCCGCGATCTCGTCGGCGCCTGCTTGGCCGAAGCGGTCCGGACACTCCGGCCCGACGACCTGAGTTACGACGGGTTCGCCGCCCGTTACCTGACGGCGGCGCTCGACCGGGGGCAGCGGGGCAACCTTGAGGCGATCCTGATCCATTTCGGCGCGCGCGGGATCGACCCACTGGCCGTTCCAGCGCCACCCCTCCGCCCGCCGCTGTCCCCGAGCTACGCCGAGCGCCACGCCGCGGCGATGCGGCAGTCGCGGCCCCGCGCCGCCACACCCGCGATCCTGGCGTCGCTGAAGGCGCTGGGGCACCGCTGGCGGTAGGAGATTTAGCCTTAGTCTCCTTTGCCGCGGTTCGCATCTCACGGTGTCTGATCTATCGTCCCAATCCTTCTGCGATTGGACGATCGATACCGGGGGAGACGCCTGTCATGTCCGACGAGTTCCTGGAGACGTTGCTCGACCCATCGCTCGTGCGGATGTTCGGCCGGCCGTTTGGCGGATTGACCTTGTCCCATTCCGAGCCGGCGGCGAAAAGCGGCAAGTCGGCGCTGAAGCCCTCACCCCTCGGCGAATGCCTCAAGGCGGAGAGCGATCCCCGGCTGGCCCGGATCTACGGCTTCAGCTACGAGGGCAGCTATTACAAGCTGGCGAAGCCCTATGTCTTCGTCGTCCACGGCGATGGGACCAAGGTCGCCGAGGTCGAGGACATGTCGGCCCTGGGCGTCGAGTTCCGCCGCGACGAGAAGTTCTTCGACGACGTCGTGATGTGGGCCTACGACAAGGTCGACATGTCGGTCAGGATCGACATCGTGTCAGGTCCCCTGGATGAGATCCTGCTCGACCCGGCGCTGACCAGCGCCACCAACATGACCAGCGGCGATCTCAACCCGCGCATCGACATGCAGACGCGCGCCGATCTTCAGAGCCGGATCGACATGCAGGTCAGAGCGGATACGCAGATGCGCGGGCGTTTTTCGCGCTAAGTCCCGACTTTCGCGACGCACGCGATCCCTTGACGTTCGGCGGTTCGACGGCCAGTCCCAGCAGAAGGGCGGCCAGCGAACCTTCGTCGACAGCCAGCGCCGCCTGGGCGGGCGTCATCCAGCGGCGCTCGCGCTCGTCCATCTCCGGCCATTCGTCAAGCAGCTCTTCGATCTCGAACGGATAGACCGCGACCTCGACGTTCTTCAGGCTGCCGTTCTTCAGGCGCTTCTTGTACCGGTACGATCCCATCGCCTTGGCGCCGACTTGGCCTACGACGCCAGCCTCCTCGAACGCCTCGCGTGCCGCCTGATCCGGATCGGACACGTTCTTTTCTTGCCAACCTTTCGGAACCACCCATCGTTTCGTCTCGCGTGATGTCACCATCAGCACCATGACTTGGCCTTGGCGGATCTCGAAGGGTATTACGGCAAGCTGCGATCGAGGCATTTTTAGCGGGGTCCTGAGATATATTGGGCTGTCAGGCCATTGTCATCCCAAGGGATGAACAGACCTTTATACAGTCGCGAGGTCTCCTGTGAGATATTTGCGACAAGATATCTTATTATATTGTGTTTGACCATTCATTTCACAAGACCATCTCTTGTAAATACCCCTTTCGCGCGGCTATCCATTAGCCATATGAGAGAGAGGGCTTGCCGGAGTGTGGTTTTCGCTCCTGCCCGGTGGAATTTCGCGGAACGGCGATGTCGGGCCGGTACGCGCACGCTTCTTCTTGATGGTCGTCCCGTCGCTGGACCCGCTGGCGAGGCCCCAAACCTTCGCCATTCCCTTCCCGGAGTACCCAATTTCCCGAAATATCCTCCCTGACCGCGGCGGGGATCGGCGCTAAGCTGTTCCAACGACATCCGAAAGCCGTACGAAAACGGCGGTGTCCGGAACAAGGGTTCCGGGCGAGGGATGGGGCTTCAGGGACGGGGGAGGAGACCTCATGGCGACGGGACGCGGTTTGCGCCTGGGCGAGGCGATACTGGGCGGAGGCGTTCTGGCGCTCGGCCTGTTCATCGGATACGAGACATTCCTGCTGGGCGGCGGGGCCGGCAACGCGCCGGTCGGCCCCCGGCTGTTCCCCTTCCTGATCGCGGGAGGTCTGCTGGTGATCGGCGCCGTCCTGCTGCGCGAGGCCCTCGCTGGGCATGTCGCGCATGAACGGGGGCTGGAACTCGACTGGCGCGCCGTGGCGCTGGTCTCCACCGGCCTTATCGTCGAGATGCTGCTGATGGAATACGCGGGCTGGATCGTCGCGGCGGCGCTGCTGTTCGCCTTCACCGCCCGCGCCTTCCTGAGCCGGCGCATCCTGGTCGACGCTGGCTTGGGGTTGGCGCTCGCCATCCTGGCCTTCGTCGTCTTCAACTACGGCCTGGATCTCGGGCTGCCCGGCGGCGTCATCGAGGACATGATGGCTCCGGCCGAAACGGACGCGGAATAGGCGGAACCCGATGGAAACCCTCGCGGCACTCAGCCACGGCTTCTCCGTGGCGCTGACACCCTTCAACCTGATGTGGTCCCTGCTGGGCGTCACCGTCGGCACGGCGATCGGCGTGCTTCCCGGCATCGGTCCGGCGCTGACGGTGGCCCTGCTGCTGCCCATCACCTACAACCTCGAGCCGACCTCCGCCTTCATCATGTTCGCCGGCATCTACTATGGCGCGATGTATGGCGGATCGACCACCGCCATCCTGCTGAACACGCCGGGCGAGTCGGGCAGCATCGTCACCGCGATCGACGGCCATGAGATGGCCCGCCAGGGCCGCGGCGCGCAGGCGCTGGCGACGGCGGCCATCGGCTCCTTCATCGCCGGCACCATCGGCACCATCGCGCTGACCTTCGTGGCGCCCCTGATGGTCCAGATGGCGCTGCTGTTCGGCCCGGCGGAGTATTTCTCGCTGATGGTGCTGGCGCTGGTCACCGTCACCGCCGTGCTCGGCGACAGCCTGCCGCGCGGCCTCGCCAGCCTGTTCTTCGGTCTGGCGCTGGGCTTGGTCGGCA
This sequence comes from Skermanella stibiiresistens SB22, assembly GCF_000576635.1. Lineage (GTDB taxonomy): Bacteria > Pseudomonadota > Alphaproteobacteria > Azospirillales > Azospirillaceae > Skermanella > Skermanella stibiiresistens. The sequence continues at coordinate 55,990 of NZ_AVFL01000024.1, forward strand.
TCGACCTGCAGACGGGCCAGGCCCGCTTCACGCTCGGCATCCCCGAACTGCTCGACGGCATCGACACCGTCGTGGTCGCGGTCGGCCTATTCGCGGTCGGCGAGACGCTGTTCGTGGCGTCCCGCTTCCGGTACGAGACCGAGGAGATCTTCGCGCTCAAGGGCTCGAAGTGGATGAGCAAGGAGGACTGGAAACGGTCCTGGAAGCCGTGGCTGCGCGGTACCCTGCTGGGCTTCCCGATCGGGGCGCTTCCGGCCGGCGGCAGCGAGATCCCGACCTTCCTGTCGTATCTGACCGAGAAGCGCCTGTCCAAGCATCCGGAGGAGTTCGGCAAGGGCGCCATCGAGGCGGTCGCCGGACCGGAGGCCGCCAACAACGCGTCCGCAGCCGGCACGCTGGCGCCGCTGCTGTCGCTGGGGCTGCCGACCTCGGCGACCGCCGCGATCATGCTGGCCGCCTTCCAGCAATACGGCCTGCAGCCCGGCCCCCTGCTGTTCGACAGCAACCCGGAACTGGTCTGGGGCATGATCGCCAGCCTCTACATCGGCAACGTGCTGCTGCTGCTGCTGAACCTTCCGCTGGTCGGACTTTGGGTCAAGCTGCTGACCATCCCGCGGCCGTGGCTCTACGGCGGCATCCTGGTCTTCGCCACGCTGGGAACCTACACGCTCAACAACAACGTGGTCGATCTGGTGATCCTGTGGATCATCGGCGTGATCGGGTTCGGCATGCGGGTCCTCGACGTGCCGGTGGCGCCCTGCGTCGTCGGATTGATCCTGGGACCGCTGGCCGAACAGCAGTTCCGCCGCGCGCTGGCGATCAGCCAGGGCGACGTGTCGGTCTTCGTCACACACCCGATCTCGCTGGGGCTCCTGATCGTGGCGCTCCTGCTGGTGATGGTGCCGTTCCTGCTGCGGCGCCGGAAGAAGCCGGTCGACCCGGCGGGACAGACCTGACACTCGTCTCCGATCACCCACCTCTTGTCATATGCCGTCCCGGGAACCTAACGGCTTCCCCGGCCTTACCTCAGAAGCCCGCGGGGAGAGCCCCACCCGCGGGCTCTCCCCCAGGACAGGCCCAGGATAGGCCAGTACAAGAAGGACCAGCATGGCGATCACCCGGACCAGCGACACTTGGTGGAAGAACGCCGTCTTCTACTGCCTCGACGTCGAGACCTTCCAGGATGGCAACGGCGATGGCATCGGCGACTTCAGGGGGTTGATGGAACGGATCGACTATCTGGCCGGGCTCGGTGTCACCTGCCTGTGGCTGATGCCGTTCTATCCCACGCCCAACAGCGACGACGGCTACGACATCACCGATTACTACTCGGTCGATCCGCGCCTGGGCAGCCTGGGCGACTTCGTCGAACTGGTCAGGCTCGCCAACGACCGGGGCATGCGGGTGATCGCCGACCTGGTGGTCAACCACACCTCGCGCGATCACCCCTGGTTCCAATCGGCCCGGTCCGATCCCAAGTCTCCCTACCGCGACTGGTACGTCTGGAGCGACCAGATCCCGGAGGGTGACAAGCAGAGCGGCTTGGTGTTCCCCGACAAGGAGGACAGCAACTGGGAGTGGGACGATCAGGCCAAGCAGTATTTCCTGCACCGCTTCTACAAGTACCAGCCGGACCTGAACATCTCCAATCCCGCCGTGCGGGACGAGATCGGCAAGATCATCGGATTCTGGCTGGAACTTGGTCTGTCCGGCTTCCGGGTGGACGCCGTGCCCTTCCTGCTGGAGACCATCGGCATCAAGGCGCGGATGGATGTCCTTCCCCATGACTGGCTCCGCGAGTTGCGCTCGTTCATGGGCCGCCGCCGGGGTGACGCCATCCTGATGGGCGAGGTCAACCTGGAGCCGGAGGAGGTCCGCCGCTTCTTCGGCGACGATGGCGACGAACTGCACATGTGCATCAACTTCAACCTGAACCAATCCTTCGCGATGGCTCTGGCGCGCGGCGACGCCAGCGGGTTGATCCACGGCTTGCGGGCATTGCCGACGCTGCCGGAGGACTGCCAGTGGGGCAACTTCATCCGCAACCACGACGAATGGTCGCTCGACAAGCTGACCGAAGCCGAGCGGGCCGAGGTCTTCCGCGAGTTCGGCCCGAAGGAGGAGATGCAGCTGTTCGGCCGGGGGTTGCGACGGCGCCTGCCGACCATGTTGAACGGCGACGAGGCCCGCATCCGCATGGCCTACAGCCTGATGTTCTCGTTCCCCGGGGCTCCGGTGCTGTTCTACGGCGAGGAGATCGGCATGTCCGAGAACCTCGCGATCCCAGGCCGGCTCAGCGTCCGCTCGCCGATGCAGTGGTCCGACGAGGTCAATGGCGGCTTCTCGACCGCCGACGCCAAGCTGTTGCGCCGTCCCGTGGTGTCGGGCAAGCGCTGGGGACCCGCCTCGATCAACGCCGCGGCGCAACGGCGCGACGACGGCTCGATGCTAAACTGGATCGAGCGGCTGATCCGCCGTCGGCGCGAGACGCCCGAGATCGCCTATGGCAAGTGGAGCATCGTGCCGGTGACGGATCCCGCCGTCTTCGCGCTCCGCTACGACTGGGACGACAGGACGGTCCTGACGGTCCACAACCTCGGAGGCAAGTCATGCGGCGCCAACTTCAAGGTTGAGAATACTTTGGGATGGGACAGCTTGGTCGATCTCTTCGGGCGGGGAGACTTCACCTTGGACAAGGATGGCACCGTCAGCATCCACTTGGATCGCTATGGCTGCCGATGGTTCCGGGTGCGGCGCAAGGGTGAGACGATCCTGCTCTAAACACTGTGTCCGGAAACCTTTCACCGATCCCGAAAGTCGAATGTAATATGAAATTCGGCCTATGGTATGTCGATCATTTGCAGTTGGTTTCGAACTAAGTAAGAACAAGCTGGAAATGTAGTTGGTTTTCATACGATCTTAAATAACACGCGGACAGTATTGTCCGATCACGCGGACATCGCGATTCGCCTGCCCGCCAACCGTCCGCCCGCGACATTCGTCCGCGAAGGAGATCCGAATGCTCAACCGTCTGGCCGCCATACTTGTCGCTTGCGTCGTCATCGTCGTGGTCGGCGGCGGTCTCGCGCCGTCGCCGGGCGTGGCGCAGTCCGTCTCGCCGGTCTACCAGACGGTGACCAAGCCAACGCTGATGGCGGGCATGGCGGTGCCCAAGCCCAAGGGGCCGGTGATCCTCACGGTCACGGGCCGCACCAACCTGGGCGCGGTGCGGTTCGACACCGCCACCCTGGAGAGCCTGGGATTGATCCGGTTCACCACGGCCACCAGCTGGACGGCGGAGGCGTCGGAGTTCGAGGGCGTCCTGCTGTCCAGCCTGCTCGACGTGGTCGGCGCCGATCCCGCGGCCACGACCTTGAAGTTGACCGCCCTCAACGATTTCGAGAGCCCGGCACCGATCGCCGACGCCAAGACGTGGCCGGTCATGCTGGCCCTGAAGAAGGATGGCGAGTACATGTCGCGTCGTGACCGCGGTCCCATCTGGATGATCTATCCGCAGCACGCCTATCCCGAGTTGAATCAGCGTGAGTTCCTGTCACGCTGGGTTTGGCAGTTGAAGGCGATCACGGTGGAATGACGGGCGTTCCAACATTTCCCCGTTGCCGTGACCGGCGTTCGCCGCGACCATGCCTCGGGTGACGGCCGCCAGGATGCGTTTCATGGATCTGGGCAAGATAGTCTGGACGGTATCCTTCGTCCTCGTGCTGTTGAGCTCGCCGATGCTCGTCGTCGATCTGATCGCCATCCAGCGGTCGGTCGAGGTCGCGAGCGGTGCCGACATCTGGTACGACGGGCAGTTGTCGGTCGACCTGCTTCGCCTCCAGGTCGCCATCCGGGCCTTGGATCAAGACAGTTCGCCGGATCTGATCGACGACGTCAAGCTGCGCCTCGACAACGTTTTCAACCGGATCAACTCGCTGCCGGAGGCGGGTAGTTCCGAATGGCACACCCAGGGCATCGGCCGCGAGGCCGGGGTCGCCGAAGTGCGCGGCGCGGTGGAGAGGATCGACCACGACCTGCCCTTGCTGGACAGTGATCCCGTCGCGTTCCGGCTGGTCGCCGACCAGGATATAGAGCGGGCGATCACCGCGCACCGCCGCATGTCGTTCTCGGTGATCGATCGGCAGAACAAGCTGATCAGCACGATGCAGAACCAGGTCAACGCCTTCAAGGTCAAGCTGCTGGGCTATGGCATCGGCTTCATCTTCCTAGTGCTGGCGCTGGCTTGGCTGATGCGGCGCCACATGCATTCCGAGACGGCGCTCCGCGCCACCAACCGCCAGCTTCTCGACCTGACCCAGAACCTCGTGGTGGCGCGCGACGCCGCCGTCCGCTCCAGCGAGGCCAAGTCCAACTTCCTCGCCAACGTCAGCCACGAGCTCCGGACACCGCTCAACGCGATCCTGGGCTTTTCCGAGGCCCTGCTGAGCGGCATCTTCGGCCGCATGAGCGAGCGTCAGGCGGAATACATCTCGGACATCCACCACGCCGGAGGCAGGCTGCTGGCGCTGATCAACGACATCCTGGACCTCGCCAAGCTGGAGGCCGGCAAGATGGAGCTTCGCGAGGAGGCGCTGGATCTGGTCGGCCTCGCGGCCGAGGCGGTGCGCGACCTGCGCGAGACGGCGCGGTCCGCCGGCGTCTCGATCGAGCTTGAGCCGCCCTCCCACGATGTCGGGATCTTCGCCGACCGGATGCGGCTGCGGCAGATCCTGGACAACCTGCTGTCCAACGCGGTCAAATTCACACCCGCCGGCGGCTTGATCGGCGTGACGGTGGAGCGCGACGCCGCCAGCCGGACCGTCATCATCGTCAGCGACACCGGCATCGGCATCCCCGCCGCCGATCTGGCGCGGGTCTTCCTGCCGTTCGAACAATCCGACAGCAAGTTGGCCCGTCAGGCGCAGGGAACCGGGCTGGGCCTGCCGCTGGTCCGCCAATTGGTGGACCGGCACGGCGGCACCGTCAGGATGTCGAGCGAGCCCGGCGTCGGAACCGAGGTGGTGATCGAATTGCCGGCCGAGCGCGCCTTGGTCGGCGAGAAGGCGTCGCTATCCTCACGCTCGGTCTGAGCCGATCCGAATCGACCACTGGCCAAACAGTCGGTCAATCCGCTGAAAAAGCCGGCAGGCCCGGCAGGGACGGCCCCTGGACCTCCGCCTCCAGCAGCGCCCGCACCACCGGCGACTCGATGGTGCGGAAAGCGACGTGAAGCTCCTCGGTCAGCGACACCAATTCCAGCCCCTCGATCGCCAGGCAATGCTCCAGGCTAAACTGGCTGTGCAGCCGGATATGGCCGTTGCGGGGCCGCGCGTACCACCAGCCCAGTCCTTGGTCGCGGATGTCGTCCGGCTGGATCAGGGTGCTGAGCAGCAGGGCGCCGCGTGGGGCGAGGAGACCGGCGAGTTCGCCGAACAGGGCCCGCTGGTCAGGGACGTGCTCGATCACCTCGAAGCAGGTCACCAAATCGAAGCGCCGTTCCGGGGCGGGCCTGCCATCGCCGTGGAACGGGTCGCAGGACAGCGCTTCCCGGAACCCCCGGTCACGCAGCAGCCGCGCCAGCAGGCCGTTGCCGCCTCCCCAGTCCAGGACGGCGAGCGTCTCCCGCAGGGACCCGACGATTCCGTCGATCAGGCCGGCGTTGCGGGCGGGACGGTCATAGGTGAACGGCGGATCGGCCAGTACGTAGTCATCGTTGTAGATCCGCCGCTGGAAGTCCTCGGAAGTCCAATCGTCCAGACAAGGCGTCCAGATGTGGTCACAGATCGGGCAGGCCCAGTAACGCACCATCATGCCCGTGTCGGCGAACATCCGCCGACCTTCGAAGGCGTCGTTGCAACTCTCGCCGAACTCGATTTGACCTATTTCGTATCCGGGGTTACGGCAGCAGGGACACGGACGTGATTGCAAAACGACACCTCGGGCGGGCGATGATGATACCTATGGTCAAATCCATAGTGCCGCGTTCCTGAGTATCGGAATATGATTAATAGTTTCAATCGATCGGAAAAACCGTGTCGATCCGCCGCGTGTCGGCACCGCCGGAACACGAAAACGCCAGAGGAGCCCCCGGGCATGGGGGCTCCTCTGGCGCTCGAACCAAACTCGGCGAGACTGGGTTTTACCTGGCGCTCAAGCCGACAGCCGCATCGGGGCGACATCCTCGGCGGCGGACAGCGTCCGCAACTTGTCCTGATAGGCCACCCACAGCGGGCGGATGGCGTCCAGGCACTCGCCGACATGGGACGAATGGGTCTGCTTGAGGACCTGATCGCGCGCGGTGGCGTACTCGGCGTAGATCTGGTCGAGGGGGGACATCGGGGACGATGGCGCTGCGGATGGGAGGGTCATGGCTGGTCTGGCTCTGTGTCTGCGATATCCTTATTGTGATTAGAAAGGAATTTAGGAGCCGTTAATGGCCTCGATCGCGACAAGGATAATTAGTGGTATGACCAAGCGGGAAAGACGCGAATTCATGACAATTGATATATTCCATGCCCATGGTCAAGAAATAGGCAATGACTACCAAGGCGCCATCCGTGGTGAATTCATGCGAACTTTGGTGGCCATCAATGCCGGATGAGTCCCGACCCCTGATCCTGACGCTCAAGCTCGACCAGCCCTCGTTCGAGCGTCTCGACGCCCTGCGGCGGGAACACTTTCCGGTCGAGCGCAACTTCCTGCCGGCCCACCTGACGCTGTTCCACCACCTGCCGGGCGGCGACCCCGGCGCCATCGCCGCGACGCTGCGGGGCGAAATGGCGAATACCCCGCCGCCCAACCTGCGCGCCATCGGATGGCGCTTTCTCGGCAAAGGCGTCGCCCAAGGTTTCGACGCCCCCGCCCTGGTGGCGTTCCGCGCCCGCTTGGCCGCCCGCTGGAGCGACCACCTGACCCCCCAGGACAGGCAGCCGCCCAAGCCCCATGTCACGATCCAGAACAAGGCCGATCCCGCCGCGGCACGCGCCTTGTTCCAGCGGCTCCAGGCCATGTTCGAACCGTTCGACGCGACGGGGGAGGGGGTATTGCTGTGGCGCTACCTGGGCGGTCCCTGGGAGCCCTTGGGCGAGTTCCCCTTCGCCGTTCCCTAGCCGTCGCTCCCTTGGCCCCGAAGCGGCTTGAAGAACGCCCGGATCTCCGCCGCCAGCGCGTCGGGTTGCTCCATCGCGGCGAAGTGTCCGCCACGCTCCATGACGCTCCAGCGCTGGATATCGGTGAAAACGCGGGCCGCCATCGAGCGCGGTGGTCGCAGGATCTCGGTCGGAAACTGGCAATAGCCCGTCGGCACATCGACCGTCCCGCCATCGGGGATCGGCCAGGGCCCGTGCATTCGGGCATAATACGGCCAGAACGATGACCCGATCGCGCCGGTGAACCAGTACAGCCCGATATTGGCGAGCAGGTGGTCGCGGCTGAACACCGACAGCACGTCGCCGCCGCAGTCGGACCACGCTCGGAACTTCTCGACGATCCAGGCCGCCAGCCCCGCCGGACTGTCGGTCAGGCCAAAGGCCAGCGTCTGGGGCCGCGTGCCCTGGATCCACTGATAGCCGGTCTCCTCCTTCATGAAGACCGACAACTCGTCCAGATAGCGCCGCTCGTCGGGCGTCGGGGAGGCGACCGCCGCCAAGTCGCGTTTCAGCGGCAGGAGGTTCAGGTGGACGCCCACCACGTTCGCCGCGTTGGTGTGGCCTATCCTGGACGTGATGAACGACCCCCAGTCGCCGCCCTGCGCGGCGAACCGGTCATATCCCAGAACCTCCGTCATCAACTGGACGAAGCGTTCCGCGATCTCCTCCGCGCCAAACCGTTTCTGGCCCGGCGCGAACGACAGCCCGAAGCCCGGCAGGGACGGCGCCACCACGGTGAAGGCGTCGGCCGGATCGCCGCCGAAGGACGCCGGATCGGTCAGGCGCGGGATCAGGTCCATGAACTCGAACACCGAGCCCGGCCAGCCATGCGACAGCAGCAGCGGCAGGGCGGGCCTGCCTGGAGCACCCTTGCCGGGGACATGGAGGAAGTGCAGGTCGACGCCATCCAGGGCCACCTTGTACTGGGGGAAGGCGTTCAGCCTCGCCTCCTGCGCCCGCCAGTCGAACCCATCCCGCCAGTAATCCACGAAGTCGCGCATCCAGGCGACGTCGGTTCCGAAGGCCCAGGGCTCGCCGGGCGCCTGATCGGGAAACCGCGTCAGGCGCAGGCGGTCGCGCAGGTCCGCGATGGCCTCATCGGGCACGCGCAGGGTGAAGGGTGTCGGCGTCACTGGCATTTATCCTCCCATGAACGGATTTCCCGCGCCGTTTCGCGCGCGTTGTCGGGTGATGGTAAAGGGACATTTCAAATAACTGACAAAAAACAGACGCACACGAACGTCATACTAAAATCGTCATACGCGCGGCTGGACGGTGATGCCTATGAATTGGGCGCACCGGCCGCCGCGTCCGGATCTCATTGGAACGGATATCGCCATGCTCGCCCTCTTCCGCCGAAGCTTCGCCGTGCAGGCCCTCGCGCAGATCACCATCCTCCTGATCGCCCTCGCGGCGGTGACCATAGTGGGCCTGTCGACGATGTCGCGGAACATGGCGCGGGAGGAACTCGCCGACAGGGCCAGGCTGCTCGCGACCATCGTGTCGGGCGGCAGTGGCGAAATGATGTGGAACATGGACAATCAGGCCGCCGTGGGTTTGCTGGGGGCGCTGGCCTCGGATCGCGACTATGTCTACAGCCGGCTGACCGTGGGCAAGGGCGAGGTCTTCGCGTCGCATGGCGACACCGGCAACGCGGCCTCCGATTTGGTCGTCGAAAGCGCTCCGGTGATGTACGGCGCTGGCGACAAGCGCAAGAGCATCGGCACGCTGGAACTGGCGGTCAGCCCGAAAGGCGTCTTCGCCAAGATCGCCCACACGACCGACAGGATCGTCCTGGTCGGCGCCATCGCGCTGGTCTGCCTGTTGCTGGCCTTCACCCTGATCCTGCGGCGGATCACCCGTCCGATCGAGATCATGACCACGACCATGACGGCGCTGGCCGATGGCGATACCGCCGCCCATATTCCGGCGACCCGCCGCCTGGACGAGATCGGCCGCATGGCCAAGGCGGTCGCCACCTTCCGCGACAACGCGATCGCGAAGATCCAGCTCGAAATGGATCGCGAGCGCCTGAAGCGCGAGGCCGAGATCGAACGCCGGCAGTCGCTGCGGATGGTCGCCGCCAGCTTCGAATCGGAGGTCAGCGGCGTGCTGGGATTGCTTGGGACCACCGCGTCGGCGATGACCTCCTCGGCCAGCGTCGTCCAGGGCACGGCGGACGACAACAATAGTCTTTCCGGCGCCGCCTCGGTCGCAGCCGACCGGGTCAGCGCCAACGTCCAAACAGTCGCCGCGGCGGTCGAGCAGTTGGCGGCCTCCATCCGCGAGATCGCGTCGCGGTCGTTGAACTCCCACACCGTCTCGATCGAGGCGGCGCGGCGCGCCCAGGACGCGGTCGAGAAGGTCAAGAACCTCGTCGGCGCCGCCAGCAGGATCGGCGACGTGGTGACCCTGATCAACTCGATCGCGGCGCAGACCAACCTGCTCGCCCTCAACGCCACGATCGAGGCGGCGCGCGCCGGAGACGCCGGCAAGGGTTTCGTGGTGGTCGCGAACGAGGTCAAGCAACTGGCGGCGCAGACCGCCCGCGCCACGGGCGAGATCTCCCAACATATCGGGGCGATCCAGGCCTCGACCGGCGGGACCGCCGCCGACATCACGGAAGTCGCCAACATCATCGGCAGCGTCTCCCAGATCAGTTCGGTCATCGCCGCCGCCGTCGAGCAGCAGAACGCGGCCACCTCGGAGATCAGCCGCGCCGTGACCAGCGCAGCCCAGGGCACCCAGGAGCTTCAGGAGAATGTCCGCGACGTCGCCAGTTCGGCCGAACGGAACGGCGCCGCCGCCGTCGTCCTGATGGGCTCCATTCATAGCCTCCAGCAATCCTTCGACACGCTCCAGTCCGGCGTTCGCGGCTTCGTCTCGAAGCTGGAAGCCGCCTGACCCCAAAGCGGCTGCGGTGGCCGCCGTGGTGCCGCTCCGTCACAGTCTGCTGGCGCGGACGCTGGCGGTCATCTGCCTGCCGCTGATGGTGGCCGTGGCCATCGCCGTGTTGGCCGCCATCACCTTCACCAGCCGTGACGCCGCCAACGCCCTGGACGACCGCGCGCGCCGGATCGCGGGCATCCTGGCGGGCGCCGCCGCCGAGATCCTGTGGAACGTGGACGACATGGCGGCGCGCGCCTTGCTGCAACCGGTCGCCAACGATCCCGATTTCCTCAGCGTCGCCATCCTCGACGCCAGCGGCGCGCCCTTCGCCGCCTTGGGTGATGTCGCCGCGGCGGCGGGCAAGGACGATGTGGACGAACGGGTCACGCTGGAGCATCATCCGCCCGGCCGATCGGCGGCGCGGCCGATCGGCACGCTCGAGCTTCGTCTATCCGGCCGCCGCGCCGCCGAATTGGCCGCCGACCGCGCCCGCGCCATAGCCTTGGCCGGCGCCGTCCTGCTGACCGTGGTGGCGGCCACGCTGCTCCTCATCCTGCGCGGCGTGACCGAGCCGGTGCGGGCCATGACGCTGGCGATGTCGGAATTGGCGGCCAGCCGGACATCGATCGAGATTCCAGCCCGGGGTCGCCGCGACGAGATCGGGCACATGGCCGCGGCCCTGGCGACCCTCCGTGAGCACGAGGACGAGCGCCTCCGCTTCATCGGCAGGCAGTCGCACCTGATGGAGGAGATCGAGCGGACGGTGGAGGAGCGCACCGCCGAACTCCAAGCGGCGCTGGACACCCTGCGGCTCGCCCAGGGCGAGCTGGTCCGGACCGAGAAGATGGCGGCCTTGGGTGGCATGGTGGCGGCCATGGCCCACGAGATCAACACGCCGCTCGGCAACAGCCTGACCGTCGCCACCACGCTGGCCGACGAGATCGAGCGGTTCCAGGCGATGGTGGCCGGCAAGGAACTGCGCCGCTCGGCGCTGCGCGAGGCGTCGGAGAGCTTCGCCACGGGCGGGCGGCTGCTGGTCGCCAACCTGACGCGGGCCGCCGAATTGATCGGCAGCTTCAAGCGGGTCGCGGTAGATCAGACCAGCGAGTTGCGGCGCGGGTTCGATCTGGCCGGCGTCTGCGGCGAGATCGTCACGACACTGTGGCCCAGTCACAAGAATTCCGGCGTCCGGATCGACTTGGCGGTGCCGCCCGACATCGTCATGGACAGCTACCCGGGGGCCCTTGGCCAAGTGCTCGGCAACCTGGTCGTCAACGCGTTCATCCACGCCTTCGACGGCGTTCCGCCCGGCACCATCCGGATCGTGGCCACCCCGGCGGACGGCGGTGATGTCGTGATGATCGAGGTCATCGACGATGGCCGCGGCATCCCCGCCGCTGACCTGCCGAGGATCTTCGATCCCTTCTTCACCACCAAACTGGGCTTCGGCGGCAGCGGGCTCGGCTTGCACATCACCTACGCGCTGGTCAGCCGCGTGCTGGGTGGCAGGATCACCGTCGCCAGCCGCCCCGGGGAGGGTACCCGCTTCACCATGACGCTCAACCGCGTGGCGCCACGCGGTTGAGCGTCATGGTGAAGGTGCAGGGAAAGGCGCCGTCACGCCGCCGCGGTCCTGTTACACAGCCAAGTCTCCAGCTCCGCCGGTGGCAGCGGCTTGGAATGGAGGAAGCCCTGCACCTCGTCGCACTCAAGCTCGCGCAGCACCGCTTCCTCCTCCAGGGTCTCGACGCCTTCGGCCAGCACGTCCAGCCCTAATTCGTGGCCCATCTTGACGATCATCGACGCGATCGACCGGCTGTCCGTGGCGTGATCCATGCCGCGCACGAAGGCGCGGTCGATCTTCAAGAGCGAGGCCGGAAGCTGCCGCAGCCGCGCCAGCGACGAATAGCCGGTCCCGAAATCGTCGATGGCGATGCGGAAGCCCATGGCGCGCAGCGTCTCGGCCGTGGACAGCACCTTGGAATCCTCCATCGCGTGGCTCTCGGTGATCTCCAGCTCGATTTCCGCGGGGTGGGCCCCCGTCTCGCGCAGCGCGCGCTCGGCCACCGCCGGAAAGTCGCCGTCACGGATCTGCCGGACCGAGACGTTGACCGCCATCCGCAGGGGGGCGACACCACCTCGGCGCCAAGCCACCTGACGCTGGCAAGCCTCGCGCAGCACCCATTCGCCCAGCGAGACGATCTGCCCGGCGTCCTCCGCCGCGGGGATGAAGGCGTCCGGCCTGATCCACGACCCATCCGGACAGCGCCAGCGCAGCAGCGCTTCAACCCCGACGACGGCGTCGTCGCGCAAGCGGATCTGGGGCTGATAGACCAGCGAGAACTGGCCACGCGCCTGCGCCTCGGCGATTCGCCCGATCAGCGCCAGTCGCGAGTGCAATTCCTCCTCCATCTCCGGCTCGAACCGCAGCACCCGGCCGCGCCCCGACTTCTTGGCGAGCTTCATCGCCATGCCGGCATGGCGCATCAGGCGCGGCACGTCGGCGTCGCCGGCACCCGCGACCGCGTAGCCTCCCGACATCCTCGCCATCAGCGGAGCGCCGCCCAGTTCGAGCGCCACTTCGAAGCCGCCATTGATCAGGGCGATCGCCGCCGCCTCGTCCCCGGCATGATGGAGCGGGGTGAGGACGCCGAACATGTCGCCGGACAGACGGCCGACCGCGCCATCCGCCGCGAAATAGTCGGTCAGCCGCGCCGCGATCAGGCGCAGCATCTGGTCGCCCGCCTCCTGGCCCAGCCCGTCGCTGACCGCCTGGAAATGATCCAGGTCCAGCGTGAAGAGCGCCAGCTTCTCGTCGCCCTCCAGGCGGGCCAGCCGCGCCTCCGTCCGCTCCCGCAGCAGCGCGCGGTTGGGCAACCGGGTCAGCGGATCGTAATAAGCGAGGCTTCGGACCCGGTCGAGCAGCGCCGCGTTGTCGTAACCCAGCGCCACGTTGGATGAGAACACCTCGAGCAGCGTCCGGTCGAGCGGTTCGATGCCGCGGCTGTTCGCCAGATAGACCGCCAAGTCGTCGCCCGAGGGACCAGCGATGTGCAGGCCGGTGGCGCGATCGTCATAGATGGTGATCCGCTGTTCCAGCACGCGCAGCAGCAGCGTCCTGACATCCTCCTCCGTGATGTGGTCCAGCGCCTGTCCCGATAGGTGGCGGAACGATCCGGACGCCGCCAGCACCACCGGTCCCTGGGAGCGATCGCCACCATCGCGCGCCAGGACGATGCCGCCGGTGTCCATGTCGAGCAAGGCGCCGAGTTGGATCAGGATGCCTTCGCAGAAGGCCGGCAGGGAGTTGCGGCGGAACAGTTCCGCCGACGCCTTGATGATCTGTTCCAATCCGCGCCGGTGGGTTTCCAGGGCGAGCAGATGGCCATGGGTGCGCAATGCCGAGTAGAGCGACGCCAGCAGCCGGGTCCGCGTCAGCTCCGACTTGGTCCTGTAATCGTTGATGTCGTAATCGCGGATGACCGCCAGTTCCGGCGCGTAGCCCGGCTGTCCCGTCCGCAGGATGATCCGCACGGCGGAAAGCGCCAGATCCTCGCGCACGGTCCTGACCATCCGCAGCCCGGCGTCGTCCGTCTCCATCACCACGTCGAGCAGGATGACGGCGATGCCGGGATGCGTGCGCAACGCCTCGACCGCCTCGGCCGAGGAGCGCGCGTGGATCAGCGACAGCCGCCGTCCCAGCAGGTCGACGCCCCGCAGCGAATAGGCGGTGCTGTGGTGGACCTCGTCGTCGTCGTCGACGACCAGCACCTCCCATTGGCGGTCACCCGCGGCTGCGGATGTGGCGGGCGACACCACCCCGTCATCCTCGATGATGCCGACTTCCTCATCCTCGATGATATCGACGCGGTCGTCGTCGGGTTCCAATGGCGTCGTCATGATGATCCGTGACCTGAATTCGTTTGAACCCGCGCGGACACGGTTTCTACATCATGGGAGCTACCTCTTTAGGTATGTTGCGTGACGTTTTTCTGACGGTTGTCAGGCTTTGGCATCCTCCGACCCGCGGCCGATCTAGCCCAGGAAGTCCCAGTGGAACGAGTCCGCCGACGGTACCCCCAGCGCTTGGAAGCCGAAGCTGACCGTTTGGTCCACCGGGATCTTGTCGTTCCAAGCCAGATTGCGGATGACATAGCTGTCGCCGGTGTGGCTGACGATCTCCGCGTTCCAGATGTTCGTGATGGAATGCGGCGTGTCCAACTCCAGCGTCCAGTCGTCCACCGCGACATCGCCCGTGTTCCTGACCGCCACGTTGGCGACGAAGCCGGTGTTCCACCTGTCGGCGATCGTGACGGTAGGCGTCACCTCCTCGCCACCGCCCGATGAGGGTGGCGTCACAGGGGGGGTGACGGGCGGGGTGACCGGCGGCGTCACCGTCCCGCCATCGTCGTTCCGAATCACGACCGAGGCCTGGGCATCCGCCACCACCGCGTTCTTCGGATTGGACAAGGCGATGAGAAAAGTCTCGTCCGGCTCGACCTTGGCGTCGCCGACCACCGCCACCTTGATCGTCTTGGCCGTCTCGCCCGGAGCGAAGGTCAGCGTGCCGGACGTGCTGGTGAAGTCCTCCGCCGTGGCGCTGTCGGTCAGCGTCCGATAATCGATCGTGACGGCCTCCGCCCAAGCCTCCGACAGCGTCACCGTGGTCGTGGCGTAGGTGACGCCGTTCTCGGTCACCGTCCCGCCACCGCCACCGCCACCGCCACCGCCGCCATCCGCCCCCAGGTCGAACATCAGCGGCCGCAACTCGTCGACCTTGTTCTGGTTGACCGAGGTCCAATCGTCCTTGAGGATGCCGCCGGTATCGCCGGAATTCGGGTTCCACGACCACCAGGTCCAGCTCATGCCCTCCTTGTTGGCGGGGATATCGCGCGAGCCGTTGGCGTCGAGGTCGCCGGACAGATAGGCCTGGATCTTGTCCAGCCACGCCACGTCCTTGGGGTCGGTCAGCTTGCTGCCGAACTCGCCCAGATAGACCGGAGCCTCGCCGGTCTCGTAGATGTGCCCCCACATCTGCTCGAACTTGTCCGGTAGGTTGTTGGGAAAGTTGGGATCGTTGAACCAGGGCTGCCCATAGATCGAGTTGGGATAGTCGTGCGGCGAATAGACCAGCTTGTTGTCGGAGTTGAGGTCGATCGGCCGGTCCTTGACCCCCATCAGGTTGCCGCCCCACCAGTAATAGTTCCCCTGGTACGACTCGACCCCTTCGACGAAGACCAGCCAGCCGCCATTGACCGTGTGGATCGCGTTGCCGGCCCGTTCCGCCGCCGCGGCCCAGTCGGTGGCCCCGCCGCCGCCCCAGGTCGCCGGACCATGCGGCTCGTTGTGCAGGTCAGCCCCGATCACCGTCGAGTTGCCGGCGTAGTGCTGCGCCAGCATCTTCCAGTCGTTGATCCAGCGCTGCTCGGTATAGGTGCCGTCGTACCACAAGCCGTTCTCGGAAGCCCCGGCGCCCGCGTTGTTGCGGTGATGGTCTAGGATGATCCTCAAGCCGATCTGTCCGGCGTAATCGACGATCTTGTCCATGATGCCGAGCCCGTTGAGCCCGGCCAGATCCGCGTTCTTCGAATAGTCGATGCCGTTCGGCGTGCTGCCCGAATTGAACAGCTGGCCGGAGAAGGGCAGGCGGATGGTATTGAATCCCAGATCGACCATCTGGTCCATCATGTCCTTGTAGTTCCGCGTGTGCAGCCCATCGGGAGCGTAGCGCCCGGACTCCATGCCGAACCAGTTGACGCCCGCGATCTTGACCGGTGCCCCGGCGCTGTCGACGATCTGGTTGCCGCTGGTGCTGAAGAACCCTGCGTGCGCGCCCGCTCCACCGCCAGATCCCCCGCCGCCGCCTGTGGTGACCGGGTTGCCCTCGACCACCGAGGTGTCGGTGATGGTTAGGCGGGGCAGCGCCCGGGCGTCGTCATTGTTGAGGGTGCCGACGCCCTGGCCATCGGCGATGGTCGCCTTGGTCGGGCTGGTCAGGTTGACCAGGACCGTCTCGTTGCCCTCCACCACCGTGTCGCCATGGACGGTGACCTTGATCGTCTTGGACGTCTCGCCCGGCGCGAAGCTCAGCGTGCCCGACCTCGCCTGATAGTCGGCTCCGGAACCGGCCGCCCCGGCGGTGGCGGTGCCATTGGCCGTGGCGTAGTTGACCGTCACCGTCTCCGTCGAAGCCTTGTCCAGGCTGATGGTGAAACTCATGTCCTTGGTCCCGGAATTCCCCTCCGCCAGCGCCACGTCGTTGACGCTGAACTTGGGAAGAGTGGCGGGAGGGGGAGTGTCGACCCCGCTCGCCTGACCGTTGACCGTGAACTTTGTCGGCTCGACCACGGCGCCGGTATTGGCCGCCTGGAACCCGAAATTGACGCTGCCGCCCGCCGGCAGCGTCGCGTTCCAGGACAGGTTGCGGAAGACGTAATGGTTGCCGACATGGCTGACCAGTTGGGCGTTCCAAGTGTTGGAAATCTGGAACGCCGCGTCGAACTCCACCGTCCAGCCGTTCGCCGCCGAGGTGTTGGTGTTCCTCAGCGAGACGGAGCCGGTGAACCCGGTGTTCCAACTACTCGCCACATCGAAATCGACCACATACGCCATATCAAGCATCCCCGCCCAAGACTGATCCACGTTCTTTCGAGGGCCGAGTTTGGGAATGCTCTTTCGATAGAGTTGTAACAATTATCGGCTACCGCCGCCGCGCCATCCCTCCAAGGACTCCAGTCGCTCGCTGGCGAGCACCCACGGGGACAGCCCGAACCCGATCAGCGGCAGGGCGCAGATCAGGATCGTCTCGAACTTGATATCCATCACGCCGAGATGCGCGACGCTCGACCACAGCGAGATTTGAAGCAGCTGACAGACGCCATGGACATCGGTGTCGGCCCAGGCTCACCCCGCCGCTAGCCCGCAGCCGCCATCAGCTTGACCCGCAATTCCTTGACGCGGTCATAGCCCTCGACGATATCGCATAGCCGCAGGCGGTCCATGATGATCTGGTTGATCTCGGAGCGCGGCAACCCTTGGCGCACGGCGGCGCCGATCTGCTCGATCGCCTCCGTCTCCATCGACCGGATGATCGTGTCGAACTTTCCTTTGGTCTGGTGGTCGATCTTCAGCGAGCGCGACAGGTCGCGGAACTGCCTGATCGCCGACGCGCGGTCCTCGGCCTCGGCCGCCTGGGTGTCGCTGATGGCGCCGGGGTTCGCCGCCATCGCCGCCCGCGACGCGGCGGAACCGCTGGCGGTGCGGTCGAGATTGCCCATCACGAAGTCGCCAATCGCCTTGCGCGTCCTGTCCAACGTCTTGTTGTCGATGTTGACCGTCCCCCACTGGCGCTTGCGGCCCAGCGAGTCGAGGCTGCTGACCAGACGGCCCGCGACCTTGGCCGCGACTTGGAGATCGGTTTCGGGGATGTCGATCAGGCGTTCGGCGTCGTCGCCCAGCCGCTCGATCACCGACTGGGTGAGGTCGCCCACCAGCGTGTCGCGCTGCCGTTGCGTCGCCTGGAGCTTGACCCGCTCCAGCATCTCCAGGATCCTCGCGGGTTCGGCCGACAGGCTCAGCAGGATGCGGGTGAACAGCGAGACGTCCTCGGGAGACGGCAGGCTGACGAAAGCCTCCTCGATCATCGCGACGTGATGGGCTTGGAGGTCATCGAAAGGCTTGGGCGGCAGGTCGGCCTTCAACCGCTCCAACTCGGCGCCAAAGCGCAGGAAACCCGCCAGATCGGCGATCTGGACCAGCACGTCGTCGTCGCGGCCGATCCGCTCGATCCGCAGTCGGCCGTCGACCTCCGCCCGCTTGGCGAACTCCCCCAGGATCTCCGCCGCGGCCGGCCATAGCCGCTCGCCCAGTGCCAGGGAGAAGGCCCGGTCCTTGGTCGTCTTGCACATCAGTTCGGCGCGGATCGCGGCGGTCTTGGCGGCTCCCAGGCCGGCCTCCACGAGGTCGACCACCGGGCGGATGATGGCCCGGCTGAACCTCCGGCTGCCGCGCCGATAGCGGAGCGGCATGTCCAGCAGATCCTCGACCGGGGAGAACAGCATCCGCGCCATCGACAGCGGCCGCGGCGGGCGTAGCACAAATAGCCGGTGCCGGACCTTGGCGATGGCGTCGTCCAGATGCGTCCGCTCCGGCAGGGTATCCACCATCCTGACGATCTGGATCAGTTTCTCGTCGGACGCCTGGGCGATCGCCAAGCCCAGCTGCTGCAGCTCCGACCAGTTCAGCGTCATGCCATGGCTCCCTTGAGAAGCTCGTTCCTGACAACCAGCTCCTGCAAGTTCCTGCCGGTGCGCCAGTCCTGGTTCAGCCGTACCCACTTCCGCTGGATCGTCCGCGCCTCCTGGTCCAGGCCGCTGGCGGTCCATTCCGAGATCTCCTTCGGCATCACCGGAATGTGCCGGGCGAGGTCCAGGATCGTGTCGCGCTGCCGCTCGTGCGGCTCATGCTCCACTGAATTCCACAATGATACGATGTACGACCAGCCGTCCAGCAGCCACGCCAGCCGCGACATCTGGCCGCTGACGATTTTCGAGTCGCGATCCCAGTTGCGCATGATGCTCAGGACGTTCCGCACCAGGATATCCGTCTCGGCCAGCGTAAGGCGCGCCATGGTGGTGGTGTGGTGGGCGACCTGCGCCGCGAATCGGCCGACCTCGCCCGCTCCCGAGACGTCCCGGCTCTGCCATTGCGTAACGGAGGCCTGGAAGGCGTCGAGATCCGCCAACAGGCGCCGAAGCCGTCCGGGGGAGGGCGCCCAAGGCAGTCCGACCGAGAAGGTGGAGCGCGTCAGCCGCTCGATCCGCTGGTACAGAACTTCCGGCGAAACGGCCAATGAGCCGGCGACCTGATGGATCGCCCGCTTCATGCGCGCCTCGGTGTCCTCGCCGGCTTGTCCCCTCATCAGCTCCTGCGCCGAAATGCCTGTCAACTTCAGCAGGTCCACGACCAGCAGGAAGTTGGTCAGGAGCGACTCCTCCTTCTCCTCGGCCAGCAGGGTGGTGGCGCGGCGCATGGCGTCGCGGCCGGCCAGACCCTCCGCCGCGACGTTCAGCGTGGCCGTCCTGACGGTGGCGGGATCGATCCGCTCCACCCGCATCACGGCCTCGTAGAGCGCGTGGTCGTGCATGGTGATGGTCGCGTACTGGACCAGCGAGCGCCACGCGAGGATATAGGATCCGCGACCGCCCGCCAGATTGGGCAGGATCAGTTCGACCGAATCGCCGCTGGCCTGCCTGATCCTGGCCTGGACCAGCAGCGGTGTCGTGAAGTCCACCGCCACGCCTCGTTGGGCGAATGTCGACGGAGCGAACTCCGCCGGCTTTTCCATGATCTGTCCCAGACTATCGGACGAACTCATTCAGAGCCTCTCCAGGCGCGTGCCGCTCATGGAGGGTTAATTATCATGTCGAGGTTAAGACAATATATCTGACCCATCGGTCGTTCTGATCAATCCGTTGATTTTCATGGCCCGGCGGCGTGACCAGCGTATCCTGGGGCGGTTGATGACGGTGCTGTTTGAATAACTTGGATAGGGCGATCATGGCCGAACCCGATGACACGCGCCTCCTTGCCGCCCGGCACCATGAGGAACTTGGCGACGCCTTCTTCGATGTCGTCGAACCGGCGCGCTTCCCGCAACACATCCTCCGCTGGCGGAACGACGCCTGGGCCGACCGCGTCGGCTTGGGCGCCTTAAGCGACGAGGACTGGATCGCCCATTTTGGCCGGTTCGAACCACTGCCGGGCAGCCTGGAACGACCACTGGCGCTTCGTTACCATGGCCACCAGTTCCGCAACTACAATCCCGACCTTGGCGATGGCCGAGGCTTCCTGTTCGCCCAGTTGCGCGATCCCGTCGATGGACGGCTGCTCGACCTCGCCACCAAGGGCAGCGGCGAGACGCCGTGGTCGCGGGGAGCGGATGGCAGGTTGACCTTGAAGGGCGGCGTCCGCGAGGTGCTGGCGACGGGCCTGCTGGAGGCGCGTGGCGTCGACACCTCGAAGAGCTTCAGCCTGATCGAGACCGGCGAGAACCTGTACCGGGGTGACGAGCCGTCGCCGACCCGCTCGTCGGTGCTGGTCCGTCTCAGCCATTCCCACATCCGGATCGGCACCTTCCAGCGGCTGGCCTATTTGGGCGACCAAGCCAACCTGCGGCGGCTGGTAGATCATTGCATCCGCCATTACATGCCGGACGCCTGGGCGGAGGACGAGAGCGCCAGAACGCTGGCGTTCTTCGAGCGCGCCTGCGCCAATGTCGCCCGCATGGGCGGCCAGTGGACGGCGGCCGGCTTCGTCCATGGCGTGATCAACACCGACAACGTCACGATCACCGGCGAGAGCTTCGACTACGGTCCCTACCGCTTCCTGCCGGTCTACGATCCGAAGTTCGTCGCGGCCTATTTCGACCCGGTTGGGCTCTACGCCTTCGGGCGGCAGCCCAACGCGCTGCGCTGGAACCTGACGCGGCTTGCGGAATGCCTGCTGCCGCTGACCTCGCCGGGACGCCTGGAAGGAGTCGTCAAGGGGTTCGACCTCCTGTTCGCCGAGGCTCTGACCAAGGCGACACTGGACCGCCTCGCCCTGGATCCATTGGCGCTGGAACCCGGCGACCCTGGCGCCGACCTGGATTTCGCCAGCGCCATCTATGGCTTCATGGCGGCCAGCGGCGTGCCGTTCGAACGCTTCTTCTTCGACTGGCGCGGCGGCCCGGCGAGCGAGCGGCGCGCGGCCGATAGTCCGGTGGCCGACCTGTACGCGGGAGCGGAATTCGCGCCCGTGCGCGCCGGATTGCTGGCGCGGACTCCAACGCCGTCGGCCAATCCGTCCCATCCCTATTTCCAGGGAGAGCCCTGCACCCTGCTGATCGACGAGATCGAGGCTCTGTGGGCACCGATCGCGGAAGCCGACGACTGGTCCGCTTGGCACGCCAAGCTGAGGGAGATCGCGGTGGCGGGCGAGGCTATGGGAACCGCTATCGCCGGGTACAGGCGACCTTCCCGATAGCGGTGTAGCGGCACACCATGCCGGTGCTGAAGCGGAACTGCTCGGTTCCCTCGCGCCGGACGGCGGCGCCGTTGGAGAACTGGACCCAGCCCAGAGAGTCCATGTGGGCCTGGATGCCATTGGAGAACAACAGTTCGCCCTTGGGCGACTTCGCCACCTTGACGCCGTCCGACATCAGGATGTCGTGCTCGCCCTCCCGAAAGGCGGCGATCCCGTGCGAGCAACGGACGCCGCCGATCGAGACCTCGCAGGTGAAGGGCTGCTGGTTCGGCCCCAGCGTCACCATCGCGAAGACAGCGACCTCCAGCACATTCATGATCACAGTGGGCATCCCGCGCGTCGTGACAGCGGGTCCGGTTTAAGGCCCGAATGGTAAAAATCCCCTATACCGCGATGCGTCGCCCACGGCGGTGCACCCACAGCGGTGATGTGTCCCATCTCCCGTCGGTCATTTTGGCTGTAATACTATTGACATCAACAAGAACAACCACGGGATGGGCAGGGCGATGGGCGACAGGAAGTCGAAGGAGAAGAAGGCCAAGGCGGGCGTCGGTGGCGAATTGCTGCGCGACGCGCGCGAGGTCGCCGCGGTGGAGGCTCATTGGCACGAAGTCGGCCACGAGACGGACCACGCGAAGAAGAATGGCGACAAGCCGCCGAAGAAGTACAAGTACATCGATGAACTGGCGCGGCTCCAATTCGAGCTGATCAAGCTCCAGGAATGGGTCAAGGCCGAGGGGCTGAAGGTCTGCATCATCTTCGAGGGGCGCGACGCGGCCGGCAAGGGCGGCGTGATCAAGCGGATCGCCGAAAGCCTAAATCCCCGTGTCTGCCGCATCGTGGCGCTCGGCACCCCGACCGAGAAGGAGCGTGGCCAGTGGTACTTCCAGCGCTATGTCGCGGAACTGCCCGCCAAGGGCGAGATCGTCCTGTTCGACCGCAGCTGGTACAACAGGGCCGGCGTCGAGAAGGTCATGGGCTTCTGCAATGACGAGGAATACAAGGAATTCCTGCGCTCCTGTCCCTTGTTCGAGGAGATGCTGGTCCGGTCCGGCATCCATTTGATCAAGTATTGGTTCTCGGTAAGCGACGAGGAACAGGAGCGGCGCTTCATCGAGCGGTCCAACAACCCGATCAAGCGATGGAAGCTCAGCCCGATGGACCTGGAATCGCGCAAGCACTGGGTCGAGTATTCCCAGGCCAAGGACCTGATGCTGAAGCACACCGACCTCAAGCTGACGCCCTGGCACATCGTCGACGCCGACAACAAGAAGCGTGCCCGGCTCAACTGCATGGCCCATCTGCTGCACCAGATCCCCTACCAGGATCTGCTGCCGGCTCCGCTGGAACTGCCGGCGCGCCAGCCCGACACGGGCTACAAGCGCCCGGCCAAGTCGGACCAACGCTGGGTTCCGAAGCTGTATTGAGCGGGACGGGAGCAGGGAGGACGGTTCGGCCCGCCTCGATCCTCTCGCTCAATCGTCGGCGTGGCCGGGGCGGGAGCGGGTGATCGCGACGCTCAGCAGGATTACCGGCAGGATGCCGACCGCGACGATCGCCAGCGCCGGGGCCGACGCCTCGGCCAATCGCTCGTCCGACGCCAGCTGGTAGGTCCGGACCGCCAGCGTGTCGAAGTTGAAGGGCCGGACGATCATGGTCGCCGGCAATTCCTTCATGCAGTCGACGAACACCAGCAGCCCCGCCGTCAGCAGGCTGCCCAGCATCAGCGGCGCGTGGACCTTGACCAGCGTCTTCGACGGGGTCTGGCCCAGGATGCGCGAGGCTTGGTCCATGTTCGGCCGGATCTTGCCCAGGCTGGCCTCGATCGTGTTGAACGACACCGCCAGGAAGCGGACCAGATAGGCGAACACCAGCGCCGCGATCGTGCCGCTCAGCATCAGGCCGGTCGAGATGCCGAAACGCTCCACCATGAAGGCGTCCAGCGCATTATCCAGATGGGCGAAGGGGATCAGCACGCCGATCGCGATCACCGATCCGGGCACCGCGTAGCCCATCGCCGCGACCCGCACCGCGCCGCGCAGCAGGGGGGAGGGGCGCAGGCGAAGGCCATAGGCGATCACCAGGGCCAGCGCCACCGCCAGGACCGAGGTCAAGGCCGCCAGCACGACGCTGTTGGTCGCCCACTGCCAGAACATGTCGCCCAGCAGCGCGTCACCCTCGCTGAAAGCGAAATCCGCCAGCGCCGCCGCCGGCACGAAGAAGCCCAGCACCAAGGGCGTCAGGCAGCCGATCAGGGCGGCGGCGCCGCGCGCGCCGCGCAGGCGGTAGCTCGGCAAGCGGCGGTAGCGGCTGGTCGTGTGATGGAACCGGGCCGCCCCGCGCGACCAGCGCTCCATCAGCATCAGCGCCAGCACGAACAGCATCAGGACCGAGGCCAGCTGCGCCGCCGCGATCGGCTGTCCCATGGCGAACCACGTCCGGTAGATGCCCGTGGTGAAGGTGTCGACCGCGAAATACTGCACCGTGCCGAAATCGGCCAGCACCTCCATCAGCACCAGGGCCAGTCCCGCGACGATGGCGGGGCGGGCCAGCGGCAGGGCCACGCCGAAGAAGCTGCGCCAGGGTCCGCGCCCCAGCGTCCTGCTCACCTCCAGCACGCAGACCGACTGTTCCAGGAAGGCGGCGCGCGACAGCAGGTAGACATAGGGGTAGAGCACCAGCGTCAGCATGGTGACGGCGCCGCCCAGCGACCGGATGTTCGGGAACCAGTAGTCGTGCCGGGTCCAGCCGGTCAGCTCCCGGATCGTCGTCTGCACCGGCCCGACGAATTGCAGCAGGTCGGTGTAGACATAGGCCATGACATAGGCCGGCACCGCCATAGGCAGCAGCAGCGCCCATTCCAGCACGCGGCTGCCGGGAAACCGGCACATCGTCACCAGCCACGCGGTCCCGACGCCCAGCACCAGCGTGCCCACGCCGACCCCCAGCACCAATTGGGCCGTGTTGGCGAGATAATAGGGCAGCACGGTCGAGGCGAGGTGCGACCAGACGCCCTCGGTCGGGATCAGGACGCGACTCAGCACCACGATCACCGGCAGGGCCACGAGGCAGGCGATCGCCAGGGTGGCGATCGTCCAGCCACTCGGCATCAGGCGGTGGCGGGCGCGCGTGGCGGCGTTGCTCAAGGCTTGGATGGTCAAGGCGTCAACTTCGCTGGAACGGCGGCTTCACCGCGAAACCCGCATCGTCCCACAGGCTGCTATTAAGTCGCAATGACAAGATCGCCGCACCCGCTCCCGGAGGTGCGGCCGATCCCGCCCTACTTGGTTCCGAACATGCGGTCGCCGGCGTCGCCCAGACCGGGGACGATATAGGCGTTCTCGTCCAGATGGCTGTCCAGCGCCGCCGTGTAGACCGCGACATCCGGGTGGGTCTTCTGGAACACCCGCACGCCTTCCGGCGCCGCCACCAGGGCCATGAACCGGATGTTGCGGTCCTCGACGCCGTGGCGGTTCAGCACGTCGCAGGCGTAGGCGGCCGAGTTGCCGGTCGCCAGCATGGGATCGACCAGGACGAAGACGCGGCCCTCCGGCTCCGGCAGCTTGACCAGATATTCCACCGGCTGCTTGGTCTCGTGGTCGCGATAGAGCCCGATATGTCCCTCGCGCGCGGATGGCACCAACTCGTGCAGCCCCTGCGCCATGCCGAGCCCGGCGCGGAGGATCGGCACGATCGCCAGCTTCTTGCCGGCCAGCACTGGGGCGTCCATTTCCGCCAGCGGTGTTTGGATCCGCTCCGTCGTCATCGGCAGGTCTCGGGTGATCTCGTAGCCCATCAGCAGCGCGATCTCCTTCAGGAGGGACCGGAAGCCCATGGTCGACCGGTCCCGGTCGCGCATGTGGCTGAGCTTATGCTGGATCAGCGGGTGGCTCAGGATGTACAGGTTCGGAAAATCTGGATGGGTCTGCATGATCGGGCTTTTCCGAAGCTGTGGGAGAGGCCGCGACACAATAGCGCGTGGACACCGGACTCGGAAGGCGGCTGGGCGCATCCAAGGGATGAAAACGCCAAAAAGATCGAAGCCGGCGCGCTCTCGCGGCCGGCTTCGATCCTTCGAACCCGTCAGCGCCTCGAAAGGCTCAGGCGGCGTCCTGCTGCTGCTTCGCCTCGACCTTGGCGACGATGCGGCGCTTGATGCGGCGCGCTTCGAGGCTCAGGTTCACGTCCTTGGCGTCGAGCATGAAGGCGTCGAGGCCGCCCTTGTGCTCGATCGTGCGGATCGCGTTGGTCGACAGGCGCAGGCGGATCATGCCACCCAGCGCGTCGCTCAGCAGCGAGGTTTCCTGCAGGTTCGGGTGGAAGCGGCGGCGATTCTTGTTGTTGGCGTGGCTGACGTTGTTGCCAAACATCACGCCCTTGCCGGTCACGGCGCAACGTCGTGCCATCGGACAGGTCCTTAACTTTGTGAACACAAAAACCAAGTCGGGACGGCCTATCCGCCCGGCGGAAGCGGGTTTATAGGGACCGCGCCCGGAGAAGTCAAGCTGACGGGCCAACCCGTCGCGGTGAATCTTCGAACGCCTTGTTGACCGTCCTGACCGGAACCGGGCCTAGGTCGACCAGTTCGACCATGGCCGGGGTGATCGGGAAAGGAAGGAAGTTGGCGGCCACCCGGGCGAAGCGGTCGGGCGCGTCGGTCGCCAGCAGCCGGATCTCCGCCGGCGCGTGCTCCGACCGTGACGCGACCCCGGCCCGCTCCAGCATCACCGCCACCACGTCGGCTGTCGTGCGGGCGCTATCGACCAGCGCCACGTCCGGCCCAACCACGGCTTCCAGCACGGGGCTGAGCAGGGGGAAATGGGTGCAGCCGAGCACCAGCGTGTCGGGCTTGGACCCGGCGGGCGCGTCCTGGAACAGCGGCGCCAGATAGCGGCGCGCGGCGGCTTCCGCCACCGGACCGTCGAGCCAACCTTCCTCCGCCAGCGCCACGAAGACCGAGCAGGCCTGGGTCGTGACGTCGGCCTCGGGCATGATCCGGTGGATGGCGTGCTGGTAGGCGCCGGCCCGCGCGGTGCTCTCGGTCGCGATCACCGCGATCCTGCCGCTGGCCGACGCGGCGCAGGCGGCTTCGGCGCCCGGCTCGATCACGCCGGTCACCTCGATCTGGGGATAGGCGTCGCGCAGCGCGTCCAGCGCGTGGGCCGACGCCGTGTTGCAGGCGACCACCAGCAGCTTGATGCCGCGCTCGACCAGCAGGCCCGCCGCCTGCACGGCGTAGCGGGCGATCGTCTCGGGGCTCTTGGTGCCATAGGGCAGGCGGGCGGTGTCGCCGAGATACAGCAGCCGTTCGGCCGGCAGCCGCTCGCGCAGCGCCCGCAGCACGGTCAATCCGCCGACGCCGCTGTCGAAGATGCCGATCGGCCGGTCATGGAAAGTCATGGCTGCTCATGGGGAGTGGGGAAGGGGCCCGCCGACCCTGGAGCAATATGGTAAAGACCCCATTAATCACGCTGCGATCCAAGTTGGGATCCAAGCCGGAATCAGGGCAGGAGCCGCAGCCCCATCTCCCAGAACCCGGCCTCCAGACGGCTGGCGGTGGTGAAGGTCTTGACCAGATCGGCGAACCGGGCCTCGCCGCCGCGCCGGGCGGACAGGCTGTCGAGCTGGGCGATCTCCGCCGACGCGACCGCCCGGTATTCATCGCCGGCGTACATCTCGATCCAGGCGCGATAGGGGTTGCCGTCCAGCCGGGTCGCCGGGTCGGCCATCAACTCCGCCGCGATCTCGGCGTAACCGACGATGCAGGGAGCCAGCGCCACGTGGAGGTCGAGCAGGTCACCGGCCATGCCGCGCTCCAGCACGAAGCGGGTGTACGCCAGCGTGCCGGTCGCCTCGGGGGCCGTGGCCATGGCCGCCTCGTCCAGGCCCCAGCCGGCGCAGAACTGGACGTGCAGCCCCATCTCCAGGTCCAGGATCGCCGAGAGCGAGGCGCCGGCCTGCCGCATGTCGGCGAGAGTGTCGCTCTTGTAGACCGCCAGCGCGTAGGCGCGGGCGAAGTGGATCAGGAACAGGTAGTCCTGGATCAGGTAATGGCGGAACGACGCCTCCGGCAGTGTGCCGGCGCCCAGCTGGCGCACGAAGTCATGGCGGGTATAAGCCCGCCATTCCCCGCCGGTGGCGTCCTTCAGCCGGCCGAACAACCCCTCCGACAATCCACTTCCCATCAAGCGTCAGCCGCCCATCATGTTGCGGGTGCCGGTCGGCAGGCGGACGGTCAGGCCGTCGAGTTCGTCCGACATGATGATCTGGCAGCCCAGGCGCGACGTCTTGGTCAGACCGAAGGCGAGGTCGAGCATGTCCTCCTCGTCCTCCGACGCGTCGGACAGCAGGTCGTACCATTCCGGCTCGACGATGACATGGCAGGTCGAGCAGGCGAGCGAGCCCTCGCAGGCGCCTTCCAGGTCGATGTCGTTGCGATGGGCTATTTCCAGGATCGACAGCCCGAGGGGGGCGTCCACGTCGCGGCGGCTGCCTTCAGTGTCGATAAAGGTGATCTTCGGCATGATGCCACAACTCCGTCATTCTCAAATCAGTGGTCGATTTACTCGAGCCTGGAAACCGAACGGCGGGACTAAAGGTTCACCCAAAGGCGTCGTCAAGCGAATCCTTTAAAATCTCACCCGAATTCCCCCTGAACGTGCCCTCAAGGAGGGGACGGCTCAGGAGGCGTCGCCGCGCAGTCCGGGCCTCCGTTCCCGCGCGGCGCCGGCCAGAGCCTCCAGCCGCTCCAGCCGATGGACGACACGGGTGGCGGTGTCGAAGTCGTTGGCGCGGAACGCCGCCGACAGGTCGTGGATGCAGCGCTCCATCTCGCGCGTCGCGTGATTGGCCAGCCTGTCCAGTTCCACCGTGTCGCCGGCCGCCGCCAGTTCCGCCTCCAGCGCGTCCAGTTCCGGATCCGCCAAGGGCGCCCGCCGGGCCGCCGCCCCATGGGCGATGTCGAGCAGGTGGCGAGCGCGGCGGATCGGGTCGCGCAGCGTATCGTGGGCGTGCCTGAAGGCGTCCAGCTGGGCGCGGGCGTTCGACTTCTCACGCGGACCCTTGGACTCGAACCGCTCCGGGGAGAGCGTCCGCTGAAACCCCGCGAACTGCCGTTCCACCGCCGCCGGGTCCAGGTCGAACCGGATCGGCAGCCCCAGCCGCGTGAAGGGATCGAGGACCCGCGGCGGCTGGATCGTGCCGCAGGTATGGCAGAACAGGGCGCGCGTCGACACCGGGTTGGAGCACAGCCAGCAGGACACCATGTCCCCCATCACCATGCCCGGCCCGCCGCCGTTGGCGCCTTTTCCCGAACCGCCCCGCGGCCCACCGCTCTTGCGTTGATTCATGCCGGATCGCTTGCTGCTTGAAGGATTTCGCTTCCGAGGCCGACGGATCCGCCCCGCGTCGGAGTAGCGTCATTATAGATAAGCGCTCGGCTGGGCAACGCCAGCCGCGACCGGCGCGCGCGCCCGGCGCTCGCACAGTCTAGCCCAGGCGGCCAGGAAGCGGTCGATATCTTCCGCCGTCGTGTTCCAGCCCAGGCTGACCCGGATGGCGGAGCCCGCCTCGTCCGCCGCCACGCCCATGGCCGTCAGCACGTGCGACGGCTTGACCTTGCCGCTGGAGCAGGCCGACCCGGCGCTGACCGCGACTCCGGCCAGATCGAACGCCATCAGCTGGGTCTCGCTGGACGCGCCGGGCAGCGAGAGGCAGGACGTGTTGGCGACCCGCGCCGCGTGACGGCCATGGACCGTGGCCCGCGCGCCAATGGCTTCGGCGGCCTGGAGGGCGCGGCTCTCCAGCCCGTCGCGAAGCCCCGCCAGCCGTTCCCGCTCTCCGGGGTTTCCCAGCGCCAGCCGCGCCGCCGCGCCGAATCCGGCCAGTCCCGCGACGTTCTCGGTGCCGGCCCTGCGGCGCTGTTCCTGTCCGCCACCGCGCAGGACCGGCGTGATGGCGAGCCCCTCGCGCGTGATCAACGCGCCAACGCCCTGCGGCCCTCCCAGCTTGTGCGCCGACAGCGTCATCAGGTCGACCGCCAAAGCGTCGGTGTCGAGATCGAGCCGCCCGGCGGCCTGCACCGCGTCGCAGTGGAGCAGCGCGCCATGGCGGTGGGCGGTGGCCGCCGCGTCCGCGACAGGCTGGACCACGCCGGTCTCGTTGTTGACCATCATGACCGACACCAGCGCCGGGCCATCGCCCGAGGCCAGCATGCGGTCCAGCGCCTCCAGGTCGATCACGCCGCCGGCGGTGACGGGGACGCGTTCCGCGTCGGGAACGGTCTCCAGCACGGAATCATGCTCGATCGCGGAGACCAGCACCCGCCGCCGGCCGGTGGCCCGCAGGGCCGCCGTGTTGGCCTCCGTCCCACCCGACGTGAAAACCACCCGCGCCGGGATCACGCCAACCAGCGCCGCCACCGAGGCGCGCGCGTCCTCCACCACCCGGCGCGCCGCCCGGCCGAAGCCATGGACCGACGACGGGTTGCCGGTGACGTCCAGCGCCGCCATCACGGCGTCGCGGACGTCCGGGCGGATCGGCGAGGTCGCGTTGTGGTCGAGATAGCTCTTGCCGGTCATCTGGGTTCCGCGCTTATTCCGCCGCCCCTATTCGGCGGCCGCGGCCCTCGGCTCGCTGACGGCGTCGGGCAGCATCACGTGGGAGGATCCCAGCACCCTCCGCTCGCAGACATCCGCGACGGTGACGCTGCTCAGGTAGAGGTGGATCTGGTTGCCCAGTTCCTCCCATAGGTCATGGGTCAGGCAGCGGCCGCGGTTCGTCCTGCATCCGGCCGGCGAGCCGGCGGCGCAGCGGGTCGCCCGGATCGGCTCGTCGACCGCCAGGATGATGTCGGAGATCCGCATGGCGTCGGCGGGATGGGCCAACAGGTATCCGCCGCCGGGTCCGCGCACGCTCTTGACCAGCCCGCCCTTCCTCAACTTGGCGAACAGCTGCTCCAGATAGGAGAGCGAGATCTCCTGGCGTTCCGCGATGTCGGCTAGGGCGATCGGGCCGGTCCTGCCGGCGCTGGCCAGATCCACCATCGCCATGACGGCGTAGCGTCCCTTCGTGCTCAGTCTCACTTCAGCCTCCCTAGTTCCGGTCCTGGTTCCGGTCGCCCGTCGCCGCCCTCGCGCCACGCATGCGAATTACTCGCGTATTCGCTTGCGAAGATGCTTGATCAGTCGGTCGCTCGCTGTGATATAGTCGGCGGTCTTGTCGGACTGGTATGACCAACACCCCGGCGATTCGCGCCGGACGACGCTGGCCGTCCCAACCGATATATGATGACCCAGTACAGTGGTCAAGTAATGCAACGGCGGGATCTTCGCATGCTCGGGTGAAAGTCCTACCAACCTCCTCGGTTTTCCCCTGGGGTCCGCCCAGCGGGAGTTTCCATCGAGCCCCGCCCACTCATACCGTCAGGTATGGGCCAACCTGTTTTCGCCGGGACCCACACCGCAATGCCCGAAGTAATGATCAATGGACCGGCCGGACGGATCGAAGGCCGGTATGTTCACGGCAAGCAGCCCAACGCTCCCGTCGCGCTGTTTCTCCACCCCCATCCCCATCATGGCGGAACGATGAACAACAAGGTGGTCTACACCCTGTTTCACGCGTTCGGCCGCCGCGGCTTCTCCACGCTGCGGTTCAACTTCCGGGGTGTCGGACGCAGTCAGGGTACCTATGACCGGGGCGAGGGCGAACTGAGCGACGCGGCGTCGGCGCTGGACTGGCTCCAGACCTTCAACCCGAACGCCTCCTCGTGCTGGATCGCGGGCCACTCGTTCGGCGCCTGGATCGGCATGCAGCTCCTGATGCGCCGGCCGGAGATCGACGGCTTCATCTCGGTGTCTCCCCCGGCCAATTCCTTCGACTTCAGCTTCCTGGCGCCCTGTCCGTCATCGGGCTTGATCGTCCACGGCAACAAGGACGAGTTGGTGCCCGAGAACTCGGTCCAGAAACTGGTCAACAAGCTGTCGCACCAGCGTGACATCCGGATCGACTACAGGATCGTCGACGGTGCCACCCACTTCTTCTCCAACCATGTCGAAACGCTCGACAAGCACGTCGACACCTATCTCGACAACACGCTGGGTAGCCGCATGGCGGCGGTCGCGGAGTAACCGGCTCCCCGGCGGCTCACGGGTCGCCGTCACCCGCGCTGGCGAGCCCCAAGGCAGTCAGCACCCGCCAGGCGTTGACCACCGCAGGTTTCCCTCGCCCTTCTCCAGCGCCAATATCGTCGCGTGATGGACGCCCACCAGATCGGCCAGTTCCTTCTGGGTCAACCGCTCCGCGACCCGCCGCTCCCGCGCCAGCGCGCCGATCGCCCGCAGGGACGGCAGCTTATCCATGAAGCCTCTCCCAACGCATGGGGCTATGATTTTCCATCATATGATTCCGCTGGTACGATTTTCCGTACTTCGGAGGCAAACCCCACGCAAATCGTACGGATTTCCGTACCGAATGGACTAAAAGTACGGAAAAGCGTACCGTCCTGAACTCAAGGCTCGCTGAACTGGCCGCCCGTCATCGGGCTGGGGACGCCGGTGGTGCCGGGGACGCTCAGCGGCAAGCCGGCGCGGCTGCGGACGGCGAGATAGGCGAAGGCTTGCGCCTCCAGCGCGTCGCCGTGCCAGCCGACGCTGTCCACCGGTTCGACCGGCACGCCCAGCATGGCGCGCAGCAGCGCCATCAGGTGACCGTTGCGCCTGCCGCCTCCCGTCACCAGCCACCGGACGGGCGGTTGCGGCAACTGGCCGGCGGACCTCGCGACGGCGGCGGCCGTGAAGGCGGTCAAGGTGGCGGCGCCGTCGGCGGCGCCCAGGGCGGCCACCGGCGTCACGTCGAACGCGTCGCGGTCCAGTGACTTCGGCGGCGCCTTCCGGAAATAGGCCGCCGTCATCAGCCGGTCCAGCACGGCCCGATCCATCGTGCCGGACGCCGCCAGCGCGCCGTCGGCGTCATAGGGCTGACCGGTGTGGGACAACACCCAGTCGTCGATCAGCGCGTTGCCGGGACCCGTGTCGAAGGCCAGCACGTCCTTGCCGCCACGCCGGCCCAGCCACGTGACATTGGCGACACCGCCGATGTTGAGCACCGCCAAGGGGCGCTCCAGCTCCGTCGCCAGGGCTTGGTGATACAGCGGGACCAGCGGCGCTCCCTGTCCGCCGGCCGCGACATCGGCGGTCCGGAAGTCGTGGACGACCGGGATGCCGGTCAGCTTGGCCAGCAGCGTGCCGTCGCCGATCTGCCAAGTCTTGCGCCGTTCGGGAGCGTGCAGGATGGTGTGTCCGTGGAAGCCGATCAAGTCGATGCCGCCGGCCAGTTCCTTCAGCTGGTTGACCACCCCGGCGTGAAGCTCCGTCAATTCCCGCTCCACCTCGGCCACGGGACCCTGGCCGCCCAGGCAGCCGCGCAGGCGGGCGCGGAAGCCCTCCTCATAGGGAACGGTGATGAAGGCGCCCGTCTCGACATGGCTGACGCCGTCGGTGCGGATCACCGCGGCGTCGATGCCGTCGAGCGACGTGCCGCTCATCAAACCCAAGGCTGTCCGCGGGGACGGAGACGTCATGGCTTGGCCGCCGTGCTGGAAGGGGGAATGGGATCACCCTCTTTCCCATGGCTGGCACCGGTTCCGCAAGCCCCGCTGGCCCGGTTCCGCCTATTGTGCTAACAGACGCCGCCGTTGAACCTAGTCCTCGACCCCACACATCACGTCCCGGAACAAAGCGATGACCGATCTCCGTTCGGAATTCCTGCGCATCCTGAGCACGCGCGGTTTCATCCACCAATGCACGGACCTGGAAGGCCTCGACAAGCTGGCCGCCGAGGGAATCGTCACCGCTTATATCGGCTTCGACTGCACGGCGGATAGCCTGCATGTCGGCCACCTCGTCTCGATCATGATGCTGCGCTGGCTCCAGCGCTGCGGGCACAAGCCGATCGTCCTGATGGGCGGCGGCACGACCAAGATCGGCGACCCGACTGGCCGCGACGACACCCGCAAGATGCTGACCGACGAGCAGATCGCCGCCAACATGGCCGGGATCAAGCGGGTGTTCGGGCAGTTCCTGACGTTCGGCGACGGCCCGACCGACGCTGTCATGGTCAACAACGCCGACTGGCTGGAAAAGCTCGGCTACATCACGTTCCTGCGCGACATGGGCGTGCATTTCACGGTCAACCGCATGTTGACCTTCGACAGCGTCAAGCTGCGGCTGGAGCGTGAGCAGCCGATGACCTTCCTGGAATTCAACTACATGATCCTCCAGGCCTACGACTTCCTGGAGTTGCACCGCCGCGTCGGCTGCCGTCTCCAGATGGGCGGCTCCGACCAGTGGGGCAACATCGTCAACGGCGTCGAATTGGGGCGCCGGGTCGATCAGGCCAGCCTGTTCGGCCTGACCACGCCGCTGATGACGACCGCGTCCGGCGTCAAGATGGGCAAGAGCCTGGGCGGCGCCGTCTGGCTCAACGCCGACCGTCTGTCGCCCTACGACTACTGGCAGTTCTGGCGCAACACCGAGGACGCCGATGTCGGCCGCTTCCTGCGCCTCTTCACCGAACTGCCACTGGAGGAGATCGCGGAGATCGAGCGGCTGGAGGGGGCGGCCATCAACGAGGCCAAGAAGCGCCTGGCGTTCGAGCAGACCAAGCTCGCCCATGGCGAAGCCGCGGCGCTGGAGGCGGCGGAGACCGCGCGCCGCACCTTCGAGCAGGGCGGTCTGGCCGAGGGACTGCCGACGATCGAGATCGCCCGCGCCGACCTGGAGGCCGGCGTCACAGTGGTCGATTTGCTGATCCGCGCCGAGCTGGCGGCGTCCAAGGGCGAGGCCCGCCGGCTGATCAAGGGCGGCGGCGCCCGGCTGAACGACGCCGTGGTGGTCGAGGACACCCAAGCGGCCGGAGTGTCCGACCTCAACGCCGACGGAGTGCTCAAGCTGTCGTCCGGAAAGAAGAAGCACGTCTTGGTCAAGGCGGTTTAATGTCGATCAATTTTTGATTGTGGACGTAGGTCGGTTAAAGCGCAGCGGCACCCGACAAAGCAGGCGAGTTGGTGTCGGGTGCCGCTTCGCTTTACCCAACCTACGGTTGAACGATGAAGACTCCCTCTCGTCCTGATACCCCTCAGTCGCTTTCCGGGTATTCGTAGACCCATGGGCTCTTGCCCGTCTCTCCGGTGGCGGCGTCGTGGTCCAGGAAGAACAGGTTGCGGAGGAAGCCCGGCGCCAGCACGGCCAAGGGGTTGACGCGGACTGCGGGGTCGTTCAGGGGCCCCTCTATCTGGTATGTGGCCGCGAAGATGCCCTGGCCCTCGCCGCCGGTCAGCAGGTCACCCAGCAAGGGTATCGCCCCCAACAGGCGGTTCAGGCCATAGACCGGCACGATGGTCCCCTGAAGCTCGACCCTTTCGGCCCCGATGTCCATCAGTCCCTCCATCGTCAGACCCAGGGCCGACCCCGAGGTGCGCACATTGGCGAACCTCACCCGCTTGAGCCGTTCCTGCCAGCTGAACTCGCCAGTCAGCTTGGCGAAGCCCAGGCCCTGGCCGCCGACCAGTTCCGCGAAGCCGCCGGGTGACACGGCGTTGAGCAGCCGCGCCAGCACCGGCGCGTTGACCATGGTGTAGTCGCTCATCTCGATCCGCCCGGCCAGCGGGCTGTCGGGCTTGGCGGGATCGGTCCTGCCGACGATGGTCAGCCGGCCGCCGCGAATATTGTCGAACAGGTCGAGCGCCTGGAGTAGGGCCCCGGCGTCCCCCGTCTCCAGCACCAAGCGGCGCCCCGCACCCTCCGGGGCGTATTGCAGGGACACGTGCGAGCCGCTGGCCCCCACCCGCGCGTTGACCTGGGCCGCGGTCCATTCCCGGCGGTCGCGCTGGAGGTTGGCCGAGACGCCGCGCAGAACCCGCCCCTCACCCAGGATGACCCGTTCCAGGACGGCGGTGACCTCGAGCGGAGTCTGATCGGTCTCCTCCTTGGCGCCGCCAACCCCACTCCCGGCTCCAGGGCCCTTCTTATTCTCATGGAGGGGTTGGGCATCCAGGCTTGGTCCCATCAGGTTCAGCTTCCAGCCACCGGAGGGCATGGGGGTGGCGTTGCCGCTCAACCTGGTCTGTCCCAATGACAGGTTGGTCACGGTGGCACCCCGCACGGAGCCCTCCGGGGTCAGTTCGACGGCGCCGGTCGCCTTCAGGCCAGCCGTGTCCAGCGCGATGTCCGACAACCTGACGGCGTCGCCCTTGGCAAGTTCCAGCGTGCCCTTGGCGCTGCCCGGCGTCCCCGGCCGCTTGATCCAGGCGAGGGGCTCCACCGACATCGCGGCGTCGCGCAGGTCAAGGTTGGCCGCCAGCCGGCCTTGGCCGGGCTTGACCACGGTGTAGACCGCGTCCAGCCCGACCGGTCCGGTCAGGTAGGGTTGGGTCGGAAAGCCCAGCCGCTCGCGGTCGGCCTCGCCGACCTCGCCACGGGCCGTGATCCGGGTCAGGATGTCGGCTTTGGACGACAAGCTCTCCATCCAGCTGATCTCCGCCGGGATGCCGTTGACCCGCGCCTTGCCGGTGATGGTCAGCTTCGCGGGGTCCAGCGTCAGGTCGGCGTCGGCCTTCGTCACAGGCAGGCGCGGCAGCAGCCCGCTGATCGACACGTCGGACAGCTTGCCCTTGGCGCCGAACACCACGTCGTCGATCGTCAGCCGGTTGAACAACGGAAACTTGAAGGTCAGCTGGGCACTGGCCGATCCGCCCACCGCCGATGGTTTCAGCCCGAGCTTGTCGGGAAAGCCCAGCGGCTTGAAGTTCAGGACCTCCAGCGCCGTGCGCAGTGGCCCGGACAGCGGCGTGGCGATGTCGATCGACTGGTCCTTCTGGTCAAGTCCGGTGATCACGATCTTGGACGCGCCCACCGCCATGTCGCGCAGCTTGCCGCCGTCGCCGTCCACCGTCAGCGTGGTCGGCGAGATCCGCACCACGCCAGCCATCCCGGTGACCGGCGGCAACTCCTTGAAATAGCGGACTTGGACGTCCTTGACGTGGATCTCGCTGTCGAGCGCCTTCAGGACCGAGCGTTCCAGGTCGTCCAGATCGATCACCGCGTTGCCGGTGGCGATCGCCCGTTCGGCCACTCCCACCGAGAGGTGTTCGGTGATCCAACCCCGCGGGTTGCCGGCCAGGCCGCGCGGCCACAGCCGGTCCAGATCGTCGATCGGCACGCCGGTGGCGCCAACGGTCCCGGTCAGGTCGAGCCGGCGGTCACCCAGGTCCACGGCGGTGGCGGTCAGCGTCACGGCCGGGCCGCCCAGATCGGCCGTGAACTGGTCGATCACCACGCGTCGCTTCAGGCTGTCGAACGAGGCACGCAGGCGCGCGTGGTTCAGCTTGAGCGGTTCGGCGTAGAATTCCGGCAGGGTCAAGGTGCCGTCACCGCCGGACACGTCGACCCTCGCCTCCATCGGGATGAAGTTCCGGTCCAGCCGGAGTTCCGCCGTACCGTCCAGCACCATTCCCAAGGCGGCCAGGGATTCGAGCCCGGGCGCCCGGTTCGCCAAATCGGCGGGCGCCATGTTCCGGAAGCCGCCGGTCACCTCCGTGACTCCATCGGAGCTCCGGAACCTCAGCCGGGTATCCAGCCTGGCGATCCGATTGCCGATCTCCAGGTCGAGCCGGGCGCCGCCGCGCAGGCCCGCGGCATCGCGCCGAAGCGTCACGTCGGCGCGTGGGGCCTGCCAGACTTGCCCCAGCAGGCGGTCGTCCAAGGTCAGGCGGGCACCGGCGATCCTGACCTCCCTCAACCGGGACAGGGGGCCGGGCTGGCTGCCGGGCGGAAGTTGCAGCGCCTTCAGCACCTCCTCCGCGATATCGATCTCACCGTGCTCGACCGCCAGATCGCCGGCGCGGATATCGACGTCGACCTCACCGTCCTCGCCGCGCTGGAATTGCAAGTTCGGCTGGATCACGGTCAGCATGGTCGGCTGGACATGGCCCCGCACCAGCTCGCGCATGTCGAAACTGATGCCCAAGGCGGGGACCGCCGCGATCAGCGCACCGGTCGGGCCATAGACCCGCGCGTCCCTGGCGCGGATCTCGAAGGCGTGGAAGTCGAAGACGCGCCCCTCCTCGCCGGCTTCCGCGCCCCTCTCGTTCGCGCCTCCACCATCCGGGCCGCCATCACCTTCGGCTTCGGTGCCTCCCCAGTTCAGCACGGTATCGTCGATCTCGACCCGCACTCCCATCTTGGCGTCGTTCAGCGTCTGCTCGATCATGGGTGTCAGGAAGTCGATCTCGATTGGCCCCTGGGACAGGCGCCACAGGAACAGCGCCGCCAGCACCGTCAGCCCGATCAGCACGGCGCTGATGGCTTCGATCACGACGAGCCCGGTGAGGCGCCCCGCTTTCCGGATCACGGTGCCGCTCCGATTCGCCCGGCGAACCATCCGCCTGAAAAACGGGCGTTCCGGTTGACCAGCGGCGCTTCGGCGCGCAGTCTCGCTCCCATGTCACCAGACCGACGGACCTTTCCGCCCAACAGTGCCCCGAATAGCGCCGATGCCATGACCGCCGCAGCAATCCCCTTGGATCCCACCGTCATCAGGCCCGCCACCACGCCGAAGCCGGCCGACCCGGCCGCCGCCGCCCTTGGATTGGAGCGCTGGGAGGAACAGGCCGCCCGCTGCCCCGACGCGGAGGTCGCCGCCTTCGCCCGGGCGTACGCCACCGATCCGGCGGGCCGTCGGCTGCTGGAGGCGGTGTTCGGGAATTCGCCCTTCCTGACCCAGGCGATGGTGATCGATCCAGCCTTCGCGCGCCGCATGCTGACGCTGGGCTGGGACGCCGCGTTCGACGCCGAGCTGGAGGCGGTCCGAACGGAGCTGGCGGCGGAGCGCGACACGGCCAAGCTGATGGCTAGGCTGCGTGTCGCCAAGCGGCGGGTCTCGCTGTTGACCGCCGTGGCCGACATCGCGGGTGGCTGGGATCTGGCGCGCGTGACGCTGGCGCTCAGCCGGTTCGCCGAGGACGCGCTCCGCCTCGCCTGCGACCATCTGCTGTCGAAGGCCGCGGCGGGCGGGTCGCTGATCCTGCCCGAGCCGGAGCGGCCCTCGGTCGGGAGCGGTCTGATCGTTCTGGCCATGGGTAAGTTCGGTGCGCGCGAGCTCAATTATTCCAGCGATATAGATCTGATCGTCCTATACGACGACCACGTCGTTCAAACCACCCAGCCGGACAACATGGCTCGAACATTCGTTCGTCTCGCGCGGGAACTTGTCCGTATTATGGAGGAACGCACGCGGGACGGCTATGTCTTCCGCACCGACTTGCGCCTGCGCCCCGATCCGGGGGCGACGCCGCTGGCGGTTTCCGTCTCCGCCGCGGAATCCTATTACGGCAGCCTGGGCCAGAACTGGGAACGCGCGGCCATGATCAAGGCCCGCGCGGTGGCGGGCGACCTCGAAGCGGGCCGGAACTTCCTGCGCTTCCTGGTGCCGTTCATCTGGCGCCGCAGCCTGGATTTCGCGGCGATCCAGGACATCCACTCGATCAAGCGCCAGATCAACGCGCACCGCGGCTACAGGAGCACGGCGGTCAACGGCCACAACGTCAAGCTGGGCCGCGGCGGCATCCGCGAGATCGAGTTCTTCGCCCAGACCCAGCAGCTCATCTTCGGCGGCCGCGATCCGACGCTGCGCACCTCGGGCACGGTCGAGAGCCTGCTGGCCCTGGTGGCGTCGGGCCGGATCGAGCGTCCGGTCGCCGACGATCTGATCAAATCGTACGAATTTCTCCGAATGGTCGAGCACCGCGTCCAGATGAAGGACGACCGCCAGACCCACACCCTGCCGACCGACGACGCCGGCGTCGCGGCGCTCGCCGCCTTCATGGGCTATGCCGAGGCGGAGCCCTTCCGCGTCGACCTGCTGGAGACGCTGGACCGGGTCGAGGACCACTACGCCGCCCTGTTCGAGGAGGCGCCGCCGCTGTCCGGCCCCGGCAACCTCGTGTTCACCGGGACGGAGGACGATCCCGACACGCTGGAGACCCTGCGCGCCATGGGCTTTGGCAATCCCGCCGCCGTGGCCGCCGCCGTGCGGGCGTGGCACCATGGCCGCTACCGCGCGACCCGCAGCACCCGCTCGCGCGAGTTGCTGACGGAGCTGGGGCCGACCTTGCTGGAGGCGCTGGGCGCCACCGCCAACCCCGACGACGCCTTCAACCGCTTCGACGAGTTCCTGGCCCGTCTGCCGGCGGGGGTCCAGCTGTTCTCCATGTTCTACAGCAACCCCAACCTGCTGAGCCTGCTGGCCGAGATCATGGGATCGGCTCCCCGTCTGGCCGAGGTGCTCAGCCGCAACCCCAACCGGCTCGACGCGGTGCTGACGCCCGGCTTCTTCGACGCCCTACCCACGCGCGCGGCCCTGTCCGAGCAACTGGACCTGCTGCTGCACCAGGCGCGCGACTATGAGGACGTGCTGAACATCGCCCGGCGCTGGACCAACGACCAGATCGTCTGGGCCGGCATCCACATCCTGCGCAACATCACGGACGGCGAACGCTGCGGGCCATTCCTGTCCGATGTCGCCGACCTGGGCTTGGCGGCGCTGGAGCCGCGCGTCGCCGACGATTTCGCCCGCCGCCATGGCCGGTTCGCGGAGGCCGAAGGGGCGGCGCCGGAGGATCGCCACGGCATGGCGATCCTGGCGCTCGGCAAGCTGGGCAGCCGGCAGATGACCCTGCGGTCCGACCTGGATCTGATCATGGTCTACGACACGCCGCCCGGATCGACCGCCTCGGATGGCCCGAAGCCGCTGGCCCCCAACGAGTATTTCATCCGCCTGACCCAGCGCATGATCAACGCCCTGACGGCGCCGACCGGCGAGGGCCGCCTCTACGACATCGACATGCGGCTGCGTCCCAGCGGCAAGTCGGGTCCCCTGGCGATCAGCCTGGAGAGCTTCCAGCGTTATCAGATGAACGACGCCTGGACCTGGGAGCACATGGCGCTGACCCGCGCCCGCGTCATCCATGGCCCGGCGGAGTTGACCAGCCGCCTGGACGCCGCGGTGCGCGAGGTGCTGACCCGTCCGCGCGACCCCGACAAGCTGCTGCGCGATGTCGCCGAGATGCGGGCCCGGATCGACAAGGAGTTCGGCACCACCGACATCTGGGACGTCAAATATGTCCGTGGCGGCACCATCGACGTGGAGTTCATAGCCCAATACCTGATGTTGCGCCACGCCGCCGAGCACCCGGAGATCCTCGGCGGCGACGCGGCGGCGGCTTTGCGGATGGCGGCCGGAGCCGGCCTGCTGGACGAGGGGATCGCGACCGACCTGCGCGAGGCATTGTCGCTCTGGCGCCGGATCCAAGGCTTCCTGCGCCTGACCACCGAAGGCCGCTTCGACATCGCCAAGGCGCCGGCGGGCCTGCGCCAAGCGCTTGCCCGCGCCGCCTTCCCGGACCGCGCCGAGATGCCCGGCTTCGACAGCGCCGCCCTGGAGAACCAAGCCCGCGCCATCGCCACCCGCGCCCACCGCCACTTCATCCATCTGGTGGAGGAACCGGCGGCGGCGCTGCCGTGAGGCCCTTATTCTCCGTAGGCGATCAGTTCATCGATCGCGCGAATGATCCGCGTGCTGTGCTGGTCGAGATTGTCGATGGAGGGACCGAGTTCCTTGGTCGGAAAGCTTACGATCGCGAGAGGGTCAATGACAACGTCGTGGCCTTCGATCGTGAAACAGGGGTTAAGGTCGTGATCCGTGTGGCCGGCATGCGATCGTAGGACGAGCGGCACGATCGCACGACGTGGAGTCCTGTCGTAACGATCACGCTGGATCACCAGCAGGTAGGGAGTCGCTGTCTTGGTACGTCCAAGATTTCTATGAACGTCGAATTGCGGCATCAGGGGACGCGGTCTTCTGGCAAGTAATCCCCGATATGGTCGTCGGCCACGCATCCATGCTTCTCATGAAATTCGGTCCAGGACGCGCAGACCCTGTCCCAATGTTCCTGATCCGCCAGCTTCGACCGCCGCTCCATTTCGATGGCTGAAGCCAACAGCTTCTCGACATAATCTGAGAGGTTGTCCGTGTAGTCGCGGGCGACGCGGACCAAATCCTCATTGAGGGTCATGTTGATCCGCTGCTTCGGAGCCGAGGCATCGTAGACGTGTCCGGTTCCAAGTCGCATGGGTTCCTCCTTCGACCGCATCATGTGTATGGTAATTCACATGATGCGGAGGGACCAGCGCCGCTTGACCGGCCCGCCGTCAGACGTACCAGATGCCGTCGTCGATGTAGGGCGCCCGCTGGATCTGATGCTCGGTCGATTCGGAGAAGCCCAGCACCGCGTCGGCCCTGGTCAAGCCGGCGTCCAACGCGCGGGTCCAGTTGGCGTGTCCATTGGCGTCCGGACCGCGCTCCAGCACGTTTTGGTACAGCAGGTCGACGAAGGCGCCATTCTCGACCGCGCCGAACCGGGCCAGGAATTCGGGTGAGTCGATGAAGCCCTTGGCCGCCTCGTGCGGGGTCATGCCGGCCTTGATGGCGGCCGTCCAGGCGACCAGCCCGCCGGCGTCGGGCAGCCGGTCGAACACGCTGTCATAGAGGCGGGCCACCGTCGCGGCGTCATCGTCGCGCAGCCACAGGCCCTGCTCCACGGCGGGTGCCGTGCGCTGGATGTTCTCGACCGATTCCGAGAACCCCACCAGAGCCTCGGCCCGGGTCATGCCGTGGTCGATGGCGTTGGTCCAATTCGCGACGCCGCCATCCTCGCCCTCGCGGTGGAGCACGTTGCGGTAGAGCTGCTTGACGAAACCGGTGCTGTCCAGCTCACCATAGCGGACATTGAATTCCTCGGAGAGAACGAAGCCATTGGCCGCCTGGACCAGCGTCATGGCACCGGCATCCACCGCGTGCTTCCAGTTCAGCAATCCGCCCTGGTCGGGGGTGCGGTCCAGCGCCGCGCCATAGAGGCGATAGACCTGCGCCGCGGTGTCGCCGGTGTCGGTGACGTAGCGCCCGTCCGCGAAGACGAGATGCTCGACGTTCCGGACCGTGTCGACGCCCTCCGGGCCGGATACCGTGCTGTCGCCCTTCATGTTGAGCGAGATGCCGTATTCGCGGCGGACACCCGTCCAGATCGCCGTGTCGATGCCGTCGCCGCCGTCGATCAGATCGTTGCCGGTGCCGCCGTCCAGGTGGTCATCGCCAGCCCCGCCATAAAGGCGGTCGTTGCCGGCCCCGCCGATCAGCAGGTCGTTGCCGCCCATGCCTTGGATCAGGTCGTTGCCAGCTGTGCCACGCAGCACGTCGGCACCGGCGGTGCCGGTCAATTCCGATCCCAGCGGGCCGCTGTCGAACGAGCCGTCGTCGTTGGCCGCGAAGGCGGTGCCGCGGATCGCCGCGATGGCGTCGATCTTGTCATGCAGGACGGTGCGCCAGTCATCGGCCAGGATGCCGCCGGTGTCGCCGGAGTTGGGGTTCCACGACCACCACGCCCAGGACAGGCCGGCGCTCGGCATGCCACCGTCCGTGGCACCGTCGCTGTTGAGGTCGCCGTTGAGCGTCGCCATGATCTTGGTCAGCCAGACCTTGTCCTTGGGATCGGACGCTTCCAGCTTGGTGCCGAACTCCCCCAGCAGGACCGGGGCGATACCCTGCCGGGCGATGTAGCCCCACTGGGTGTCGAACACGCCCTGGAGCTTGGACGCGTAGTCGTTCCCCTGGAACCATGGCTGGGGGTAGACCGAGTTGGGATAGTCGTGGGGCGAGTAGACCACCTTGTTCGCGATCGGCAGCGTGACCGGATCGTCGGCGACACCCTGGAGGTTGCCACCCCACCAGTACCAGCTTCCCTTGTAGGTCTCGATGCCCTCGACCATGATCAGCCAGTCGGGATTGACCTGCTGGATCGCGGATCCCGCCCGCTCGGCCGCCGCTTCCCAGTCCGTCGCCGGGTTGTCGTCGCCCCAGGTCGCCGGGCCGTGCGGCTCGTTGTGCAGGTCGGCGGCCACGACGCTGTCGTTGCCCTTGTAGCGCTGGGCCAGCATGACCCAGTCGTCGATCCAGCGCTGCTCGGTGTACTGGCCGTCGTACCACAACCCATTGGCGTTCGGCCCATCGCCGGCGGCGCTGCGGTGATGGTCCAGGATGATCCGCATGCCGATCTGGCCGGCATAATCGACGATCTTGTCGATGATCTGCAGTCCGCTCAGCCCGGCCAGATCCGGGTTCAAAGTGAAATTGATGTTGGTCGGCGTCTTGCCCGCCAGCAGTTCCGACGAGAAGGGCAGGCGGATGGCGTTGAAGCCGGTATCCACCATCTGCTTCATCATCTCCTGCCAGTTCCGGAAGTTCAGTCCGTCGGGCGAGGCGCGCTGCGATTCCAGGCCGAACCAGTTGACGGCGCTGAGCCGCACGGCGGCGCCGCTGGCGTCGATGATCTCGTTGCCGCGGGTCGACAGGAACCCATCGGCGATGGTGTTGGGATTGGCGGGCGACGGGCCATCGTCGTCATGGATCGTCCCGATCGCCTCCCACCGGGTCGGCACGGCGCCGTCGGGGGACGACAGCACCAGCCGGAAGGTCTCGTTCAACTCCGTCCTGGTGTCGCCGGTCACGTCGATCTTGACGGTGGCGTGGGTCTCGCCCGGAGCGAAGGTCACCGTCCCGGTGGCGTCGGTGTAATCGGTCCCGGATGTCGCACCGCCCGCGACCGTCTTCCAATTCAATGTCACCGGCGTGGTCGAGGCGTGGGTCAGCGTCAGGTGGAAGGTCAAGGGCGTCGTGCCGCCATCCCCCTCGACCGCGAAGGCGTCGGTCACGGTCAGGAACGGCGTCGTGGTCTCCGGGTCGGGATTGGATGACAGGAAAACGGGCTCGACCGGCTTCCCGCTGGCGGTGAAGCCGATGTTGATCTTCTCGCCCGGTTGCAGGACATGGTTCATCTCGACCGGACCGAGGGTCACGACACCCGGCGCCGAAGGCTGCGTCGTGACGTTCCACGAGGACTGGATCACCCAAGGCGCCGTGAACGACACCCGCCAGTCCGACACCGCTTCCGTCCCGTCGTTGGTCAGGAAGATCTCGCCCGTGAAACCTTGGTCCCAGGTGTTGCCGAGCTTGAATTCAGTGCGGATGGCCATTGGATCTCGCCTCGAAGGTCCGGTGTGACGAGGCCAATAGATATACGTGATCTAAGGTTTTCTAACCCTTTATAACGGATGGAAATCCGCCGCTTCGGCGTCAGGCGCAGGGGGTTTTCCTTCGCGCCGCCGCTTCGCTTCGTGGCTACGCCCGGCGCTACTCCCTTGGGGCCACATTGACGGTGGCGGCCG
Source organism: Skermanella stibiiresistens SB22 (assembly GCF_000576635.1). GTDB lineage: Bacteria > Pseudomonadota > Alphaproteobacteria > Azospirillales > Azospirillaceae > Skermanella > Skermanella stibiiresistens. Next base: position 100,385 of record NZ_AVFL01000024.1, read on the forward strand.
CCGTGACATAGACTCCGGAGGCGCCGACCGCGGGGCTCCATCGTCGCCCATGGCGGCATTCCAACGAAAGATCATCCATGTCCATCACCACGCTCGGCCCGCTGGCCGCGGCCGCCCGGTTCGTCTTCGGCGCCGATCACGCGACCTCCAAGGGCCTGACGGAGGCGGCGACCGGCGGGACCGAGGCCGATGTCAAGCGCGCCCAGGCGCTGGTGAAGAAGCTGCCGCCAAAGGACAGGACGCGCCTGATGGCGGCGTTCCAGACCTTCAGTGACACGGGGCCATGAATCTGGGCCACAAGCCCCCCGACATCAATTCCATCCGCTCCGGCACCGCGCCACTTTTACCCGCGCTTTCGAAAGAGGTAGTGTGACAGAGTGCGCCGTGTTTCGCGGTGGGTTGAGGGTGGAAGATCGGCATGAATGTCGCCGGGTTCAAATTCGCGGTCGAGATCCTGCAGAAAGGTGACTGGACGATCCTCTGCCTGATGGCGGACGACATCGCCGCCGCGCGGATGGCCTATTCCCTAATGACGCTGCATCCCTATGACGGGGTCCGCCTGGCATTGATCGATCCGGCGCTCCGCGACTCACCCGAGCGGGTCATCTGGGAACACCTCAAGGCACCGGAACCGGAGCCGACGGACGATTCCGGCGTCCTCGACCTGATCCCGCTGCCGGACGGGCATCCGCTGCTGACGTCCGACCTCGATGACGACGATACCGGGAACGCCCCCAGGTCCTTCCGCCTGGGCTCCGAACGGGAAATCGACGATCCGGGTGCCGCCGCGCGGCGCAGGATCTCCGCTGGACGGGTCGATGACGGCAAGCGCCCCCGCATGTGGCCACCAACCCGGCGCGCCATCGGCAAGGCGCTCGGTGCCGGGATGATCGTGTCCGGCATCTTCGGCGCGGCGCTCTGGAACCTGCCGGAACGGCCTGGGCCAGAGGCGCCGATGGAGCCTCCCCGTCTGGCCGCCCCGGCGCCGGCGCGGTTCGCCGAGACGCCGACCGAGCCTCCCGCACCAACGCCACCACCCCCCGCCGCGGCGGCACCGACCTCCGCCGAGGTTCCGGACACGACGGCGCTGTTCGGCAAATGGGCCAAGGACGCGGCCGGTTGCGCCACCGACTATCTCCTGTTCCAGCCGGAGCGGGCCTTCATGGTCGATTCGCGCTTGGCGCTGGCGTCCGGAGGCCCGGCTTTCTACGGCGTCGTGGAGAACGACCTCACCGTCTTCGACGGCGCCACGGAGTCGCGCTACGGCCGGCTTGGTCCGGACCAGTTGCGGCAGGTCTCGTTCTTCAGCACCCGGACCGGACCGCACGAAGGAGGGCCGACCCTGGTGCGCTGCGCCAATACCGACCCGCCCGACCGGGTGGACTGGACGCCGAACCCGATCGACCGCGCCACGGCGCTGGCGAGGCTGGCCGACGCCCGTTCGCGGTTCGAGGCGGCGCGGGCGGTCGCCGGCTCATCGCAGGTTCCCGCACCGCTACGTGGGCGCTGGGGTGCCCGCTGCGACATCGGCTATCTGGAGTGGGAAGACGGCGTCCAAACCTCGTGGAGCACCTTCGGCGGCGCCGAGAAGCGCGCCATCGCGGCCTTCAAGGAGCTGGGCAGCCGCTACACCATCGTTTTCGAGGGCGGCTACACCCAGTTCTACGATCTGGTGGCTGATGACCAAGTCGTCCTGTCCGGTGTCGGCGCGCAGGGCGTCATGACCGATCCGGCCCCGCCGCCCTGGACCGGAAGGCGCTGCCCGGTCCCGACCAACTCCTGAGTCAGGCGCCGCCGATGCGCCGGTAGATGAAGGGCGGGGGGGCGGCGCCCGCTTCCCGTTCGGCCAGCGCGAAGATCTCGTCGTGGAACGGCGACAGGCCGCAAGCCGGGTCGACCGCGTCGGCCTTGCCGGTCAGGGCGAAGGCTTGGCAGCGGCAGCCGCCCCAGTCGATCTCCTTCCGCTCGCAAGTCCGGCAGGTCTCGGGCATCCAGTCGGTGCCGCGGTAAGCCTGGAAAGCGGGCGAACTCCGCCAGATCTCCCCCAGCGGCTTGTCGCGGACGCTGTCGAACTCCAGCCCGGTGATGCTCTCCGCCGCGTGGCAGGGCAGCACCTTGCCGGCCGGCGAGATGTTGAGGAACTGTCGGCCCCAGCCGCCCATGCAGGACTTCGGCCGCTTGGCGTAATAATCCGGGATGACGTAGTCGATCATCAGCCGGCCCTTCAGCCGGACGCGCGCCTCGTTGACCACGGATGTCGCGTTGTCCAGCTGCTCGCGGGTCGGCAGCAGGGACGCGCGGTTCTTCAGCGCCCAGCCGTAATACTGGACATGCGCGACCTCCAGCCGTTCCGCGTCCAGGTCGAGCGCCAACTGGATCATCTCCTCCAGCCGGCTCAGGTTATGGCGGTGGACGACGGCGTTGACGGTCAGCGGGAAGCCAGCCTCGCGGATCTGGCGTGCGATCTCCATCTTGCGCTTCTGGGCACCGGCCAGGTTGCCGATCCGCTCGGCGCTCTCGACATCGGTGTCCTGGAAGCTCAGCTGGACATGGTCAAGCCCGGCGTCGTAAAGCTCCTTCAGCCGGGCCGGGTCCAGCAGCACGCCCGAGGTGATCAGATTGGTGTAGCAGCCCAGCTTGGCCGCGTGTTTGACCAAATCGGCCAAGTCCTTCCGCACGGTCGGCTCGCCGCCGGAGAAATGGACCTGGAGCACGCCAAGCCCCACCGCCTCCTCCAGCACGCGCTTCCAGGTCGCCGTGTCCAGCTCGGCGCCCGACCGCTCCAGCTCCACCGGGTTGGAGCAGTAGGGGCATTGCAGCGGGCAGCGGTGGGTCAGCTCGGCCAGCAGCGCCAAGGGCGGCGCCGGGGCGGCGGAACCGGACTTCTCGATCGTGGGAGATGGCGAGAGGGCGTTCATGTCGTGATGATTCCCTTGTCGGCGAGATCCTGGAGCATCGCCACGACGTCGGTCGCGACCGTGTCGCGCTCGGCCTCGAAGGTCTTCGCCAGATCGTCGATGATGGCCTTCAATGTCGTGTCGCCGTCGCACCTTTTCAGGATCTCGACCGCGATCTCATCCGGCATGAAGACTTTTTCCGGAGCCAGCACGACCCAGGCCTCACGCGCCTGATCGAACCGGAATTTGACGTGCCGCGGCAGCCGCGGCACGTTTTCCTCGGTGATGACGGTCATCGCCTCAGCGCCGCTCGGGCACGAAGGCGCCCGGCGGGATGTGGCCGGGTTCGACATAGGCGTGGTACAGCGCGTCGAGCTGCGCCCACAACACATCGCATTTGAACTCCAGCGCCGCCAGGACGGCCTGCTGCTGGTCGGGGCGCCGGGCCTCGCGCTTGACATAGGCCAGCGCGAAATCGGCGTCGCGTGGGGCCTCGGTCAGGCGGTTGTTGAAATAGGCCAGCGTGTCCTTGCTGATGAAGTCGTAATTCGCCAGCATGCCCGACACCCGGTTTTGGATGATGCCCGGCGAGAACAGCTCGGTCAGCGAGGACGCCACGGCCTCGAGCACGGTGCGGTCGCGCACGTAATGGACATAGGCCTCGACCGCGAAGCGCGTTCCCGGCAGCAGGCCGGCGCAGCTCTCCACATAGGCGGTGTCGAGCCCCAAGCCCTCGGTCAGCTTCAGCCAGCGCGCGATGCCGCCCTCACCCGGCTGCGAGCCGTCATGGTCGATGATCCGCTGGCGCCAGGCGCGGCGGTCCTCGACACTGGTCAGGCGCGATAGCACGACCGAGTCCTTGATCGGGATGTTGCACTGGTAATAATACCGATTCAGCGCCCAGGCCTGGACCTGCCCGAAGTTGAGCTTGCCGTTGTGGAGCAGCTGGTGAAAGGGATGGAGGCTGTGGTACCGCGCGGCGCCGATCGCCCGCAGGCGTTCCTCGAGCTGGTCCTGGCTCAATAATTCAGTCATGGCGATAGTTCCATTCCGTCTTCCCCCACTTCCCAGCCGGCCTCGTTGACCGAGGCTCGTTCTGGACTGTCATCCAGCAGGATGGGGTTGGTGTTGTTGATGTGGATGAATACCTTGCGCCGGATGCCGAGCGGAGCGAAAGCGGCCAGCGATCCTTCCGGACCGGACACGCTCATGTGACCCATGCGACGGCCCGTCTTGGTGCCCGTCTCGTTGCGGATCATCTCGTCGTCCCGCCACAGCGTTCCGTCGAATAGCAGGAGGTCCGCGCCCCTGATGCGGTCGGCCAGCGCCGGTGTCAGCTTGGCGCAGCCGGGAATATAAAAGAAACTCTTGTCGCCAGCGCTGATCCGCAGACCGACGGTATCCTCGGTCTCGCCGTCCAGCACCGGGGCGGCGTCCTCCAGATAAAGCGCCACCTTGCCGGGCACCGCGAACATCTCGATCGTGATGCCGCTCGGGCCTTCCGGCCCGACCAACTCGACCGGGGCGTTCAGACCCAGGGTGCGCCGCTGGACCAGATCGGGATTGAGCACCTGGAAGATGCTGTTGGCCGACAGGACCGCGTGGATCCGCGATGTCGCGTAGAGCGACAGCGGCTGGCTCTCCCGCAGGTTTATCAGCCCGGCGATGTGGTCGACATCCCCATTGGTCAGCACCACGCCCGCGATGGGGCTGTGACGCTTGCCATGGCGCGGATACAGCGTCGGGGTATTCAGGATCTGTTGCCGCAGGTCGGGCGACGCGTTCAAAAGGAACCAGCGCTCACCGTCGGCGCTGATCGCCAGCGACGATTGCGTCCGGGGCTTCGCCGCCGGATCACCCGACCGGGCTCGCCGGCAGGTGTCGCACGCGCAGTTCCATTGAGGGTAGCCACCGCCGGCGGCCGAGCCCAGCACAACTATTTTCACGGCCGTATCCAGTCTTGTCCGCAGGCGGCGGCGGGTAGCTTAGATTTCGGCGCAGGCGTAGCAGTTGATTTCCATGCCGACGGCGATTTCAACGATGCGCGGGGTCTTCCACTTCATAGCGTGATCCTCTCCAGGTTGAATTTACGAGCAGTGCTCGCCACACCTTATCGACGGTGAAGGACGCCATCATAACGCCCCATGCGAGACTGTAACGCTGTACTTTGGTCTAACTGCCGTTTTGGTCAAGGGGTAGGCCTCATACGGACGGCGTCAGGTCCCCCGGTTCCGGCTCCTGGCGGTCGCCCAGGCCGGGCTTCGAACGCGCGGCTTGCCGCGACGTGTGCCACTCCGTCACGACCACCGCGACCGCCAGCCAGAAGCCGCCGACCAGATAGCCGCTGGCGACATCGCTCAGGAAGTGGACGCTCAAATAGATCCGGCTGAAGCCGATCAGCATGATCGCCATGGCGCCCCAGAACAGCACCTCGAAGCGGGCGCGCGGCTGCGTCTGGATGGTCCGCCACACACTATAGGCGATGAAGCCATAGACGGAGATCGCCGCCGTCGCGTGCCCGCTGGGAAAGGCCGGGCTGTGCGCCTCGATCAGGTCCCAATTGGCCGGCCGGTCGCGCGCGATGATGTATTTGGCGCTCCAGGTCGTCAGCTGCGCGCCCAGCACGCAGATCCAGAACGGCAGCACCAGATGGCCTCGCTTGCCGCTCCACCACAGCAGCGACGCCACCAGCCCGACGATGGTCGTGGTCGGTCCCTCGCCCCACAGCGTCAGCCATATCATGGCGTCGATGAACGGCTGCACCCGGTGCGCGTCGAACCAGCGGTCCACCGCGTTGTCCAGCGCCACCAGCCCCTCGGCCTCGTGAAGCTCCCGGACCAGCCCACCGAACAGCGCCACCAGGTAGATCGCGAAGATCACCATCAGGGTCAGCGGCAACCCAGTGAAGACCTTGCTGTCCAGCCGCGCCTTGACGAAACGCGAGGCGCGCGGGAACCGGCTGTCCAACAAGGCCACCACCGGCCGGTCGCGGACCCAGTGCCGCGACACCCGCACCGGACCGTGGAGGCGTCTGGCCGCCATCCCGATCAGGGCGACCAGCCCGCGCGCCAGCCAATGGAGGACGGCCAACGCCGCGATCAGGATCGCGATGGCCAGCAGCAGGTTCATCGTGGAAATGACGGGTCTCCAAAGGCGCGCGGTCTAAAACGGGTGTACCTTTCCGATGACGGACAGAACGCCGATCGGCCGCCGTTGTTGCCTCGCCCTCCTCAGCCGAAGAAGCCGATCCGGTGGACGACGCCGACGCTGACCCGGCGCATCAGCTCGTACAGGCCGGTCATCGGCTTGAAGATGTCCTCGTTCTCGCGCTGATAGTTCTGGCTCTCGTCGCTGGCATAGGTCGCCCGCTCGCCGAAATCCCCCGTCACCGCGTCGTCGGTGGTGGCCGGGAATATGCGTTCCAGCTGGCTGACCGCCGTCGGGATGTCCAGGTGGAGCACCCGCATCAGCAGCCGGGCGTGGGTCGTGTTGTGCTGGCTGCTGAACTGCGGGATGTGCGTCGCCAGCAGGAAGATCTCGTGGATCAGCGCGATCCGGACCGCGTGCAGGATGCCCAATTGCTCCCTCGCCTCCGGGCTCACCAGCGCGCCGCAGCCGGTCCGGTCGGACCCGACCAGGGCCAGCCCGTCGCGCAGGATGCAGAAATCGGCGAACAGCTTCCGCCCCACCTTGGTCTGGCGGGCGTGCAGCGGGCTGTCCTCCAGGTAGCGCGCCAGCAGCCGCATCTGCTCCGCCCGCGCCTTGTCCCGAGTCTTGGCGGCGCGCAGCAGCCACAGACCGGGGTCCAGCGTGTCGACATAGGCCCGCAGCGCGTCGGGCGAGGCGATCGCGGCGCCGTACTCGACCATGCCGATCAGCTGGCGGAACCGGTTGGACCGGGCGTAGAGCTGGCGGAACCGCTCCGGGTCCTTGCCGATCGCCTCGCCGACGCCGCTGATCGTGTTGGCGGGCAGCCCCAGTTGCTGGAGGATCGCGTTGTGCGGGATCGCGCGGATCTGGCTGACCGAGGCCTGCTCGATGTCGTCCGTGCTGTCGTGCTGCCGCTTGATCGCGCGGCTGCCCGACGGGAACAGCAGGTTGGTGCCGAAGGCGCCCAGCAGCATGGCGTAGTCGGGGCTCTTGACCAGCGAGACCTGGAACTCCTTCACCGTGGTGAAGAACTCGGTGATGTAGTCCGGGTCCTCGTAATAAGGATCGCTCCTGGCGTCGCCCCGGTCGCCCAGCATGTGCTCCAGGATGCGGGTGACCACCGCGAAGGCCCCGCCGGGCGTCACGAAGTACAGGAAGCCGTCGCCGCCCTGGAAGCTGACCTCCTGCTTGAAGTCCACCTTGTTGTCGGCCAGGAACTCCAGCGAATAGGGTGTGGCGGTATAGCCCAGCCGCTCCTCGAACCCGGCGGGATGGGCGCCCCGGCCGATCGACTCGCCATGGGTGTCGAAGATCACCAGCTGCACGCCGGTCAGGCCGTGCTTGGGGAACAGCCGGGCGACGCGCAGCCGCAGCCGCTCGATCGAGGCCGAGGCCGGGGTCTGGCCCAGATACCGTCCGGCGTCGGAGAAGCCGGTCTGGATGCACAGCCGGCCGCGCGCCTGGACATAGGCCCGGTAATGCGGGTTCTCCAGCAGCTGGTCGATCACCCGGCTGCCCAGTTCCAGCGCCTTCTCCGTCTCGAACAGCGGGCTGATGTCGACCTTGTCGGCGACGCCGAACAGGCGGGCGTAGTACAGCGCCGTCAGCGGCGTGAAGGCCGATTCGCACTCGGCGATCAGGAAGCGGACCGGCGTGGTGGCGTCGGCGTATTTCAGCATCTGCGCCACGATCATGAACAGCCGCTTGGACGAGGTCCGCTCCGACATGATCGAGCCGAAATTGATCGTCCGCGGCTCGACCTTGTCCAGCAGCTCGTTGAGCGACGTCAGGTAGGACTGCCGATAGCGCGGATCGTCCGGCGCCGTCTCCATCCCGACGGTCTTGCGGATCGCGTTGTGCAGCTGGGTCGCGTTGATCCGGACATGGGTGTGCGCCATGCCCAGCCCATAATTCGCCAGCTCCGCCCGCAGCGAGCACAGCCGCCGGATCGCCGGATCGCGCGCCGTGCCGTCCGCCGTCGCCAGCTTGATCACCCGGTCGATCAGCCCGATCGCCTGCGAATTGTCGGTCAGCCGCAGCGAGATGCCGTCATGCATGCGCTGGGCGATCCGCTGGATGTGGGGCAGGGCGCCCGTCCCGCCGGGATCCTGGGCGAACACGCCGATCTCGTCGGTGACCTCGTTGATCGCCAGCGCCAGCCGCGACTCCAGCAGGTCGAGCGTGTGGCCGATGTCCTCCCCGGCCACCGCCAGCCCGCGCACGGCGCGGACCTCCTCGCGGTAGTGCTTGAGCTGGGCCACCTGCACGATCAGGCGCTTCCGCAGCGTGTCGGTCCACTTGATGTCGGATCGGCCGTCCAGGTCATAGCCGACCCAGCTCGCCACCGTGATCAGCTTGGGCGTCAGCTCGGTCCAGCGGTCGGGATAGACCTCTTCCGCCACCGCGTAGACGATGCCGTAGAGCCGGCGGAGCGCCGCTTGGACGTTGCCGATCGCGATCAGCGACAACCCGTGCTCGCGCGTCAGGCTCAGATCGGGATCGGGGCGGTGGACCAGCCCGGCCATGTGCTCGATCAGCTCGGCCCGCGTCGACTCCGTCAGGGGAGTGCCATCGCCGGCCCGGCCCGAGGCCAGCGTCGTCAGCAGCTCCATCAGCTCGCCCGACAGGTTGAAGGTCGGGTGCGCGGTCATCACGATGCCGAACAGCTCGTGCTCCACCCGCGCGCGGAACCGCTCGAACGGCACGGGACCCTCGGCGCCCGGTGGAATGGCCAGCGCCCGGATCAGCCCGGTCAGCGAGGCGGCGTTGGCCTCCGGGTCCATCTCCCCGACATAGCGCGACAGCCGGGCGGCGCGGCCGATGAAGCCCTGCGCCGACAGATGCTGGATCAGCTGCTCCAGCGTCGCGTGCGAGACCGATCCGTCCTCGATCTTCCTCGACAGTTCCAGCGCCACGCGCTGCACCGGGTTGCTGAACGGATCGTCGTCGGTCGAGGCGGAAAACCGCCGCAGCGCCTCGCCCAGCTCCGCCGTCAGCGCGGCCAAGTCGGGCGACGGCGCGTCCTCCGCCGGAAAGCACGCGTCCACCGTCAGCAACGGCCATTTCAGGTCCGCCGCCCCGGTGGAAGCAGGATAGGAGGGGGCGAGAGCGGTGACCGGGGCGTCCTGAGGCATGCGGCGGGCTTTCGTCGATCGGGTGGGGCGGGAGGGGGCGCCTGAAACGGCGGAGGTGGCAGAGGGGCGCCGGGGCATGGGCGTCGAACCTTCCGTATGAACTTCTTCCGGCGGAGCGACTGGCGCCAGCACGTACCGCGGCGCGGCAACGATGCTGCGGACCCCTGGGTCTGTCAACGGCTATCGCCCGCGTTTTATGGAAATGCCCGCCACTCTCCGGGAAGTGCTTTCACCTGTAAGCGTCCTCAGGCCACGGCACCTTCCGCCGGGCACGATCACCCTGATATGATCCCGCCATGAGCGATCACCCCGACGACACCGGCATCGACACCGAGGATCAGGCCGCGGTCGTGGCCTTGCTGTCCGACCCGGCCATCCATGGCGGCGTTCCGGTCCAGCGCATCGACACCAATGGCAGCATCGTCTTCGTGGCGGGCGACAGGGTGTGGAAGCTGAAGCGCGCCGTGCGCTTCCCCTACATGGATTACGGCACGGTCGAGCGCCGCCGCGTCGCCTGCGCGGCGGAGGTCAGGCTGAACCGGCGCACGGCGCCCTCGGTCTATCTCGGTGTGGCGCCGGTGACCCGCCGGCCCGATGGCCCGCTGGCCCTGGGGCCGGTCGGGGAGCCTCCCCAAACCCCACCCACCGATCAGGTGGTGGACTGGCTGGTGGTGATGTCCCGCCTCGACCAGGACACGCTGTTCGACAAGCTGGCCGACCGCGACGCCCTGACCACCGACATGATGCGCGCCCTCGCCGAGACCATCGAGGACTTCCACCGCGCGGCCGAGGTCTTCACCGACCGGGGCGGGGCCGCGGCATTGCGCTGGGTGGTCGACGACAACATCGCCGAGCTGCGCCACTTTCCCGATGTCTTCCCGAAGGATCTGGTCGCCATCCTGGCCGAAACCTCCACCGCCGCGCTGGACCGCCATGGCGGATTGCTGGACCGGCGACGCGACGGCGGGTTCGTCCGCTTCTGCCACGGGGACCTGCACCTCCGGAACATCTGCCTGGTCGACGGCGTGCCGACGCTGTTCGACTGCGTCGAGTTCAACGACGACATCGCGATCATCGACGTTCTCTACGATCTGGCGTTCCTGCTGATGGACCTGGAGCATCGCGGCTTGAGGGTCCAGGCCAACACGCTGTTGAACAGGACGCTGGACCTGACGGACGACCACGAGGGCTTGGCGCTGCTGCCGCTGTTCCTGTCCGCCCGCGCCGCGGTGAGGGCCAAGGTGATCGCCAGCGGCGCCGCGAACGAGCCCGACCCCGATGCCGCCAACGCGGCGGCGCGTAGCTATCTCGACCACGCCGTGGCGGCGATCACCCCCATGGGGCCCCGTCTGATCGCCATCGGCGGCCTGTCCGGCACCGGCAAGACGACGGTGGCGCGGGCCCTGGCGCCCCGGATCGGCCCCGCGCCGGGAGCCGTGGTCCTGCGCAGCGACGTGCTGCGGAAGCGGCTGTTCGGCGTGGCGGAGACCGAACGGCTGCCGCCCGACGCCTATGCCGGCACAGTCACCGACCAAGTCTACGCCGACCTGCTCGACCGCGCCGGACGCGTCATCCGAGCCGGCCACGCGGTCGTGGTAGACGCCGTCAACGCCCGGCCGGAGGAGAGGGCGGCGCTGGAAAGACTGGCCGAGAGCGCTGGCGTGCCCTTCCGCGGCGTCTGGCTGGAGGCCGACGCCGATACCTTGGTGGCCCGCGTGACATCCCGCCGGGATGACGCGTCCGACGCCGACGCGGCGGTCGTCCGCCGGCAACTGGCCTATCAGGTCGGCCCGATGTCCTGGACACGCGTGGCGGCGGGTGGTGACCTCGTGGCCAATATGGATGAAATAGAGAAAATTACCAATTAATTACCCGTAAAATGATCAAAGTTCCAAAACGCCATGAGGCCGAATGATTCTCCGCCCGGATTGATGTGGGTCATTGTGGACCCCTTCCGCCAGTCTTAGTCTTCCGTCAACCATAAGGTTTCCTCGCCATAGAGTTTCCTCGGATGAGGGAGAGACTGGAATGATCCGCAAGATCCTCGTACCCCTGGTCGGCCGCGACAGCGATCGCGCCGTTCTGGCGATGGGGTTCTCCGTCGCCAAGACCTTCGACGCCCATGTGGAGGCGCTGCATGTCGGCGGCGACCCGCGCGACGCGGTCCCGATGCTGGGCGACGGTCTGTCCGGCGCGCTGATCGAGGAGATCATGCGGGCGGCCGAGCGTGAATTCGCGGCCGACGCGGAACTCGCCCGCAAGCATTTCGAAGGCGCGCGCGCCGCCGCGCAGGCCGCCGTCACCCAATCCGCCCCGGGACCCGGCATGGCTTCCGGCTGGATGCGGTCCCTGACCGGCGCCATCGAGGACGTCGTCACCCACGAGGCCCGGCTGGCCGACCTCATCGTCTTCCCGCAAAGCGCCGGTGTCGGCGACACCCGCCTCGCGGTGACGCTGGAGGCGACGCTGCTTGGATCCGCCCGCCCGCTGTTGCTGACGCCGGATCGGCCGCCGGCCAAGATCGGCGGCACCGTCGCCATCGCCTGGAATGGCGGGGCGGAATGCGCCCGCGCGGTCGCGGCCGCCATGCCCTTCCTGATCCGGGCGGGCACCGTCCACATCATCACGGCGGATACCTCGGCGACCTCGTCGGACGAAGCCGGCAAGCTGGCCGAATATCTGGCGTGGCACGGCATCCAGGCCAAGGTGGACAAGATCGCCCCAACCGGCGAGCCGGTGGGCGGGGCCCTGCTGGCGCGCGCCGCCGAGCTGGGCGCCGACCTGATGGTGATGGGAGGCTACGGCCACAGCCGGATGCGGGAGTTGATCATGGGCGGCGTCACCCGCCACGTCCTGGCCCATCCGGGACTGCCGATCCTGATGGCCCACTGACCCCAGGGTCCGGCCCAAAGGCCAAGCCCCAAAGTCGAACTTGGAGACGACGTCGCGACGGGAAGGCGAATCGAAACCACCACAACGGAGAAGCCCTGGCCAACAAGGGGTGTCAACCGGAGGAGTTCCAAGACATGCTCACCATAGAGGACTGCATCGCCCTCAGTGAATTGACCGAGAACGAGATCAAGGCCATAGCGGAACACGAGCACGTGCCCGAGATGATCGCCCTGGAGTTGGGGAACTACCTGCTCCACCGCGATGACGGCCAGACCTGCATCAAGGGCATCATCCTCGACGACATCCGTCAAGCCGAGGAGCGGGGCGACAAGCGGCACGCCACCCGCCTAAAGCTGGTCCTCCGCCACTTCATGGACACCCATCGGGACCAGGGCGCCAGGCTCTGCTGAGTTGATGGCGAGGCGTCGGCGCCTATGCCCAAATGATTAAGCAATACCGGATAGGGTGCGGCCTGTTTCCCATCGGATCCAGGAACCGCACCCACCATGCCATCGCGCGGCGCCGCCCTCTTCCCAAGTCTCGCGCGGCGCGCGGTCGACCGCGTCACCGGCCGCTGCCACGTCACGCTCGAACGCATCCAGGACCTTCGGGACGAGGGCGGCGGCCGTTTCACCGCGACCGGCGCCGCCCCCCGTTTCGCGGTGCGGACGCTCGAAGGTCCGCCGCCCTCCGACTGGGTCAGGGTAAGGGTCTCGATCACCGGCGCCAAGCCCTATGCCAGCGGCACGATCCGAGTCTGCGCCGGGGGCGACCAGCCGACCATCAGCCATCCCTTGCCATCCCTCAGGGATGGCGCCCTCGACCAGATGATCCGCCTGCCGGACCGCGTCGCGTCGCTGCGCTATGACCCGATGGACCAAGTCGGAGAGTTCACGCTCCACGGATTCCGCATCGACCGGGTCAGCCGGGCCCGCGTGTTGGCGCGTGCGGCGTTGCGCGATCCCGGCAAGGCGATCCAGGCGATCCGCTACATTGCCCGCCACGGACTGACCGCCGCCAAGATCCGCATGGCCGAGCGGCTGAACGCGCCATCGCATGATGGCTACGGCGCGTGGCTCGACCTGTTCGACACCTTGAACGCCGACGATATCGACGCGATCCGGTCCCACATCGACGCCATGCCGGCCCGGCCGCTGATCTCCGTGCTGATGCCGGTGCACGACCCCGATCCCGCCTCGCTGCGGAGCGCCATCGAGTCGGTCCGGGCCCAACTCTATCCCGACTGGGAACTCTGCGTCGCCGACGACGCCTCGACCAATCCGGAGATCGCCAGCATCCTGGCGGAGTTCGCGGAGCTCGACCCGCGCGTCAAGATCACCACCCTGCCGGTCAACGGTAACATCTCCGCCGCCAGCAACGCCGCGCTCGATCTCGTCACGGGATCCTTCGTGGCCTTGCTCGACCACGACGACAGGCTGGCACCCCACGCGCTGTACAGGGTCGCGGTGGAACTCGAACTGCATCCCGACGCCGACCTGATCTACAGCGACGAGGATAAGCTGGACGCCGAGGGCAAGCGCCACGATCCGCACTTCAAATCCGGCTGGAACCCCGAACTGCTGCTGGCCCAGAACATGGTCAGCCATCTCGGGGTCTACCGCACGGCGCTGGTCCGGCGCGTCGGCGGTTTCCGGCTCGGTTTCGAAGGCAGCCAGGATTGGGATCTGGCGCTGCGCGTGGCCGAGGCCAGCGCCTCCGACCGGCTCCGCCACATCCCCCACGTGCTCTATCATTGGCGGGTCTTCCGCGGATCGGGCTCGTTCTCGACCCGCCAGGGCGGCCGCGCCGCCGAAGCAGGCCGCCGAGCGGTCGAGGAACACCTGCGCCGCACGGGCCAGCCGGCGACGGTGACGATCAACGCCGCCGGATACAACAGGGTGAAGCGTACGCTACCCGATCCCGCCCCCAAGGTTTCCCTGATCGTGCCGACCCGCGACCGGGTGGAGTTGTTGCGCAACTGCGTCGAGGGCTTGCTGCTCCGGACAGACTATCCCGACCTGGAGATCCTGATCGTCGACAACGGCAGCGTCGAACCGGCCACGCTCGACTATTTTCGCGACCTGGCATCCGAACCGGCCGTCCGCGTTCTCCACCGCGACGGCCCGTTCAACTTCTCCGCCCTCAACAACTTCGCGGTCTCCCAGGCCACCGGATCGATCATCGGCCTGATCAACAACGACATCCAGGTGATCGAGCCCGGCTGGCTCACCGAGATGGTCAGCCACGCCGTCCGCCCCGGCGTCGGCGCGGTGGGCGCCAAGCTGCTCTACGCCGACGGCACGATCCAGCACGCCGGCGTGATCCTGGGCATGCAGGGCGTGGCCGGTCACATGCACAAGGGGCTTGGCCGGCATGACCACGGCTATTTCAACCGGCTCCAACTGGCTCAGAACCTGTCCTGCGTCACGGCGGCCTGCATGGTGATGCCGAAGTCCGCCTTCCAAGCCGTCGGCGGCTTCGACGAGACCAACCTCGCCATCGCCTTCAACGATGTCGACCTCTGCCTGAAGCTGCGCGAGGCCGGCCACCTGATCGTCTGGACACCCCACGCCGAACTCCATCACCTGGAGTCAGCGTCGCGCGGTTCCGACATGACGCCGGAGAACCACGCGCGCTTCGCCGCCGAGGTCAAGCACATGCTGGACCGCTGGGGCGACACCCTGCTCCAAGACCCCTACTACAACCCCAACCTCTCCCTGGAAGCCACCGCCTTCGCCCTGGCCGGCACCCCACGCGCGCTCCGCCCCTGGCACCAGCCGCCCCTGATTTGATGAAAGCTATCCAACCACGGTATGCAGGGTGTTCCGAAGCGCCTGCTTGACCTTCCGATGCGCCCGGCTGACCCAGCGCTCCTCGTAGGCCTGCTTGCGCTTGAACCGGTTGGTCGGCTTGTCCAGGTTCCACGGATACTCCTTGGCGACGACCGGATCGGGCTTCTCCACCGCGAACAGGACCGAGTAGACCTTGCGCGGGTTGGGCGACCGGTTGGCACCGGCGTAGTGCAGTGTCCTGCTGTGATGGATCGACACCGATCCCCGGCGCAGCGGGACGGTGACGGCCTTGTCCAGGTCGACGCCGACGGCCTCCAGGAACTCGATCCGCTTGTCGTCCTTGTAGTTCCGATGATGCAGGATCGGCCCGTTGTGGCTTCCGGGAATGAAGGTCAGGCAACCGTTTTCCTCGTCGACATCCTGAAGCGGCAACCAGATCGTGATGTTCTCCAACTTGCTGCCTTCGCGGTGGAACGCCTGATCCTGATGCCAGGGCGTCGCCGAGTCCGGATCGGTCGGCTTGTTGATGGCGTGGTCGAAGGAGAACTTGGCATCCGCCCCCAACAGTGTTTGCGCCACCGCCTCCGCATTGGCCCAGAACTGGCTGCGCAGCAGTTCCGGCGCGTATTTGGCGGGGTGCAGAAGCTGCGGCAGCTTGATCTTGCCGTCCTCCTCAAGCCCGGCCATGTCGAACAGATCGCCTTCCTTCCAGCCGACGCGCCCGCTGAAAAGCCGCCCAAAGGATCGGTCGATCTCGTCCACCTGATCGGGAGTGACGAAGTCGGGGATGGTCAGATGTCCGTCCGTCCAAAACGTGTCGATCTGCTCCATCGTCAGCGTCACCCGCGGCGCCTTCTTCAGCAGTTGCCACCGAACATCGAAGGGCAACGTCTTGTTGAGAACCGCATCCAGAACCGGCAACTCAGCCTCCATGTGGCATTCGAATAAAATTCACTGCTTATTCTAATATTTCCACGGGAGAGCGGCGAAAATCACCTCGATAAGTGTTTTAATCCGTGAGCGGGGAGTGGCTGGTCATCGTCGGTGGTTGCCGTGACCAGCATGTTCATCCGCCGCTTTTTTCAACACAGATAAAGAGGATTTACAGGATGGACACAGATCCCAAAGCATCGCATTCGTCGGACCAGCGCTTTGCCCAGCGAAGTCAGGATAGTTGAAAATACTGATGCCTTGTGGGCCTTGAATAACAACCAGGTGGCACTCAGGCATAATGGATCCTCGGATCAAGTCCAAGGATGACGCAAAGGTAAATGAAAAAGGACTTCCAGTTCTTTCTGTTTGTGCTGGGCATTTTCCATCTCAATAATCCATCATACTCGAACTTGATTTTAGGATCCATTATGCTGGCGACTTGCCATGTGAGATAAAAACAAGATTTGGGAATCGTGTTCGTCATATAAATAAAGAAACTATGCAAGATAGACACTGATCCGAAATCCTTGAGATTCTTCTACTAACCTGCTGGCATCAACGTCGTGAGATCTGTGTCCATCCTGTAAATCCTCTTTATCTGTGTCAAAAGAAACTTCTTTCCGCATCACCCTAAGCGCGGTCGCCGAAACGACGCCAACACCGAGCGCCAGGGGAGGTAATCACAATGTTCTTGATTTGTTCTAACCAAGAAAATACCATCCACACCACAATCCACCGTGAAAGGCTTCCCGCCATGCGCCCGTCCTTCCAGCCAGCCGACCCCGCACCCGTCATCCGCCTCACCGAGCGGCAGGAGGCGTTCTGTCAGGCGATGGCGGCCAATGTCGGTGGGGCGGAGGCGGCCAGGATGGCGGGGTATTCGCCCAATGGGGCGAAGCAGCGGGGCGCCCATTTGATGAGCCAGCCGGAGATCCGCGTCCGCGTCGGCCAGCTTCGCGCCGAGCGGAGCGGCGGTCATCGGGCGGACCTCGAGGAGGCGGCGGAACTGGTCCGGACCATCATCGGCGAGGCGCTGGACAAGAAGTCCCTGTCGCTGGCGCTTCGGGCGGTCGAACTGCGGCTCAAGCTGCGCGGCGTCATCCAGGACAAGCGGATCGCGCACCACTATATCGACCCGTCCCACGGCGGTGCCCGGCATCCCGACGCCGATCTGGAGGACTTGGACTTCGATCCGGCGGAGGACGACGACCTGCCGGTGGTCGCGGCGGCGCCAACACCAACGATAGTGACCTCGGATATTGACCCGGCCCCGGCCAAAGTCCCGGTCCCAGCCCCGGCGCTCCCGCCCGCGTTCCGGCCGGTCGCCGCCGCCGCGGCGGTGACATCGGGACATGGGCGGGAAGGGGACCGGCACCGCGGTGACCGCGCCGCCTAGTCCCCATCACCTCTTCCGTCAGAACTTGTAGCGCAGCGCCGCCGAGATGATGTCCACGCTGCCTTCGCTGGTGGCGCGGGTGTTGGTCGACAGCACCGGGGCGGCTCCCGCCTGCTGGGTGTTGATGTCGGCGTCCTCGATGAAGATGTGGGCGTAGGCCACGTCGATCGTGAAGTTCTCGGTCAGGGCGTAGGACGCGCCGGTGGTCAGCCAATAGCGGTCGCCATCCGGCGTGCGGGTCGACCGGAAGTTATCGACTGTCGGGGTCTCGTCGTATTGGAAGCCGCCGCGCACCGTCCAGGTGTCGTCGATCTTGTACTGCGCGCCGATGGCGGCGGAGAAGGTGTCCTCGTAGTTCTGGCCGACGACCTGATCGGGCAAGCCGGGGCGCTTGACGCGGATCTCCTCGAAGTTGCTCCAGCCGTACCAATTGTACTCGGCCATCAGCGTCAGCTTGGGGGTGACCTCGTGGGCGAATCCGACCGCGATGATGTCGGGCAGGTTGAGATCGGCGGTGCCCGGCGTGTTGTTGAAGGTCGTGCCGCCGCGGCTCAGCTTGACGCTGCCGTCCAGCGTGTGCTCCATCCGGGAGCGGTAATGGATGCCGATCCGGGTGGTCGGAATCGGTTCGAACAGCACGCCGACATTGTAGCCGAAGGTCCAGTCGTTGCCTTCGACGTCGGACAGGATATCGGACGCCGTGCCGGTATAGACCGCGTTGGTCAGCTTGGCGTCGGCGTATTGGATATCGACGCCGCCGCCGATAGAGATCCAGCTATTGACCTTGTAGGCCACGCTTGGCGCGATGTTCAGCGTCAGCAGGTCGGTCTCGATCGAGTCGTAGCGGCCGAACCAGTCCGCTTGGTACTTGTTGGCGAGGCCGAAGGGGGCGGAAATGCCCAATCCGACCCACAGGTCCTTGTTCAGCACCGGATAGGCGAAATAGGCGTTCGGCACCGGGGTGGGGTCATAGGGATTGCCGCCGTCGCCGCCGCCGGTCGGGCGGGTGACGGTGCCCAGCGGCGTCCTGGCGCTGGTGCTCGAGCCCTTGTTCTCCATGTCGGCGCGCGGCAGCAACAGATGGACCCCGGCGGTCGCCTCCGCGCCATCCAGCCGCGTCATCCCGGCCGGGTTGAAGAAGATGGTGCTGGCGTCCTCCGTGATCGCGGACTCGCCGGCGAAGGCGCGGCCCAGGCCGGTGACGCTCTGCTCCTTGATGTAGAAGCCGGCGGCCGACGCCGTCTGCGCGCCCGCGAGCAGGGCGAGGGCGGATGTGGCGACGGCCGACGCGAGCGAAAGGCGTGCGGCGTGCTTCATGGGGTCCATCGTTTTACTCCTCCCGTCACTTTCTTCCGCATCTTGGCTATTTTTTGTGCGGATATGGAGGAATCGGTAACGGCAGTTTACGTAAACGTCAATGACAAAAAACCCACGCGACACGCGACCGAGGCCGACTGTGGCGCGTGGGTGTCAGGGAGGACGAGCGCTCAGCCCTGGCCGGTCACGTAGCCGCGCAGGGTTTCGACCTCCAGCTCGGTCTCATCCAGGCGCTGCTTGACCACGTCGCCAATGCTGATCATGCCGAGCAGCTTGCCGTCGTCCACCACCGGCAAGTGGCGGAAACGCCGCTTGGTCATCACCGTCATCACCTCGGCGATCGTGTCGTTGGGGGAGCAGTGCTTGACCTCGCGGGTCATGACCTCCTCGACGCGGCGGCTCATGGCGGTCGCGCCATGCTTCGACAGGGCGTTGACGATATCGCGCTCGGAGATGATGCCCCGGATACCCTCGCCGCCGTCCAGCACCAGCACGGCGCCGATACGGTTCTCGGTCAGCAGGTTGGCGGCCTCAGCGATGGTGCGCTCGGGCGTGATGGAAATGACGGTCGAGCCCTTGCGCTTGATGACGGCTGCGACATGCATGGGACCTGCTCCTCCTTGTGGGGCGGTCCGTCCCGAAGATGCGGTCGGACCGCCATCGTTGGTACTTCAAGTTACGGAAGCATGATACGTCGATTGTGCGGCCGATGTACAAGTCGGAGTTGTTGGGTGTCCCTTAATCGTCACGGCGGCCCTATCGGGCGGCCGGCAATCCCGAAGCGGGTCCGGCGGGGGTTTGCGCCGGAACCAGCAACAGGCAGTTCTCGATGATCGTCTGGCATTGCGCCAACTGGCTGCCGCTGATGCCTTCGGGTCCGCCATAGACCAGCCGTTCGACCACGCCGTCGCGCAGCGTGAAGGTCGCTTGGCAGCTGAAGGTCCTGACATCGTAGGTCGGCGCGAAGGAGCCGTAATAGGGATAGCCGTAGCCGTGATAGGGATAGCGGCCATAGCCCATCAGCGGCGTGTAGTTCTGGTACGCCACCGTCCGGTCGCTGGTATAGGTGAAGAACTCCATCTCGCCGGCGCTGGCGGTCCGCTCCGGCACTCCGGCGCAGGACAGCAGCGTTTGCTTGGGCATGCCGACGAAGGCGCTTTGGGCGAACAGCGCCTCGTCGGCGCGCGGGTTGGCGCAGGACGCCAGCGCCATGGCACCAAGGCCCAACAGGGCCGCATTCGACAAGCGGTTCATCGTTCGCTTCCTCGTTCAGGGCGCCCGCAGCCGTTCGGGCGCCAAATCCACCGCGTTCACCCCCAGCGCCGCCAGATCCTCCGGCACCGCGCCGGATGTCAACAGTCCGGCGGCGGTCCTCGCCATCCCCGGCGCGGTCTGGATGCCATAGCCGCCTTGCCCCGCCAGCCAGAAGAAGCCCTCCGCCTCGGGATCGGGACCGACCACCGGGGTCATGTCCGGCGCGAAGGTCCGCAGCCCCGCCCAGCGGTGGGTGATCCGCCGCACCTTGAACAAGGCCGCCCGCTCGATCCGGTCAACGGCCAGCGCGATGTCGAGTTCCTCCGGCTGGATGTCGCAAGGCTCCACCGGCGTCGCGTCGGCCGGCGAGCCGAGCAGGCGGCCGCCCTCGGGCTTGAAGTAGAACGACTCGTCCACGTCGCAAACCATCGGCCAATCCTTCAGGTTGGCCTCGGCCGGGATCGGCGTCGGATCGAAGGTGATCGCCGTCCGCCGCTTCGGCGTCAGTCCCATCGGCCGCAGCCCGGCCAGCGCCGCCACCCCGTCGGCCCAGGCTCCGGCGGCGTTGACGACCCAGGGAGCGGTCCAGGTCCTGGTCTCGGTGCCGGTTCGGGTTTCCGCCCGCCAAACACCGTCCCGCCGGGTCAGGCCCGTCAGTTCGGCATCGGTGACCACCTCGGCGCCGCGAGCCCGGGCGCCCCGCAGGTAGCCCTGGTGGATCGCGTGGACATCCATGTCCATCGCGTCCGGCTCCCACACCGCGCCCGCGACTTGGTCCGGCCGCAGCATCGGGGCCATGGCTAGGGCGGCGTCGGCGTCCAGCCGGCGGATGGTCGGTGTCAGCCGGCTGCCGGCGGCGAACGCCTCGTCCAGGGACGCCAGCTGCTCCTCACGGCCGACCAGCAGCACGCCGCGCGGCGTCAGCACCGGGTGTTCCGAGAAGCCGGAAACCACGGTGGCGTCGAAGAAGGGCCGACTGCCCACCGTCAGCGACCGGATCGCCGCGTTGCCATAGGTCTCGGTGTAGAGGGCGGCGGATCGGCCGGTCGAGTGGTAGCCGGGCCGTGATTCCCGTTCAAGCAGGATCACGCGACCCTGTGCCGAAAGCTCGAAGGCGGCGGAGGCTCCGGCGATGCCGGCGCCGATGATCAGGAA
Organism: Skermanella stibiiresistens SB22; assembly: GCF_000576635.1. GTDB lineage: Bacteria > Pseudomonadota > Alphaproteobacteria > Azospirillales > Azospirillaceae > Skermanella > Skermanella stibiiresistens. The sequence goes on from NZ_AVFL01000024.1 coordinate 121,305, forward strand.
GTCGCAGGATGTCATTGTCGACCATTGAGTGTTGTAGGCTCCAGCGTACTCCGAGCAATCTCACCTGCCCAGCGCTGGTGTCCGGGATGATGAACGACGAGGTGGGAAACATGGCTGCACCACGGGAAACGGTCCACGACGGCCACGGTGCCGGTCAGCGGTTGCCGAAGTTGACGTTGGCCGCCCTTGGCATCGTCTACGGCGACATCGGCACCAGTCCGCTCTACACGCTCCGCGAATGCTTCAGCGAGCTTCATGGCGTGCCCCTGACCAACACCACCATCCTGGGCTTCCTGTCGCTGATCTTCTGGGCGCTGACCCTGGTCGTCACGATCAAGTACGTCGTGTTCATCATGCGGGCCGACAACAGGGGCGAGGGCGGCATCCTGGCGCTGATGGCCCTGGCGCTGCGCAGCGGCTCGGCCAGCACCGTGCCGCGCCGGTTCGTGCTGGCGCTCGGCATGTTCGGCGCGGCGCTGTTCTACGGCGACGGCATGATCACGCCGGCGATCTCGGTGCTCAGCGCGGTCGAGGGCTTGCACATCGTGACGCCGCTGTTCTCGCCCTACGTGGTGCCGCTGACCATCGTGATCCTGATCGGCCTGTTCGTGATCCAGCGGCGCGGGACCGGTGGCATCGGCAAGCTGTTCGGGCCGGTGATGTGCCTGTGGTTTGGCATCCTGGGCGTCACAGGCATCGGCCATATCATCCAGCAGCCGGTGGTGCTGTGGGCGCTCAACCCAACCCACGCCATCGGCTTCCTCCTGGAATTCCAGTGGCAGGCGTTCCTGTCGCTGGGCGCCGTGGTGCTGGCGGTGACCGGTGGCGAGGCGCTCTATGCCGACATGGGACATTTCGGGCCCCTGCCGATCCGGCTGGCGTGGTTCGGCTTCGTCCTGCCGGCTTTGGTGCTCAACTACCTGGGACAGGGGGCGCTGCTGATCGCCGACCCGGGCGCGATCGACAACCCGTTCTTCCTGATGGTCCCAGGCTGGGCGGTCCTGCCGCTGGTGCTGGTCGCGACGCTGGCGACGGTGATCGCCTCGCAAGCGGTGATCTCCGGCGCCTTCTCGCTCAGCCGGCAGGCGGTGCAGCTGGGTTTCATGCCGCGGCTTCGGATCCGCCACACCTCCGAGACGGAGATCGGCCAGATCTACGTGCCCAAGGTCAACTGGTGGCTGCTGGTGGCGATCGTGCTGCTGGTCCTGGGTTTCCAAAGCTCGACCAACTTCGCCGCCGCCTATGGTGTCGCGGTGACCGGCACGATGGCGATCACCAGCATCCTGGGATATCTGGTGGCGCGGCACCATTGGCACTGGAGCAAACCGCTTGCGCTGGCGGTGATGGGCGTCTTCCTGGCGATCGACCTCGCCTTCTTCTCCGCCAACATCCTGAAGTTCTTCGACGGCGGCTGGTTCCCCCTGCTGGCCGCCGTCATCCTGTTCGCCCTGATGTGGACATGGATGCGCGGCCGCGCCGTGGTGTTCAAGCATCTGCGCGAGGAGAGCATGGAGGTGGCGCCCTTCGTCGCACGATGCGGCGCCAAGCCGCCGACGCGGGTTTCAGGCACCGCCGTGTTCCTGACCGGCTACGCCGACATGCTGCCCCACGCCCTGCTGCACAACCTCAAGCACAACAAGGTGCTGCACGAGCGGGTCATCCTGCTGACCGTGGTGACGGAGGAGGTGCCGGTCGTCAGCCTCGACCGGCGGTTCGAGATCCAGGACCTGGGTGCCGATTTCCACCGCGTCCTGCTCCATTTCGGCTTCATGGAAACGCCCAACGTGCCGGAGGGCCTGGCGGCGGGCCGGTCCAAGGACTTCGAGTTCGACATGATGGACGTGTCGTTCTTCCTGACGCGCGAGACCCTGATCCCGTCGGTCAAGCCGGATCTGTCACCCTGGCAGGAGCGTATCTTCATCCTGATGGCGACCAACGCCACCACCGCGACCGAGTTCTTCCGCATTCCGCCGAACCGGGTGGTGGAGTTGGGCAGCCAGTTGGAGATCTAACGCCGAGCGGGATCAGGCGGCGCCGCGCAACCGCTCGGCGTGGCGCAGGTCGACCGACACCAGCTGGGAGACGCCCCGCTCGCCCATCGTCACGCCGAACAGCCTGTCCATCCGCGCCATGGTCAGGCGGTGGTGGGTGATGATCAGGAAGCGGGTCGCGCCGACCCGGGCCATCTCCTCGACCAGGGTGCAGAAACGGTCTACATTGGCCTCGTCCAGCGGCGCGTCGACCTCGTCCAGCACGCAGATCGGCGCGGGGTTGGTCAGGAACACCGCGAACAGCAGCGATAGCGCCGTCAGCGCCTGCTCGCCGCCGGACAGCAGCGACAGCACCTGGAGCCGCTTGCCCGGCGGGCTGGCATAGATCTCCAGCCCAGCGTCCAGCGGGTCGGCGGCGTCGGTCAGCTTGAGATACGCCTTGCCGCCGCCGAACAGGCGGACGAACATGTCCTGGAAATGCCCGTCCACCGTGGCGAAGGAGGCGAGCAGCCGTTCCCGCGCCTCCTTGTTGAGTCCGGCGATGCCCTGCCGCATCCGCTCGATCGCGGCGACCAGATCGGCCCGCTCGTTCCGCATGCCGGCGATCTGGAGGTCGAGTTCGGCCGCCTCCGATTCCGCCAGCAGGTTGACCGGGCCCATGCCCTCGCGTTCGCGCACCAGCTTCTCCAGCTTGGCCTCGATGGCGGCGGGGTCGGGGGGCGGTTCGCCGGGCGGCAGGTCGGCCAGCGCCGCCGTCCGCTCCGGTGCGCATTCCAGCTTCTCGGCGATCCGCTCGCGGATGGCGTCGAGCGTCTGGCGGGCGGAGGCCACGGCGGCCTCGGCGCGGACACGGGCCTCGCGCGCGTCGCCCAGATCCGCCTCCGCCCGACGCAGGCGCTTCTCGGTGGCGGACAGCGTCCGTTCAGCCTCTTCGAGGGTATCGGCGGCGCGTTTCCGCACCCGCTCGGCATCGGCGATCCGGGTCGCCAGATCGGCCCGCTCGCCCTCGATCTCGTCCGGCCGGCTGGCGAGCTGTTCAAGCTCCGCCTTGGCGGTCTCGGCGCGCTCCATCAGCTCGGCCAGCCGATCGTCGGCACCGGACGAGCGGTCGGTCCAGCCGCGCCGCTCGGCCTCGATCGCGGCCAGCCGCCGCTTCCGCTCCTGCGACTCGCGCGTCAGCCGGTCCACCGCGTTCTGCCGGGCTCCCAGGTCGGCGCGGGTCTCCGCCAGCGTGGCCCGCAATTCGGAGACCCGCTCACGCGCCTGACCGGCCTCGGGCAGCCCGTCCAGCGCCGTCCGCGCCTCGGCGACCAAGCGCTCGGCGTCGCGCCGGTCGGCTTCCAGCCGGTCCACCGCCT
>NZ_AVFL01000025.1 GCF_000576635.1 Skermanella stibiiresistens SB22
GGTTGTCCGCTCCCACCGCCCTGGCGAGATCGGCCAGCTTGGCGGCCATGCAAGCCGTCGGCCCGACGGGAACGCCGCCAAGCGTCCGCCGCGCCGCCCCCTCGCTCCGGTCGACCAGATCGATGATCACGGCGGAGAGCTTGGCCCACTCGATCGGCTTGGTCAGGAACCCGTCGAGACCGGCGCTGGCGTAGGCGTCACGATTCTCGGGTAGGACATCGGCGGTCAGGGCCACGATCGGCACCGACCGGAAGGGCTCCTCCAGTTCGCGGATGGCGCGGGAGGCGGTCGGCCCGTCCATCACCGGCATCTGCATGTCCATCAGCACGATGTCGAACCGCTCGGCCGACGCCGCTTCCAGCGCGCGCTGTCCATTCGCCACCGCCTCGACCGAATGGCCCATCCGCTGAAGTCCGGTCGCGATCATCATCCGGTTGATGTCGCTATCCTCGGCCAGCAGCACCCGGCATTTCCGCGCCGCCATCGGAACCGCCCGGCGCTGCGGAGCCGAGGCCGTCGGGGCGGCGACGGACTCCTCCGCCCGGATGGTGAAACGGAAGGTCGAACCCGCCCCGGGGGCGCTCCTGACGCCGATCGTTCCACCCATCGCCGTCACCAGCCGCCGGCAGATCGCCAAGCCCAGGCCCGTACCGCCGAACCGGCGGGTGGTCGAGTTGTCGGCTTGCACGAAAGCCTCGAACAACCTGCCTTGCTCATCCTCGCTCATGCCGAGGCCGCTGTCGGCGACCTCGAAGGCCAATGACAGGCCGCCCCCGGCGGGCGTGAGGGACTCGCGTCCTGCGCGCACCGTGATCTGCCCGCGCTCGGTGAACTTGATCGCGTTGCCGACCAGGTTGAACAGCACCTGCCGAAGCCGGGTAGGATCGCCCCTGACCTCCGTCGGCACCCTGCTGTCCACCGTCACGTTCAGCGCCACGCCCTTTTCCGACGCCCGCGCGGCGAACAGCCGGGCGACCTCGTCGATCACCTCGCGCGGCCGGTACTCGATCGTCTCCAGCCTGAGCTGCCCGGCCTCGATCTTCGAGAAGTCCAGGATGTCGTTCAGGATGTTCATCAGGGTGCCGGCCGATGTCCGGAGCACCTCGGCGAAGCCGCGCTGCTCGTCGGGAAGGGGGCCGCCCAGCAGCAGGTCGATCATGCCGAGCACGCCGGTCATCGGCGTGCGGAGTTCGTGGCTCATCATCGCCAGGAACTGGGACTTGGCGTTGTTGGCCGCCTCGGCCCGCAAGCGCTGCTCGTCGGCATCGCGGCGGGCGCGCTCGAGTTCGTCCTCGAAGCGCTTGCGGTCGGTCACGTCGATGGCGGTGACCTGCAGCGCCGGCTGGCCCATCCAGTCCACCACCCTCCCTTGGACATCGACCCAGATGACGGCGCCGTCCTTCCGCAAATGCGGCTCGCGGGCGACCAGACCGTCCCGATCCGATCCATCCATCAGCGCGGGCAGCCCGGCGACGGCTCCGGCGCGCCGATCCTCGGCCAGCAGCGGCAACAGGGAGGATAGGGCCATCACCTCGTCCGCCGTTCCATAGCCATGGATACGCGCGAAGGCGCCGTTGACGAAGAGCGGGCGGAAATCGCGATGGATCACGATGCCCTGGATCGAACCTTCGATCAGGTCGCGAAACCGCGCCTCGCTGGCGGCCTGCGCCCTTTCCGCCTCCCGCCACTCGGTGATGTCGACCGTCGAGCCGATCAGCAGCTTCCGGTCACCCAGTTTCTCGACATGCTTGTGGGTCAGCAGCGTCCGCGTCTGGCCGCCCATGTCCATGTCCACGACCGTGTTCAGCGGCGGGGCCCCTTCCAGCAGCCGCAAGTCCTCGGCATCCAGACGGTCGGCGATCGGTTCCGGCAGCAGATCCTGAGCCGTGAGACCGATCAGGTCGGCTTTGCCACGGTTGACGGAATCCGCGAAATGCCGGTTGAACAGGATCAGGCGCCTGTCCTCGTCCTTGACGAAGACGTTCACCGGGATGGCGTCGAGGATCGCCTCGGTCAGTTGCGCCTGCTCGCGCAGCCTGCGCTCCTGGTCCTTCATCCAGGTGATGTCGCTCCGCGTTCCGACGACGCCGCCGTCGCGCGTCCTGCGCTCCTCGATGCGCAGCCAGCGGCCATCATCCATCCGCCGCTCGATCCGCTCTCCCGGATGTTCGTGGATCGCCAGGCGGTCGGCGACCCAGCCATCGATGCCGCCGGGGTGCTGGCGGATCTCGGTCGGGTAGCGCGCCTCGGCGTAGGCCCTCAGGATCTCGGCGAAGGTTCGGCCCGGCGCCACGGCGGCGGGCTCCAGGTCGTAGATGCGGCGGTAGCGTTCGTTGCAGATCACCAGCCTGTCATCGGCGTCGAACAGGACGAAACCGTCCGGGATCGCCTCGATCGCCTCGCGCAGCCGGTGTTCCGCTTTGCGGGCCGCTTCCTCCGACAGTTTCTGCCGGGTGATGTCGGTATGGGCGCCGACCATCCGCACGCTCCTGCCCTCGGCATCGAGAACGTGGATCGCGCGGCTGTAGATGTAGACGAGATGGCCTTGCTTATGCCGGAACCGCTGCACCGCGGCGAAATCCTCGCGGCGGCCGGCGTTGTAGTCCTCGACCATCCGCAGCGCGGCATCCCTGTCCTCGGGCAGGATCAGGCCGCCCCAGGCCTCCAGCGTGTTGGGGATCTCATGATCCTCGTAACCCAGCTGCGCCTTCCACTGGGAGGAGAACCAGATCCTACCAGTCCGCAGGTCCCAGTCCCAGATACCGTCTCGGCCGGCCCGAAGCGCCAGCGTCAGCAGTTCGCGGTTGTCCAGCAACTCGCGCTCGACCGTCTTCGACTTGGAGACGTCGGCGAAGCCGACGCAGAAGCCGTCCCCCACCCGGACGGCCCTGATCCGGAACCAGAGCTGGATCCCGTCGTGATCGTACCAGCGCTCGCTTTCCCAGGTCTCGCCGGTCTCGACGACGCCGACATAGGCGTCGAACAGCCCGTCGGCCCTGTTGCCGGGCACCACCTCCAGGAGACGGCGTCCGATCAACTCCCCGGCGGGGCGCCCGACGATCTCGGCCCCCACCGCGTTGGCGAGCAGCCATTCGAAATCCACGATCCCGCCATCGGCGCCCCGCACCGCGCGGAAGGACATCAGCCCGATGAAGGCGCCATCGAGCATTCCCCGTATCAGGAGTGCCTGATCCGGGGGTTCCGAGGGAACGCCTTCCAAAGGATCGCTCGGCTTCACTTGATGCATTTTCCCAATGGAACGCCCTGATGCTTCGTGAACGGCGGCCTCGATATCTTGGGCTCTCCACCACCACGCGCGGGATGCTACCTCAAAAGGCTAGGGCCGGGATAGATCTAGTGTCATCGTGTCAACATCCAAATCGATCGGGACCCCGAAATGGTGGTGCGGCATAAGCTGATGACTGATATCCGCCAATCCCAGACCGCTTGTTCCAGGGCGAGGCTGTGGTAAAACCCCGGTCAATCGATGAAACCACGCCTCCCGGGGGAACCAGTCCATGGCCGACAAGCCAGCGTTTCGCACCGAATCCGACAGTTTCGGTCCCATCGAAGTCCCCGCCGACCGCTATTGGGGCGCGCAGACCCAGCGATCGCTGCACAACTTCAAGATCGGCGGCGAGCGGATGCCTCCTCCCATGGTGCGGGCGCTGGGCATCCAGAAGAAGGCCGCCGCCATGGCCAACATGTCGCTGGGCGTGCTGGACGACAAGATCGGTCAAGCCATGCTGGACGCGGCGGAGGAGGTGATCGAGGGCACGCTGATCGACCATTTCCCGCTGGTGGTCTGGCAGACCGGTTCCGGCACCCAGACCAACATGAACGCCAACGAGGTCATCTCCAACCGCGCGATCGAGATCCTGGGCGGCGAGATGGGGTCCAAGAAGCCGGTCCACCCGAACGACCACGTCAACATGGGCCAGTCGTCCAACGACAGCTTCCCGACCGCCATGCACATCGCCGCGGTCGAGCAGGTCCACCATGAGCTGATCCCCTCGCTCGAGCACCTGCATTCGGCGCTCGACGGCAAGGCCAAGGAATTCGCCGAGATCGTCAAGATCGGCCGCACCCACCTCCAGGACGCGACGCCGCTGACGCTCGGCCAGGAGTTCTCGGGCTACGTGACCCAGGTCGCCTACGGCATCGAGCGGGTCAAGGGCATCCTGCCGCGCCTGCTGCAACTGGCCCAGGGCGGCACGGCGGTCGGCACCGGCCTGAACGCCAAGAAGGGCTTCGCGGAGGAGTTCGCCGCCAACGTCGAGCGGATCACCGGCCTGCCCTTCGTCACGGCGCCCAACAAGTTCGAGGCGCTGGCCGCCCACGACGCCCTGGTCGAGGGATCCGGCGCGCTCAACACGGTGGCGGTGTCGCTGTTCAAGATCGCCAACGACATCCGCCTGCTGGGCTCCGGCCCGCGTTGCGGCATCGGCGAGTTGAGCCTGCCCGAGAACGAGCCCGGCTCGTCGATCATGCCGGGCAAGGTCAACCCGACCCAGTCGGAGGCGATGACCATGGTCTGCGCCCATGTCATGGGCAATCACACCGCGATCACCTTCGCCGGCGCCAATGGCCATTTCGAACTGAACGTCTTCAAGCCGGTCATCATCTACAACTTCCTGCAATCGGTCCGGCTGCTGGCCGACGCGGCGCGCAGCTTCACCGACAACTGCGTGGTCGGAATCGAGGTCAACACCGACCGCGTCACCAAGCTGATGAACGAGTCGCTGATGCTGGTGACGGCGCTCAACCCGCATATCGGCTACGACAACGCGGCCAAGATCGCGAAGAAGGCGCACAAGGAGGGCACCACCCTGGTCGAGGCCGGCGTGGCGCTCGGCCTTCTGACGCCGGAGCAGTTCGACCAGTGGGTCCGCCCGCTGGACATGATCGGCCCGCGCTGACACCAACGCGCCGCCCATCCGAAACGGGGCGGGCGGCGCTTTCTTGCATCCGCCATCGGGCGGCCGGGAGCGATGATGGACAGCGCGATCAGGAAACGCTCGGTCACCATCGCCGGCCATCCCACCAGCGTCTCGCTGGAGGCGGCCTTTTGGGACGCGCTCAAGGATATCGCGGCGGCGCGCGGCGTGTCGATCAACGCGCTGATCGAGGCGATCGACGAGGGACGCGGCGGCAACCTGTCCAGCGCCATCCGCGTCTTCATCCTCGCCGAAGTGATCAAGACCGCCGGGCCCGGCGCGGCCTCCCCCTCCACCGGACTTCCCAAGGGGGAATGATGCCAGTCGACATCTCGATCCCCGATCTGACGGCGCTGTGCCTCTTCCTGGTCGCGTGGTGCGGCTACACCTTGATCATGGACCATCTCGCCAGCCGGCTTTCCGATCGCTTCGGAGGGGTCAACCACCATCTCAAGCTGCTGCGCGGCGAGTGGATGAGGCGGATGCTGGAACGCGAGAACAGGATCATGGACACCGCCCTGGTCGGCCACACGATCCACTCCGTGACCTTCTTCGCGTCGACCTCGATGCTGATCCTGGCCGGTCTGGTGGGCTTGCTGGGCTCGGTCGAGGCGGCGCATGGCATGCTCAGCCAGTTCAGCTTCGCCAGCCCGGTGACGCGCGAGTTCTTCGAGTTGAAGATCCTGCTGCTGTTCGGGATCTTCATCTTCGGCTTCCTCAAGTTCACCTGGGCGATCCGGCAGTACAACTATTGCTGCGCCATGATGGGCAGCGCCCCGATAGCGCCGCTGGCCCCGGACGATCTCGACGCCTACGCCAAGGAGATCGGACACGTGCTGACCCTGGCCGGAGCCAGCTTCAACGGCGGCTTGCGCGCCTACTATTTCGCGCTGGCGGCCCTGACCTGGTTCGTTGGGCCGTACCCGTTCATGTTCGCGACCTTGTGGGTGATCCTGGTCCTGCTTCGCCGCCAGTTCGTCTCCCGCACCTACCACGCGATGCGCCGCCACGCCGAGAAGCTGGAGGATCGGGGCGGGCGGTGATCCTACGCGACGGCGGATACCGGGTCGGAGGGCCCGGCCCGCCACTGGTCGAGCACGCCATCGACCACGGCCGAGCCGCTGTCGAGCGCCTCCTGGAGCAGGCTCATCTGACTGGGCCATGGCAGCTCGATCCGGCCGGTGACCTCGCCATGCTCCGAATCCAGTTTACCCAGGAACTTGCGGACGACGGCCTGCATGCGGCGGTTGCCGATCAGGCAGATCAGGACGAGGCGGCGGATCGCGCGGTTGCGGGCGACGGTCAGGATGCGGCGGACCACCCCCGATCCCAGCCCCTGGTTCTGGAAATCCCGCTCGACGCTGACCGCCAGTTCGCCCTCGCCCGGCCAGACCTTCGGTTCGGTGCGCAGTTCCGCGACCGCCCTCAGTTCGCCCCGCACGAAGCAGCCCACCATGATCGTGAAGCGCCAGTCGATGCCCTGGCAATGGACGGCGATCGACTCGTCGGTCTTGAAGCCGCAGAACCGCGAATAGCGGTCGTTGGACGACAGCCTAAGAAGATGGTCGCGATAGGCGCGGAGGTCGGTGGGAAGCAGCTTGCGATAGACCGTCATGGACGTTTCTTTCGTGGAGTCGACGCGATGAACGCCTTGATCCCCGAGCCTTCCCTTCCCCGTCGCGGGACGCCCGCCACTCGCGCGGAGGCGTCTCCAGCATAGCCATTGGTGTGATCACCGCCACTATATTGCACTGCAGCAAACGCTTTCAAATCTCATGTGTTGCACCGCGGCGAAAAAAGGGCATCCGGTGGCGACGATGTCACAGTTGGCGTCGGGCGGATCGATGGTTATGCTCGGTCATATCGCCAGCCGCCGGATCGTCGATCATCGTCATGAGCATTTGGGGGAAAATCCTGGGTGGAGCCGCCGGCTTCGCCGTCGGCGGACCGATCGGTGGCCTGCTCGGCGCCGTCGCGGGTCACGCGGTCGATCTCTACCGCGAGGAGGAGACCGAAACCGACGCCACCCAGCAGATCGCCTTCACCATCGGCGTCATCGTGCTCAGCGCCAAGATGGCGAAGGTCGATGGCATGGTGACCCGGCACGAGGTCAACGCCTTCAAGCAAGTCTTCAGCATTCCTCCCGACGAGATGAGGAATGTCGGCCGCATCTTCGACATGGCGCGGCGCGACAGTCAGGGATGGGAGCCCTACGCGCGGCAGATCGCCAAGCTGCTGGCCGACCGGCCCGCCGTGCTGGAGGACCTGCTGGACGGCCTGTTCCACATCGCCCGCGCCGATGGCGACCTGCGCGAGGCGGAGATCGGCTACCTCCAGGGAATTTCCAAGGTGTTCGGCTTCTCCGACACCGATTTCCTGCGCATCCGGGCCTGCAACGGCTGCGCTCCCCAAGACGACGCCTATGCCGTACTCGGGCTGACGCCCGCGGCGACCGACGACGAGGTCAAGGCGGCGCACCGCCAACTGGTCCGCGATCACCACCCCGACCGGCTGATCGCGCAGGGGCTGCCGCAGGACTTCGTCGATATCGCCACCGACAAGCTGGCGGCGATCAACGCCGCGCATGACCGCATTCGCAAGGAGCGCGGCGTGGTGATGGAAACCGCGTGACGCGCGGCCACGCCGTCAAGTCCCCCTTCCCTGTTTCCTAGCCCCTGCCTTGCTGACTTAGCGCTTGCCGAAAGGGGGGGTATCACCTTTATAGCTTCCGGTCATGGCTCCTAATCCTCCCCTGGTCGCGCTGATGGGCGCCACGGTCACTTTCGGCGGTCTGCCGGTGTTCGAGAAGATCGATCTCGGCATCGCGCGCGGCGAGAAGGTGTGCCTGGTCGGTCGCAACGGCAGCGGCAAATCCACCCTCATGAAGCTTCTCGCCGGCCTGATCCGACAGGACGACGGCGAGCGCTTCCTCCAACCCGGCACGCGCGTGGCCTATCTGGCGCAGGATCCGTCCTTCGCCGGCTACGCGAACGTTCACGACTTCGTCGCGGAGGGACTGCCCCCTGACGATCAGGACGCGCTGCACCGGGTCGACGCCGTGCTGGATCGGCTGCAACTGGTCGGCGACCGCTCCCCCGCCAACCTGTCGGGCGGCGAGGCGCGCCGGGCGGCGCTCGGGCGCGCGCTGGTCTCCAACCCCGATGTCCTGCTGCTGGACGAGCCGACCAACCACCTCGACCTGCCGACGATCGAGTGGCTGGAGGGCGAGTTGCAGGCCTATCGCGGCGGTTTGCTGCTGATCAGCCACGACCGCGCCTTCCTGTCCAAGCTGTCGCGCCGGACGCTATGGCTGGACCGCGGCGGCATCCGCGAGACCGAACGCGGCTTCGCCGAGTTCGAGGTCTGGCAGCAGGAGGTCTTCGCGTCGGAGGAGATCGCCGCCCACAAGCTCGACCGCAAGATCGCCGCCGAGACGCAATGGATGCGGGAAGGCATCAGTGCCCGGCGGACCCGCAACATGGGCCGCGTCCGCGCCTTGACCCAGCTCCGCACCGACCGCGCCGAGCGGGTGCGCGGTGGCCAGCAGGTCAAGCTGGGGGTCGCCGAGGGCGAGTCGAGCGGACGTCTGGTGATCGAGGCCGAACACATCGTCAAGGGCTTCGACGGGCCCGAGGGCCGGCGTGAGGTCGCCAAGGACTTCTCGACCCGCATCCTGCGCGGCGACCGGGTCGGCCTGATCGGCCCCAATGGCGCCGGCAAGACCACGCTGCTCAAGATCCTGACCGGCCAGATGCCGCCGGACGCCGGAACGGTGCGGCTGGGTGTCAACCTGCAGCCGGTCTATTTCGACCAGCGGCGCGCGGCGCTCGACCCCGACGCCACGATCCACCAGACGCTCTGCCCGTTCGGTGGCGACAGCGTCAATGTTGGCGGCACGTCGCGCCATGTCGCCTCCTACATGAGGGACTTCCTGTTCGACCCGCGCCTGAAGGACACACCGACCCGGGCGCTGTCGGGCGGTGAGCGGAATCGGCTGCTGCTGGCGACCCTGTTCGCCCGACCGTCGAACCTGATGATCCTCGACGAGCCGACCAACGACCTCGACATCGACACGCTCGACCTGCTGGAAGAGGTCCTGAGCGACTACGACGGCACGCTGCTGCTGGTCAGCCACGACCGCGACTTCCTCGACCGTCTGGTGACCTCGGTGATCGCGGTGGAGGGTGTCGGAGAGGTCCAGGAATATGTCGGCGGCTATTCCGACTACGCCACCCTGCGCCGCCAGAAGGCCGGCGCCGAGGCCGACACCGCCAAGGCGCGGCGGAAGGAAACCGCCCCGCCGCCGGGCGAGGCCAAGCAGCGGCGCAAGCTGAGCTACAAGCTCCAGCGCGAGCTGGATGGTTTGCCGGAGCTGATGGACGGGCTGAACAAGAAAATCAAAGCGGCCGAGACCAAGATGGCCGACGCCGATTTCTTCAGCCGCGATCCCACCGGGTTCCAGAAGACCAGCGAGGGCATGGGCAAGCTCCAGGCTGAATTGGAAGCCGCCGAGGAACGTTGGCTCGAACTGGAGGCGATGCGGGAAGAACTGGAAGCTTCCTCTTGAGCCCTCGCGATGTCGTCCTGACCTTGTTCGTGATGGTCATCTGGGGCGTCAATTTCGCGGTGGCCAAGTACGGCCTGCGCGAGTTCTCGCCGATGCTCCTGATGTGCCTGCGCTTCGCCATGGTGGCGGTGATGCTGGTGCCTTTCGTCAGGATCCCCTGGGGCCAGATGAAGGGCATCCTCGTCCTATCGGTCCTGCTGGGAGGTTTGCACTTTCCCCTGATGTTCACCGGATTGACCAAGGTCGACGCGGCGGCGGCCTCGATCGCGATCCAGCTCCAGGTGCCGTTCTCCTCGCTGCTGGCGGCGTTGCTCTACAAGGACAAGCTGGGCTGGCGGCGTGGGTTGGGCATGGCGATCTCGTTCGCCGGCGTCATGGTGATCGCGGGCGAGCCCCGCGCCATGGGCGGTGGCTTCTACCTGGGGCTGGTGGTGATCGCGGCGCTGATCTTCTCGGTCGTCAATATCCAGATCCGGCGGATCGGCTCGATCAGCGGCTTCGCCCTCAACGGCTGGATGGCGGCCCTCGCGGCGCCGCAGTTGCTGATCGTCTCGCTGCTGACCGAGACGGGCCAGATCGAGATGATCCGATCCTCCACCTGGGTTGGCTGGTCGAGCATCGCCTATATGGCCATCCTGGTCACGATCGTCTCCTACGCCATCTGGTATCGCCTGGTCCGGCGCTACCAAGTCAACCAGACCATGCCGTGGACCCTGCTCGTCCCGGTCTTCGGCGTGCTGTCGGGAATCCTGATGCTGGGCGAGCCGCTGACCCCGGCCATGATGGTCGGCGGCACCCTGACGCTGATGGGCGTCGCGGTGATCATGATCCGCAAGGTCCCCAAGCAGAACCAGAACCAGTCGGCGACATGACCCTCCCGCCCACCCCCCGCTCGCCTAACCACGGCCCCCGTCCGGACGGCGTCCCCGTCGACATCCTGCTGGTCCACTACACCGGCATGCCGACGGGCGCCCTGGCGCTGGAACGGTTGTGCGACCCGGCGGCGCAGGTCAGCGCCCATTACCTGGTGGACGAGGACGGCACCGTCTTTTCCCTGGTCCCGGAGGACAGGCGCGCGTGGCACGCCGGCGTCGGCTTCTGGCGGGGCGAGCGCGACATCAACAGCCGGTCGGTTGGGGTGGAACTGGTCAATCCCGGTCACGAATGGGGATACCGGCCCTTTCCGGCCACCCAGATGGACGCCTTCGCCGATCTGGCGCGGGGGATTTTGGATCGGCATGGGATTTCGCCCCACCGGGTGCTCGCCCACTCCGATATCGCCCCCTCGCGCAAGGAGGACCCCGGCGAGCTGTTCGATTGGCGCGGTCTGGCGGCCCGGGGGATCGGGTTCTGGCCGGAGCCCGACGCCCGCGACGAAGGACCGGGTTACGCCTTCGCCGAAGCCCAGACTCTCCTGGCCCGGTTCGGCTATGAGGTGCCGGCGACCGGCGTTCCGGACGCTCCCACACGGGTCGCCGCGACCGCGTTCCAGCGGCGCTTTCTGCCGGATCGTCTGGGTTTCGGTTTGGATGGCGCCTTCATGCGGATGCTAAGGGCGGCGGTGCGGCAAACGGACGCCCTCGATCGCCGCTGAGGTGAGGCTGATCGAAATTGGACGCCTCGGCCTTGCAATTCTGTTGCATCGCACTCGCCGAGTCCCTAAGTTCCGGCCGCCAGGTGGCTGGATGGCCGCTTCCCATGGGATCCCATGGGGAGAGGAAAGTCCGGGCTCCACGGAAATACGGTGCCGGGTAACGCCCGGCGGGGGCAACCCCAGGGAAAGTGCCACAGAAAGCAAACCGCCGGCCCCATTCCAAGGCTTGTCCCTGGAGTCGGTCGGCAAGGGTGAAAGGGTGCGGTAAGAGCGCACCGCGCGCTCGGCAACGAGGGCGGCACGGTAAACCCCACCGGGAGCAAGACCGAATAGGGGCGACAGGGTGTCAAAATCCAGCGCATTTCCGCGCCGTCGCCCGGGTTGGTCGCGTGAGGCGTCCGGTAACGGACGTCCCAGATGAATGGTCATCCACCGCGGCTTTCCGGGCGACCGGATAGCATGGCGGGGACAGAACCCGGCTTACAGGCCGCCTGGCACCCAACGTATTTAAGAAAAAGCTAATTCAACCAAATGTACGCCACAGGCGTCTTTGGGATTTCGTGGGTCCAGGGTTGGGACAAAGGTGTGACGTAGCGGGATAACCCTGTGGACAAGCTGTTGATGACTCCTTGGACAGCTTTCCGAAGGGTCATCCGCATAACCGAGTCGTACATTGATTCAAGGACTCGCCCCCTCCACCCTCCCCTTTGTTATAGGAACAAATAGTGAACAGAATTAATTAATGGGCTTAAGATTAACTTGATGTTTAGGTTTTGCCCACCCCCTCGGAACCACGCAATCCAACCTTGAATAAACACGAACGCAGTAGCGAAATTTCTTGATTCCAAAGGCCAATTACTGGCAACGGCATTGACTGCCCATGAAAACCCATGGTATCCCATACTCACCCAAGCTACTGGTTTGGCACCCATAGGGCGTACCTCCCTGGGGCGTCCTAGCCAAAGCGAAGGTGGTGCGGCTCCGATTGATTGGACCGCAGGGCTCGAGGGTTAAATGGCCATCTTCTTGTCCTCATACTTGAACAAAGTCGACAAGAAGGGCCGGGTGTCGGTGCCGGCTTCGTTTCGTGGCGTGCTGGCCAAGGACTCCCCCGAAGGCGTTGCGACCAGTGTCATCGTGTTCCGCTCCCTACAGTTTTCTGCACTCGAAGCGTGTAGCCCGGAGCACATGGACAGGCTGGCTGAAACTCTCGATCAGATGGACATCACGCCCGAGGAGCGTGACCTGTACCAGGTCGCCATCTTCGCGGACTCGGTCCAGCTCCAGATCGACGGCGAGGGCCGCGTCCTGCTGCCCCAGGACCTGATGGACTTCACCGGCATCACCGAGCAGGCGTCGTTCGTCGCGAACAACAAGACGTTCCAGATCTGGGAGCCGTCCGCCCACGCCGCCCGCCTGGAAGAGGCGCGCCGGCTCAGCAGGTCGGCGGGCCTGTCGCTCAGCACCATCAACCTGTCGGGCCGCAGGCCCGCCGCGGCCCCCGCGAAGGAATAGGAGGACGGCATGGCATCCACGCGCGAACACATCCCCGTCCTTCTCGACGAGGTGGTGGCGGCCCTGGCGCCCCGCGACGGCGGCGTCTACGTCGACGGCACCTTCGGTCGCGGCGGCTACGCGCGCGCCATCCTGGCCGCCGCCGATTGCGTCGTCTGGGGCATCGACCGCGATCCGGCGGCGATCGCGGCCGGCGCCGCCCTGGCGGCCGAGTTCCCGAGCCGGCTCAACGTCGTCGAGGGTCCATTCGGCGAGATGGACAGCCTGCTGCGCGACGCCGGCGTCGAGGGCGTCGACGGCGTCACCCTGGATCTCGGCGTGTCGTCGCCGCAGATCGACGACCCGGCGCGGGGTTTCTCGTTCCGCTCCGATGGGCCGCTCGACATGCGCATGGGAAATCATGGGATGACGGCGGCCGACGCGGTCAATTCCATGGCCGAGGACGATCTCGCCAACGTGATCTTCCGGCTGGGCGAGGAGCGGCTTTCACGCCGCGTGGCCCGGGCGATCGTCGCGGCCCGGACCGAGACCGCGATCGAACGGACCGGCCAGCTCGCCGACATCGTCCGGCGCGTCGTCCCGAAAAGCCGTGACGGCATCGATCCGGCGACCCGGACCTTCCAGGCGCTCCGCCTTCACGTCAACGACGAGATGGGCGAACTGGAGCGCGGGCTGGCGGCATCGGAACGGCTGCTGCGTCCGGAGGGACGCTTGGCGGTGGTCTCGTTCCACTCGCTCGAGGACAGGCAAGTCAAGGAATTCCTGCGGCTAAGGTCGGGCAACGCCCCGGCCCCGTCGCGTCACGCACCGGTTGGACAGGGAGCCGAGCCGGCCCCCTCGTTCCGCCTGCTCACCCGCAAGCCCGTGACACCGGGCGACGCGGAACTCGTCAACAATCCCCGCGCGCGGTCAGCACGGCTGCGCGCGGCCGAACGCACGAAGGCACCGGCCTTCGAGGAGGCAGCATGATCAGCAAGTCCACGGTGATCTGGCTCGGTCTGGCGGGCCTCGCGAGCGGGGCGTTGTTCCACACCAGCTATAGGGTGCAGGCGCTGGGCGACGATCTATCCGGCCTCAACCGGGCGATCATCCACGAGCAGGAGGCCATTCAGATCCTGAAGGCCGAATGGAGCTACATGAACGATCCGACCCGGATCGAGGAGATGTCGCGCCGGCATCTGGTGCTCGGGCCGACCACGGCCGATCAGATGCTGGCCTCGGTCGACGCCATCCCGAAGCGCCTGACGCCATTCGACCCCAACGCGCCGCATGGCCCGGCCCTGGTCGCCGGAACCACCGTCCCGATGCCGGCGCGGAAGCCGGGCGGCGTCTCGCCGGCGAGCGTGCCCGCCGGGTCGGTCGTTCTCGCCACCTACAAGGTCGCCCAATGAACCAGGGCCGCCCAATGAGCGACATGCGCGCCTCCCCCCACGAGCGGATGACCCACCAGGGACAGACGCCCCGTCAGGATCACGCATACCCCGACCATCCGGCGGCCCCGTCACCCGAGGCGCGCTTCGCGGAACCGCGCGCGAAGGGCCGCGCCGCCCACGCGCTGGAGCAGGCCCGCGGCCGGCTGATGGTGACGGTCGCGGTCTTCGCGCTCGCCTTCGCCGCCGTCGGCGTCAAGCTGGTCGACGCCACGGTGATGAGCCAGGGCGGCGACACCGGCCTCGCGCAGGCGGCGTCGGCCCACGCCATCCCCGCCAGCCGCGCCGACATCATCGACCGCAATGGCGTGCTGCTGGCCAGCTCACTGGCGACCGCGTCGCTGCACGCCGATCCCAAGCTGGTGATCAACCCGGTCGAGGCGACCCAGAAGCTGGTCTCGGTCCTGACCGATCTCGACTATCAGGACACCCTGTCGAAGCTGAGGAGCGACAAGCGATTCGTCTGGCTCAGGCGAAACCTGTCGCCGCGCGAGCACTACGAGGTCAACCGGCTGGGAATTCCCGGCCTGTACTTCCAGCGCGAGGAACGCCGGGTCTACCCCAACGCCAACCTGACCGCCCATGTCGTGGGATTCACCGGCATCGACAACAACGGCCTGATGGGCATCGAGCAGTCGTTCGACAGCCGCCTGCGCTCGTCCAGCGAGCCGGTGCAGCTGTCGCTGGACGTCCGCCTTCAGCATCTGGTAAAGCGCGAGCTCCAGGCCTCCGTGGACGAATTCCAGGGCTTGGGCGGCGCCGGCATGATCATGGATGTCAAGACCGGCGAAATCCTTGCGATGGTCTCCCTGCCCGACTTCGACCCGCACGCGCCGACCAACGACGAGAACGCCCGGTTCAACCGCAACACGCTCGGCGTGTACGAGATGGGCTCGACGTTCAAGATCTTCAATTCGGCCCTGGCGCTGGACTCCGGCAAGATCCGGATGGGCGACAGCTTCGACGCGACCAAGTCGATCCGTGTCGGACGTTTCTCGATCAGCGATTCCCACGGCAAGAACCGCTGGCTGACCGTTCCCGAGATCTTCAAGTATTCATCCAACATCGGTTCGGTGCGGATGGCGCTGGAGGTCGGCACTCCGGCCCAGCGGGCGCTGATGGAACGTTTCGGCCTGCTGAAGCGCTCGCCGGTCGAACTCCCCGAGGTTGGCACCCCGATGGTGCCGCACCCCTGGCGGGACGTCAGCACGATGACCATCGCGTTCGGCCACGGCTTGTCGGTCAGCCCGGTCCAGATGACGTCGGCGGTGTCGGCCGCGATCAATGGCGGCGTGCTGCACCCCGCCACTCTGCTGAAGCGCGCACCCGGCACCGAAATTCCCGGACAACGCGTAATTTCGCCACAAACCTCGGACCAAATCCGCCGTCTGATGCGTCTGGTGGTGACCGAAGGCACGGGTTCGTCGGCGGCCGCCCCAGGCTATCTGGTCGGCGGCAAGACCGGCACGGCCGAGAAGGTGAGCGGGCGTGGTGGCTACGCGAAGAAGGCCCTGTTGTCGTCGTTCGTCGCCGCCTTCCCGATCAACGATCCGCGTTATCTGGTGATGGTGATGATCGACGAGCCGAAGGGCAACAAGCGCACCTTCGGCTACGCCACCGCCGGCTGGGTCGCGGCACCGCTGGCCGGTCGGGTGATCAAGCAGGTCGGGCCCTTGCTGGGCATCAACCCGATCGACGAGAACCGGCCGGACATCCGCAACGCGACCGAAATCCATCTTGCCCCCAGGGGAAGCACCCTTGCGTCTTACTGACCTCGTCTCCTCCGAAGCGACCCCATCCGTGCCGTCCCAGGCCCGCGATCCCCTGATCGCGGGCCTGACGAGCGATTCCCGCGCGGTCAAGCCGGGTTTCCTCTTCGCGGCGCTGGCGGGCGGCAAGGTTGACGGCGCGGCCTTCGTGGCCGAGGCCGTCGCCAAGGGGGCGGTCGCGATCCTGGGAGCGCCCGGCACGAAGGCGCCGGACGGCGTGCCGGTGATCGAGGACGCGAACCCGCGCCGACGGCTGGCCCTGATGGCGGCCCGCTTCTTCGGTCGTCAGCCGGCCCATGTGGCGGCGGTGACCGGCACCAACGGCAAGACCTCGACCGTGCAGTTCGCCCGCCAACTTTGGACACTTCTCGGGAACAAGGCGGCCAGCCTCGGCACGCTCGGCGTCACGGCGCCGGGAGTGGAGAAATACGGTTCGCTGACCACGCCCGACACGGTGTCGCTGCACCAGGTCCTGGCCGAACTGGCGGACGCCGGTGTCGATCACCTCGCCCTGGAGGCGTCGAGCCATGGGCTGGACCAGTACCGCCTGGACGGCGTCAGGATCGAGGCGGCGGGCTTCACGAATTTGTCACGCGACCACCTGGACTACCACGGTAGTATGGAGGCTTACCTCGCGGCCAAGTCGATGCTGTTCGACCGCGTCCTGCTCCCCGGCGGGACGGCGGTGCTGAACACGGACGCGCCCGAGTTCAACCCTCTGTCAGAGCTGTCTTCCCGGCGTGGTCACCGCCTGATCGGCTACGGCACCCAGGCGAAGGAACTTCACGTGCTCGATCTGACGCCCCTGCCCCATGGACAGCGCCTGAAGCTGGCCGTGTTCGGCCGGGTCCACGACATTCACCTGCCACTCGCCGGGCGCTTCCAGTGCATGAACGCGCTGTGCGCGCTGGGCTTGGCGATCGGCGCGGGCGCCCAACCCGACGAGGCGGCATCCGCCCTGGAGAAGCTGGACGGTGTCCGCGGCCGGCTGGAGTTGGTCGCCACGCACCCCTCGGGCGCTCCCATCTACGTCGATTACGCCCACACGCCGGACGCGCTGGAAACCGTGCTGACCGCGCTACGGCCGCACGCGAGGAAGCGGCTGGTGGTGGTGTTCGGCTGCGGCGGAGACCGCGACCGCGGCAAGCGCCCGGTGATGGGCGGTTTGGCCCATCGGCTGGCCGACCGCGCCATCGTCACCGACGACAATCCGCGCACCGAGGTGGCGGCGGAGATCCGCCGCGAGGTGATGGCCGGCTGCCCATGCTCCGAGGAGATCGGCGACCGCGCCGCCGCGATCCGCGCCGCGATCCGCGAGCTGGACGAGGGCGACGTGCTGGTGATCGCCGGCAAGGGTCACGAGCGGGGCCAAATCGTCGGCACCGAGGTCCGGCCTTTCGATGACGCCGACGAGGCCCGCGAAGCCCTGCGGGAGATGAGGGTCTGATGACGCGTACCGAACTCCCCGTCCTATGGACCGCCGGTGACACGGCGGCCGCCACCAACGGCACGTCCCAA
The DNA here is from genome assembly GCF_000576635.1 of Skermanella stibiiresistens SB22. Taxonomy (GTDB): domain Bacteria; phylum Pseudomonadota; class Alphaproteobacteria; order Azospirillales; family Azospirillaceae; genus Skermanella; species Skermanella stibiiresistens. The sequence continues at coordinate 17,331 of NZ_AVFL01000025.1, forward strand.
GGGCCCGACTGGAACGCCACTGGCGTGTCGATCGACAGCCGCACCGTCAATCCGGGCGACTTGTTCATCGCGCTGTCCGGTCCGAATTTCGACGGCCACGCCTATGTCGCCAGCGCCTTGGCCGCTGGTGCCGCCGCCGCCGTGGTCTCCCGCCGGCCGGATGGCGTCGCCGCCGACGCGCCGCTGGTCCTGGTCGAGGACACCTTCGCCGCCCTCCAGGATTTGGGTTCGGTGGCGAGGCTGCGGTCGAACGCCCGGATCGTCGCCGTCACCGGCTCGGTCGGCAAGACCAGCACCAAGGAGGCGCTCGGGACCTGCCTCGCGGCGCTGGCCCCGACCTTCGCCACGGTCGGCAGTCTCAACAACCATTGGGGCGTGCCGCTCAGCCTCGCGCGGATGCCGCCAGATTGCACCTACGCCGTGTTCGAGCTGGGCATGAACCACGCCGGGGAGATCGGGCCGCTTTCCCGGCAGGTCCGTCCCGACGTGGCGGTCATCACCAACATCGAGGCGGTCCATCTGGCCCACTTCGCCTCGGTCGAGGCCATCGCGGACGCCAAGGCCGAGATCTTCGAGGGCATGGCGCCCAACGGCGCGGTCGTGCTCAACCGCGACAACCCCCACTACGCCCGCTTGGTCGCCGCCGCCCGGACCCGCGGCCTGTCCCGCGTGCTCGGGTTCGGCAAGGCGGACGACGCGGCGGCCCGGCTGACCGACTGCTCGATCCACGCGACGTGCAGCGCCGTCACGGCGGTGATCCTGGGCGAGACGCTGCGCTACTGCCTCAGCCTGCCCGGCCGCCATCACGTGACGAACAGCTTGGCCGTGCTGCTGGCGGTCCACGCGCTGGGTGGCGATGTCGCGGCGGCGGCCCGGGCGCTGGCGACCTTGAAGCCGATCAAGGGCCGCGGCGTGCGCCGCCGCGTCCAGTTGGCCCAGGGTGCGGCCACCGTGATCGACGAGAGCTACAACGCCAGCCCGGTCTCGATGGAGGCCGCCTTCCAGGTGCTCGCCAAGAGCGATCCCGGCGTCGGCGGCCGCCGCATCGCCGTGCTGGGCGACATGCTGGAGCTTGGCGAGCGCGCCCCGCAGCTTCACCTCGCCTTGGCCGAGCCGCTCAAGGCGGCCGGCGCCGATCTGGTGTTTTGCTGCGGCCCCAACATGAGGCGCCTGTTCGACAAGCTGCCCGCCGCGGCGCGGGGCGCCTGGGAGGAGACCAGCGCCGCCCTGGCGCCCCGGCTGGCGGCGGCGGTGCGGGCCGGCGACATCCTGATGGTCAAAGGGTCGCTGGGCAGCAGGATGGCGCTCCTGGTCGAGGCCGTCGCGGCGCTCGACACCTCCTCGACCTCCACCAAACCTTCAACCGAGACACCCAAAGACGAGGCGGCACGCGCCGCACGGCAGGGCTGAGGCGACCTATCGATGCTTTACCACCTGCTGTTTCCCCTGGCGGATGATTTCATCCTCTTCAACCTGTTCCGGTACATCACGTTCCGGACGGGCGGGGCGATCCTGACCGCGTCGGTCATCAGCTTCGTCTTCTTCCCCACCCTGATCCGCTGGCTCAAGAGCAAGCAGGGCGAGGGCCAGCCGATCCGCAGCGACGGACCGGAGACCCACCAGAAGAAGAAGGGCACGCCCACCATGGGCGGGCTGATGATCATGATCGCGGTCATGATCAGCACCCTGCTGTGGGCCGATCTGACCAACCTGTTCGTCTGGGTCGTCCTGATGGTCACCCTCGGCTTTGGCTTGATCGGCTTTGGCGACGACTTCCTCAAGCTGACCAAGCGCAACACCAAGGGCCTGCCGGGCAAGCTCAAGCTGGCCGGACAGATCGGCATCGGCGGCGCCGCGGCGCTGATCCTGGCGATCTTCGCCCGGGACACCGTGTCCCACGGCTTGGCCGTGCCGTTCATGAAGGACCTGCTGATCGACCTCGGCTGGTTCTTCGTGCCGATGGCGGTGTTCGTCATGGTCGGCGCCAGCAACGCGGTCAACCTGACAGACGGGTTGGACGGGCTGGCGATCGTGCCGGTGATGATCGCGGCCAGCTGCTTCGGCCTGATCGCGTATCTGGTCGGCAACATCGTGTTCGCCAACTACCTCCAGATCCACCACGTTCCGGGCACCGGCGAACTGGCGGTGTTCTGCGGCGCCATGGTCGGCGCCGGGCTGGGCTTCCTGTGGTTCAACGCTCCCCCCGCCATGGTCTTCATGGGCGACACCGGGTCGCTGTCGATCGGCGGGGCTCTGGGGGCCATCAGCGTGATCACCAAGCACGAACTGGTGCTGGCGATCATCGGCGGGCTGTTCGTGCTCGAGACCGTCTCGGTGATCGTCCAGGTCACGTCGTACAAGCTGACCGGCAAGCGCGTGTTCCGCATGGCGCCGCTGCACCATCACTTCGAGAAGAAGGGCTGGGCCGAACCGACCGTCGTGATCCGCTTCTGGATCATCGCCGTCGTGCTGGCGCTGGTCGGCCTGTCCACCCTTAAGCTGCGGTGACGGCATGATCGACCTCGGCCACCTCAAGGGAAAACGCTACGCGGTGATGGGTCTCGCCAAGTCGGGACTGGCCACGGCCCTGGCCTTGCGCGACAGCGGCGTCGAGATCCTGGCCTGGGACGACGGCGAGTCCGGCCGCGCCGCCGCGGCGGCATCCGGCATCCCTCTGACCGACCTCAGCACCGCCGACTTGACGGGTGTCGAGGCGCTGCTGCTGTCGCCCGGCATCCCCCACACCTTCCCCAAGCCCAACGCCGTGGCGGCGCGGGCCAAGGCGGCCGGCATACCGATCATCGGCGACATCGAACTGCTCCAGGGCGCCCAGCCCAAGGCGGCCTATGTCGGCATCACCGGCACCAACGGCAAATCGACCACGACGGCGCTGATCGGCCACATCCTGGCTCTGGCCGGCCGCCGCATCCAGGTCGGCGGCAATCTGGGCACCCCGGTGCTGAGCTTCGAGCCGCTGGGCGAAGGCGGCATTTACGTGCTCGAGATGTCGTCCTATCAGCTGGAACTTGCGCCGTCCGTCTCGTTCAACGTGGCGGTCTTGCTCAACGTGACGCCCGACCATCTGGACCGGCACGGCGGCATGGATGGCTACATCGCGGCCAAACGCCGGATTTTCCAGCACCCCAAGCGCTCGCACACGGCGGTGATCGGCGTCGATGACGAGCATTGCCGGGCGCTGTTCGACGAGATGGAGCACACGGTCGACAGCTCGATCATCCCGATCTCCGCCGAGCGGCCGACCAAGGGCGTTTACGTCCTGGACGGCAAGCTGTTCGACGGCGGCACGGAACCGGTGATCGACCTGAGCGATGTCGCGGCGCTGCCCGGCCGCCACAACTGGCAGAACGCCGCCGCGGCCTTCGCCGCGACCCGCGCCTGCGGCGTGCCGCTGGAGATGGTGCTCCAGGGCCTGCGGACCTTCCCCGGCCTCGCCCACCGCCAGCAATTGGTGGCGGTGCGGGATGGCGTGAGGTTCGTCAACGACAGCAAGGCGACCAACGCCGATGCCGCCGCCAAGGCGCTGGTCTGCTACGACGCAATTTATTGGATCATCGGCGGCCTGCCCAAGGAGGGCGGCCTGGACGGGCTGGAGCCCTTCATGCCACGGGTCCGCCACGCCTTCGTGATCGGACAGGCGTCGGCGCTTTTCGCCGCATGGCTGGATGCCCATGGCGTCGCGCACACCGAATGTGCTGTTCTGGAGAACGCCGTCCCCGCCGCCGCCAGAATGGCGCGAGCCGACGCGTCGCCGGGCGCCACCGTGCTGCTGTCGCCGGCCTGCGCCTCCTGGGACCAGTTCAAGAGCTTCGAACATCGGGGCGAGGTCTTCACCGATCTCGTCGCGAACCTTGTGGATGCGAACCCTGTGGATCCCAGCCTTGGGGATGATGACGTGGTGACGAAGGAAATCGCGGGATGACCGCTTTCGCCCGGACCGACCATTCCATTTTCGGCCGCTGGTGGTGGACCGTCGACCGCTGGACGCTCGCCGTCCTGGCCGTCCTGATGGGCATCGGCATCGTGCTCGTCCAGGCGGCGAGCCCGGCGGTCGCCGAGCGGATCGGGCTGGACAACTTCCACTTCGTCCAGCGTCACATCCTGACGCTGATCCCGGCCTGTCTCGTGATGGTCGGGGTCTCGCTGATGACGCCGCGTGGCGTTCGGCGCACCGCCGTCATCAGCTTCATCTTCTTCACGATCCTGCTGGCGCTGACCCTGGTGGTCGGGTTCGAGATCAAGGGCGCCCGGCGCTGGATCCACGTGCCCGGCCTGTCGATCCAGCCGTCGGAATTCGTCAAGCCGACCTTCGCCGTGGTCGCCGCCTGGCTGTTCGCCCATGGCCGCACGTCCGAGCGTTTTCCCGGCGCCGTCATTTCGATCATGCTTTACCTGATGGTCGTGGGATTGCTGATGATGCAGCCGGACCTGGGCATGACCTTCGTCATCTCGATCGTCTGGTTCGGCCAGTTCTTCCTGGCTGGCCTGCCGATCATCCTGGTCGCCATCCTGGGCGTGCTGGGCATCACCGGGCTGGTCGGCGCCTACATGCTGTTCCCGCACGTGTCGAGCCGTATCGACCGCTTCCTCGACCCGGCGGCGGGCGACAACTATCAGGTGACCCGCTCGCTGGAGGCCTTCCAGAACGGGGGCGCATTCGGTACCGGCCCCGGCCAGGGAAGCATCAAGATGATGCTGCCCGACGCCCACGCCGACTTCATCTTCGCCGTGGCCGGCGAGGAGATGGGCCTGTTCTGGTGCCTCGTGCTGATCGCCCTGTTCGCCTTCATCGTGATCCGCGGCTTCATGCGGGTGATGCGCGACGACAACCTGTTCATCATGCTGGCTGTCACCGGCCTGCTGACCCAGTTCGGCCTGCAAGCCTGGATCAACATGGCGTCCAGCCTGCACATGATGCCGACCAAGGGCATGACGCTGCCCTTCATCAGCTATGGCGGATCGTCGCTGGTGGCCCTGGGCTTCGGCATGGGCATGGTGCTGGCGCTGACCCGCAAGCGGTTCGGCGGCGGAGACGGCACATGACAGCTTCCCTGATCTGCCTCGCCGCCGGCGGCACCGGCGGGCACATGTTCCCGGCGGAGGCTCTGGCCCGGGAACTTCTGGCCCGCGGCCACCGCGTCGTGCTGGTCACCGACCGGCGCGGCAAGGCGTTCGGCGAGGCGCTGCCCGAGGTCGAGGTCCACCGCATCCGAGCGTCCAGCTTCGGCAGCGGCGTCATCGGCAAGTTGAAGGGCGCGATCGAGCTTGGCTTGGGGGCCCTACAGGCGCGCCGGCTGATCGCCGCCCTGAAGCCGGATGTCGTCGTCGGCTTCGGTGGCTATCCCTCCGTCCCGACCGTACTGATGGCGCAGCGTGCCGGTATCCCGACCGTGCTGCACGAACAGAACGCCGTGCTCGGCCGGGCCAACCGGATGCTGGCGCCCGGTTCCGCCCGAATCGCCACCTCCTTCGCGACCGTCTCGGCCGTCAAGCCGAGCGACCGGGGCAAGCTGACACTGACCGGCAATCCGGTGCGAGCCGGCGTCACGGCGGTCCGCGACCTGCCCTATCCCCCGCTGGAGCCGGGCGGCGAGCTTCGGCTGCTGGTGGTCGGCGGCAGCCAGGGTGCCCGGGTCTTCAGCGAGATCGTGCCGGAAGCCCTCGCCCTACTGCCCGAGGTGCTCCGCCGCCGCATCCGGATCGCCCAGCAGTGCCGGCCCGAGGATCTGGAGACCGCCAAGGCGGCCTTCGCCACGGCCGGCGTCGACGCCGAGCTGTCCAGCTTCTTCCGCGACGTGCCGGACCGTCTGGCGGCCTGCCATCTGGCGGTCTGCCGGGCCGGCGCCTCGACCGTCGCGGAACTGGCCGCCGCCGGGCGTCCCGCCGTGCTGGTGCCCTATCCCTTCGCGATGGACGATCACCAGACCGCCAACGCGCAGGCGGTCGCCGATGCCGGCGGCGCGTGGTTGATGCCCCAGCCGGCCTTCACCGCCAAGGCGCTGGCCGATCGGCTGGAAGCCCTGCTCGACCTCCCCGCCACGCTGACCAAGGCGGCGGAGGCGGCCCATGGCCGCGGCGGCGCCGACGCGGCGTCGCGACTGGCCGACATCGTCCTTGGCGCCGTGAAGGGCGCCGCATTCCCCAATGGCGACCGGCCCAGGGCCGGCGCCGACCGTTACTCCACCGAGGCCGCCGAATAATGAGAGCCCTGCCCCTGTCCATCGGGACGATCCACTTCGTCGGTATCGGCGGGATCGGCATGAGCGGCATCGCCGAGGTCCTGCGCAACCTGGGCTATTCCGTGCGTGGATCGGACATCGCCGACAGCGCCAACGTCAAGCGCCTGCGGGCGCTCGGCATCCCCGTCGAGATCGGCCATCGCGGCGGAAATCTGGCCGACGCGTCGGTCGTCGTGATCTCGTCCGCCGTCAAGAAGGACAATCCCGAGGTCGTCGCCGCCCGCACGGCGCTGATCCCGGTGGTCCGCCGCGCCGAGATGCTGGGCGAGCTGATGCGCCTGAAGTGGTCGATCGCGATCGGCGGCACCCACGGCAAGACCACGACCACCAGCATGGTCGGCACGCTGCTGGAAGGCGCCGACATGGACCCGACCGTGATCAACGGTGGCATCATCAACGCCTATGGCACCAACACCCGGCTGGGCGCTGGCGACTGGATGGTGGTCGAGGCGGACGAGAGCGACGGCACCTTCACCAAGCTGCCGGCGCTGATCACGGTGGTGACCAACATCGACCCCGAGCATCTGGACCACTACGGCACCTTCGACGGCGTGCGCGCCGCCTTCGACAGCTTCGTCCAGAACATCCCGTTCTATGGCTTCGCGGCGCTCTGCATCGATCACCCGGAGGTCCAGGCGATGATCCCCCGGGTGGCCGACCGCCGCATCGTGACCTATGGCTTCAGCCCGCAGGCCGATGTCCGCGCGATCGACGTCAGGACCGGCACCGACGGCGCCCATTTCAACGTGGCGCTGAGCGACCGCGTCGCCGGCGAACCGCGCGTGATCGAGGGCATCCACCTGCCCATGTTCGGCCTGCACAACGTCCAGAACAGTCTGGCCGCCATCGCGGTCGGCAACGAGATGGGCATCGATGGCGACAAGATCCGCGCCAGCTTCGCCCGCTTCTCCGGCGTCAAGCGCCGCTTCACCAAGACGGGCGAGAGCGGCGGCGTGACCGTGATCGACGATTACGGCCACCATCCGGTCGAGATCGCCGCCGTGCTCAAGGCGGCGCGGACCGCCGGCACCGGCCGGACCATCGCGGTCGTCCAGCCCCACCGCTACAGCAGGCTGCACAGCCTGTTCGAGGACTTCTGCGCCTGCTTCAACGACGCCGACACCGTTCTGGTGGCCGACGTCTACGCCGCCGGCGAGCAGCCGATCGAAGGCGCCGACCGCGACGGCTTGGTCGAGGGTCTCCGCATGCGCGGCCATCGCCAAGTGCTGCCGCTGCCCTCGGCCGAAGCCCTGCCCCGGATGGTGCGCGAGTTGTCCCAGCCCGGCGACTTCGTCGTCTGCCTGGGCGCCGGCAATATCACCGCCTGGGCCAACGCGCTGCCGGGCGAACTCGACAAGCTCGCCGCCAGCGGGGGACGGGCATGAGCGCCGCGCTGGAAATGGCACACGCTTCCCACTTGATCGACCGCCTGCCCGTCCCGCGCGGACGGCTGACGGCCAACGCCCCGCTGGCGACCGTCACGTGGTTCCGTGTCGGCGGCCCGGCCGAGGTGATGTTCAAGCCGGCCGACGCCGCCGATCTCGCCGACTTCCTGGCGGGCTGCCCCGTTGACGTGCCGGTGACGGTGATCGGTGTCGCGTCCAACCTGCTGGTGCGCGACGGCGGCGTGCCCGGCGTCGTGATCCGGCTCGGCCGCGCCTTCGCCGATATCGTGGTGGACGGCGTGGAGATCCATGTCGGCGCCGCGGCGCTCGACCTCAACACCGCCATGGCGGCGCGCGACGCCGGCCTCGCCGGGCTGGAGTTCCTGTCGGGCATTCCCGGCACGATCGGCGGCGCGCTGCGCATGAACGGCGGCGCCTATGGCCGCGAATTGTCGGATGTCGTGGTCTCGGCCACCGCCGTGGACCGGCGGGGCCGCGGGCATGTCCTGGACCGCGACGCGCTCGGCCTGACCTATCGGCACTGCGCGGTGCCCGAGGACTGGATCTTCACCGGCGCCACTCTGCGCGGCGAACCCGGCGACCGGGCCGCCATCGCCCACAAGATGCATGAGATCGCCACATCCCGGGCGGATAGCCAGCCGGTGCGGGCGCGGACGGGCGGCTCGACCTTCGCCAACCCGCCGGGCGAGAAGGCCTGGGCGCTGATCGACCGCGCCGGCTGCCGGGGATTGATGATCGGCGGCGCGCAAGTGTCGGAGAAACACTGCAACTTCCTGCTCAACCTGGGCACCGCGACCGCCGACGACTTGGAATCGCTGGGCGAGGAGGTCCGCCGCCGGGTCCACGAGACGTCCGGCATCGAATTGCGCTGGGAGATCCGACGCATCGGCGTCCCGGCGTCCGTCAAACCCTCGGTGGGGAGCCAGCCATGACCGAGCACGTCGCCGTCCTGCTGGGCGGTTGGTCCGCCGAGCGCGAAGTGTCGCTGGTCAGCGGCGCCGCCGTCGTCAAGGCGCTGCGGGAGCGCGGCTACCGGGTGACCGGGATCGACGTCAGCCGTGATCTCGGCGCCTTGCTGGCCGCCCTGACACCGCGCCCGGACGTGGTTTTCAACGCGCTGCACGGCCGCGGCGGCGAGGATGGCACGATCCAGGGCGTGCTCGACATCCTGGGTCTTCGCTACACCCATTCCGGCATGCTCGCCTCCGCCATCGCGATGGACAAGAGCGCCACCAAGCGGTTGCTCGAAGGCGTCGGCATCCGGTCGCCCAAGGGCATGGTCGCGACGCGCGAGCAAGTCCTGGCCGGCGACATCATGCCAGCCCCCTACGTCTTGAAGCCCAACAACGAAGGCTCCAGCGTCGGCATCCAGATCGTCCGTCCCGGCGACAACCGCGATCCCGTCAACGCCGAGGGGTGGCAGCACGGCGAGACGGTGCTGATCGAGCAGTACATCCCGGGTCATGATCTGACGGTCGGGGTGATGGGCGACCGCGCCCTGGCGGTGACCGAAATCCGGCCCCATTCCGGGTTCTACGACTATTCGGCCAAGTACACCGACGGACTGGCTACGCACTTGATACCGGCCCCGGCGCCTCAAGCCGTTCTGGACGAGGCCATGCGGATGGCCGTCCTCGCCCATCAGACCTTAGGTTGTACAGGGGTCAGCCGCAGTGACTTCCGATGGGACGATGCAATTAAGGATAGTTCCGGAGTTTATTTCCTAGAAATTAACACACAGCCGGGTATGACCCCCTTGTCTTTGGTCCCCGAGCAGGCGGCGCACTTGGGTATGTCGTTCGCGGACCTGGTCGTCTGGATGGTGGAGAACGCCGTATGTCACGCTTGAACAAGCAGACCCTGTGCGCGCCTCGCGACCTCCGTGCCCGCACGGTGGAGCGCGCGCGCGACGCCACCCAGAAGGCGACCGAGAAAGCCAATCGCCGGCGCTCAACGCCGCGGTGGATGGAGAAGGCGTTGCGCGTCGGCCTGATCGCCCTGCCGGTGATCGCGGTGGGCGGAGCCGGAACCTGGGCCTATCAGACCGGCTGGTTCGGCACCCTGGCCGACCGCGCGACCGCCGCCCTGATCGACCTGACCGTCGACGCCGGGCTCGAGGTTCAGGAAGTGCTGGTCGAGGGCCGCAACGAAACCGACCGCGACGCCGTCATGGCGGCGATCCAGGTCAAGCGCGGCGACCCGATCATGAAATTCGATCCCGAGATCGCGCGCGCTGATCTGGAGCGGCTGCGCTGGGTCGCCAACGCGACGGTCGAGCGCCGGTTGCCCGACACCGTCTTCGTCAGGCTGGACGAGCGTCGGCCGATGGCCTTGTGGCAGCGGGACGGCAAGCTGGCCCTGATCGACCGTGACGGCGAGGTTCTGACCGAGCGCGAGCTGGGCCGCTACAACAACCTGCTCCAGATCATCGGGGCCGACGCTCCCAAGCACGCCCAGGAACTGCTGGGCCAGCTCGGCACCGTCCCGGCCTTGTACAAGAGGGTGACCTCGGCCAGCCGCATCGGCGGCCGCCGTTGGGATCTGCACTTGTCGAATGGCGTCACGGTGCGCCTGCCGGAAAGCGACATCGGCGGCGCCCTGCAACATCTGGCCGAGCAGGAGGCCAGACAATCGGTGCTCGACCGGGACATCGTCGCGGTCGATCTTCGCTTGCCGGACAGGCTGGTGATACAAACCTCGACGGCGGCGGCACAACGGCGACGTGTACCCGAGGAAAAGATCTAAAGACTGGACGACCCACTACCAAAGAGGTAACACATACCAAATGCAGTAGCGCAATCGCTGTTTGAAATACTGTATCTTGGGATGTTAAAGTGAATATTGTGGTAGGCAAAGGCCTGAAGGGGACTGCGAGCGAAGTGATGGCCTTCAACGGTGGCAAGAAAGTAAAGCGCCCAGTGCGCGGCGGGGTAATCGCCGCGCTTGATGTCGGCACAACCAAGGTCTGCTGCTTCATCGCGCGGGTCGAGGATGGCGGCGCCTTGCGCATCATTGGGATAGGCCATCAGATCTCCCGCGGTCTGCGGGCCGGGACCATCGTCGACATGGACGCGGCGGAGCAGGCGATCGGCACGACCGTCCACGCCGCCGAGCAGATGGCGGGCGAGACGATCCGCGAGGTCCTGGTCAACCTGTCCGGTGGCCAGCCGCTGTCCCACACGATCAATGTCGAGATTCCGCTCGGCGGCCACGAGGTCAACGACAACGACGTGCGCCGGGCGCTGGGCCAAGCCCGCCAGTTCCAGGGCGCCAGCGACCAGGAGCTGATCCACTCCCTCGCGGTCGGCTATGCGATCGACGGCAATCGGGGGGTCCGCGATCCGCGCGGCATGTCCGGCGACAAGCTGGGCGTCCAATTGCACACGGTCACCGCCGGATCGAGCGCGGTCCGTAACCTGACCACCTGCATCGCGCGCTGCCATCTGGAGGTCGAGAGCTTCGTCGTCTCGCCCTACGCCGCCGGTCTGGCGGCTTTGGTCGAGGACGAGATGGAACTTGGCTGCACCCTGATCGACATGGGCGGCGGCACCACGACCATCTCGGTGTTCGTCGAGGGCAAATGCGTCTACACCGACTGCGTGCCGGTCGGCGGCGGCCACGTTACCAACGACATCGCGCGCGGATTGACGACACCGGTGGCGCACGCCGAGCGGATGAAGACGCTGTACGGCAGCGCCATCGCCAACGTCGCCGACGAGCGCGAGATCATCGACGTTCCCCAGGTCGGCGAGGACGAGCCCGCCCAGGCCAACCACGTGCCGAAGTCGCTGCTGGTCGGCATCATCCAGCCTCGGCTGGAGGAGATCTTCGAGTTGGTCCGGGCCCGGCTGGAAGTCAGCGGCATGGGCAAGGTGGCGGGCCGCCGCGTCGTCCTGACGGGTGGCGCCAGCCAGCTTCCGGGAACCCGCGAACTGGCCCAGCTGATCCTGGACAAACAGGTCCGGCTCGGCCGGCCCATGCGGATCGACGGTCTGGCGGAAGCCACCGGCGGACCGGCCTTCTCCACCGCGGCGGGTCTGCTGGCCTTCGCGGTCCAGAGTCACGCGGAACTGCCCGGCTTCAGCGCCGAGGCGGAACCGCCGAAGCATCTTTGGGGACGTGTCAACCTCTGGCTCAAGGAGAACCTATGAACCGGGGCCAGGAGCAGTCGACCAAGCGGAACAGCGCGCCGCGCGGGTGCCGGGACAGGGATGCCCGAGCCCGCGAAAGCGATGACGGAATCAGCGGGCCGGTCACGGCCGGTGGGCGTGAACACGAAATTGAATTCATTCAAATGAATTCGGGCGAACTCGAAGGGAACTGGAGGCTGTCATGATCAATCTCAGCATGCCGGAAATCGAAGTGGATCTGCGGCCGCACATCACGGTGTTCGGTGTCGGCGGGGCTGGCGGCAACGCCGTCAACAACATGATCAAGTCGAATCTGGAAGGCGTCGAGTTCGTCGTCGCCAACACCGACGCGCAGGCGCTCAAGGGCGCGCTCGCGGAGAAGCGCCTCCAGCTCGGCACGACGATCACCCGCGGCCTGGGCGCTGGTTCGCGGCCGGATGTCGGACGCGCCGCCGCCGAGGAGCAGCTGGCCGAGATCATGGGCTACCTTGAAGGCGCCAACATGGTCTTCATCACCGCCGGCATGGGCGGTGGCACGGGGACCGGAGCCGCTCCGGTGATCGCGCGGGCGGCCCGCGAGCAAGGCATCCTGACCGTCGGCGTCGTGACCAAGCCGTTCCACTTCGAGGGCGCGCACCGCATGCGCCTCGCCGAGTCCGGCATCAACGAGCTCCAGCAGTTCGTCGACACCCTGATCATCATCCCGAACCAGAACCTGTTCCGGATCGCCAACGAGAAGACGACCTTCGCGGACGCCTTCAAGATGGCCGACGACGTGCTGCATTCCGGTGTGCGCGGCGTCACCGACCTGATGGTGATGCCCGGCCTGATCAACCTCGACTTCGCCGACATCCGGTCGGTGATGACCGAGATGGGCAAGGCCATGATGGGCACCGGCGAGGCGTCCGGCGAGCGCCGCGCGATCGACGCCGCCGAGGCGGCGATCAGCAACCCGCTGTTGGACGACGTGTCCATGAAGGGTGCCCGCGGCGTCCTGATCAACATCACCGGCGGCATGGACATGACGCTGTTCGAGGTCGACGAGGCGGCCAACCGCATCCGCGACGAGGTCGATCCCGACGCCAACATCATCTTCGGTTCGACCTTCGACCAGGATCTCGACGGCCGCATGCGCGTGTCGGTGGTCGCCACCGGCATCGAGGCGGAGAAGATCGCCCACCCGCGTCCGGCGGCCGCCAGCAATGCCGGTCTCAGCGTCGTCGGCGGCGGCCGCAAGGGAATGCCGGCCGCTCCCGCTCCGGCCGGTCTCGCCGCGCGCGCCGACAGCCGCCAGCCGACCGACTACCACCACACGCTGGTCGCGGCCCCGCTGCATCCCGGCGCCACCCAGGGTCACCTGAACCAGGGCCATCCCGCGCAGGGCGGCTACCCCGGCCAGGGCTTCGCCGGGCAGGCGCCGCAACAGCACGCTCCGCAGGGTCACGCGCCGCAGCAGCACGCCCCGCAGTCTCACGCCCCCCAGGCACACACCATGGTCGGCAACACGGTCCGGACCGTCGAGCCCCAGCACCACCACTACGCCGAGCAGCATCCGACCGAGCAGGTTCCGGCGCCCGCGCCGCAGGTCGAAGCACAGCAGGTCCACCACCAGACGGACCTGTCGGCACCCCAACGTGGCCGCGAACCCGAGCGGGTCACCGGTCCGCTGCGCGGCCAGAACCAGGATGGCGTCTTCATCGCTCCACGGCCGGCCGAGTCGGGCCAGCGTCCGCAGAGCCCGACGCTCAACACGGAACGCTACATGGCACCGTCGGCGGCCCTGCCCGAGGCGGCTCCGAGGAAGCGTGGCAGCTCCCTGTTCGAGCGGGTCACCGGAATCGGCCGGCGGATCATGGAAGGCGGCGAGCCGGAGCAGCAGCAGCCCCGCCAGGCGCCGCAGCCGCCCGCCCCAACGGTCGGCGTCAAGCAGGCTCCCGCCCCGGTGGCGCAGCAGCCACGTCCGGCACCCGAGCCGATGGACCGCCCGGTCAAGATGAGCCACGCGGAAGAGGAGATGCTGGACATCCCGGCCTTCCTCCGCCGCCAAGCCAACTAACGGACGCCCTTCCCTTCCGGCTGGAGAGACCAGCCGGAAGGTTCGACATGGAAAGAACCCCAGCCCGCGCGGTTGGGGTTTTTTCTTTGGCGAATGTTCCTTCGAACACTACTGGATGTGATGGCGATCACTCGAGGACTATCCCGCACCTGCGTAACAATCCGTAACAAAGAGTGATTTGTGCTGTCGCGCGTGGCTTGTTAGGTATTAGTCGTGGGTGACACCCACGACAGCGAAGTGCTCATCGAAGTATTGCCCACACGCCGCATAGCAGGTAATCAAGTGTCCGAACAAAGCCAGAATAACGAGATGACTTTTCAGCAGACGCTGAAGAACCCCATCAATTGCACCGGCATCGGCCTGCATTCGGGGTCAAAGGTCTCGATGTGCCTGAAGCCGTCGGATGTGAATACCGGCATCGTGTTCGTCAGGACCGATCAGCCAGCCGATCGCGCGACCGTCCGGGCCGACTGGGACCGGGTGACCGACACGCGCCTCTGCACGCTGATCTCCAACGACGCCGGCGTTACGATCGGTACGATCGAGCACCTGATGGCCGCCCTGCGTGGCTGCGGCATCGACAACGCGGTGATCGAGCTGAACGGCCCGGAAGTTCCGATCATGGACGGCAGCTCCGCCCCCTTCGTGTTCCTGATAGAGTGCGCCGGCATCCAGCAGCAGGACAAGCCACGCCGGTTCATCAAGATCCTCAAGCAGGTCACCGTCGGCGATGGCACCAAATTCGCGACCTTGACGCCGTCGCCGGTCACCGGCTTCAGCTTCGAGATCGACTTCGCCAGCGCCGCGATCGCCCGCCAGGAAGGCTACGTCAAGCTGGGCAACGGCGCGTTCAAGGCGGAACTGGCCCGGGCGCGCACCTTCGGCTTCCTTCAGGAGGTCGACCAGATGCGCAAGCTTGGTCTGGCTCGCGGCGGTTCGCTCGACAACGCCATCGTCATCAATGGCGACAAGGTGTTGAACGAGGGTGGCCTCCGCTTCACCGACGAGTTCGTGCGTCATAAGATCCTCGACAGCATCGGCGACCTGTATCTCGCCGGCGCCCCGATCATCGGCCACTTCCACGGCTGCCGCTCGGGTCATGCTTTGAACAACCAGCTCCTGCGGGCGCTGTTCGCGGACGAGACCGCCTGGACCTATGTCGACGCCGACGAGATCGGCGCGTTCCCGGCGGACTGGATGGCGGTCGAGAAGGTCGCCGCCGTCGCCTGAACGAAGGTTTGATCGGTCGGGTGGATCAAGGCGCCGGGAGGGTTTTTCTCCAGGCGCCTTTTTTCATTCCGGAGCAAGATCGTCAGACGCCGTCTGCCTTGATGACCACGACCACGGTTCGCCACAGGATGGTCAGGTCCTGCCAGGGCGAATAGGCCTCGACATAGGCGACATCGAACCGGATGCGATCCTCGAAGGTGGTTCGGTGACGACCGGAAACCTGCCACAACCCGGTGATCCCCGGCTTGACCCGGGCGATCGTCGTCCCCGCCCAAGCATAGGGCGCGAGTTCCCTCGGGATATAGGGACGCGGACCGACCAAGCTCATGTCGCCGACCAGCACGTTCCATAGCTGCGGCAGTTCATCCAGGCTCGACCGCCGCAGGAAGCTGCCCAGCCGTGTGACGCGTGGATCATCGCGCAGCTTGTGGTGCCGCTCGTATTCCAGCCGCAGTTCCGGGTCGGCCGCCAGCATGTGTTCCAGCCGCGCCTCGGCGTCGACATGCATGGTGCGGAACTTCAGCGCCATGAACGACCCCGCCCCCACTCCCTGTCGCCGCTGCCGAAACAGCGCCGGCCCTTGGCTTTCCAACCTGACCGCCAGCCCGATCATCAGCAGAAGCGGCGCCAACGCCGCCAGCAGCGTGACGGCCACCAGCAGGTCGAACCCGCGCTTGACCAAGTCATAGCCCGGCGCCGGCAGCACCGGCGCGGAACCGTTCATCGGGAGAGCTATGGGATGTTGTCGGCTGGACATGGGGATCTCTCCGATGAGCGTGTCGTTTCTGGATCGTTAACCACACTCTACCGACCGAAGCGGAGCGCCGCTGTGAAGCGGCTTACACGACATGACCGTCATTTTCGGCGATCTTTCCTTGCCAGCATCGCGTATCGGTTGAATTTTCCAAGTATTTGATTATAAGCAGCCTTAACCGCATTCGGCGGTATGCCATACAACGAGCCTGTATCAAAAAAGATACGCAAAGTTCTTGATTTCCGCGTTTAGGAGGCGCTTCATGGTGTCAATGCGTCTCTACGCACGCTTCTACAGAAGCGGTTCGGGTGCGGAACCCGTCCGTGACTGGATCAAGAGCATGAGCAAGGAAGATCGACTGTCTATTGGTGAGGATATCAAGAAGGTGGAGTTTGGCTGACCAGTTGGCATGCCCACATGCCGGCCAATGGGAAATGGATTATTCGAGGTCCGCACAAGGTTAAACAACCGTATTGCTCGTATCCTTTTCTGTGTGAAGGATGGAAGTATGATTCTACTACACGGTTTCTATAAATCGACACAAACCACCCCAGCAGCCGACCTTGATTTGGCTCGAGAGCGCATGGGAAATCTCTGAACGCCGAGATAGCTCACATCAACTGGTAAATCGCAACGATAGGGCATCAGCGTCATGGAACCGGAAAATCCACACATCGGATCATCACTCGATGATCTGTTGGCCGAGGATGGAACGCTGGCCGAGGTTAATCAACGCGCGATCAAAGCGGTGCTGGCATGGCAGATAAACCAAGCGATGGAAGAAAAAGGCCTCACGAAGACGGCCATGGCCGAACGCATGAACACCAGTAGGGCGGCACTTGACCGGTTGCTCGACCCCGCCAATCCCTCGGTCACGCTCGCCACACTCGACCGCGCCGCCAGCGTGCTTGGAAAGCGATTGGCGATCGATTTGGTCGATCATATACCTCCACGATAGAATCGAGCGAGCATCGGCCCCTCCGAACCGGCCAGGCCCATGCGCCAATCCGAGGAGCCCGAGCATGGATCGTTCGGCGGCGATGTCTTGTTTCCCATCGGCGCCCATCGTGTAGGCTGGCGATCTCCCGGCCCACGATCCCTGATCCTCTCGGCATCGATCTTCTCGGAAGGAGCCTTCAATGACCGACCAGCAGACACCGCTTCGCGTCGTCGGGATTTCCGGCAGCTTGCGCAAGGCCTCGCTCAACAGCGCGTCGCTGCGGGCGGCGCGCGATCTGGCGCCGCCGGATATGGCGATCGATATCTTCGACATCGCGGACATCCCGCTCTACAACGACGACATCAGGACGGAAAACGGCTATCCCGAGTCGGTTCAAGCCTTCCGCGACGCTTTGAAAGCCGCCGACGGCGTGCTGATCGCGACGCCGGAATACAACTACTCCATACCCGGCGTGCTCAAGAACGCGATCGACTGGGCGTCGCGCCCGCCGGAACAGCCATTCGACGCCAAGCCGATCGCCATCATGGGCGCCAGCCCGGGCGTTCTTGGGACATCCCGTGCCCAATATCACCTGCGCCAGTGCTTCGTGTACCTGAATGGATTCGTCATGAACCGGCCCGAGGTGATGATCGGGCAAGCGAATTCCAAGTTCGATCCCGAAGGGAAACTGACCGATCAAGGGACGATCGATTTCCTCAAGGGCTTCCTCGTCACGCTCGCCGACCATATACGCTACCACCAACGTGCTAAATCAAGGCATTAGACGGTTGGATGGTTGACCTCTCCGGACGAATGGTCAACGATCGCCGCACAAGGGATAGAATGTCTCGGTTGGGAGGGATGAACTAATGGACGTACGCGCTGCCGTGGCCTTCGAGGCCGGCAAACCGCTCAGCATTGAGACAGTACAGTTGGAAGGCCCGCGAGCCGGCGAAGTGCTGGTCGAGATCAAGGCCACCGGCGTCTGTCACACCGACGCCTACACTCTTTCCGGCGCCGACAGCGAAGGCAAGTTCCCGTGCATCCTCGGCCACGAGGGCGCCGGCATCGTGGTCGATGTCGGGCCGGGAGTCACCAGCCTGAAGAAGGGCGACCACGTCATTCCGCTCTACACGCCGGAATGCCGCCAGTGCGAGTACTGCCTCAGCCAGCGGACCAACCTGTGCCAAGCGATTCGCGAGACGCAGGGCCGTGGCGTAATGCCCGATGGCACCAGCCGGTTCTCGCTCAACGGCAAGCCGATCTGGCACTACATGGGCACCTCGACCTTCGCCAACTACACCGTGGCGCCGGAAATCGCGCTCGCCAAGATCCGCGAGGACGCCCCGTTCGAAAAGGTCTGCTACATCGGCTGCGGTGTCACGACCGGCCTGGGCGCCGTGATCTGGACCGCCAAGGTCCATCCGGGCGCCAATGTGGTCGTGTTCGGCCTGGGTGGCATCGGGTTGAACGTCATCCAGGGCGCCCGCATGGTCGGCGCCAACATGATCATCGGCGTCGACCTGAACAATGGCCGCCGTGAGATGGCCGAGAAGTTCGGCATGACCCACTTCGTCAATCCGAAGGAGATCGGCGGCGACATCGTGCCGTACTTGGTCGAACTGACCAAGGGCGGCGCCGACTACACCTTCGAGTGCATCGGCAACATCAACACGATGCGCCAGGCGCTGGAGTGCTGCCACAAGGGTTGGGGCATCTCGACCATCATCGGCGTGGCTCCCTCGGGTGCCGAGATCTCGACCCGGCCGTTCCAGTTGGTCACGGGGCGGGTGTGGAAGGGCAGCGCCTTCGGCGGCGCCCGCGGCCGCACCGACGTTCCGAAGATCGTCGACTGGTACATGGACGGCAAGATCAACATCGACGACCTGATCACCCATGTCGTTCCTCTGGAGCAGATCAACGATACCTTCGACCTGATGCACGAAGGCAAGTCGATCCGTTCGGTCGTGACCTTCTAAACCTGAAGGCTCGGGAAAACAAAACGCCCGCGCGTCGATCGACGCGCGGGCGTTTTGTCTTTCAAGACACCGTCGCCTCAGATGCCCGAGCGTCCCGGCCGTCCGCGGGGAGGAAAGCGGCTGGATGTCGACCGCAGCTCCTGCCGCGTTCCCGTGTCGTCGTCATCGTCGGAATTGCGCGCCGACTGGCGCTCCCGCTTGTTTTCCGCCTCGGCGCTGGCGATCGTCGCCTCCATCTCCCGAATTCGCTCCTTCAGGGGAGCGATCACCGATCCATCTGGCTTGCGGGCGATGAACTGTTCCAGATCGTGCCTCAGCCTGGCGAGTTGGCTCTTCAATAGCGGCACATTGGGTTTGGCGTTGGGATTGGGCTTGCCACCTCCAACACGGTAGGCTTGCTCCTCGTATTTGCTCACGGTATCCCTCCTGGTTCGACCCAACAATACACGGGGATCGTCCGGTATACCATCCCACACGAAAGAGACATGCTAAGGGCCGGTGGGAGGCGTCTCGACCTACCGTAAGATGCTTTGACCCCTGGGTCACGAGGTTTAGGCTGCCGATCTTCCCAAGACGCCCGGAGGCGTGACATGACGGACCTGGATCCAGACGCCCTGCTGACTCCAAAGGATATCCACGAGTTGATCGAGGAGAAGGAACGGAAACAGGCCCGCGAGGCCATGGAGGCGCGCAAGCATCTGGCATTGGAACAGGAACATCTGCACGCGGCATTCCTTGAGCGGGAACTTCTGCCCGACGTCAAACACCGTTTCTCAACGGCGGTTCGGAAGGCGGTTGAACGTGGGGACAAGGAGTTGATGATCCTCCATTTTCCCAGTTCATGGTGCACGGACGGCGGACGCGCCATCAACAACACCGAGCCGGAATGGCCGGAGACCCTGACCGGCTACGCCAAGCGGGCCTATGACTTCTTCGAAGCGGAACTCGCCCCGGTGGGTTATCGGCTGTCCGCCCAGATCCTGAGCTTTCCAGGCGGCCTGCCGGGGGATGTCGGCATCTTCGTCAAATGGTGAGGGGAAGACCGGCGGACGCCAGCCTTCCCCCGCCGCGGTGTTATCAGGCCTGCTGAACGGCCGACAGGACCCAGCCGCCGCCAGCGGGACGCTGGAAGGTCCAGACCTCGACCGCCTCGACCGGCTTGGAGCGGTCGCCGTCGATCACGGCGTCGTCGCTCCGCTGGACGGTGTAGTCGACCAGCGAATAGCGCAGCGCGACGGTGGCATAGTCGACCGCACCCTCGCGCCACGATTCGGCCAGATCACCCTGGACCAGCTTGACGTCCTCGATACGGTTGACGACACCGCGCGCGGCGTTGGCGTCCAGTTCCTCGGTGAAGTACGAAATCACCTCGGGAGTCGTCAGCGACCGCAGCGCCGCCTTGTCCTCTCGGCCATAGGCGGTCTGGATCTCGCGCAGCAGCCGCTCGAACGACTCATAGTCGCTCGGACCGATGCCGACGCCATCGACGCCCTTGGGGGTCGTGGCCGGCCGGGCGGCGCGCCCGCCTCCACCCATCATTCCGCCCAGGGGACCACCCATCGGCCCGCCCTGCGACCGGGGAGGAGCGCCGTCGCGGTTCAACGGAGCCCCCGCCCCGGCATAGGCTGGCCGGTTGCGGCTCTTGAAGAAGCGCACCGCCATCCAGATCAGGCCACCGATCAGGGCCACCTGGAGCAGAAGCCCCAGCATCGAGGCGAAACCACCCATGCCGCCGAGGAAACCGCCGCCCAGCAGCATACCGATCAGACCGGCGCCCAACAGGCCGCCGGCCAAGCCGCCGAAGAAGCCGCGGTTGGCGGGAGCGCCGGGCCGCTGCATGCCGGGAGCGCCGGGTTGGGTCGCGGCGGGACCCGCCGCCGGCCGGTCGGTGGCCGAGCGCTGCATCGGGGCCGCCGCGTTGGGCGCCGTGGTGGTCGTGGCGGGCGCGTCATAGGTTCGGGCGCCGCGGCTGCCGAAGCTGCCTCCCTTGCCGGGACGGGCTTCCACCACCGAGGTCGCGGCGAGCGTCAGCACCGCTGCGAGAACGACGAGCGCCTTGCCGCGCCGGGACTTTGTGATCTGTGTCATGACCTGCTTCTATGAGGGTCTTGTTATTCGTAGCCCCCTATATGGGTCTCGTGACCGAGATTTCAGCGCTTGAATATGCCATCGCGCGCCGACGAGGCCTGCCGAGCCAGATCGGCCCGCCACTCCCAGTAGCTGGCGCCGGTGTCGGCGATCTCGCCAAAGCCACGCGCGGGCCTCGTCCGCTCCGAGAAAGGATCGCTCGGGGGCAGTGACGATCCCAGCAATCGCCGGTCATCCGGCAGCGGCGTCAGGTTGCCGGTATGATTCGGCGCCCCGAAAGCATCCTGATAGGTATCGTAGGGTGTCACACCCTGGGCGAATGCTGGCGCGGGAATCGAGGTCGGAGGAATCAGGAACAGGACAAGGCCACACAGGGCGTGGCGGACTGGCATGGGCATGGAGACGCCTCCGGATTTCGCTACCCGAAGCCTAACCCGCCGGTCCGCCTCAGCCATCGGACGCGCCGGAGGTATCGCCCATGACCCCCGAACCCCATCGACGGGTCAAAGGGGATAGATCACCCTATCGTCGTTCAACAGACGGAAGTCGCCGCTCCCAGGGGGCGAACGCGTCAGGACGATGCTGACACCCCTGCTCCGCAAGGTGTCCAGCACGTTGGCGACGGCATCGATGTCGCAGTCCGCGATCGGCAGCAACCTGTTCAACTCCCCGATCGTGACGCAGCCCTGCCGACGGCCGATATCAAGCAGCCTCAACAGCGGAAAACTACGGTCAACCGTGGCCATGACAGGATCTCCACCCTCGTTACAGTCAAGCGATTCAACACGTTAACCATGATTTTGTCGCGTCCGCCGTCCACAAGCCCCCTCTCCTTATGGATTAGACTTCGCCAAATGATCACCAACAGGCGCGTCGACTCATTTGATTCGGACGGTCCGCGTCGATAGAACCGCGCAAAATCATCTCAGGGGAAACTCCCATGGTTGGGCTTTTCGGCATCATTTTATCTCTCGTATTGCTTATGTATTTGGCATACAGAGGCATCACCGTACTCATCCTGGCGCCTTTGCTTGCCGTCATGGCGGTTTTGTTCGCGGGCGATCTCCCTCTGCTGGCGACCTACACCCAGGTCTTCATGACCGCGGCCGGCCGGTTCGTGACGACGTATTTCCCGCTCTTCCTGCTCGGCGCCCTGTTCGGCAAGCTGATGGACGACAGCGGCTCCGCCCGCGCCATCGCCCATTGGATCGTCCAGAAACTGGGAGCGGAGCGGTCGATCCTCGCGGTCGTGCTCGCCTGCGGTATCCTGACCTATGGCGGCGTCTCGCTGTTCGTGGTGGCTTTCGCGGTCTATCCGATCGCGGTGGCGCTGTTCCGCGAAGCCGAGATCCCCAAGCGGCTGATACCCGGCGCCATCGCGCTGGGCTCCTTCACCTTCACCATGACGGCGCTGCCCGGCACGCCCGCGATCCAGAACTTGATCCCGATGCCCTATTTCGGCACCGACGCCTTCGCGGCGCCGGGACTGGGCATCATGGCCGCCGCGATCATGCTGGTCGGCGGAACGGCGTGGCTGGGCTGGCGCCACCATCGCGCCCACGCCGCCGGTGAAGGTTATGGTAATCACGCCGACGATCCGGCCACCGCGTCCGGCGTGAGCCCGCGCCCGCGTTCGGTGGGCGCCATGGCGATCGACCAGGAGGAGGTCGGAGCTCCCGGAATCCTCGTCGCCGTCCTGCCGATCGTGCTGGTCATCGCGCTGAACTACGTCTTCACCAACCACCTCATCCCGACCTGGGACACCGGATATCTGGCGGAGCCAAAATACGGCGCCACCACCGTCAACAAGGTCCAGGGCACCTGGGCCATCATCATCGCCCTGGTGATCAGCAGCGTCGCGGTCGCCGCCCTCAACTGGCGGGTGCTGCGCGACCGGATCGCCTCCTCGA
This sequence comes from Skermanella stibiiresistens SB22, assembly GCF_000576635.1. GTDB lineage: Bacteria > Pseudomonadota > Alphaproteobacteria > Azospirillales > Azospirillaceae > Skermanella > Skermanella stibiiresistens. Next base: position 40,081 of record NZ_AVFL01000025.1, read on the forward strand.
TCAACGACGGCGCCATGGGCTCGCTGCTGCCGATCTTCAACACGGCGTCGGAGGTCGGCTATGGCGCGGTGATCGCGTCACTGGCGGCCTTCGCCATCCTTCGCGACGCCGTGCTCAACCTGTCGCCCGACAACCCGCTGATCTCGCTGGCGGTCGCGGTCAACGTGCTGGCCGGCGTGACCGGCTCCGCATCCGGCGGCATGAGCATCGCGCTGGAAACGCTGGGCGCCACCTACGCCCAACTCGGCCAGGCGGCGGGCATCAATCCCGAACTGCTGCACCGGGTCACCGCGATCTCGTCCGGCGGCTTCGACGCCCTGCCCCACAACGGCGCCGTCATCACGCTGCTGGCGATCTGCAAGCTGACCCACCGCCAATCCTATGTGGACATCCTGGTGGTCGCGGTCGCGATCCCGGTCACGTCGCTGATCGCGGTCATCACCTTGGGAACGATGCTCGGCTCCTTCTGACACGCCGGTTCTAACGCGAAGAGGCCTCGGGGCGTCCCCGCAGCTTCTTGTAGACGGTGTTGCGGGTGACACCCAGGATTCGGGCGGTTTCGGCCACGTTGCCACCCGTCCGCTCCCAGGTCGCCACCACCCGGTCGATCACCGCGCGCTCCAGCGTCGCTTCCGCTCCGGGGCCGCCCGTTCCGCGCGCGGTCCCGCCGTCATCGGCGAGGTCGATCACGCCGCCCACGCCCGCCGCGATCGCCAGCCGGGTCAGGACGCCGCGCAACTCGCGGATGTTGCCGGGCCAGGGGCGCTCGGCCAGAGCCGCCACCGCCGCGTCGGTCAGGCGGGCGCCGGGGTCGATCGCCCGCAGCAGGTGCCGGGCGACCGCCGCGAAATCCGCCCGGCGCGCCAGCGGCGGCAGTTCCACCTCCACCGTGTTCAGACGGTAGAACAGATCGGCACGGAACCTCCCGGCCGCCACGGCCACCTCCAGGTCCACATTGGTCGCCGCGACCAGCTGGACATCCACCTTGGAGCGGGCGCCACCGCCGACCGGGCGGATGGTCCAATCGTCCAGCAGGCGCAGCAGGATGCTCTGCAACTGGACCGGCATGTCGCCGATCTCGTCCAGGAACAGCGTGCCGCCATCGGCCTCCGCGACCAAACCCCGGGCGCCGCCGCGCCGCGCCCCCGTGAAGGCGCCCTCGGCGTAACCGAACAGTTCGGCCTCGACCAGACTATCCGGCAAGGCGGCGCAGTTGACCGGAACGAAGGCGCCGGGACGGCCGCTGGCGCGGTGGGCGTGGCGGGCGACCAGCTCCTTGCCGGTCCCGGTCGCCCCCCGGATCAGGATCGGCACCGCCCGCGCCACCGCTCCCGAGACCTGCCGCAACGCCGCCGCCACGGCCGGGTCCTCGGCCACGAAATCAGTCACCCAATCGGCCCGCGCGACGGGAGCCCGCGCCTTCGCCTCCGGTGCCCGCCGTTCCTTCCCCGCGTGGATCGGACACGCTTGGCGCAGGTTGTCGATCGCGACGACATAGCTGCTGCCCTCATGGTCCTCCAGCCGCACCCGCTCGCGCCGGTGTCCCTCGTCCAGGAACTGGTTGAAACCGGTCCGGAACAACTCCGCGAAGTGATGGCCCGGCCGCGCCGGCAAGCCTTGCAGGAAGAACTCGGCTTGCCGGTTGGCCGCCAGCACCCGGCCCGACCCATCGACCGCCAGCAGACCAGCGCTCAGGGTCCGCAGGTATTCGGCCCTGGTGTGGAAGATCAGAACCAGATCATTCCGGTGAGCCTCGCGGAACAAGCCATTCTCGATCTGGCGCACCGACATCTTGACCAGCGCCATGGTGTGCCGCTGGCGCGACCGGCAATCGCTCGACGCGTCCAGCACCGCCGCGACATCGCCCGTCGGTCCGAAGATCGGCACCGCGTTGCAGGTCAGCCCGCCATGGATGGTGAAGAAGTGTTCCGCCCCATGAACCGTCACGGGCGCCCGCATCCCCGCCGCCAGTCCCAGCGCGTTTGTCCCTTGCGACAGTTCTCCCCACAGCCCCCCGGCTCGGATGTTCTTGGCGTCCGCCGTGGTGCGGAAGGTGTCGTCGGTGATGGTGTCGAGCACCATCCCATCGGGATCACCCAGCGCTATCATGAAGTTGGAGCCGGAAATCTGGTGATAGAGGTTGTGCATCTCGGCCAGAGCCAGCCGGCGCGTCACCTCGTACCGCTCCCGCGCTTGGCGCAGGATGGCCTCGTCGACGTGGATGACCTCCGGCGTTCGGTGCGGCTCCAATCCCGCCTCCAGGCAACGGTCCCACGACCGCAGGATTTCCGGGGCGAGCAGTTCCGGCGAGGCGATCCCACGATCCTGAAGGGCGATCCGAGCCAGTCGCAGGCGCTCGGCGGGTGACAGAGATCCCATGTCCCGTTCCTCCCCTGGTGACCTGTCATGTGCAAGTCTTGAACGCCGAGGGTGTGGGCGGACGTTGATTATGTAAACACCCAATTCCGGCGAGCCCGGCGCGACGCCGCCGATTTCCGGCGTTTTCACATCTGGCACGCCGGTTGCCTTGTCCCTCCCAGGTTCATCCAAGAAACCAGACGACAGAAGACAAGGGAGGATCATCCATGAAGGCGGCCGTGCTGTACGAATTCGACCCCTCGCTCACCAGTCCCCAATATGTCCGCTACGAGGAGGTTCCCGATCCCCGGATCGAGAAGACCACCGACGTGATCGTCCGCATCGGCGGAGCCGGCGTCTGCCGCACCGATCTGCACATCGTCGAGGGCATCTGGCGCGACAAGGCCAATGTCCAGCTTCCTTACATCATGGGGCACGAGAACGCCGGCTGGGTCGAGGAGGTCGGCTCTGGCGTCGAGGGCATCAAGGTCGGCGATCCCGTCATCTGCCATCCCCTGGTGACCAGCGGCCATTGCCTCGCCTGCCGGCGCGGCGACGACATGCACGCGACCGACAGCAAGTTCCCCGGCATCAACACCAATGGCGGCTACGCCGAATACCTGCTGACCGGCGCGCGGTCGCTGATCAAGCTGCCGGCCAGCCTGACTCCCAAGGACGTCGCCCCCTACACCGATGCCGGGCTGACGGCCTATCGCGCCGCCAAGAAGGCGTCGCGCCACCTGCTACCCGGCGAGTACGCCGTCGTGATCGGCGTCGGCGGCCTAGGCCATATCGGCGTCCAGGTGCTGGCGGCTTTGTGCGCCGCCGAGATCATCGCGGTCGACCGGTCCGACATGGCGCTCGGTCTGGCCAAGGAGTGCGGCGCCCATCATCTGGTGAAGTCCGACAGGACCGAGGTCGACCAGATCCTGGCACTGACCGGCGGGCGCGGGGCGGAGGCGGTGATCGACTTTGTCGGCGAGGGCGACGCCGTCGCCAAGGGGCTCGCCATGACCCGCAATGGCGGCTTCTATTACATCGTCGGCTATGGCGGGAAGGTCGAGATCCCGACCATCGAGATGATCACCTCGGAGAAGACCATCGTCGGCAACCTGGTCGGGACATATCCCGAACTGGTCGAGCTGATGGCGCTGGCCGACCGCGGCTTGGTGAAGCTGGCGACCCGCGAGTACCGGCTGGAACAGGCCAACGAGGCGCTCCACGACCTGCACCATGGCAAGGTCAAAGGCCGCGCCGTGCTGATCCCTTGAAAGTGCGGATATGAACATCGAACCGGAAGTCGCCCAGGCCGGTCCCTATGAATGGGAAGTGGAGGAAGGCGATCTGGTGTTCTGGTGCCGCTGCGGTCGCAGCGGCACACAGCCGATCTGCGACGGCTCCCACGCCGGCACCGGCATCAGCCCCATGGGGTGGAGGGCACCCGGCACCGGGACCATCTTCCTGTGCGGCTGCAAGCGAACCGGCAACCCGCCCCTGTGCGACGGCCACCACAATGACCTCTGACCGGACTTCCGACCGCGACGACCCGTTCCAAACGCTTATGGCCGAACGCTACGCCATCGTGGCCAAGCTGACCGAGTTGAATTCCGCGCAACTCTCTCGGGAGGGCCGGCGCGCGGGCGTCGAGTTCGAGATGGAGCACTGCCGCCAACTCCTGGAGGCGGGACCTTCTTCCGAACACGCCGCCCGCCTCGCCGACCTGGAGCGGGAGCACCGCGACGTCCTGGAGCAGACCAAGAGGATCGAGGCCGAGCGCGAGGCCCTGATCGAGCAACTGGAAGACATCGTCAACCGATTGAACGACCCGCAGGAAGGAAGAAGCCCATGACCGCCAACCCGGCGTCCGACGAGGAAGCCTCCAAGGACGAATTCTTCAAACGCCTCGCCGACCTGTCCCAGGAGATGATCGCCGCCCATGGCGAGGACTTCACTATGGGCGCCCTGATCCTCGGCGCCCGCTACATCGCGGAGAAGAAGGCCAAGCCGGCGGAGGTCGCGGGGAAGTGAGTGGCGCGAAGCGGGGACGACCAAGCCGGTGACGACCGCCCCAACCGACCCGTTTTGAAACACCGTTCACGGCCCCGCCGTCCCACAAAGGGACAAAGCCCTTAGGTCACGTATGGGAAACCTTGAAAAACGCCAGCAACCACAAGCCCTTCAAGGTCCACAAAGAGTTGGCACACCCCTTGCTAAGTATTACAGACATAACAATGCACCGCCCATGATGCGGTGCAATAAACAAGGAAGTAGTGCGGGAAAACGGTCCTGACAGCGGTGCCGCGGAGTATTTCCGCATCCCAGGCGGCGGACACGTTCTGGGACGTCAAGGATCGCCAACCCAAGCTCGACTCATGCCGGCCAGAGAAGCCGGCCAAGGCGGAAATCTGTCATCCAACAAGATTCCATGCCAACAAAGAAGCCAGGGAGTAGACAATGCCTGACGGTTTGACGCTCAACAAGATCATCGCGCAGAAGGGCATCAGCATCGGCGAGGCGGCGCGCCGGGTCGCGGATCTCGGCTGGACGCCATCCTACGTCCAGGAGGCCATGACCTTCCCGACCGACTACAAGATCTCCAAGGCGCCCAAGGACCCCATGAAGCAGGTGCTGCGCTCCTACTTCCCCATGCAGGAGGAAAAGGACAACCGGGTCTACGGGGCACTCGACGCGGCGCTGCGCGGCGACATGTTCCGCAACGTCGAGCCCCGCTGGGTCGAGTGGATGAAGCTGTTCCTGGCGATCATCCCGTTCCCCGAGATCTCGGCCGCGCGCTCCATGGCGATGGTCGGACGGCTGGCGCCTGGCGATGATCTGCGCACCGGGTTCACCATGCAGATGGTCGACGAGTTCAGGCACTCGACCATCCAGATGAACCTGAAGAAGTGGTACATGGAGAACTACATCGACCCGGCCGGGTTCGACATCACGGAAGCCGCCTTCGGCAAGTGCTACGCGACCTCGATCGGCCGCCAGTTCGGCGAGGCCTTCGTCACCGGCGACGCGATCACCGCCGCCAACATCTACCTGACCGTCGTCGCCGAGACCGCGTTCACCAACACGCTGTTCGTCGCCATGCCGTCGGAAGCCGCCCGCAATGGCGACTACGCGCTGCCGACCGTCTTCCTGTCAGTCCAATCCGACGAGAGTCGCCACATCGGCAACGGCCACTCGCTGCTGATGTCGATCCTCAACAACCCGGATAACCACCAGCTCCTGGAACGCGACCTCAAATACGCGTTCTGGCAGAACCACGCGATCGTCGACGCCGCCATCGGCACCATCATCGAATACGGCACGACCAACCGCGACAAGAACAAGGAGAGCTACGCCGAGCTGTGGCACCGCTGGATCTTCGAGGACTATTACCGGACATACATGCTGCCGCTGGAGAAGTACGGCATCAAGATCCACCACGACGACGTCCACGAGGCGTTCGACCGGATCGTCAAGAAGAACTACGTCCACAAGGTCGCCCAGTTCTTCTCCGCCGGCTGGTGGGCCAACTTCTGGCGCATCGAGGCGATGACCGAGCGGGACTTCGAGTGGTTCGAGCACAAGTATCCCGGCTGGTACGACGAGTTCGGCGCCTGGTGGGAGAACTACGCCAAGCTCAGCAAGCCCGGCAACCCGCCGATCACCTTCGTGGACACCGGCTACGTCTATCCGCACCGCTGCTGGTCCAACCTCGTTCCCTGCCTGATCCGCGAGGACATCGTGGTCGACGAGGTCGACGGCGAGATCTTCACCTATGGTCACGAGGTCGACCGCTGGACCCACAAGGTCGCCTTCCAGGGCGAGTACCAGGGACGCCCGACCCCGGCGATGGGCCGCTTCAGCGGCCACCGCGAGTGGGAGAGCATGTATCACGGCTGGGATCTGGCCGACGCGATCAAGGACATGGGTTTCGTCCGCCCCGACGGTAAGACCCTGATCGCCCAGCCCCACCTGTCGTTCGAGGAGAAGGACATGTGGACCCTGGACCATGTCCGCGGCTACGAGATCAAGAGCCCCCTGATCACGCTGCGCGGCATGACCCCGGAACAGCGCGACGCCCACATCGCCGAGTACAAGAAGGGCTTCAAGGTCCACAAGATCTGACGCCTCAAGGGGAAAGGGGGAGCGCCGCCAAGGCGCTCCCCGCCTCCGGTCCGCCATGGCCGGAAACACGTCCAGGGGAACCGCACATGACCCAGAACCCGTTGGCCGCCCGCGCGGTCCATACGGTCCTGTTGCAGCCCGCCGGCATCGAAATGGAGGTCGAGGAAGGGGAAACCGTTCTCGATGCCGCGTTCCGCCAAGGCATCTCCCTGATGCACGGCTGCAAGGAAGGACAATGCTCAAGCTGTAAATGCGTGCTGGTCGATGGCGACGTCGAACTGCTGAAATATTCCACCTTCGCGCTGTCCGAGATGGACCGCGACACCAACCACATCCTGCTGTGCCGCACGCTCGCCTATAGCGACATCGAAGTCGAGTTGCTGAACTACGACGAGGACCTGCTGTCGCGCAGCATCGCGGTCAAGGACTTCGCGGCCCGGCTGACCGCCATCGTCCCCTTGACCCACGACATCTTCCGCCTGGAACTCGAGATCGAGCAGCCGCTGAAGTTCTGGGCCGGCCAGTATGTCGACATCACGGTGCCCGGCAAGGGCGTCACCCGCTCGTTCTCCATGGCGAACCCGCCCAGCGATCCCCGGCGCCTCCACTTCATCATCAAGAAGTATGGCCAGGGCGCCTTCTCGGCCTTGCTGGATGGCGCCCTCAGGGTCGGTGACCCGCTGATGCTGCGGGGGCCTTACGGCACCTGTCTCCGGCGAGAGAACCGCACCGGCCCGCTGGTGCTGGTGGGTGGCGGGTCCGGCATGTCGCCGCTGTGGTCGATCCTCCAGGACCAGATCGGCTGCGGCGAGCCCTCCCGGCCGATCCGTTTCTTCTACGGCGCCCGGCAGGCCCGCGACCTGTTCTACCTGGACCGTTTCGCCGAGTTGATGGACCGCCTGCCCGACTTCCGGTTCGTGCCCGCGCTTTCGGATGCGGCGCCCGAGGACGGGTGGACGGGAGAGACCGGCTTCATCCACGAGGTCGTGCGCCGACATCTGGGCGAGTTGGGCGACGCCTCCGCGATCGACGTCTATTCCTGCGGCCCGCCGCCGATGATCGACGCGCTACTGCCGGTGCTCCAGATCGCCGGCGTCGAGCCGGAGCACACCCACTTCGACAAGTTCACGCCAGCCCTTCGATAAAATAAACCTTCAAAACGGGGAGGATAATGACAATGACCGCACAGGTTCAGGAACCCGAAGTCAAGTCCGGCGCCGCCGGCGCCAAGAAGTTCCCGGGTTGGGACAGCCGCAAATACAACTACTTCGAACCGAAGGGCCGCAAGGCGACCCATTACGAGGACATGACGGTCGATGTCCAGCCCGACCCGGAGCGCTACCTGCTCCAGGACTGGATCATCTCGTTCGCCGACGGCACCCCGACCTATTCCAAGGACTGGACCAAGCTGAAGTCGTCCGACTGGCACAAGTTTCGGGCGCCAGACCAGGAATGGGAGCGGACCCACTACCAGCGCCAGTCCACCATCGTTGGCATGATCAAGAACGTGGTCGACAATGCCCGCAAGTCCGGAGCCCCCGCCCGGTTCGACCCCCGCTGGGTCAAGATCCTGCAAGACCATCTCGGGGCCTACAAGCACGCCGAATACGGTCTGGGCAAGGCGACCATGCAGGCCCAGCGCTACGGCTACACCCAGATGATCAACAACGCCATCCTGACCAACTCCTCGTACAAGCTCAGGTTCTCGCAGGACCTGACGCTATACTTGAGCGAGATCGGCATGGACCTTCCGGTGTTCGACGCCACCGCCGGCAAGACCCATTGGATGGAGGACCCGATCTGGCAGGGTGTCCGCGAGGCGACCGAGGCGGTCATGGGCGCCACGGACTACCTGGAGCAGTATTTCGCGACCAATGTCGTGTTCGAACCCCTGGTCGCCGAACTGTTCCGCAGCGGCTTCATCATGCAGATGGCCGCCGCGCAGAACGACTTCGCGACCCCGGCCGTGGTATCGGCCGCCGAGGCCGATTACGAACAGAACCTCGCCAACTCGGTCGAGCTGTTCCACCTGCTGGCCCAGGATCCCGAGCATGGCGAGGCCAACCGCCAGGTCATGGAAGGCTGGTTGGAGAAACACGGCACGCTTTGCGTCAAGGCGGCCAACCAGTTGCAGCCGGTCTGGTCACAGCCCCGCGTCAAGGTCGCCCAGTTCAACGACGCCCTAGCCGCCGCGTCCAACCGCTTGAAGGCGATCTGCGCCGAGATCGGCATCGAGGTGCCAGCCGCCCTGACCGCGACGACGGCCAACGACACCCAGCCAGCCGCCGAAGCCTGAACAACAAATAAGATAAGGAGAACGAGCCATGAGCGTCGCCCATGACTTCAACATCTTCAAGCCGATGCGGGACCTGACCTTCGAGCACACGATCTCGCACCAGTGCGGCGTCACCATGAACGACAGCGTCGAGGCGCGCTGCATCGCCGAGGTGATGGAGAACAAGCCCGGCATCAAGGTGACCTACATGCCGGCCATGATCCGGATCGACGGCGAAGGCAAGATGGAGTTCAAGATGGACGAGATCACCGAGGCCTTGGGCCGCGAGATGACTCCCCATCTGTTCGAGATCTCCACATCGACCCATTACGGCCGCATGGTCATGATCGACGACAACACGGTCATGCTGTTCGGCAACATGGATGACGCGCTCGAATACACCTGAAAGACGGGATCCTGAACGACTGAACCTGGACGGCGAGTTTTCCACCCATAATAAAAACGGCGGAGGAAACCATGTTCAAGACGGCGGAAGGCGAGGAAATCTTCATCATCGACGGCCATACCCACCTGTGGGACGGCAGCAAGGCTAACCAGAAGAACATCCACGGCGCGCAGTTCATCGACTGCTTCTACGGCTACCACACCGCTCTCAGTCCCAAGGAGTATGTCTGGCCCAAGGAGAAGTTCGACAATTATGGCGCCGAGACCATGTACAACGACCTGTTCGTCGACGGCTACGACGACATGGCGATCTTCCAGCCGACATACCTCAAGGACTTCTACGTCAACGGCTTCAACACGATCGAGCAGAACGCCGTCCTGAAGGAGAAATACCCCGACCGCTTCATCCTCAACGGCGCCTGGGACCCGCGGGACGGCGAGGCGGGCATCGAGGCCCTGCACGAGCAGGTCGAGAAGTACAAGATCAAGGGCTGCAAGCTCTACACCGCCGAATGGAAGGGCGCCAGCAAGGGCTGGAAGCTGACCGACGAGTGGGCCCAGCGCTACATGGCCGAGTGCGTCAAGCTGGGCGTCAAGAACATCCACGTCCACAAGGGACCGACGATCCTGCCGCTCAACCGCGACGCCTTCGATGTCGCCGACATCGATGACGCCGCCACCAGCTTCCCCGAACTCAACTTCATCGTCGAGCATTGCGGGTTGCCGCGGCTGGACGACTTCTGCTGGATCGCAGTCCAGGAACCCAACGTCTATGGCGGGCTGGCGGTGGCCCTGCCCTTCATCCACAGCCGGCCCGACTACTTCAACCAGGTCATCTCGGAACTGCTGTTCTGGCTGGGGCCGGACCGCCTGCTCTATGGCAGCGACTATGGCATCTGGTCGCCCAAGTGGCTGGTCGAGCGGTTCATGGCGCACGAACTGCCCGACACCATCAAGAAGGACAAGGGCGTCGATCTGAACTTGGAGGCCAAGCGCAAGATCCTCGGCCTCAACGCCGCCAAGCTCTACGACATCGATGTCGCCACCCACCGGGCCCGGATCACCGGCTCGGCCCCCGCCCGCGCGGAGGAGAACACGATGGCCCAAGTCGCCGAAGCCATAGGAGACTGAGGCCCATGTCCACCCCTGCGTTCGCGGACGCCGCTCCATCGAGCGCTGCCCGCGCGGCGGAGGTTTGGGCGAGCCTGGGTTCGGTGACCGACCCGGAACTCGATGAGCCGGTGACGGAGCTTCGCTTCGTCACCGGGATCGAGGTGGACGCGGAGGGCCGCGTCCATATCGGGTTCCGGCTGCCGACCTACTGGTGCGCCGCCAACTTCGCCTTCCTGATGGCCGACGACATGCGCGCCGCCGTGTCGTCGCTCCCCTGGGTCCGGCAGGTCACCGTCGACCTGCGCGACCACATGTATTCCGACACGATCAACCAGGGGCTGGCGCGGGGCCATTCCTTCAAGGCGACATTCGCGGAGGAGGCCGCCGACGAGGACTTGGACGAGTTGCGCCGGACCTTCCGGATCAAGGCCTATCAGCGGCGCCAGGAGGCGGTGATCCGCCACCTGCTCGACCGGGGCTGGGCGGTGACCGACATCCTCGATCTCGACCTGCCCCATCTGGCGACCCTCCCGATCGCCGACCCGGAAACCCTCAAGTTGAGGGACCGCTACCTGGAGATCCGCCGCGAGTGGGGCGGAACCAGCGACAACGCGTTCACGTCGGCCGAAGGCGAGCCGGTCACCCCGGCGACTTTCGGCGAATACCTGTCCCTGCTGCGCCGTGTCCGGATCAACACCGAGTTCAACGGCCACCTGTGCCGAGGGCTGCTTCAAGCCCGCTACGACGACGCCCCGACAGAGGGCGAACCCACCCTGGCCGACTTCATCGCCGGCCGGGTGGCCAAAAGGGAAATGGGAGGACACGACCAATGCCGAAAATGATGCTCCACCACGCCGAGGCCCGCGAGGCGCTTGGCCGGGGTGTCGCCAAGCTGACGCTCGCGGTCCAGGGCACGCTTGGCCCCAAGGGCATGAACGCGATCATCGACCGGCCGATCGGCACGCCGATCGTGTCCCGCGACGGCGTCAGCATCGCCGACGAGGTCGAACTGGAATGCCGATTCGAGAACATGGGCGCCCAGGTCGTGCGGGAGGTCTCCAAGCAGACCAACGAGGTCGCCGGTGATGGCACCACAACGGCCACCGTGCTAGCCAACGCGCTGATCCAGGGCGGCCTGAAGGTGCTGGAGGCCCATGGCAGCCCGGTCGATCTGGTCGCGGGCATCGACAAGGCCGCCGGCGCCGTGATCGAGGCGCTGCGCCGCTCCGCCCATCCGCTATCCGGCCACGTCCAGTTGCAGGCCGTCGCCACCATCGCCGCCACCGATCCGGCCCTGGGTCAGTTGGTCGCCGAGGCGCTTCGCCGCGTCGGGAGCGACGGCATCGTCGAGGTGGCGTTCGGCCCCGGCATCGAGACGACGCTGGAGGTGGTCGAGGGCATGTCGTTCGATCGCGGCTACATCTCCCACCACATGGTCACCGACGTGGAGACCATGCGGGCCGTGCTGGACGACCCGCACATCCTGATCACCGACCAGCGGATAGCCTCCACCGATCAGATCGCGTCGATCCTGACCGAGGTCTCGGCGACCGGCCGTCCGCTGCTGATCATCGCCGACGAATTGGCGCCGGAGGTCGTGGTCAGCCTGATGGGGCTCCGCCGGAACGGCGCCGGTCTGGCCGTCGCCGTGAATCCACCCGAGTTCGGCCACTGGCGGAAGGCCATGCTGGAGGACATCGCGATCCTGACCGGAGGACGGGTCATCGCCCGTGATCTCGGCGGCAAGCTGGACCAGGCGACGCTCGACGATCTCGGCTCCGCCGCCCAGGTCCGCGTCGGCCAGAACTTCACCTCGATCATCCGCGGCAATGGCGACGCGGAGATGATCCGCGCCCGCCGCGCCCAGGTGCAGCGCCAGTTCGACGCCGCCCCGCCGAACATCGAGCGCGACAAGTACACCGAACGCCTCGCCAAGCTGACCGGTGGAACCGCCACCATCCTGGCCGGCGGCGCCACGCCCGCCGAGCAGAAGCGCCGCGTCCAACTGCTGGACGATAGCCTCAGCGCCGCCCGCGCGGCTCTGGAGGAAGGCGTCGTGGCCGGTGGCGGAACGGCCTTGATCCAGGTGGCGCCCCAGTTGGACGCGCTCGCCGCCGAGACCAGCGGTGGGGTCGGTGACGGCGTCAGGCTGTTCCAGCGGGCGCTGGCGGCGCCGCTGACCTGCATCGCCGAGAACTGCGGCCTACGCGCCGCCGACATCGTGAGCCGCGTGGCCCAGGCGCCCAAGGGCACCGGCTTCGACGCCCGGACGGCGCAATTCACCGACCTGCTGGAGGTGGGAGTCACCGACCCAGTCAAGGTCACCATGACGGCGGTCCGCAACGCGTCCTCCGCCGCCTGCCTGATCCTGAACACGCACACGCTGATCGCGGACCGCCCCGACGGTGCCGACCCGACGGCGGGACCGGCGCTGGGGGCCGGAGCGGAGAAGCTTGGCAGGCGGTGAGATCCGCCGCTCCCTGCCTGCCGGGGGTGAGACGCACGGGGCTGACCGCCGACCCCGTGCGTCAATCTCGCGAATGCCGCCTGTATTCGAACAGTCGAAGGAGAGGGTAAGAAGATATCATCCGAACTTTATCGTTACCCAAGCAGCCATCACCGTGTAAACTCCAGCGATCCGGATCGCGCCGTTCGAGCACAAAAAAAGATCCGGGCGAGGGAGTGTGAATACATGCCCAAGACAGGAATCGGAGCGAAACAGTCGCCCCGAAGCGCGATCCATGCCGATGAAGCGTCGATCATGCGGGCATGGGAGGATTTCCTCGCCGGAGTGGACGACCAGCCGCCAGTCCGCAACGTGGTGGTCAATTCCTGGCGCCGCAGCCTGGAGAGCGGGGTCGACGCCCATGGGTGCAGCGCGCCGCTCGCCGTCCGGGACGACGGACTGCACCATCTCCGCATCCGCAACCGCGATCTTCTGACCGCCGCCGCCGGCACCCTGGCGGAGGCGATCGACCTGTTCATCGGAACCGGCTCGATCATGCTGGTCACCGATCCGTCCGGCGTCGTGCTGACGACCGTCGGCGACCGCGCCACGCTGGAGGCCGGCCGGGAGATCCATCTGGAACCGGGCGGAAACTGGCAGGAATCGGCGGCGGGCACCAACGGCATCGGCACCGCGCTGATCACCCGGCAGCCGGTCCTGGTCCACGCGTCGGAGCATTTCTGCGCCGGGGTCAAGTCGTGGACCTGCGCCGCCGCCCCGATCCGCGACCCGATCGACGGCTCGCTGATCGGCCTGCTCGACATCTCCGGTCCGCGCCAGACCTTCCAGCGGCACAATCTGGCACTCGCCGTGGTGGCGGCGCGGCAGGTCGAATGGGCGATGGCCGACCAGGCGCGCCAGGAACGCGTCAAGCTGCTGGAAGCCTGCGTCGCCAAGCTGCCGACCTGGGTCGAGGACGGCATCATCGCGGTCGACCGCAAGGGCCGCGTGCTGCACGTCAGCGACCGCGCCCGAACCCTGCTGGAGCACGGCTCCGGCCCGACCCGGCTGGTGCTCGACAAGGAATCGCGGATCACCAGCCTGGACACCACCGGTTGGCCGGCGGAGTGGATGAAGCCGCTGGACGTGGACGGTGAGAACCTGGGCGCCCTGCTGGTGATCCCGGCCAAGCCACGCCGTTCCTCCGCCAAGGTACCGGCGGCGCGTCACGAAGGTGACCCGGGGCGCGACAGCTTCGCCGCCATCGTCGGAGCCAGCCCAGCGGTTCGCGTCGCCGTGGATCGCGCCCGGCGGCTGGCGGGACGGCGGGCACCCGTCCTGATCGAAGGTGAGACCGGCACCGGCAAGGAGTTGTTCGCCCGCGCCATCCATGGCGAGAGTGCGGTATCGCCATCGGACCCGTTCATCGCGTTCAACTGCGGCGCCGTCTCCAAGGAGTTGGTCGCCAGCGAGTTGTTCGGCTATGTCCGCGGCGCCTTCACCGGCGCCGCGTCGGAGGGCCGCCTTGGCCGCTTCGAACTGGCGGATGGCGGAACACTATGTCTGGACGAGATCGGCGAGTTGCCGCTCGACCTCCAGCCCTACCTGCTCCGCGTGCTGGAGGAGGGCATCGTCTACCGTGTCGGCGACAGCGAGCCCCGGCGCGTCAACGTTCGGCTGATCGCCATGACCAACCGGAACCTGCGCGACGAGGTCGCGGCGGGCCGCTTCCGGCAGGATCTGTTCTACCGGATCAGCGTCACGACCGTCCGCATCCCGCCGCTCCGCGATCGGGAAGGCGACACCGATCTGCTGGTGCCGCACTTCAACCAACTCCTATCCCGCCGCCACGATCTCCCACCCAAGAGGTTCGAGCCCGCCGTGCTGGACGCGCTGCGCCACCATTCCTGGCCCGGCAACGTGCGCGAACTCCGAAACGTGGTCGAGAGCCTGCTGTTGATGAGCGACGAGGACACCATCACCGTCGCCGACCTGCCGCCCGACATAGCTCCCCCGGCCCCGGCCGAACCCGCCGCGGGCAACAAGCTCGAGACGCTGGAACGCCAAGCGATCGAGACCACCATCGCCGCCCATACCGGCAACTTGACGACCGCCGCCAAGGCGCTCGGCATCTCCCGGACGACGCTGTACCGCAAGATGGAGCACTACGGGCTGGAGCGGTATCAATAGTCGCGGCCGGCCCGCGCCTTGTAGACCGGCAGCGAGACGCCGAACGCGATGCCGACCGCCCGGATCCCGAAAGCGGTCAGGAACCCCGCGACCTGCGCCCAGATCAGCCCGGCACCCGTCAGCGCCAGCATGACATCCACCAGGGCTCCCGCCGCCGCGGCCGTGGCGTAGATCTCCTTCCGAAGCACCAGCGGCACCTCGGCGCACAACACGTCGCGGATGATGCCGCCGAAGGTCGCCGTCATGACCCCCATGATCACGGCGACCGGCAGCGGCGCCCCGGCGTCCAGCGCCTTCTCCGCGCCCGTCACGCAGAACAGCGCCAGCCCGGCGGCGTCGGCCCACAGCAGCGCCTTGTAGCGTGATTCAAGGAAGGGAGCCGTGAAGAACAGCAGCACCCCGGCGGCGATGCAGATCAGCACGTATTCCGGCGACGCGATCCAATAGACCGCACCCTGTCCCAGCAGCAGGTCCCGAATGGTGCCGCCGCCGATCCCGGTGACGGTCGCGATCAGGCAAAACCCGACGATATCCATCTGCTTCCGCGATGCCGTCAGGGCACCGCTGGCGGCGAACACGGCGACCCCGCACAGGTCCAGCCAGTAAATACCGCGCAACTCCAGCCATTGGCCCCACCATTGGCTCAACGCACATCTCCCATGCCGATGGTTACAAAGCATACCTTCTATACACGGGCATCCTTTGGTGAGAAGCTACGCCAACTATTTCCGCCAAGCAGAAGATTCAATGACCTCGTTGTCAGAAGGACGGGTCCGGCCCGTCAATCCCCATTGGCTGGCCATCGTCCTCAGTTCCCTGATGGCCTTCGCGCCGCTCGCGATCGACATGTACCTGCCGGCGCTTCCCGAGATTGGCCGGGGGCTGAACGCGACCCCCGCGACCGTCCAACTCTCGCTGGCCAGCTTCTTCCTGGGGTTCGGCTCGGGTCAGCTGGTCTGGGGACCGCTCGGCGACCGGTTCGGCCGGCGTAGTCCGATCGTGATCGGCATCGTCATCTACATCGCCGCGTCGTTCGGCTGCGCCCTCACCAACGACGCGGACCATCTGGTGCTGTGGCGGTTCGTCCAGGCTTTCGGCGCCTGCGCCGCTCCCGTCCTGGCCCGCGCCATGGTGCGCGACCTGTTCCCGCAGGACCAAGCCGCCCGCATGCTGTCCCTGATGATGCTGATCATGGGGATAGCACCAATGGTGGCCCCGCTGATCGGGGGACAGATCCTGGTGCTGCTGGACTGGCGGGCGATCTTCTGGGGTTTGGCCGCCTTCGGGCTCGTGGTGCTGCTGGCGCTGTTCTCCATCCCGGAAAGCCTGCCCAGCGCCCAGCGCCGACGCGTCGGGATCGGCGCCATGGTGATGGGCTATCTGAGGCTGCTCGGCAATCGCTCCTACATGGCCTACACGCTGGCCGGCGCGTTCTTCACGGGCGGCATGTTCACCTATATCGCGGCGACTCCATTCGTCTACATCGAATACTTCGGCATCTCGCCGCAGATCTATGGCTTCCTGTTCGGCATGAACGTCATCGGCATGATGGCCTTCAACATCGTCAACCGCAGGCTCGTCACGCTGATCGGATCGGACCGCGCGCTGCTGTACGGCTCGATCGGCTGCGCCGTGTTCGGCGTGGCTTTGGCGGTCCTGGGTGGAACCGGAAGCTTCGGCCTGCTCGGCATCGTGGTGCCCCTATTCCTCTACCTGTCGATGATGGGCTTGGTCGGCGCCAACTCCATGGCGGGCTCCATGTCGGTCATCCCCGGAATGGCCGGTGCCGCGTCCGGTCTGGCCGGAACCGTGCAGTTCGCCCTGGGGGCCCTGGCGAGCGCGCTGGTCGGCTGGCTGTCCGACGGCACGCCCGCGCCCATGGCGCTGGTGATCGGCGGGATGGGCATCTGCTGCGCGCTGTCGGCATTGGCGCTGCCGACCCGGCGGACGTGACGTGACCGGTTCGAATGGAGCTTTCGCACCAGCCAAGCGTTAGGCTGGCATGAACATTCAGACACCCGCTCCGGCGCCGACCCAAGCTTTTCCCCCCATGGCGCCGGAGCGCGTCGCGCGGTTCGCCGCCGCCGTGCCCGGCCCCGTTCCCGAGGACGGTTTTCCCCTGGACGCCATCGAGGCGCTGGAGCGATCCGGGCTGCTGACCGCTCCGCTTCCGGTGGACCAGGGCGGTTGCGGGTTGGGGCTGGTTCCCGGAACGATGCGGGAACTGCTGGACACCCTGCGCGCGGCCGGCCGGATCGACCTCGCGGTTGGGCGGCTCTACGAGGGCCATTGCAACGCGCTCCAGCTGATCCACCATTTCGGCACGCCGGAGCAATGGACCGCCGCCGCCCATGACGCCGCGGCCGGGCACATGTTCGCGGTCTGGAACACGCAGGGCGGTCGCGGCGTCGATTTGTCCGACCGCGACGGCCGACCCGTGCTCGACGGCGAGAAGACGTTCTGCTCGGGCGCCGGCGACATCACCCGGCCGCTGATCACGGTGTCGGCCGCGGGTCAGCAGCCCCGGATGTGCCTGATCCGCGCCGAGGAACTGCCGATGGGCTTCGACCTGACGGCGTGGAAACCGCTCGGCATGGTGGCGTCGAGCAGCGGCGCCATCCGGATCGACGACATGACGATCGAGCCCGCCGACTTGATCGGCCAGCCGGGCGACTACCATCTCCAGCCCTGGTTTTCCGGCGGCGCGGTTCGCTTCGCCGCCGTGCATCTCGGGGGCGCCGAGGCCCTGCTTGACGAGGTGGTCGAGCATCTGACCTCCAGGGGCCGCGATGGCGATCCCTATCAGGTGGCGCGCGTCGGCACCATGGCGGTCGCGGTCGAAAGCGGGCGGGCGTGGCTGGCCCGGGCGGCGGAGGCGGCCGACGCCGTGTTCGGCCACGGCGATCCGGCGCCCGACGCCGCGGCGGAAGCCGTCCATGTCGCCAACATGACGCGCACCGCGATCGAGCGGATTTGCCTGGACGTCCTGGAGGACGCCGTGCGCGGCATCGGCGTCGCCGGCCTGCTCAAGCCGCATCCACTGGAACGGCGGGGGGGCGACCTCACCACCTACCTGCGCCAGCCGGCACCCGACGCGACGCTGGCCGCGGTCGGCAAGCACGTCCTCGCCACTCGGGGCCAGCGCTCCAGCGGTGCGGGCGCGTGACGGACGCGTCCCTGGAACCCCTGGAAAGGCTTGGCCGGGTCGCGGTCGTGGCCCCCCACCCCGACGACGAGAGCCTGGGCTGCGGTGGCCTGATCGCCCGGCTGGCCGTCATCGGCAACCCTCCCCTGGTGATCATGATCAGCGATGGCACCGGATCCCACCCCAACTCCCCCTCGTTCCCGCCGGACCGGCTGAGGGCGGTGCGCGAGGCCGAGACCATCGACGCCCTGGTGGCGCTGGGCCTGACCGAGGCGCCGGTTTTCCTGCGCCTGCGGGACACCCAGGTCCCCCATCCTGGAGCCGAGGGCTTCGAGGCGGCCACCGCCCGCATCGCCGAACTCCTCGACGGCATCGACACGGTCGCGGTCTCGTTCCGCGACGATCCCCATTGCGACCATCAAGCCGCCTTCGCGATCGCCAGCGCCGCCATCCACCAGATCACCCGGCAAACCAGCCGCCGGATCAGGCTGCTCGAATACGTGATCTGGAACGACGCGGCCCACACCTCGGTCCCGGAAGGCTTCCGTGCGTTTGGCCTCGACATCGCGTCGGTGCTCGACGCCAAGCTCAAGGCGATCGGCTGTCACCGTTCACAGATCACCGACATGATCTCCGACGATCCGACTGGCTTCCGCCTGGACCCCGTCATGCTCAAGCGGTTCGAACAGCCGGTGGAAACCTATCTCGAGGCGGTCCCATGAAGCCCTCCCTGCCCGGCAGCTATTTCGACGACATCTACCGCCGCGACCCCGATCCCTGGCGCTTCGCCACCAGCGACTACGAGGCCGCCAAGTACCAAGCGACCCTCGACGCCCTGACACGCCCCCGCTATGGCCGCGCCTTCGAGATCGGCTGCTCGATCGGCGTCCTGACACGCCAACTCGCCACCCGCTGCGACGCTTTGCTGGCGGTCGACGTGTCGCCGCTCGCCCTCGAACAGGCCACCGCGCGCAACGCCGACCTACCCCAGGTCAGCTTCGCCCGAATGGCCATTCCCAACGAGTCCCCCAGCGGAACATTCGACCTGATCGTGATGTCGGAGGTGGGCTATTACCTGTCGATGCCTGACCTAGAACTGGCCGCCGACACCTGCCGCGCGCTCCTGAACCCCGGCGGCGAGCTGGTGCTCGTCCACTACATCCGGGAAACCGACTATCCCCTGACCGGCGACGAAACCCACGATTTCCTGCTACGCCGCGAAGGTTTCAGCGTCCAAGCCGATGAATACGGTGGTGACTACAGGTTGTCGGTGCTGAAGCGGACGGGCTAATATTCGTAGGTCGGATAAAGCGAAGCGGCATCCGACAAGCAGGCGCGTCGAAGTCGGATGCCGCTTCGCTTTATCCGACCTACGAAAACATAACTACTTGATTTAATTGACCCTCAATGCCGAAAGTCATCCACGAATACTGCCTCAATCAACTCCGCGGTGGCGGCCCGGCGGGTCAATAAATCCAACTTGTCGGCGGATAATCGGGACAATTGGCCCTTCACTTCGGGCGGCAAGGCGCCGAAGCGAGCCTCCAGCAGGACGCGGAAAAGTTCGCGCTTACCCTCGCCGCGTCCTTCGATGTTTCCCTCCCGCCTACCTTCCGTCCGCCCTTGCCTCAGCCATTCCTGTGCGGCGAGTGATACCATGTCATGCTCCCGATGCGGTCTGGCCCGTTCGTTCACCGCCTTCATCATGTCGATGGTGACCGCCGGGTACTTGTCGAGGATATAATACAGCACCTTCGCGGCGAGTGGTGAATCCCCGCGCAAGCCGCTCAGCACCGCCTCCAGGAGTTTCTCCGGATCGGGATGGCGGTGGACGTATTTCAGCGGCAGCAGCGCCGCCCTCACCTCGGGGTCGGAGGACAGCTGATCGTCCGGTATGGGGATGATGTTGCAGGTGATGTAGCGGAAGTCGCGCAGGAACTCCCGCAGGTTCTCGTCGGCGTCGAAGCCGTCGATGATCGAGGTCGGGACCTTCCAGGCGGCCTTTCCGTGGTAGAAGACCAGCGGGACGATCGGCGGCAGCTTCCGCATCTTCGACAGGTCGTCGCCGACGAAGTATTCCCATAAGTCCACCATAGTCGCGGATCAGGATGCCGGCGCGGGCGGCGTCCTCGACCAGGGCGCGGAACAAGAGATCGTGCTGCTGGCTCATCGCGCTCGTGACCGTCCGCATACCGTCGTGTGACGGGGCACAAGACCCCGTTCCCACACGCCGCGCAATGCGTCAAGTCGCGCGCTGAGTCATTCCGCTTGAAGCTCCATGACCCGACGCGCCATCGCTGGAACGGCGTCCTCGAGCGATACCCGCGCGGCCTCTCCCCTCCCCACCAAGGGCCCGCCGCCACCGATGCGCCGCGCGATCGCGTCGGGGCACTCGACCAGGATATCGTTGCCGTTCGCCAGGCTGGTCCGCCAGCCCGCCAGCGTCGCCGCCATCCCTCCGGCGGCGCGCCCATCCTGGCGATCGGAGGTGAACACCCGCACGCGGGGACTGTGGCGAAACCGGGCGCCGCTTCGCCGCAGAGCCCTGTGGAACGCCTGATCCTCACCCGTCGGCAAGGGAGGCAGACCCCCTGCCCGCAGATAGGCCCGCGCCGTGGCCGCCAGACTGGCTCCCCCATGATCACCATGGCGGGGCCAAGGATCGGCGGGATCGGGATCGAGCAGGCTGGCCATCCGATCGGTCAACCGCTCGTACCGGCGATGAAGCAATGTCGCGCGCTTCAACTGGGGATCGCCATCCAACAGGTTGACCGGAGGCAGCATCAGCTTTCCCCCCACGGCATCGGCGCCAGCGTCGATCTCCGCCAGCGTCCGCGCGACCCAGTCGGGCGCCACAATGGTATCCGCGTCGGTCGTCGCGATGACACCGCCCGCACGGCCCAGCAAGCGGAAGCGGTTCAGCGCCTCGTCCATCGCCAGCCGCCGCGCCCACCCGACATGGGCATGTTGGGGAGCCAGCACGAGGTCGACGATATGAAGCCCTAATCGCGGGTGCCGGGCCGCGTGACGGTGCGCGACGATGGCCGAGCCATCCGAACAGTTGTTCAGCAGCAGGATGACCTCGAAGCACGCCGGATCAAGCGGCCGGCCATGCCCGTCCACCTGACGCGTGAAACCGTCGAGGCAATCCCGCAGCCTCTCCTCCTCGTCATGGGCGGGGATGGCGACGCTCATCCGCAACCGCCGGGGAGGAGGTCGGTCGAGCGACAAGCCGCGAAAGATGGAGAGTATGAGTGGGATGGTGGACGACATCAAGCCCGAGGCGTTGACGGAGGCGCGAAGCGTCCGCGATTGAAACCACAATCATGATTGTGCGCGTTGAGCTAATTTCAACGGGAAGACAACTGTTATCTTTCGGATACTCCATCGTGTTTCCACCGCAATTGCCTAGGAACAAATAACTTACCCAGGTGTTTCGCGGATAATCTTGCGCAGTTCTTCCATCACCAAACTTTGCGCCGCGTCCAACCTTCCCTTGGTCCGGTGGACCAGCATGAACATGTGGGGCCCCATGTGCTCGTCCAGCAGCGGCAGGAAGACCAACTCCCCACGGCGGCGCTCCACCGCCACGTCGATCTCGTTGAGGAACGTCACGGCCTGACTGCGTGATGCCGTCTGCTTCAGCAATTCCAGCGAATTGCTCTCGATCGCCATGTCGATCGTGACGCCGGCCCGTTCGAACCCATCCGCCACCAGCCTGCCGATCGTCATGCCGCGATCCGGCACGATCAGCGGATAGCCCAGGCAGTCGCCGAGACGAATGGTCTCGCGGTTCGCCAGCGGGTGATCGGGCGCCATCACCGCGCCGATCGGGATCCGGGCCGACGCCACCACCCGCAGCTTGGGATCGTCCGGCAGGTTGAAGGCGAAACCGAGATCGGCCTCGCCGGTGATCACCGCGTTGGTCACCTGATTGACCGACAGCGCGCTGATCACCAGCTTGACGAAGGGATGGCGCTCTCGCATCCAGATCACGACATCGGGCAGAAGGGTGTTGGCGAGGCCAGCCATGGTCGCGATCCGCACCAGCCCGCGCCGCCAGCCCTTCATGTCCACGATCCGCTCACGCAGCTGGCGATGGTCCCGCAGCGTGTCGCGGACATGGGCGATCAGAAGCTCGCCGGTGGCCGTCAGCCTCATGTGCTTGTGCATGC
Organism: Skermanella stibiiresistens SB22; assembly: GCF_000576635.1. Taxonomy (GTDB): domain Bacteria; phylum Pseudomonadota; class Alphaproteobacteria; order Azospirillales; family Azospirillaceae; genus Skermanella; species Skermanella stibiiresistens. The sequence continues at coordinate 62,307 of NZ_AVFL01000025.1, forward strand.
GCTCGAAGATCGGAGCGCCCAGCTCCGCCTCCAGCGCCAGGATCTGCCGGTTGATCGATGACGAGGCGACGTTGAGCTTCTCCGCCGCCTTCCTGATCGACCCAGCCCTCGCGACCTCGTCCAGATAGACCAGCATCCGGGAATGCAGCATGGCGTCGGGTTCCCTGCGCTGCCTTTCAGGCATCAGTGTAGTGGTTTTTTGATGCTTTTCCAGCATCGCGATCCGCGTTGTAGTTGGTTCGATAGACAAGACGGTTCACCCATCCACCGGATCATGGACCGCCGGATCCCGGGCCAACAGCGCCCCAGCGAACAGGACGAGACATCATGGCATTCAAGCAGGCTCGGCGCCGCCTGATCGGTGGCGTCGCCGTGGCGGCCCTATCGCTCGCCGTCTCCACCGCCGGAGCGACCGCTGCGCTGGCCGCCGACAAGCTGGTGTTCCTGACCAGCTGGTTCGCGCAAGCCGAACATGGCGGCTTCTACCAGGCGCTGGCGACCGGCGCCTACGAGAAGGTCGGCCTCGACGTGACGATCAAGATGGGCGGCCCCCAGGTCAACGGCATGCAATTGCTGGTGGCGGGAGAGGCCGACGCGATCATGGGATACGACATCCAGACGCTGAAGGCGGTCGAGAACAAGCTGCCCGTCGTCACCGTCGCGGCCTCGTTCCAATACGACCTGCAAGGCTTGATGACCCACCCGGACATAGGCTCGCTGGAGGACCTCAAGGGCCGCAAGATCCTGATCGCGACCGCGTCGCGCAACACCTTCTGGCCGTGGCTGCGCGCCAAGTACGGGTTCGAGGACCAGCAGGCCGCTCCCTATACCTTCAACCTCCAGCCGTTCCTGGTCGATCCCAAGGCCGCCGTCCAGGCCTATCCGTCGTCGGAACCGTTCGAGGCGAGACAGCAGGGCAAGGACGTCAAGTTCCTCCTGCTGGCGGACGCCGGATATCCGCCCTACGGCACCACCATCGTCACCACCCGCGGCATGCTCGACCAGAAGCCCGACGTGATGCGCCGCTTCGTCAAGGCGACGATGGAGGGCTGGAAGAGCTATCTCGCCAATCCGGCTCCCGCCAACGAGTTGATCAAGCGCGACAACTCCAAGATGACCGACGAGCGCATGGCCTTCGCGGTGGATTGGCTGAGGACGCACAAGGCGGTCAATGGCGGCGACGCCGCGGCCGGCGGGATCGGCACCATGACCGAGGCGCGCTGGAAACAGACCTATGATTTTCTGGTCTCAGCCGGCCTGCTCAACAAGGAAACGGACTGGAAACGCGCCTTCACGACCGACTTCGTGAGGGATCTTCAAGTCACCCTGGACTGACGGTCATGGGCCCCGCATCCCAACGCGCCGCCTTGGTCCAGGCGGCGGCCGCCAAGCCGCCGCCTGGGCCCGAGCCACACCTCCAGCCCCCAGTGGTCGAGGTGCTGTCCGCCGAGAAGTCGTTCGCCAATGGCACGCGGGCGCTGGCCCCGATCGACCTGACCGTCCGCGCCGGTGAGTTCCTGACCCTGATCGGCCCGTCCGGCTGCGGCAAGAGCACCCTGCTCAAGCTGATCGCCAACCTGTACGAGCCGACCGACGGCAGGATCAACTGGTGGCGTGGCGACTTCCGCAAGGTCGGCCAGGACGGTCGCCGCCTCGCCTTCGTCTTCCAGGACCCGACGCTGATGCCCTGGGCCAGGGTCGCGACCAACGTTCGCCTGCCGCTGGACCTCGAACGCGTGCCCAAACCCCAGGCCACCCCCCGCGTCGCCGCGGCGCTGGAGCAGGTCGGCCTCGGTCACGCCGCCCGGAGCTTTCCGCGCCAGCTTTCCGGCGGAATGAGGATGCGGGTGTCGATCGCCCGCGCCTTGGTGACGGAACCCAACCTGCTGCTGATGGACGAGCCATTCGGCGCGCTGGACGAGTTCACCCGCAACAAGCTGGACGACGACCTCGTGGCGCTGTCGTGGGAGCGGAAGCTGACGACGATCTTCGTCACCCACTCGATCTACGAGGCTGTGTTCCTGTCCACCCGCATCGTCGTGATGGCGGCCAACCCCGGCCGGGTCTTCCGCGAGGTGGTGATCGACGAGCCGATGCCGCGCGGCGACGATTTCCGCACCAGCTCCCGCTTCGCCGACCTGTGCCGCGAATTGTCCGCCGCCCTGACCGACGCCTCGATCGCCAGCCAGGGAAAAGGAGCCAAGACGCCATGCGCCCGCTGATCCGGAACGAATGGTTCGTCCGGGTCGCCGCCCCGCTGCTGGTCGGCGCCCTGGTGCTCGCGGTCTGGCAACTGGCCTGCCAAACCTACGAGGTCCCGGCCTACCTGTTCCCGACGCCGACCGACATCGCCGCCAAGCTCGCCAGCGACCTGCCCGGCCTACTCGGGGCCTTGTGGAGCACGCTCAAGGTCACTTTCATGGCCTTCGCCATCGCGGTGATCGCCGGAACGGCGCTGGCGTTCCTGTTCACGCAGAGCAGGATCATCGAGTTCAGCCTGCTGCCCTACGCGGTGATCCTCCAGGTGACGCCGATCGCCGCCGTGGCTCCCCTGATCATCATCCTGGTCAAGGACACCACCGCGGCCCTGACGATCTGCGCCGCCGTCATCGCCATCTTCCCGATCATCTCCAACACGACGATTGGGCTGAAGAGCGTCGACCCCAGCCTCGCCAACTATTTCCGCATGAACAAGGCCGGCCGGCTCCAGACGCTCGTCCGGCTGCGCATCCCCAGCGCGCTGCCCTTCTTCCTAGCCGGCCTCCGGATCTCCAGCGGCTTGGCGCTGATCGGGGCGGTCGTGGCCGAGTTCGTCGCCGGAACCGGCGGGCGCAGTGCCGGCCTCGCCTACGAGATCCTGCAATCGAGCTTCCAACTCGACATCCCGCGCATGTTCGCCGCCCTTTTCCTGATCACCGCCACCGGCGTGATCCTGTTCCTGGCCATGGCCGGCCTATCCAACCTGCTGCTGGGCCATTGGCACGAAAGCGCCCTCAAGGTGGAGCAATGAACGACATCGTCATCACGGGCGCCCATGGCATCCTGACGGGACTGACCGGCCCCGCCGAACGGACCTCGGGCGCCATCCGCATCCATCACGGCCGGATCGCGGAGATCGGCGCCGTCGCGCCCAAGCCTGGCGACCGGGTGCTCGACGCCACTGGCTGCGTCATCTATCCGGGGTTGGTCTCGACCCACCATCACCTGTTCCAAAGCGTGCTGAAGGGCGTCAAGGCGGGCATCGACCTGTCGCTGGAGGGCTGGCTGCGGACGGTTCCCTACAGCCACTGGCACCTGCTGGACGAGGAGGCGCTGAGCGTCGGCGCCACCATCGGCTTCGCCGAACTGCTGCTGTCCGGCACCACCACGGTCGCCGACCACCACTACCTGTTCGCCGAGGATTACCGGTTCGACCCAGCGAGCGTGATCTTCGAGATGGCGGAGCGGATGGGCGTCCGGCTGGTGCTGGCGCGCGGCGGCGCAACCCGCGCGCGGAGCTTCGACATCCCTGGCACCCAGCCGATGCCGACCGAATCGCTGGACGCCATGATCCGCCGCGTCCAGGACCTGGCGTCGCGTCACCACGACCCGGCGCCCGACGCCCTGCGCCGAATCGCCTTCGCGCCGACCACGCCGCCCTGGTCGGTCGCCCCCGACGAGTTGGACGTGATCGCGGAGGCTGCCCGCTCCATGGGCGTCCCGCTCCACAGCCACCTGTCGGAGACCCGCCACTACGTCGATTTCTGCCTGGAGGTCCACGGCAAGCGCCCGGTCCACTGGGTCGCCGACCACGGCTGGACCGGCCCCGACGTCTGGTTCGCCCACCTCGTCCACATGGACGAGGGCGAGATGCGCGTCCTGGCGGAAACCGGCACTGGCATGGCCCATTGCCCGCAAAGCAATTGCCGTCTCGGCTCCGGCGTGGCGCCCGCCGATCTGTTCGACCGGATGGGCGGCCGGGTGTCGCTGGCGGTGGACGGCGCCGCCTCAAACGAGTCCTGCGACATGCTGAGCGAGATGCACACCGCCTGGCAGGTCCACCGCGCCGCCAAGGGCGCCGACGCCGTCCGGGTCGAGGATGTCGTCCGCTGGGCGACCGCCGGCGGCGCCACGGTGCTGGGCCTGCCCGCCATCGGGACGCTGGAGGTGGGCAAGGCGGCCGACATCGCCGTCTTCGACCTGTCCCAGCCGCGCCACGCCGGCCTTCACGATCCGCTGATCGGTCCCGTCGTCAGCGGCGTCGCGACCGCACGCCATGTGCTGGTCGGCGGCAAGCCGGTGGTCGAGAACGGCGCCATCCCCGGCCTCGATCTGGCGGCCCTCTCCGCCCACGCCGCGCGCGTCGTCACCCGCCTAGCCGCCTGAGCCTCGCACCCTGCGCCCCCCTTACGTTCCGAACAGGATCATCCCATGCTGACTTCCCGACAGAAGACGCTCCGCAAGTTCTGGTACGCCGTGATGCCGGTCCACAGGCTGAATGACGGCCCGAAGCCGTTCAAGCTGATGGGCGAGGATATCGTGCTGTTCCTGGACGCGGAGGGCAAGCCCGCCGCCCTCAAGGACCGTTGCTGCCACCGCACGGCCAAGCTGTCGAAGGGCTGGTGCGACGCCGGCCGGATCGTCTGCGGCTATCACGGCTGGACATATGACCGCGAGGGCAAGGTCGTCCGCATCCCTCAGGCCGGCAACGACGATCTCAAGACGCGGTTCGCCACCCCGTCATACCATTGCCAGGAGCGCTATGGTTACGCATGGGTGGCCCTGGACCAACCGATCGCCCCGATCTTCGACATCCCCGAGGACGGCGATCCGAGCTTCCGGCGCATCTTCCAATTTTACGACCAGTGGAGGACGTCGCCGCTGCGCCTGATGGAGAACTCCTTCGACAACGCCCACTTCTCGTTCGTCCACAAGGCGACCTTCGGCCAGATCGACAAGCCGCGGCCCCAGCGCTACGAGCTGGTGGAGACCGACTACGGTTTCTACGCCGCGTCGACCGTCGAGGTCCTGAACCCGCCGGAGGCGCACCGGGTCACGGGCGACACCTCACCCGTCACGACGCGCAAGATGGCCAATCACTGGTACATGCCGTTCTCGCGCCGGATGGACATGGAGTACCCAAGCGGGCTCCGCCACATCATCATCAACTGCGCGACACCGATCGACGACGGCAACATCCAGCTGGTGCAGCTGCTCTACCGCAATGACACCGAGAAGGACTGTGCCACCCAGACGCTGATCGACTGGGACGGCAAGATCACGATGGAGGACAAAGAGGTCCTGGAGTCGACCGACCCCGACGCCTGCGTCGACCTGTCCCGCAAGGCGGAGGCCCATATGGCGTCGGATCAGCCCGGTATGATCATGCGCCGACGATTGCTGGCGCTGCTCCGCGAGCATGGCGAGGAGGAAATCTTCAACTCCCCGCCGGCGGACGCACCGTCCGCCAACCAATCGTCAAACATCGCCGCCCTCTGAGAGGGGCCGCGGTTGGTATTAGGCCGCCTTGCGCAGGCGGTCGTTCGCGGGCTGGCCGGAGAAGCCCTGATCCTTGGCGGCGCCGGCATCCTGCGCCAGTTCGTCCTGGGTCAGCTTGCGGGCGATGATCGCGGTCACGGCGAAGTGGACGATGGCGATCAGAGCGATCAAGGTCACGACTTGGGTGGTGGCTTCGCTGAGCATCGGATCAATTCCTGTTTGGGATTTCCATGGTGCGGTGCGGCAAATATGCCGTCGCCACCACGCCCATGTCAAATGCCGTGTGAAGTATTTTGTATACCAGATCCGGGAGGCAGCCTTGCGTTTCCCGGATAGGTGATGGCACACGAAGGAAAATCCTTCCATTCACGCGGCAAGCTAAACTGATCGACCACACCATTCCCGTTAAAGGTGTATCAATGGTTAGTTTTACCTTAAAGAAATAATGCTGCTGACTTACCGCCGCGATATCGCATATTCTTACCGCAGCGCACCATATTTAGACTTTTTGGAACCCGACGGTCCCGCGGTCACCGCCGTGGTTTCGTCCATCGGCCGGGGCGTTTTTTCGACAACCCCCAGAACCACGCGATGTGTTCGACGCAGGCGATGCCCATGTCGAAAGCGTAGGGCGCAGTCATGGAGCCGCGCGCCGCGACGGTGGCACCCGCCTTCACGGGCGTACCGTGGGCCATGCCCTTGACCACATACTCCTCGACCAGGGTTTCGCCCGCACGGTCGACCCAAGCGTTCCGCGTGTGCCCGCTGACGCTGTCGATGACGGAGGGGGATCTCGCCAGCCGGTGGACACCGACCCACTGCTTGACGCATTCGGCACCGTTGACCGGGCTGACCGTCCTATCGGCGTCACCGTGCCAGATCGACACTTTCGGCGACCGCCCCCGCCGGAGAGCCGCCGCGCGGACCAGGCCCGCCCAGACGATCGATGGCCTGACCCGGCCGTGGACCATGGCGTTCAACGCGTCGAACTTGCCATAGGCGGCCTTGTAAGGCATGCCGGCGATGATCGCTCCACCGGCGAACACATCGGGATATATCGCCAACAGGGTGGACGTCATGGCGCCACCGGCCGATAGACCCGTAACATAGATCCTGTCCGGGTCGAGTCCGTGGTCCCCCACCATTCGGTCGACCATCTGCCGGATGGAACCCGGCTCGCCATGGTCGCGCTCCATGTCGCCCGGCGAGAACCAGTCGAAGCAGCGGTTGAAGTTGTTGGCGCGCCGCTGCTCCGGCAGCAGCAGCGCGAAGCCCAGCCGTTTCGCCAACGTGGACCAGCCGGCGCCGTGATCGAAGCTGGCCGCCGTCTGTCCGCATCCATGCAGCGCCACCACCAGCGGCGCCTTGGGCGGCAGCCTCGGCGGGACATGACGGTACATCCTCAAGTTTCCAGGATTGGAACCGAAGTCCTCGACCTCCTGTAGTGCCGGCTGCCATGGAACGGTGGCGCGCCCGAAAATCGGGGCGCGGGGCACCGTCAAAGCCCTGCCTGTCGCTTGGGCCATTGTCCGCCTATCAGAATGGATGGATGTTATCGCGGTACGGTCTTTCGAAAGCCGCCCGATTCACAACAACAACGAACCGGGAAACCCACAGTTCCTTCGCACTTGCAAAAAGAACTTGCCCAGGATGGCAGCCCATTTAGGCGGCAATGATCAATGCCTAAAAATTGGGCATAGTTACAAAAAATGGATATAAGAAAGTTGGAGCATTAAGCAGTTGGCAAACGCCGTGTTTTGTGCAAAAAAAAGGCCGCCCCGAAAGGCGGCCCGAAGTCTAGGGAGGAAACGCCCAAAGAGGCGTATGCAGCATCGCTGCTGCACTGCAAAAAGTACCCGGAAATGGGTTTTGATCAATGGGAAAGGCAGGTCGTCAGATCTGCCCTTCGCCATTTGCATGCCTATGTGCCAAAAATCGCGCATACCCCACGTATCCCGCGCCTGACCATCGCCAGTTCCGGAACCCATTGCCACTCCCGCCTGCTTCGGGACAGCCGGAGCGCAATCATCCGCACACTCCTTGGTCGGCGCGCGGCATCCTCCGACGGCTGATCATGGCCCCGCCCGAATCGCGGAGCGAATCACTTTCCGCCCCCACCTCCACCCACCCACGCCTTGGCTGGGCTCGGCTCGGCTCGGCGTAGGCTCTCATATGGCAAGTGATTCTCGCCCCGCCTATGAGGTTTGGCTGAACCCAACCCCAAGCATAAGCCGATCTATCCCTAAAATTCTATTAATTTCCCCTTTATATTGGACATTTTTTGGACCAATATTGGTCTCAAGAAGATCACAGCCCGGCGACGACTTAACAATTGGCCGCTCCTTTTCAAGTAGCTCCACACCGATTTTTAGGAATCGAAAGTCATGACCACCAGCAACCGCACCATCCTGATCGAATCCAACCGTCTCTTTCGCGAAGGTCTGAAGCATCTTCTTGCCGGAACCCGGTTTGAGGTCGGTGCGGAGTTCAACACCATCGATCTGGCGACCGAACACGCCGCCTTGGACGGTGCGGAACCTGCCCTGGTGATCTCCGGTCAGGCCATCAAGGAGGCCGCCGACCTTCGGCGCCTGCGCGACGCCCATCCCGCCGCGAGAATCGTCGTGTTGGCCGACGACCTGTCGGTCGACATGCTGCGTGAGGCGATGGCAGGTGGCGCCGACGGCTTCCTGATCAAGAATGTCTCGCCCGAGGCGCTGATCCAGTCGCTGCAGTTGATCATGCTCGGCGAGAAGGTGTTCCCGACCAACCTCGCCTCGATGCTCCTGGACATGAACACCCCTTCGCCGCAGCAGTCGATCCGCGGCCTGTCTCCCCGCGAGCAGGAGATCCTGCAGTCGCTGGTGACCGGCGCCAGCAACAAGATGATCGCGATCCGACTCGGGATCACCGAGGCGACCGTCAAGGTCCACCTGAAGACGCTGCTCCGCAAGATCGACGTCAACAACCGCACCCAGGCGGCGATCTGGGCCATGAACAACGGCTTCACGGCCGACGGCCAGACGACGCCAACTCGCACCCTCCACGCGGTTTCCGCCTGAGGCTCCTCCGATCGGCTCGCGGAATACTGACTGGTTCAACATATCAACAAGGCGGCAGGCGGGACTTTCCATGGAAGAACCATCCAGACTTCACACCATCCCAGTCAAACTGGGCCTGAGCGAACACTATCTGGTCGGCCGCATGCTGATGCTGCGGGAGCGCCTCACTCCCCAGCAATGGAATGTCTATGACCGCAGCGCCGAGGCGATCTGCAACCAGATCCTCAACCGTCTGCCCGCCGACAATCCCGACAGCTGCCAGTGGGACAACCGCCGCAAGCGGACCTGATCCGTCCCAAGGTGTTCCCGATCCACGACAACGGCCGGTCCGGCGCCCTCAGGCGCCGGACCGGCCGTTGTCGTTTCAGGATGCCGCCGACCCACGCGGCCCCGGATAAGTTTCCACCCAACGCTATTCTTAATTCCGGCTCACGAATCGCAGTAAACGAGGAGGGATTAATCCTCTGGACAAAAGCATCATCGCAGTGCAACAAAGCTACCTTTTCACGCGGCGGCTGTTATTCTGATACCGAAGTGCGGAAGCCATATCAAAGAGCGTCAAGGCCCAACAGACGCCAAGAGAAGGAACAGCTTGATGCAACTCAAGATCATGGGGTTGATCCTCGCCGGCGGTAAGGGAACGCGGTTGTTTCCGCTCACGAAAGAGCGGGCGAAGCCGGCGGTTCCTTTCGGCGGCAAATACCGTATCGTTGATTTTGTCTTAAGCAATTTCATCAATTCCGGCATCTTCTCGATCTATGTCCTGATCCAGTTCCGCAGCCAATCCCTGCTTCAGCACCTGCGCGACGGCTGGCAATTCGGTGGATTGCTCCAGGAGCAGTTCATCATCCCGGTGCCGGCCCAGATGCGCTCCCCCGGCGAAACCTGGTACAGCGGCACGGCCGACGCGGTGTTCCAGAACTGCAACCTGATCGAACAGTCCAAGCCCGACCTCGTCGTCCTGTTCGGCGCCGATCACATCTACCGGATGGACATCCGGCAGATGATCGAGTTCCACTCACGGAAGAACGCCGGCGTCACGGTCGCGGTGATCCCGGTCGACAAGAAATACGCCAAGGAATTCGGCGTGATCGAGGTCGACAACGAAGGCCGCATCATCGGCTTCGTGGAGAAGCGGGAGGACGCCCCGACGATGCCGGGCGACCCGACCAAGGTGCTCGCCTCCATGGGCAACTACATCTTCTCGACCGACCTGTTGCTCAAGATGATCTACGACGACGTCAAGGACGCCGACAGCTCCCACGACTTCGGCAAGGACATCCTGCCGAACCTGGTCGGCAAGGTCGAGATGTTCGCCTACGACTTCCAGACCAACCGGATCGCCGGCGACCCGCCGGACCGCGTTCCCTATTGGCGCGACGTCGGCACGCTGGACGCCTATTACGAGGCCAGCATGGATGTCAGGGCGATCGATCCCCCGCTCAACCTCTATAACCGCCAGTGGCCGCTGCGCACGTCCGGCTATTCCGATCCGCCGGCCAAGTTCGCCTTCGACGAGGAGGATCGCCGGGGCCAGGCGATCGACAGCATGCTCTCGGGCGGTTGCATCGTGTCGGGTGGCACGGTCAAGCGCTCGGTCCTGGGCCGCTGGGTGCGCGTCCATTCCGGCGCCTTGGTCGAGGACAGTGTGATCTTCGACAACGTGGACATCGGCCGACGCGCCAAGGTGCGACGCGCGATCATCGAGAAGAACGCCCGCATACCCGCCGACGCCGTGATCGGCTACGATCTGGAGGAGGACCGGAAGCACTACCACGTCACGGAAAGCGGCATCGTCGTGATCGACGGCCACCGCTCGCCCGTGCCGCTCGGCAAGGTCACGGTTTGACCCGACCCGCGCCGACCGGTGTTTCCAGTCCCTAGGACCAGATCAAGCGAACAGGAAGAAGAATGGCTCCGGTGATCGTCAATACCACCCCGTTCAACGACCAAAAGCCGGGCACCTCCGGCCTGCGCAAGAAGGTGACCGTCTACAGCCAGCCGCATTACGTGGCGAACTTCGTACAATCCATCTTCGACGTCATGGACGGTATCGCGGGACAAACGGTGGTTATTGGCGGCGATGGCCGCTTCTACAACGCCGAGGCCATCCAAATCATCCTGAGGATGGCCGCCGGCAACGGTATCGCGCGGGTTCTGGTCGGTCGCGGCGGCATCCTGTCGACTCCGGCCGCCTCCAACGTGATTCGCCAGTACGAGGCTTTCGGTGGGATCATCCTGTCTGCCAGCCACAATCCGGGCGGTCCCGACGGCGATTTCGGAATCAAGTACAACATCGGCAATGGTGGGCCGGCGCCGGAGAAAATCACCGACGCCATCCACCGCCGAACCGGTGAGATCAGCGAATACCGCCTGATCGAGGCTCCCGACATCGACCTCGACAGCTTGGGCAAGGCCCGGATCGGCGAGATGGTGGTGGAGATCATCGACCCGGTCGCCGACTACGCGGCGCTGATGGAGAGGCTGTTCGACTTCAACCGCATCCGGGCGCTGTTCCGGGGCGGTTTCCGCATGACCTTCGACGCCCTCAGCGCCGTCACGGGGCCCTATGCCCACGAGATCCTGGAAAAGCGCCTTGGGGCTCCGGCGGGCACCGTGCTCAACGGCACGCCCCTGCCCGACTTCGGCGGCCACCATCCCGACCCCAATCCGGTCCACGCCCACGACCTCGTCGCGGCGATGACCGGCGCCAACCCGCCTGATTTCGGCGCGGCGTCGGATGGCGACGGCGACCGCAACATGATCATGGGTCCGAATCTGTTCATCACGCCCAGCGACAGCTTGGCCGTCCTGGCGGCCAACGCGCATCTGGCGCCGGGCTACGCCGCCGGCCTAAAGGGTGTCGCCCGCTCGATGCCCACCAGCCGGGCCGCCGACCGTGTCGCCGCCAAGCTTGGCATTCCCGGCTTCGAGACACCGACCGGCTGGAAGTTCTTCGGCAACCTGCTGGACGCCGGCATGGCGACGCTGTGCGGCGAGGAGAGCGCCGGCACCGGCTCCGACCATGTCCGCGAGAAGGACGGGCTGTGGGCGGTGCTGCTCTGGCTCAACATCCTGGCGGTCAGAGGGGAGCCTATCGGCGCCATCATGACCGGGCATTGGCGGGAATACGGCCGCGACTACTATACGCGGCACGATTACGAGGATGTCGACACGGCGACCGCCGACGCGTTGATGGCGGACTTGCGGGCCAATTTGCCGACCCTGCCCGGCATGGCCTTCGGTGGCACCACGGTGGACGCCGCCGACGACTTCGAGTACCGCGACCCGGTGGACGGCTCCGTCTCCAGCCGCCAGGGTGTCCGCGTCACCTTCGCCGACGGCTCCCGCGTTGTCTACCGATTGAGCGGCACGGGAACGGGCGGCGCCACGCTCCGTGTCTACATGGAACGGTACGAGCCCGACCAGGCGCGCCAAGACCAGGACGCCCAAGAGGCGTTATCGGGTCTGATCGCCATCGCGGACCAAGTCGCCGGAATCCGGTCACGCTCCGGCCGCGACAAGCCATCCGTGATCACCTGATTCACCCCGTTGAAAATGGGGATGTGGGTCTCAGGTCGTCAGGCCGTCGGGACCCACGTCGAGCATCGACTTCAACGCCCGCAGCATGCCCGCGAGATCGAGCGGCTTGGTGAATATCCTCATCGGTCCGTTGATCTCGTGGAGCAGGCGGTGCTCGACGGCCTCCGAGAGATATCCGCTCGCGACGATGACGGGCAGCGAGGGAGCCGCCACCCGCAGGCGCGCGGCCAACTCGTCACCCGTCATCCTCGGCATCTTCAAGTCGGTGACGACGGCGTCGGCGCCGTCGCGTTGCCAGATGTCCCAAGCCTCTTGCCCGTCTCCCGCCAAGGTGACGCGAAAACCCCGACGCTGGAGAACGCTCTCCAGCGCCATCGCCGCGATCACCTCGTCATCGACGACGAGGATGTGACGCTGGTGCATTCCATGCCTTCCTTAATTCCGCACCGGAGTTCCGGCCCTTGGGGCGCATTGAACACCCATTTGGAAAATAAGGCACTTCCATATTCACGGTGATTAACTTAATGCCTATGCGTCACGCCCGCGTCAGCGCACGTCGAAGCGCCACCAGACACTGGGCGGCGGCGGACGATTGAAGCGCGTCGGGGATTGCCAGTCCCGACGGCCGAAGCCATAGTGGCGGCCGTTGCCGCGCCAATCGCGGCGGCGCTGGGCCTCGCGGTTCGAGCCGATGATCTCGCCGAGCCGGACGCAGGCGCGCCGATCGCCGAAGTCGCAAGCCCGCTTCAGGCCATTTGGATTGGAGAAGGACTGGTGTTGCCTGCCCGGCCAGCCATCATGCCTGTCCCGATGCCGATCCCAGTCGGCCGAAGCCGGCAGGGCGGAGAGCAGGAGCAGAGATGCCGAGGCGAACAGGAGGCGGATACCCATGGGGGTCACCTTGCAGTTGATCCACAAGCATGAACAAGCCCTGGGTGTCCGCTATTCCACGACCCCGATGGGTGAGGCCGCCGGCCAGCCGGGGGTAAGGCGGCGAAACGTCGCCTTACCCCCGGAATACGGTCAGAGGCCGGTCGCGACCGTGTTGGACCCACCGTCGACACGAAGCTTGTCGCCATCGCGGGTCAGGGTCAGGCGCGCCGCCGGGGAGCCGGCGTCACCCGCCAACTCGATCACCGCGGACTGGCCGACCGCCAAGTCATGGGTGAAGCGCAGGGCCGGGGAGCGGTCGTCGGCGGAGACGGTGGTGACGACTTCGAACTTGTCGGAGGCGTTGGTGAAGAAGACCACGGCGGAACCGTCACGCAGGGAAACGGTGCGGGCCTGTTCGGCGCTCACGATATCTGCCGCGGAAGCCATGGTCGGGATCAGGAGGGCGAGGGCCGTAGCGGCGAGGAAACGACGCATTGGGAATTCCTTTCGCAGTGCAACATACTGCGGACTCATATAGTCGAAGCTGGCTGGAATAACATGAAATATTGCAGTGCAAAAAAGCCATAGGTGGATTGCGCCATTCGGGACACCCCTTAGGAGCCACAGCCCGACGCGACCACAAAGAATATGCTCTCTAAAGTTGTAAAAATCGAAACACGAGCGGAACGGGCTGACCGCCTCTCCAACCAATTCTCCTGGTGGAAGAACAGCCAGCCCATCACGGTGCCGTGCTTACTTGCGGTCGCGCGGGGGCGTCAGCATCGGCATCCAGAACCGCATCGACATATCGATCGAGTTTCTCGTCAGCTCCTGCTGCTGCTTGTGCATCTCGGCGGCCCAAGCCCCGCGCATCATGCCGGCGGACTGGTTGAATGCCGAGAGCCACATGCTCATGAAGGGGTTCTTGGCGGTATAGAGGTTCTGCATGGTGATCTCCTGTCTCGAATGCTCGCAAAGACAACGTGCCGCGGTGCGGAACGGCACCACGGCACGAAAATCAGCGATCCAACAGGAAAGGACCCAGCCGGCCCCAGCGGCTTCAGTTCAGAAGGGCTTTGAGCCAAGGGGCTTTCAGGCCTGGGCGGCCATCCCCGGTAGCGCCGGAATGGCGGCTTCGTCGCGGATCCGGCGCACTCCCAGCTCGCCACGCAAGCGCCACAGGTTGCTCACGAGGCACATGGTGTCCGACGCGAGGCCGAAGGGTGAACCGACCGTCATGTTATGGGTGCCCCATCCCAGCGAGCACAGCACGAAGAAGCCACGCAGCTTGAAGGTGTCGGTCTGCCAGCGACCCAGCGTCGCCATCGCCATGCCGAACGCGGCGCCAGCCGACGCCAGCCCGTTCCACGTCAGGATCGTCAGCAACGCGATCATCGGCACGGTCGACCAGAAGAGAACCGTGGTCACCTTGTTGCGCTCGCGGGGCAGCGAGGATGCCGCCTGCACCAGCGTCATGACGCACATGGCGGCACCGCTCCAGGCGCCGAGCAGCCCGTAATGGATGCCGAACATGACGGTGGCGAAGGCTTGGACGGCGAGAATGGCGCGGCGATCCTTGAGGAATCCCCAGGACGAACCGGCGATGACGCCGGTGATGCCAAATATGTCGGCGAGCATGTCCGTGACAGCACTGTATGGGAGGATGGGGAAGAAGACAGCGCTGTATATACCTCCTTGGATGAGTCGGATGCCGTGCGATCTTCGACGGGGAGCCATGCGCAAATTGTGGCCCGCCGAACGCACCAGTTACCCGTATGACACACTCTTTCGATCACGTAATGGTGTCTCTTGCCGCGACTCGCACGCGCCTGAGCGGCTCGAAACGGCCATGCCTCTCATGATCACTTCCCCGCTCTCTGTTTAGTTGCATTATTAATATCCAGTTATGACGCCTTCCGATGCTTTGGCCTCATACTTTTGTTAACAAACTAGGCCTAAGGGCATATTGCCGAAGCTGAGTTTTTTATCCAAAATTCGCGCGCAAATTCAATGCATTACAGAAAAGTGGAAAAAACGATCGGAGAGCCGACTCGTACGGATTGGGTAATCATTCATTAACTTAACCGGCCGTATTCCAGAACGAACAGGATCTCGTTGCGGATGGAGAAACCGGCGATGAATGACGATCAGAACAGCGGCAAGGACGATGCCCCCCAGTTGCTTGGACAAGCGCTGACAGGTCGCCACCTGCTCGACACTCCTGGTCCGACGGGCGGATCCCCGGGCTCACCGCGGTTCGACGGCGACACCTATCCCCGAGTGTCCCGCCCGCCGCCGCCACGCCGTCCCAACCGCCGGATCGATCCACGCGGTCTCGATCAACGGGGCGTCGATCCCCGCGGTTTGGATCAGAAAGGACTTGATCGACAAGGTCTTGAGCGTGCGAGCCCGGACCAGCGCGACTCCGACCAACGCGGCATGGCCGACCGGTTCTCCTCGCTCGACCGGCCCCACGCCATTCCCGATCAAACCGCCGTGGAGCGGCTCGCCGCCGCCGCCTCGGCCATCCAGGCCGACAACGACGCCGATTTCGACGACGACAACGACGACCTCAACTCCAATGGGCTGATCTCGCGGTCCGGCTGCCCGCGGGGCTGGCTGATCAGCGAAGCCGAACTCGCCCGGCGCTTCGCCCGGATGGGCTGCCGCTTCGAGGATGTCGAGGTCGACACCGAGGTCGACCGCGTCGCCGTGGCGATCAAGCCGCCCCAGCCGGCGCGCGCGTCGGCCGAGGGCGCCTCCTACACCTCGCTGTTCGACCTGCCGCGCCGCCCGCCGTCCTCGCAGAAGCGCTGAGGCCGGCCCGTCCATCGATTTTCCTGAAACTTCGCGATCGCCGTGTGTTTCCCTCTCCGGGGATGAACCCCATCCCGAGGCCACCCCGAGGAGGACTTCACATGTCGAACCACCCCGCCCTGTCATCCGGCCGCGTCGCGGTCATCACGGGCGCCGCCAGCGGCATCGGCCTCGCCGCGGCACAACGTTTCGCGACGCTGGGCATGAAGCTCTGTCTGGCCGACCTCAACGGGAACGCCCTGGAGGAAGCGGCCGCGGGTCTTCGCGACCAAACCGATGTGCTGGCCGTGCCGACCGACGTGTCGGACCGTGCCCAGGTCGAGCGGTTGCGCGACAAGGCCCTGGAGCGTTTCGGCGAGATCGCCGTCCTGATGAACAACGCCGGCCGCGAGGGCGGTGGTGGCCTGTTCGGCGACCCGGAGCGTTGGAAGGCGACGCTCGCCACCAATCTGTGGGGCGTCGTCCACGGCGTCCAGGTGTTCGGGCCGGCGATGATCGCCCAGAACACCCCCGGCGCCATCATCAACACCGGCTCCAAGCAGGGCATCACCTGCCCGCCCGGCGACACCGCCTATAATGTCACCAAGGCGGGCGTCAAGGTCGTGACGGAAGCCCTCGCCCACGAGCTGCGCGAGACCGAAGGCTGCCAGGTCACGGCCCATCTGCTGATCCCCGGCTTCACCTTCACCGGGTTCACGCGCGTGCGCGTCTCCGAGAAGCCGCCGGGCGCCTGGACGCCGGAGCAGGTGATCGACTTCATGCTGGCGGCGATGGCGGCTGGCGACTTCTACATCCTGTGCCCCGACAACGACATCGACCGGAAGACCGACGAGAAGCGCATCCGCTGGGCGGCGGAGGACATCATCCGGAACCGCCCCCCGCTGTCGCGGTGGCACCCCCTGTACAAGGACGAGTTCGAGAAGTTCGAACCCTGACCACGCTTCCGCCACTCGCCCAGCCTCATTTCTCCGGGAGGCGCGCCGGCAATTCCAGTTCGATGATCGGTGCGGTCCAGTGTCCGGACCGCATCGACGCGGAATAGCCAGGCGTTGGATCGAACCAGCCAAACCAACCATCCAAGGCCAGGATGAAGCCGATCACACCACCGGCGTGTATCAGACTAGCCAGCCAAATATCCGAGGATGAAATCAAAAGGTAACGGGCGACATATCGGCTCAACAAGTGATGCGAGCGAAGATAGCGAATGATGACGCGTTTACAGAGCCATGCCGCCCATACGAGTATGAGCAGCAGACCCAAATGCCACATTTCCACGGACACCCCTCGATTGCGATCCAAGATGCTTTGACGGCGCTTCCCTGATCGAATTCTATGGGGTTGGTCAGCCGATGTATTGTGAGATCGAGCGGACCACCCCGTCAGACGTGCTCGGACGCCGCCGCCGCGGCCGAGGCCTCTCGACGGGCGTGCTCGGCGCTCCCCATGCCGTTGAAGAAGGCGTTCAGCAGGACCGAGACGATGGCCGCCAGCAGGATGCCCGACTCCAGCAGCGGATGCAGGGCGTGGGGCAGGTTCTTGAAGAAGTTGGGCGACACCAGCGGGATCATGCCGAACCCGATCGAGATCGCGACGATGAACAGGTTGTTGGCGTTGTTGCGGAAATCGACCGCAGTCAGGATGCGGGCGCCGGTCGCCGCCACCATGCCGAACATCACCAACCCGGCTCCCCCCAGCACCACCTGGGGAACCGCCTCGACCAGCGCCGCCATCTTCGGCAGCAGGCCCAGGATCAACATGATCACGCCGCCCGCCACCGTGACCCAGCGCGAGCGGACACCGGTGACGCCGACCAGCCCGACATTCTGGGAGAACGAGGTGTAGGGAAAGGTGTTGAAGATGCCGCCCAGCAACGTCCCGACGCCGTCGGCGCGCAGCCCCTTCGTCAGCGCGTCCTGATCGACGTCGCGGCCGGTGATGTCGCCCAGCGCCAGGAACATGCCCAGCGACTCGATCATCACGACCATCATCACGACGCACATCGTCACGATCGGGACCAGATGGAATTCCGGCACGCCGAAGTGGAACGGCAGCACCAAGTCGAACCAGGAGGCCGTACCGACCTTTTCAAAGTGCATCAGCCCCATCGCCGCCGCCAGGATAGAGCCCGCGACAATGCCCAGCAGGACCGCGATATTGGCGACGAAGCCCCTGCCCCACTTGATCAGCGCCAGGATCACCAGCAGCACGAACAGCGCGATACCCAATCCCGTCACCTGTCCGTAGTTCGGGTTGGGAAACGCCGCCGGCACGCCATCCACCATCTTGGTCAGCATCGGCAAACCGCCACCGGCCCAATTGATGCCGACCCTCATCAGCGAGATGCCGATCACCAGGATGATGGTGCCGGTGACGACTGGTGGAAAAAGCGGCAGCAATCTGCTGATGAACGGGGCAACCACGATGCCGAAGACACCGGCGGCGATCACCGAGCCGTAGATCCCCAGCAATCCGACCTCCGGCGCCGCCGCCATCGACAGCATCGGGCCGACCGACGCGAAGGTGACGCCCATCATCACCGGCAGCCGGATGCCGACACCGGGAAATCCCAGACATTGGACCAGCGTCGCCAAGCCGCAGGCGAACAGATCGGCGCTGATCAGGAAGGCGACATCCTGGGGAGGCAGGCCCAGCGCGCGCCCGATGATCAGAGGCACCGCCACGGCACCGGCGTACATCACCAGCACGTGCTGCAACGCCAGCGGGATCAGGCGCGGCAGGGGCAGCCGCTCGTCGACGGGATGGGTGGTGGTCGCCATTTGGGTCCGGTTCCTCCAAGCCACAGGGTCATCCTGAGACTTGGAGGGTTGCAACAACTACGCCATAAAGCCAATGAATAAAGTCAGGCGCCCTGCTGTCCATGGTCCTGCCGGCCATAGGCCAGGACATGCTCGGGATAGTGGACATCGGCGGTGGGGTCGCGCTTGAAGTCCAGCAGCAGGACCACGCGGGTTTCCCCACTTCGGTTCCATGCCTCGTGCTCGGTCGTGTCGTCGAACAGCATAAGCCCGCCGGGCGTCCAAGCCTTGGTTTCCGGCCCCACCCGGATCGCGCAGTCCGTCGGCGTCAGCAGGCCCAGGTGGGCGCGCAGCACCTCGCTCGTGTAGCCGAAATGCGGCCCGATATAAGTGCCGGGCGCCAGCGAGGAGAAGCCCGCCGTCAGCAGGCCGGGAATGCCCTCGATCGCCCTCGTCGTGATGGGACAGAGCGCGCAATGCTCCACCACCTTCTCGCCGAACTTGTAGAGCGGGAAGACGGTCCAATCGCCGTCGTAGATGCTCTTCTCGGGCCACGAGATGAAATACTCGCGGGAAAGCGCCTCCAACTCGGCCCTGATATCGGTCCACGCGTCGGAGAGGGCGGTCAATTCCGGCACCTGGGCCGGATCCATGAACATGATTGTGCCTCCTGGATATAAATCAATTCAGAGGGGATGAAACGCGCATCGAACCTACTTAAAATACGGATCGAAATCCATCAGGTTGTGATCCTTGAAATCGGATGTTCGCCCCCACCTCGATTGGCTACCCCAACTAAAACGTTTGCAAGTCACTCGCATTATCATTAGCGTCAGGCGAAAATCACGATATCGCCGTCAGCACCCGTTCCCCTTCTGGAAAAGTTCTCCTATGCGTCCCGAAGCTCGCCTCCGTTCCCTCCTCGCCCGTCTGATGGGAACCGCGGCGGTCCTGATCCTTCCCGCCGCCGCTCACGCGCAGGATGCCGACGGTGGCTCGGTCGTCCTGCCTCCCATCTCGGTCGAAACGGCGGCCCCCACTGGCACCAGCCCCGTCCAGGGCTATGTGGCGCCGGTCACCAGCACGGCGACCAAGACCGACACGCCGCTGATCGAGACGCCGCAGTCGATCTCCGTCATCACCCGCGACCAGTTGGACGACCGGGCGGTCCAGTCGATCACCGACGCGCTGGACTATACCGCCGGCACCTTCTCGGGCACCATCGCCGATCCCCGGTTCGACGCTCCGAACATCCGGGGATTCAGCGCCGGACCCAACCAATTCCTGGATGGGCTGCGCATCCTCCGGAACCTCGGCGCCCCCGCGATCGAGCCCTACGGGCTGGAGCGCGTAGAGGTGCTGCGCGGCCCCTCCTCCGTCCTTTACGGCCAGTCGGTGCCGGGCGGTCTGGTCAACATGGTCAGCAAGCGCCCGACCGAGGACAGGTTCGGCGAGGTCAACCTCCAGGCCGGCAGTCACGACCGCTACCAGGGCTCGTTCGATCTGGGTGGGCCGCTGGATCCCGACGGCAAGTTCCTCTATCGCCTGACCGCGCTTGGGCGCGACAGCGGGACGCAGATGGACGATGTGGACGACGACCGCTGGTTCGTCGCCCCGGCCCTGACCTGGAAGCCGACCTCCGACACCAAGCTGACCCTGCTCGGCCGCTTCCAGCACGACGAGGCGCAGTCCCCACCCGGCCTGCCCGCCTTCGGCACCCTGTACGGCAGCCCGTTCGGCGACATCTCGACCAGCTTCCACCCAGGAGAGCCGACGTTCAGCGACTCCCAGCTGGAGCTGTCCAGCATCGGCTACGACCTGGAGCACCGCTTCAACGACACCTTCTCGATCCGGCAGAACGCCCGCTACCTGCATCTCAGCTTCAACTACGACAGCCTTTACACCTCCGGACTGGCGGCCGATCAGCGGACGCTCAACCGCGGCACCATCGTCCAGCGCGAGAGCTCCGACACCGTCAACATCGACACCTCGGGCCAAGCCAAGTTCGCGACCGGGCCGCTCGGCCACACGGCATTGCTGGGCGTCGACTACCGGCGCTTCTGGGGCGACACCAGGACCGGCTTCGGGCGGGCGCCGTCGCTCGACCTGCTGAACCCGGTGTATGGCCAAGCCATAGCCCTGCCCGCGATCGGCACCGACCGCGACGACGACCTCAGCCAGATCGGCGTCTATGTCCAGGACCAGATCAAGCTCGACAAGTGGCTGCTGACGCTGGGCGGCCGGCAGGACTGGGTCTCGACCGAGCAGCGCAGCCGGATCACCGGCGCCACCACCGAACAGGACGACAGCGCCTTCACCGGCCGCGCCGCCCTGATGTACCTGTTCGACGCCGGGTTTGCCCCCTATGTCAGCTACACCACGTCGTTCGACCCGGTCATCGGCACCCAGGCGCCGCAGCGCGGCGGCGGCACCTTCGAACCGACCGAGGGCGAGCAGTACGAGGTCGGCGTCAAGTACCAGCCTCCCGGTAGCGAGAGCTTCATCACCGCGGCGCTGTTCGACCTGACGCGAACCAACGTCACCACCACCGACCCCGACTTCCCGACCTTCCAGATCCAGACCGGCGAGGCCCGGGTCCGCGGCATCGAGCTGGAGGCGACCGCCAATCTGATGGCCGGGCTCAACATCACCGCCGCCTACACCTACCTGGACACCGAGATCACCGAGAGCAACAGCGGCACCGAGGGCAACCGTCTCGCCACCGTGCCGAAAAACCTCGCCAGCCTGTGGGGCGACTACACCTTTCCCGAAGGCAGCTTCCTGGAGGGCTTCGGCTTCGGCGCCGGCGTCCGCCACATCGGGTCGCGCTTCGGCAACGACGCCAACGACATCGAGGTGCCCAGCGTCACCCTGTTCGACGCGGCGGTCCATTACGACTTCGGCCAGTTCCGCGTCGGATTGAACGCCAACAACCTGTTCGACCGTGAATACGTGGCCTCGTGCGGCAGTGTCGGCGGCTGTTACTATGGCAACCGGCTCGCGGTGATCTCGACACTCACATACCACTGGTAGCCCGCCTTGGATGGAACCTTGACCACCGTCGCCGGCCACGCCCTGTACCACCTGAAGGGCGTCGGCTTCAGCGTGCCCGGCCGCGACCTGCTCCAGCCGCTCGACCTCACGCTCGACGGGCGCAGCATCCACGGCCTGATCGGACCGAACGGCTCCGGCAAGAGCACGCTGATCAAGCTGCTGGCCGGACAGAAAAAACCCAGCCGGGGCAAGATTAGCTTCGGCGGCAAGCCGGTCGCCGATTGGGCCGGCAAGGCCTTCGCCCGCAAGGTGGCCTATCTGCCCCAGTTCACCCCCGCCGCCGACGGCATGACCGTCCGCGAGCTGGTGGCGCTCGGCCGCTTCCCTTGGCACGGCACGCTGGGCCGCGTGACCGCCGCCGACCATGCCGCCGTGGACGAGGCGATCACCCGCACCGGCATGGCGCCGCTGGCGGGGCGGCTGGTCGACAGCCTGTCCGGCGGCGAACGGCAGCGCGCCTGGCTCGCCATGATGCTGGCCCAGCAAACCGAGTGCCTGCTGCTGGACGAGCCGACCTCCGCCCTGGATGTCGCCCATCAGGTCGAGGTCCTGGCCCTGGTCCGCCAGCTCAGCCGGGAACGCGGGCTCGGCGTCGTCATCGTGCTGCACGACGTCAACATGGCCGCCCGCTATTGCGACGAGCTGCTGGCCCTGGGGGAAGGCCGCCTGGTGGCGCGTGGCACCCCGGCGGAGATCATGCGGCCGGAGATGCTGGATCGGATCTACGGCGTGCCGATGGGCGTGATGCCCCACCCGGTTACCGGCGAGCCGATCGGCTACGTCCGATGACCCTCCCGACGCGGCGCGCCGTCTGCGCCGCCGCCCTGGCGCTGCTGGTCCCGCCCGTGATGTCCCTTCCGGTCGCCGCCGCTCCGGTCGAGGCCGCGTCGCGCGTCGCCGCCGTGGACTGGGCGATGCTGGAGACCGCGCTGGCGCTTGGCGTCACCCCCGTCGCCGGGACCGAGCTCGTCCACTACCGCCGTTCGGTGGTGACCCCAGCGGTCCCGGACGAGGTCGCCGATCTCGGCCTGCGCGGCGCTCCCAACTTGGAGATGCTGCTGCGGACGGCGCCCGACCTGATCCTCAGCTCGCATTTCTACACCGGCATCCGCCAGCGTCTGACCCGCATCGCACCCGTCCACATTTCCACCATCAACGCACCCAACGGCCGTCCCTATGTCCGGGCGCTGACCGAAACCGCCGAGCTTGGATCCCTGTTGGGCCGCGCCGAAGCCGCCCGAACCCTGATCGACGACACGGAGGCGGCCATGGAACGCCACCGCCGAACCTTCCGAAACCTTCGTCCGGGCCCGATCCTGCTGGTCAACATGGGCGACACGCGCCATGTCCGCACCTTCGGGGCCGATAGCCTGTTCGGTTCGGTGCTGGAGCGGCTGGACCTCGCCAACGCCTGGACCGACCGCACCCAGTACCGGGCGTCCGCCACCATCGGGATCGAGCGGCTGGCCGAGACGCCGGAGGCCACCCTGGTGGTGGTGGAGCCGACGCCGCCCGGCGTCGAACCCGTCCTGACATCCAGCCCGTTGTGGCGGGCGCTGCCCAGCGTCCGCGCCGGAGCGCTGGTCCGCCTGCCCGCCGTCAACCCGTTCGGCGGTCTGCCCGCCGCCACCCGCTTCGCCGACCTGCTGTCGCGCCACCTGACGGGAGGAACCGCCGATGGCTGACATCGCGACCCGACGCTCGATCTCCTTCCCCGCCCCGCGTGGCCCGGCCCTGCTGGCGTTGGCGCTCGGATCGGCCGCCGCCATCCTGTCGCTCTGGCACTTGTCGGCCCTGCTGCCAGCCCACCGCTGGGCGGAAGCCCTGCTGGCGCCCGACCTGACCGACATGACCCAGGTGCTGTTCCATTACAGCGCCCTGCCCCGCCTCACCATGGCGCTGCTCTGCGGCGCCGCCCTGGCGCTGTCCGGCGCCCTGCTCCAGCGCGTGCTGCGCAACCCCATCGCGGAGCCGACCACGCTGGGCATCTCCGCCGGCGCCCAGTTGGCGCTGGGCACCGCGACCCTGTACGCCCCGGCGGCGATGGAGTTCTCGCGCGAGGCCGTCGCCTTGGCGGGAGCCGCGGCGGCCATGCTGCTGGTCATGGCCCTATCTTGGCGGCAGGGACTCCGCCCCGTCTCGGTCGTGCTGTCCGGCCTGATCGTCGGCCTGACCTGCGCGGCGCTCAGCGCCACGCTGATCCTGCTGAACGGCGAGTACCTGATGTCGCTGTTCATCTGGGGCGGCGGCTCGCTCAGCCAGCAGGGTTGGAGCGACGTCCTGGCCCTGCTGCCCCGCTTGGCGCTCGCGGGCGTGGCGGCGGTGCTGCTGATGCGCCCGCTGATCCTGCTGGGATTGGACGACAGCGCCGCGCGCGGTCTCGGCGTCGCCCTGCACGCCACACGCTTCGGGGTGCTGCTGGTGGCGGTCTGGCTCGCCGCCTCCGTCGTCTCGCTGGTCGGGATCATCGGCTTCGTCGGATTGGCCGCCCCGACCTTCGCCCGGCTGGCCGGCGCCCGCTCGCCCCGTCAGGTGATGGGCTGGGCTCCCGTGATCGGCGCCACGCTGCTGTGGCTGGCCGACGGCGTCACCCAGACCGTCGCCGCCACCCAGGCCGACCTGATCCCGACCGGCGCCATGACCGCGATGCTCGGCGGGCCCCTGCTGCTGTGGATGCTGCCGCGCCTTCACGCGCTGGCGGGACCGACCGACGCCGGCACGGCGTCCACCGGAATCGAGCGCGACGCCCGGCACCCCTGGCGGCTGGTCGCCGTCCTCGCGGTGGCCCTTCCCCTACTGTGCTGGGCCGCCCTCACGTTTGGCACAGGCCCAAGCGGCTGGACGGCGGCGACGGGGGATCTGTTCACCCAACTGCTGCCCTGGCGTGCCCCCCGCCTCGCCGCCGGTCTGTGCGCCGGCGCCATGCTGGCGACGGCGGGCACCATCCTGCAGCGCCTGACCGGAAACCCGATGGCGAGCCCCGAGGTGCTGGGCATCAGCTCCGGCGCCGGTCTGGGCTTCGCGGCGCTGGTGCTGGCCGTGGGCACTCCCAGCCGAATGGAGCAACTGGCCGCCTCGACGCTGGGAGCCGCCGCGGCACTCGCCGTCATGCTGCTGCTGGCGCGCCGCTCGTCCTTCGCCCCGGAACGGCTGCTGCTGGCCGGCGTGGCCTTGGCGGCGTTCTGCGGCTCCGTCCTGGGCGTGATCATGGCGAGCGGCAACACGCGGGCGTTCCAGCTGCTCGGCTGGATCTCCGGCTCGACCTATACCCTGGAGACCTCCGACGCGGTGCTGGCCGCCGCCGTCGCCACCGTCCTGATCCTGATCGTCCCGGTCACCGCCCGCTGGCTGGAGATCCTGCCGCTCGGCGAGACGACCGCGCGCAGCCTCGGCGTGCCGCTGGGCTCCAGCCGCCTCAGCCTCGTCGTGCTGGCGTCGCTGCTGACGGCGGCCGCCACCCTGGTGGTCGGGCCGCTCAGCTTCGTCGGGCTGATGGCGCCCCACCTCGCCCGCCTGATCGGCCTGCGCCGCCCGCTGACCCATCTGGTGGGCGCCACCCTGCTGGGAGCCTTCCTGATGGGCCTGTCGGACTGGCTGTCGCGCACGCTGGCCTTCCCCTACCAGCTGCCGGTGGGATTGTTCGCGACCCTGATCGGCGGCCCCTACCTGATGTGGCTGCTGGCCCGCCCCTCCGGCTCGAAAGGCGGTTGACCCATGACGGAACCGACACCCTTCACCTTTCTCGATGGCCCGGCCGGGCGGTTCGGCGCATGCCTGGTGCCGCCGGCCTCCGCCCCCGGCGCGATCCCCGCCACCGACCTGATCGCGGCGGGCGGCCTCGACCTCGCCCTGGAAACACTCCGCGCCCGCTATCCCGATGGCGAGGCCCGCGCGCTGCTCTCGCTATGGTCGCGCTACTACTTCTACAAACTGATCCCGCCGGTGATGCTGGGGGCGCTGCTGACCGGCAGGACGCTGCCGCTCGACCTCGCCGGCACCGGTGTCAAGCACGACGCCGACGGCTTGCCCGCCGCGATCGTGTTGCCGCACGAAGGCACGGCTGCGCCCGATCCGGTTCCGGCCCAAGCCGTGCTCGGCCCGCTCGCCCGCGACCACCTGGAGCCGCTGATCGAAGCGCTCGCGGCCCAAGCGAGGGTGTCGGCCCGCGTGCTGTGGGGCAACGCCGCCGGTTACCTGCACTGGGTGGTCGAACAGCTGGCAGCCGATCATGAAACCTTTGGCCCGGCCTCGCCCGCGATCATCGAGGCCGACGCCCTGATCCACAGCCGGACGTGGCCCGACGGCTGGACCAACGCGCTTGACGAACCCATGCGTCACACGGATTGTCCGGGAGGCCAGCAACGTCACCGCAAGGTCTGCTGCCTGCTCTACCGGGTGCCCGGCCGCGATCTCTGCTCCTATTGCCCGCTCACCTTGCGCCAACCGAAGGCCAAACACTGATCATCAGAAAGGAGCCGCCGTCATGGAATGGTTCGACGACACCCACGGCATCCACAGCGTCGACGCCCTGACCGCCCATTATCCGACGCCACACGAGATGGTGGTCCGCAAGCAGATCAATCGGCTCGACACCTATGCCCGCAGCCTGATCGAGGTCTCGCCCTTCCTGGTGCTGGGCACCGTCGGCCCGACCGGCACCGACTGCTCGCCGCGCGGCGGCAAGCCGGGATTCGCCCTGGTCCACGACGATCACACGCTGATTTTGGCGGACTGGCCGGGCAACAACAGGCTCGACAGCCTGCGCAACATCATCCAGAACCCGCTGGTCGGAATGGTCTTCCTGCTGCCCGGCATGGGTGAGGTGTTCCGCGTCAATGGCAAGGCCAAGCTCTCGACCCATCCCGACCTGCTCGAACGCTTGTCCGACAACGGCAAGCGACCCCGCTCCGCCATCGTCATCACCGTGACCGAGGCCTTCATCCACTGCCCCCGCGCCATCGCCGTGGCCGATCTGTGGAACCCGGAAAAGCACGTCGACACCGCCAGCTTGCCTAGCCTTCGCACCATCTTCGAGGCGCATGTGGCCCTATCCGCGGAATGACGATGGGAGGGTAGTCCTTACCAAAAACATCGATTTAGTTAACCATGATCTGCTACGGTCGCGTCCTATTGGACACAAACCCGGGGCGATCATGACATCCCTGTTCAGGCATATCGGAGCGGTCGCGAGCGCGCTGTTCTGCGCGTCGATCCTGGCCGGCTGTTCGGGCACGACCGATCCGGTGCTGGAAACGGCCCAGACACCGATGATGCTGGGCGACAGCGCCGCCGACCGCGTCGTCTCGCTGCAAACCAGGACGATGCTGGCGGGACTGGCCTGCGGGGCGCAGTGGAACGACCCCCAGGCCTTCTCCCGCTACGCCAGCTTCACGGTCCGCAACGCCGAGATCATCCGCCATTCCCAGCGGGAGCTGGCGGAGCGGATGGGCGGCCTGTCGGAGTTCGACCAGATGCACACCCGAATCTCCAACGGTGAATCCATGCGCATGCTGAACATGGGCGACGCCGCCTATTGCTCGGAGATGCGGATGCCGTTCTACACCGCCGTCTCCCTGGAGCCCGACGAGCTGACCCGCCGCAGTGTGGTCGCCGAGATCAAGTCGAACTGACCGGCAGTGAGGGGACGCCAGCGGCGCCCCCTCACTGCGCCGCGACCAGCTCGATCCACTCCTGCTCGGTCAGGGTGGCGACGCCCAGGTCGCGGGCCTTAGCGGCCTTGGTGCCGGCGTCGGCGCCGATCACCACATAGTCGGTCTTGGACGACACCGACCCCGCCACCTTCGCCCCCAGCGCCTCGGCGCGGGCCTTGGCCTCGCTCCGGGTCACCGTCTCCAGCGTTCCGGTGAACACCACGGTCTTGCCAGCGATCGGCGAGGCCTGGACCTTCGGCGGCACGAACTCCGTGACGGTCACCCCGGCGGCCAGCAGGTCGTCCAGCACCTCCAGGTTATGCGGCTCGGAGAAGAAGCCCAGGAGGTCGTCGGCGACGGACGGGCCGATCTGCTCGATCCCAATCAGATCGCCATACGCTTCCGATCCATGGACCTGGGCCGCCGCCATCTGCTCGCGCCAATGGTCGAATGTCCGGTAGCTCTTGGCAAGCAGCCGCGCCGTCGTGTGGCCGACCTGCGGGATGCCGAGCGCGAAGATGAAGCGGTCCAGCGGAGTCCGGCGCCGGTTGTCGATGCTGTCGAACAGCTTGGCCGCCGACTTGTCGCCCCAGCCATGCCGGTTCTTCAGCTTGGTCAGGCTGGCGGCGTCCTTCTCGCGCAGGCGGAAGATATCGCCCGGCTTCCGGACCATGCCCTCGTCCCAGAACTCGCGGATGATCTTCTCGCCCAGCCCCTCGATGTCGAAGGCGTCGCGGCTGACGAAATGGCGCAACCGCTCGACCGCCTGAGCGTCGCAGATCAGCCCGCCGGTGCAGCGCCGGATGACCTCGCCCTCCGGCCGCACGGCGGCGCTGCCGCAGACCGGGCAGTGGTCGGGAAACACATAGGCCGACGAGTCCTCTGGACGCTTGTCCAGGACCGGCTCGACGATCTGCGGGATCACATCGCCGGCCCGCTGGACCACGACCAGATCGCCGACCCGGACATCCTTGCGGACGATCTCGTCCTCGTTGTGCAGGGTGGCGCGGCTGACCACGACACCGCCGACCGTCACCGGCTCCAACTCCGCCACCGGGGTCATGGCCCCGGTCCGACCGACCTGGATGGTGATCTCCCGGAGGCGCGTCTGCGCCCGCTCCGCCGGAAACTTATGCGCGATCGCCCAGCGCGGCGCGCGGCTGACGAAGCCCAGCCGATCCTGCCAATCCAGCCGGTTGACCTTGTAGACGACGCCGTCGATGTCGAACCTCAACCCCGACCGCTTTTCCTGGACGCCGTCGTAATAACGCAGCAGCGCCTCCGCCCCGAGGCACAGCTCCGCAGGCTGGTTCAAGCTGAAGCCCCAGGCCTTCAGCCGATTCCTGACCTCCCACTGGGTGGCGCCCAGCGGTGCCGACACCTCGCCCCAGGAGTAGCCGAAGAACCCGAGGGGCCGCGACGCGGTGATCCTCGAATCAAGCTGGCGCAGGCTGCCCGCCGCCGCGTTGCGCGGGTTGGCGAAGATCGGCTCACCCTTGGCCAACCGCCGCTCGTTCAGCGCCATGAACTCCGAGCGGTCCATGTAGACCTCGCCCCGGACCTCCAGCACGTCGGGAAAGTCGCCCGCCAGCGAATGCGGCACGTCGCCGATGGTGCGGACATTGGCGGTGACGTCCTCGCCCTCCTGCCCGTCGCCGCGGGTCGCCGCCATTACCAGCGCGCCCCCCTCGTAGCGCAGTGAGCACGACAGCCCGTCGATCTTCGGCTCGGCGACGAACTCGACCTCGCCGGCCTCCTTGATGTTCAGGAAGCGGCAGATGCGCTGGACGAACTCGGTCACGTCCTCGGGCGCGAAGGCGTTGCCCAGCGACAGCATCGGAACCGCGTGCCGGACCTTCGAGAACCCGGCCGCTGGTGCCGCGCCCACCGTCTGGGACGGGCTGTCGCCCCGCTTCAGCTCGGGAAAGCG
Organism: Skermanella stibiiresistens SB22; assembly: GCF_000576635.1. Classification (GTDB taxonomy): domain Bacteria; phylum Pseudomonadota; class Alphaproteobacteria; order Azospirillales; family Azospirillaceae; genus Skermanella; species Skermanella stibiiresistens. The sequence goes on from NZ_AVFL01000025.1 coordinate 91,471, forward strand.
AAGCTCGATCGCGTCGTTCCGCCGCCGCAGCAGGTCATAGGCGGCGTCGGTGATCTCCGGCTGGTCCTGTTGGTGGTACAGGGTGTCGTGGTGGGCGATCTCGGCCGCCAGCGCCTCCAGCTCCTCCGCCGCCTGCTCTGGCGACAGTTCCCCGACATCGATCTCGCGGACGGCTTCGCGGGCCCCCGCCGTCATCAGCCATGCCCCGCGATCAGGCTCTCCGCCGCGGCGCGCGCTTCCTCGGTGACCTTGGCGCCGGACAGCATGCGCGCGATCTCCTCGCGCCGCTGCTTGTCGCTCAACTCAACCACCTCGGTCGTCACCGTTTCCTCCGTATCGATCTTCTGGATGCGCTTCTGGACCTTCAGGTGGTGCGCGCCGCGCGCCGCCACCTGAGGGCTGTGGGTCACGACCAGAACCTGCCGGTCGCGTCCCAGTTTGGCAAGCCGTTCGCCGACCGCCGCCGCCACGGCGCCGCCGATGCCGGTGTCGACCTCGTCGAAGACCAGCGTCGGCACCGTGCCGACCTGGGCCAGCACCACCTTCAAGGCCAGCATGAAGCGCGCCAGCTCGCCGCCCGACGCGATCTTGTTGATCTGACCGGGAGGGGAGCCTGGATTGGTCGCGACCAGGAACGCCACCCGGTCGATGCCGTCGACGCCCCACGACCGCTCGTCCAGCGGCTCGATGCTGGTGGTGAACCGCGCGCGGTCCAGCTTCAGCGGCGGCAGCTCGCGCGCCACGGCGGCGTCCAGCTTGCCGGCGGCCGCTCGGCGGAATTCCGACAGCCGCTTGGCCGCCTCCAGATAGCCGTCGCGCGCCTGCGCCGCCTCGCGCGCCAGCCTTTCCAAGGCGTCGCCCTGGTCCTCGATCAGGTTCAGCCGGCGCGCCATCTCCTCGCGCAGCGGGGCCAGCTTGTCGACCTCGACATTGTGCTTGCGGGCGGCGCCGCGCAGCGCGTACAGCCGCTCCTCCAGCTTCTCCAGCGCGCGTGGGTCCAGGTCCTCGTCGCTCGACAGCGCTTGGAGCGTCGCCACCGCGTCGGCGACCTCGGCCAGCGCCCGGTCCAGCGCGCCGATCACCGGCTCCAGCCGGCCACCCGCCTTGTCGACGATCCGCATCAGCGCGCGGTGGGCCGAGTTCAGGCCGCGCTCGGCGCCGCGTTCACCCGACAGTTCGGCGAAGGCGCCGTTCATCGCCTCGACCACCTTCTCCCGGTGCATCATCACCGAGCGGGTCTGGGCCAGCTCCTCCTCCTCGCCGACGCGGGGCTCCAGGCTGTCCAGTTCGGCGACCGCGTGGCGCAGATAGTCCTCCTCGGCGCGGGCGCGGCCGATCTCCTCCGCCGCCTCCTCGCGGGCGTCCTCGATCTGGCGCCACGCGCGGTGGGCCGCCGCGACCTGCGCCGCCATGGTGCCAAGCCCGGCATAGGCGTCCAGCACCGACCGGTGGGTCTGCGGGTTCAGCAAGCCGTGGGTGTCGAATTGGCCATGGACCTCGACCAGCGCCTCGCCCAGCCGGCGCAGCAGCGTGACGCCGATCGCCTGATCGTTGACATAGGCGCGGGACCGGCCGTCCGAGGTGACGACGCGGCGCAGCACCAGCGTGTCCTCGATCTCCAACCCCTGCTCACGGACGATCGCCACGGCGGGATGGTCCTCGGGAAGGTCGAACTCGGCGGTGACCGAGGCTTGGTCGCTGCCGTGGCGGACCAGGGTGCTGTCACCCCGTCCACCCAGCGCCAGCCCCAGGGCGTCCAGCAGGATCGATTTGCCGGCGCCGGTTTCGCCGGTCAGCACGCAAAGGCCCGCGTTGAGCGACAGCGACAGCCGTTCGATCAGAACGACGTCGCGGATCGACAACGCGACCAGCATGGGTCGTCTTAGAACACCGAGGCCCAAGCCCGGCTGATCCAAGACCTGTCGTTGCCCGCCGGCCGAACGTTCGCGTCCACCAGCAGGGCGTAGCTGTCCACGTACCATTCGCTGCCTGGAAAGTTGTGCCCCAGCACGGCCGCCGCCGCCTGCGCCTCGTCCACCACGCCGAGGGCGAGGTAGGCTTCGGTCAAGCGATGCAGAGCTTCCGGCACGTGGCTGGTGGTCTGGTATTTCTCGACGACGGTGCGGAAACGGCCGATGGCCGCGTTCTGGTAACCCTGGCGCAGGTAGTAGCGCCCGATTTCCATTTCCTTGCCTGCCAGATGGTCGTTGGTCAGGTCGATCTTGAGCGCCGCGTCGCGCGAATAGGGCGACTCCGGGAACCGCCGGGTCACCTCGCCCAGCGCTTCCAAAGCCTGCTGGGTCACCCGCTGGTCGCGGCCCACGTCGGTGATCTGCTCGTAGTAGCAGAGCCCCTTCATGTAATAGGCGTAGGCGATCTCGTCGCTGCCGGGGTGCAGCTGGATGAACCGGTCCAGCGCTATGATCGCGTCGTCGTATTTCAGCGCCTGATAGTCGGCGTAGGCCGCCATCAGCTGCGCCCGCGTCGCCCATTGCGAGTATGGATGCTGGCGCTCGACCTCGTCGAACAGGCGCGCCGCCACTTGGTAGCGCTCCTCGTCCATGGCGGCGGCCGCCTCGTTGTAGATCGTTTCGACCGGACGCTCGACATACGGCTCCTCCTCCGTCGACGCGCAGGCCGACAGGGCGAACGCCGCCCCCAGCGGCAACATCACGGGAAGCACCAGGCGGATCAAGGCGGGAGACAAACGGGTCATCATCGACATTTCACACGGGACACGGGTTTCGCGCCTTATAGCACGCCCAAAGCCCGACGCGACACCGTTTGGAGCGGTGGCCGCGGAGGACACAAGCACGGTACCCGAGCCGGGCTTGAGACCGAGGCTGGAGCCGGTCGCGTCGATATGTCGAAAACGCTGGATCATTCCACATCGATCGAAATTGGGCCGGCCATCCCGCGCGGACAACCGGCGACGCGGAACGTTACCAGAACAAGTTTGTCTTTTCAACCAGAACACGGCACGAAGGGAGGACCCTCCCCAGCGAAGGCGCGCGAGCCATTGGCGGAAAAACCCGCTAATGTGCCGCACCCGCAGCCAGCCCCGCGAAGCCATTCCCAAATGACAGCCAGCCTCACCACCCCGCTCCGTCCCTTGAAGGACCACGCGCTGCGCGAGACGCTGGCGAACGAGGTCCACGCCCGGCCGGCGGAAAGCCTGCGGGCGCCGCTGCGCGCCTCGCACTTCGCCATGCTGTCCGGCGAGGGCGCCGGGGAGAGCGACCGCGCGCACCTCGCGCGCCTGTGCGAGCGGGCCGGCGTGGCGCCACCACCACCGGGGGCCACCCATCACAGCGCCGATCTCGGCACCTGCCGGATCAAATGGGAGCGCCACACCGAGTTCAGCAGCTACACCGTGTTCCGCCCCGGCGGCAGCGGCGACAGCTTCACCGACACGGCACTCGGCGCTGTGCCCCCGGAATGGCTGGCCGGCGTCGCCGGCGAGATGCTGGCGGGTGTCCACCTGGCGCTGCTGCCCTCCGACTCGCCACTGGCGTCGCCCGAGGGTCTGCAGGGCGTGTTCGGCTCCGATGGGTTCGTGGGCGCCCGCATGGCCGGCGGCGGCTCGACCGGCTGGACCGACTTCCGTATCCACGCCGACGGCTTCGGCCGCTACGTCCTGGCCGACCACGGCATGAAGCCGCGCCAAGCCGGCCGGCTGGTCCAGCGCCTGATCGAGATCGACACCTATCGGATGATGGCGCTGATGGCCCTGCCGCTGGCGCGCGGCGTGCTGCCCCGCATCCGCTCGATCGAGGCCGAACTGGCCACGCTGACCGAGCGGACCACCCGCATCGCCCGGATGGAGGACGAACAGGCCCTGCTCCAGCAGCTCTCCAAGCTGGCGGCCGAGGCCGAGCAGACGGCGGCCGAGACGACCTACCGCTTCGCGGCGGCCCGCGCCTACAGCGATCTGGTCTCCCGCCGCATCTCCGAGCTTCGCGAGGACCGCATCGAGGGCATGCAGACCATCGCCGAATTCATGGCCCGCCGCCTGACCCCGGCGGTCAGCACCTGCGAGGCGGTCGCCAAGCGCCAGGAGTCGCTATCGGCCCGCATCGGCCGCGCCAGCAACCTGCTCCGCACCCGCGTCGATCTGGCGGTCGAGGAACAGAACCGCGACCTGCTCCGCTCGATGGACCGCCGCGCCAGCCTGCAACTCCGCCTTCAGGAAACGGTCGAGGGCCTCTCCGTCGTCGCCATCAGCTATTACCTGATCGGCATCGTCTCCTACCTCGCCAAAGCCCTGAAAGGCATCGGCCTCCCGATCAACCCCGACCTAGCGGTCGGCTTGGCGGTCCCGGTCGTCCTGATGCTGGTCTGGCAAGGTGTCCGCCGCATCCGCAAGGTGGTGACGGGGGAGGAGCATGGCTGAGGCGGCCGCGATAGACCGCCGTGTCAAAAATTGCCAGCGACTGTAATCACGCATAATAAAAACAGAATAATCGATCGAGAATAACAATCCTCGTAGGTCGGCTAGAGCGAAGCGGCAGCCGACAAGCCGGCGTGTTGGTGCCGGGTGCCGCTTCGCTCTAGCCGACCTACGGCCAAATTCCGCGATCATTATTTGTACGCGGGCCGGGCCGCGACATCGTTCTTTTCCGACGTCGCGGCCCTTCCCCTTAGAACATCGCCGACTGATTGTAGAACGGCTTGCTCTCCCCCTCACGGATGTAGCCGTCGTAGAAGGCTTTGACGTGGGGGAAGACGGCGTTACCAAGCTCGCGGCGGGCGACTTCGTCCGGGGTGCGGGGCTTGGATAGGGTTTCGGCGATCTCCGCCAGCACCTGGTCGCGGTCAATGCGGGTGAAGCGGCCGTCGGCGTAGACGGCCTCGCCGTCGATGTAGACGGCGTCGACCGCGTTGGTCTTGGCGCGCTGCATGACCGCGTCGAGCATGGGGATGTCGGGGTCCTGGAACGGATATGTGGCCGTCTTCCAATTGATCAGCACCGCGTCGAAGAAACGGCCTTCGTCCAAGCGGCCGATCTGTTCGCCGAACGCGGTCGTCTTGGCGCCTGATTCGGTCGCCATCCTCAGCACCTGCGGGCAAGTCGGCACGTCGTCGCCCATCCCCGGCGTGCGGTGGACGCGCAGCGCCAGCCGCAGCTCCTGGAGCATGTCGCGGTCGTCGTTGATGCCGGCCTCGTCAAGGCCCATGCCGACCGTGATTCCCTTCCGCTCGAACGCGTTGAGCGGGGCGATGCCCGAGCGCAGGCGGAAGTTGGACGAGCAGTTGTGGCAGATGCAGGTGCCGGTCTCGGCGGTGATGTCGATGTCCTCATCGGTCAGCCAGACGCCGTGACCCAGCGTCATGCGCGGGCTGAGCAGGCCCAGGTCGTACAGATGGCGCACGGCGGTCTTGCCGGTGCGGCGCATCGCATATTCCTTCTGGTACGCGGTCTCCAGCAGGTGCATGTGCATCGGCACTCCCGCGGCCTTCGACTTCTCGTTCAGCGCCAGCAGGCCGTCGTCGGTGCACCAGTGCAGGTTGGCCGGGGCCAGCTGGATGCGGGTCAGACGCTGGCCCTCGTTCTCCGCCGTCAGCTGGTCGAACAGGGTCAGGAACTCCTGGAACGGCAGCGCCTGCCCCTTCAGGTAGCTCAGCAGCTCGCCGCTCAGCGGCTTCGGCAGGCGGGCGCAGAACTCCTCGTCGGCCTCGTAGACCAGCCGGTTCTGTTCCCGCACGGCGTAGCAGTACGACGCCCGCATGCCCAGCGCGCGGTAGGCTCCCAGCACCTTGGACGCGGCGCCGTGGATCGCGTCGTAGCCGCCCGCCATCCAGCCATGGATGTGCTGGACCGTGGTGACGCCCGACGCGACCATTTCGAAGGCGGAATAGAGCGTGTCCAGGTACAGGTCGATCTTGCGCGCCGGCATCCGGCTGGCGAACCACAGTTCCAGGGCGTGGTCGGGCGAGCCGAGCTGGAGCGGCGTCAGCCCGACATGGTGGTGGCTGTTGACGAAGCCCGGCATCATGACGTGGTTCGGATAGCTCTTGACCACCGCCGCCGGCGCCAGTCCCTTCATGTCGTCGAGCGTGCCGACGGCGGCGATCACGCCGTCGCGCGACAGCACGGCGCCGTCGTCGATCACGATCGGGGTGTGGCGATCCTGGATGCCGGTGACGACCCAGCGGGCCTGGACGATGAGTTCTCCCATGGGGGGCTCCTTATTGTTCATGAATGGGGACCGCCGGAAGCCGCAGCCGACGCGCGGTCGGGTTGCGGGCGGCGGCGATCCTGATTTGATTGGGATCGATATCGACGGTGACGCCGCCAGTTGGGCCGCTGGGACCGCTGGCGATGGCGCCGTCGGGAGAGATGGCGACGGTCGAGCCGTCGTGGCGGACGGGGCCGCCGGTGATCGTTTCGGTTCCGTATCGGGCCGCCGCGATGGCATAGACCGCGTTGGCTCGGGCATGGGTGCGCATTTCGGCCTCGAAGATGCCGTCGGGATCGCTGGGCGCCGGTCCCGACACCAGAACCGCCACGGCATCCGCGCCAGCGGCGGCGACAGCCCGCCAGCTTTCCGGAAAGCGCCGGTCGTAGCAGACCAGCGCCGCCAGCCGGATCGGGCCGATCTCGACCACACCAACCGTGGCCGGTCCGGCCTCGAAATGATCGGCCTCGCCGAAGCGATCGCCGTCCGCCACCGGCGGCAGGTGGATCTTCAAGGCGACGACCTCCGCTGCGGCGTGGCCGGGCCGGGCCAGCACCGCCGCGTTGAACGGCTTGGCGTGACGGCCCCGCTCCGGCAGAAGCGCCACCGACAGCGCCATCCCGAACAGGATCGGCACGCCGGTTCGCTTGGCCAATCCCACCGCCCAAGCCGCCGTCGGGCCATCCAGCGGCTCGGCCAGATGGCGCCAAGCCTCCGGCTCCTTCGCCGCGGCGTAGGGTACAGCGAACAGTTCCGGCAGGATCACGAGGTCGCAGCCGGCCTCGACCAAGGCCAAAACCCGGGGCTCGGCCGCGTCGAGCGCGCGACCGAGCCCGTCGTCGGCCGGCCCTGTCGAGGCCGCTCCGACGCGGAAGCGTTTCTCCATGCTTCTGTCGGTCCTAGACCACTTCCTGCTCGGCGAAGGCGCGATCGACCTCGTCCGCCAGCAGTTCGGTGAACATGTCGCGATACTCGTGATAGCGGGGGTCGCGGCTGGGCCGGGGGCGCGGCAAGTCGATCGGCACGATGGTCTTGACCTGTCCCGGCCTTGATGTGAACACCACCACCCGGTCGGCCAAGGCGATCGCCTCGTCGATCGAGTGGGTGACCAGGATCACCGAGGCGCCGCTGTCCCGCCAGATCTGGAGCAGGAAGTCCTGCATCTTGGACCGGGTCTGGACATCCAGCGCCGCGAAGGGCTCGTCCATCATCAGCACCTTGGGCCGCATCGCCAGCGCCCGGGCACAAGCCGCCCGCTGGCGCATGCCGCCGGACAGCTCGTCCGGCTTCTTCTCCATCATGTCGCCCAGCCCGACCTTCCGCAGCATGTCGGCCGCCACCGCGCGCCGTTCCGCAACCGGAACGCCCCGCACCGACAGACCGAAGGCCACGTTGTCCAGGATGGTCAGCCAGGGGAACAGCGAGGCCTCCTGGAAGATCAGGCCGCGCTCCGCCGAGGGTTCGGTCACGAACGCGCCGTCCTGCTCGATCACGCCGCCGGAGGTCCCCTCCAGCCCCGCGATCATGTAGAGCAGCGTGGACTTGCCGCAGCCCGACGGCCCCAGCAGCACCACGAACTCGCCCGGCATGACATCCAGGCTGAGGTTCCGCAGCGCGTGGACGGGAGGACGGCCCTCCGGCGTCCAGGTCTTGGCGACGTTCTTTATCGATACCGCTGGGCGGGTCATTTCGAGCCTCCCTGGCCGGGCGCCACCCACCACAGCATGCGGCCCTGGATGTAGCGCAGGCCCCAGTCGAACAGGAAGCCCAGCACGCCGATGATCGCCATGGTGAAGAAGACCAGCTTGGCGTTGAAGGTCGCCCGCGCCATGCTGGTGATCTGCCCCAACCCCGAGCCGACGCCCACCGCCTCGGCGATCAGCACGACCATCCAGGCGGCGAACAGGTTCAGGCGCAGCGTCATGAACAGGCTCGGCAGGATGGCCGGCAGGGTCACGCGCCAGAAGGTCTGCGCCTCGGTCGCCCCCATGATGCGGGCGACGTGCAGGTAGTTCCTCGGCACGCTTTCCAACTGCGCCACGGTGGACAGCACGATCGCGAAGAAGACCGTGATGAACACCAGGAAGATCGCCGGCACGTCGCCGATGCCGAACACGAAGATCGCCACCGGAAGCCACGCCACCGGCGAGATCGGCGCCAGCAGCAGGATGGTCGGCAGCAGCAGGTTGCGGACCATCCTGACGTAGTGGACCATCGCCCCGACCGCAACGCCCAGCACGAAACCAAGCGCCAGCCCCAGCACGACCCGGCTGGTGGTCCACAGGATCGTCAGCAGCAGGCCCGTCACGCCGTTGCCCGCCGCCTTGGCGCCGACGATGTTCTTCTGGCTGAAGTACCCCAGCGTGCCCGGAATGTCCTGGAGGAACAGGTGCGGCGGCGGCAGGAGCAGCGGATTGGCCCAGCCGATCGCCCACAGGATCTCCCAGATCGCCGTGAACAACCCGATGGAGGCCATTCCCCAGCCGATGCCGACCAGGTGCCGGCGCAGCTTGGGCGAGCCGGACGGGAGGCGTCCCACTCCCGCCCCGCCAAACAAGGTCGCGACCGATTTCGTGCTGATGCTCATGTCAAAAAACTCAGGCGGCGGACTTCAGATGCAGGGAGCTGTAGAGCGTGCCGTTCTCGGCGATCACCTGGTTCAGCAGGCTCCAGTCGAAGGCGCCGGCGTCGGGCAGCTTGCGGATATAGCCAAGCTCCTGCATCGACTTGCCGCGATCGATGATGAACTGCTGCTGGTCACGCTGGTCGACGACGATCGGCTGCTTGGTGGACGCGTCGATCGCCGCTTCCATGGTCGTCTTGTAATAGCTGCCGACGGTGTCGTTCAGCGCCGCCTGCTTGTCGGACTCGGCCTGCGATTGGGCCATCATCAGCGCCTTGATCACCGACTTGACCGCCGCCGGGTTGCTCTCCAGCAGGGGGATGCGGGCGGCCAGCACGCAATCCGAATAGCCCTTGCCGTACAGGTCGGTGCCATCGGACAGGACCGTGGCGCCTGGCCGTCCCATCACGCATTGCGAGGCGTAGGGCTCGATGTGGCAGATGGCGTCGACGGCGCCGGCGATGAAGGCCTGGGCCAGTTCCGGCGAGGTGTTGAGGTAGCGGATGTCGACATCCTGGAAGGTCATGCCGGCCTTCTTCAGATAGTCGAACGGCAGAACCTCCAACGTGTCGGCCTGGAAGGTGCCGAACGTCTTGCCCCTCAGGTCCGCCGCCGACTTGATGCCTTCCTTCGCCACGATGATGCAGCCTTGGACACCGCCGCCGGCGACGATCCGCACGGGAGCGCCCGCGTCGTACAGGGTCATGAAGTTGGAGTACGGGATCATCGAGATGTCGACCAGCCCGGCCCCGAACATCGTGGTGATCTCGGTGTTGGACGGCGTCACGACGAATTCCAGCTCGACGCCATCCGCCTTGGTCAGTTCCCGCTCCTTGGCGAGGAAGATGCCCATGTTGCAGAAGCCCGAGCCATGGGTCGCCTTGACCGTGGTCGCGGCGTGGGCCGCCGTCGGCGCCAGCAGCGCCGCCATGTGGGCGGGGATCGCCACGGTGGCCGCGGCGCCCAAGGTGCCGACGGCGGAGGTCTTCAGGAAGTTTCGGCGTGAGAACTGTTGGTAGAAGGTGCCATCACGATCGCACATGGTCCACTCCAGTCGTTTGATAGACCGCATGGAACCCGCGCGAAGTCATGTCCCAACCCCTCGAGAGGACCCTCGGGAGGAGCGGGGTTGCGCTCAAACGACGTGTGTTCGATCGCACTGGCCATTGCACGGAATCCATACAATGGGCACGCCAACCCAAAAGAGCGTGGATCGCTCTGCGCTAGTGGATCTGACGTCGCAAAACCCGTGCCAAAGTTAAAAACTGGTTAACGACGGCGGAATTCACCCTGACCGCCGCCCCGGAACGCATCGAATGCCCTGATAAGAGCCACCTGCACCATATCGATGCAGGAACCGGCGCGGCGGGAGCCCAAAAATCTAGCGTTGCTCGAACCCGTCCGCGTCCGGATGCTCGGCCGGCTGGACCACCACGTCAGTGACGCGGGCGTGCTTCGGTCCTTCCCGGCACGCTTCGATCATGGCGTCCACTTGATCCGCCGGACCGGCGAACAGCGCTTCGACCGTGCCGTCCTCCAGATTGCGCACCCAGCCCACCAGCCCAAGCAAGCGCGCCCGCTCCACCGTCCAGGCGCGGTACCAGACGCCCTGCACCCGGCCCGAGATGATGACGGAAACCGCTCTCACGTCGCCGGTCATCACCGCCCCGCCGCCCGCAGGAAATCCAGGATCAGGTCCGGGTCCTTGTGCCCCGGCCGGTCCTCCACCCCCGAACTCACATCGATCGATTGGGCGCCGCTGATCGCGATGGCCTCGGCGACATTGGCGATCGTCAGGCCGCCCGACAGCATCCACGGCTTCGACCAGGTCCGCCCGGTCAGGATGGTCCAGTCGAAGGCGATGCCGTTGCCGCCCGGCAGGGCCGAGACCTTGGCCGGCGGCTTGGCGTCGAACAGCAGCCGGTCGGCCACCTCGGCATAGGCGTCCACCACGTCCAGATCGGCGACCGACGACACCTTGATCGCCTTCATCACCGGCATGGAAAAGGCAGCCTTGATCTCCGCCACGCGGGCCGGCGACTCGTCGCCGTGAAGCTGGATCAGGTCCAGCGGGACTTGGCTGACCACGTGCTCCAGGTATTCGTTCGAGGGATCGACGAACAGGCCGACCGTCCTGACGCCGGTCGGCACCATCCGCGCCAGTTCCGCCGCCAGCGGAGGGGCCACGTGCCGGGGCGAGCGGTCGTAGAACACCAGCCCGATGTAACGGGCACCGCCTTTGACGGCGGCCTGGACCGCGCCCGGATGGCCGACGCCGCAGATCTTGACCTGAACGGTCATAGCCACTCCCTCACCAAATCACCGTCACGGACGAATTCACCGTCACAGAAGTTCCTTCACGATCGCCCGGGCCGCCGCCGCCGGATCGGCCGCCTGGGTGATCGGCCGCCCGATCACCAGGAAATCGGCCCCCTGGTCCACGGCATCGCGCGGGGTCATCACCCGCTTCTGGTCGCCAACCGGCGCCCCCGTCGGCCGAATCCCAGGAACCATCAGCACGAAGTCGGGCCCGCGATCCGCCCGCAGGGCCGCGACCTCGGCGGGAGAGCAGATGATGCCGTCCAAGCCGCAGGACTGCGCCAGCTCCGCCAGCCGCCGCGCCTGGTCCAGCACGGAAACGCCCTGACCGACCGACACCAGGTCGTCGTCGTCCAGGCTGGTCAGCACCGTGACACCCAGCAGCCGGGGCCTAGGCAGGTCGGTCATCGACGCCGCCTCCACCGCCGCGCGCATCATCGCCGGCCCACCACTGGTGTGGATCGTCAGGAAAGCCGGCTGGAGCGGCAGCATCGCCCGCACCGCCGCCGCGACCGTGTTGGGAATATCGTGCAGCTTCAGATCCAGGAACAGCGGCGGCCGGACCTCGGCCGCCATGCCGCCCATGACCGCCCGGATGCCGGCGGGACCCTGCCCCACGAAGAATTCCAGCCCCAGCTTGACGCCGCCCACGATGCCGGCCAGCCGCTCGGCCAACCCGCGCGCGGCCTCGATCTCGGGCGTGTCGATCGACACGAAAACGCGCTGGGCGGCGGAACCAATCGATGCGTCGAATGTCATGGCGACTCCAATGAGGAACGGTCGAATAAGGTTTTGTCCAATAAATCGGCCTCGCCATCCGGCGAGGCTCCCGCGGCCCATGACGTCAATGTCGGTCCCAGGCCGGGGTTTTCCAAGGCCGCCGCCATCGCCTCGCCCAGTACGGCGCCAAACTTGAAGCCATGGCCGGAGAAGCCGGTCATCACCCAGGCGCGCTTGCCCACCGGCTCCACGACGAAACGCTCGTCCTTCTCGCAGGTATAAAAGCAGGTGGCGGCGCTGGCGATCGAATAACGCTCCGGTTCCGCCAGCCGCGCGCGGCCAAAGGCCCAGATCCGCTCCGCCTCCTCGAGTTCCGCGTCGCGGTCCTGGTCCGGATCCCCGGTCAGGGTGAAACGATGGTCGCCGATCTTCATGCCCGTTCCCGCCACCGGCGGCACCAAATAGAATCCGCAGTCGGGGTCGATGTCCAGCACCATGGGATGCCGCGCCCAGGCGTCCCGCAGCGCGTCGGGTATGGTCAGATATGTCAGCACCTGCCGCGATGGTGTGACGCGGGCGGCGACCGAGGGGGCCAGCCGCCGCACCCATGGCCCCGCCGCGATCACAACGGCGTCGGCCTCCACCGTCGAGCGGTCGGCCAGCCGCAGTGTGCCCCGCTCCGGATCGACATCCTCGACAGCCATGTGGGGGTGGATCGTCACGCCGCGCCCCGGCAGGTGGTGCGCCATCAGCTCGATGATCCGCCCGGCCAGCAGCACGCCGCCGCTGTCCAGGTGGAACGCCTCACGCACACCGTCGGACGCGATCAGCGGAAACTCCGCCGCCAAATCCGGCCCCGACAGCCAGCGCACCGCCCGCCCCCGCTCGGCAAGCGTCGCGGCGCTGTCATGGAGCCAGCCGGTGTCCTCGATCGAGCCGACGCACAGGGTGCCGGTCGGCACATACAGCGTCTCGCCCAAGTCGGCCCACAGCCGATCCCACGCTTGGTACGCCTGATCCACCATGGCGGTGTAGCCAGCCTCGGCGCCATAGGCGTGGCGGATCAGTCGGTGCTGGTCGACCGACGAGCCGAGCGGGTTGGGAACCGCGTATTGATCGTAGACGCTGACCTGATGACCGCGCCGGGCCAAAGCCCAGGCGGTCGACAGCCCCATGATGCCGGCTCCGACGACGGCGACGCGCATGCCCATGATTGGAGACTTCCCCTCAACCCCGTCCCGACGCGGCGAACTCACGTCACCTCGACCGCGTATTGCGCCGCGGCCAAGTCCTCCAGCGCCGTCCCGACCGACTTGAACAGGGTGATCTGGTTGTAGAAACGCCGGCCCGCGCGGTCGCCCCGCGTCAAATCGAACAGGTCGCCGGCGATGTCCTCCTCGGTCATCAGCCCCGCCGCCAGCGGCTGGGTGATGTCGCCGGCCTCCTTGGTGGCGCCGTCGCGCGTGTCGACGAAGATCCGGGCGCGGGCGATCACCTCGTCGTCGGCTTCCCTCATCTCGGGCGTGAAGCCGCCGACCAGATCGACGTGGACGCCCTCCGCCAGCCACTCGCCCTTGATCAGCGGCTCGCGCGACAGGGGGGCGCAGGACACGATGTCGGCGCCGCGCACCGCCCCCTCAAGGTCGCGGGTCGAGGCGACCTTCAGGCCGCGCCGGTTCAGCACCTTGGCGAGCCGGTCCGCCTTGGCGCCGTCACGGCCCCAGATCAGCACCTCGCGGATCGGCCGGACGCAGGCGTGCGCCAGGATCAGATGGGGCGCCAGCGCGCCCGTCCCGACCATCAGCAGCCGGCTGGCGTCGCTCCGCGCCAGATATGAGGCCGCCAAGGCCGAGGCCGCGGCGGTCCGCTTGACCGTCAGCGCCGGTCCGTCGAGCATCGCCAGGGGAGCGCCCGTCTTGCCGCTCAGCAGCAGATAGGCCCCCATGATCGACGGCAGCGACCGCGTCCCATTGTCGGGAAACACGGTGACCAGCTTGACGCCGATATAGCGGCCGACCTGCCACGCCGGCATCACCAGCAGCGTCGCCGCGTGCTGGTCGAAGGTCGGGATCGTGTGGTGATGCCGCACCGGAGCCTCGCAGCCCGAGCGGAACATCTTCCGAAGCCGTTCGATCAGCGGCCCGAACTCAAGCGCCGCTTCCACCTCGGCGGCACTGATAATCCTCATCGGCCAGCCCGCATCCGTAAAATGAACCTATCGACGAGCGGCCTGGACTACCGCGCCTGGGCGGTCGTCCCGATCTGCGCCAGCGGAGCCCGCCGCGCGGCGTCGTTGTCCAGCATCGGCGTGTTGGCGGCGGCCAGCGTCTGGGCTGCCTCGGCGACGCGGCGCTCGGCCACGGTGCGCTGCTCGCGCTCGCGGGCCAGATCGCGCTCCAGCTGCTGCGCCTTGCGGCCACGCACGCGGGCGGCGACGCGGTGCTTGCGGTCGGCGCTCCAGGCGACGAAGCCGCCGGCGAGGAAGCCGAGGACCAGCGTGGTCAGCACCGCGACATAGATCGGCACGGTGATGGAGAACGGCAGCGGCCACAAGGCCAGTTCGACCGCGTCGCGGTTGGACACGGCGAAGGACACGATGACCAGGGCGATCGGAATTGTGATGATCCAGGACAGGTAACGCACGGGCATCCTCGGCTTCTAGCTGAACGGCTTTTCTTGATGGGCGCATCCCTTGCGATGACGCATCCCTTGATGACGGGCCGCTGGCGGCGCCATCCTCACCCGTGACCCTTACTCCGTGTTCAGACGTTCGCGCAACTGCTTGCCGGTCTTGAAGAAGGGAATAAACTTCTGCGTCACGTGGACGCTGGCGCCGGTGCGCGGGTTACGCCCAACGCGCGCGTCGCGCTTCTTGACCGAGAAGGCGCCAAAGCCGCGCAGCTCGACCCGGTCGCCGCGCGCCAGCGCCTCCGATATCTCATCGAAGATGGTGGTGACGATCTTCTCGATGTCGCGCTGGTAGAGATGCGGATTCTGTTCCGACAATCGAAGAATCAGTTCGGACTTCGTCATGGGCTCCGACTCTCCCTGGTTGCGCGAATGTTCCCTTTGACGCGGGATCTCTCTCCTCACGCAACGTCCACGGTGCCATGCCGGAACCGGGAGCGTCAAGGTAAGTTACTCTGATACAACAGTTTTGTCCGAGACCAATTTGCCGGCGGGCTCGACCGCCAAGACGGATCCGCGCCCCCCGTCCCGCAGCCCGTCCCGATCACCGGCCGCCATGCCATCGCGTCCCAACCGGGCTGCGCGAGACATCGATCCAACAAGCCGAAACCTCATCTTAATAGATATAAAATTATAATCTATTTGTATTCAAATACTTCGATATCCAGCCGTCCACATTTCGAACCGGGCGCCGCCCCATCCTTCAGGGAATTACCCATGGACATGACGCCACAGATGGATGTACCGCCCCAGCAGTCCCCGGCCTATGTCGAACTGCGGCGCGATGTCGTCATCAACGCCGATTTGTGGTCGGCGACGGCGAAGATCCTGTCCGCCGATTTCGGGTTCGAGGGCATCATCGGCATCCCCGGCTTGACCACCGCGGCCGATCTCAACCGGGCCATCGCGGCGGGAGCGGGCGTCAATGGCGACCTCGCCAAGCTCACCCCGACGCCTCCGCTGCGCAATCTCACCTCCGCCGTTCCCGTCGCCGGCCTCGTGGCGGGCGGGTACGGAACGCCGGTCGTCCAGGCCGACGCCCTGCCCGTCGTGTTCAGCTGGCCGCTGCTGCCGAGCACCGTCTCGCCCACCGACATCGCCATCCGGCTCAACACCGGTCAGGTGGTGACGCCTTTGGCGGCCGCCCTCAATCCGAATTACGACCTCAACGAGCGGAACGTGATCGTCGTGTTCGGGCAATTCGGCAACCGACTGACACCGGGAACGCCGGGGGCGATCTATCCGGTCTCGGTCGAGATCGTCGCGGACGCCACGCCGCTGAAGGTGATCGGCCCGAACGGTCCCCAATCCGCCGTCGGCCTGACGGCGCGGAGTGGCAATCCCTATGTGGCCGGCCCGGCCATGATCGGCGCCCGGCTGACCCGGTTCTCGTCGGTCGGCGATTTCGCGCCGGCCTCCCTCGCCGGCGACACGCGGAACGACGGCGCCTCGCTCTATCCGGGCCAAGCCACATATCGGCTGCGCCTGCTGACCTCCGGCGGGTTCTCGCCGGACGGGGTGAGCAACATGCTGCCGACCGAGTTCTCCCGATACTTCCGGCTGGAGGCCACCAACGCCGACGGCAAGACGGTGACCGTCGACCGCGACGGCGTGAGCTACGACCTCGGCCCCGGCATCGGATCGCTGAAGGTGCTGGGCCTCGCCGAACTGGGGGCGGCGGCCAATGGCACCACCAGCGTCTACGGTCCCTATTACCGGGAAGACCACGACAACTACATCGACATCATCCTGAGCGGTGACGAGGCCGCGATCCGCAGGCTCGCCACCGTGGCGCTTCCGACGGCGGCCGTCGCCGGCTACAGCGACATCCACACTCCCGGCGGGCCCGGCACGACCCCGACGCCGGGAACCATCTACACCAAGCCCTCCCTGCCGCAGACGATCGCCATCGACGTCAGGCTGGACGATCAGGCCACGGTCAGCCACGCCGCCCAGACGGTGGGCGCCTACGACGTCGCCGACGGCCTGCCCGTGGTGTTCCGGCTGCACAATCCCGGCACGGCGGACACGGTCTACACGTCAAGCACCAAGCGGGCCCTGTCCCTGATCGCGCAAAGTTACGTCGAGCGGGGCGTCCCCTTTTCGAACGAGCCGAACCACGCCGCCCTGGTCGGCGTCCAGGAATTCCAATCGACCACCGAGACCGACCACATCTACACGGCCGACGCCGCGGAAATCTCCCGCCTGCGGCAAGCCGGCAGCGGATACGTCGATCAGGGCGCCGTCTTCACCGCGATCGGCCAGCCGGCGGTGGGAGCCCAGCCGATCTACCGCTTCCACTCGGCCACGCTCGGCGACCACTTCTATTCGCCGGGGCTGACGGAAGGCTTCTCGACAAATGGCTACGCCTATGAAGGGATCGCCTGGTACTCCGCCGCCCTGCTCCCCGGTTTGGGCCAGGATGTCGTGTTCGACCGCTCGGACACGCTCGATTTCAGCGACGCGCTGACCGGCGCCGGCACCCTGACGAAGCGCGGTGCCGGCACCTTGACCCTGTCGGGCTTCAACGGCCTGACGGGGTCCACCGCCATCGCCGAGGGTGTCCTGAACGTCACCGGCAGCCTCGCCGGCAGCGCGGCGACGGTCGCGCGGGGCGCCACGCTGACGGGAACCGGGACCGTCGGCGCCGTGTCCGTCAGCGGCACCGTCGCCCCAGGCACCCCCGGCGCCACCTCCACAGCCACCCTCGGCACCCTGTCCGCCACCGGTCCGGTGACGTTCGAGAGCGGTTCGGCCCTGGCGGTGCGGATCGCCCCCGCCGGTTCCGACCGTCTCGCGGTAGCCAACTCGGTGGCGTTGAACGGCGGCACCCTGCGGGTCCTGCCCCAGCCGGGCCCTTATCTCGCCGGAACGTCCCACGACGTGATCACAGCGACCGGCGGGATCACCGGCGGCTTCTCGTCGGTCGAGGTGGCCGATCCCGACCGATTGCGCGGGCTGGTCCTCAGCGCCACCACTCTCGGCACGGCCCTCCGGCTCGGCCTGGGAACCGACGCGGTGCTGACCAGCCAGCCCGATACGGTCATCTTCAATGGCCAGTCCCTCGCCTCCAGTCTCACCGGCCTTGGCGCCGACGACACGGCCATGTTCCTCGGAACCGCCAACAGCGTCGGCGGCGACATCGCCGGCGGAGGCTCCCTGGTGATCGGATCGAGCGAGGGCGGCACGGCGGCGCTGACCCTGGACTCCGGCACGCAGACCTTCGGAACGGTCGTCAACCAGCCCGACGCGACGCTGGTCGCCAATTCCCGGCTCCGGGCGCTGTCGCCCCTTTGGAACGGCGGCACCCTCGGCGGCGGCGGCACCATCTCCGGGTTGGTGGTCAACACGGGAACGCTCTCGCCCGGCGCCTCGCCGGGAGTGCTGACCGTCGACGGTTCGGTCGTCAACATGGGAGACGGGGCGGCGCTCCGGATCGAGGTCGATGGCCCCACCGCAGGCACCGGCGACGGCTTCCACGATCGGATCGTGGTGACCGGAGCCCCCGGCACCTTCACGGCATCCGGGACGCTCATTCCGGTCACCCGCGGTTTCGCCGAAGCCGAGGCATCCGCCTACACCCCCGCCCTGGGCCAGAGCTTCACCATCGTCGACGCCGCCGGCGGCATCCTGGGCGGCTTCTCCGGCCTGACCCAGCCGGCGACTGGCCTGCCGGCCGGCACCCGGTTCGACCTGGCCCACGGGACGAACAGCCTGATCCTGGCGGTCACGCCCGAGTCCTACGCGGCGCTGGACGGGCTGACGGCCAACCAGCGCGGGGCGGCCAGCGCCGTCGACGCCCTGCGCCCGGCGGCGGGAACGCGGAGCGGCACCGATCGCGACGCCCTGTTCGACGCGCTTTATCCCACCCCCGCCGCGGCGATCCCCAGAGCGCTCGATCAACTCGCCGGGGCCGGGCACGCCGAAGCGGTTTCGGCGGCGCTCGGCACCAACCGCCTGTTCGGCGACGTGCTGGGCAACCGGGCGACCGCCGTCCGGCGTGGCGCGGCCGGCGCGGCGATCGGCCACTTGACCTCCTTCTCGCTGGGAGCCACCGACGCCGGGTCCGCCGGCGCCACCACTCCATCCCAGCCCCCATCCGAAGGAGAATCGCCGCAGGGCGAAACCTCGACCGACCCAACGACGCCGAACGTCTGGGGTCTCGCCGTGGCCCGGTTCGCCGATCGGGACGACGACGGCAACGCCGCCGGCTTCAAGTCCACGGCCGGCGGCTTCACGCTCGGCATGGACCATGGGGTGACACCCGACTTCGACCTGGGTGTCGCCTTCGGCTACTTCCGGACCGACGTGGACGCGCGCTCGCCCGGTGGCGGCGGCGGGAACGGCGGCCGCACCGACATCGACAGCTACGCGATCGGCGCCTACGGATCCTACTCCGCCGGGGATTTCTTCGCCGATGGCTCGCTGAGCTACTCGTTCTCCGATTACGACAGCCGCCGACCGATCCGGTTCGGCGGCCTGGACCGAACCGCCGCCGGGTCGAGCCGCGGTCATGGCTTCGGCACCGCCTTGGCCGTCGGCCACACTTGGCGGATGCAGGGCGCCATCGTGGAGCCCGCGGTTTCCGTCCGGTATGACCGGATCGCCCGCGACGGGTTTTCCGAATCCGGCGCCGGCTCCCTCGGGCTGGCCGTCGGCGCCATGGATCTGGACACCCTCCGGACCGGCCTCGGCATCCGAGCGTCCAAGCGCTTCGATCTGGACTGCATGGTGGTGGAGCCGGAGTTCGGGGTCCGCTGGGACCACGATTTCCTGGACCGGGCCGCCGATGGCCGGGCGGCACTGGCCGGGGTTCCGTTCACGGTGGCGGGCGCCAAGGCCGGCCGCGACGCCGCCGTGCTGTCCACCAGGGTGGTCGCCCACCTGGAAAACCGCCTTGACGCCTTCGCCGGCTACGAAGTCGAACTGCGCGACGCCGCCACGGCACAGACGGTGTCGGCGGGCCTGCGCTACCGCTTGCCGTAGCGCGGGCCCGCCGCTCCGCCGACCATGACGGCCTCAGATGTCGATCAGGATCTTCAGCTGGCTGGCCGCCGGGTCGAGCAGCGCCTCGAACCCCTGGGACACCACGTCATCCAGCGCGATCCGCTTGGTCACGACCTTCTCGACCGGGAAGATGCCGGCCTCGACCATCGACGCCACGCGCGGCCAGCTCTGCGTCGGATAGGTCCAGGAGCCGCGCAGGTCGATATCCTTGAAGGTGATCGCGAAGCCATCGACGGTGGCGGGCTTCACGTGCAATCCGACCTGCACGACGGTGCCCTGGCGGCGGACGGCGTTGACGCAATCGGCCAGCGCGCCGCCGTGGCCGACGCATTCCAGCGCCACGTCGGCGCCGACTTGCCCCTCGGTCCGGTCGCGGACAGCCTCGACCAGGTTCTCGGTGCCGGGGTTGATGGTTATGCAATCCGGCAGGATGTCCCGCATCATCCGCAGCCGGTTGTCGTTGGTGTCGGAGATGAAGATCTTGCTGGCCCCGGCGGCGCGGGCGGCCAGCATGGTCAGCGCGCCGATCGGGCCGGCTCCGGTGATCAGAGCGCTCTCGCCGGCGCGCAACCCGCTCCGGTCGATCGCGTAGACCGCCACCGCCGCCGGCTCGATCAGGGCCGACTGCTCGTCGCTCACCGCGTCGGGCATGCGGAAGACGTTGTAGTCGTTCAGCACGGAGTATTCCGCCATGCCGCCCCACGCCCAGCTGAGGCCGACCAGTCCCAGCTGGTCGCTCAGCTGGTACAGACCGCGCCGGCCGAAATGGTCGTCACGCGGCGCTATCAGCGGTTGGATCGAGACCCGGTCGCCCGGCTTGACGATCGTCACGCCGTCGCCGACCGCCACCACCGTGCCGCCGAACTCATGGCCGAGGATCTGCGGGCCACTGGCTCCGGTATAGGGATGCGGTTCGCGCGGAATGAAGATGGGGCCGGCGACATACTCGTGCAGATCGGTGCCGCAGATGCCGCAGAAGCGGTTCCGGACCAGCACCTGTCCCGGTGCCGGACGATCCGGCGGGGCCGCGACACTGTCGACCCGGACATCGCGCGCGGCGTGGAATCGGACGGATTTCATGAGCTTTCTCCTCCCGTTCTTATTCTTGGTTGATCAGACGAACACCATGCCGCCATCGACCATCAGCGATTGCCCGGTCATGAAATCGCTGTCCGACGACGCCAGGAACCGGGCCACGCCAACCAGATCGGCCGGAGCCGAGGCGCGGCCGAGCACCGCGATGCCAGCGAAATTGTCGAACGCCTCGTTGTCGCGGCTGGTCAGCCCGTGTTCCTTGAACCCGCCGTCGATCACCTTCCACATGTCGGTCGCCACCACGCCGGGGCAGATCGCGTTGGCGGTGATCCGCTCCTTGCCGAAGGCGCGGGCGGCGGCTTGGGTCAGCGCCACGACCGCGAACTTGCTGGCCGAGTAATGGGCCAGCGGCTCATAGCCCTGCTTACCGGCGATCGACGCGGTGTTGACGATCTTGCCGCCGCCCCCCTGGGACAGCATCTGGCGGATCGACTCCTGCATCCCGATCAGCACGCCCAGGGCGTTGACATCGGTGACGAAGCGCCAGTCCTCCTCGGTGATCTCCAGGAACGGCTTGGTCTGGGCGACGCCGGCGTTGTTGAAGATCACGTCCAGCCGGCCATGGGCGCGCACCGTCTCCTCGATCATGGCGCGCACACTGGCCCTGTCGCGGACATCGACCGCCACCGCGATGGCCTTGCCGCCGCCGTCCCGGATCGACGCCGCGACGGCGCCGGCGTTGTCGCCCGACAGGTCGGCGATGGTCACGCGGGCGCCGTCGGCGGCGAGCCCGCGCGCGATCTCGGCCCCGATCCCGCGACCGGCACCCGTGACGATGATGCTCTTTTCTTGGATGTTGGTTGGCATGGCTTTTCCTCCTTCAGCCACACCCGGACAGCAAAAGCCGCGCCAGCGCTGGAAGAATCCCGCATGTCCTTGATCGGGGCCACTTTTCGCGGAAGCATTCGCTGGCGGCGGCGCGGCGGACGCGACAGGCTCCGCGACACTGTGCGACGGCTGTGGCATCGCCCCGCGTGCTACCGTTCCGCTCCAATTTCCCCAAGGCGGCGGGAGTGATCCATGAGGCTCTACATGACGCCCGGTTCGTGTTCGACCGGCATCCACATCCTGTTGGAGGAGATCGACAACCCGTTCGAGGCGGCCATCATCAACCTGCCGGCTGGAGACCAGTTCAAGCCCGACTATGTGGCATTGAACCCGAAATCGACCATCCCGACCCTGTTGCGCGACGACGGCACGACGCTGACCGAGTTCCAGGCCATCGCGTATTGGCTGGCCCGCGTCAATCCCCGCGCCAAGCTGCTGCCCGGCGATCCGAATGGCGACGCCCGCGTGATGGAGGTGATGGATTACGTGGTCGGCACCATCCACATGCAGGGCTTCGCCCGCCTGTTCACGACCGACACCTTCGCTCCGGATGAGTCATCCCACGCCGCCGTCAAGGCGCGCGGCACCGAGATCGTGCTCAAGGGTCTGGGGCTGATGGACAAGGTGCTGGACGGCAAGGACTACGTCACCGGCCCCGCCTTCTCGATCGCCGACGCGGCGCTGTTCTACGTCGAGTTCTGGGCCGACAAGACCGGCATCCCGCTGCCGCCCCACTGCCTCGCCCATTACCAGCGGATGCGCGCCCGGCCCGCCGTCCACCGCGTCTTGCGGGAGGAGGGATACCGCTGACTTCGAGCGGCGGCGATTTCGACATTCAAGTTTGCCGCTCATCACAAAGAAGAAAGGCCGCCGCGATTGCTCGCGGCGGCCTTTCCGGCTTTCAGCTCAGCTCACAGCGAAGGAGATCAATCCTCGCTCTGCTCCTTGCTCTGGGCACGGCGCAGGGCCGCACCCAGGATGTCGCCCAGGCTAGCGCCGGAGTCGGACGAACCGAACTCCTGCATGGCCTGCTTCTCTTCCTCGACTTCCTTCGCCTTGATCGACAGGCTGATGCGGCGGCCGCCGCGATCGACCTGGGTGACCTTGGCGTCGACCTTCTCGCCGATGGCGAAACGATCGGGACGCTGCTCGGAACGCTCACGCGACAGGTCGGACTTGCGGATGAAGCCGGAGAACCCGTCGGCGACCGCAACCTCGATGCCGCCATCGGTGATGGCGGTGACGGTCGTGGTGACGACGTCACCCTTCTTCATGCCAGCGGCCGCGCTCTCGAACGGATCCGAGGACAGCTGCTTGATGCCGAGGCTGATGCGCTCCTTCTCGACGTCGACGTCGAGAACCTTGACCTTGACCTGATCGCCCTTCTTGAACTCGGCGATGGCTTCCTCGCCCGACTTGTTCCAGTCGATATCGGACATGTGGACCATGCCGTCGATATCGCCGGGCAAGCCGACGAACAGGCCGAACTCGGTGATGTTCTTGACTTCGCCTTCCAGCTCGGTGCCCGACGGGAACTTGTCGACGAACGACTCCCACGGGTTGTCCAGGCACTGCTTGAGGCCCAGGCTGATGCGGCGCTTCTGCGGATCCACGTCCAGCACCATGACCTCGACTTCCTGGGAGGTCGAGACGATCTTGCCGGGGTGGACGTTCTTCTTGGTCCAGGACATCTCGGAGACGTGCACCAGACCCTCGATCCCCGGCTCCAGCTCCACGAAGGCGCCGTAGTCGGTGATGTTGGTGACGCGGCCCTTGAACTTGGCCCCGACCGGGTACTTCGCCTCGACGCCTTCCCAGGGATCGGCTTCTAGCTGCTTCATGCCGAGGCTGATACGCTGGGTTTCCGGGTTGAAGCGGATGACCTGGACCGTGACGGTCTGGCCGATCTGCAGGGCTTCCGACGGATGGTTGATGCGGCGCCACGCGATGTCGGTGACGTGCAGCAGGCCATCGACGCCGCCCAGATCGACGAACGCGCCGTAATCGGTGATGTTCTTGACGACGCCCTGGAGAACCTGGCCTTCCTTGAGGTTGGCGACAAGCTCCGACCGGGCCTCGGCGCGGCTCTCTTCGAGCACGGCGCGGCGGGACACCACGATGTTGCCGCGCGAGCGGTCCATCTTGAGGATCTGGAACGGCTGGGGGGTGCCCAGCAGCGGGGAAATGTCGCGGACCGGACGGATGTCCACCTGGCTGCCCGGCAGGAACGCCACGGCGCCGGAGAGGTCAACCGTGAAGCCGCCCTTGACACGCCCGAAGATCACGCCGGTGACGCGGGACTGATCGTTGAAGGACTTCTCCAGCAGCGTCCAGGCTTCTTCGCGCTTGGCCTTCTCGCGGGACAGGACGGCTTCGCCGTTCTTGTCTTCCATCCGCTCGAGGTAGACTTCGACCGTGTCGCCAGCCTTCAGCTCGACATTGCCACCGGGGCCGCCGAACTCCTTCAGGGCGACGCGGCCTTCCGACTTCAGCCCGACGTCGATAAGCACATTGTCGTTTTCGATCGAGATGACACGGCCTTTGACGACGGTACCTTCCAGGCTGTCGCTGGTGCCGAGCGTCTCCTCGAGCAACGCGGCGAAGCTCTCCATGCCGCCAAAGCTCTCGGATCTAGCTGCTGCTTGTGCCATTGAAACTCCTAAGGTTGATCATATAGCCGCCCCCGAACCGTCGGCATCCGATGGTTGAAACGGAATGGGGACCGCCGCGCCGGACCTCATGCCCGGCGACTTGTTTTACTGTTCCTGGATGGCTGGCTCGGCAGCGGGCCTACGCACAATGATCGGAGAGGCCGGTTTTGGAGCTTATGAAGGATATCGCCGCGTCGAGCGCCTGATCGGCGTTCAATGACGAGGTATCAAGCAAAAATGCGTCGGCAGCCGGCTTGAGCGGGGCCACCGCTCTCTGGCTGTCGCGCGCATCTCGTTCCCTCATGTCCTCCAGGACGGCTGCATATATAACGGTGATGCCGCGATCCCGCAACTCTTTCAAACGCCGTTCGGCGCGCGCCTCGACCGAGGCGGTGACGAACAGCTTGGCGTCGGCGCCGGGGCACACGATGGTGCCGATGTCCCTGCCATCCAGCACGGCGCCCCGGGCACCACCGGGAGGGTTCGACGCGAAATCGCGCTGGAACGCCAGCAGGGCCTCGCGGACGGCCGGGACCACCGCGACCTTGGACGCGGCGGCGGCGATCTCGTCGCCGCGCAACGCCGGATCGGCCAGCACGCGCGGCGTGGTTTCCGGATGGAGCGCCCGGGCGGCGGCGGTCGCGGCGGCGGCGTCCCCCGGATCGCCGCCGCCGCGGATCACCGCCAGACCGACGGCGCGGTAAAGCGAACCGGTGTCCAGATGGGCGAAACCCAGGCGATCCGCCAGCCGGCGGGCCAGCGTGCCCTTGCCGCTGGCCGCCGGTCCGTCGATCGCGACCACGAGGGCCTTGGGGGCGCCTTCAGGCATGCCTGACCTCAACTCATTCCTGGAATTCATGCCTCGGGAGCCGAGATGCGGGCTCCCAGTTCGTTCATCAACTCGACGAAACCGGGGAAGCTGGTCTCGATGAACTCCGAGTCGTCGACCGCGACCGGCTGGGACGACGCCATGCCGAGCACCAGGAAGCTCATGGCGATGCGGTGGTCCATGGCGGTGGCGACGGTGGCCCCTCCGGGCGGCACGCCGGCGCCATGCACAGTCAGGCTGTCCGGCCCCGCCTCGACCGCGACGCCGCAGGCGGCGAGCCCGTCGGCGACCATGGCGAGCCGGTCGCTCTCCTTGACCCGCAACTCGGCCAGCCCGAGCATCCGGGTGGTTCCGTTGGCGCAGGCGGCCGCCACGGACAGGATCGGGTATTCGTCGATCATGGAGGGTGCCCGCTCCGGGGGCACAGTGACGCCGGTCAGCTCGCTGGAGCGGACGCGGAGGTCGGCGACCGGTTCGCCCGCCTGCTCGCGCCGGTTCAGGAAAG
Source organism: Skermanella stibiiresistens SB22 (assembly GCF_000576635.1). GTDB lineage: Bacteria > Pseudomonadota > Alphaproteobacteria > Azospirillales > Azospirillaceae > Skermanella > Skermanella stibiiresistens. The sequence continues at coordinate 116,915 of NZ_AVFL01000025.1, forward strand.
TGATGTCGGCGCCCATCTCGATCAGGGTGTCATAGAGGCCGGTGCGGCGCGGGTTCATGCCGACATCGGTCAGGGTGACGTCGGAGCCGGGGCGGATCAGGGCCGCGACGGTCAGGAAGGCGGCGGAGCTGGGATCGGCCGGGACGTTGACCGTCTTGCCCGTGATCTCCGGCTCGCCGGTCACCGACACCGCCAGGGCGCCGCCCTCGATCCGCTCGGTTTTGACCGTGGCGCCGAAATGGGCGAGCATCAGTTCAGAGTGGTCGCGCGTCGGCTCGGCCTCGATCACGGTGGTGACGCCCGGCGTGTTGAGGCCGGCCAGCAGGATGGCCGACTTGACCTGGGCGGAGGCGACCGGCAGGCGGTAGGTGATCGGCACCGGGTTCTCGGTGCCGATGATCACCAGCGGCAGGCGTCCGCCGGACCGGCTGACGAAGCTGGCGCCCATCTGTTCCAGCGGGGTGGTGACCCGCGCCATCGGGCGCTTGGTCAGGCTGGCGTCGCCGGTGAAGAAGGTCGTGATCGGGTGGGTCGCGACCAAGCCCATCATCAGGCGGGCCGCCGTGCCGCTATTGCCCATATCGAGCACCTGGGACGCCTCGACCAGCCCGCCGACGCCGACGCCGCGCACGCGCCAGACGCCGTGGTCGTCGCGCGTGATGGTGGCGCCCAGGGCCCGCATGGCCGCCGCCGTGTTCAGCACGTCCTCGCCGGTCAGCAGGCCATGGATGACTGTCTCGCCGATCGCCAGCGCCCCGAACATCAGCGCGCGGTGGGAGATCGACTTGTCGCCGGGGACTCGGACGGTGCCCGACAGGGAGCCGGTTTGGCGGGACTGGAGCGGCCTGGGCGTCATGCCGGTGCATCCTTTGGCTGACGGCGTTGGAAAGTGCGGAGGTTCCTAGCATGGATGGGCGCCAGGGGTAAGGGGTGGCGGCGCGGGGTCGACCCTACGGCCGACGGCGTCAATTAGATTTTGACATCAGTGCGGCGGCGTGGCAGACGGGCGTGCTTTGATCAATAGTTACCGTGATGAGACCGGAGGAATAGGCGTGGCGAAACCTGAGTGGGGAACCAAACGCATCTGCCCCAATTGCGGAGCGCGCTATTACGACCTCCGTAAAGAACCGCCGGTTTGCCCCAGCTGCGGCACGACCTTCGACCCCGAGGCGCTGCTGAAGTCGCGCCGCGCCCGCCCCGCCCCCGTCGAGGAGGTGGTCAAGAAGGCCCCCGTCGAGACGGACGACGAGGAGGAGACGGTGGAGGCCGGGGAAGGCGAGTTGGAGGAGGCGGACGAGGTCGCGGTCGACGATCTGGACGAGGATGCCGAGGAGCCGGTCCAGGAGGAGGAGGACGACGATGTCCTGCTGGAGGATGCCTCCGAACTGGGTGACGAGGACGACATGGGCGAGGTCGTCGATGTCGAGGGCGAGGACGAGGAGCGCTGATCGGCGCTCCAGACCCCCTGTTCTCCCCCCTGAAGGAAATCGGACCAAGAAATCGGAGCGGCGGTGAATTTTTCGCTTGAATGAGGGGTCCGGTTTGAGGATAGTCCCCGGCACCGCGAAGCCGGGTCACCCAGATCCCAGACGAGGCGACGCACCGGAATAATAAAGATTGGGGCCATAGCTCAGCTGGGAGAGCGCTACAATGGCATTGTAGAGGTCAGCGGTTCGATCCCGCTTGGCTCCACCAAAACAAAAAGGCCTCCGCCGATCGTTCGGCGGAGGCCTTTTTGTTTTGGTCGTCTTTGCCGATGCCGGCGATGCGGCGACACAGCCGCGGCTTGATTTGATCAGCCGCGGCTGTGTTGGATCGCCACCCGGTGAAGGTCAGGCGGCGAAGGCGGAGTTGGTGGACCGGCGCTCTGCGCGCTGTTCCGCCCGGATGCCGAAGGTCGCCTCGACCGAGCCGGCCCAGGGAAGCAGGAACTGGCCATCGTTGACCAGCCGGTCCGGCTCGATGTGTCCGACCACGGCGGTGTTGGTGTCGGCCAGCCGGATGATGTCGCCATCCTCCGGAACCAGCGCCCGCTCGACACCGCAGCCGCGGGCGAGCCGGGCATGGGCCTCTAGGTGATGGATCTCGCCATGGACCGGTACCGCGAAGCGCGGGCGGACCAACTCGTACATGCGGGTCAGGTCACCGCGGGCCGGGTGGCCGGAGACATGGACCGGAGCGTCGGACGGCGTCACGATCGTGACACCCATCGTCTTCAGCAACTCGTAGATCGCTTCGATCGCGGGTTCATTGCCGGGAATGGTCCGGGCGGAGAAGATCACGGTGTCGCCGCGCTGGAGCGCCAGCGACCGGTGCTCGGCGCGGGCGATCTTGCTGAGCGCGGACCGCTCCTCGCCCTGGCTGCCGGTGCAGATCAGGACCAGGTTGCGGCGCGGAACCGACGAGGCTTCCGACAGGCTGAGGAAGGGCGGCAGACCATCCAGGTAACCGCAGGCGCGGGCGGCCTTCTCCATCCGCAGCAGCGACCGGCCGGCCAGCACGACCTTGCGGTCGTTGGCGGCGGCGGCCATCGCCACGGCCTTCATGCGGGCGACGTTGCTGGCGAAGCAGGTCACCGCGATGGCGCCCTTCCGGTTGCGGAACGCCTCGATCAGCCCGGCCCTCGCCTGCCCTTCCGAGCCGGTGGTGCCCTCGACCTCGGCGTTCGTGCTGTCGCACACCATGGCGAGCACGCCCTCGTCGCCCAGACGCTTCAGGGCGGCGAAATCGGTCGCCTGACCGACCAGTGGCTCCGGGTCGAACTTCCAGTCGCCGGTGTGCAGCAGATTGCCGGCCTTGGTTCGGATCGCCAGCGAGACCGGCTCCGGAATGGAGTGGGTCACCGCGATCGTCTCGATGTCAAACGGACCGATCTTGATCCGGCCGCCGATCGGCATCGTGTTGACCTGGACCGAACGGGCGGCGCCCGCCTCCTTCAACCGTTCCCGGATCAGATGCGTGGCGAAGGGGGTCGCGTAGATCGGGCAGGTCAGGCGCGGCCACAGGTGATGGATGGCGCCGATATGGTCCTCGTGGGCATGGGTCACGACCAAGCCCACGACATCGTTCATCCGCTCCTCGATGAAGGCGGGGTCGACCATGAAGGACTGGACCTCGGGCATGTCGTCGCCACCGAACGCGACGCCGGCGTCGACGATCAGCCATTTGCCGGCGTGACCGTACAGGGTCATGTTCATGCCGATGCGGTTGCAGCCGCCGAGGGGGAGGAAGATAATCTCGTCGGCGCCGGGCACGGGGCCGCGGACCGGGGTGGTGGATGCGGGAGCACGGGGCTTTTTGGTCGCGGCGGCCCTGGCCGGCGCGATCGGCGCGGTCGAGACCAGAGGCTCGCCGACACCGAGATCCTGGGCGCTCCGAACGGAAAGGGTGGATGTCCGCAAGCGGCGGCGATCCCTTGAACTTCTCATACAGCTTGATCTTTCTTGCTTGCGTCCAGAAGTGGGGGGCGAAGCCCCGCCGAAATGGTCCGGACCGGTTTAAAACGACGCATCACGTGACGCGCCCACTGAATTTCTCGAAAACATCGCAGATAGCCGGATAAATGATCCGCCATCGGCGTTTGGATGGAACCGTTCTGACGAAATGGCGCGCTAGGCGCCGAATGCGCTAAAGCGAAACGGAAAAACGAAAAACCCGGCCGCCGCGAACGGCACCGCGAAGCGATGCGATCCGAGGAACCGGGTGCGCTGATAAGCTCCAAGCCTATCTTGATATCGAATCATGGTGGAGGGGGCTGGATTCGAACCAGCGTACGCTATCGCGGGCAGATTTACAGTCTGCTGCCTTTAACCACTCGGCCACCCCTCCGGATGGAACTGTCTCAACCCTCGAGGGGTGGTGATTTGGTGGAGCCAAGCGGGATCGAACCGCTGACCTCTACAATGCCATTGTAGCGCTCTCCCAGCTGAGCTATGGCCCCGTATCTCTGGTGATTGTCTCGTGTGTGCCGTCTAGTCGTATTCCGCCAACCGTTCCCCTGCCCTACCCCGGCGCCTGCACCAAAGCGGCGGCCGGTCCTTGGACCCTATGGAAGAACGATGGAGCGGGCGAAGGGATTCGAACCCTCGACCCCAACCTTGGCAAGGTTGTGCTCTACCCCTGAGCTACGCCCGCGAAACTCGTGATCAAAGGAGACTGGAAAAATGCGATGTGGAAGAGGCCATGCCTGCCGATGTGATCGGCGCGCCCAGCCGGGCGCCTTCCAGCCGGGCATTCCTGTTCCCGGCCCCCACTCGGTCCCACTTCGACCAACCCGTCGAAGCTTCGTTCCCTCCTGGGGTCCCCGCGCTTTCAGTTCCTTTGATGGAGAAACCGTGGATCCGGGTATCCTGATGGCGACTCCCAAACCAGAGGCGCCAGCACCATTCTACCGGAATACATGTGGTGAAAGGTAAACTTTTCAACCACGTCGTTCGATAACCAACCCTCTCGGGCTTCGCGCGCGCGACACGCGGCTGGCGGACCTGGCGGCGACCTACTCTCCCACGTCTTGA
>NZ_AVFL01000026.1 GCF_000576635.1 Skermanella stibiiresistens SB22
GGCTTCGGATCAAGGACGCGACACGACGACAAACACCGTCACAAGTTCTCACAGTCGAAACCCGTCGGGGCCGTCCAGTTTTCTGGACGGCCCCGACGCTATTTCCAGTTCAAGAACCGTGTCGGTACGCGTTGCTCGGTCTAGTCCTCGATCTTCGACATCGCCGCACCAGCTTTCCTCAGGTTCTCGCCAGTCTCATCCGTCAAGTTCAGTCCGGCGCCGATGCTGCAGGTCAACGCGCTGATCTGCTTGACCGTGTCACCCGCGACCTTCGTCGATACCTCGGAAATCCGCAAGTTGCCGTGGTGCAGGGTTTCGATCCCGTTTCTCAGGATGCCGCTCTGGCAGGACAGTAGGGAATCGACCGACCGGCACCGCATGAGCTCCTCGAAAGCGCTCATGTTCTTCTGAGCCGTCGCGCGCGATGTGAGGAGCCACTCCTGAAAAATCGTTTGCCACCCCTCCGTGAGGATGGATCCGCATTTCATCATGACATCCATGTTGCGGGCGACCTGTTTTGTCGCTTGCTCCGAAGCCCGGAGCGAAAATTCAAGCATGCCGCCGAACTGGGCCGATGATTGTTCGACGATCCCAGCCGCCAAACCCGCTGCCGCAGCATCAGCTTTTTTCAAGGAATCGAGGGTCTCCTTGGATGCCTCGATCATTCTCCGCTGCTCGGCTTCCGTGATGTTCACAGCGCCCTCACTGTTCACAGCCATCTCCTCGCTCCTCACTGAATTGTTTAATGAATGATTTTTGGTTCAGCCGTCTCGGCACGCCCGCTTCCGACCTCCGACTGGTTGACGATCACAAGGTAACATGTCCAAAGGAAAGCGGCGGAAGGATTGAACCAGTGACCGTGTGACAAATCAGGTTCAAATGTTAATATATAAATTTGTATCAACCCGCGGATTTGATGTTGAAAACTCAAAATGGCGAGATTTCAACCATATTACTCACGTAATGTCGGGCTTCCAACCAGTCAAATGAGAGGATTAATTACCAATATTTGATTCGATCGATCGCGAGTGCTTTTCCGATCCCACCACCTGAATCACCTGGTTGGCGTCGCCCGTCCGAGCGGGTAGTTTGAGAGGGTCACTCCGCCAAAGGTCCACACCATGTCGACGCGCCGCCCGAGACGTTCCTCCGATCCTGATCAACTGGATCTGCTCGACATTCCCGAGGCGACGGCGGTCATGCTGACATATTCCGGCCGGACGCTGGACCTGGAACTCCCGGATTTCAGCCGCTTCGAGATCGAGGACATCGCCCGGCCCCTGGCGTATCAGTGCCGTTTCGTCGGCAACACCCGCGCGTTCTACAGCGTGGCCCAGCATTGCGTCCTGGCGAGCGAACTGGCGTCCGAAGGTTTTGCCTATGAGGCCCTAATGCACGACAGCGAGGAGGCGTTCACGGGGGATTGGCCCACTCCGTGGAAGGTCAGGATCGGCCGCGATGTCATCAAGGCCGCCATCGAACCGCTCAAGGTGGCGCTCGCGGCGCGTTTTGGCTTCAGCCATCCCCAGCATGACGCTGTCAAACTTGCCGACCAGCGGAGCCTCGCCACCGAGCTGCGGGACCTCTGCGCTCCCCATCGGGTCAACTGGCGCGACCTGCCGGCCCCGGCGCCGGAACCGATCGTTCCACTCGGACCGGATGACGCCATGGCCGCCTTCATCCAGCGATATCACGACCTGCGCTAATCCCAGCATCATAAAACTTGAAGCTTTGGAGACGGAGGAAACAAATCCGGCCCCGTTCCGTTCTTGCCGTTGGTCCGAGCATTGTTGATGACACGAGGAACAAAGGCATGCAGGTGGTGCGGGTTGTGGAACATACCCAGGGACTTGAGAGCCATGGATTGGACCGCTTCAGCGCGGCATACGAGGAAAGGTTGGAGGAGGTCCTGAAAGGGCTGTTCTCCGCCTGCCCCGACTGTTCGAGCGATGCGTGGGAGGAACTGGCCGACGATTTCGACAGGCGGATCGGGCGGTCCGGAGTTGTCGAGTTTTGCCTGGAACGCGGCTACGATGTCCGGCGCCATGGCGACGCCAAACCAGCCGACGCCAGCAAGACTGGTAACGCCAAATCCGGTAATGCCAAGGATGACTTGGTCGGGTGCTGGCGCGACATTGGCATCATGGTGCTCGCCAGGGATCGTGGATTGATCAACGGCTGATGGCGCGCCAACCAACGGGGGAGGGGACGGACCGGCATGAAAATCGACGGCAAACCGTATCGGACGATCTGGCTGGCCAATGATGGCTGGTCGGTGGAAATCATCGACCAGACACTCCTCCCCCATGATTTCGCCATCGCCCGCTTGCGGACGGTGGAGGAGGCGGCCCACGCGATCAGGGCCATGCTGGTGCGGGGCGCGCCCCTGATCGGCGCGGCCGCCGCCTATGGCATGGCGCTGGCGGTTCGCCAGGAGCAGGATGATCAGGCGCTATCGCGCGCCCATGATCTCCTGCTCGCCACCCGCCCGACCGCCATCAACCTGCGTTGGGCCTTGGAGCGGATGCGCCGGCGCCTGATCGAGCTGCCGCCGTCCGAGCGGGCGGCCGCGGCCTATGCCGAGGCCGCCGCACTGTGCGACGAGGATGTCGCGATCAACGAAGCGATCGGCGAGCATGGCGCCGGCTTGATCCGGCGTGCCGCCACCAATCGCGGTGGCGGGACGGTCAACATCCTGACCCACTGCAACGCCGGTTGGCTCGCGACGGTCGATTGGGGAACGGCCCTGTCGCCCATCTACAAGGCGTTCGAGGAGGGCGTCGATCTCCATGTCTGGGTCGACGAGACACGGCCGCGCAACCAGGGCGCCAGCCTGACCGCCTGGGAACTGAACCATCATGGCGTGCCGCACACCATCATCGCCGACAATGTCGGTGGGCATCTTATGCAGCATGGCATGGTCGATCTCTGCATCACCGGCACCGACAGGACGACCGCGACCGGTGATGTCTGCAACAAGATCGGCACCTACCTCAAGGCCTTGGCGGCACACGACAATGGCGTGCCGTTCTACGTCGCGTTGCCATCGCCGACCATCGATTGGACCCTTGAGGATGGGGTGGGGGAGATCCCGATCGAGCAACGCGACGGCGCCGAGGTCTCCGCCCTGACCGGCCGCACGGCCGACGGACGGATTGAAACCGTGACCGTGATCCCGAAGGGTAGCCCGGTCGCCAATTACGCCTTCGACGTGACGCCAGCCCGGCTGATCACGGGCCTGATCACCGAACGCGGCGTTTGTGCCGCCTCCCGCGAGGGCTTGCGCACGCTGTTTTCCGACCGATGAGGACCTGAACCGGGAAGCCGGACGGAGCTTCAGTTGCGGGTGATCGGTCCAAGGTGCTTGGCGGCGGTGTTCAGCGTCGTCTTCACCGTCATCGGCGAATAGGGCTTGTCCATGAAGCCCAGCGGCTGGGCCCCTTCGGCCCGCTCCCGCGTCACCGGGTCGTTGTTGGCGGTCATGAAGATCGAGCCGATGCCGAAGCGCGCCCGGATCTCGCTGGCGGCGGTGATGCCGTCCATTTCGCCGGCCAGCCGGATGTCCATCAGGATGACGTCGGGCAAGACCTCTCCGGCCAAGCGGATCGCGTCCTCCGCCGTCGCGGTCATCGCGCAGACCACATGGCCCAGCCGGCCTACCAGCCGCTTCAACGCCAGGGCGGATATCGCCTCATCCTCCACCACGAGAAGGTTGAGTTTCCGCCGCACGGCCGCGCCCTCGCCGCCGTCATCGTCCCGCCCGGTCACGGAAGGAGGAGCGTCGCCGCCTTGGCCGCTCAATCCGCTGACCAGATAGTGGGTCGTTGACCGCATCACTCAAACCCCCGCGTAAAGCGTGTGGTTGTCAGAAAGGATTTCTTTACCATGTCAGGCCGGTGGCAGGGAAACGGCAAATCGAGCGCCGCCCCGTGTTCCGTTCTTCACCGGTCCATTCGCACCATACGCGAAATTCGCCGACAATTGAAGGCATAGGGAAGTGACAATGGTCATCCCCAAGCCGCCATTCAAGGGCTGGAACCCAGCGGGCAGCCCAACGCCGTCGTCGGCGACGACCAGCAGGTATCCACCATTCTCCTGACGGGTGAACGAGACCTGGATGGTGCCCTCGGCACCCGGCGGGTAGGCGTATTTGAAGGCGTTGGTCACCAGTTCATTGACGATCAAGGCCAGCGGGATCGCCCGATCGGTCGACAACTCGGCCGGATCGGCGGTGACCTCGATCGTGTACTCCTCGCCTTCCGACAGCATGAACTCCGACAGGTCGTCGCACAGCCCGTGCAGATACTGGTCGAACTCGACGCTTTGCAGCTTGTCCGTCTGATATAGGCGCTGATGAAGCTGCGCCACCGTCGACACCCTGTTGTGGGCGTCGGCGAACTGGCGCCGGGTCTCCGGATCATCGATGCCGTCCCCCTGGAGCGACAGCAGGCTGGCGATCATGTGCAGGCTGTTCTTGACGCGGTGGTTGACCTCCCGCATCAGCATGTCCTTCTGGACCAGCAGCACGTCCTTTTCGACCGCCAGTGCCTCGATCTCGCGCAGCTTGCCATTCAGCTCGGCCAACTTCCGCTGATGGCGGACGATAACCTCGTCGATCGCGTGCGCCAGGCTATGGGCGATCTCCAGGGTCCAGGACGGCCACGGCCGCGAATAGCCGCGCATCCGCTCGGTCCAGCGTTCGAACGAGCGGCGCGGCAGGATGCGGGTGCCACCCGCCTCGATGCTGACCGGCTTGTTCGGGTCGCCGCCCCAGGAGATGGTCCGCGTCACCTCCGGCCGGAACCAGATCAGCGCGTCCCGGTGATCCGGGCCGAAGAACACCGCCAGCGCGCCGCTGGCCAAGCCGGAGTGCCCGGCGAATCCCAGCGAGACTCCGGCGAGGTGATCGGTCGCCACGGGGTGACCGCCATCGACCTTCTGGCGCAGGGCCGCCACCATCTCCATGACATCCCCCGCCGACGGGGTTTCGCCGACGAGGTGGACGGAGCCGCCGCGGATCACGGCGGCGCCCCCCGCGTCGAACAGGCCGGCCAGGGTCACCGGACCCCGCGTCAAGGCCCCGACGAAATCATCGGCCCCGGCCATCTGCTCCAGCAATCGGGCGTGGATGTCGACATGTTCCTGCCGTTCGTCCCAGTCCGCCGTGGTTTCCACCTCGGTCAGGCGCATGGCGAAGGCGTCCACCATCAGCGTGACCGCCGTCCGGACACCGGGCGGCACCAGCAAGGGTTCACGGTGATGGCCGATCACCAGTCCCCAAAGCCGGCCATGCTTCATCACCGACACCGACATGGAGCCGTTGACGTTGAGATTCCGGTGGTATTCCAGATGGACCGGGGAGAGCGCCCGCAGCCGGGCGAAGGTCAGGTCGAGCGGCGGCGCCTCGCCGCGCGAACCGAAAGCCATCGCCACCAACGGCACCCGCTCCGCGTCGCGGTCCGGGACGAAACGGCTGTGGTTGCGGGCGTAAAGCTCGCGCGCTTGGCGGGGAATGTCGGACTGGGGGAAATGGAGCCCCAGCAAGGCCGGCTCCAGGTCGGCCAGCTTGTCCTCGGCGATCGCCTCGCCATTCCATTCCGGATCGAAGCGGTAGATCAGCACCCGCTCGTACCCCGTCAGGTGCCGGATCGCCTCGACCGTCAGCCGGCCCAGTTCCGCCAGGGAATCGGCGTCACGCAGCCGCACCATGGTTCGCGGCAGCATGGCGGGCAGGCTTTCCGGCGCGTCGGCGGGCTCGGCCTCGACGATGATCAAACCGCCGTGGCGATGGACAGCGTAATCCAGGCATGAGCCGTTTCCCGGTGCCTCGCCGATGGCGCGGAGCGGGTTGGCGCCGTCCAGATCGTCGGCCTTGGCCGCCTCGCGGATCCGCTCGACCAAGGCGTCGCCCACCAGCTGGCCGAGCGTCCGGCCTCGCAGGTCCCCAAGCGGGATCCCAAGCAGGCCCGGCGCATTGCCGCTGTGGATCACGACCGACAGGGACTCCGGATCGAGTGCCAGCAGAGCTCCATGGGGCTGGGTGGCACCAGGGATATGGATTGGTTCCAACTCGCACGGTGTCAGATCGGCGCCTTGGGAGGATGCCAGCCGCTCCACCAGGGTACGTGCCTGGTCCCGGTTGATCTCGGGGGACGGCTGGCTGGTGGAACCGGAGGCTTCAGTGCGGTGGGGAGAGTACATGCTCGACCGGACAGGGTTGGACGCGATTTACATTAACACGCCCACTAGTACGATGTTCAAGTCCCCCTCACAGTCGAACCAAAGTCCTATGACTCGTATTTGCGTAAATCCTCGATCACCTTGCCATCATTGGTCAGACTGCCCGGCGGCACGATCTCGACTTGGCCCTTGAGCTTGGTGACCGCGACGAGACTGGCCGCCAGCGCCTCCGACAGACCCGCGGCTGGTTCGCTCTCCACCCTCAGCGTCATGCGGTCGGCGCCATCGGCACGGTCGACCACCAGACGGCCGCGCGCGCATTCCGGATGCCGCTTCAGCACCTCGGCGATTTGGCCGGCATGCACGAACATGCCCTTGACCTTGGTCGTCTGGTCGGCCCGGCCCAGCCAACCCCGGATGCGCCGATTGGTCCGTCCGCAGGGGCTGGTGCCGGGCATGAAGGCCGACAGATCGCCGGTGGCGAACCGCACCAGCGGATAATCGCGGTTGAGGATGGTGACGACGATCTCCCCGACTTCCCCCTCCGCGACCGGGTCGCCGGTGCCGGGACGGACGATCTCGACAATCACATGTTCGTCCAGGATCAACCCCTCGCGGGCGGCGCTCTCATAAGCGACGAGACCCAGGTCGGCGGTGCCATAGCTCTGGAACACCTCCAGCCCACGGTCGCGGTAGAAGCTCTTGACGTCCGGCATGAAGGCGCCGCCGGTGACGTGGCCGAACCTCAGGAACGACAGGTCGACGCCCTGCTCGTCGGCCTTTTCCAGGATCACCTTCAGGTAATCGGGTGTTCCGGCGTAGCCCGCCGGTCGGACGCCAGCCATGGCCTGGACCTGCAATTCGGTGTTGCCGGTGCCAGCGGGAAACACGGCGCAGCCCAGCGCCTGGGCCCCACTCTCGAACATCGAGCCCGCTGGGGTGAAGTGGTACGAGAAGCAGTTGTGCAGCACGTCGCCGGCGCGGAAGCCGGTCGCGAACAGCGCCCGCGCGAACCGCCAGTAGTCGCCCCTTCGGGCTTCCGGATCGAAGATCGGCCCCGGCGACGCGAAGATCCGCGCCAGTTCCCCCGGCGCCACCGCGCTGAACCCGCCGAACGGCGGATGCCGTCCCTGCAACTCGGTCAGATCCGCCTTGCGGGTGACCGGAAGGGCGGCCAGGGCTTCCCAGGTGGTCACCGCCATGGCGTCGATGCCGCCCAGGATGCGACCATATGCTGGAGCCCGCCGCTGGGCCAGGTGGATCTGTTCCGGCAAGGCCGCCAGCAGCGACGCCTCCCGTTCGTCCATCGAACGGGTTTCCAGGCTGTCGTAAAACCTGTCTGCCATCGCATTCATCCCTCGTTGGCCGCATCATGTTCACACCGACCGAGCCAGCCGCCGCCCGGCTCCGGGCTGGCACGCTAAAGCCAGCGCTTCCGCCGCTTGTAGCTCTTCAGGTTCTTGAAGCTCCGCCGCTCCTCGCCGCCGCCGCCGAGGTAGAATTCCTTGACGTCCTCGTTGTTCGCCAGTTCCTCGGCGGTGCCGTCCAGCACGACCTTGCCGGACTCCATGATATAGCCATAGCTGGCCGCCTGGAGCGCCATGCGGGCGTTCTGTTCGACCAGCAGGATGGTGACGCCGAGGTCGCGGTTGATCTGACGGATGATCGAGAAGACCTCCTTCACCAGCAGCGGCGACAAGCCCATGGAGGGCTCGTCCATCAGGATCAGCTTGGGCCGGGCCATCAGCGCGCGCCCGATCGCCAGCATCTGCTGCTCGCCGCCCGACAGGTAGCCGGCCAGTCCCGTCCGCTCCTTCAGGCGCGGGAAGTACTCGTAGACCATCTCGATGTCCTGGCGGACTTGATTGTCGCGTCGCGTGAAGGCGCCCAGGCGCAGGTTCTCCAGGCAGGTCATGTCGGAGATGATGCGTCGGCCTTCCATCACCTGGAAGATGCCGCGCCGGACGATCTTGTCCGGATCGATGCCGTTGATCCGCTCGCCGTCGAAGCTGATGTCGCCGCGCGTGACGGCGCCGTCCTCCGTCTTCAGCAGGCCGGAGATCGCCTTCAGGGTGGTCGACTTGCCGGCGCCATTGGCGCCCAGCAGGGCCACGATCTCGCCCTTGGGCACCGTCAGGCTGAGGCCGCGCAGCACCAGGATCACGTCGTTGTAGACGACCTCGATGTTGTTGACCGACAGCAGCGCCGGCTTGGCCGCGGTCGCCGGGGAAGCGGCGTTGGGGGAGGGGGTGTCGATGACGGCGGTCATGGCTTCCATGTCTTCCTTGGTGTCGGAACGGCCGGGGCGGCGGGACCGCCCCGGCGTCGGCCGCTTACCAGCCGAGCCATTCCTTCTTGCGTGGCAGGTCGATGCTGGTGACCTTCTCCAGCTTGATCGTCCCGGCCTTGACCAGATCGTCGACCGAGGCTTCGGTCGCCCCGCCGACCCTGGCGCGGTAGATCGCGACGGTGGTGGTGCCGCGATGGTCGTCCGGCGTCCAGGTCGAGGGAACACAGACGCCTTCCAGCCCGGCCGGCACCCAGTCCTTCTTCTGGTACATGCCCTGCTTGATCCTGGAGCCCGCGATGCCACCGTTCTTCGCCGCCCAGTCCATCGCCTCCTTCATGAAGAAGGCGGAGCAGATGCCGCTGATGTAGTGGACCGGGCGATAGGCCGTGCCGGTGGCGTCGGAGATCTTGGAAACCTCCTTCACCGTTTGCATGCCCGGCGCCTCGCCGCCCCAGACCACTCCCGTGCGGACCGGGAAGACCACGCCATCCGCCGCCTTGCCGGCCGCCTTCATGGCGTTCTCGTCCATGCCCCAGACATTGCCCATGAACTGGACCTTGGCGCCGACCGTGTCGCAGGCCCGCAGCACCGAGATGTTGGACCCCGCCGTATTGCCGAGATAGGCGTAGTTGGCGCCGCTGTCCTTCAGCGTCAGGCATTGCGCGGTGTAGTCGCCGGGCGTCAGCGCGAACTGGACGGCGGGCAGCACGTCGAAGCCCAGCTCCTTCGCCAGCTCCTCGCCGGCCTCCTTGGGCGCGTTGGGGTAGGGGTGGTTGGCGCCCATGTGGACGTATTTCGGCTTGCCCGAGGCGCCCTTGGTCTTCCAGTCCTCGGCCGCCCATTGCAGCATCGCCCGCAGCGAGTCGGAATACGACGGGCCGTAGAAGAAGTTGAACGGCGCCGCCTTGGTCGACTTCTCGCCCGACCCGTTGGGATCGGTCAGCTGGCCGGCGTAGGAGCCGGAGAAATAGGGGATCTCGTCCTTCGCGATGAAGGTGATCAGCGCCTCGGTGTCCGCCGTTCCCCAGCCCTGGATCGCCACCACCTTGTCGCGGCCCGACCACTTCTTGTACTGCGAGATCGCGCGCGGCACCTGATAGCCATAGTCGAAGGTCTCGACCGCCATCTGCGACCCGCCGGCGCCGCCGGTCTTGTTGATATAGGCCAGAGCGTCCGCCACACCCTGGCCGAACGGAACGCCGACATCCGACGTGGCGCCGCTATAATCGGCCAGATGTCCGACCGGCACCTTGGTTTGGGCCAAGGCCCCGCCGCCCATCGCCAGAACCGCCGCAGCGGCCAGCAGCGCGCCCTTCACACTTCTAGAATTCGGACCCATGGGGTTTGCCTCCTCATACTCTTCTTGTGATTGATTTTTCGTTCAGTGGGAGAACGGGTAGAGTTTCCAGTACGCCTTGACCTGCCGCCACCGGTGGGCGAGCCCGTCCGGTTCGAAGATCAAGAACAGGATGATGACGGCGCCGATCGCCATCTCGCGCAGGAACGCCAAGCTGTTGCGGAGGTCCAGCGCCCGGTCGATGGCGCCGCCCGCCAGAGCGTCGGTCAGCCACTGCATGCTTTCCGGCAGCAGCACCATGAAGGCCGTCCCCATCAGCGAGCCCATGATGGAGCCCAAGCCGCCGATGATGATCATGCCGAGGAACTGGATCGAGAACAGGATCGTGAAGCCCTCGACCGAGACGAACTGGAGATAGTGGGCGTAGAGCGCTCCGCCGATGCCGGCGTAGAACGCCGCGATGCCGAACGACAGCGTCCTGTACTTGGTCAGGTTGATGCCCATCATCTCCGCCGACAGGTAGTGGTCGCGCACCGCCACCAGCGCCCGGCCATCGCGGGTCCGCATCAGGTTGGTGCCCAGCACGTACATCACCACGACATAGGCCAGCACGACGTAGAAATACCGCTCGTCGGTGTCGAAGACGAAGCCGAACATCGAGAAGGATTCGGTCAGCGTTCCCGCCACCCCGCCCGAGAACCACGAGGCCCGCGCGAAGAAGTCCTGGAGGATCACCTGCGCCGCCAGCGTCGCGATGGCGAGATAAAGCCCCTTCAGCCGGGCGGCCGGCAAGCCGAACACCATGCCGACCGCCGTGGTCATGACGCCGGCCAGGGGGATCGCGAAGAACACCGGGACGTGGAGGTTCGACACCAGCCAGGCCGAGCTGAACGCGCCGAACCCGAAGAACGCCGCGTGCCCGATCGAGATCTGGCCGGTGAACCCGACCAGGATGTTCAGGCCCAGCGCCGCGATGCCGAGATAGCCGATCTGGATCAGCAGGCTCAGGGGATACTTGTCCATCACCAGCGGCGCCAGGCACAGCGCCACGATGCCGACGATCACCATGTTGCGGCTGGTCGTGGTCGGAAAGATCGTGGTGTCGGCGGAGTAGCCGGTCTTGAAGTCGCCGCAGGGTATCAGCGTGGTCATGGCTTGGCCGCTCCGCTCAGACGCGTTCGATGTCCTTGGTGCCGAACAGCCCGTAGGGCTTCAGCATCAGGATGATGATCAGGACGTAGAAGGGGGCGATCTCGTACATGTTTCCCCAATTGAGGAACTGGCTGTCGAAGAAGTGCGCCACGTTCTCCAGCAGTCCGACGATCAGCCCGCCGACCACCGCGCCGACGATGCTGTCCAATCCTCCCAGGATGACGGCGGGAAAGACCTTGATGCCGAAGAACGACAGGGCGGACGACACGCCGTTGACCGTCCCAACCACCACGCCGGCCACCGCCGACACCATCGCGGAGATCGCCCAGCTCAGCGCGAAGACGGTGCGGACGGAGATGCCGAGCGACTGCGCCACCTGCTGGTCGAAGGCGGTCGCCCGCATCGCCAGCCCCATTTTCGAAAATTTGAAGAACCAGCCGAAGCCCGCCATGATGATCACCGAGATGATCAGGCTCATCAGGTAGACGCTTTGCACCTGGAGCCCGAGGACGCTGACCGTCTGCGTCTCGAAGATCGGCGGGAAGGGCTTGGCGAAGACGCCGAACATCCACTTCATCATCGCCTGGAAGAAGATCGACAGCCCGATCGTGACCATGATCACGGAAATGACCGGCTCGCCGATCATCGGCCGCAGCACGACGATCTGGAGGATCACGCCGAACGCCATCATGAAGGCCAGCGTGATAAGGAAGCCCCAGATGAACGGGATCTGGTAGGTCGTCAGCAGCCACCAGCAAGCCCAGGCGCCGATCAGCAGGAACTCGCCCTGGGCGAAGTTGACCACTTGGCTCGCCTTGTAGATCAGCACGAACGACATGGCGACGACGCCGTACAAGGCGCCGACGATGATGCCATTGACGACGAGCTGGAACAGCAGGTTCCAATTCATGGCGTGTTCGCCTCCCAGGACCGATCTTTGTTGCCGGATTTCTTATTCACGCACGCGAGCGGATATGCCTGCGACACTATCGTCGCGAGAGGCGCATCGGAGAATTCCATCGTATGGGGTATGGTCCGGGTCGCCGGCCGGGGATCAACCCGACCGGCTAACTCAGGAGAGAACGGATGCGAAAGCCATCCATTCTCCTGTGGCTTGAGTTCACGGTCCGGCGAATTTCCGTTCGTCTGACCATTACTCGGGCCTAGGAGGCGCCGGAGGGTGACTGCAACACTCTCCGGCAGCCTCTTTCTACCCCATCCCACCCGAAATCGCAATCCTGTCCCCATCACGCCGCCCGCTTCGGCGAGGCCGGCGCCGTGTTGCCCGGAGCGAGGTCGACCACGGTCAGGACCGTCCGGATGCGCTGCTTGGTGCCGTCCTGGAACGCTATCGTGGTGTCCACGTCGATGCTGGAGCGGTCGGAGTAGAGGGCGTCGATGATCGTCCCGTACTTCTCCGCGACCACGCCGCGGCGGACCTTGCGCGTCCGCGTCAATTCGCCGTCGTCGGCGTCCAGTTCCTTGTAGAGCAGGAGGAATTTTCGGATGCGCTGCGCTTCCGGCAGCGTTTTGTTGACCGTCTCCACTTCGCGCTTGAGTAGCTCGTAGACCTCCGGCCGGCTCGCCAGATCGGTGTAGGTCGTGAAGGAGATGCGGTTCTTCTCGGCGAACTTCGAGACGATGGGAAAGCGGATGCAGATCATCGCCGCCAAGTGTTCGCGCTGATCCCCCAGGATCACCGCTTCGGCGACATAGGGGCTGAACTTCAACTTGTTCTCGATGTATTGCGGCGAGAAGCGGTCGCCTCGGCTGGTGGTCGCGATGTCCTTGATGCGGTCGATCACCACCAGATGCCCGCGCTTGTCGAAGTATCCGGCGTCGCCGGTCCGCATCCAGCCGTCGGTCAGGTCGGCGGATCCGGCTGCCTCGCCTCCGAAATATCCGACGAACATGTTGGGATGGCGGGTGACGATCTCGCCGACGCCGTTATGGTCGGGGTTGTCGATCCGGACTTCGACCCCCGCGTCGAACGGCTTGCCGACGGTGTCGAAATCGACCTCGTCCGCCGTGTGGATGGTATAGGCGCCGAGCGTCTCGGTCTGCCCATAGAGCTGCCGCAGCG
Organism: Skermanella stibiiresistens SB22; assembly: GCF_000576635.1. Lineage (GTDB taxonomy): Bacteria > Pseudomonadota > Alphaproteobacteria > Azospirillales > Azospirillaceae > Skermanella > Skermanella stibiiresistens. The sequence continues at coordinate 13,003 of NZ_AVFL01000026.1, forward strand.
GCACGCCCATCGCCATGAAGAAGCGGAAGGTGTCGGGTCCCAACGCGGCGCCGCCGGTCGCCGCCGACCGCAGCCGGGAAAAGCCCAGACGGTCCCTCAGCGCCCGGAACAGCAGCAGGTCGGCCAGCCACGACCGCTTGCCCTTGTCCAGAGCCTCCAGCCCCAGCCTCATCCCCAATTCATAAAGCCGCCGCTTGAGCGGCGAGGCGTCCATGATCCGGGCGCGGACGTCGGCGGCGATCTGCTCCCAGACGCGCGGCGCGAACAGCACGAAGGTCGGCCCGATCTCGCGGAAGTCGTTCATCATCGTCTCGGGTTCCTCGACGAAGTTGACCGTCATCCGGCTCAGCAGCGCCTTTCCCAACACATAGACCTGTTCCATGATCCACGGCAGCGGCAGCACCGAGACATACTCGTCGCGCGGCCCCTTGGCGTCGACGCGGAGATAGCTGGCGCAGTGCCGGATGACGCGGCCAGCCGGCAGCATCGCCAGCTTCGGGTTGGCGGTGGTGCCCGAGGTGGTGCAGAGCACGGCGACATCCTCGCCGCGTCCCGACGCCACCAGCTCGTCCCACAGCGCCGGGAACTCCAGCGCCATCGCGTCGCCGTGGTGGATCAGCTCGGTCACCGAGATCAGCCGGGGGTCGTCGTGTTTCCGCATCCCGCGCGGGTCACTGTAGACGATCAGCCGGACGGAGGCGACGCGCTCACCCAGCCCCAGCAGCTTGTCGACCTGCTCCTCGTCCTCCGCGAACACGGCCTTGGCGTTGGCGTGGTTGATGAGATAGGCCACCTCGTCGTCCAGCGCGTCGCGGTACATGCCCAGGCTCATGGCGCCCAGCGCGTGGGCCGCGATCTCGCCGCAGACCCAGTCCGGCCGGTTGTCGCCGATCAGCCCGACGACGTCGCCGCGCCCGATACCGTAGCGGCGAAGCCCCAACGCGAAGGCCTTGACGCGCGCCAGATACCCAGACCAGGTCAGGCTATGCCAGATGCCCAGGTCCTTGACCCGCAGCGCCACCTCGTCCGGGTGGTTCCGCGCGTTGAGCGCCAGCAGCTTGGGGAACGTGTCGAAGCGCGACAGGTCGGGCGATTGGTTGGAAGTTCCGTCGACGATGCCGGCCGCCATCACGCCACCTTGCCTGTCTTGGCCTCGACGGCGGCCGCCTCGTCATCCTCGTCCATCACGACGTCATCGGCCTCGCCCAGATAGGCGCGCCGGACATGCGCGTTGGCCAGGACCTCCTCCGGGTCGCCCTCGGCGATCTTCTTGCCGAAATCCAGCACCATGATCCGGTGCGAGATGTCCATGACCACGCCCATGTCGTGCTCGATCATCACGACGGTCATGCCGTATTCCTCGTTGAGGTCGACGATGTAGCGGGCCATGTCCTCCTTCTCCTCGAGGTTCATGCCCGCCATCGGCTCGTCCAGCAGGATCAGGTCCGGCTTCAGCGCCATGGCGCGCGCCAGTTCGACGCGTTTCCGCAAGCCATAGGAGAGGGTGCCGGCGATCGACTTCCGGACGTGCTGGATGTCGAGGAAGTCTATGATCTCCTCGATCTCGCGGCGGTGGGCCAGCTCCTCCGTCCGCGCGCCGGTGAACCAGTACAGCGCGCCGCTCAGGAAGTTGTTCCTCATCAGGTGGTGGCGCCCGACCATGATGTTGTCGAGCACGGTCATGTGGCCGAACAGCGCCAAGTTTTGAAAGGTTCGGCCGATGCCGATCTCCGCCCGATGATTGGGCGTCATCCGCGTGACGTCCCGCCCCTTGAACAGGATGCGCCCCTCGGTCGGGCTGTAGCGGCCCGAAACGCAGTTGACCATGGACGTCTTGCCGGCGCCATTCGGACCGATGATCGAGAACAGCTCGCCTTTATCGATGCTGAAGCTCACATCCGTCAACGCGCGCACGCCGCCGAACCTCAGGGATACGTGGCTGGCTTCGAAAATGGGCGTATCGGCTTTCACCGTGCGTCCTCCCCTGAACTTTTATTGTCGGCCATACCATTTTCGCGGTAAGCCCTTGGGCACCAAGGTGCGTCATAAAGTGTTTAAATTCAAGACGAATAGGCCGCAATCAAATTCGCCACACCCGGACGTGGAGTTATGACGCGAGTGCGAAGAGCCAAGCTCCCACAGTCTATGGTGCGCCGCCGCATCGGTTGTCATGCGACGGGTGGAACAACTTGGCCCGGTCTCGCGCCATGCCGCGAAACCTTTGAAAACCATTCGGTTGGTATGACCACTTGCATGATGCGCGTGTTTGCCTACATGCCGATTCTGCGCTACACCACGACGCCATAAGGTTTCGGTCACCTCGCGATCCAAACCTCCGCTGGTTGCAAAGCAATGGAGGAGTCCCCGTGACAACGTTCACCGGTCATGACACGCTCAAGACTCGCCGCACGCTCGACGTGGGCGGCAAGTCGTATGATTACTTCAGCCTCAAGGCGGCCGAACAGGCCGGCCTCGGCGATGTGTCCACGCTGCCGTTCTCGTTGAAGGTCCTGCTGGAAAACCTGCTGCGCTTCGAGGATGGGCGCACGGTCTCGGTGGGCGATGTCAAGGCGCTGGGCCAGTGGCTGAAGGACCGCAAGAGCGACACCGAGATCGCGTACCGTCCCGCCCGCGTCCTGATGCAGGACTTCACCGGCGTTCCCGCCGTGGCCGATCTGGCGGCGATGCGCGAGGCCGTCAAGTCGCTGGGCGGCGAGGTGTCCCGGATCAACCCGCTCTGCGCGGTCGACCTCGTGATCGACCACTCGGTGATGGTTGACGAGTTCGGCACCGGCACCGCCTTCAAGAGGAACGTCGACCTGGAGTTCGAGCGCAACCAGGAACGCTACGCCTTTCTGCGCTGGGGACAGACCGCCTTCAACAACTTCCGCGTCGTGCCGCCCGGCACCGGCATCTGCCATCAGGTCAACGTCGAGTATCTGGCCCAGACCGTTTGGACCGACACCGACCAGGCCACCGGCAAGACGATCGCCTACCCCGACACGCTGGTCGGCACCGACAGCCACACCACCATGGTCAACGGTTTGGCCGTGCTGGGCTGGGGCGTCGGCGGCATCGAGGCGGAGGCGGCCATGCTCGGCCAGCCGATCTCCATGCTGATACCGGAAGTCGTCGGCTTCAAGCTGATCGGCGCGCTGAAGGAAGGCACCACGGCGACCGACCTCGTGCTGACCGTCACCCAGATGCTGCGGAAGCGCGGCGTGGTTGGCAAGTTCGTCGAGTTCTTCGGCCCCGGTCTGGCGGCCCTGCCGCTGGCCGACCGTTCGACCATCGCCAACATGGCCCCGGAATACGGCGCCACCTGCGGCATCTTCCCGATCGACGCCGAGACCATCAAGTTCCTGACCTTCACCGGCCGTGACGCCGAGCGCGTCGCGCTGGTGGAAGCCTACGCCAAGGCCCAGGGCATGTGGGCCGAGCCGGGCTCGCCCGAGCCGGTCTTCACCGACGTGCTGGAACTGGACCTGTCCACGGTCGAGCCCTCGCTCGCCGGCCCGAAGCGCCCGCAGGACAAGGTCCTGCTGTCGGCGATGTCGAGCACCTTCACCAGCGACCTCACCGCCTCGTTCAAGGTTCCGACCGGCGACGAGAGCAAGGAGACCCCAGTCAAGGGCGCCGGCTACAGCCTGAAGCAGGGCGACGTCGTGATCGCCGCGATCACGTCGTGCACCAACACCTCTAACCCCAGCGTGCTGGTGGCGGCCGGCCTCGTCGCCAAGAAGGCGGTCGAGAAGGGCCTGACCTCCAAGCCGTGGGTCAAGACCTCGCTGGCTCCGGGCAGCCAGGTGGTGACCGACTATCTGGCCGCCGCTGGCCTGGACACCTACCTGGACAAGCTGGGCTTCAACCTGGTCGGCTATGGCTGCACCACCTGCATCGGCAACTCCGGCCCGCTGCCGGAGGCGATCTCCGCCGCCGTGGAGGAGGGTGACCTCGTGGTCGCCGCCGTCCTGTCGGGCAACCGGAACTTCGAAGGCCGGGTCAACCCGCACACCCGCGCCAACTACCTCGCGTCGCCGCCGCTCTGCGTCGCCTACGCGCTGGCCGGCAACGTCAAGGTCGATCTGGTCAACGATCCGATCGGCATGGGCAGCGACGGCCAGCCGGTGTTCCTGAAGGACATCTGGCCGAGCAACCAGGAGATCGCCGACACGATCCAGGCGTCCCTGACTCCCGCCATGTTCCGCCAGCGCTACGGCAACGTCTTCGCCGGACCCCCGGAGTGGCAGTCGATCGAGACCGCGACCGGCGACACCTACAAGTGGGTCGACGGCTCGACCTACGTCAAGCTGCCGCCGCTGTTCGAGGACATGAAGCCGGAGCCGGAGGCGGTCTCCGACGTCCATGGCGCCCGCTCGCTGGCGATCCTGGGCGACTCGATCACGACCGACCACATCTCCCCGGCCGGTTCGATCAAGAAGACCAGCCCGGCCGGCGAGTACCTGATGGGCTATCAGGTCCGCCCGGAAGACTTCAACTCCTATGGTGCCCGCCGCGGCAACCATGAGGTCATGATGCGCGGCACCTTCGCCAACATCCGCATCAAGAACGAGATGGTCCCCGGCACCGAGGGCGGCGTCACCAAGCACATCCCGTCGGGCGAGGTGCTGCCGATCTACACCGCCGCCATGCGCTACGCCGACGAGGGCACCCCCCTGGTCATCATCGCCGGCAAGGAGTACGGCACGGGGTCGTCCCGTGACTGGGCCGCCAAGGGCACCCGCCTGCTGGGCGTCAAGGCGGTCCTGGCCGAGAGCTTCGAGCGAATCCACCGCTCCAACCTGATCGGCATGGGCATCCTGGCGCTCCAGTTCAAGGACGGCATGACCCGCCAGTCCCTCAAGCTGGACGGCACGGAAACATTCGACGTCACCGGCGTCGAGTCCGGCCTGACCCCGCGCAAGGACATCGACGTCAGGATCACCCGCGCCGACGGCTCGTCGGAGACGATCAAGGTGATGTTGCGCATCGATACCCTCGACGAGGTCGAGTACTACAAGAACGGCGGCATCCTCCAATACGTGCTTCGCAGCATGATGAAGTCCGCCGCGTGACCCTTCGGCTGAAGCCGAAGCCAGCCTGACCGACCAAGCCCCGCGGTGACGAACCGCGGGGCTTTTTTCGCGTCCGACCCAGTCGAGCCGGGGAACACGGCACACGCGAATTGTCAGGATTGGACAATGGGAGGCACGACCGAGAAATCAGGCGGTGATCGAAGATGCCGCATTGATTCTCCATGAGACGCCCAGCAAAAAACCGGGAGACCAACACACCGCGAACCAGGAGCGACGGTCATGGCCATTCTCGACGGTATGCCGGCGGAGGAGAAGCGCCGCCGCTTCGCCGAAATGATCTCCCAGATGACCGCCGAGCGTTTTCCCGACGCGGAGGACCTTCCCTTCGCCATCGCCGCCGTCGGCGCGCTGTCCGGCAGCCGTTTCTTCGGTGTCCGCTACAAGGCCGAAGCCGCCGGAGCCCGCGCCTGGGTCGCCCGTCCCCATGGCCCCGAGCGCACCGAGGTGTGGGACCTCTCCGCTCCCGACTTCACCTGGAACTACTCCGACACGCTCCCCGGCGGCGCCGCGGCCTTCACTTCCGACGAGGCCGGCATGAAGCGCCTCCACGCGCTGTTCGACGCCAAGGGCACCGCGCTGACGGCGCTTGGCCGCCGCATCCACGCCCTGCTGACCGGAACCGAACCGGACGACGATTGACACCGCTTTATCGTTCCCCATCCTTTGATCGACATGGCATCGAGGTGTCGGCAAGCGGTCAAGGTCGAGGGGAGGAGGGTGAATGGCGGTTCAGCGTGATTTGCCCGGCATCGCGGCGGGCTTGATGATCCTGGCATGGGGATGTTTCGCCCCGGTTGCGGCGGCGCTGGCGGCGAACCCCTCCTTCTCCTGCGCCAAAGCGGCGCCGGGCGGTATCGAAGCGATGATCTGTGGCGATGATGCGTTGTCGAAACTCGACCGCGACTTGGCCGATGCCTATGCCAAAGCCTCCTCGAAGGCGCGGGATCAGCATCCGCCGGTGTTGAAGGTGGAGCAGCGTGGCTGGATCAAGGGGCGTGACGACTGCTGGAAAAGCGACGACAAGCGCCAATGCGTAGCCGACGCCTACCGAACGCGGATCGCCGAGCTGCGAGCGACCTATCGCTTGGTCGTCGGCAACGGACCTGTGGTCTTCAACTGCGATGGCGACCCGGCCAACGAACTGGTCGCCACGTTCTTTGAAACCGACCCACCCACCCTGATCGCGGAGCGCGGCGACAGCGTCTCGCTGATGTATCTTCAGCCATCGGCCTCCGGAGCCCGGTACCAAGGTCGCAACGAGACTTTCTGGGAGCACCACGGTGAAGCCATGGTGACCTGGGGCTACGGCGCCCCCGAGATGCGTTGCGTGAAAGCGGGTTGAATGGGCGGTCGTCATTTTCGATTTGAAGGCAAGAACTGGAGTTCCACGCCGGCTTCCATGGTTCAACTTAGCGGTCATGAAGGCTGATCGCCTGCCGGTGACAGCCAAATCGAACCCACCATCCGGGAGCGACAATGATGACCATGACCTTGGACCCTCCAATGACCGATACCGCCACGGCCACCGTCAACGACCCACGCTGGGCCCGCGTCGTCGCCCGCGACAAGTCCGCCGATGGCGAGTTCTGGTATTCGGTAATGACCACGGGCGTCTACTGCCGCCCATCCTGCCCCTCCCGCGGAGCCAACCCGAGGAACGTCGCGTTCCATGACAGCCTGGAAGCGGCCAAGGCGACCGGCTTCCGGCCCTGCAAGCGGTGCGATCCGGACGGCACCTCGCGGGATGCCGGAAACGCAGAATTGATCGCGAAGGCCTGCCGCCTGATCGAGCGGAGCGAGGACGCGCCGTCGCTGGAAACCCTGGCCGAGGCGGTCGGTCTCAGCGTCAGCCACTTCCACCGGTCGTTCAAGACCCTGACCGGCCTGACACCGAAAGGCTACTCGGCGGCCCATCGGGCGTCCCGCCTCCGCGAGCGCTTGGCGGAGGTTCCCACGGTGACCGAGGCGATTTTTGACGCCGGTTTCAATTCCAGCGGCCGGTTCTACGAGAACTCCGATGGCATCCTTGGCATGAGCCCCACCCGCTATCGCGCCGGCGGAGCCAACGAGGAGATCCGCTTCGCCATCGGCCAGTCCTCGCTTGGAGCCATCCTCGTGGCGTCCAGCGCCAAGGGCGTGGTGGCGATCCTGATCGGCGACGATCCTGGTCGCCTCGCCCGCGATCTCCAGGACCGCTTCCCGAAAGCGCGACTGGTGGGCGGCGACCACGACTACGAGACGCTGGTGGCGTCCGTGGTCGGCCTCGTCGAGGCGCCGGCCCGAGGTCACGACCTGCCGCTCGATATCCGGGGAACCGCCTTCCAGGAGCGCGTCTGGCAGGCGTTGCGCCGCATTCCCGCCGGAACGACGGCTTCCTACGCGGACATCGCGGCCCAACTTGGTCAGCCCAAGGCGGTACGGGCGGTCGCTGGCGCTTGTGCCGCCAACAACATCGCCGTGGCGATCCCCTGTCACCGCGTCGTGCGGAGCGACGGCGCGCTCTCTGGTTATGCCTGGGGCGTCGAGCGCAAGCGGCGGCTGCTCCAGTCGGAGGCCGACGCTTGACCACCGCGCCCGTTGAAGACATCACGGCGCGCATCGCCGCCGTCGACTGGGAAGCGGTCGCCGCCGATCTCGACCAGCAGGGATGGGCGGTGATCCCCGGACTGTTCGCCGGTCCGGAATGCGACGTCATCGCCCGCCTCTACGCCGCGGGTGGCGCCGCTGGCGGCGGAGAGACGTTCCGCAGCCATGTCATCATGGCGCGGCACGGTTTCGGGCAGGGAGAATACTGCTACTTCGCCTATCCCTTGCCGGCCCTGATCCAGGACGCGCGCACCGCGATCTACCCGCGGCTGGCGCCGATCGCCAACCGCTGGAACGAGCGCATGGGCGCCGAGCCGAGGTTCCCCGACAGCCACGCCGAATTCCTCGACCGCTGCCACGCCGCCGGCCAGAAACGGCCGACGCCTCTCCTGCTCCAGTACGGCGCCGGCGATTATAATTGCCTCCACCAGGACCTTTACGGCGAACACGTGTTTCCCTTGCAGGTGGCGGTGCTTCTGTCCCAGCCGAGGGAGGACTTCGACGGCGGCGAGTTCGTGATGACCGAGCAGCGGCCGCGCATGCAGACCCGCCCCATGGTCGTGCCGCTGAACAAGGGCGACGCGGTGGTGTTCGCGGTCAACAGCCGGCCGCACAGGGGCACGCGCGGCGATTATCGCGTCACGCTCCGCCACGGCGTCAGCAAGCTTCGGGAAGGGCGGCGCCATACGCTGGGGATCATCTTCCACGACGCCACTTGAGACGGACATGCCAGGCGACTTCTTCGACGACCAACCCCATGATCAGTCGCTCGCACCCGGCGCGATCATCCTCAGCGGCTTCGCCCGGCCGATCGACAGCGGCCTGCTCACCGCCGTGGCGGAGGTCGCTGAGGCCGCGCCGTTCCGCAACATGACGACTCCCGGTGGTTGGCGGATGTCCGTGGCGATGACCAATTGCGGCGAAGCCGGCTGGGTGACCGACCGGAGCGGCTATCGCTACGACCCGCGCGATCCCGAAACGAAGACACCCTGGCCCGCGATGCCGGCGGTCTTCCGCGATCTGGCGGCGCGGGCGGCCGACCGGGCCGGGTTCCCCGGCTTCCAGCCCGACGCCTGCCTGATCAACCGCTACGCTCCCGGAGCGAAGCTGTCGCTCCACCAGGACAAGGACGAGGCGGATTTCGGCCAGCCGATCGTCTCCGTCTCGCTCGGCCTCCCCGCGACATTCCTCTGGGGCGGCACCACCCGGTCCGAACGCCCCCGTCGCATCCGCCTCACCCATGGCGACATCGCGGTCTGGGGCGGCCCGGCGCGCCTGACCTTCCACGGCGTCGACACGCTCCGCGACGGTGACCACCCCGCGACCGGTCCGTTCCGCTACAATCTGACGTTCAGGCGCGCGCGCTGAAGCGTGCCGAGGCTCGGCATCAAGTGTCGGGAAACCGGAGGCCGGCGCGGTTGGCGATTCGCTGTGCCAGTGCCGCGAACACGTGGTGGGTTTCTTGCGCCGCACGTTGATGGCCGCCAAACGTGCCATCCGCGGGACGCAGATGGAACATCGGTTTATGGGCTTCGCGCGCCATCTCCACGAGAGACTGGTAGTTCTTGATCTGCCCAAGACAGTTCGCGCCATCCGCGAGAGGCCTCCCGCTGGTCACGTGCTCGACGTAGGCCGCCTCGATGGCATCGGCCGTGGACTGGTCATTTGCCGCCGGTCGGTTCCCATACATTGAAATGGGTGACAGCACATAGCCGATGGGACGCGTCTCCCCGCGCGGCATCTCGTTGGCCGGCAATGAAGCCGCGAAGTCATCCGCCATGCCTTTCCATGCCATGCGCCAATCCTTCAAGGCTGGGCCCATGCTTCGCAATCCGAGAACGGAATTGAAATCCGGAATCAACGGAAAGACCACGTCATCCATCGCGGTCAATGCCGCCTGATTGATCGCTCCAAGGTTCGGTGCCAGATCGACCAACGCCACATCCACCTCATAGTGCTGGGCGTGAAGCTGGATCATTCTGTTCATGGCATTCATCCGGTGGAACGCCGATGGATCTGGTGGCTGGGACACGTGGCGGTGCCAAGCGTTCCACAGCAGATTGTCGTATTGAGAAAGACCCAAGTCCCCGGGCAGCAGCACGATGCGTTCCGAGAGGCGTTCACCAATGATCGGCATCGCGTCGTTTCCGTGTTCCTGGACCAGAGGGGCCAGGGCCGACGAAATGGTGGGCGGCGTGGCCTGATGCAGGAGATCCTGGACGCGCTCTTTCCCAAGCGACCAAACGGTCAAGTCCGCCTGCGGGTCCAGGTCAACCATCATCACTCGAAGCCCACGCTCCGCCATCATCCAAGCGAGATGATAGACGAGGGTCGTCTTACCCGTTCTTCCCTGGATACCGAAGAACGCGATTGTCTTCATGGCCGCTGCCGGACGGTGACGTTGACGCCGGTCGCTTGAGCCGAGAACTCGGCCGGTGGGTTGCCGTTCTTCGCCAAGGCCTGCCGGACGATTGCCAGACCGACGCCGAATTTCTCGACATAGCTCAGGTTTTTCAACGCCTCGGCCAGCGTCGGGTTGCGATAGTCGGTGATGCCCGGCGTGCCGAAATTCCCCAGGGTGACTTGGCCGTAGGGGCCGCCGGGGCTCTGGATCTCGATCCGATCGTCGTACCAAGTCAGCCGCACGGGGGCGTTGGACCCCTCATAGGTCCGATGGAGAAGCGCGTTTCGCACGAGTTGCCGCAACGCCGATTCCGGATAGGTTGGCGATGTCTCGCGAACCGGTCCACCGACCACCGCCGGGCGCTCGGTCCACAGTTTCACCAACTCGTCGAGTTGGCGGATCTGATCGGGAACGGTTCCGTCGATGCGTCGCTGATCCCGGATCGGATCGGTCAACTCGGTTCCGCCGATCCGTAGCGCCTGGACAGAGGCACCGGGCAGCCACGCTTGAGGCTCCTTGCCCACGACCAGCAAGGCCGTGGCCGTCGGCCGCCCCTGGGGATCGATCAATCGCAAGGCGCGAAGTTGCTCCTCCCGCGTTAGGCCATTCTCCGCCAAAACGTCCGGGGCCACCGCCGACGGCAGATACTCCAGAACGAAGCGGACAAGGTCCAGATCATCCAGTGCGGCACCACCCACTCCCTTGGCATCGAAAGGCAACGTGCTCCACCGCCGCTTTTCCACCAGGCGCCGCTCCTCGTCGGCCGTGGCGACACGGGTGCTGCGCCCAACGCGCACATAGGTGCGGCCATCCATTCGGACCGGAGGATTATCGTGGGGAGCGACCGCGATGGCGATCAACTCGCAGCCGGAGATAGTCCGAACCTCGACATTGATGATCGGGAACGGCAGGATTGTCCCATCGCCGCGAAGGTTGGTGAGTTGTTCGACGAGCTTATCATCGAGTTTCAGATCACCACAGCTCTTGTCTTCGGCCTGACCCACGAAGAGCAACCCAGGTCGACCGGTTCCCGAGAGATCGTTGGCGAGCGCGCAAATGGCCTTGCGGAGCGCATCCAGATCGGACGCGCTCCTCTTGCGTTCGAGACGGTCTCCCTCGTCCTCCTGGAATCGGTTCTCCACCTCCTCGAAGTCGATCACCGGCGTGTCCTCTCCCGCGTTACGAGGATGATGATTAACCCGGTGGCCCCTCTTTGCCAGAACCTTGCGCCGCCCACCGAGAAGCTGGACAGGGCTTCGCCCTGTTCGATCGATGCTCTTCTCGGGGCGACCATCCGCTCTCCTCGCCCGGCGGCTCCGAAGGCCGCTGAAGCGTTGAGGCGGAAAGCTCGTCGCCTCTAAACGGCTTATGGCTGAAGCTGACCCATCGTGGAACTAATTGCCCCATACCTTCCGCCAAGCGGAGAATTCCGATGGCCTGACACGGTAGCGAGCAAAATTTCCCTCGTGGAGGCTGAGGATTTCTCGTTCCGAAATCTCGCGAAATTGCTCCTGATCCGCTGGGCTGATGTTCGCTTTGGTCCACTCGGCGATATAGTCGACAGCGATCTTTCTGCCCATCTTGCCACGCATGATTTCAGCCATGACGTGACGCAGGTTATCCCGATGCTTCATTCGGAATGGGTCTGGCTCTCCAAGAGACTGTCGCATCGCGGCATAGTGCAGAGCGGAACGCTCGTATGCCCATATGAAAACTTCTTTCAGCAAATCGACTTCGTTGAGTTCGTAGATGCTCAGCATGGCATCGGTATAGTCGGATTTCGGTACATCCGTGAAGGCCAACGGACAAAGGTTTTTCTTGATGAACGGGATGTTGGCGCCCAGCCTGGACACTCTCTTATTCACATCATCGAACGGCTGTAGATACGGCAACTGGATCATCGCGAACAATGACTGCTCGAATGGATCGTCGATGGCTGATGCCGTCGCCAGGATTTGGTCGAAGCATTCCTCGACGATTTGTGGCGCCGCCAGGGGGTGAAAAACAGATCCGTCTATGCCAACGGAAATGCGCCTTAGCCGCCCGACCGCCGCTTCATCTGGAAGAAGGTTGTTCGCGAGCATTCCATGAAGATTCAGGACTGTGTGCCGATTGAAGCCAATCAATTCCGCCTCGTTCACGAGAAATTCGATCGCATCCTTATGGTTCAGGATCATCTGGGCTTCGAGACGATTCCTTCCTTCGGGCTCATCGCCAAACTCGATCAGGCGTCTTGTGTCCAGCAGCGAGTAGGTGTTGCCCTCGAGACGACTGGAATTCCACGATAGATCGATCAGAAGACGGCTCATGATTTGTTTCGCGTAGGTGCCCGCTGGCTGATCCGCGATATCGGGTCGGCCAATCCCGGCAAGATGCCGTCTTTCCGTTTCGGTTAGGTAATAAGTGACGTTGGGTCGGTACTTCTCCAGGAAGTCACGCTTGTAACCCACTGGAGTCCTGGCCGCGATTGGCGCGAGAACGCGGTTGCGGATGCCTGCAGCATGCGGGGAGATCGGGATACTGAACTCGCCGGCACTCGGGGTGAGCGTCTTGGTGAGACTGGGTGAGGTTGATCTCTCGGGTTGGACGCCGTCCGCCGATGGCAGCCTATATCTTGCCCAGCGCCGATCTCCCTCTTTCAAGATACGGCCAGTGTCCGTCAGTTGCTTGAGACGATACTGGAGCGTGCGCATCGGCGGCGCTTTGGAATGAAGGGCGGCGATCTGCTGTACCGTAGCTCCGTCAGGATGGCCGCGCAGGATGTCTTCGATCTCCGCTCGCCCTGCTTCGGAAGCTGTCTTTGGCATGGGAGCCTCTCTACGCAACGGTGTTGTCGCACTCGAACCCTATGCGCAAAGAAATATATTCCATACGCCAAATTTGGCTCTATGCGCAATAAAAACAGACTGTATGCGCAAATGCGGTCACCCATGCGCAAGTCCTTTCACACGTCATCAGCCACGGGAATTCGAACTGGATTGAAAGCGCCCAGTGGCACCGGTCCGCGCCGTCCAGGGCAGCCATGCGGCTGAGGCCAATTGGTAATTTCGTCCGCGCCGTCTATAACAGCCGCATGCCTTCCAATCCCCGCCCCGGTTTCCCAGCCCCAGGTCTCGCCACCCCAGGTTTCGCAGCCATGACGCTGCTGCTCACCGCGATCACGGCGCTGGGCACGTTGACCATGTCCATGTACGCGCCGTCGATGCCCAACATCGCGAGGGCGCTCTCCACCACGCCGGGCATGGTGCAATTGACCTGGAGCGTCTACCTGATCGGCTTCGCGATCGGGCAGTTGGTCTACGGACCGCTCTCCGACCGTTTCGGCCGGCGCCGGGTGCTGATCGCCGGGTTGGTCGTCTTCATCGCCGGATCGGTCGGCTGCGGTCTCGCCAACGACATCGAAAGCCTGATCGGCGCGCGGCTGGTCCAGGCGCTGGGCGCCGCCGTCGGGCCGGTCCTGGGCCGCGCCATGGTGCGCGACATCCACACGCGCGAACAGGCGGCGCGGGTGCTCTCGTTCATCGGCATGGCGCTGGCGGTGGCCCCAGCGGTGGCGCCGGTGCTGGGCGGCTATCTCCAGGTCTGGTTCGACTGGCACGCGATCTTCGCCGTGCTCGGCGGCTTCGGGCTGACGCTGCTGGTGGTGGTCGCATGGCGCCTGCCCGAGACGAACGCCGCCCCCGACCACGACGCGTTGCGCCCGTCCCGGATCCTCGCCAATTACGGTCAGCTGTTCCGGAATCCCGGCTATGTCGGCTACATGGCGATCGGCTCGGTGGCGCTGGGCGGCTTGTTCACCTTCCACGCGGCGGCGCCCTTCGTCTTCATCGGCCTGATCGGACTGACGCCGGAGCAATACGGCTGGACAAGCGGCGTCACCGTCCTGGGATATCTGATCGGCGGCATCTTCGCCAACCGGCTGGTCGAGCGGCTGGGGCTCGACCGCATGATCCTGATCAGCACAACCCTGCTGTTCGGCGGGGCGGTGCTGATGCTGGCTTTCAGCCTCAACCACATCGTCACCATCGCCAGCGTGATCGGTCCGATGGCGCTGTGGACCATGGGCATGGGTATCGCCTTGCCCAACTCCATGGCGGGAGCGCTCAGCCCGTTTCCCCACATCGCCGGAGCGGCGTCCGCCTTGATGGGGTTCATGCAGATGGCGGTCGGGACCGTCGGCAGCGTCATCGTCGCCAATACCGGGGACGGCAGCATGGTGACGCCCGCCGCCATGCTGCTGATCCTCGCCCTGGCCGGGACGACGCTCTACTGGCGGCTAGTCTGGTGCCGGCGTGGCGTGGTGATGCCATGATCAGGACCAAGGTCGCCGCCGCGGCTCCCGCCACCCGCGCCCGTCCCCTGGTGGTCACCGGCCTGCCGGCCGCGGCGCTGGAGATCCGCGAGAGCGCCCGGGCGACCCGCCTGACGCTGCGCGTCGATCCCGGTCGCGACGTGATCCAGGTCGTGGTGCCCTTGGGTGTCAGCGAGACCGAGGCCGCGCGCTTCGTCACCCGTCACGCCGAATGGGTTCGGGGCCGTCTGGCCGCCATGCCGCCGCGCCGGCCCTTCATCGAGGGGGCCGTGGTGCCGGTGCTCGGCGTCGATCACGTGATCCGCCACGCCGCCGGCTATCGGGGTGCTACGCACAGGGCTTCGGGCGAGATCCGGGTCGGCGGCGAGGCCGAGTTCGTCGCCCGCCGGGTCCGCGACTTCCTGATCCAGGAGGCGCGGACGGAACTTGCCATGCGGTCCCGCGCCAAGGCGGCGACGATCGGCAAGCGGGTCGCCGCGGTCAGCGTGCGCGACACACGCAGCCGCTGGGGCAGCTGCGCCTCGTCCGGACGGCTGTCGTTCTCCTGGCGGCTGATCCTGACGCCCGAAGCCGTGTTCGACTATGTCGTGGCCCACGAGGTCGCCCATCTGGTGGAGATGAACCATGGTGGCCGTTTCTGGGCGCTGGTCGCCACCCTGACGCCGCGGGTCGAGGCGCCGCGCGCCTGGCTCAAGGCCAATGGCGCCAGCCTGCTGCGTTTCGGCTGACGCCGCTCCGTCAAAAGTTCAAGGATTCCGGTGAGAAAACCCACCATGCCCCGATCCGATAGCCGTGTGATCGCCGTCCTATTGACCGCGCTGGTCGCCTTCGGGCCGTTGTCCACCGACATCTACCTGCCGTCGCTGCCGACGCTGGTCCGCGTGTTCGACAGCGACATCGCGACCGTCCAGCTGACGCTCAGCGTCTATCTCGTCGGCTTCGCCGTGTCCCAGCTGGTCTATGGGCCGCTGTCCGACCGCTTCGGCCGCCGGCCCATCCTGCTGGTCGGCATCGCGATCTTCGCGGTCGCCAGCGCCGCCTGCGCGATGGCGGGAACGATCGAACAGTTGATCGTGGCGCGCTTCTTCCAGGCCCTGGGGTCGTGCTGCGGTCCCGTGCTGGGCCGTGCCGTCGTCCGCGACGTCCATGGCCGGGAGCGGGCGGCGCAGGTGCTGGCCTACATGGCGATGGCAATGGCGCTGGCTCCGGCGATCGGTCCCGCGATCGGCGGCTACCTGACCGTGCTGTTCGGCTGGCGCGTCACCTTCCTGTTCCTGACCTGCTTCGGCGTCGTGATCCTGGCCGCCGTCTGGCTGATGCTGGCGGAGACCAACCGCCAGCGTGACGCCCTGGCGCTGATGCCCCGGCGGCTCGTCTCCAACTACGCGTCGCTCCTGCGCAGCCGTGCCTTCACCGGCTACACCCTGTGCCTCGCCGCGATCTACAGCGCCATGTTCGCCTTCCTCTCCGGCTCGGCCTTCGTGCTGATCGACCAGTTCGGGCTGACGCCGGAGCGCTACGGCATGGCGTTCGGCGTCATCGTCGTGGGTTATATGATCGGCACCTTCGCCGCCGGAAAGCTGACCCGCAAACTGGGGATCGACCGCCTGATCGGCGTCGGCTCGACGCTGGCGGGCCTGTGCGGCGTCGCCGGGCTGGCGCTGGCCATCGCCAGGGTCGATCACACCGCCGCGATCCTGGCGCCGATGTTCGGCCTGATGATCGGGGCCGGCCTGCTGATGCCCAACGCCCAGGCCGGCGGCTTGGGACCCTTCGCGACCATGGCCGGGGCGGCGTCGGCGATGATGGGCTTCATCCAGATGGGCTTCGCCGCCGCGGCCGGCATCCTGGTCGGCCATCTCCAGGGTGGCACCCAGATCCCGATGATGGCGGTGGTCTGCGCCGGCGCCCTGGCCGCCGCCGCGTCCCATCGCCTGCTGATCGCGCGGCGGACCACTCCGACCGCTTGATCCGACACGGTGGCGTTCCACCCGTCCGATTGGCTACACTGCCGCCCGCCGAACCCCACAGCTATGGAAGACGACGTCATGAGGAAAACCTTGGCCGCCGGCCTGTTCGCCCTCGCCCTGTCCGTTCCGGTGATGGCGGCGCCGGCCGGCGCGCAGACATTGCTGTTCCAGGCGCAGCCGATCATCAAGGCGGCGGTCGAGAACAACTACGACACCATGCGCTCCCTGCTGGTCAAGGGCACCAGCGCCAACACCTCCGACGGCAACGGCAAGACACCCCTGATGTACGCGGCCGCCGCGGCCAACCCCGACATCGTCCAACTGCTGCTGGAGAACAAGGGCAACCCCAACCAGGTCGACCGGAACGGCAATGGTCCGCTGTTCTGGGCCGCCGGACAGGGTGACGCCACGGTGATCGAACTCCTGGTCAAGGGCGGCGCCAAGATCGACATGGAGAACCGGCAGGGCGCCACCGCGCTGATGGAGGCCGCGCGCAGCGGCAAGCTGGAGGCGGTGCAGAAGCTGATCGCCTTGGGTTCCAAGGTGGACAGGCTCGACTATACCGGCCGGAGCGCGCTGGATTGGGCGCTGGAAGGCCGCAGCCAGCGCATCATCGCGGCGCTCAAGCAGGCCGGCGGCTGACGGACTTCGCCGACGACATCCAGCGGAAGACCCGACCCCATGCCGTTCCCGTGGCCCGGCGGCGCCGACCCGCTGCTCCTGCTGCCCCTGGCGCTGGCCCTCGCGGCGCTGGTCGGCGACTTGCCGGTGCTGAACCGGGTGCTCGATTTGCCGCGCAGGCTGGTGCTCCGGGCCGCCGCCTGGTTCGATCGTCGGCTCAACCGCTTCAACCGCGGCGCCACCGTCCGGATGGTCCGGGGAACGATCGTCACCCTGCTGTTCGCCACGCTGGCGCTGGTCGCGGGGTTCGTCCTGACGCTGGCTCTCCCCCCATCGGGGCAGGGCAAGCTGGTGGAACTGCTGATCGTCGTCGGCGCGCTAGCGGTGCGCCGGCCGTGGAACCAGCTTCGCGCCACACTGCGGGCGCTGGAGGGGACCGGTCTCGCCGCCGGACGCGAGGCGGTCGCCGGCTTGACCGAGCGTCAGGCCGACACCCTGGACGAGCACGGCGTCGTCCGCGCCGCGATCGAGGGAGCCGCCCGAGCGCTCGACCGCCATGTCGTGGCGCCCGCCTTCTGGTACGCGCTGGCGGGTCCGCCGGGCATCCTGCTGTGGATCGTGGCGGAAGCGCTGGACCGCGCCATCGGCGACCGGGGTCCCCGGCATGACCGGTTCGGACTGGCGGCGGCCCGGCTCCTCGCGGTGCTCGGCTGGGTGCCCTCGCGCTTGACCGGCGTGCTGATCGTGTTGGCCACGCCGTTCGTACCCCGGACCCAGACGGTGGAGGCGATCCGTACCCTCGCCACGGCGGGACCACCGGCGGAGGCGGCCATGGCGGGCGCGCTCGGCCTGTCGCTGGGCGGTCCCCGGCGCGAGGGCGCCGTGATCATCCGGGCACCCTGGATCGGCGAGGGACGGGCCCGCGCGGTTCCCGCCGACATCAAGCCTGCCCTGGTGATCCATCCCGTCGTCTGCCTGATGCTGGCGGGCTTGGCGGCGGCCGGCGCCATCGGCCTCCGATACCTCTGAGATCCCACATTCAATAGCCGTCTGGCTGGGTCGGAGGCAGGTTGACGCCCATGATCCGCCAGACCGGCCGCTCTCCCGCCACGGGGATGTGGTCGATCCGGGTCACCGACAGCGGGTCGATCTGGAAAGCCAGCGCCGCCGCCGGATCGATGCCGAGCGCCACCGCCAGCGCCGCCCGGATCGAGCCGCCGTGGCAGACCGCCACGATGCCCCGGCCGGCGAACTCCGCCGACCGACGCCCCAGCGTCTCGGCGACCCTGTTCACCACATCGGCGAAACTCTCGCCGCCGGGAGGCCGCGCCGTCGCCGGTGTTCGCCAGAACTCCGCCACGCGACCATCGCCGGACGCCGCCAGCGCGTCATGGCTGAAGCCTTGCCAATCACCGAAATGCTGCTCCAGCAAGCCCGGCTCGACCAAGGGAGTGGGCGAGGCGCCACCGATCGCCTCCAAGGTCAGGCGGGTGCGTGACAGCGGTGTCACCATCCGGATGGCGGCTTCCGGCAGCGAGCCGGCCAGTGCCGTCAGCACCCGCGCGTCCACCCGGTCCACCGCGATCTCGGCCTGTCCGTACAGCAGCTTGTCCGGGTTGATCACCGGCGCGTGGCGCACAAGCCACCAGCGGGTCACGTCGGTCATCGCATCGTCACCAGAAGCAACAGGATCGCGATCTCCACCACCTGCTGGCAGGCGCCCAGCACGTCGCCGGTATGCCCACCGATCTGTCCGCGCGCCAGCTCGGCCATCGCCAGCGCCGCGATGATCGCCGCCGCGAGGACAGGCAGTGCCGCGGCACCCAGCGCCAAGCCGCCCAGGCAAGCTCCAAGCGCCAGCGCCAGGACGATTCGCGGACCCGGCGGCCGGCCCAAGCCCGCCGCCAAGCCATCGGTTCGCGCGGGATCGAGATAGCCGTAGACGGCGGGCACCACGGCGCGGGACAGCGCGCCGGCCGCCGTCAGCGCCAGCGTCACCACCAGCGGGTCGGCCAGGGCCACCAGCGCCGACCAGCGCGATCCGACGGAGAACATCAGCGCCAGCACGCCATAGCTTCCCAGCCGGCTGTCGCGCATGATGGCGAGCTTGGCCATTTTGTCGCGCCCCCCACCGAAACCGTCGGCCACGTCGGCCAAGCCGTCCTCGTGCAGGGCTCCGGTCACCGCGATCTGGACAGCCAGGGCCACCAGCGCCGCCGCCATCGGGGTCAATCCCAACGTCAGGGTTCCGGCGTAAACACCACCCGCCGCCAGCCCGATCAAGGCTCCGACTAGCGGATACCAGCCCAGCGCGCGGCCATGCAGGTCCGCCGGCATCGGCCCGTCGAAACGAACCGGCAGCCGGGTCAGGAAAATAGTCGCCGCCGCGATCTCGTCACGGAGCCGCGCCGACGCCATATCTGGGGAGTTGTTGGCCATCAGTCCCCGTATAGGGCAGGGCAGGTCCGTTCGGAAGGTTTTTGACCGGCTCCGGCTTTCCTGCCAAGGTGCGCGCCTTATCGCCAAGCGACCAATTCCGCACAACCGAGACCATATTATGTCAAGCCCGCCATCCACTCAACAACCCGCCCAGCAGCCCGGCGTCACCTTCGACGAGATCCGCGCCCTGATGCGCGACCTGCCCGGTCCGGACCTGGAGTCCGGCACGGCGGCCGTGGCCCGGCAGAACCAGCTGACCAAGCCGCGCGGCTCGCTCGGCCGCCTGGAGGAACTGGCGCAGTGGATGGCGACGTGGCAGGGCAAGCACCCGCCGGAACTGCGCCGCCCGCGCGTCAGCGTCTTCGCCGGCAACCACGGCATCGCTGCGCGCGGCGTCTCGGCCTATCCCTCCGAGGTCACGGCCCAGATGGTCCAGAACTTCATCGACGGCGGCGGAGCGGTCAACCAGCTGGCCGAGGCCGCCGACGCCGACCTCCGCGTCTACGAGCTCGACCTCGATCATCCGACCCGCGACTTCACCACCGGCCCCGCCATGTCGGAGGAGGGCTGCGCCCGCTCCATGGCATACGGCATGATGGCGGTGGAGCAGGGACTTCACTTGATCTGCCTGGGTGAGATGGGCATCGCCAACACCACGTCGGCCGCCGCCCTGTGCGCGGCGCTGTTCGGCGGCGATCCGGCCGATTGGGTGGGCCCCGGGACCGGGGTCGACGCCAGCGGCATCGCGATCAAGGTGGAAACGGTGGCGGCGGGCCTCGCGGCCAATCCGACAGCCTCCACCGATCCGCTGGAGGCGTTGCGGTGCCTGGGCGGCTATGAACTGGCCGCCATCGCCGGCGCCATCGCGGCGGCCCGCATGGCGCGGACGCCCGTGGTGCTCGACGGTTACGCCTGCACGGCGGCCGCCGCCGTGCTGTGGCGGATGGACAGCCGCGCGCTCGACCACTGCGTCATCGCGCACCGCTCGGCCGAGCCCGGCCACGCCCGCCTGATCGAGAAGCTGGGCATGCGGCCGCTGTTCGACTTCGGCATGCGGCTGGGCGAGGGTTCCGGCGCCGCCTTGGCGATCCCGATCCTCAAGGCGGCGGTCGAATGCCACACCGGCATGGCGACCTTCGACGAGGCCGGGGTCAGCGGGCAGGCGGCATCGCCCACTCCCGGCCAGCTCCATTGATCGGGTTGAGACCGACCGCGCTCTCCGCGGCCCTATGGGTGGCACTGGGAATCGGCCCGGCCGCCGCCGCGGAGCTGAGGGTGACGGTCCGCGGGCTCGAGTCCGTCGCGGGCGACGTCAAGGTCGGTCTCTACGCGACGCCGGAAGCCTTCGACAAGCGGGAGCGGACCTTCGGGGAACTGGTGCCGGCCAAGGTTGGGGAGGTCGTGGTCGTCTTCCGCGACCTCCCCCCCGGGCGCTATGGGGTGGCGGCGATCCACGACCTCAACGGCAACGGCAAGCTGGACACCAACCTGTTGGGATTTCCGACCGAGCCCTATGGGTTCGGCAACGACGCGAAGATCAACTTCGCGCCGCCCGCCTTCGACGACATGGCCGTGACCGTCGGCACCGGCCTCACCGAGACCAAGGTCGACCTGCATAAGTAGTGGGCACAAGTAGGGGCACAGGTGGCGGGTGGGTTCACGCCGCCCGGATGCCCGCCAGGAAGCGCTCGACCTCGCCGCGCAGTAGTTCCGACTGCTGGGACAGCTCTCCTGCGGCGCCCTGGACCTGCGTCGCCGCCGTGCCGGTCTGGGCGGACGCCTCGGTCACCTGGATGATGGTGCTCGACACCTCCTGGGTGCCGGCGGCGGCCTGGGTGACGTTGCGCGAGATCTCGGCGGTGGCGGCGGTCTGCTCCTCGACTGCGGCCGAGATCGCCGTCGTGATCTCGTTGATCGAATTGATCGTGGTGCCGATGCCGCGGATCGCGCCGACGGCGCCGCCGGTGGCCTGCTGCATCGACAAGATCTGGGCTGAGATCTCCTCCGTCGCCTTGCCGGTGCGGGTGGCCAGGCTCTTGACCTCCGAGGCCACCACCGCGAAGCCCTTGCCTGACTCGCCGGCTCGGGCCGCCTCGATCGTCGCGTTCAGCGCCAGCAGGTTGGTCTGGCTGGCGATGTCGGCGATCAGGTCGACAACCTCGCCGATCCGGTTGGCGGCGTCGGCCAAGCCCTGGATGGTGGCGTTGGTCTGCTCCGCCTCGGAGACGGCTTGGTTGGCGATGCCGGTCGAACGGGTCACCTGACGCGAGATCTCGCCAAGCGACCCGCTCATCTCCTCGGCCGCCGCGGCGACGGTCTGGACGTTGACGGAGGTCTGCTCGGCCGCGGCGGCGGACGCGGTCGCCTGCCGGCTGGTCTCCTCGGCGATGGCCCCCATGCTCTGGGCCGTGCTGTCCAGTTCGGTCGCGGCGGACGAGACCGTCCTCAGGATCCCGCTCATGCTCTGGTCGAAGCCGGCGATCAGGCGATCCATCGTCTCCATCCGCTTGAGGCGGGCCGCCAACTCCTCGCGCTCGCGTGCCTCCAGAAGCTTCCGCTGCTCGGCGTTCTCCTTGAACACTTGGACCGCCTTGGCCATGTGCCCGATCTCGTCGCCACGCTCGCGGCCGGCGACCTCGACCGTCAGGTCGTCGGCGGCCAACCGCGTCATGGTTCCGGTGATCCTCATCATGGCGGCGGCGACCGCCTTCTCGAAGAACAGAACCACGCCGACCAGGGCCGCGACGACCAGCGTCAGCACGGAGATCACGATCGCGCGGGAGAAGGCGTAGATCGCGTCACCCTCCTCGCTGGCCTTGGCGCCGTAGCGGGTATCCAGGGTCACCAACTCCAGCAGCGTCTCGGAAAAGGCGTCGAAGTCCCCCTTCGTCGTCCTGAAGGCTTCCGCCGCGGCCTCGTTCTCGTTGCGGCGCGAGAGGGCCAGCATTTCGCCACTCTTCTTGATGTAGTCGCGCCATTCACGCTGCACGCGCGTGATGCCGTCACGCTCGTGGATATCCAGGTCGTATCCGGCGTAGGCGCTCAGACGCTGGTCGATGTCCTTCCCGATCCTATCCAGATCCTGTTCAGCCCGGGCCATCAGCGCGTCGGTGGTCGAGATGATGTGCGTCGCCTCGGCGATGCGATAGTCCGATGTCGCGGTGTTGACCGCGTTCAACAGGTTGGCGCGCGGCATCCAGATTTCGGAGAGGATGGTCGATTGGTCGTTGACCACCGCCATCCGCTCGACGGTGAACACGCCCAAGCCGATGATGAGGACAGCCAAAGCCGCCAAGGCGGCGTGCATCTTGGCGCGCAGTGTCAGATTTCCCATGGGTCACCCACTGTGTCAATGTGTTGACCCTTTCGAAAGCAGGAGTGGTGCCAAGAATGGGCTCATCCATATACCGCTTTCGATGGAATGGAGTGGCGCGATACCTTGGCTTCGTTTGCCCGACCGCCTTTCCCTATGACGTAAGTCCTGTTACCGCTATTCCCCGTCTTTGCGAAACGCCAAGAAGGTTTTCGCAAAACGCGAATCCCTCCCTCAACTTCGGCGGGCCTCCTCCAGCAGCCAGTCCCGGAAAGCCGTCAGCGCCGGCCGGTCGGCCAGATGCCGTGGGCTGACCAGCTGATAGCTGCCCAGCCGCGCCTCCAATTCCGGGAAGGGGACCGCCAGCCGGCCGGCGGCGATGTCGTCCTGGACCAGTGACAGGTCGGCGACCGTGACGCCATGTCCGTCGGCGGCGGCCTGGATCGCCAGATCCTGAGTGTCGAAGATCTGACTGTCGCGGTCGACGTCCAGGTCGGGCAGACCGGCCAGTTCCAGCCACGCCCGCCACTCGTTCTGCTGGGAATCCGGATGCAGGATGGTGCAGCGCGCCAGATCGGCGGGGGTCGCCAGACGGTCAAGCATCGATGGCGCGCACAGGGGCGTCAGCCGCTCCTCGAACAGGGGGTCGGCGCGCAGTCCCGGCCAGGGGCCGACGCCAAACACGATGCCGGCGTCGAAGTCGTCGCGGTCGAAATCGACCCACTCCCAGCCGGTGTTCAGCCTGACCCGGATGTCGGGACGGCTGGTCTGGAAGCGGATCAGCCGGCGCATCAGCCACCGGATGGTGAAGGTCGGCGGCACCTTGACCTGGAGGTCGTGGGCGCGCGCCTCGACCCGGGCGGCGGCCTGCGCGATCCTGTCCAGCCCATCGGTGACTCCGGTCAGCAGCACCTTGCCCTCGACCGTCAGCGCCAAGGCGCGCGGCAGCCGCTGGAACAGGGCGACACCCAGATGGTCCTCCAGCCCCTTGACCGCGCGGCTGACGGCACCCTGGGTGACGTGCAACTCCTCCGCCGCCAGGGTGAAGCTCAGGTGGCGGGCGGCGGCCTCGAACGGGCGGAGTGAATTGAGCGGCGGCAGACGGCGGGACATGACGGCTCACGCATGAGTTTCCCTCATGCGGAACATGAGAACTCATGGTTTGTCCACAAGGGGTGGGGGCCATAGATATACGCTAACGAACGACACCAACCCAGTCCGCCCAACCAGCACGCCAAGGAGGCTGCCATGATCAGAACTCAAACCAGGCATGCGCCGGCGCTGCCCTTCGCCACTCCAGCCGTCTCTTGGTCCCGTCTCGCGGAACTGCCGGCCGTGTGGCGTCGGCGCGCGCTGACCCGCCGCGACCTCTCCCGCATGGATCGTCACATGCTGTCCGATATCGGCCTGACCGAGGGCCAAGCCCTGGACGAGGTCGCCAAGCCGTTCTGGCGGGAGTGATCCTCGGGGCTTCTCACTCCCCCGTCTGGAGCAGCGCTCCCCGGCTCCGGGCGACGTTGAAGAAGTGCAGGAAGATGAACGCCGCCAGGACCATGTAGGCGGCGTTCAGGCCGGCCGCCCAGCCCAGGTGGTCCCAGCGGATGACCCCCTCGAACATCAGCGCCCGCATCCCTTCGAAGACATGCGCCGACGGCAGGGACCACGCCACCGCCTGGAGCCAGCCGGGCAGCACCGAGACGGGGTAGTAGACGGCGCTGACGGGAGCCAGCAGGAAGATCGACACCCAGGCGAGGCTTTCCGCTCCCAAGCCGTGGCGCAGGATCAGCGCCACGATCATCAGGCCCAGCCACCAGCCCATGATGATCAGGTTGGCGAAGAACGCCACCAGCGGCAGCCCCATGTCGAAGATCGAGTAGCCGAAGATCGGGATCGCCAGCAGCCCGGCCGGCAGGGTTCCCAGCAGGGTCCGGATCAGGCTCATCGTCATCAGGGCCACCACCCACTCACCGGGCCGCAGCGGGCTGACGAACAGATGCCCCAGGTTGCGCGACCACATCTCCTCCAGGAACGACAGCGACACGCCAAGCTGTCCCCGGAACAGCACGTCCCACAGCAGCACCGCCGCGATCAGAACGCCGGCCGCTTGGGCCACCCAGGTGCTGTTGGTCGCCATGAACTGGCTGATGAAGCCCCACATGATCATCTGCACGGTCGGCCAGTAGGCCAGTTCCAGCAGGCGTGGCCACGAACCGCGCAGTAGATACCAGTAGCGCAGCACCATGGCGGCGACGCGCCGGGCGGAAGCCCCGATCGTTCGCATCATGTTCGTCATTCCGCCGCATCCCCGACGCGATCCGCCGCGGGCTCGGCGCCGCCACTCCGGCGGTCGCGCGCGATGTCCAGGAAGACGTCCTCCAGGGTATCGCGGCCATAGCGTTCCAGCAGGTCGGCCGGCGTGCCGCGATCGACGATGACGCCGCCGCGCATCATCAGGACCAACCCGCACAGCCGCTCGACCTCCAGCATGTTGTGCGACGCCAGCAGGATGGTCGCCCCGGTCCGGTCGCGGTAGGTTTCGAGATATGTCCTGATCCAGTCGGCGGTGTCGGGGTCAAGCGAGGCGGTCGGCTCGTCCAGCAGCAGCACCTCCGGCTTGTTGAGCAGCGCCTTGGCCAGTGCCACGCGGGTCTTCTGCCCGGCGGAGAGCTGTCCGACCGGCTTCTTGAGAAAGCGCGTGACGTCGAGCGCCTCGGCGATCTCCGCGACCCGTCGCCGCACCCCCGGGATGCCGTAGAGGTGACCGTAGACCGTCAAGTTCTCCGCGACGGTCAATCGATGCGGCAGGTCGACATAGGGTGACGAGAAGTTCATCCGCGTCAGCACCCGGTGCCGGTGGCGCAGCATGTCCTCTCCCAGCATCCGGATGGCGCCGGACGTGGGCAGCAGCAGCCCCAGGAGCATGGAGATGGTGGTGGTCTTGCCGGCGCCGTTGCCGCCAAGCAGGCCGACGACGGTTCCGGCCGGCACCGCGAAACTGATGTCGTTCACGGCGGTGACGGGAGACGCCGCGTCACCGAACCGCTTGGTCAGGTGATCGACTTTGATGACAGGCTGGGACATAAGCAGGCTATATGGCGAACAGATCGCCCGCTGACCAGCCCCGTCTCCTTCCAAAGCCCGGCCTTCCAGTCCCTCTCCCATCCCGCCCGACTTCCGGCAGCCCAACATGATCGAAGCAGCTCCTCCGCCGCGTTCCGGTCCGGTCCATCCGCCCGCCATGACGCCGATCGCCACCGCGATCGACGGGCGGGTGACGCTGCGGACCCTGATCCTGATCCGCTGGATCGCGGTGGTCGGCCAGTTGACCGCCGTGCTGTCCGTCCATTTCGGCTTCGGCTTCAAGCTGCCGCTCGGTCCGGCGCTGGCCGCCATGGGCGCCTCCGTCCTGCTGAACCTGGCGGCGCAAGCCCAGCGCGGCACGCGGCCGCGGCTGGCGGACCGCGACGCCGCCCTCTATCTCGGCTACGACACGCTTCAGCTGACGCTGCTGCTGTACCTGACCGGCGGGCTCCAGAACCCCTTCGCGATCCTGATCCTGGCGCCGCTGACCGTCGCCGGCACCATCCTGTCCAGGGTCAGCGTCATCGCCCTGACCGTGCTGGCGCTGTGCTGCCTGACGGGGCTGGCGCTGTGGCAGTTCCCGCTGCCTTGGGCGAACGGCTCGGTCGGCCTGCCGTCGCTCTACCTGCTCGGCATCTGGCTGTCGCTGTCGCTCTCGGCGATCTTCATCACCGCCTATGTCTGGAGCGTGGCGCAGGAGGCCCGCTCGATCTCCGACGCGCTGGCGGCGAGCCAGATGGCGCTGGAGCGCGAACAGCGGCTCTCGGCGCTGGGAGCCCTGGCGGCGGCGGCCGCGCACGAGCTGGGCACGCCGCTCGGCACCATCCACCTGGTCGCCAAGGAGCTGGCGAGCGAGATCCCGGCCGATAGCCCGCTCGCCGAGGATATCGCGTTGCTGCAAAGCCAGAGCCTCCGCTGCCGCGACATCTTGGCCGAATTGTCGCGGAAGCCGGAGGCGGAGGGCGGCGAGCCGTTCGACCGCCTGACCGTGGCGGCCCTGATCGACGCCGCCGGGGCGCCGCACCGGCTGGGCCACATCAAGTTCCTGCTGGAGACCGAACCGGTGTCCGGCCCGCCCGTCCCGATGATCCGGCGCAGTCCCGAGATCATCCACGGGCTCGGCAACCTGATCCAGAACGCCACTCAATTCGCCCGTTCCACCGTCAAGGTGCGCGCCCGCTGGGACGACGAGGCGCTGACCATCACCGTCAGCGACGATGGTCCCGGCTTTCCCCAGAGCCTGCTCAACCGGATCGGCGAGCCCTATATCTCGACGCGGGTCGAGGGTGGCAGGGCGGAGGGCGGCTCGCACATGGGGCTGGGAATCTTCATCGCCCAAACCCTGCTGGAGCGGACCGGGGCCGAGGTCATGTTCGCCAATAGTCGTGGCGGTGGGGCCCAAGTTGTCGTACGTTGGAATCCACCTATTTTCGACACGAAAGGCTGAGGACGGGAACGCGAATGACTTCCGACATCGGTCCGACCGGCGAGGCCGCCAAACTGACATTTTCCGGTGACGCTTCGCGCAGCCTCCTGGTTGTCGACGACGATCCCCCGTTCCGAAACCGTTTGGCGCGCGCGATGGAGAAGCGCGGCTTCGACGTCGTCGCGGTCGACAGCGTCGCGATGGGCATCGAGGTGGCGCAGGAGTCCGCTCCGGTGTTCGCCGTCGTCGATCTCCGCCTGGGTGACGGCAGTGGCCTGGATGTGGTCGCGGCGCTGCGCGACGCCCGTCCCGAAGCCCGGATCGTGGTGCTGACGGGCTACGGCAACATCGCCACGGCGGTCGCGGCGGTCAAGGCCGGCGCCGTCGACTACCTGCCCAAGCCGGCCGACGCCGACGCGGTGGAGGCGGCGCTGCTGGCCGACGGCCGCCCCCTGCCGCCGCCGCCGGACAACCCGATGTCGGCCGACCGCGTCCGCTGGGAACACATCCAACGGGTCTTCGAGCAATGCGACCGCAACGTGTCCGAAACGGCTCGCCGCCTCAAGATGCACCGCCGCACCCTCCAGCGCATCCTGAACAAGCACGCCCCCCGGGGGTGAGCGCTTTGATGCCCGCGCCGAGCGATGGGAACCAAGTCGGGGCCGCCCGGGTTATTGCCTGAAGGCGGAACCGGCGGAGTTGGACCATGACCAAGGATGAGATCGTCGATACCCTGAATGATCTGATTCAGATCACCGAGGACAGTCACGAAGGGTATCGGAAGTCCGCCGAGGATGCCCAGGAACCTGACTTGAAGACTCTGTTCAACGATCTTTCCGCCCAGCGCGGCGCCATGGTCCGCGATCTCCAGAAGCACGTGGCCGAGCAGGGCGGGGCGCCCGAGGCCAGCGGCACGATCATGGGCGGCGCCCATCGCTTCTTCGTCGATCTCAAGTCTTCCGTGATGGGTCGTGATCGAAACGCCATCATCGAGGAGATCCAGCGCGGCGAGACGGAGGCGGTCCGCCGCTTCGAGCAGGCGCTCGACAAGGATTTGCCGACCCACCTCGCCAGCGTCATCAGCCAGCATCTCGCCCGGTTCCACGCCGACCGCGAACGCCTCGCCAGCGTCAACCCGGGAGCGCGCCAAGCCTCCTGAGACACACAGCCGACAACCTCCCTCACAACAGGAGACAGCCGATGGCGACCAACGCCGAAATCGCCGCCAAACTGCTGAGGGACGCAGCGTCCTTCTTCCGCCATGTCGGAGACCAGAACGATCCGATCAAGGATCAGATGGATACCAACGCCCAGGCCTACGAGACCATCGCCGAACTGGTCGAGACCGAACCGACCGCCGAGTTCGACCTGATCGAGCGAACGCCCAACGCCTAGCGCCGCTCCTCCAGCGCCGCCAGGATGGCGCGGCGCTGGTCGGGAGATGCGACACCCCAGCCCACGATCTCGTCGAGTGTCCGGAGGCATCCGCGGCAATACCCGGATAACGGATCAATCACGCAGACGCGGGTGCAGGGGGATCGGACGTGGTTCTCATCTAAACTCATTCCACAAGATACCATACCCGGTCGAGTTCCGCCCGTTCATCCAGCACCGATCATGCGTTCGGCCAGCGCCAGCCCGCTGAGGAAAGCGCCTTCCACACGGCCGCCGAGACACCAGTCGCCGCAGGCTCCCAAGCCGCGCTCCGGATCGTACAGGCATTCCGTGTCGATGCCGCGGGTCGGTATCGAGAAACGCCAGCGATGGGCCGCGAGGTGGCTGGGCTCCGGAACCGCGGCGCCCGCGATGGCGCGGAACGCCTCCAGCAGGCGGTTGGCGACGTCGCCCGCCTGATCCTCGATATGCGCCTCCGACCACTCCGGCGAGCCATGCAGGACCCAGGTCTCGCCAACTTGTGACGCGCGGCCCGGCTTGGAACTGTCGCGCGCGATCCAGGAGAGCGGTGATCCGACGACGAAGGCTCCGTCGTGGGGAATGTCGAGCGGTCGATCGAAGCGGGCCATCACGGCCCAGCAGCCCGCCATGACCGCGCTCGCCGCCCGATAGGCGAGGTCCGGAGATTCGGCCAGCAGGGGCACCGCCTGGGGTGACGGCACCGCGACCGCCACGCGGTCGTACTCCCCCAAATCGATACCCTTCTCATCGCGAAGCCTCCAGCCGTCCTCGCCCGCCGTGACCTCGGCGACCCGGATGCCGGAGCGGGGCCGAGTCGTGTCGGCCAGCAGGCGGGTCGGACCGCTCATGCCCGGTATGCCGACGAAGCGCTCACCAGGGGAGTGCTCGATCGCGCCATCCCGGGTGAGGCGGACGATCCCGCCGGTCCACGGCGCCGCCGCTCCCACCGCGATCCAGTCGTCGACGCGGGCGCGGAACCGCGGATCGCGCGCGGTGAAGTACTGGGCGCCGTGATCGAACCGCAGGGTGACATCCGCCGCCGAGCCGTTTTCCGTTCCACTCGGTCCCGTTCCGCTGGGTACCGTCACGCGCCGCGTCGCCATCCTGCCGCCGGGACCGCGGCCCTTGTCGAACACCGTCACCGGCCAGCCCTGGGCAAGCAGTCGTTCCGCGCAGGCGAGTCCCGCCATGCCGGCGCCGATGACGGCGACGCGGGGTTGTTTGAACACGTCCTTCATGATCGCCCGCCCTTATTGTCTCATTGTACGGCTGTGAACTAGCCCGGTGCGGCTATTCATCCAGGCCTATTTATGGCCCAAGCCAGATGAGTGATTGTCCGCTACACTAATTTTCTGATAATGCGTGTAAAATACACTGTTAATGGTTCTCTGTATGCTTGGATCGCCACGCGTTGGGTTGGGGGAAGCGCGGCCACGGCTGGTCCGTGACCGTGACCGAGGTCAACTCCCCCGTCAGGATCCCGCCAGCCGTCGGCATTCCAGGCGGATCATGCTGGGATGCGTCATCCTGCTCGGCGTCGCCCTGTCGCTATCGATGTTCCTGGTCGTCCGCAAGCAGACGGCGGGGCAGATTTCCGAAAGCCTCGGCACGCAGGCCGATCGGGCGACCGAGACGATCCAGCGGCGCACGCGCTTGCTCGAGGACACGGTCAGGGCGACCAGTGCCCTATTCAACGCGTCCGGCAACGTGACCCCCCAAGAATTCACCAGCTTCCTGGGGCATATCCTGCCAGCCCGGGATGGCGCCGATCTGATGTTCTGGACGCCCGACGCCGAGGGGCCGGTCGATGTCGCTTATCTGATCGGCAAGATGACCGAGGATAGTTCGGTGTTTTCGCTGGAGACCGATCCCGAACTGCGCGGATTGATCCTGACGGCCTTGTCGGGGCGCCCGACCACAGTCGCGGTGCTCGACAGTTCCGGCGCGATACCGGGGCTGGGCCGCGTGCTGGCCGTGGCATCCCCAACGCGGCGGCGTGTCGATGGTGTCGTCACCGGAGCGGCGGTCGGACTGGTCGGTCTCAACGAATTGTTCCAAATTGCCACCAACGAGCGCGGCGGCGACATGGTGGCTCCGGCGCTTCGCGTCTTCGATCCGGCTGAGCCGGAAACATCCCTGTATGTTCGGGACCACCAGCCGAGCCTGGAACTGACGGCCATGGTCGGGCCGGTCACCCGGCGGACGCGGCTTGCGATCGGCGACCGCATCTGGGTCGCCGAGTTCCGCGCCGTGATGGTCAGCCTGCCGCCAGCCCTCGCCTTGGCGCCGATCGGCACGCTGCTCGGCGGCTTGGTCGTGACCGCGATGCTGGCGGCGTATCTGAACACGGCGCAACGCCGGGCCCACGATGTCGGGGCGCTGGCCAGCCACCTGGAGCGGATCAACCGTGAACTGAAGCTGCGGGTGGACGAGAACGATCGCACCGCCGCCGCCTTGAGCGAGAGCGAGCGGAAGTACCGCGAGATCTACGAGAACGCCGTCGAAGGCATCTTCCAAACCTCGCCCGAAGGCAGGATGCTGAGCGCCAATCCGGCGCTGGCGCGGATCTACGGCTACTCCAATCCGGCGGAGGTGCTGGCGGCGCTCCAGGATATCGGCCTCCAGCTTTACACCGATCCCGGACGGCGGGAGGAGTTCACCTATCTTCTCGACCTGCACGACGCCATCCATGGCTTCGAATCGGAGATCCGTCGCAAGGACGGAACGACCATATGGATCGCGGAGACCGCCCGCGCGGTGCGCGACCCCCGCGGGCGGCTGCTCTATTACGAAGGCAAGGTCGAGGACGTCACCGAGCGTAGGGCCGCCGAGGAGTTGAGCCGGATCGCGCGCGAGGAGGCTGAACTGGCGAACCGGGCGAAGAGCGAGTTCCTGACCAACATGAGTCACGAGTTGCGGACACCGCTGAACGCGGTGATCGGCTTTTCCGAGATGATCATGACGGAGGCCTTCGGCCCGGTCGGTCAGGCCGAATATGTCGACTACGCCCGCGACATCCACGACAGCGGCACGCAGTTGCTGAACCTGATCAACGACATCCTGGACATGTCGAAGATCGAGGCCGGCAAGAAGGAGCTGATGGACACGGTGATCGACATCAGCCGAGTCATGTCGTCCTGCGTCCGGCTGGTCCAGGCGCGCGCCCGATTTGGCGGCATCGGCATCACT
This sequence comes from Skermanella stibiiresistens SB22, assembly GCF_000576635.1. GTDB lineage: Bacteria > Pseudomonadota > Alphaproteobacteria > Azospirillales > Azospirillaceae > Skermanella > Skermanella stibiiresistens. The sequence continues at coordinate 44,856 of NZ_AVFL01000026.1, forward strand.
GTCGACCTTCCCCCCGACCTGCCTTTCGTCCGCGCGGAGGAGTTGTCGCTGAAGCAGATCCTGACCAATCTGCTGACCAACGCGGTCAAGTTCACCCCGGAGGGTGGCGAGGTGGAGGTTTCGGCCGCGGTGGAGCCGGATGGGACCTTGGCGATCAGTGTCGCCGACACGGGGATCGGCATAGCGCCGGAGGATATCGAGAAAGCCTTCGCGCCGTTCGGCCAAATCGAAAGCTCGCTCAGCACCAAAACCCAGGGTACCGGCCTTGGCCTGCCGCTAGCCCAGTCGCTGGTGGCGCTGCATGGGGGGACATTGACGCTCGATAGCGCGCCGGGCGAGGGGACCACGGTCACCATCCGCCTGCCGGCCGACCGGGTGGTCGACAGGGTTTCCCAACGGGCGTCGTGAAAGCGGTGGATTTCCTGGGAAACGGACAAAAAAAGGCCGCCACGAGGGCGGCCCGAAGTCTAGGGAGGAAACGCCCAAAGAGGCGTCGCAGCATCTCTGCTGCACTGCAATAGATAAGGGCCCCTTCACCGCATTGCAAGCATGATCACAGTCGAAAACATCCTACTTTCGGCTGACGTGGGGGTCAGGCGGCGCGGCGCATCTGGTCGTTGGCGGGCGCTTGGTTACGGCTGCCGGGAACGGTGAGCGCCAGCGGGGCGGTGGAGTCGGTCGCCGTCAGCTTGCGGGTGATCAGGGCCGTGACCAGGATGTGGGCGACCGCGATCAGGGCGAGGAGGACGACGGCTTCGGCGGTGGTTCCAGTCAACATGGTCTTTGCTCCGGATCAGTCAGTGGTTGTGTGTGCGTTGCGATGAATATGCCTCTGAAGGTCTCCAGTGTCAAATACTGTATACGGTATCTTGTATACCAAAGCTGGATGGCAGGATTGCGCCAAGCGGATGCCTCATGTTTCGGCACGTCGCCATGGCGGGTGAACCGGGGGAAGGCCCCAGCGCTCGGATCGACGCCGCGGCCGCGCGGGCGGCGCTGACGAAGGATCGCGTCGCCATTATCCGGGATGCCTTGCGCCGCATGCTCGCGGACGAGGAACAGGTGAAGCGGGTGGCGCGCGCGTCGGGGGATCTGTTAAGGCGCTGAGGTCACGGCGCTGGGTTCAGCCGCTTCAGCGCCCATTCGGCGGCGTCGCGCACCAAATCCGAGCCGTCATGGGTCAGCCGCTCGACCAGTGCCATCTGGCCGCGGTCGCCGCTGTTGCCCAGCGCGGTCAGCACGTTGCGGACGAAGCGGTCGCGCCCGATCCGCTTGATCGGCGAGCCGGAGAAGACTTGGCGGAAGGCCGCGTCGTCCAGTTGGGCGAGGTCGGCCAACCGAGGGGCCGTCAGTTCGGCGCGGGGCAGGAAGGCGGCCTCCCGCGTGCGCTTGGCGAACTTGTTCCAGGGGCAGGCGGCGAGGCAGTCGTCGCAGCCATAGATCCTGTTGCCCATCAGCGGGCGCAGGTCCTCAGGGATGGGGCCCTTGTGCTCGATCGTCAGGTAGGAGACGCAGCGCCGGGCGTCGAGCCGGTAGGGCTCCGGAAAGGCCGCCGTCGGGCAGGCGTCCTGGCAGCGCCGGCAGGAGCCGCAGAGGTCGGCTCCCGGCGGGTCAGGCGGCAGTTCCAAGGCGGTGTAGACCTCGCCGAGGAACAGCCACGAGCCGTGACCGCGCGACACCAGATTGGTGTGCTTGCCCTGCCAGCCCAACCCGGCCCGTTCGGCCAGCGGCTTTTCCATCACCGGGGCGGTGTCGACGAAGACCTTGACCTCGGCGGCGTGGCGCCGGTGGATGAATTGGGCAAGCTGCTTCAGCCGGCTCTTGACGACGTCGTGATAGTCGCGGCCTTGGGCGTAGACCGAGACGACGCCCCGGTCGGGATGGTCGAGCAGCCGTCTCGGGTCCTCGTGCGGGGCGTAGGACATGCCGAGCGCCACGATGGTGCGGGCGTCGGGCCACAGCACCTGGGGATCGCCGCGCCGATCGGCCTTTTCCAGCATCCAACCCATGTCGCCGTGCATCCCCTGGGCGAGGAACTCGCCCAAGCGCGCGCGGGCCTCGGCGGCCAGGGTGGCCGGCGCGAAGCCGACGGCGTCGAAGCCGAGGGCCAGCGCCCGGTCGCGGATCTCCTCCCGGCTCCGCTCGGGTGTTCCAGGTATGGTTGGTTTTGGTTCAGCCGCGGCCACGGTAGGCCGCCACCCCCTGGTCGGGCACCCACACGCCATCGGGAACCGGCCCGGTCTGGTAGAACACGTCGATCGGAATGCCGCCGCGCGGATACCAGTAGCCGCCGATGCGGAGCCAGACCGGTTTCAGCTCCGTCTCCAGACGTTTGGCGATGCCGACGGTGCAGGCCTCGTGGAAGGCTCCGTGGTCGCGGAACGAGGTCAGGTAGAGCTTCAGCGACTTGCTCTCGACCAGCCAGTCACCCGGCACGTAGTCGATCACCAGATGGGCGAAATCGGGTTGGCCGGTGATCGGGCACAGCGACGTGAACTCCGGCGCCGCGAAACGCACCAGATAGCCGGTTCCGGGATGCGGATTGGGCACGCGCTCCAGCACCGCCTCCTCGGGCGAGGCCGGCTGGACGGTGGCGCCGCCAAGCTGCGTCAGGCCTTCATAGATCGATCGCGACACTGGAATCCTCCTCGGACTTGTCCGTCTCAGGTGCGGCTTTAAGGTTCAGCGGGTCGGGCAAAGCCGGATGGTCGCCAAGAGCCAAGCCAGCCTCCAACTCCGCCGCGCGTTGTTCGAAACACCCGTCCTCGATGGCCCGCCGCAGGTCGGCCATGAGGTCCTGGTAATAGGTCAGGTTGTGCCACGTCAGCAGCATGGGGCCCAGCATCTCGCCGGCCCGGAACAGGTGGTGCAGATAGCCCCGGCTGTACTCTCGGCACGCGGGGCAGCGGCAGTCCTCGTCCAGCGGGCGTGGGTCATGGGCGTGCCGGGCGTTGCGGATGTTCAGGACGCCGCGCCGGACGAAGGCCTGTCCGGTGCGTCCCGACCGCGTCGGCATCACGCAGTCGAACATGTCGACGCCACGCCGGACGGCGCCGATGATGTCACCCGGCCGTCCGACGCCCATCAGGTAGCGCGGCCGATCGGCCGCCAGCAGGGGCGTGGTGACGTCGAGCACGTCGAACATCATCTGTTGGCCCTCGCCGACGGCCAGCCCGCCGACCGCGTAGCCGTCGAACCCGATGTCGGTCAGCGCCTTGACCGAGTCGGCCCGTAGGTCGGGGTAGACGCCCCCCTGGACGATGCCGAACAGGCCATAGCCAGGACGCTCGACGAAGGCGTCACGCGACCGCTGGGCCCAGCGCATGCTCATCCTCATCGACTTGTCCGCGACCTCGTGGGTGGCGGGGAAGGGGGTGCATTCGTCCAGGCACATGGTGACGTTGCTGTCCAGCAGGTGCTGGATCCGCATCGACCGTTCGGGGGTCAGGTGATGGCGCCGGCCGTCCAGGTGCGATTTGAAGGTGACGCCGTCCTCGTTCATGGTCCGCAGATCGGACAGCGACATCACTTGGAAGCCGCCGGAGTCGGTCAGGATCGGCCCGCTCCAGTTCATGAACTTGTGCAGCCCGCCGAACTGGGCCACCCGCTCCGCCGTGGGGCGCAGCATCAGGTGATAGGTGTTGCCCAGCAGGATCTGGGCGCCGGTCTCCCTAACCGAACCGGGCATCATGCCCTTGACCGTGCCGACCGTGCCGACCGGCATGAAGGCGGGCGTCTCGACATCGCCATGGGCGGTGGAGAGCCGGCCGCGCCGGGCCATGCCGTCGGTCTTGATCAGGTCGAAACCGAGGCCCGTTGAAGTGGTCGAGGATTCGGTCATTCCTGGGGCACCTTTTCAAGCAGCGAGGTGTCGCCATAGGAATAGAACCGATATTCCGACGCTATGGCATGGGCGTAGGCGGCGCGCATGCGGTCCAGCCCGGCGAAGGCGGAAACCAGCATGAACAGCGTCGAGCGCGGCAGGTGGAAGTTGGTCAGCAGCAGGTCCACGATCTTGAAGCGGTAACCGGGGGTGATGAAGATGTCGGTGTCGCCGCTGAAGGGGGCCAGCGTCCCATCCTCGGCGGCCGCCGTCTCCAGCAGGCGGAGCGAGGTCGTGCCGACCGCGACGATCCTGCCGCCGGCCTTCCGGGTGTCCGCAATGGCCCGGGCGGTGTCCGGGCCGATCTCGCCCCATTCGGAATGCATGCGGTGGTCGCGGATGTCGTCGACCTTGACCGGCAGGAAGGTCCCCGCCCCGACATGCAGCGTCACCGGCATCCGGCGGATGCCACGCGCGTCCAGCCGAGCCAGCAGGTCGGGCGTGAAGTGCAGTCCGGCGGTCGGCGCCGCGACGGCGCCCTCGCGCGCGGCGAACACGGTCTGGTAGTTCCGGTCATCATCGGGCAAGGCGCCGTCGGGCCGGCGGATATAGGGCGGCAGCGGCATCACGCCGTGGCGGTGCAGCGCCGCCATCAGCTCCGATCCGCCTACGGAGAAGCGAAGCTCGACATCGCCGCTCTCGCGCTTGTCGAGAACCTGGGCCGACAGGTCCGGGGCGAAGGCGATGGTGTCGCCGACGCGCAGCCGCTTGCCCGGCTTGCAGAACGCCAGCCACAGGTCGGCGCCCTCGCGCTTGTGGAGGGTCACCTCGACCTTGACCTCGCCGCGCCGGCCGGTCAGGCGGGCCGGGATCACGCGGGTGTCGTTGTAGACCAGCAGGTCACGGGGGTCGAGCAGGTCCGGCAGGTCGCGCGCGCGCATGTCCGCCAGCGTCCGGCCGACATGGAGCAGGCGCGACGCGTCGCGCGGGCTCGCCGGCTGGTCGGCGATCCGGTCAGGCGGCAGTTCGAAATCGAAATCGGCTGTTCTCATGGGGAGCGCTCCTATAATGGATCGCGAGCCGAAGCGAAAGCCGAATGATTCCGCGGGGATTTGAGCGAATTGCCCGTCCTGCCAAAAGCCCTCAGCGCAGGCGGATCGGCAGCGTCGTCGTCATGGCCAAGCTTTCCGGCGAACTGGCGGCCAAGCTTCCATCGGGCCGGGCGGACAGGATCACGTATTGCCGGGCCGACCCGCGCTCGATCCGCGCCGCGACGTCCTCCCGCCCATCGCCGGAGAAACTGCCGGACGCCAGGATCGTCATCGTCCACGACCCATCGGGCGACGAGACCTTGAACGCGGTCTCGTCGATCACGAAGCGGCGGTGGCGGAGGGTTGGCGGCTCGAACCCCTCCGGCAGGGTGGTCAGGTCGAGCCGTTCCGCGACGGTTTCCGCCAGATGCGACAGCGGTGCCAAGTATTCGGACGGTTGACGCGCCTGCCGCAGCAGCGTCAGCAACGGGCAGTTCAGATAGGCGTCCAGCGCCTCGGTCGGTTCGCCCGGCGCCGTCCGTACGCCCTGGTCCAGCAGCTTCATGTAGTCGGAGCAGTTGGCGACGGTCCGCGTGCCTTGCGGCGTGGCGGCCGTGAAGGCGAAGCGCGGCTCGTGCAGCGAGGCGCCGTAGTCGCTCAGCGCGATGCGCAGGGCCGGATCGAAGATGGCGGCCTTGGGCAGGGGATCGTTCGGCGGAATCAGCGCCCGCCAGATCGTGCTGAGTCCAAGCGCCAGGACGAGTCCAGCGACGGCGATGCCGCTGAGGAACAAGAAGGTCCTGAAATCGTCCGTTCTTTCCCGATCCCGCATCCGCCCCACACCGCCGGTCACCATCGCCGCACCGCATGATGGCATATGTGGCTTTAGCCTTGCACGGGTTTTGGCTTCGCGCGACATCAGGATGGGCCTTAAGTAGGAAAGCGTCTCGCGGCATCGGGTCGACCTTCATGCCCAGTGACGTCAACGCCGCCGCCGCTCCGGTGGACACCCGTGCTTGGCCGGCCTAGTTTAGGGTGACCGACCGTAGCCGCATCAGGCCGAAATCCATGTCCGACACCGAGATGACCCAGTTCACCCGCACGCGGAAGCTGGGGGAGCGGGAGACCGTTCGATCGCTGCTGCCTTACCTGTGGCCGCGCGGCGAGAGCGAGTTGCGGTTCCGGGTCGTCGTCGCGATGGTCTGCCTGATCATCGCCAAGCTGGCCAACGTCTATGTCCCGATCCTGTACAAGCACGCGATCGACGCGCTGGGCACCACGGCCGGAACGGCGGTGGTGTTGCCGATCGGCCTGATCCTGGCCTATGGGCTGGCGCGCGTGCTGTCGCTGGCGTTCGGCGAGTTGCGCGACGCGATCTTCGCCAAGGTGGCCCAGCGGTCGATCCGGGCGGTGGCGCTGAACGTCTTCCGGCACCTGCACGCGCTGTCGCTGCGCTTCCACCTGGAGCGGCAGACCGGCGGGCTGTCGCGCTCGATCGAGCGGGGCACGCGCGCGATCCAGACGCTGCTGTCGTTCATGCTGTTCAACATCCTGCCGACGCTGCTGGAGATCCTGCTGGTCTGCGCGATCCTGTGGGGAATGTTCAACATCTGGTTCGCGCTGGCGACCTTCGTCACGGTCGTCGCCTACATCGCCTACACCCTGATGGTCACCGAGTGGCGGATGAAGTTCCGCCGCGAGATGAACGAGATGGACAACCAGGCCAACACCAAGGCGATCGACAGCCTGCTGAACTACGAGACGGTCAAGTATTTCGGCAACGAGGACCACGAGGCCCGGCGCTACGACGGCGCGCTGAAGTCCTACGAGACGGCGGCGGTGCGCAGCCAGACCAGCTTGGCGCTGCTCAACGTCGGGCAGGCGGCCATCATCTCGGTCGGATTGACCGTCGTCATGTGGATGGCGGCGCGCGGCATCATCGCCGGGACCATGACGCTGGGCGACTTCGTCCTGGTCAACACTTACCTGCTGCAACTGTACCAGCCGCTCAACTTCTTCGGTTTCGTGTATCGCGAGATCAAGCAGAGCCTTGCCGACATGGAGAAGATGTTCGAGCTGCTGGAGATCGACCGCGAGATCGCCGACGCGCCGGACGCCAAGCCGCTGGACGTGGCGGGCGCCACCGTGGCGTTCGAGGATGTCGAGTTCGGCTATGATCCCCGCCGGCCGATCCTGAAGGGCGTCTCCTTGTCGGTGCCCGCCGGCAAGACCGTCGCGATCGTCGGTCCCAGCGGGGCCGGCAAATCGACCATCAGCCGGCTGCTGTTCCGGTTCTACGATCCCAACTCCGGCCGCATCCTGATCGATGGGCAGGACATCTCCGGCATCACGCAGTCGTCGCTGCGCGCCGCGATCGGCATCGTCCCGCAGGACACCGTCCTGTTCAACGACACCATCTTCTACAACATCGCCTATGGGCGTCCCGGCGCCAGCGTCGAGGAGGTCGAGCAGGCGGCCCGGCTGGCCCACATCCACGATTTCGTCAACCGGCTGCCCGACGGCTACAAGACCATGGTCGGCGAGCGCGGATTGAAGCTGTCGGGTGGCGAGAAGCAGCGCGTCGCGATCGCCCGCACCATCCTGAAGCAGCCGGCCATCCTGCTGTTCGACGAGGCGACCTCGGCGCTCGACACCCACACCGAGCGGGAGATCCAGGCGAACCTGCGCGAGGTCAGCCGCGGCCGCACCACATTGGTGATCGCGCATAGGCTGTCCACGGTGATCGACGCCGACGAGATCATCGTGCTGGAGGATGGCCGGATCGTCGAACGCGGCCGTCACGCCGACCTGCTGGCCCGGCGCGGCGCCTATGCCGCCATGTGGACCCGGCAGCAGGAAGCGGCCGGCGAGAAGGCGATCGAGCGCCTTCCCGTGAGTTATTGACGACCTCGCCAGGGACCTTAGGCAGCGTCAACTTGCCCCGTTCAAGACCGGGGTTTTGACTGTGCGGCCGAACTCTTCATCCTGTACCCTTGTTTCATGGTTGAAATCTTGCCCACGCACACACCGCCCCTTGGGCCCTCCTTCGATCGGCCGCCGCTGGTTTCCGTTGAAACGGTGACGTCCCGGATGCGGGAGCGCACTTGGCCCGTGCATGAGAGATTGCATCTGCATCCCGTGCTGCGCCCGCTGACGATGCGCCGGCCGCAAATGGCCGGATATCTGGGCGCCGTTCGCGCGCTGTACGGCTTCGTGATCCCAATGGAGCCCCGGCTGGGCGACGAGGCCGCCGGCCGCGCCGCGCGGGCGCCGCTGCTGGCGGCCGACCTGCGGTGCCTGACGTCGGAAGGAGACGGCTCGTCGTCGGAACCTCCGCTCGCCGAGGAGCTGCCGGAACTGGCCTCCCCCGCCGCCAGACTGGGTTGCCGCTGGGTGCTCGACGGATCGGCGCAGGGTGGCCGGGCGATGCTGGGCCACCTCCAGCGGAGCCTGGGCGTCGGGCCGGACCGCGGCGCCGCCTATTTCGCCTCCGCCGCCGTGGATCTCGCGGCGGAACGTCTGTCGCTGCGGGATCACCTGGAGCGGCACGTCACCACCGAAGAAACCTGCCGCGAAGCGGTCGAGGCGGCCGAAGCCACCTTCGCGGCGCTCGAGCGCTGGCTCGACCAGCTTCACCGCCCATCCCGGACGCCCGACCATGACCAACGACCACACGCGTCAGGCCCCGGCGCCTGACGCGCCATCCCTGGACGACTGCGCGCGGGAACCGATCCACATTCCAGGATCGATCCAGCCGCATGGCACGCTGATGGTCTTGTCGGAAACGGACCTGACCGTCACCCACGCCGCCGCCAACCTGGCGCGGTATGTCGGTGTCCCGGTGGCGGAGGCGCTGGGGGCTCCGTTGGAGGTGAGCTGCCCGGCGGGAGCGGCCAACCTGCGGGCGGCGCTGGCGGCTTCGGACGACGGTGGCGGCGCAGGTGGCGGCGAGGACCGGGTGACGCGCTTCGGCTTCGAGGTGCCCGGCGGTTCCGTCCTGGACGCGGGCTTCCATCGTCACGATGGCCGCTTGCTGCTCGAGATCGAAGCGCCGGAGGCTGACGTGGTGGACGGCGCCGCGGAATTGGCGGCGTTCGCGCAGCGTCTCGAAGGGGCCGAGACCCGGTACGACATCGCCCGCTGGACCGTGGAACTGGTGGCACGGCTGACCGGGTTCGATCGGGTCATGGTTTATCGGTTCCTGCCGGACTGGAGTGGCGAGGTGATCGCCGAAATTCGTCCAGACGGGCGGCAGTCGTATCTGGGGTTGCATTTTCCGGCAACCGACATTCCGGCGCAGGCGCGCGAGCTTTATCGGGTCAACCAGTCGCGCGACATCGCCAATGTCCATGGCGAGGCGGTGCCGCTGCTCGCCATGGCTGGCGGGCGGGATGGGCGGCCGGTCGACCTCGCGCACAGCCATTTGCGGGCGGTCTCGCCGATCCACTTGGAATACCTGCGCAACATGGGTGTCGGCGCCACGCTGCTGGCGTCGCTTATTGTCCGGGACCGGCTGTGGGGCCTGATCTCCTGCCATCACCCGGGGCCGCGGCGGACCGGTTCGGCCCAGCGCGGCTTGGTTTCCCGAATCGCGGCCATCGCGTCCGGCGCGCTCGACCGCGGCGTCGCCCGCGACGAGGCACAGGCTCGCCAGCGTCGCGAGGTTCGGCTGGCGGCGCTGGCGTCCGCGTTCGACGGGGAGGCGGACAGCATCGCGGCTCTGCTGTGCGCCAGCCGCGGCTTGCGCGACCTGGCACTGGCCGACGGTGTGGCGCTTTATGTCGATGGCGCGGTCGCGGCCTTCGGCCACGCGCCGGATACCCACGAGATCCGTCATCTGGTGGAGCGTCATGACGCCGTCGCTGGCGAGGTGGCGGTCACCGACCATCTGGGCGAGCTGGAGCCCCAGGCCACCGGCTTCGACGACACGGTCGCCGGCCTGCTGATGGTCGAGCTGATGGCGCGGCCCCGGCTGGTGGCGTTGGCGTTCCGGCGCGAGGTGGTCCAGGAGATCTTTTGGGGCGGCGATCCGCACAAGCCGGTGCCGGTGGAGGCTGGTGGCAGGATCAGCCCGCGCAAGAGCTTCGAGCGGTGGCGGCAGACCGTGTCCGGCCGCTCGGCGCCATGGCCGGTCGAGGTGATCGACGGCTGGCGTGAGCTGCCCGCGCGATTGGTCGCGGCGGCTGGCGGCGAATCGGCGCTGGGGACGCGCCTGCACCACGATATCCACCGCTTCCACGCCTGGACCCGCTTCGACGAACCCGCCGTACAGGGGCTGATCGACGTCCTGCCTGGGGCGGTGCTGGTGGCGCGCCGGGCGGCCGGTGATTCGATCTATCGCGCCTTGACCATGAACCGCGAGTTCCAGCGCATCTTCGACATCATGCCCGACGAGGTCGCCGGCCAGCGGATCGACGAGGTGCTGAGCCTGCTCGGCGTTCCTCCCGCCATCCGCGCCATGGTCCCGGGCGGCACCGTCGAGACGGCGTTGACGGCACCGGGCGCCGGCGAGCGGACGGTCTCGATCAGCAGGCGGTCGCTGCTCAAGATCGACACCGACGAGGACGGCACCGCCCTGACCGCCTGGGTGTTCCAGGACATCACCAGTCACCGCAGAACCGAAGAGGCATTGAGGACGGCGCGCGATCAGGCGTTGGTCGCCAGCCGGTCGAAATCGACCTTCCTCGCCAATATGAGCCACGAACTGCGGACGCCGCTGAACGCGATCATCGGCTTCTCCGAACTGCTGGCGGACGAGATGTTCGGGCCGCTGGGCGACTCCAAGTACAAGGAATACGTCAACGACATCCGTCACGCCGGGGAACACCTGCTGGCGCTGATCAGCGATCTGCTCGACATCTCGAAGATCGAGGCCGGGCGGCGCACCGTCAACGAGGACGTGATCGATCTGGCGGCACTGGTGACCCGCTGCGTGTCCATGATGTCCGACCTGGCGCGCCGGGGCGACGTGGCGCTGGACTGCGTGATCGCGACTCCGGCGCCCAATCTCACCGCCGATCACCGCGCGGTGCTGCAGATCGTCGTCAACCTGCTGTCAAACGCCGTCAAGTTCACGCCCGCCGGTGGCACCGTCACCTGCGGGATCGTGACCTTGGCCGATGGCGGCGTCGCGATCGAGGTCAGGGACACCGGCATCGGGATTTCGGAGGAGGATCTGGACCGCGTGCTCGAGCCGTTCTATCAGGTGGATAACAGCCTGACGCGCCATCGGACCGGCACTGGCCTGGGGTTGTCGCTGGTCAACGCCATCGCCAGCCTGCATGACGGGCGGCTGGTGATGAAAAGCGGGGTCGGCAACGGGACGACCGTTCGGGTCGAGTTCCCGGCGTGGCGGACCGTCGCGGCTTCCGGCGCCACGGCCGAGGAGATCGCCCCTGCCGCTTGAGCCCGGTTGCTTGAGGCCAGTTGCTTGAGCCCAGTTGCTTGAGACTGGCGGGATGGGCCTGTAGGGTCGTCCCCCGACGCCAAGTCCCAGACGAAAGCCGGAGCGCCATGACCGCCAGTCCCTCCCAAGCATCCGGTACCGGTTCACGCGCCGTCCCGTCCACCGCCGAGACCGCCGCCGCGATCCGCGCGGGGGACCGGCGAGCCCTGGCCCGCGCCATCACGATGATCGAATCGACCCGGCCCGACCACCGCGCGTGGGCGGAGGACTTGATGGCGGAACTGCTGCCCCATACCGGCAAGTCGGTCCGGATCGGCATTTCGGGCGTGCCAGGCGTCGGCAAATCGACCTTCATCGAGACGTTCGGGCTTCACGTGATCGGCCAGGGGCACCGGATCGCCGTGCTGGCGGTCGATCCGTCGTCGCAACGGACGGGCGGCTCGATCCTGGGCGACAAGACCCGGATGGAGGAATTGACCCGCAACCATTCCGCCTTCATCCGGCCATCGCCGAGCGGCGGCACGCTGGGTGGGGTTGCGCGCCGGACGCGGGAGGCCATGCTGGCCTGCGAGGCGGCGGGCTACGACGTGGTGGTGGTCGAGACGGTCGGCGTCGGCCAGTCGGAAACCGCCGTGTCCGACATGGTCGACCTGTTCATGCTGCTGCTGCTGCCGGGCGGCGGCGACGAGTTGCAGGGGATCAAGAAGGGCATCGTCGAGTTGGCCGACCTGATCGTCGTCAACAAGGCGGATGGGGCGCTGGTCGACGCCGCCCGCCACGCGGTCGCCGAGTACAGGCACGCGCTGGCGCTGCTGCGCCAGCCGTCGAAGGACTGGAAGGTGCCGGTGCTGACCTGCTCCGCAGCGACCGGTGTGGGCGTGCCGGAGGTCTGGGAGACCGTCGGCCGCTACCGCGCGACGTTGGCGGCATCCGGAGCCTTGGACGCGCGCCGGGTCGAGCAGGCGCGGGCGTGGATGTGGAGCGAGATCGCGGAGACGCTGACCGACGCGTTCCGCCGTCACCCGGCCGTGCGCGCCGACCTACCCGGTGCCGAGCGGGCGGTGACACGGGGCGACGCCACCCCGACCGCCGCCGCCCGCGGCTTGCTGGAGAAATTCCTGGGGAACCGGACGGACGGCTGAGCGGCCGTCCATCCATCATTCCACCAGCCGTCGTTCAGACGATCCGGCGCGGTTCGACCGGGAAGGATACCAGCCGGTCCATGTCGGCGAAGTTGGCGACGTCGTCGAGCGCCACCTTGCCCTCCGGCGAGCCCAGGCCCGCGTTCATGGCTTCGGCGCTGTCGAAGGTCAGCAGGGCGATGCCGTCCACCGCCGTCTTGCCCTCCGAGTCGGGCTGGACGTGGTTCTGCACATAGCCGCGCAGGCCGGGGATCTTGGCCGCGATTGGACCATGGGTGTCGTGCCAGTAGCTCTGGTATTGCTCGATCGACGTGCCGGGCTTCCGGTACAGCAGCAGGGCCAGCGTGAACATTTTCATAGTCCTCCCAACATGTTGTTCGTTGCCGTCACGGTGACGACACCCGTGACGGCTGTCAATCGGGACAATGGCGGCATCGCCTCCCGGCTTTGGGCGGAGGGGGTCACCAGACCTCGGACTTGAGCGCTCCCGGCATCAGCGCGTTGCCGCGCGCCGCGAACTGCGGCACGCCGCGGTTCTCCGCCGCCTCGTAATCCTCCAACGTCGCGATGGCCCATTTCGACAGCAGCAGGATCGCTCCCAGGTTGACCAGCGCCATCAGGCCCATCGCGACGTCGGCCAGGGCCCAGATGGTCGGAAGCTCGCCGATCGAGCCGCCCACCACCGCCAGGATCGCCACGACGCGGAAGATGTTGAGGACGTTGGCCCGCGCACCCAGGAAGGTCATGTTGCCGTCGGCGTAGGCGTAGTTGCCGATGATCGAGGAGAAGGCGAACAGGAAGATCACGAAGGTCATGAACAGGCCGCCGACGGTGCCGAACTCCTCGCCGATCACCGACTGGGTCAGGCTGGCGCCCGCCATCTCGGTGGCTCCGGTCGGATCGTACTGGTTGGAGAGCAGGATGATGAAGGCGGTCGCCGAGCAGATCACGATGGTGTCGACGAAGACGCCGAGCGCCTGGATGAAGCCCTGGGTCGCCGGGTGCGGCGTTGTGGCGGTGGCCGCCATGTTGGGGGCGCTGCCCATGCCCGCCTCGTTGGAGAACAGCCCGCGCTTGGCGCCGTTCATCAGGGCGACGGTCAAGCCGCCGAAGGCCCCCGCCGCCGCCTGGTCCAACCCGAACGCCGAGCGCACGATCAGCATGAACATGTCGGGCACGCGGTCGGCGTGGATCACCAGGATGGCGAAGGCCAGCATGATGTAGGCCAGCGCCATGATCGGCATCATCCATTCCGCGACCCGCGCGACCGAGCGGATGCCGCCGAAGAAGATCGGCGCGCAGACCAGGGCCAGCGCCACGCCGGTCACCCAGGTCGGCAGGCCGAAGCTCTCGCCCAGCACGTCGGCGATGGTGTTCGCCTGGACCGCGTTGAAGGCGAGCCCGAAGGTGAAGATCAGCAGTACCGCGAAGACGATGCCCCAGCCGCGCGAGCCCAAACCGCGCTGGATGTAATAGGCGGGACCGCCCCGGAACGTGCCGTCCTCCTGCGGGACCTTGTAGAGCTGGGCCAGCGTCGCCTCGATGAAGGCGGTCGCCATGCCGACCAAGGCCACGCACCACATCCAGAAGACGGCGCCCGGGCCGCCCAGGGTCAGGGCGATCGCCACTCCGGCGATGTTGCCGGTGCCGACCCGGCTCGCCATGCTGACGCAGAACGCCTGGAACGGGGAGATGCCGCCTCCCTCGCAGGAGCGCGAACCCGCCATCACGCCGAAAAGATGGGGAAACCTTCGGATCTGCACGAACCTCGTCTTCACGGTGAAATAGATGCCGGCACCGATCAGCACGTAGATCAGCAGATAGCCCCAGATGATGGTGTTGAGAGTGCCTAAGACGGCGTCGAGACTTTCCATGGCACGCCTTTCCAGAAAGAATGGACCGGTTTTCCAGTCCAGGAATTTCGGTCGCGGAGCGGTGGAGGGATGTTCTTGAATTCCGGCGGGGAAGTCGGGCAGATAAAGACCGGGGTAAACACCCTCATGATCTACCGCCGGCACGTCCCAAGGGGAAACACGATTATGGCGATGAAGACCACACTGCTTGGATTGTCACTCGCGGCGACGCTCGGCACGACGGCCATGACCAGCGTCGCCGGAGCGGCGGACTATCGGCTGCGCGTCCTGCACGTCAACGATGTCCACGCACGCTACGACCAAGTGACATCCACGGGTGGCTTCTGCACTCCCAAGGACGAGGCGGCCGCCAAATGCGTCGGCGGGGCGGCTCGGCTCCAGACCAAGCTGCTGGAACTGCGCGGCGACAACGCCCTGTTCCTCGACGCCGGAGACCAGTTCCAGGGCACGCTGTTCTATACCCAATACAAGCATGGCGCGGTTCAGACCGTGCTCGGCATGCTGGGCCCCGATGTCCAGACCCTTGGCAACCACGAGTTCGACGATGGCCCCTCCGGATTGCGGCCCTATCTGGACGCCGTGTCCTGGCCGGTGTTGAGCGCCAACCTGGACGCCTCGCGCGAGCCGAAGCTGAAGGGCAGGGTCAAGCCATACACCATCATCCAGAAGGACGGTCAGCGGATCGGCGTCGTCGGTCTGACCACCCATGACACCCCGATCACGTCCAGCCCCGGTCCCACCGTGGCCTTCCGCGACGAGACCGCCGTGCTGGGGAAGGCCGTCGCGGAGTTGAAGGCGCGCGGCGTCGACAAGATCATCGCCTTGACCCATATCGGCTATTCCGAGGACCAGGCGCTGGCCGCGACGGTCGATGGCGTCGACGTCTATGTCGGCGGCCACAGCCACACCTTCCTGGAGACCGGCAACGACAAGGCCGCCGGGCCCTATCCGACCGTCGTCAGGACGCCGTCGGGCGCCCCGGCCCTCGTGGTCCAGGTGGGGGCCTATGGCACGCATCTGGGCCAGCTGGATGTCACTTTCGACGGTGCCGGCGTCGCCACCGCGTGGGAGGGGCGGCCGATCGCGCTGTCAAGTGACGTGCCGCGCGATCCCGCGGTCCAGGAGAAGATCACCCAGCTCAGCGCCCCGCTGGCCCAGCTTCGGCGCCAGCCCGTCGGACAGGCCACCGTCGAGCTGGTCGGCACCAGCGACGCCTGCCGCTTCGACGAATGCAACCTGGGCAACCTGATCGCCGACGCGATGCTGTGGGCGACGCGGGACCAGGGAACCCGGATCGCCATCCAGAACGGTGGCGGCATCCGCACCGGCATCCCCGCCGGACAGGTGACGATGGGCCAGATCCTGGAGGTGCTGCCGTTCTCCAATACCTTGGCGACCTTCTCGATCACCGGCGCCGATCTCTGGACCAGCCTGGAGAGCGGCGTCTCGAAGGCCCATGACAAGACCACGTCCGGGACCGGCCGGTTCCCGCAGGTGGCGGGCCTGCGCTATGTCTACGATCCCACCAAGCCGGAGGGCTCGCGCATCGTGTCGGTGGACGTGCGGGAGCCGGACGGCGGCTTCCGGCCGCTCGACCGAGCCGCCACGTACAAGGCCGCGACCAACAACTTCATGCGCGCCGGCGGCGATGGCTATGCCCTGTTCGCCAAGGCCGCGGACGCCTATGACTATGGCCCCAACCTGGAGATGGTGGTCGCGGAATACATCAAGGCGACCGGTCCCGTCACCCAGGGCGTCGAGGGGCGGGTAAAGCGCGCCCCCTAGGAATTTGGCGGGAGCGTTGGATCAGTCGGCGGCGGACGCGGCGAGCAGCCGCTCCATCGCCATGCTCAGCTGCCGTGACGTGATCGGCTTGTGAGCGACGCTGAAGCCATAGGCCGCGGCGTCCTGAACGCATTCGGGGCCGGTCTCCCCGGTCAGGATGACGCCTGGGATGTCGGTGCCGAACAACTCGCGGATCTTCAGGATGGCCTCGGTCCCGATCCTGCCGCCGCGCAGGCGGTAGTCGGCCACGATGATGTCGGGCTTGCGGCGCCCCGTGCCGAGGCCGGCCAGCGCCTGCTCGGTCGAGCCGGCCGCCAGCACGTCGTAGCCCCAGTCGCGGAGGATGCTCTGCAGGCCCAGCAGGACGATCGCGTCGTCGTCAACCAGGACCGCGTAGCGGCCCTTGGCCTTGACCAGAGCCGGGACTTGGACCGGGTCGGAGGCGGGAGCCGCCGTCTTGACCGGTTCGGGTGCCGCGAGGGCCAGGGACGCTCCTGTCGCGGCGGGGATCTCGACGCTGAAGACGGAGCCCCGGCCCAGCGCCGAGCGGACCTCGACGCGGTAGCCAAGCAGCTTGGCGATACGGTCGACGATCGCGAGGCCCAGGCCAAGCCCCCTGTTGCGGTCGCGCTCGGGGTTGCCGACTTGGTGGAACTCCTTCCAGATGTCCTCCATGTGCTCGGTCGGGATACCGATGCCGGTATCCTGCACCTCGACCGTGACGATCTCGCCGAACTGTCGGCAGTCGATCCGGATGCGGCCGGTGTTGGTGTAGTGGACCGCGTTGTCCAGCAGATTGCCCAGGATGCGGCCCAGCAGCGCCCGGTCGCTCCGCACCACCTCGCCGTGCTCGTGGATCTCGAACGCCAAGCCCTTGGCCGTCGCGACCTTGGCGTAGGCGACGCCGATCTGGTCGAACAACAGCTTTAGGGGAAACTCCTCCAGCGTGGGTTCGACCGTCTCGGCGTCCAGCCTGGAGACATCGAGCAAGCCGTCGAGCAGGACCTTGAGCGCGTCCAGCCCGCGCCGGAGGTGCAGCAGTTTCTCGTGGCCCTCGCCGTCCCCGACGTGCTGTTCCAGGCTATCGGCGAACAGGAACAGCGACTGCATCGGCTGGCGCAGGTCGTGGCTGGCGGCGGCGAGGAAACGGCTTTTGGCGGCATCGGCCCGCTCGGCGGCGCTTCGCGCTCGTTCCGCCTCGTCACGCGCCGCCTGGAGCGTCTCCTGATACAGTTTTTGGTCGTGGATATCCGTCGAGGTGCCGAACCATTTGAGCGGTTGGCCGGTTTCGTCCAGCATCGGCAGGGCGCGCGCGAGATGCCAGCGGTACATGCCGTCGTGACGGAGGAAGCGATGCTGGTGCTCGTAGACGTCGAGGTTCGCCAGGGCCGACCGCCAAGCCTCGAGCGTGCCTTCGACATCGTCCGGATGCATGGTCTCCAGCCACCTCCAGCCGTCGACGAACTGCTCGCTGCGCGGACCCAGGTAGGCCCGCAGCCGCCCATTGACATAGTCGACACCGCCGTCGCCGGTCGCGGTCCAGACGATCTGGGGGATGCTCTCGGCCAGGAACCGGTATTGGCGCTCGCTTTCCGCCAAGGCGTCGCGGGCGCGTCGTCCTTCCGTGACGTCCTGGAAATAGACCGCGATGCCGCCATCGGACAGGGGGCCGTCGGGCAGGGGGAACGCCCGGACATAGAACCACATGCCCAGCGCCGGGTAGTATTCCTCGAACTCGACCGGAACGCGGTCGGCGGCGACGCGGTGGTATTCATGCCAGAACGCCGTGGTGTCGGCGTCGGGCAGCACATCCCAAAGCAGGCTGCCGGTCACGTCGACGCCCTCCGCCAGAAGGTTGCGGGCCCGTTGGTTGATGAAGATGACGCGCCACTTCGGATCGACCTCGAAGACACCATCCGTGGTGCTCTCCAGGATCGCCGTGGTGCGCTCATTCGCGCGTTGCGCCAGTTCCAGCTGAAGCAGGCGGCGTTCGGCGGCGCTCCGTTCCATCAGGAAGCGCGCCAGGAGCCAGCCGATGCCGAGCGCCACGCCGATGGCCAGGACGCCGCCGCCGATCACGGCGGACA
The DNA here is from genome assembly GCF_000576635.1 of Skermanella stibiiresistens SB22. Classification (GTDB taxonomy): domain Bacteria; phylum Pseudomonadota; class Alphaproteobacteria; order Azospirillales; family Azospirillaceae; genus Skermanella; species Skermanella stibiiresistens. The sequence goes on from NZ_AVFL01000026.1 coordinate 63,004, forward strand.
GGGTCCGCTGGGCCGGCAGGTCGATCAGTGAGGACGGCATCCCCAGGGCCACGGTCCAGCCGGTGATGGGCGAACTGGCGGAGGCGACGTACAGGCTCTCGCCCAATTGGTTGGTGGCGTGGAACATCGCCGAACCCCGCCGCAACCCGTCGATCAGCGACGGGTCCGGATACGATCCGATACCGGCGTCCCGCCAATCCTCGGACAGGGTCCGGGCGATCAGCCTCTCCTGGTCATCCAGGACGCCGATCCGCCAGCCTGGAGTCATGCCTTGGTCGCGCAAGGCCTGATTGATGGCCCAGGCGCGGACGAAGGCGGTCAGCACGTATTCGACCCCAGCCCGCCCGAACACCGGGACGCTGACCGCGACCATCGGCTCGTCCGTGTGTGGAGCCTTCGCCGCGGTATCCTCGGTGGGGCTGATCAAAATGCCGCTGAATTGGGCCTCGCCGTATTGGAAGACGGCGTCGATGCCCGATCCCTTTTCCGCCCCGTCGGGCACCGAGAAGCCGTCGCGCCCCACCTGCGTCGCCCCGTCACGCGCCGTCAGGCGCAACGCCATCCAGTCCGGCCGCAACGCCAGCACGCGGTGCGCCTGCTCCTTGAAACCCTCGTAACCGTCACGGCGCTCATCGAAGAGAAGCCCCGAGGTCGCCAGGGTTTCCAGAGCGATGCGGATCGTCGTCACGCGCTCGTCCACGGTCGCGAGGGCGGCACCCGTGGACTGGCGCATGAAGGCTTCCCAGGACCGGGTCTGCTGCTGGTCGAACAGCACCATCATGGCCGCCGCGAAGACGACGATGGGCAGCGAGGCCGCGAGAAGCAGATAGGGAAGTCGGACGCGCTTCATCGGCTGCGGCCTGTTCCTGTGTGGTGAGGGGTCGACGGTGGGGCGGTCGCGCCGTTTTGACGGTGAGGCAACCGCACGGTGGCGCATCCATCCATGAAGGGACTATCATACCAGTGTCAAGCACCCTTAAATTGTGGGGATTAACCATGATGGAATGGTGCCGGGCCGGTGTGGCGCGATTTATCGGCCACCTGATGGTCCGGTTGGCGCCCAACGCGGTGGTGATCCCGCTGATGGTGGCCCCGCTGATTATTGGCATCTCGATCTGCGGCTCGATACAGGCTCACGCCGGCGAGACGCTGGACCGGATCACGCGGACGCGGATGGTTCGGATCGGCTACGCGCCCGAACCACCCTACGCCTATCGATCGCCGGATGGCCGCGTCACCGGAGAGGCTCCGGAGATCGCCCGGCGGATCTTCGCGCGCATGGGAATACGCGAGATCCAGGCGGTGGAAACCGAGTTCGGCGCCCTGATCCGGGACCTGACGAATGGCCGTTTCGATGTCATCGCCACCGGCATGTACATCCTGCGGGAGCGTTGCGGCCAGATCGCGTTCTCCGAACCCACATATCGGGCGGCCAATGGCCTCGGGCCTGGCCTTGGCGTCCGCGTCGGCAATCCGCGTGGCCTCCACGGCTACGACGACATCGCCGCCGACCGTTCGGTCCGGCTGGGTGTCGTGGCCGGAACGTTCGAGCATATCCTGGCCCAAAGAGCCGGCGTGCGGGACAGCCAGATGGCGTTGTTCCCCAACGTCGTCGCGGCGGCGAGGGGGGTCGTCAGCGGTCGGGTCGACGCCTTCGCCGCCACGTCGGCCTCGGTCGAGGCCATGGTGGAGCGCAACCAGCGGATCCTCGAGAAGGTCGGCCATTTCCGGGGCCATCCCGAAGGCGGGACACCGCGGGTGGAGCATGGTGGCTTCGGATTCCGGAAGCAGGACGATGATCTGCGCCGCGCCTTCGACGCGGAGTTGAGGAAGTTCGTGGGAACGCCTGAGCACCTTGACGTGGTGGCGCGGTTCGGCGTCACCCGGATGGAGTTGCCGACCGCCACGGCCGCCGAGTTGTGCGCCCGCTGATGTTTGGCCCCGTGACGACGAGGCCGGTGCCGTGGTATTTGGCCACGAGCCGGAACAAAGACGCGACTACCTCATTCGTTTAGGGGATTGGGCGCGAAATAGCGTCCCGCGACGGCCTGCTGGCCCGATTTCGGATGGAGTGGAATGACGGCTGCTATCAGGCGGAACGGAACGCCGGGCGATGATCCAGGTAAAGGCCCCGGCGATGGTGCGGCGCACGCGCTCGAAACGCGGGTTGGCGCCGATGGACGCCTGACGCTGGCCTTGTCCGGCGACTGGCGCGTCCGTCATGGGCTCGCCACCACGTCGGCGGTCGATGCCGTGCTCGATCGGGATGGATCGATCCGCTTGGTCGTCTGCGAGGATGGTGGGCTGCGGTCCTGGGACAGCGCGCTGGTCGGTTATCTGCTGAGGGTCAAGGACCTGTGCGCCGACCGCGGCATCGCTTTCGACACCGGAAACCTGCCGGCCGGCGTGGCGCGGCTGATGGCCCTGGCCCGCGCGGTTCCCGTCAAGGAGGACGCGGCGCGTGGCGATACCGCCCGATCGTTGCCGGAGCGGCTGGGGCAAGCGGTGCTGGATGGCTGGCGGGAGCTGGATCAGGCGGTCTCCTTCCTGGGTGAGATCGTGCTGGGGCTGGGCCGGATGATGGTCGGCCGGGCGCGTTTCCGGCGGGTCGATTTCCTGATGGCGGTGGAGGACGCCGGGGCTCGCGGGCTGCCGATCATCACGATCGTCTCGCTGCTGGTCGGCCTGACCGTCGCTTTCGTCGGCGCCATCCAGCTGAAGCAGTTCGGCGCCGACATCTATGTCGCCAATCTGGTCGGGCTGGCGATGACGCGGGAGATGGCGTCGCTGATGACCGCCATCGTGCTGGCCGGACGGACCGGCGCCGCCTACGCCGCGCAACTCGGCACCATGCAGGGCAACGAGGAGATCGACGCGCTGTCGACCATCGGCATCTCGCCGATCGACTTCCTGGTGCTGCCGCGCGTGCTGGCGCTGGCGCTGATGATGCCCCTGCTGTTCGTCTATTCCTGCTTCCTGGGGTTGCTCGGCGGCTATATCGTCGGGACCTCGATGCTGGGCCTGTCGGGGCCGGCCTATGTGCTCCAGACCCAGTACGCTTTGACCATGAACGATTTCTGGGTCGGCTTCGTGAAGAGCATCGTGTTCGGCATGCTGGTCGCCTACGCGGGTGCCTATCGCGGCATGCGGGCGGGCCGCAGCGCCCAGGCGGTCGGCGTCGCCGCCACCTCGGCGGTGGTGACCTCGATCGTCCTGATCATCGTGGTCGACGCCCTGTTCGCGGTGATGACCAACCTGCTGGGAATTTGACGTGAGCGATCCCACGAGAGCGGAGCCCCGGACCGCGCCCAGGGACTCGCCCCGGATCGAGGTCGACGGCCTGACCATGGCGTTCGACGATTTCGTCGTGCAGCGCGATGTCAGCTTCCAGGTTCCAACGGGCGACATCTTCGTGATCATGGGCGCCAGCGGCTGCGGCAAGAGCACGCTGTTGAAGCACATGATCGGGCTGGTCGAACCGGCGGCCGGCGACATCCTCTATGATGGAAAAAGCTTCACCGCCGCCGACGCCGAAGGCCGGGCCGTGATGAGCAGGCGCTTCGGCGTGCTGTTCCAGAGCGGCGCGCTGTGGAGTTCGATGACGCTGGCCGAGAACGTCTCGGTGCCGCTGTCGCAATACACCAGACTGACGCGGGACGAGATCGCCGAGCTGGTGTCGCTGAAGCTGGCGCTGGTCGGGCTCGCCGGATTCGAGGACTATTACCCGTCGGAGATCAGCGGTGGCATGCGGAAGCGCGCCGGCCTGGCGCGCGCCATAGCCCTGGATCCGGACATCCTGTTCTTCGACGAGCCATCGGCTGGGCTGGACCCGCTCAGCTCGCGCCGGCTGGACGACCTGATCCTGGAACTGCGCGACAGCCTGGGCGCCACCGTGGTCATCGTCAGCCACGAACTGGCCAGCATCTTCGCCATAGCCGACAACTCCGTCTTCCTGGACGCGGAAAGCCGCACCGCGATCGACGGCGGCGATCCCAAGAGCCTTCGTGACCACAGCGCGCACCCGGCGGTACGCGAGTTCCTGACCAGAGGAGAGCCAAGAACATGAAGCCCCGCCTTGGCCACTCGGAGACTTCCATGAGGAACCCATGAGGAACAAGGCCAACCCGCGCCTGATCGGCCTGTTCGTGCTTGGCGCCATCGCGTTGTTCGTGACGGCGCTGGTGGCGCTGGGCAGCGGCTTCCTGAGCCGTGAGCAGCCGCCGGCGGTCGTCTTCTTCGACGGATCGGTCAACGGTCTTTATGTCGGGGCGCCGGTCAACTTCCGGGGCGTCCGGGTCGGATCGGTGACCAGGGTCGACTTGGTGATCGACAGCAAGGACCTGACCGCCCGCATCCCAACCTATATCCGGTTCGATCCCGACCGGACCAAATGGGTTGGGCTGCCGGACGGCAAGGCGCCGGACATCAGCTATAGCGCGATGGTCGAGCGCGGACTGCGGGCCCAGCTGGTCTATCAAAGCTATGTAACCCAGCAATTGATGGTGGAACTGGACCTGCTGCCTGGCACCCCCGCGACGCTGGTCGGCGGCGACCCGAACGTGGAGGAGATTCCGGCGATCCCTTCGACGCTGGACGTGGTCCGCCGCAATCTGGAGAAGCTGCCGATCCAGGATATGGTCGGCACCGCCTTGAACACCCTGAACAACGTCGACAAGCTGCTGTCCTCGCCCGAGATCCCGGCGGCGCTGGCGGCCTTGGCGAAAGGCATGGGCGAGTTCGAGACGACCATGGCCGCGGCCAGGGGAACCATGACCACCGGAACGAACACGCTCACCCAGGTCCAGGGCGAGTTGCGCGCGACCATGGCCGATTTGAGGGGCCTGATCGGCACCGCCAATTAGGAGGTGGGGCCTCTGATCGCCTCGCTCCGAACCACGTCGCAATCGGTCGAACAGGCGGTGGCCCAAGCCCAGGCGGTGCTCGGCAACACCAACGATCTCGTCTCGCGGAACTCGCCGTTGCGCGTCAACCTGGAGGACTCGCTCCGAAACCTGTCGCTGGCGTCCCGCTCGATGCGCGGCTTCGCGGAGACTTTGGAGCGCAGCCCCAACGCCCTGCTGCTGGGGAAATAGGCCAAGGGGTGAATTGGTCGCATTCGCATGGCCAATCCCCTTAACGGGCGATTAACGGCGCCATGTTAAGAGAATGGCGCCGTCGGCGGTCCGCGCCATGGCTGTGTCAGGCCCCGTAGCAGGACGGCGTGGGGAGATGAGCGAAGAGACGGCGACCCTGAAGCCTTGGAAGAAGCGGCTGATCGCCTGGTGGGAAGGTTATGACCTGCCCACCGGGAAGGCCGATGCCGAGTCCGGACCGGCGTCTGGATCGGCGGGCGGGCACGGATCGGGCTCGGCGGATACCCCGGCGGCCAAACCGGTGCTGCCCGGCACCAATTCCCGCTTCGGCAAACCACTGTGGTCGGCCAGCCGCATCCAGGTGGTGGAAAAGCTCTGGGGCGAAGGGTTCACCTCTCCCGGCGGCGAAGATTACATTCCCGAACTGGTCAAGCCGTTGGGGTTGAACCCAGCCATGAGCGTGCTCGATCTGGCGGCGGGACTGGGCGGCGCCGCGCGCAAGATGGCGGCGCAGTATGGCTGCTGGGTGACGGGGCTGGAGCCTTCTCCCGTCCTTGCCAAGGAGGGCATGGAGCGGTCGGTCAAGGCCGGCATGGCGAAGCAGGCGACGATCACCCACTACGACGCCGAGAACTTCCGTCATCCCAAGCGATTCGACTGCATCTTCTCCAAGGAGGCGTTCTTCTGCGTCAAGGACCGCGAGAATTTGGCGGACGGCATCGAGATGAGCCTGAAGCCGCGCGGTCAGCTGCTGTTCACCGATTATGTCTTCGAGAAGGAGGAGCCGCGCTCGTCCGTCATCAAGGACTGGCTGGCCCGCGAGCCGGTCGAGCCGTTCCCGCTGACGGTCGACAAGACGGTCACCTCGCTCCAGCAGCGCAACCTGGACATCCGCATCACCGAGGACGTCACCGATGCCCACCGGCTGCTGATCGTGGCCGCCATCCAGTCTTTGACCGAGTTCCTGGAGAAGCACAGCATGGACCACGACACCAAGCTGGCCGTGGTCGATGAGGTGGAGCATTGGGCGCGCCGTGTGGCGGCGCTGCAAAGCGGGTTGCGCATGTACCGTTTCTTCGCGCTCAAACTGCCCGACGGGACGGAAGGTTGAGTCGAAAACGCCGCTGGAATAACGTCGCGGGAATACAGGCGCTTGTTGACATTGAACGCTTGGCTCCATATTTTCCGCCGCTCTTGTGACTTACCCTCCTGGGACTTTGAACCATGAAGATCGTGAACTCGCTGAAATCCATGAAGACCCGGCACAAGGCTTGCCGCGTGATCCGCCGCAAGGGCCGCGTCTACGTCATCAACAAGCAGAACCCCCGCTTCAAGGCTCGCCAGGGCTGAGCGTGCCAAGGGGGAGAGCCCGTATCTCCGGGAGGTGACCGCGCCGCTGTTTCGGCGCGGTTTTGCTTTTTGGGGCTTGGTTTTCCCGAGGGACCGACTGGTTGTCCGATCACCTCTTGTTCCATGAAGTGGTGATACCACTTTACATCAACGTCACATTTTTCCAATGTACGTGCGATGTGATGGAACGCCGCCGGGGCGCGGCCAAACGGGACGAGTGACGCGCGTGGCTGTTGCCGCCGTACGTTCAGCGGACCGAATGAGGAGGAAACACGGCATGAGGATGCCCACGCCAGACGCTTCGGTGCTCGCCCGCCGGGCTGAGATCGTCAACGCGCTGCGAGCCATCGTGCCGGGCGAAGGCGTCATCGCCGAACGCGACGAGATGCGCGTCTACGAGACCGACGCCCTGACCGCCTATCGCCAGCTTCCCATGGTCGTCGTGCTGCCGAACACGACCGAGCAGGTCTCCCAGGTTCTGAAATACTGCAACGAGGTCGGGATCAAGGTCGTTCCGCGCGGGGCGGGCACGTCCCTGTCCGGTGGCGCCCTGCCGCTGGCCGACGGCATCATCCTGGGTCTGGGCAAGTTCAACAAGATCGTCGACATCGACTACGCCAACCGGACCGTGACGGCGCAGCCCGGCGTCACCAACCTGGGCATCACCAACGCGGTGGCGCACGAGGGCTTCTATTACGCGCCGGACCCCAGCAGCCAGATCGCCTGCACCATCGGCGGCAACATCGCCGAGAACTCCGGTGGGGTCCACTGCCTCAAATATGGTCTGACCACCAACAACGTGCTCGGCATCGAGATGGTGCTGATGAACGGCGACATCATCAGGCTGGGCGGCAAGCACCTGGACTCGGACGGCTATGACCTGCTGGGCGTCATGACCGGGTCCGAAGGCCTGCTGGGCGTGGTGACCGAGGTGACCGTCCGCATCCTGCGGAAGCCGGAAACCCTGCGGGCGCTGCTGATCGGCTTTCCCAGCAGCGAGAGCGGCGGCGACTGCGTGGCCGCGATCATCGCGGCGGGCATCATTCCCGGCGGCATGGAGATGATGGACAAACCGGCGATCCACGCGGCGGAGGAGTTCGTCCACGCCGGATACCCGATGGACGTCGAGGCCCTGCTGATCGTCGAACTGGACGGGCCGGAGGCGGAGGTCCACCACCTGATCGGCGAGGTCGAGAAGATCGCGCTCACCTGCGGCGCCGTGTCGATCCGGATCAGCGAGTCGGAGGACGAGCGCATGGTCTTCTGGGCCGGGCGCAAGGCGGCCTTCCCCGCCGTGGGCCGGATCAGCCCGGATTACCTGTGCATGGACGGTACGATCCCGCGCAAGCAGCTGCCGCTGGTGCTGACCCGGATGGCCGAGATGTCGGTCAAGCACGGGCTGCGCGTCGCCAACGTCTTCCACGCCGGTGACGGCAACCTGCATCCGCTGATCCTGTACGACGCCAACAAACCGGGCGAGCTGCAGGCTGCGGAGGACTTCGGCGCCGATATCCTCAAGCTGTGCGTCGAGGTCGGCGGCGTGCTGACCGGCGAGCATGGCGTGGGCGTCGAAAAGCGCGACCTGATGAACCACCAGTTCACCGAGGTCGACCTGAACCAGCAGCAGCGGGTGAAATGCGCCTTCGATCCCGAGGCGCTGCTGAACCCCGGCAAGGTCTTTCCGCAGCTTCACCGCTGCGCCGAGTTGGGCCGCATGCATATCCACCGCGGGCAGCTCCCGTTTCCCGACCTCCCGCGCTTCTAAGGCCCCGGCATGACGACACATTCCAACAAGTCGGTGTTGAAACCCGCGGATGCCGATCAGGCGCTGGAGGCCGTTCGCTGGGCGATCTCCGAGGAGACCCCGCTGGAGCTGGTCGGCAAGGGCAGCAAGCGGAAACTTGGCCGGCCGTTCCAGGCGACCCACACGCTCGACCTGTCGGATCTGACCGGCGTCACCCTGTACGAGCCGGAGGAGCTGGTCCTGTCGGCTCGGGCCGGCACGCCACTGGCGGAGCTGGAGGCCTTGCTGGCGGAGAACCGGCAGCAGTTCGCCTTCGAGCCGACCGACTTCGGCCCCTTGCTGGGTGGCGAGGCCGGCAAGCAGACGATCGGCGGCGTCGTCTCGTGCAACCTGGCGGGACCGCGCCGGGTCAAGGCGGGTGCTGCGCGCGACCACTTCCTGGGTTTCCAGGCGATCAGCGGCCGCGGCGAGGCTTTCAAGGCTGGCGGCAGGGTGGTCAAGAACGTCACCGGCTATGATCTGTCCAAGCTGATCGCCGGATCCTACGGCACGCTGACGGTGCTGACCGAGGTGACGCTGAAGGTGCTGCCGGCGCCGGAGGACACGCGGACGGTGCTGATCCGGGCGCTGGACGACGCGACCGCGATCCGGGTGATGGCGCTGGCGCTGCAAAGCCCCTACGAGGTCGCGGGCGCCGCCCACGTGCCGGCGTCCCTGGCGGGAGCCTTGGGCGTCGAAGAGGTGGCCGGTGGTGCCGCGACGGCGATCCGGCTGGAGGGCTTCGGCCCCTCGATCGAATACCGCGCCGGCAAGCTGCGCGACCTGCTCGGCGGGTTCGGCACTGTCGAGTTCCTGGATCGCCAGCCCTCGCTGGTGTTCTGGGCGGCGCTTCGGGACGTGAAGCCGTTCGTTTCGACGCCGGAACGGCTGGTCTGGCGCCTGTCCGTGCCGCCCGCCGACGGCGCGCGGGTGGTGGCCGACATCAAGGGCAGGCTGCCCGGCGCCGAAGCCTATTTCGACTGGGGCGGCGGCCTCGTCTGGCTCGCCATCGAACCCGGAGCGGATGGGGCGGGGCAGGCGGCGATCCGTGGCGCCATCGGATTGAGCGGTGGCCACGCCACCCTGGTCCGGGCTCCGGACACCATCCGCGCCTCGGCCGACGTGTTCCAACCCCAGCAGGCTCCGTTGGCGGCCCTGTCCGCCCGCGTCAAAGAAACCCTGGACCCCAAGCGCATCTTCAATCCCGGCCGCATGTACGCCGGGGTCTGACGCGGAGAACCGCCTTGCAGACCAACTTCTCGCTAGCCCAACTCGCCGACGCCGATGTCCGCGAGTCCGAAAAGATCCTCAGGGCCTGCGTCCATTGCGGATTTTGTACCGCGACCTGCCCGACGTATACCCTGTTGGGTGACGAGTTGGACAGTCCGCGGGGACGGATCTACCTGATCAAGGACATGCTGGAGAACGACAAGCCGGCGACAGAGCAGGTGGTCAAGCATATCGACCGCTGCCTGTCGTGCCTGTCCTGCATGACGACCTGTCCGTCCGGCGTGCATTACATGCATCTGGTCGATCATGGCCGCGCCCATATCGAGAAGACCTATCGCCGCCCCGCGGCGGAACGGCTGATGCGGAAGATGCTGTCGACCGTCCTGCCGCGTCCGGGCCTGTTCCGCTGGGCGCTGATGGCGGCCAAGGCCGGCCGGCCGGTCGCGGGCATCCTGCCGGAAAAGCTGAAGGGCATGCTGGCGCTGGCCCCGCGGAACATCCCAAGCCCCAGCCATGTCGACAAGCCGCAGGTGATCCCGGCGGAGGGAACCAGGCGGAAGCGCGTCGCGATCCTGAACGGTTGCGCCCAGCAGGTGCTGAACACCGCGATCAACGAGTCGACCGTGCGCCTGCTGACCCGGCATGGCGTCGAGGTGGTGGTGGCCAAGGGGGCCGGGTGCTGCGGCGCCCTGAACCACCACATGGGCATGACCGACAGCAGCCACGGTTATGCCCGCGCCAACATCCTGGCGTGGACGCGGGAGATCGAGCGCGGGGGCTTGGACGCGATCGTGATCAACACGTCCGGCTGCGGAACGACCGTCAAGGACTATGGCTTCATGTTCCGCGAGGACAAGGAATTGGCGGACAAGGCGGCGCGGATCTCGGCGCTGGCCAAGGACGTCACCGAATTCATGGACGAGTTGGGACTGGGCGAAACGGTGGTCGAGACGGGGCAGGTGGTGGCCTATCATTCCGCCTGTTCCATGCAGCATGGCCAGAAGATCAAGACGCCGCCGCGCGCCTTGCTGGGAGCGGCCGGTTTCCAGATCCGCGAGGTGCCGGAGGGTCATCTGTGCTGTGGTTCGGCCGGAACCTACAACCTGCTCCAACCGGAGATCGCCGTGCGGCTCCGCGACCGCAAGGTCAACAACATCGAGAGCACCAAGCCGCAGGTGATCGCCGCCGGCAACATCGGCTGCATGACCCAGATCGGCTCCGGAACCGCGATCCCGATCGTCCACACGGTCGAACTGCTGGATTGGGCCACCGGCGGACCCTTGCCGGAGTCGCTGAAGGGAAACCCGGCTTTCGTCACGCGACCGAAGGCGGCCCGGGTGCTGGCGGCGGAGTGATCCGCCGCTCCATGATGAGATGGGCGGAGTGATCCGCCGCTCCATGATGAGATGGGCGGAGTGATCCGCCGCGCCTATGGCTTTTGAGAAGCCGGCTTCAACTTATGGTATCAGCGCACGTGGGGTGAGAAGGCACTAAGCTCCGGGAGTCGCATCCACCGTGGCGGTCCCATGCGTGTTCTCGTGGTTCTCGTGTGCTGTCTCTCCGTCTACACGGTGGCGGCGCTGTCCATCTCAAGCGCTTGGGCCCAGCAACCCGTGGGCCAAATCAAAACCATTTCGGGAACCGCGACGGTTATTCGCGGCGGCCAATCGCTGGAAGCCGCGGTCGGTTTGTTCCTATACGGTGCGGACAGTATACAGACTAGTTCATCTAGTAGCCTTGGAATCACCTTCAGGGACGGAACGCAGGTATCTCTGGGCGAGTACAGCGACTTCGCGATCCAGGACTTCGTTTTCGAACCGCAACAGGGAAGACTGTCGTTCATCATCTCCCTTTTGCGTGGATCCCTGGTCTATATCTCGGGCCGGATCGCGGCCCTGGCGCCTGAGACCGTGGTCATCAAAACCGTCAATGGAACGATCGGTGTCCGCGGCACGCGTTTCGCCGTCAGGGTTCCCGTGGAGACGGTACCATGAACGCCGCTACCAAAAGTTGGTTGGTGTCGGCGGTGGTGCTGGCCTCCGCCCTTGGCGGCTGCGCTGGAGTGCCCACTCCGGGATCCATGGAAGATGCCGACCAGGAGTTCCTGACCGCCTTGGCGCCCGCCTACGAGGCTTTGAGTGCCGACGAGGCCAGGCAATACGACTGGCTGGACAGCTGGTGGTATGGCCGGCGCGCCAGCGCGGCGGCGGCGGGGACGCTGGTCGAGCCGGAGGATCCGTCGAACCGGGACCTGACCGAACCGGCGCTCCAGCGGCTCGTCCCGGCGCGCGCGAACCTGATGTCCGTCCTGGTGTCCGGCGGCCGGATCCTGGCGCCCGGCTCGTCCGCCTGGGCGCAGGCCGCGTTCGACTGCTGGGTCGAGCAGGAGGAGGAAGGCTGGCAGACCGCCGATATCGATCGGTGCCGGAATGACTTCGTCCAGGCCTTGGGCGAGGCGCGGGTGGTCGCCCGGAGCGAGTTGACCGTCCTGCTCCCCGGCGGCAACGGTGCCGGGGCGATCGTGGTCCGGACCGGCTCTGGTACCCAGGCGCTCGACCAGCCCTATGCCGCCAGCCTCGTCAGCGATCCGGCGGCGCCTCCCGCCGGACGGGCTCCCTTGGCACCCGCGGCGGTGTCGGGACTGTTCGGCGCGGCGCTGGTGGCGGTGCCACCGGCACCCTCGAGCTTCGCCCTCTATTTCCAGGCGGGCGGGTCCGAATTGACCGAGGAGTCCAAGGCCACGCTGGCTGATTTGGTGGCGGATATCCGCCAGCGGCGAATTCCGGATATCTCTGTGATCGGGCACACCGATCGAGCCGGAACGGCAACCGCGAATGAACGGCTGGCCCGGACACGGGCCGAGGGTATCGGCGCCCTGATCCAAGCCGAGGGAATTCCGGCCGAAGCCATCGAGGTGAAGTCCTTCGGGGAAACCGACATGTTGGTGCGGACGCCGGATGGCGTGGCCGAGCCCCGCAACCGCCGCGTGGAGATCCTGGTGCGCTGAGCGTGAAGGAGATCGTTCCCAGCGTTTGGCGGCATGCCGTCCCACGTGCCGGCGCCCTCCGGATGCGGCTGCTGTTGGTCGGCGCCCTCGCGCTGTGCCTGCTGGGCTTGCGATGGATCGATCCCGCTCCCCTGGAGTTGATGCGGCTGCGCGCGTTCGATCTGGGAACCGCGTTCTGCCAGCCGGCGGATGGTTTCGATGGCGTCGTCGCGGTCGACATCGATGACCGGAGCCTCGCGGTCATGGGACAGTGGCCGTGGCCTCGCGATGTCCTGGCCCGTTTGGTGGATCGGATGGTCGAGCTTGGCGCCGGTGCGGTCGTCTTCACGATCGTCTTCGCCGAGCGTGACCGGGACCAGCCGGCGTCCGACCGGATCTTCGCCGAAGCGTTGCGGCGGGTTCCCACCGTGCTGGTTCAAATCCCGTGGGAACCGGAAGCGGCGCCCGGGCTCCCCCAACCCGTGACGCTCCAGGGCCGTTTCGCGCTGCTGGGAGAAACCGGCGCGTTCCGGATGCCCGCCCAGCCCGGTGTGGTCGGCAACCTGCCCGACTTGGTGGACGCGGCGGCGGGATTGGGCATGGCTCGGGTGGCCGTGGATACCGATGGGATCATACGCCGCGTCACGGCTCTTGCCCAAGCCGGCGGCGTGCCGCTGCCTGGGCTGGCGCTGGAGGCGCTCAGGGTCGTCGACCAGCGCTCCGGTTTCATGGTCGAGGTTGGCCCGACCGGGCTGGAGGCGTTGCGCGTCGGGCCGCGGCGGCTGCCGGTGGATGCGGATGGATGGTTCCGCCCCAGGTTGTGCGGGGTGGACCGCGTGCCGGTGATCCCGGCGGTGGACTTGCTGCGGGAGGGGGGCGATGTCGAGTCGATGCGCGGGCGCGTCGCGGTGGTCGGCGTGTCGGCGCGGGGAGTGGGAAGGCTGTGGCGCGTGGCGTCCAGCGAACGCGGGGTTTCCGCCGCGGCGCTCGAAGCCGGGGTGATCGGCGATCTGCTCCAAGGCCGCTGGCTACACAGGCCACCCTTCGCCACCTTGCTGGAAGTGCTGGCGCTGCTCGGGGGAACCTTTTGCATCGGGGGGCTCGATGGCCGGCACGCGCGCATCGTCCTGGCGCTCGTCCTGGGCGTGGCCGGGGCCGGTTTGGCGTCACTGGCGTTCTGGATCGACGGTTCCCTGTTCGACTGGACGCTGCCGATCCTGGGTTTCATCCTGGCGCCCTTGGTGGCGGGCATGGCGGAGCGTGGATACGAACGGGCGGCGCAGCGCCAGCGCGACCGCTTCATGCGGCAGGTCGTCGACGCCAGCCCGGATCCCATCCTGACGGTGGCGGCCGATGGCACGATCCTGTCCTGCAACGAGGCCGCCGTGTCGATGTCGCTCTGTGATCCGGATGGGCTGATCGGGCGCGAAGCCGGTCCCTTGTTCGGGCTTGCCCTGGCGGAGATGCGCGCCCTGATCCGCCGCCGTCTCGATGGCGCGCCGATCCCACCGGTCGAGGTCACGGTGGATTTGGCCGGCCGCGAGCCCATCCACCTGGAACTGGTGATCGGCGTGCTGGACGCCTCGTCCGTCATCCTGATCGGCCGCGACATCACTCGGCGCAAGCTGGCCCAGGTGGGTCTGGCGCGGGCGCTCGCCACCAACGAGGCGCTGCTGCGCGAGATCCATCACCGCGTCCGGAACAACCTGCAAGGCATCTGGGGCGTGATCGCGCTGGAGAAGGCGGGTGTCAAGGATGCCAAGGCGCTCGAGCGGATGTCGGCGATCCAGGACCGGCTGCTGGTGCTGGGCCGCATCCACGAGCAATTGGCGTTGTCCGGCGATCTGGCGCGGATCGACGTCGCGGTCCAGATCGACCAGTTGGCGCAGGGGCTCATCGGACCTCGACTGGACGATGGGCGGATCACCATTCACACGCGGGCCGAGCCGCTGCACTGCCATATCGAGATCGCCATGCCGCTGGGGCTGATCATCAACGAACTGGTGGGCAATTGCCTGAAGTTCGCCTTTCCGGACAACCGCGCGGGGATGATCCGGGTTCGCTTGGAGCGGTGCCGTGGAAGGGTCGTCCTGGAGGTCGCCGACGATGGTGTCGGCCTGCCCAGGGGCGAAGCCGCCGTGTCGGACGCGGCCGGCGAGGGTATGGGCATCGGCAAGACCCTGCTGCAGGCCCTGGCGGCCCAACTGGACGCGACGGTCGAGTTGGCCGGGCCGCCTGGCCACGTGGTTCGGGTGGTCATGCCGGGTGGGCTGTTCGATTGAGGTCTCGATCCTTCGGCTTGGTTGCGCTGGCGGGCGCCGCGCCGTACACACGGAGCACGGGACTTCAGAAAGGCGGGGCGGCTTTGGACGGGGATCACCGGCGGCGGAAGGCGATGGAGGAGACGGGCGGCGCGGGCGTGAACCCGGTTCAGGCGTTGAGCCGGTCACTGGACCTGCTGGAGGCCATCGCGGCGGCGGAGGATGGCGTCGGCTCGGCGGATCTGGCCCGGCTGACCGGCCAGCCGGCGACGACGGTCCACCGCCTGCTGAAGAGCCTGGAACAGCGGAGCTATGTCAGCTTCGACGAGGATTGCCAGCGCTGGTTCATTGGTGTGCGGGCCTTCACCGTCGGCGGCGCCTTCCTGCGCCGGCGCAATCCGACGCTGGTCGCCCGCCCGATCATGCGGCGCCTGATGGAGCGGGTGGGTGAGACCGCCAGCCTGGCGATCGAGGACGGTGGCGAGGTCGTCATCCTGACCCAGATCGAATGCCGCGAGATGATGCGGGCGCTGTCGCGGCCGGGCACCCGCGTGCCGCTGTACTGCTCCGGCGTCGGCAAGGCCCTGCTCGCGGCATTGCCGGAGGGCGAGGCCACGCCCCTGCTGGAGAAGCTGCCCCTGGCGCGGATCACCGACAGGACCCTGACCGGCATCGAAGACCTCAGGCGCGATCTGGCCGACAGCCGGGCGCGCGGCTTCGCCATCGATGACGAGGAGCATTCGGTCGGTCTCCGCTGCGTGGCGGCGGCCGTGCTGGACGAGCATGGCGGGCCGCTCTGCGCGCTGTCGGTCTCCGGTCCCGCCGTCCGGATTCCCGATGGCCGGCTGGCCGAACTGGGCGCCCTGGTCGTGCGGGCGGCCGAGGAGATCACCCTGGCCGTGGGGGGCGGCCCGCGCCGCTGAGGCTGGGCATCAGCTTGCCTGGATGTCGGCCGCCGGGACTTCGGGCGCTGGGACATCGGCCGATTCCCGCCGGCGGCGGGCGGCGTGGTAGTGGTCGAGCACCCAGGTCAGGTGGGCGGTCATGGCGGCGGCGGCGGCGTCGGGATCGCGCCGGTCGATGGCCCGGTGGATCGCGCGGTGCTGCGCCAGCACGATCTTGTCCTCCGCCCGGTCGAACAACTCGTGGCGGTGGAACTCCAGCATCTGGGTCAGCGTGTCGCGGATCACCGACAGGATGTGCATGTAGACGGGGCTGCCCGCCGCCTTGCCGATCGCGATGTGGAAATCGACGTCGTCGTTCGCCCGCAGCTTGCCGCGCGACGGCTGCGCCATGGCGACCACGGTGCGGCCGATCTCGGCCACCTGCTCGGGTGTCGCGTTGATCGCGGCGCGGCGGGCCGCCCAGGATTCCAGGATGACGCGGATGTCCGCCAGATCATAGAGGTTGTCGAACTTGACCCGGATCATCTCGCTGAGGGCGCCGTCCATGTCGCCCGCCGTGGAGAGCACCCGCGTGCCGCCGCCCTGGACCGCCGCGAGGAACCCCTGGGTCTTCAGCTGCTGAAGGGCGGCCCGGACGGAAACCCGGCTGACGCCCATCTGCTCGGCCAGCTGGCGCTCTCCCGGAAGCCGCTGGCCGGGCGTCAGCTCTCCCTTGGCGATCCTATCCAGCAGCTTGGTCGCGACCCGGTCGGAAACCCGATCCGTGCCCGCCTTGGCGACGGGTTCGGCCGCTGCGCTCGTCTCGGTCACTGGCGGCGTCCTCCGGTCTGTTTCTTCGTTCGGCGGGGTCTTGTCGTCATTCAGGGCGTCCATGGTAATACCAGGGGGGCGGTTTCGCCAGAGCGATGACGGACAGCTCACCGGCTGCCGCGCCGGGCCATGAAGATGCCGGCGAGGACGATCGCGGCGCCCAGCGCCTGCAGGAGGCTGAGCGGCTCGTCCAGCAGCATCCAGGCGAAGACGCCGGCCGCGGCGGGCTGGAGGAGCAGGCTGACGGAGGAGAAGGCCGGGGGCAGGTGGGCCAGGGCGTAGGCGATCAGGCTCTGGCCGCCGGCGTGACTGATGACGCCCAGCCCGGCCAGGATGATCCAGCCGTGGAGAGTCGGGGCGATCAGGCTCTCGCCCGACAGCAGGGTGATCGGCAGCAGGGTCACGCCGGTGACCACGCCGGTCCAGGTCATGATCGTGGCGGTCGAGAACTCGGCCCGCAGGCGGCCGACCGACAGGATGTAGCCGGCGTAGAACATGGCGGTGACGACGCCCAGCGCGTCGCCGAACAGGTGGCTGGCGCTGAAGCTGAGGCTTTCGCCCATCAGCACCACGGCGCCACCGATGGCCAGCGCCAACCCGCCGACGAAGACGCGCGAGAAGCGTTCCTTGAAGACGGCCCAAGCGACCAGCGTCACGAAGATCGGCGCGAAATTGGCGAGCAGGGTCGAGTTGGCGACCGAGGTGAACTGGATCGACCAGTGCCACACCGCGAGGTCGCCCGCGAAGAACAAGCCGGCCCAGGTCAGCCTCAGGTAGTCCCGCCGGGTCGAGGGACGGCGCGGCGCGTCGGTGCCGCGCCCCTCCAGGGCCAGCCAGACCAGCAGCACCGGCATCGCGAACCCGATCCGCCAAAACGCCGTCGCGACCGGCCCGATCTCGCTCAGCCGGACGAAGATCGGCGACAGGGCGATTCCGAGGGCTCCGGCGAGCAGGGCGATCAGGGCGATCCGGGCCCTGCGGTCGGCGGCGAGGGCCGCGGCCGGGGAGATGGTGGTCTGGTTGGCGGCCGGATGGGCGTTGGGTGTGCTGGGCATGGGTTGCTTTTCGGGGACGCCGTGTGTTGGGGACGGGTAAGGGGTAGGGGCCGCTTCGGCATGGACACCCGCCGGCGCTGTCGATGCAAGTTCCGAATGCATGCGTTGGACGCGGTGCGGTCATTTGGAAGCCGTTGCTGGACGTGAGGCATCGACGTCATCGATCGCGCGGCGCTTCAGGGCGACACATCCCGCCCGCGCCCAAGTCAGGGAAGCTCTCCTTCCTCAGTAGCGCCAGCGGATCCCGGCCGTCAGGGAGTTGGCGCCGCCGGCGTCGCCCATCAGGCCGAACGCCGGGGAGCGGTGATGCAGCCGGGCCACCGCGCTCCACGGCTGGGCGGGTGGCCCGACTTCGGCTTCGATCACCCAGTAGATCAGCCAGCGCTCGGTGGAACCGTTCATCGCCACCTCCTCCACCGGCTTCCGCGTCGCGTAGGACAGGCCCAGTCCGTAGGCGATCCCCGTATGCACCGACTCGCTCCAGGGGAACCTGAGCCAGCGGGCGACCGGCAGGGCATTGAACTCCCAGTGCCGCTCGTCGCCGAAATGACGGACGACCTGACCTTCGATGTCGATCTCGGCATGGCGTCCGAACTCCCACACCCGCCGCGATGCCGCGATCCCCATCAGATAGGAGTCGCGCCAAGTCAGATCCTCCGCCGTCAGCAATTCCCCGGAGGTGTTGTCGGTCATCCGGGCGCCGAACAAGGTCAGGGCGTCGGGTGGCCGCGGATCCTCGCGCGCCGCCGCATGGGCGGGCGCGAGCGATAGCATCGAAATCAGCGTGGCGCGCGCCAGGGCTGTGGGAATGGTCATCGTATCGTCTTTCGCGGCGAAAAAGCAGCGTCCGCATATTGATCGACCGCCGTACCGCGCAAGGACCCGCCCGCGAACACGTTCTTATCAGGGGATTTCGGTTCCACGGGGCATTTCGCCGCGCGTCGTTTCGGGTATAGTGAGGGACATGTCTTCTCCGTCAGCCGTTCCCAATCCGCCCGCCTCCCCCAGCCCCTCGGCTCCCCGCCCCTCGGCGATGCCGCCGCTGCTCGGACCCGATGATCCGCCGCCGGTGACGGTCCACAACCGCGAGGGCAAGTCGCCCGTCCTGCTGGTGTGCGACCACGCCTCGCGCGCGATCCCGAAGTCGATGGGAACGCTTGGGCTCGACGAGACGGCGCTGTCCCGCCACATCGCCTATGACATCGGCGCCGCCGAGGTGACCCGGCACCTGATCGAACGCTACGACGCGGCGGCGGTCATGTCCGGCTATTCGCGCCTGATCGTCGATCTGAACCGCGATCTGGAGGACCCGACGCTGATCCCGGTGATCAGCGACGGCGTCGTGGTTCCGGCCAACCGCTCGCTCGACCCGGCCGATGTCGCAACCAGGCTGGACGCGCTGTTCTGGCCATACCACACGACCGTCGCCGCCGAGATCGCCCGGCTGCTGGAGCGTGGGCAGGTGCCGGCCATGGTCTCGATCCACAGCTTCACCCCGGTGATGAACGGCTTCGAACGGCCCTGGCATATCGGCGTGCTGTGGGACCGCGACCCCCGCCTGGCGGTGCCGGTGATCGAGAACCTGCGGGCGGATGGACGGTTCGAGATCGGCGACAACGAGCCCTATACCGGGCATGACTGCGACGGCTCGACCATCGACCGCCACGCGGTCGCCCAAGGACTGCCCCATCTGCTGGTGGAGATCCGCCAAGACCTGATCGACACGCGCCGGGGCGCCGCCGAATGGGCCGGCATCCTGGGGGCGGCGCTTGACCCCGTGCTGGCCGACCCCATGCTCTATCGCGTCCAACACCACTGATTTAATCAAAACAGCACCCCCGAGGATCATGGCCGCCCCAGCACCCAGCTTCACGCTCGGCATCGAAGAGGAATATCTGCTGGTGGACCGGCAAACCCGGGACATCGTTCCAGATCCGCCGGAGGAGATGCTCCAGGCCTGCGCGGCGGTGGCCCCGGATCAGGTCCATCCGGAATTCCTGCGCTGCCAGATCGAGATCGGCACCCGCGTCTGCGGCGACCTGACGGAGGCCCGGAAGGAACTGGTGTGGCTGCGCCGCTCGGTCGCCGAGGTGGCCGACCGCTATGGGCTGGCGCCGATCGCGGCCTCCACCCATCCCTTCGCGGTCTGGCTCCCCCAGAAGCACACCAACCGCGACCGCTACAACATGCTGGCCCGCGACATCGGCGCCCCGGCGCGGCGGCTGATGATCTGCGGCATGCATGTCCACGCCGGCATCGAGGACGAGAACCTGCGGATCGACCTGATGAACCAGGTCCGCTACTTCCTGCCCCACCTGCTGGCGCTGTCGACCTCTTCGCCGTTCTGGCAGGGGCAGGACAGCGGGCTTAAGAGCTATCGGCTGGCGGTGTGGAACGAGCTGCCCCGCACGGGCATGCCGGAGGAATACCATAGCTTCGGCGAGTACCAGCAGCAGGTGGGCGCGCTGGTCGAGGCCGGGGTGATCGAGGACGCCACCAAGCTGTGGTGGGATATCCGGCCGTCCAGCCGATTCCCCACGCTGGAGATGCGGATCAGTGACATCTGCACCCGGCTGGACGACACGCTGACGGTGGCGGCCTTCTATGTCTGCCTGCTGCGCATGCTGTGGCGGCTGCGCCGGGGCAACGTCGCGTGGCGGCGCTACCGCAACCTGCTGCTGGAGGAAAACCGCTGGCGGGCGCAGCGCTATGGCTTCGACGGCGGCCTGATCGACTTCGGCCGGGGCGAGATCGTGCCCTACGATGAATTGCTGAACGAGCTGATCGGCCTGCTGCGCGAGGACGCCGAGGCGCTGGGCTGCGTCGACGCGATCGAGAACGCCCGCGACATCGTCCGGCGCGGCACCAGCGCGCACCGGCAGGTCGCTGTTTACCAGGAGGCGGTGGACGCGGGCGCCACGCCCGAGGAGGCGCTTCGGCGGGTGGTCGACTGGCTGATCGAGGAGACACTGTTCGGGCTGGAACCGGCGTGAGGCGGGGCGGCAGGAATGACCTGCCGGCTCGGGTTGGTCCTTTTTTTCCGGTGAAAGGTCATCAAAGGTCATCATGCGGTTCGGTGTCAGGCATGGCACACCGTTGTTAAGGAATTATATCCTGTTTCGGGGCGGGTGATCAAGGGTCGGGAAGGCGTGGCGGATTGTCCGACACCGAGCCGAACGGAGATCGCGTGAATTCCAGGGAGGACTGTGGCGCAGGATGAAAACCCCTTCTCATCACCCGCCCCGTTGCGGCGGAGGCCGCGCGGTGCCATGTGAGGCCGAGGGCTTCCGGTTGGAACGGGGGCGACCAAGTTGGGGAGTGGACGACGATGACCGAATTGGACGAACGCACGCGCACCGAGCTGGAGGCCGCGGCTTTCCGGACACTGGTCCAGCACCTGCGCGACCGCACCGACGTGCAGAACATCGATCTGATGAACCTCGCCGGGTTCTGCCGCAACTGCCTGTCGAAGTGGTACCGGGCCGCCGCCGAGGGCAAGGGGCTGGAGATGAGCTACGACGACGCCCGCGAGATCATCTACGGCATGCCCTATGAGGAGTGGAAGAACAAGCACCAAGCCGAGGCCTCGGTCGAGCAGAAGCAGTCCTTCGCCGCGGCCCAAACCCGGGCGGATCACTGATCCCATAACGATGTCCCGGGCGCCGACGAAACGTCGGGTGTGAAAAGTTGGGATGGGGCGTCACCGGGGGTGCCCTCGGCTGTCGGATTGGCTATGGTGCCCCTCGACTGGTCGATTCAGGTGACGAGGATTTCATGACTGACACTTCAGTTGCCGCGCGGGCCGATGCGGGCCCGACGAGCGATGTCGGCGGCATCGCCGCCGATCGCCTGCGCTCCTTCGTGGAGCGCATCGAGCGACTCGAGGAGGAGAAGAAGGGCATTTCGGACGACATCAAGGATGTCTATCTGGAAGCCAAGGGGACCGGCTTCGACGTGAAGATCATCCGCGCGATCATCCGGCTCCGCAAGCAGGCCAAGGAGGAGCGCCAGGAGGAGGAGGAGTTGATCGAACTCTACAAGATGGCGCTTGGAATGGAGTGAGCCTCGGAGCCGGGCCGGGCGGCGGCTAAGCGCCGCCATGACTCGGCGGCGTTCCGGTAGAGGGTGAGGTCGCCGGTCAGGCGGCCGAGCCAGCCATCGGTTTGGGGTGAGGCTCCGCAGTCCTTGCGGCGGCGGGAGATCCCAAACCGGGCATCGGCGGCCAGCCGGCGGAAGACGCGCTGGGCCGCCGCGATCTGGTGGAAGTCGCGAATGGCGACGCCGCCGAGAAGCGCCGCCGATAGGGCGGCGCGGGGTGGGGGCCCGGAATGGGTTCGGTAAAGGTCATCCATCATGCCTTGATGTGACCACAAACCCACGCTCGGGTAAAGGAATTTATTCCAGAGATATCCGATTATTCCAACTGTGGCAGGCGATTGGTTCGCCGGGACCTTACTGGCTCGCCCAGACGATGCGGGCCATCCAGGTGATCTCCGCCGGGCTGAGTGTCCGGAGCGGGTGGGCCGGGTTGATCGACTGGAGCTCGATCCTATTGGCGGTCGAGCGGAGCAGTTGCTTCGCCATGACCTCGCCGCCGGTCGTCTTGACCACGACGCGGTCACCCCGCCTGAGGCTGGCGGAGGGCGAGACGATGATGATGTCGCCGTCGCGATAGACCGGCTCCATGCTGTCGCCGCTGATCTCCAGCGCGTAGGCCTGCGGATCGCCGACATGGGGGAACTGCAGCTCGTCCCAGCCGGTGCCGACGGGATAGCCCGCGTCGTCGAAGAAGCCCTGGGCTCCCGCCTGCGCGTACCCGATCACCGGGATCCGCTGCATCGTGCCCTTGACCGTCTCGTTGTCGACCAGCCCGACGAAGTCGCTGAACGAACTGGCGGTCGCCTCCAGCACCTTCGACAGGCTCTCGGTCGACGGCCAGCGAAGCTTGCCCTCGTTGGTGGTCCGCTTGCTCTTGTTGAACGTCGTCGGGTCCAGTCCAGCCCGCCGCGCGAGGCCAGAGGCCGACAGCCCGTTTTGGGCCGCGAGGCGATCGATCGCCTGCCAGATATCGGAATGTTTAAGCATGGGAACAATTTCACATATTCTGGTCCTCGTGTCCCTAGGAACGTTTTCATAAAAAGCTTGACGTAGGAATTAAAACGGAACATAACGGGAACATCAAGGGCGTTGTTCCCGTTTGGCGACGCTCCTCCCCCAAAATCGTTCGTCCAGGAGGTGCCGCGTTGTCCGGCCACCAACCCATCCCAGCCATTCCCGTCCACCGCTCGATCCCGCTCCGGAGCCCCGGATTTCCTTGCGGCGCTCCGGATCCCGAGGATTTCTCGGTTCCGTTCGACACCACCGAGGAGGCGTGGTTCTGGTTCGTCCAGGCCCAGGAGGCCCGGTCTTCCGGCGCCCGCATCGTCGCGGGGCGCGGCACCGTGCCGCGGCCCTGCGAACCCGTGGATCTGCTCCGCGTGGTCGATCGGTTGTACCGCCAGCGAAAACTGGTTCGCGACCACCTGCACGTGCTGGTTCATTACGGCAAGCGCCTGATGGCGCCCGACCCGGACCGGCGGCTGGAGGTTCGCGCCGCGGCGCTGTGGCGCGAGGCGCTGGCCTTCCTGGACCCCGTTCTGCGGGAGAAGGGCATCGTCGGCGGGGGCGCCGCGTCCGCCGCGGCCGCCTTGGGATGAGTGGCACCTTGTCGCCCGCCGCCCCGCCGCGCGCCGAGCCGCGCGCCTGGGTGGTGTTCTGTGGCGATGCCGATCTGTGGTGGCTGCGGCTGCTGCGGCCGGGGTTTCGCCACTGCTTCGTGACGTTGAACGACGGCACCCACTGGATCACGGTCGATCCGCTGTCGCCGCATTTGGAGGTGGCGGTCCAGCCGGTCGCCGCCGGGTTCGATCTGGTCGGCTGGTTCGCCGAGCGCGGCCACGCCGTCGTGGCGGCCCCCGTCCGGCGCGATTTGGAGACGCCGGCGCCGTGGGGGCCCCTGACCTGCGTCGAGGTCACCAAGCGGGTGCTGGGACTGCACGACCCCTGGGTGCTGACGCCCTGGCAGCTTTACCGGCGCTTGCTGAACCCGGCACCGCCGATCGGAGCCCCGGAGGCTCCCGCCGCTTCCCTGGCTTGTTCCTGAAGGAGACTTTGGTCCCATGGCGAAGATGTTCTCTCCCCCCAAGGCGCCGGTCGTGACCGCCGCGGCAACGGTCACGACACCGACCGTCGTGACCCCCACCCCGGTGGTGACGAAGCCGGTCGAGGTCGAGCCCGTGGTCACGCCGGTGGTCGCCCCGGTGGTCGAGGAGACCAAGACGACTCCTCCGGTGGTGACGCCCACCCCGACGCCAACCACCACCACGCCGACCCCGGCGGAGACCGACGCCGTGGCGGCGGCGGAGCGGGCCCTTGCCAAGCGGGACCGCAGCCTGACCGGCACCGTCCTGACCTCGTGGCGCGGTGTGCTCCAGCAGGCCGGTTCCGGCTCGGCTCCCATCCGCAAGCGCCTGCTGGGGGAATAGGCGATGGACGCCTCGGCGCTGCTTCAGCGTTACGGCGCCGCCAAGGCGCGGCGGAGCGTGTGGGAAGCCCATTGGCAGGAGTGTTACGACCACGCCCTGCCGCATGGCGGCGGATTCGGAACCGGAGGATCGGGCGGCAATCCGGGATCGCGCAAGATCGACCGGCTGTTCGACGGCACCGCCGCCGACGCGGTCGAGCAGTTGGCCGCCAGCCTGCTGGCCCAGCTGACGCCGCCGTGGTCGCGCTGGTTCGGCTTGACCCCCGGCCCCGACCTGACCGAGCCGGAGCGGGACGCGGCGGCCCCCGTGCTGGAGATGGTGGCGGCCACGCTGCAATCCCATTTCGATCGCTCCAACTTCGCGGTCGAGATGCACCAGTGCTACCTGGATCTGGTGACGGCCGGCACCGCCTGTCTGCTGTTCGAGGAGGCGGCTCCGGGGGATTATTCCGGCTTCCGCTTCACGGCGGTGCCGCTGTGCGAGGCGGTGCTGGAGGAGGGGGCGGACGGCAGGCTGGACGGCACGTTCCGGCGGAGCGAGCTGACCTTGGCGCAACTGCGGCTGCGCTTTCCCGACGCCGCCATCCCGGAACCGCTTGAACGGTCGGCGGCACAGGACCCGCAAGACCGGTTCGCGGTGGTCGAGGCGGTCCTGAAGGACGGGCCGGCCTATCGCTACACCGTGATCCTGGACAGCGGGCTGGCCGAGGCCGCGATCCTGGCGGAAGGCCGCTTCGCCCGGTCGCCCTTCATCAATTTCCGCTGGCTGAAGGCGCCGGGCGAGACCTATGGCCGCTCGCCGGTCATGAAGACGCTGCCCGACATCAAGACCGCCAACAAGGTGGTTGAACTGGTGCTGAAGAACGCCTCGATCGCCGTCACCGGCATCTGGCAGGCCGATGACGACGGGGTGCTGAACCCCGGCACGATCCGACTGGTGCCGGGAACCATCATTCCCAAGGCGGTTGGCTCGGCCGGTTTGACGCCGCTGGCGACACCCGGCCGGTTCGACGTGTCGCAGCTGGTGCTCGACGATCTGCGGCGGCGCATCCGGCACGCGCTGCTGGTCGACCGGCTGGGACAGGTGAAGGACGGCAGGATGACCGCCACCGAGGTGCTGGAGCGGGCGGCGGAGATGTCGCGGCTGCTCGGCGCCACCTATGGCCGGCTGCAATCGGAACTGCTGACGCCGCTGATGATGCGGGCGGTCGCCATCCTCCGCCGGCGCGGCGAGATCCCCGACATCGCGGTCGATGGCCGGACGGTCGAGCTTCAATACCGCTCGCCCCTGGCGCAGGCGCAGGCGCAGCGCGACGTCCAGGCCACCCTCCACTGGCTGGAGGTCGCGGCCGGCCTGGGCAAGGACGGCGAGGCGGTGGTCGATCAGGCGGCGGCCGCCCGCTGGCTGGCGCGGTCCTTCGGCGTGCCGGCCGAACTGGTCCGGGCGGTCGCGGTTCCGGACTGATGCCAACAGCATCGAATACTGACCGGTCAAAATGTTGATTCTGTAGGTCGGGTAGAGCGCAGCGGCACCCGACAAGCAGGCGAGTTGGTGTCGGGTGCCGCTGCGCTCTACCCGACCTACAGCTTTTGAAACCCCATCTTTATAGAACGAGGATCACGAACCATGAGCGACTCCCTGCTGATCGACCCGACGGCTCCCGCCGTTTCCACCCCGGTCCCGGCGATCCCGGGGGATGTGCCCGACCGCGCGGCGCTGCTGCGGCTGCTGGGCGTGCCGGATGCTCCGGACGGCTACTGCATCAAGTGCGACCACGGCTTGTTCGAATCCGATCCGGAGATGAACAGCCGGCTCCACGCCGCCGGTTTCACGCCCGAACAGGCGCAGCTCCTCTATGATCTGGCGGCCGAGCGGTTGGTGCCGATGATCCGGCAGGTCGCCTTCGAGTACGAGGCGGAACGCGAGGTCATGCGGCTGGTCAGCCATTTCGGCGGCGAGGACGCGTGGCGCGAGATGTCGCGGCAGCTGCTGGCCTGGGCCAAGAAGAACCTGCCGGCGGCGGCCCTGGACGGGTTGACCACCAGCTATGACGGCGTGGTCGCCCTCCACCGCATGATGACCGCATCCGAACCGGCGGCGCTGCGCTCCGCCGGGACCTCCCAGCCGGCGGGCGACGAGGCCGACCTGCACAAGATGATGCGCGATCCGCGCTACTGGCGAGACCGCGACCCGGCGTTGCTCTCCAAGGTGACGGAGGGCTTCCGCCAACTCTATCCCGACCGGGGATGAGGGGCGCGCGATCGTCATCACCCTGAAAAAGTCGCGGCGACGGCGAATAACGCTTGACTGAAAAGGAATAAAATCCTACATTTTTAGTCGTCAACACCTGAACTCCGTCAGCGGCGACGGTAGGGTGGGTTCAACGGCGGGGCCGGTTTCCGGCGCGCTCCTTCGAGGGGTGCGGCGGGGCCGGCCTTTTTTATTGTCCGCGATTTCGCGAAACCTCCTGGAAAGGGCCAGTCTCCATGTCCACCACCATCGACAAGGCTTTCGTCAAGCAGTTCGAACGCGAGGTTCACGAGAGCTTCCAACGGATGGGTTCCAAGCTGCGCGCCACCGTCCGCAGCAAGGGCGACGTCAAGGCCGCCTCGACGATCTTCCAGAAGGTCGGCAAGGGTGTCGCGTCGCCGAAGGCTCGGCACGGCAAGATCCCGGTGATGAACGTCGATCACACCCCGGTCGAATGCATCCTGACCGACTTCTACGCCGGCGACTGGGTCGACCGGCTGGACGAGCTGAAGACCAACATCGACGAGCGCGCGGTCATCACCAACGCCGGCGCCTACGCGCTGGGCCGCAAGACCGACGAGCTGATCATCGCTCAGCTCGACACCTCGACCAACTACGCCGGGCTCAACACCGACGGCATGACCAAGGCCAAGGTGCTGACCGCGTTCGAGAAGATGGGCATGGCCGACGTGCCCGACGACGGCCAGCGCTACGCCATCGTCGGCTGGAAGCAGTGGAGCCAGCTGCTCGGCATCGACGAGTTCGCCAGCGCCGACTATGTCGGGGCGGATGAGCTGCCGTGGCGCGGCACCCAGGCCAAGCGCTGGCTCGGCACGCTGTGGATCCCGCATTCCGGCACGACGCTGAACGGCAATGTCCGGTCGTGCCACTGGTACCACAAGACCGCCATCGGCCACGCCGCCGGCGCCGACGTCACCACCGACGTGACGTGGCACGGCGACCGCGCGTCGCACTTCGTCAACAACATTAAGATCCTATTAATTATATCTGTGTTATCAATTGCTTACAAGGGTGCATTGACTTTCACAAGTGTCCACAAGCTTAATGTTGCCAATAGGTTCTAACCCTCGAATGCACGGATCCTACACAAAATCTCATGCACAACGAACCCTCAGAAGTAATCCTACACGTTGAACGTGCAGGTGAAATCGTTCTTTATAAACGTAGTGGACCCAGCATTTACTATCGGATCAGGGTCACTGGCGAAGCTAACTTCTACGAGCGTAAGAGCACGCGAACGGCCTCTCTGGAGGAAGCCAAACTGGTCGCGCAGAAGCGGCATGCCGACCTGCTTAGCAGGCAGCGCAGCGGCCTATCAGTGCGCGTTCCCAGCTTTGAAGAAGCAGCTATGAACTGGCTGAATACACTACCCTACAGGGTTGAGGTCGGAAAGCTCAGCAAGCTTCGGGAGAGATTGGCCCGCGATGCCGTAACGAAGAGGCTGATCCCGTACTTCAAGGGGCGTGACCTTAACGAACTTACGCCACCGGTCATTAGACGGTTTCATGCTCACCAGCGCAAAGTCGCGTTGGAAGCAGTACAAGCCGGACCGCAGAGGGTTAGCGAAATCCGCGATGGGCGGCGGGTAACATGGAGCACGATGCCGCGTCTCTATACCCCTTCTGCTGAAGAAATGATGTGTAGCTGGATCAGACAGATATTCCAACAGGCTGTTGATGATGATCTCCTACAGCAGCGCGAGGTGCCACACCTGCCGACGATCAAGCATGAGAGGAAGAAGCGTGGCACGTTGACACGTGAGCAGTGGGCAAAGCTCATCGCGTACCTAATCCCCTGGCGCGACAAGGTTAATGATGTGCGGGTGAAGTTTCATCGCGCGATGTTCATCGAGTACGTGCATTTCATGTCGAGCAGTGGGCTCCGTGTTGGCGAGGCGCGGCAACTCAAATGGGGGCACATTTCGACATTCGAAAGCGAAGATGGCCAAAAGCAGATCTCACTGCGTACAGCCGCTGGCAAAACTGGAAAGCGGGTCTGTGTTCCTCAGCCGAGAGTTATTGCAACGATCGAACGAATTCGTGCAATGCATCCCGATCCATCACCAAAGAACCATGTCTTCGTTGACTGGAGAGGCGAGCCTAACGGTAGCTTCCACAGTACTTGGAGTAGGGTAGTTAAACAGCTGGAAATTGATGAGGATATCGAAGGTCAACCGATTACCCTTTACAGCCTGCGGCATTTCTATGTCACGGAGCGGCTGAGATCAGGTGTGGATATATACATGTTGGCGAAAAACTGTGGAACTTCAGTCAGACAAATTGAGCGCACCTATAGCCATGTTATTCCAGAAACGATAGCCTTGCACTTGACCAAGGTGCAGAAGCTCACTGAAGATCAGGAAATCCGACAGCAGTATCTCGACTTTATGTAATGGTAAATTACATTACGAACACTGCTATTATGGATAGTCAAACAGGTTGTAGCACTCACTGAGAGTAAGGGAGAAAAGTGCTATAAATATACGTCTTGGCACATGTGACCGATATCAATTTTTCAGAGAGTTTATTGTGGCTTTTTATTCCTGGGAACGCTCGACAAAGTATACTACTAGCAGGTAGTTGAACGGTAGCAGATCGCTAAAACTTTCTCGGGTATCTGAACCGGAAGCGTGTCGAGGGGAACAGTTTCACCTCCCACTTTGAGTGAGGAATGACATCATTGTTAATGATGTTAACGGTTTGTTAAAACTTCGGCTGTATAAGTGGCTTGTCGCGGTTTCATAGCTGCGGCTGCGGTCTGTATGGCTCCGACAGGCAGTAAGATCGGACTGGATGGTCGGTTCGCCGTGGCAACTCCACGGAACAGCATCCAACTGGAGCCCAACATGACGGACGTTACTACAACCAAGACTAGTGCTACGACTGAGGTTTACTCTCATGGTGTCTCAATCGGGCAGGACGAACTCACTGAAGCGGACGCTGCCCATACGGTAGCCGATGCCAACAGCACCGAGGCTCTTCTGGCCTCCATCAAACGGGAGAAAGAGGCTCTTACGTCCAAAGTGGACAGCTTGGAGCAACGGTTAGACCGCTTGCAGAAGGTCCAGAAGGAGCGCAGCACGTACGACGATTGGGGCCATAAACGCACTTATCGTCTGCTACAGCTAGCTTATGATGACTGCCTTTATATCATGAGCGAGCAAGGTAGGCACGAGTTCGCTCAGGCCGCAACCAAGCGGCAAGTACCTGTTGGCCAGGGCGGGAATTCATTTCTGCCTATGGTTAAGGTGATGTGGGGAGAGTTCGACTATTCAGTGCCGAGCGTAAAGTTTGAAGGCTCTGATAACTTGGTCAAATGGCGGCATAACCGAAGTGCTGAAAAGTATGCGAACGTATTTCGTTACTTGCACGATAATGAGGTTGCAGTTGAAGCTGTAGCTTTATTCATCGAAAACTTCCGGAGCAAGGAATATGGAGACAAACTGAACGGCATTGTTGCTGCTGATCAAGCTGCAAATGCCGTTTCCCCGAAAGTCAAAGCAAGCCCGGATGAAGGACGGGCAGCCTTGTCTGATAGGAGCTTAACCAACGCCATTGCGACAATTCCGAGACCTTCTTCAATCAACCAGACCGAGGGCTTGGTAATCATCGTTGCACGGGCAGTTGGTGACGAATTGGACCTCCTAGGCGAAGTTAACATTGAGCAGAAAGTGCTTGATGACGAGCTGCCGAAAATAGCCAAACGATGCGGCTATGTATCGGTCAACGTGCCTGCGAAGATGGAGGAAAAACTTCGTAAGCAGTTTGCTAAGGTGCCTCTACTGCTGAGCACCGGTCCATAAGCGCCTAGTTCCATGCCAGAGCGGGTGGTCAAGCCACCCGCTCTCACTTTGAGTGGACCCCCATGACTGACAAATTCAGCGGCATCTACGCAGCCCGTTTGCAGCTGTGGTTGCAGAGGCTCGAACACAGCCCCAAGGCCGCTATCGCTAAGGAGAGCCTAGCTGGGCTTTTAACGGACGATGAAATCAGGCATTACGAGCACTGTCTTTCTGAGCTGCGTGCTGAGAAGCGGAAGCTGGCAGGTAGCGGACCAGATTTAGCTGGCGATGCCGCTGCATACTGGAAACTTGCGAGTGCTCTACTCAAGCGGGTTAGGTCAGCTACCAACAAAGAGACAATAAAGCAGATCAACCGAGATGCCGAACGCCTTCAAGAGCGGTTCGATCAGCTGTCTGCCCAAGAGCAAGCCCGATTTTGCAAGCCTGAAAGCATCAAGGCCTTGAAGTTATATGGAAATGTCCTCGAGTACGAGTTGCCGCTACCAGTGATGGAACGGGATTTTCGCCCGGATCTCGTAAATCCAGTCAACACGGCACAGCGGGAAATCATTGTCATCGCGATGGCGCGGCTGGAGCCTTCCAAAGAGGTAGCAGCTTTACCAGACTGGAAAACCTTGATACGATTAGCTGGAAACGATTGATACCAACGGCGGATGATCAGTTCCAATGAGAGGCCGGCTTTTCGCTGCATTCTGTCGCGGATAATGGAAGTGATCAGCCGCCGTTAGTATGACTGTCATCACAAAACCTCTACGGCTGCACGCATCATCTCATCGTTCACATCAATATACCGCTGGGTCGTAGTGAGATGTTTATGGCCTGCAAGGGTCATTATGACCTTGGGGCTGACACCACTATGGGCTAGGCGAGTGATGAACCAGCGTCGCCCGCTGTGACTGCTGGCCCCGTCAATGCCTGCCTGCTCATATAGCTGAGCGAACAGCTGACAAAGAGTGTTAGGGCTGAATGCAGTACGCTTTTGTGTCAATAGCAAGGGCTTTTCCGGAGTTGGTAGCCTACCCTCGAAACTCATTCTATAGCGTTCCAGTTCCCGGCGCAGCTTGTCCCCGACGAACACCGTACGGGCATGCCCACCCTTTGTGATCTCACTGCTGAGCCTAATCTGGTCACGAATGCCGCCATCGATGTCCAACAGGTCTCCCCATGTCAGTTGGGCGATCTCACCCACACGCATTCCTGCGTACATGGACAGCATGAGCGCAAGCCGATTGCGAGCTGCATGACGCTCTTGCTGGACAAGGGCGAGTAGGCGTTTGATCTCCTGGTCTGTAGGGACTTTGGCCTGCTTCATTGGAGAACCTCATAAAAAGTTGTGCTTGCTAACTTTCATGATGTTGTCTTCAGGCGCGCAGAGCGACCGGAGATTGAAGCCCAATGTTTGTGCGGGTTTTGCGCGAAACCTCATAAAATGTGTATTGTGTGACGTTAGTGTCGTCAGGCAGCTACGTGAGATCAGCATCATGAAGGTTTAATCACTCGAACATTGCATGCCTTTGACCTTGTCTGAGGCGAGCTTCTACTTGATACTACCCGCCTAACAACGTTTCACGATGTTTTTACTCAGTCACTGCAAGCAGGTTGGCTCGACTAAGAGCGTGCAATGGCAGCCCACGAGTTCAAAAACTGCTCCATTTCACAGCGGGAAATGCAACCGATTGGCGACTGAGGCGGGAACCTACAGAACTGAGGAATTGACCCCAAACCGCCTGACGTGTCGGCAGGGCGTGAGGCGCCTGGAATGCTGCAACGGGCCGCGACATAGTATGTCCGAGAGCCGGCGACTACAGTAGAAAACAAGATGTTGACGAATGCCACACCCGTCGTACAATGGGTGGTGGATTTGTCTCTCTTAATGAATGCGCACCTAACCTCAAGAGCCCAGAAACCAGATGCCTCCTGACCAGTTGTCGTTTATCTCCCTCTTCTCAGGAGGAATGGGATTGGATCTCGGGTTAGAAAAGGCCGGCTTTGCCCCCCTTCTAGCAGCCGAAAACGATCCGGCAGCGGTTGCAACCATTCAGCGCAACAGACCGTCCCTACCAATTTATAACGGCGATGTCAGACACCTCACCAAATCTATCATTTGGGATCTAGTCGGCCCTAGAGCGGTAGACGTTGACCTTCTGTCTGGCGGCCCACCCTGTCAGAGCTTCAGCACCGCCGGAAAAAGGCGCGGTGGCTCCGACGAAAAGAACGGGCCGCTAGTTTTCGAGTTCATCCGTCTTGTTGATGAGATTAGACCTAAAGCATTTCTGATGGAGAACGTAAAGGGTATACTTTCAGCCTCAGTTCAATGGCGCGAACTACCATACAACAACAATGGAAAAATTATTGACAAACATCATGGCAGCTTATTGCGAGAGATGTTGTCCAGATTTTGCCAGCTTGGCTATTCAGTCTCCTACCAAGTGATGAACGCCGCTGATTATGGCGTCCCGCAAGCCAGGACGCGTGTCTTCTTTGTTGGATATCGAGACGGATCATCCCCCACTTTCCCGGCACCAACGCATTCGCGCGAAGGAGGTCTACTTTTCCCATCTTGGCGGAAGATTGGCGCCGCTATCCGCGACACTGGGGAGGATAATTCCTATTGCGCGCGCTTCAGCGAAAGGAAGCTCAAGTACCTTAGAATGGTTCCCGCTGGAGGAAACTGGCGGGATCTTCCCATAGAAGTGCAGAAAGAAAGTATGGGAAGAGCTTTTTATGCAAAGGGTGGTCGCACTGGCTACTGGCGTCGCCTGTCTTTTGACGAAACCGCCCCAACTATCTTAACAGAGCCGCAGAACGCCAGTACAGCTCTGTGCCACCCGACCGAGGATCGCCCGATTTCGGTCCGGGAATGCGCCAGGATACAGACATTTCCTGATGACTGGACTTTCTGCGGGCGAGGAGCCGAGCAGTATCGACTGGTCGGGAATGCAGTTCCAGTGTTGTTGGCAGCCGCCGTGGGCAGACACATCGCCCAGGCGCTGCTAAAAGCATCTAGCCTTGAGCAACGACCCGAGAAAGCTATAGCGAACTCTAGATATTGATGGCGCGGAAGAGCTTTCTATAGCTCAGCGTCCCATCAGGATTTCCAATGATGGGGATAGCGGCATTTGTCAAATCTGCTATCAGCTGGGGAATTAGCTTTTCCTGCACCTCGCAGCGAAATTCAGAGCAAAGCATTCCACAGACTTCTCCAACCTTTACATCGTAGTCTGTGTCCCCATTACCAACCCTCTGCCAAAACTCACGACTGCGCATCGAAATATATTTTTGACCTTTTGGCATGGTGGTTGTAGCTTTCCCGTAGCATGGCGCAAATATTCCCTCAAACTGCCGCCCCATCGTAGCGTAATGCTCTGTTAAATTAAAAATTGTGTTTGATAGGTTTTTTCTTGTGCTCATGGGCATGCAGTCCCAACTCATTTTTACCTGATAAGCAGATATTTTGTTCGCGCTGACAACTTGATAGTCAAAATCGTCCGGCAACTCTGGTGGCGTCGCATTTGGATGACAATTTTTTGCAATCATCTCAAGCAAATGACCAACGGCCTCCTCTTCCGAAGCAAATAACGCACTCTGAATTTGAAATGATGCCCATTCGCTTACGCTACGAACAGATCTTATGCTTACTAAAAACGGATTTGTTCTCTTTAACCGCTCTCTAACCTTTAGTTCGGAAAACCGTTCCTGCATCCTATTCTTGTAGAGGCGTTCAGCTTCAGAAACGATATGGCTCGCTTTTTCTCTGTCAATACTTAATAGATCGGACACTTGAGTTATAAGCGCCGCTTGCACGCTTGGGTCGATTTTGGTTTCTTCGATTGCTTTATTGACTTCCAAACCGAGGTCAAGATCATTGCACATGAAGGTTTTCCACATATCTTCCATTCACACTTGCGATGGAGTAAGCCAGAAAGTTGCGGAACTTGGCAAGCTAAAAATCGAGATCTGATCGAGACCGGCTTTGCCTCGCCAGATCGGCCGGGGAGTAAGCGTGCTACAACGGATTGCATTAAATCTGGATCGCTTCGGACCAGTGATGTCGCCCAGCAATGCGGGGTCACCAGTATAGGCACTTCAGATATAACGCACGGCGCAGTAGCCATTTCGATGACGGATCTGACGAAGAAGACGCGCCGGCTGTCTGGCTGGATGAGCCTAGTGAGCCGTTGAGCAGTGTCGCTCAGGCACTCAATGTGGCCGCGACACAGGTGAAGACCTGACGGCTGGAACAACAAGTGGCCGAGTTGCAGCAGCTGCGCCGTGACAACAAGCGCCTCCAGGAGGAGAACGGGATCCTGCGGAACACCTCAGTTGTTTTCGCCAAGTGGGCGAAGAAAATATGAAAGCCAAGCTCGCCTTCATCTTCGAGCACATATTCAGGTAGAATGTTTGATGTGATCGCAAGTCCCTCATGCCAACGTACGTTATAAGCCCTGCACAGCTCACGACCAGACTGGCGCCATATGTCCTTGAAATATCAAGACATTTTTTCGTGTTTCTCGGGATTAAGCATGCACCCAGGCAGGCTGGGATGATGAGGTAAGCGCCCCGTGATTGTTCCGTTTCGGACTGCTTGTTGGTTATGTGCCTCGCTGAGCGTCCTCGGATAGTCTGTCTGGGCCTCGGCGGTTACCGTATACCACTTGGATATATTCGGAACGTCGCGGTGCCCCTGAACCGCAAGCCCTCCAGCGGTTAGCTCCCTAATCAATAGATCAGAATGGCTGTTTCGAATTTTCTCGGCGATGCCTTCACTGACAATCTCAAGGCATGTCGTATCGTCTTCAGCATCTACGTAGTTATTATATATGTAATGATCTCTAGTTCCTCTCTCTACTGACTCAGACATTCCGCTGAAAGAAGCATCGTCTACTTGATTCTCTTCTAATTTCATTTCAGTAACCTGATTGCTTTCTGCTTCTTCATTCTTAATCCGCTCGTCATGTGCGTAGACCGAGAACCTCAAGGCTTCCCAACCGCTACGTTTACTTCCTAGCCAGTCCGCTAGTTCCCTAATGTCTTCTTTGTCCCACCACACCAATTCGCCATTCGGATCTTTTCGACGAATATCAACCTTCATGTGATAGCGCAGCGTACACGCGAGGTTCTTGGTTGCGGCCTTGGTTCGGTAGAATGGTTGAACCTTTACCTGATATGCGCCTGCATAGCCAACCCCCTTGAGCGCCTTCTTGAACTCCTGAGGTGTGATCTCGCCCAAAGACACTATGGCATGGAGATGCGGTAACCAAACCGTACTCCGGTTCGTCAACACCGGCATATCCAGATCCTCCAAGGTCTGTTGCCGCATTCCGCTGAACGTTGACCATTCCCCCACTTTAAGTGGTTCCACCTCCCAGAAGCCACGAAGGCTCACACGATCCCATCGGGCATCTTGCCGACGCTGTCTTTTTAGAAAATTGCGGAGCCGGTCTTTGGCACGTTTGATCGTCTCATTTAGTTGGTCGTCACCCAAGTGGGAAATCACAGGCAATAGGAGGGTGAGCTGCGCCAACTGTTTGTTCGGGATGCCATCGAAGAACTCCCCGGTAAGCTTCTTCTCCTGCTTGAACTTGGATTTACGGCAGCGTAGGCAGAACGCGCTGTTGCAGCGTCGATGATTGTTCCAGATATCCAGTTCACGGCAATGCGCCATGCGTTGAGCCTCAGGATGGTTGATAGGCAGGACATAGCGAGCATAGGCTGCGCTATCGACCATCTTTCTCCGCAGTAGTTCCTGTTTTAATTCCTGTATACTATCCATAATGGAGATACCTCTGAATGTTAGTGTGCTCGTATTTATTATCCAAGCTCCTGGACAATCGGATAAATACGAAGACGAAAACAAAATAAATGAGGAACAAATATGCTTATGAGGTTCGCACTCGAGACGCTTAAGGCGCTCAAAATTACTAGTAATAATTCCACATTCTCACGAGACTTCCTAGGATACAGTCCGCGTTATTACGATTATCTGACCTGTTCAGGAGCCCAGCCCAGCATAAATGCTCTCACGGCCCTTGCGGTGCGGATCAATCGCATCGCCAATGCATTGGAAACCTGCCCGAAATCACAGGAAGATGCCAAGACGCTTGGCCTCCTTAGAGATCAACTCTGGGCAGAGGTCGAGCGACGCAGTATCATTCGTCTTCCAGTGCTACGTCAGCGCCGCACAACCGGTAACAAGGTCCGGGATGTGCATTCAGTGGATGGCATGGTTCGAGATGGGATTGGTGGCTGATGCATTCTCGGCATTCTCAAACATAGCAGATCACGAGCGAAGGTTGTATTTGCAGACGCCACATCCTGATGGTTTCTCAACATAATGGGACAGGCAGCTGGAGCCTCCAGCACCAAAAATAATTCGCACGCGTCGAGAAGGGGAATTTTGTCGGTTCTGGCAATTGGCATGAATTATGAATTTTTCGGGTTGTGTTTGCCTGCAATGCCACTCGATTTTCTTGCGGGCTGGAGCCATAAACTACGCGTCTAAAGAATTTTACTCCTCACAACCCCGCAGGTGCGCGAGAGCAGCGGCAAAGCCGCCCGCGCGCATCATGTGCTTTATTTCCTTCCATTGCCCTCACAGGGCTTCTGTGGGCTTGCTTGCTGCTACGTTCGTAGCATGAATGGCTGCCAGAGCTCGCTTTATGCGATCTTGGATGTGCTGATGTTCAGCAGCAGAAAGTTTGCGTAGTGGGATTGTTGGCTTGGTTGGCAGTGCGTTCAACATATTCGATCTCCTCGATGTTAGGGGGTTAACATGCATATTTATCCCTGCGGATAAATTCCCTCTTTGGTTGCTATTCGGTAGACGCGCAGAACGACGATGTTATCGTTGCGATATCGGAACAAACCAGGAATGGAGAACAACATGTCGCTGCTCAAGAACCTGAAGCTTACTGCTGCCAAGCCCACTCCCATTGCCTCCGACGCCAAGGCGAATGCCCGTGCGAAGCTGGTCCGTTACCTGGGGGAGCAGAAAGCTCTTGTGACCGCGCAGTTGGAAGGGAAGCTGTTCCAGGCAACAAAGATGGTTTATCGGACCAACGAGGCCGGTGAGCGCGTTCGCGGAGAAGCTTCTCGCCATGTGCGGCGCGGTTGGATTGATGGAGCTAACGGTGTGGTGTTCTTCCAGGCCCGCTACGGCAGCAAGCCCCTTGAGTTCAGCAAGGGTGTGAACGCCGTGGAAGCATCTAAGCTGGACGAGTTGCCCGGGATCATCGACACGCTGATCCAAGTGGTGCAGGCTGGCGAACTGGATGCTCAACTCGCGGCGGCGGTTGCCGAGCGGAAGAAGAACTTTCGGCGCAAAGGTGGCGAGAAGGTAGCCTAATGCCGTATTTGAGCTTGCGTCGCCTAAGTCCCCAGTTGTGCCTCGCGCTAGAGCACTATCTCGCCACGGGCTACGACGTTTGAGGCATCGATCTTGGTCAGTACCGCTTTATTCGTGAGCTCGTTCGATATGGCAGGATAGAGGCCAAGATCACCTTAGATCGTTCGAACCAAAAGGCTTTTGGTTTAGCGAGGCTTCTGCAGCGCCTCCGAGGCGCAAGCAAGATCTCCTAGCCCTGAGCTACAATTTGGGTCGTATTTTTTGAGGTTCACCGGACATGCTAACATCTTTCGATAGCTATTTCCTTGGTACACTCCTTCAACGCGAAACGACAATATGCATTGACCGTCTATGTACTTCCTACTCCAGTCCCAGTTCCCGGCGTGTATAAGACGATTGATGCCTTCTGAAATGGGTGTTCCGTATGTCATGCTGAGGGATGCGCAAGATGTTGCCCAGGCATATCCTAAGGATTTAATGTTCTTGCACTTGATTTCATCATTGGATGTCATAGCCTCACTCTGAGTGGCTATCCGCTCTGGCGCTATTTTATTTTGATTACCATTTACGGAGCCGTTCTTTGACGTCGTGTCTGGGATCGTCACACGTGCTTCTGGTAGAGTTCCCTCATTCTTCTCACGCAAAGTCCCTGTTGTAGAGAAGCCTTTCTCGACCTTGGCTTCTTTCAATAGCAGAATGCTCCCTGCGGCTCCCCCGCCGACCAATACAGATCCCCAAAGAAGCATTCCAACAACTTTTATGGTTTCCATTAGTTCATCACGCCTCTGAGTTGCTCTGCTGAGATTTAGGATCAAAAAAGTTAATAGAAAACTACCATCGCGCTGCTACAGAGTTCATGGCTTAGAGGAAGTCCCAAACTGGTCAAGTTTGTTGCGTTTCAATTGGTTAATGTTTGAACACCAGGGTTTTGCTAGGAATTCTTATCGAGGGCAAAGCCTTTGATAGCTAATGAATAAGCTTTCGATGAGTAGAAGCTAACGTGATGCGCGACAGAGCGCCTTATAGGGTGGTTTTCGCTGTAAGTGTTACCCTGGCGCGCTTGCATCGTTGAGTAACCTTATTGGCCCTTGCAGGGCGAATGCGCACAACTACGCAGAGAGCTTCGACGTGTAGCCGAACTCACCAAAGAAACCCTGCGTGAGACATAATTGGCTTGCACAAAACCTACACAGCAAGAAAACTGCGCTATAAGGCCTTGATATAGTATTAAAAATTGGGCTGCGCATTACGTCAACAACATGATGAGCCAGGGCGCCTGCCTGATCGACACCACCGGCGTCGTCACCATGCGCTGCCTCGAGAGCTGAGCGGCGCCAAAGCGAGCCCGCGTTCTTCCAA
Source organism: Skermanella stibiiresistens SB22 (assembly GCF_000576635.1). GTDB lineage: Bacteria > Pseudomonadota > Alphaproteobacteria > Azospirillales > Azospirillaceae > Skermanella > Skermanella stibiiresistens. Next base: position 101,778 of record NZ_AVFL01000026.1, read on the forward strand.
CATCCTTCGGAGTATTTCGCGATGGCATTCAAGACCAAGGACCTGAGTGTCCTGGCATACGCCAATGGCTTCACCCTTTGGCATTTCACCACGATCGATCCCGCGGCCGATGTGGACACCTCCGGGTACTTCAGCGGCGCCTCGGACATGCTGCGGGTTGGCGACATGATCATGGCGAACCTGGATACCGACGGGACGCCGCAGGCCGGCATCCTGCTGGTGGCGTCCAATGGCGGTGGCACCGTCGATGTCGCCAACCTGACCCAGGTCGGCGCCACCAACGGCGACTGACGGCCGGCCTGCCGGGCCATCACGACGACAGGAGATCATCTAGATGGCGCTGACCCCGATCGGTTTGTGCGGCAGGGCCCTGATCAAGATCGGGGCCTCCGCCATCACCAGCTTCACCGACGGCACCGCCGAGGCGGAGGTCGCCGACGCCCTCTACGCCTCGACGCGCGACGCGCTGCTCTCGGCCAACGCCTGGAGCTTCGCGACGGTCCAGGCGACGCTGGCCCTGCTGGCCGAGCCTCCGCTGGGCGACTACGACTTCGCCCACGCCCTGCCGGTCGATTTCCTGCGGGCGCTGTCCGCCGGGATGCCGGGCCAGGGCAGGGGCATCGGCTACCGCATCATGGGGACGACGCTCCAGTCCGACGCCGACCAGGTCACGCTGACCTATGTCTGCCGTCCGCTGGAGACGGCGTTCCCGCCGTTCTTCGACCAGGCCCTGATCGCGCGGCTGGCGGCCGAGTTCTGCCTGCCGCTGACCGAGAACACCAGCCGGGCGGAGGCGCTGACCCGGCTGGCCGAGGTCGAGTTCCGCCGGGCGCGCCTGATCGACGTCCAACAGGACACCCAGCCGGGGTTCGAGGACTTCACCCTGATCGAGGCGCGGAACGGATGACCCGCGTCCGTTCCCACAAGACAAACTTCACCACCGGCGAGATCTCCCGCCTGCTGCTGGGGCGGGGCGATCTGCGCGCCTATGACAACGGCGCGCTGACGCTCCGCAACCTGCTGATCCACCCGACCGGCGGCATCACGCGGCGGCCGGGCATGGCGTTCAGCGCCGCAGCGCGGGGGGCGGGGCGGCTGGTCGCGTTCGAGTTCAGCATCGACCAGACCTATCTGCTCGCCTTCTCGGAATACCGGATCGACGTCCACCATGACGACGCCGTCGTCGCGACGGTCGACTCGCCCTGGACGGCGGCGCAGCTCGGTCAGATCACCTGGACGCAGAGCGGCGACACCCTGCTGGTCTGCCATCCCGACGTGGCGCCCCGCAAGCTGAAGCGGACGGGCGAGACCGCGTGGTCGCTCGAGGAATGGCAATTCCTGGTCGAGGGCGAGGCGATCCGGCATCCCTGGTACCGCTTCGCGCCGGTCGGCGTGACGCTGACGCCCAGCGCCACGACGGGAACCGTCACGCTGACCGCCTCGGCCGCCGTGTTCCAGGCAGGGCACGCGGGCGTCAGGCTGCGGGTGGCGGGCCGGCAGGTCACCGTGACCGACGTGCTGTCGGCCACGCAGGTCAAGGCCGTCGTGGCGGAGACCCTGCTGGGAACCACCGCCGCCGCGGTGTGGGACGAGCAGGCGTTCTCCGCCTTGCGGGGCTATCCCGTGTCGGCGGCGTTCCACCAGGACAGGCTCGTGATCGGCGGCTCGCGGGAGCTGCCCAACCGGCTGTGGCTGTCGCGTTCCGCCGATATCTGGAACTTCGACCTGGGCACCGGGCTGGACGACGAGGCGATCGAGTTCGGCATCCTGTCGGACCAGATCAACGCGATCCGGGCGGTGTTCTCGGGGCGGCACCTGCAGGTCTTCACGTCCGGGGCCGAATGGATGGTGACGGGCGAGCCGCTGACGCCCGCGACCATCCAGCTCAACCGGCAGACCCGGATCGGCTCGCCGACCGACCGGTCGGTGGCACCGCGCGATGTCGACGGGGCGACCCTGTTCGTCTCGCGGAACGGGCGGGAGATCCGCGAGTTCCTCTACGCCGACACCGAGGAGGCCTATCAGGCGACCGATCTGGCCCTGCTCGCCCGGCATCTGGTGGTTCGGCCGATCGACCAGGACTACGACCAGGTCCGCCGTCTGATGCTGGTGGTCATGGCCGATGGCGGCTTGGGGGCGCTGAGGCTGTTCCGCGCCGAGGAGGTCACCGCCTGGACCCTGATCGACACCACCGGGACGATCCACTCGGTCGCCGTGGTCGGCGACGACGTCTATCTGCTGGTCCAGCGGCCGGAAGGCTTCTCGACCCGCTGGAACATCGAGCGGCTGGACGACGCGCTCCACCTCGACGCCGGGCTGTATGGCGAGAGCGCCACCGCGGCCGCGGCGTGGTCGGGGCTGGATCACCTGGAGGGCCAGTCGGTCGCGGTGGTGGCCGACGGGGTGCTCCGGCTGAACGCCACGGTGTCGGGCGGGACCATCACGCTCGACCCGCCGGCCAAGGTGGTGGAGGCGGGCCTCCCCTTCACCCACGTGGTCGAGCCGCTGCCGCCGAACCCGCTGGCGGCGGGCGGCGGGCGGGGTCCCGCGCACCGGCTGGTCCAGGTGGTCTTCCAACTGGAGGACACGGCGGCGCTGCGGGCCGATGTCGGCGCCGGGCTGACCGACTTTCCCCTGCGCCGACTGGGTGCCGGGACCTTGGGGGACGGCCCGCCGCCCCGGGTCAGCGGCGATGCGCGGCTGCGCTCGCTGGGGTGGGCGCGGGACCGGACCAAACCCTTGTGGCGGATCGAGCAGGATGCGCCCCTGCCTTTCACGCTGCTCTCCGTAACCATGGAATTGAAGGTGAACGACTGATGGGTGGTGTCGCGAACATGGCCTTGCAGGCCCTCCCGGTGATCGCCAGCGCGCAGCGGGTGGTCACGGATTTGTCCAACGCCTCGGACGCCCGCAGGGCGGCCCAGGCGGAAGCCCAGGCGAAGGCCGATGAACTGGCCTTCGAGAAGCAGAAGGAGGCCAACCGGATCCAGGAGCTGGCCGATCAGAAACAGCACGCGGCGGAGGTCCTGGCCGAGACGCACGCGCTCCAGAAGCGCCAGCTGACGCAGGATCAGGAGGCGGCGACCACCGCGCAGGCCGCCGACATCGCGACGCGCCAGGCGCAGATCGACGCCAGCGCCGCCGCCGACGAGGCGGCCCGGCGCGACGCGCTGCGCCGGGCGGTTGGCCGGACCAAGGCCAATCTGGGCGCGCGGGGCGGCGGCACGTCGGACGGGTCCGGCGAGGCGGTCCTGCTGGGGCTGGTCAACACGACCGACGCCGCCACGCGTCAGGCGACCGCGGTCGATCAGCTGAGGACCCAGGCGCTGGCGGGGGAGGTCACCGACACCCGCAAGCGCAACCTGCTGGACCAGACCCAGCTGGCCGAGCGCCAGCGGCTCGAGCTGTTCAACGCCGCCTATTGAGACCGCGATGGGGGAACGGAGATGGACACGTCATGACCGAACACATCAAGATCGGCGCGGTCCCGCCGCGCCGGCACTTCATCGCGGACGGGATCCAGCGGGCCTTCGCCTATCCGTTCCCGATCTTCGCGACGGAGGACATGGAGGTCCACCTCGACGCCGCCCTGCAAACGGGCGGCTTCGCCGTGACCGGGAGCGGATCCAGCGCCGGCGGGACCGTAATCTTCGATTTGGCCCCGGCGGAGGGCGTCCAGGTCACCCTGCTGCGCCGGCTGCCCTACGAAAGGGTGACCGACTTCCTGGAGAGCGGCGCGCTGCCGGCCCGCGCGCTGAACGACGAGTACGACTACCTGACCGCCTGCGTCCAGCAATTGGCCGACGACGCCTCGCTGACGCTGCGCTACGCCGCGACCGACCTGCCGGCGTCGTCCCTGCTGCCGGGCAGGGCGGCTCGTGCGAACCAGTTGCTGGCGTTCGACGGCGGCGGCAACCCGACGGTGACGCCGGCGATCGACAGCGAGGCACTGGGCAGCTTCGTGGCACCGGGAGCCGGCGCCGTGCGGCGGTCGATCCGGGACAAGCTGGCGGATGTCGCGTCGGTCAAGGACTTCGGCGCCACCGGCGATGGCATCGCCGACGACACCCTTGCGATCCAGGCCGCCTTGACGGCGGCGACGGCGGTGTTCGTGCCGCCCGGGCTCTACCGGGTGACCGCGACGTTGCCGGTCGGGTACGGACAAACGCTCCACGGGTCGGGGGCGGGGTCGATCATCCGGGCGGACGGGGCTGGGTTTCCGGTGATCCTGTTGCCCGACAGCTACGCCTGCCTGCATCACCTGCGGATCGAGGGAGGCACGGTCGGCGTCAAGCTGACCGGGCGCGACGGACCGTGCGTGCAGAACGCCGTCCACGACCTGACCATCTGGGACACCGAAACCGGCGTCGTGCTGGACGGCGGCGACAGTCCGGACCGGCCCTGCTACTGGAACAACCTAGCCCGCGTGCTGGTGGTGCGGCATCTGCTGCACGGCATCCATCTGGTCCGCACGGGGGCGGGCGATACGCCGAACGCCAACAAGTTCCACTGCTGCCGGGTCTACTCGCTGGGGGTGCCCAGCACCGGATCGGGCTTCCACGTCCAGCACGGCCGCTACAACAACGCCTTCGTCGATTGCGAGGCGAACCTGTCGACGACGGCCCATTCCTGCTTCCGGATCGGGCCGGACACCGACAAGACCCTGCTGGTCAATCTCTACACCGAGTCGGTGGGCGGCGTGCCCAACGTGTACCTGGAGGCGGGGTCGATCGAGACCTCGATCACCAACCTGTTCTCGGCCAGCGGCGGGCCGGCGATCTGGGACCAGTCGGGCGGCGAGTTCACCGCCTACAACGCCGGATACCCGGCCAAGAACCGCTTCAAGCGAAGTCAGGTGACCGACCTGACGGTGGAGGCGATGCGGTACGAGACCCGCTTCGTCGATCCCGTCGCGGGTGGCGTCGTGACGCCCGACATGACGCGCTCGGTCCATCTGGTCAGCGCCTTCAACGGCGCCGTCGAGTTCCGCCTGCCGGCTCCCGGCGCCGCCGAGGGGCGGTCGCTCACCATCAAGAAGATGGACCAGAGCGGCAACGTGGTGATGGTGACCGACGCCACCGGCTCCGGCCCCGACGGCAGGCCGTTCCCGCTCGGTGGCCGCCACGACTTCGTCACCGTGGTGTCGAACGGCGCGGCGTGGTGGATCACGGCGGCCCACCTGGTTCCCGGCAACGCCGGGTTCCTGGAGGGAGCCCCCCTGTTCGAACCGGACCTGAGCCGGAGCGTCTATCTGGTCAGCGCCTTCGGCGGGGCGACCGAGGTCCGGCTGCCAGCGCCGTCGGCGACCCTGGCGGTCGGCCGCACGGTGACGATCAAGAAATCCGACATCAGCGGCAACGCCGTCACCGTCACCCAGGGCGGCGGCGGCGGGCCCGACGGCGAGGCGATCGTCCTGGCCGGGAAGGGGCACGCGGTGACCGCGATGTCGAACGGCGCCGCCTGGCACATCCTGGCGCGCAACCCATGAGGAAAGGAGCGAGGATCAAATGCTTGATCAAGAGCGGGAGGCGCGGCTCAACCTGCTGACCTCCGACCTGCCGGCGGCGGTCAGGCGGGCGGTGGACGCCTACGCCGCATTCTCCGAGACCGAGGCGCCGGCGGAGGCGAAGGAGTTCACCGCGTTCCAGAACGCCTGCAAGTCCGCGATCGGCCACCTGACCGCGCTGTTCCAGTTCCAGAAGCTGGTCGCGGCGGTGCTGGCCCCGAAGGACGAGGCCGCCCCTCGGGAGGACCCCTTCGCCGATGTCTACGAACGGGCGAAACGGACCTTGGATGCCATGGGGGACGCCATGGGGGACGCCTTGGACGACGCGGATGGGTCGGACGAGGACTGAATGGTGGGCAGGGAATTCAAGAGCTTCAAGGAATTCCTGGTGATCTGGAACTCGCACCAACTGCTGCCATCGCCCGAACATCACGTCAGGATCGCCGAGTGGCTGACCCGGGAGTGGCGCGGGGGCGACCGGCGCCTGCTGCTGATGGCGTTCCGCAACAGCGGGAAATCGACGGTGGTCGGGCTGTTCGCGGCGTGGCTGCTCAAGACGGACCCGTCCCTCCGGATCCTGGTGCTGGCGGCGGATCTGGCGCTCGCGAAGAAAATGGTCCGCACGGTCAAGCGGATCATCGAGCGTCATCCGCAGACCCAGCACTTGAGACCGGACAAGGCCGACCAGTGGGCCAGCGACCAGTTCACCATCAACAGGCCGATGGAGCTGCGCGATCCGAGCATGCTGGCGCGCGGGATCGGGGCCAACCTGACCGGCAGCCGGGCCGATGTCGTGATCTGCGACGACGTCGAGGTGCCGCGCACCTGCGACACCGCGCCGAAACGGGAGGATCTGCGCGATCGGCTGGGCGAGATCGACTACATCATGGTGCCGGGCGGCATGCAGCTCTACATCGGCACGCCGCACAGCTACTACACCATCTACGCCGACCAGCCGCGCCGGGAGGTCGGCGAGACCGTCCCGTTCCTGGCGGAGTTCAAGCGGCTGCTCATCCCTGTGCGGGACGAGGCCGGCGCCAGCGCGTGGCCCGGCCGCTTCCCGGACGAGGTGATCGACCGGATCCGGCGCGCGACCGGACCCAACAAGTTCGAAAGCCAGATGATGTTGCGGCCGGTCAGCGTCGCCCAGGGCCGGCTCGACCCCGATAAGCTTCGCTCCTACGAGGCCGAACTGGACTACAGGGAAGCCGGCGGCATGCCGGTCCTGACCCTGGAGGGCCGCCGCATGGTGTCGGCGACCTGCTGGTGGGACCCCGCCTATGGCGCGGGCGCTCCGGAGGGGGCGCCGCGCGAGGGCGGGGTTGGCGATGGCAGCGTCGTCGCCGCCGTCTTCTCCGACGCCGAGGGCGGCTTCTGGCTGCACCGGGTCCGTTACCTGTCGGTGGATCCCGACGACCCCGACGACGAGGCGACCCAGCAGTGCCGGCAGGTCGCGGGCTTCCTCCGCGATTTCCACCTGCCGGCGGTGTCGCTGGAGATCAACGGCGTCGGCCGCTTCCTGCCGAGCATCCTGCGGCGGGAACTGGGCAAGGCCGGCGTCGCCGCCTCGGTGCTGGAGAAGTCGTCCTCGGTGCCGAAGGAGCGCCGCATCCTGGAGGCGTTCGACGCCGTGCTGGCGGCGGGCGCGCTCCACGCCCACCGGAGCGTATGGGACACCGCCTTCATCCGCGAGATGCGCGAGTGGCGTCCCGGCGGCCGCCACAAGGGCCATGACGACGGCTTGGACGCCGTCGCCGGCTGCCTGCTGGCGGAGCCGATCCGCTTCGGTTCGTCCGCGAGGCCCGGCCGCGACGCCGATTGGCGGGGCGGTCCCGTGACCCGGGTCGCGAGCGACTTCAGGGTCTGAGAAGACGGGCGGACCCTGAGCGATCAAACAAGGCCGCCCCATTCGGAGGCGGCCATTTTTCTGTCCCGAGTTGGAGAAAACAAATGCCCGAAGCGACCGGCATCAATCTTTCCTGGTGGATCACCGTGGTCGAGCTGCCCATGCTGGCCGCCCTGTTCTGGCTGATCTGGCATGTCCGCCAGGAGTCCGAGGAGGCGCTCGACCGCCTTCACCACCTGTCCGAGACGGCCCTGACCCAGATGCGGGAAAGCCTGTCCGCCTATAAGCTGGAGGTCGCCAAGACCTATGTCTCGGTGGGCTATCTCAAGGATATCGAGCGCCGGCTGACCGATCACCTGCTGCGGATCGACGCCAAGCTGGATGGCGCCGCGCTGATCCAGGCCGAGCGCGCCGGGGACCGGCGATGAGCCGGCGGCGGCTGGTTCCCGTGGCGACGCCGACTCCCGTGGCGGAAGCCGCCGGCGCCGACGCCGGGACGATCGACATCCTGGCGCGGACCTTGTGGGGCGAGGCGCGGACCGAAACCCTGCGTGGGATCGAGGCGGTGGCGGCGGTCGTCCTGAACAGGGCGGCGCTGGCGCCGGGCGTTCCGCTGGCGGCGATTTGCCGCCTCTTTCCCTGCTGGGGCGCCGAATATCCCGATCGTCTCAAGCTCGCCACGATCCAGCCGGCGGGCCGGGGAGCGCCGGGCTCGACCGACGCGCTGCTGTTCGCAACCTGCCTGCGGATCGCGCGGCGGGCGGCGGCCGGCCTGCTCGACGATCCGACCGGAGGCGCCACGCGCTATCACGAAAGTTCCATCCTGCCGGACTGGACCGCCGGGCTGTCCGTTCGCGCGGAGATCGGCGACCGCCTGTTCTACCGGGACGAGGCGACCGGCGTTACCGGGTGGCCGGCATGAGCGGGACTGGCGCGGGTTTGGCCAGCGAGGACGCCTATGTTCGGCGGATGAGGCCGACATTCGGGTATGTCATGGCGCTGACCTGGCTCGCCCAGATGGGGGCCATCGCCTGGGTGATCGTCACCGACCCAGCGCAGGCCATCCAGATCATCGCCGCGATGGCGTCGCTCGGTACGATCTGGACCGTCGGATTGGGTGTTCTTGGCGTCTACGTCTACCGACGGTCGGGAGAAAAACGAGCTTCCCAGGGCGGCGCGCCGAAGCCGTCATATTGAGGGGTCGGGATCCGACGGTGGACTGGCGGCTCCAAGGGCCGTCGAGCCACCGTCATCCTGAAAACGTCATCCCGATACCGTCGAGAGGCTCGCACGGGGTCTCAGCCCTCCTCGTTGATCATCGCCTGGTAGATCTTCCAGGCGGTCTCGACGCTGACATGGCCGGACTTGGCGCCCGCCGTGAGCATGGCGGTGGTCGGCTTGATCGGAACGTTGACGAGGCCAGTGTCGCCCATCGCCTCGACGACGTTGAGGGCGTAGTTCATCGCGCTGCTGGTTGGGCGTTTCTCGTCGATTTGATAATGCAGTCGATTGTCCATGATTTCCTCCTGGTGGCGGCTTGGTATAGGCAAGATCGATGCCAATTTTTGGTCGTTCGATCGTTACCTCTAGGACGAAATAAAAAAACATGAGGAAACAGGGACTTATCGCCTTTGATCGTCCGCTGGACCGATTGTTAGGCACGATGAAGTTGGTTTGCGATATGTGAATGAGTGTTTCAGCTTTGCAATTTGCCGTTCGGTTCGCGGTTCGGCTCTCGCATTCTGCGAAAAACGCGTGTCAGTCCGCGTGTCCACGACACGCCCCGCGCTTTGCAGCGCGGCATGTTTCGGCTAGTGTCCGGACATGACCAGCGACACCGTCATCCATCATATGTGCCGGGCCGAGGAATGGGCGGCGGCCGAGCGGGCCGGCCACTATTCCGGATCGTCCCAGGATGTGGCCGACGGCTTCATCCACTTCTCCACCGCGTCCCAGGTCGTCAAGAGCGCCGCCCGCCATCGGGGCGGGCAGGCGGGGCTCGTCCTGCTCAGCGTGCGGACCGACCGGCTGGGATCCGCGCTGAAGTGGGAGCCGTCGCGCGGCGGCCAGCTGTTTCCGCACCTGTATGGCATCCTGCCGCTCGACGCCGTCGTCGCCGTCGACCCCTTGCCACTGGGTCCGGACGGACGCCATCAATTTCCACCAGCCCTTTCGCCAACCCCGTTGGGCGACATTTCCCGGGATCGCTGAGACTTGATCGACCTTTATCCCCTCGTGGGGCCGTTGCTCCGCCGGCTCGACCCGGAAACCGCCCATGGCGCCACCATCGCGGCGTTGAAGAGCGGGCTCGTGCCCAAGGCGCGTGGCGCCGACGATCCGATCCTGGCGTGCCGGCTATGGGGCCTGGACTTCCCCAATCCGGTTGGTCTCGCGGCGGGGTTCGACAAGAACGCGGAGGTCGCCGACGCGATGCTGGCCCAAGGCTTCGGCTTCGTCGAGATCGGCAGCGTGACGCCCCGCCCGCAGGTCGGCAATCCGCGTCCGCGCGTGTTCCGGCTGCCCGAGCAGCGCGCGATGATCAACCGCTACGGCTTCAACAACGACGGACTGGACGCGGTCGCCGGCCGGCTGGAGGCTCGCCTGAAGGGTGCCGGCGGCAAGCCGGGACTGGTCGGCGCCAATGTCGGCAAGAACAAGGAGACGGTCGACGCGGCCGCCGATTACGAGATCGGGATCCGCCGCCTGACCCCGCTGGCTGGCTACCTCGTGATCAATGTCTCGTCGCCCAACACGCCGGGGCTGCGGGCGCTCCAGGGCCGCGAACCGCTGGCCGAACTGCTTGGCCGGGCGCTGGCCGCGCGGGCGGAGGCGACTCCGGCGGGCGGTCCGCCGCCGCCCCTGCTGCTGAAGATCGCCCCCGACCTGACCACCGAGGACAAGCGCGACGTCGCGGAGGTGGCGCTGGCCAGCGGGATCGACGGGCTGATCGTCTCCAACACCACCATCACCCGGCCGGCGGGACTGCCCCCCGCGATAGCCGCCGAGGCGGGTGGCTTCAGCGGCGCTCCGCTGATGGCGGCGTCCACAGCGATGCTGGCCGAGATGTACCGGCTGACCGAGGGACGCCTGCCGCTGATCGGATGCGGCGGCATCTCGTCCGGCCGCGACGCCTATGCCAAGATCCGGGCCGGCGCGTCGCTCGTGCAGCTTTACACGGCGCTGGTCTATCGTGGCCCGGCCCTGGTCGGGGCGATCAAGCGGGACTTGGCGGCGGCCTTGCGCGCCGATGGTTTCGCGTCGCTCCAGGCGGCGGTCGGGGCCGATCACCGGCTCGATCCATCCGTTTCCCCCGCAGCTTGAAGAGCGATATGCACCCCGAAGAAAACCCAGCACCGGTGCCGGTCCACCCCGGGATCTCCGCCGTGGCCGACCGCTACGACGGCTACATCCTTGATCTCTGGGGCGTCCTGCACAATGGTGTCGAGCCTTATGCCGGCGTCATCGATTGCCTGGAACGTCTGAAGGCGGCCGGCAAGCGCGTCTGCCTGCTGTCCAACGCGCCACGCCGCCGCGCCGGCGTCGTGGCGAAGCTGGAGGGCATGGGCATCACGTCCGGCCACTACGATCACCTGATGACCTCCGGCGAGGCGACCCACGACGCCTTGGCCGATCCACCCGACGCGTGGCACGCCGCCCTTGGGCGCCGCTGCCTGCATATCGGGCCGCCCCGTGATCAGGACGTGTTCGAGGGGCTGGGACTCGAGATGGTCAACGATCCAGCCTTGGCCGATTTCGTCGTCAACACCGGGATCGACGATTTCGACGAGACGATCGCGGATTACGATCCGGTCCTGAAGGCTTGCGCCGAGCGCTCGCTGCCCATGGTCTGCGCCAATCCCGACCTGGTGGTCGTGGTCGGCACCAAGATGGCGATCTGCGCCGGCATGCTGGCCCAGCGTTACGAGGAGCTGGGCGGCTCGGTCCGCTATCACGGCAAGCCGCACGCTCCGGTCTACAAGCGCTGCTTCGATCTGCTGGGGATTTCCGACCGGACACGCATCGTCGCGGTCGGCGACAGCTTCCGCACCGATGTCGCCGGCGCCAACGCCGCCGGGATCGACGCCTTGCTGGTGACCAGCGGCATCCACTTGGAGGAGCTGGCGACCGCCTGGGGCGAACACCCCGACCCGGTCAAACTCGCCGCCGCTGCGGCGGCCAGCGGCCACGTCCCGCGGGGCGCCATTCCGCGTTTTCACTGGTAGCTGGGACGCGGAACGCAAGTGGCGTCCGGCGCGTCATTCACCGCGCCGGACGCCCTTGGACATCAAATCACCCTGGGTGCCGACCAGCCTCAGTCGGTTTCGGCTCCAACCGTGATCCGAGCGGGGCCAACCGACTCGAGGGCCGCGCTGACCAGGGCGCCGCACGGGAACTCCTGCCCCGTCGCCGGCTCGGCCATCATGTCGAAATCGGAGTCCTCGGCCACGCCGCCGAAACGCATGCCCTGGACCGCCAAGCCGTCCCGGTAGTAGCAGATCAGGAAGACGCGGATCGCGGCGGTGAGATTGGTCTCGCCGCGCTTCTCGTCGATCATCGAAATGATTTCGTTGATCGATTGCTCCTCGCTGCGGCAGATGTCCGTCAGCGCGGTCCACATCACCTGCTCCATCCGGATGCTCGTCCTGCGTCCCGAGACAGTCACATTCCGGCAAATCAATGCCGTGTTCGTATTCGTTTGCATCGACACCACCACCGCTCTGTTTGCCAAATATGCATTGGGCGATAACTATAAGCGTTTCGTACTATGCACACGGCCGTATGACAACGCGGAAAGTTATATGACGATGCGATAGGCCTAAAAATGACACAGGCGAGGTAGCCCGACCTGGCGGGGTCGGAGTGGAACGTCGGATCGACGGAAGCTGGAAACTCGGGTTGGGCCGAGGCGCCGGCTTAGGGTTCGATCATGCTGGCGACATCCTGGAGGACTTCATGGGGGGTGGGGCTGATGAAGCCGCTGGTGGCGTAGACCTTGCCGAAGCTCATGCTGGGCCGGTATCTCACGCGGACCTCGGTCCAATCATTGGCGGGCGAGACGTCCTGGACCAAGTCCCGGGAGACACGGCCCTTGGCGCCGTCACGCGGTGCCCAGTTGGCGTGTTCTATCACCACGGTGCGCTGGTCCAGGACTTGGCGGACCAACGCCACATGGCCGGATGGCATCGCCTTGGTCCGCTGGAACACCATGACGGAGTCGCGGGAGGGGAGATGGCCCGTGGCGTAACGGCCTTTCGCGTTGCCCCACCACATCCACGCGTTTCCCGCCAAGTCGATCTTGCCGGCTTGGCGGACGTACTGGACACAGTTCAGGAAGCTGGACGATGCCGAAGCTTGAAGCGGCGGCAGCGCCAGCGATAGCGCCACCATCCCCAATCCCGCGAGTCGCAAAAAACGCATCGTCGCTCCCCAGGTCCGGTTTTCCTCTTCTACAATGTTGATCGCCGTCCCTTCAAGAAAAACATGTCCCCGCCATCGTATGATCTTGCCAATGCTTTGTTTACTATGCCAATCAATTACTCTGATCCAAGGATTGAACATAATGATCTGTATGGTTGAGTACTGTCAGGTTTGACGGAGTTGGAATCATTCCGACCCCGGGGTTGGGGCTATCCGCGACAAAGTGTCCGCGGAGCTTTTTCAGTGGATCAGACACGTGAATCAGGTTGGCAGCGCATCGTGGGCGCATTATCAAAGCCATCTCAAGTTTGTTGCACTGCAACACAAATGAAACTAATGGAGATCCAAGATGTCCCAGGGTGATTTCGACTTCGGCAAGCTGTTCACCGCCAAGATCCCAGGCATCGACATCAAGTCGATGATCGAAGCGCAAAACCGTAACATCGAAGCCTTGCTCAAGGTCGGTAAGATCGTCGTCGATACGTCCCAATCCCTGATGCGGCGTCAGGTCGAGATCGCCCAGGCCAACCTCAAGGATAGCGCGGAGCAGGCCAAGGCCGTGCTCGCCGTCAAGGATATCTCCACCTCGCTGAGCCTGCAGGCGGATCTCGCCAAGGCCACGGCCGAAAAGGTCGGCGCGCAGGTTCGCGAACTGTCCGAGATCGCCACCAAGGGCGGTCGCGAGGCCTTCTCGATCATCAGCGCCCGCACCGAGGAAAGCGTCGCCGAGTTGAAGTCGCTGACCCTGCCCAAGGCCGCCTGATCCGGCGTGCCGGCGGCTTCGTCCGCTTGGGCGTGGCCTGTTTCGAGTCGACGGGGACCGCGCCAGCCCAGGCGCGGTCCCCGCGCTTTTGTGGGATGCGTCGAGCGGATACCCGCCAGTATGCAAGGAACCTTCGAGCGGTCACCACGTTGATGCCGCGCCCGTTCCCTCTCGGGTTCAGGCCAAGGTGACCAGATGACCATCCTCAACGTCAACCACGTGACAGTGTACCGATACGCCAAGCCAGTGGGGTTTGGGGACCATCGCCTGATGTTCCGGCCACGCGACAGTCACGACATGCGGTTGCTGGAAACCAGGATGGTGATCAGTCCGCCACCGAAATCGGTCCGGTGGATGCACGATGTCTTCGGCAATTCGATCGCGATGGTCTCATTCGAGCGGAAGGCGACTGAACTGCGCTTCGAAAGCCGCATTCGGCTCGACCACTTCGGCCTATCGAACCCGAATTTCCCGATCGAGGATCACGCCCGCATATATCCCTTCTCCTACTCGGCGGAGGAGGTGCCAGATCTTGGGCGCACGATCGAGCGTCATTTCCCGGATCCGGACCACAAGGTCGACGAATGGGCGAAGCAGTTCATCCGGACCGATGGCCCGACCGAGACGCAGGACATGCTGGTCTCGATGACCCGCGCCATCAAGGAAGGCTTCACCTACAAGGCGCGCACGGCCCCCGGCACCCAGACCCCGATCGAGACGCTGGAGCTGGGATCGGGTTCCTGCCGCGACTACACGCTGCTGATGATGGAGGCGGCGCGCACACTGGGCTTCGCGGCCCGCTTCGTCTCCGGCTACCTCTATGACCCCGCCGTCGATGGCGATCCGGAGAGCAGGATCGGCGGTGGAGCCACCCATGCCTGGGTGCAGATCTATCTGCCGGGTGCCGGCTGGGTCGAGTTCGATCCGACCAATGGCATCGTCGGCGGGGCCGGATTGATCCGGGTCGCGGTCGCGCGCGATCCGGCGCAGGCGGTGCCGCTGAGTGGCGACTGGTTCGGCGAGGCCAGCGACTTCCTGGGTATGGATGTGGACGTTGTCGTCGCGTCGGAGTGAGCGGCGGCCAAAATCCACGATAATGCGCGGAGTTGCCATTTCCAGCGCTGGGGGATAAGAAAACCGTCACGCGATTGCGGTAGGATCAAGACTGGATTCGTGTGTAATTTCGAGGTGGTGGTCATGTCCGGATGTGCTCGGGCGCCGCGCGGCGGTTATCCGCCCGAGGGGATCGGGGTCGCTCCGGGTCCGGGCGGCTTCAGGGCCGGCGACCTGATCGACCCCCTGCCGCCGATCGGCCCCGGAACGCCCTGCACCCGCGTCTATGACATCTTCGCCGAGCACCCGGAATGGCCAGGCCTCGCCGTGGTTAGCCGCGGCTCCGTGATTGGAATGATCGACCGGCCAAGCCTGTTCGCCACCTTCGCCAAGCCCCTGCTGCGCGATCTGTACGAACGGCGACCGATCTCGCTCCTGATGGATCGCCTGCCGCTCGTGGTCGACCGCGACCTCAGCCTGGACGAGGTCAGCCAGCGCATCGCCCATGACAAGCCGGATGCCCTGATCAGCGGCTTCGTCGTCACGGAACGGGGCGAATACCGCGGCATCGGTACCGCCCTTGGCCTGATGGCCCGCTCGGTCGATCAGGCGCGCGCCAAGAACCGTGAGTTGGACGAGGCCCGGCGGGCGGCCGAGGCGGCGAACACCGCCAAGAGCAGCTTCCTCGCCAATATGAGCCACGAGCTGCGGACCCCGCTCAACGCCGTGATCGGTTTCGCCGAACTGATCGAGTCGGAGATGTTCGGTCCGCTGGGCCACGAGCGGTACCGGGAATACGCCGGCGACATCCATGTCAGCGGGCGGCACCTGCTCGACCTGATCAACGACCTGCTCGACCTGTCCAAGGCGGAGGCCAACCGCCTGGAGTTGAACGAGGGCAAGATTGATGTCCGGGGCATCGTCGGGTCCTGCGTCCGGCTGATGAACGACTTGGCGGAACGCGGTGGGGTCACGCTGAGGGCGGATGTGCCGATGCCGCCGCCGCCCCTGTGGGGTGACGAGCGCAAGCTGCGCCAGATGGTGCTCAACTTGGTGTCGAACGCCATCAAGTTCACGCCAAAAGGCGGATCGGTTACCGTCTCGGCGGGTGTGGCGGACCACGGCGCGCTGGAATTGGCCGTGACGGATACCGGCATCGGGATGACACCGGAGAACCAGATCAAGGCCATGGAGCCGTTCAGCCAGATCGACAACGCCATGAACCGGCGCCAGCAGGGGACCGGCCTGGGGCTTCCCCTGACGCGCCGGCTGATCGAGCTGCATGGCGGGTCGCTGCGGCTGGACAGCGTGTACGGCAGGGGAACGACGATCGTGCTGACGTTCCCCGCCGAGCGCGTGGAGAACCTCGAGGTCAGTTTGGCGTCGGCGTGATCAGCGGCAGGAACTCGGTCACGACCGCCTCGTAGATCGCCCGCTTGAAGGGCACGATCATTCTTGGCAGGTCGGCGGGCGCCGCCCATTGCCAGTCGTCGAACTCCGGATGTTCGGTCGCGAGATCGATATCCGCGTCGGTGCCGGTGAAGCGGGCGAGGACCCACTTCTGCTCCTGACCACGGTATCTGCCCTTCCAGACCTTGCCGATCAGATGCGCCGGCAGGTCGTAGCGCAGCCACCCCGCCGTCTCGGCCACGATCTCGGCGGAGCCGGTGCCGATCTCCTCCAGCAACTCGCGGGCGGCCGCCTGACGCGGCGTCTCACCCGGATCGATGCCGCCCTGGGGCATCTGCCAGCCCTCCGGCGTGTCGATCCGCCGGCCGACGAAGACCTTGCCCTCCGCGTTGACCAGCATGATGCCGACACAGGGGCGGTAGGGCAGCTTGAGCGCCTTGTTTTCTTCCTTGCTCACTTGAACCCCCAAAAGCCTTTCTACCGGTCGGCCTGTTTGTTGACGAGCGCCGTGATGGGCGCCAGCACGATGCCTTTGCCCTCCAGCGTCTTGATCCACTCGCCAAGCTGATCCAGCGTGACGGGGTAGGGTTGGGCGATGCCGACGGCGGCGCCGTCCAGCCGGGCCGCCTCCTCCAGCATGCGCAGGCGGGCGTCGATCGCGGCGGCCGAAGGCACGTCGTCGATCCTGGTGTCGGCGATGGCTCGGGGCAGGCCGATCCTGGTCGCCTCGCGGGCCGCGATGCTGCGGGCGCCGACCCGGGCGTCCAGGAACATCAACCCGCGCCGGTTGGCCTCCGCCAGGATCGGACGGACGCTGTCCGGCGCCCCGGTGAAGCGGTTGCCCGAGAGCGACAGCACGCCGACATAGCCGGTGACCCGGCCGAACGCGTCGAGCAGCCGCTGCTGGTTGCGGTCGCCGTCGAGCGAGACCAGCAGGGTGTTGGGGCCGGGATCGTTGCGCGGGAAGTCCGACGGTTCAGTCGGCAGGTCGAGCATGACCTCGTGGCCCAGCCGGCGCGCGCGGTCGACCCAGCCGCCGAGCTGGCCCGCCGTGCTGGAAAAGGCCAGCGTGACGGCGCCCGGCAGGCCCTCGATCGCGCGTAGGGTCGCGTTGGCCGAAACCCCCAGCGGACCGATCACCAAGGCGATGCGCGGGCGCTTGTCGTCATGGAAGAAGGGCCGGGCATAGGTCTGCCACGGTGTCCTGCCGTCGGACGCCACCCGGGGCAGGGGACCGCGGCGCGAGTCCTCGATCAGGCCGGCGGCCGGCGCTGGCGCCATCGGGACGGGATCATAGGGCGAGTTGACGGTGGCCTGGACCGGCTTGGCCGGTTCGTCCTGGATCATCACGCCGCCGCTGTCTGGCGACAGCACCGGAACGACGATGCGCGGGACGGCGGCCGCCAGCTCCCGCTCGGTCTCCTCGGCGCCGCTGAGCAGCCAGGAGGCGACACCGGCCACCATCGCGAGGGGCAACAGCAAGGCCACCACCGCGCCCGCGCGGCGGACATTCCTGGATTTGGCGGTGGTCCTCACCGCCATGGCCATGGTCTTGATCCGCCGGGTCACCAGATTGCGGCCGACGCCGGTGTCGATCTCGGTCGACAGCGTCTTCTCGCCGTCGGCCACGGGACTGGCCGGCTTCCGTTTTCCAGGCTTCAGCTTGGCGAGGATGCCGGCCAGCGACCGCTTGATGGCGGCGACATCGATGGCGACCTTCAGCTTGGGTTTGCCGGCTTTCGCCTTGGGCGCGGTCTTCGCGGCGGTTGCCATCGATATCCCACCGGGCTCAGTTGACGGCGCGCGTGTTGAACAGCGACACGCCGCGGATCAGGTCGAGCGCCCGGGCCAGCTGGTAGTCGAACTGATCGGCCGGGTTGGCGGCGGCCGCCGGATCGCCTTCCTCGCCTTGCGGTGCCGCGGCGCCCGGAGCCGGGGCGGGTGCCGGGACCGGAGCGCCGCCCGGAGGAGCGGCCTG
>NZ_AVFL01000027.1 GCF_000576635.1 Skermanella stibiiresistens SB22
GCAAGGACGGCCGCCTGACCAAGGAGGACGTGCTGCGCCACCTGGAAAGCCGTCCGACCGAGATGCCGGCGGCGCCGGCCCCGGCACCGGCCGCGAAGCCCGCTCCGGCGGCCAAGCCCAGCGTTCCGGCCGGCCCGCGCGCCCGTTCGGCGCAGGAGGAGCGCGTCCGCATGACGCGGCTGCGCCAGCGGATCGCCGAGCGCCTGAAGGAGGCCCAGGACACGGCGGCCATGCTGACCACCTTCAACGAGGTGGACATGACGAACCTGCTGGCCGTCCGCAACTCGTACAAGGACGTGTTCGAGAAGAAGCACGGCGTCAAGCTGGGCTTCATGTCCTTCTTCGTGAAGGCGGCCATCGCGGCGCTCAAGGAGATCCCGGCGGTCAACGCCGAGATCGAGGGCACCGACCTGATCTACAAGAACTACTATGACATCGGCGTCGCCGTCGGCACGCCCACGGGTCTGGTGGTTCCGGTGGTGCGCGACGCCGACAAGCTGGGCTTCGCCGGGGTCGAGAAGGCGATCGGCGCGCTGGGCAAGAAGGCCCGCGACGGCAAGCTCTCCATGGAGGACCTGTCCGGCGGCACCTTCACGATCTCCAACGGCGGCGTCTACGGCTCGCTGCTGTCCACCCCGATCCTGAACCCGCCGCAGTCGGCCATCCTGGGCATGCACAAGACCCAGGAGCGTCCGGTCGTGGTCAACGGCAAGATCGAGGCCCGCCCGATGATGTATCTGGCGCTCAGCTACGATCACCGCATCATCGACGGCAAGGAGGCGGTCACCTTCCTCGTCCGTCTCAAGGAAGGGATCGAGGACCCGCAGCGTCTCCTGCTGGATCTCTGATCCACCTCGTCACGTCGATCAAGACAGCGCCCCGGTCACTCCAGTGGCCGGGGCGCTGTCTTGATCGACATTTGGTTCATCGATATCCAGCGGGGCGGGAGGCGGCATGAACGCTCTGGAGCACGGCATCACCGAGGAGGCGGTCACCGCCTTCATCGACGAGGCGCTGGCGTCGTTCCCCGAACCGCCGTCACCGGTGCTGAGCCGCACGGATACCAGGGTGGTCGTGGCGCGGATCGGTTTGTCGGGAGCCTGGAACGGCATGCTGGTCTTTCGGGTGCCGGCACCGCTGGCGGCCTGCCTGGCATCGACCCTGTTCGGGGTTCCCGCCGCCGAGACGACATCGGCCGAGCGGACCGACGTGGTGGCCGAGCTGTGCAACACGGTCGGCGGCAACATCAAGGGGTTGATCCGGGGCGCCGCCGCACTGTCCTTGCCGATCGTCACCGAGCGCCACGCCGAGGTGGTGGGTCAACAAACCGCGACCCCAAGCGGCACCGTCGCGGTCAATCTGGTCCACTCATTCCTGGGACGGTTCATCTTGGTGCAAGTCATCGAAAACGCCGACGGTGCGCCATGAAGCTGCCCGCCAAGGTCTCCGTCCTGCTGGCCGATGATTCCAGGGCCATGCGGGCGCTCATCAAGAACAACATCGTCTGGCCGGGCACCAGCTTCCAGTTCACCGAGGTCGACAACGGCACCGACGCGGTCGCGGCCTATCGCGCCAAGCGCTTCGATCTGGTGCTGCTCGACATCCACATGCCGGGTCTGGACGGGTTGCGGGTGTTGCGGTCGATCCGTGCCTACGATCCGACGGCGCTGGCCTTCATGATCTCGTCGGATACCAGCGGGGACGCCGCCGCCTCCGCCCGCGAAAATGGCGCGATGGGCTTCGTGACCAAGCCGCTCAGCGCCGGGGCCTTGTGCCAGATCATGACCGACCTGGAGGCCGTGCGCCGTGCCTTCTCGGTGCTGACCGTCGACGACAGCCGCACCGGCCAAGCGCTGTTGAAGCGCGGGCTCGACCTGCTCGGCATCGACAGCGTGGTGACAGGGGCGGAGAATGGCCGGATGGCCGTCGAAGCCTGCGGGCGCGAGTATTTCGATATCGTCTTCCTGGACGTCCACATGCCGGACATGACCGGAATCGAGGCTTTGAAGGTGATCAAGGCGCAGCGCCGCGACACCTATGCGGTGATGGTGACGTCGGACGCCTCCATGGAGACGGTGCGGGACGCGCGGTCGCACGGGGCGGAAGATTACCTGCTCAAGCCGGTCCAGCAGCCGAACCTGAAGAAGGTGTGGTCGCGTTTCCGGGTGATGGCGCCGCAGTCCCTGGGGCATGCGGCGACCATCTTCTGATTGGAAACGCTTGGGGGCCCGTCCCTCAGGCGACCGCGCTGAGCAGGGGAAGCGTCAGGTTCTCCTCGTCCGCCTCCAACAATTCGATGCGGAAGGGCGCGCGGACGCCGCCGTTCAGCAGTTCGGCGCACTCCAACGCGCGGCGCACCCGCTGTTCGGCCGGCTGGCCGGATGTGCAGGCGAGCGAACCCAGGGCATAGTCGGCGCCGCAGCCGATCGCGTGGAAGCCCCGCGTCGTCTCGCAGACCTGATAGTCGCTCTGGATCGAGAACAGCCGGCCGTGATACGCCACCAGGAAGCTGCCCCCCTGCTCGGCGTCGTTGTTGCGCTGGGCGTAGCCGCCTTCCTTCAGGCAGTCGCGGACCGCGTCGACGAAGTCGGTGACCATGAAGCGGAACACGTCCATACCCTCGGGCCGCTTCGGCGGGGTCAGCCGGAACGCCAGCAACTGGCCCATCCGGAACGAACTGGTGAAGCCGATCAGGAAATCGCCGTTGCGGAAGACCTTGGGGTCGGCGCGCACGGTGATGTCCAAGCCGGAAACCCCAGCGCTGTCGCCACCCATCCACACGCGGCGGCCGTCGATCAATCCAACGATGCAGGTCATGTTTTCCCCGAACTGACAAATTAACCAGTTCAAGAATGACCGGGGCGTGGTTAATAAAAACTTACTGAAAATCGCCGGAAGTTTACGGGCATTAACCAGCGCCGGGATCACCGTCGACGGTTCGACTGCATTCCCTTGGTGCGCCCCTGGCGGGCGATCATGTCCTTCTTGAACTGCTCGAAGGCGAAGAAGATGCTGGAGATGCCGTCCGCCGTACCGTCACCGTAGTAGACGTCCATCTTGATCCGCCCCTCCGGCGTCTGGATCAGCTGTTCGTAGCGGGTGAAGATCGCGTCGAACACCGTGCAGAAATCCTCGTCGGTGAACTTGTAGGCGTTCGCCTCGATGCTGCCGACGATCGCGGCGGTGAAGCTCTGGCGCTGATGGTTGAACTGCCTGAAGCGCAGCAGCATGCGGATGAAGATCTTGTCCGCCAGCATGCTCATGGTCTCGTCCGCCCGGATCAGCGGCCACATCTGGGTGTCGTCGTCGGTCCCGATGGTCGCGAAGATCGCCTGCGCCTGGCTGTTCAGCATCTCGTACTCGGCGTTGCTGAACAGGGTGGTGACATTGCGCTGGATGCCGCGGACGATGACCTGGGGGAAGTGCTTGCCGCTGACCGGGTCCATCCGGGACGGTATCGTCGTGATCAGCAGCGAGAAGACGAAGCGGGTCAGGAAGTCCTTGCGCCGGGCGTCCGGATTGTACGCCCGGGCGCCGTTCTTATCCAGGCACAGGCGGCAGTTCGCCTTGAAGGCGGGGAGGGTCTTCGGCCAAAACCCCTCGATCAGGTGGAAGGCGCGGTCCAACTCGTCCCGCGTGATGTGATCCTTGCGCTCGAACTGGACGGACAGGGCCTCGTAGAAGGTGCGGATCAGCGTCCGCGCCAAGTCGTGCTGGGTTTGGTGAAACGTCTCGTCGGCCATGTTCTTGCTTCTGTCGATGCCGGAAAGCGACGCGTGAACCGCTCCGTCAAACTGCCGCCCATGATTCGCGTCGTCTCGGTTAAGGAAGAATTACACCGATGCCAGACCCCCGACGCGAAGTCTGCGACCCTTCGCCGCGCGCCCGTGCCGCGTGCCGCGCAACCCTGCCAACACGGGGGTTTTCCGGGCATTCCAGGGGTTTGGCATGGTCACGGCGATTGCCACGGGCGGCCCAAAGGGCCATAAATCGCATCCGCAAAGCACGGCCACGATCGCGAGCCGCTCACGGAGGCGAAGAAGAAAAATGCCTGAGAAAACTTACGACGTTGTCGTCATCGGCGGCGGTCCCGGTGGATATGTCGCCGCCATCCGCGCGGCTCAGCTGGGGCTGAAAACGGCGTGCGTCGAGATGCGCAAGACGCTTGGCGGCACCTGCCTCAATGTCGGCTGCATCCCGTCGAAGGCGCTGCTGACCAGTTCCGAGAAGTTCGAGGAGGCCAAGCACAGCTTCGCCGGCCACGGCATCAAGCTCGGCTCGATCGAACTGGACCTCCCGGCCATGATGGCCAACAAGAACAAGGTCGTCGACGACAACACCAAGGGCATCGAGTTCCTGTTCAAGAAGAACAAGGTCGACTGGCTCAAGGGACGTGGCCGCATCTCCGGCAAGAACGAGGTGACGATCGAGGGCGACGGCGGTTCCGAGACCGTTGGCGCCAAGAGCATCATCATCGCCACCGGTTCGGAGTCGATGCCGGTGGCCGGCGTCGAGGTCGACGAGCGGCGGATCGTGTCCTCGACCGGCGCGCTGGAACTGACGGAGGTGCCCAAGCGCTTCGCGGTGATCGGCGGCGGCGTGATCGGTCTGGAGATGGCCTCCGTCTGGGGCCGTTTGGGCGCCGAGGTCACCGTGATCGAGTTCCTCGACCGCATCCTGCCCGGCATGGATGGCGAGGTCTCCAAGCAGATGCAACGCATCCTGACCAAGCAGGGCATGACCTTCAAGCTCAACACCAAGGTGACGGCGGCTGCCATCGGCAATTCCGGCGTCACGCTGACGGTCGAGCCGTCCAAGGGTGGCGAGGCCCAGACGGTCGAGGCGGACGTCGTGCTGGTCGCGATCGGCCGACGGCCCTACACGGCCGGCCTCGGCCTGGAGGAGGCGGGCGTCGAGGTCAACCAGAGGGGCCGGATCGCCACCAGCGCCCATTGGGAGACCAACATTCCCGGCATCTACGCCATCGGCGATGTGATCGAGGGCCAGATGCTGGCCCACAAGGCGGAGGACGAGGGCGTCGCGGTGGCGGAGTTCATCGCCGGCCAGTCGGCCCACATCAACTACGACGCCATCCCCGGGGTGGTCTACACCTGGCCGGAAGCCTCGACCGTCGGCAAGACGGAGGAGCAGCTGAAGGAGGCCGGCGTCAAGTACAAGGTCGGCAAGTTCCCGTTCACCGCCAACGGCCGCGCCCGCGCGCTGGGCATGACCGACGGCTTCGTCAAGATGCTGGCGGACGCCACCACCGACCGCGTGCTGGGCGTCCACATCGTCGGCGCCAGCGCCGGCGACCTGATCGCCGAGGTGGCCCTGGCGATGGAGTTCGGCGCGTCGGCCGAGGACATCGCCCGGACCTGCCACGCCCACCCGACCCTGAACGAGGCCGTCAAGGAAGCGGCGCTGGCGGTGGATGGCCGAGCCCTCCACATCTGACCCCCCGGCCGGCGGAGCCGGCGACCTGAAAGTCACCACTGGAACCAGCGCCGGCCGGCTGGCGCTGGTGCTCTGCCTCGCCGAGGTTCTCGGCATGGCGGGCACCATGACCTTCCCGGCCCTCCTGCCCACCTTCTTCGCGGAGTGGGGGCTGGGAAACGTCGAGGCCGGCTGGATCAATGGCGTGTTCCACGGCGGCTACGTCGCCGCCGTGCCCGTCCTGGTGACCCTGACCGACCGGGTCGATCCCCGGCGCATCTACCTGTTCTCGACGGCGCTGACCGTTCTGGCGCTGCTCGGGTTCGCCTTCCTCGCGACCGGGTTCTGGAGCGCCACGCTGTTCCGGGCGTTGGGCGGCGTCGGGCTGGCCGGCACCTACATGCCCGGCCTGCGCATCCTGTCGGACAACACCGCCGGGCCGGGGCAGGGCCGCTACCTCTCGTTCTACACCGCCTGCTACGCGCTCGGCTCCAGCGCCTCGGTGCTGCTTTCCGGACTGGTCGGCGCCGAACTGGGCTGGCGGGCCGCGTTCGTCGCGACCGCCGCCGCGACCGCCGCGGCGTTGGCGCTTTCCTGGTGGGGCATTCCGGGAAACCCGCCCAAGACCACGGCCGACCGCGCCAAGACGGCCGAGACTGCCTTGCTGGATTTCCGGCCCGTCCTGCGCCATCGGGCGGCCATGGGCTACATCCTGGCCTATTCGGCGCATTGCTACGAGTTGTTCGGCATGAGGTCGTGGCTGGTGGCCTTCCTCGCCTTCGCCCTGGCGACCAGCGCCGGCACCACTCCGGAAGGCGCCGCTCCCGCGATGGTCACGACGATCGGCACCCTCATCCTGCTGCTGGGACTGCCGGCGAGCATCCTGGGCAACGAGGCCGCCACCCGCTACGGCCGCCGCCGGGTGCTGATGGTGATCATGACGGGGTCGGCGGCGCTGGCCTGCGGGGTCGGCTTCTCGGCCAGCCTGCCGTTCTGGCTGACCGTCTGCGTCGTGGCGCTCTATGGCGTCACGGTGACCGCCGACAGCGCGTCACTCACCGTCGGCGCCGTGACCAACGCCGCGGCGGGCCGGCGGGGCGCCACCATGGCCGTCCACTCCTTCCTGGGCTTCGGAGCGGCCTTCGTCGGGTCGGTGATGTTCGGCGTCGTCCTGGACCTCGCGGGCGGCGGCGCCAGTCCGCTCGCCTGGGGCCTGGCCTTCGCCTCGCAAGGGCTGGTGGTGGCGCTCGGACCCGTGGCGCTCGTCCTGTTGGGCGACATGGGCGACGGGAAGCCCGGCTAGTCCACCGGCTTCTTGACGCGCGCGCGGGGATGGGCGTTCTCGTACACGCCCATCATCTGCTCGGTGTCGACCTCGGTATAGCGCTGGGTGCTCGACAGCGAGGCGTGACCCAGCAGGTCCTGGATCGCGCGCAGGTCGCTGCCGTCGGCCAGCAGATGGGTGGCGAAGCTGTGGCGCAGCGCGTGGGGCGTCGCGGTGTCCGGCAGCCCCATCACCGCCCGCACCTCGCGCATCCGCTTCTGCGCGATCGCGGCTTGGAGCCGCCCGCCACGCACGCCGACGAACAGCGGCCCGTCCTGGGGCAGGCCGAACGGGCAGGCCGCGACATAGGTCTCCAGCGCCTCGCGGACCACGGGAAGCACCGGGATCATGCGTTCCTTGCGGCCCTTGCCGGTCACCACCAGCGTGTCCTCCGCCGGCATGTCGCGCCGGTTCAGGCTCAACGCCTCGTCGATTCGCAGGCCGCAGCCATAGAGCAGGGTGAACAGGGCGCGGTCGCGCTTGCCGACCCAGGGTTCGTCGGCCCAGGCCTCCGATGTCGGCAGCAGCGCTTTGGCGTCGGCGATCGTCAGGGGCTTGGGCAGGCGGAGCGGCAGCTTGGGCGCCTGGATCAAAGCGACCGAGGCGTTGTGCATGCGCCCACTCCGGTCGAGCCAGCGGAAGAAATTGCGGATGCCGGAGAGTTTCCGCGCCCGGCTGGCGCGTCCCAGGCCATCCGCCGCCTGCCGCGCCAGCCAAGCCCGGAAATCGACCAGCCGCGCGGCGCTCAGGTCGTTCAATCCAGGGGGCTTGCCATGATAGGCGGTCATGAATTCCAGGAAGCCGGCCAGATCGGCGGTATAGGCCGACAGCGTGTGGCGCGACACGTTCCTTTCGATCTCCAGCCAGCGGCGCCACACGGCTATGGCCGCCGTGACGTCGTCGGCGCAGGAGAACCCGATCACGCCGGCAGTTCGAGCCATGCCCTGATGCTTCGCTCGATCACCCGCGCCAGGAAGCAGACCAGCTCCGTCCCTTGACCCGAGTGGAACATGTCGGGGTCGCGGCTGCCGAACGCCAGCAGGCCGGCGGGCGTGTCCTCGCTGACCTGGATGCGGATCAGGGCCTGGGAGCGGACCAAGCCGGCGGCCGATCCGAAGATCGCCGGATCGCCCCTCGTGTCGGAATACAGCATCACGTCGCGTTTGCCGAGCCAGCCATCGACGGTACCCGGCTCGACCACGCGTACACCGGAGGCATGTACGTGCGGCCGGTCCTCGGCGTTGGCCTCGACCACCAGTCCGGCGGTGTCCAGATCCAGCAGGACCGCCAGATCGGTGGTGATGGTCTGGATCAGCTGCTCGAACGTACGGGCGTCCAGCAGGAACAGGACGGCCGCGTGGATGCGGTTCTGGTTGTTGATGTTGGCGCGGGTGGTGGTGATCAGTTCCCGCTGCTGGTCCTTCAGCCGCCCGACCTCGCCGCGCAGCCGCTCGACCATGAAGTACTGGAAATCCACCACCCCATTGCCGCGCTCCAATGCCGGAGGCGTCAGGTGCCGAACGACATCGGCGTTCTGCGTCAGGAAATCGGGATGCTCGCGCAGATAAGCCGCGACATCCTCCGCGGTCAGCGCGTCCATCGTCCTTTGGCTATGTCCGGTCTCCCGAGCCATCAGCGTCGACCCTCTCCCGTTGTCGAAATCGGTTACCGGCGAGCCCGCGCCGTTCCGGTCGCGAACCCACCGGCAACCATAACCCACGCCACCCTAGTCCACATGGGTTAACGTTGTGATCCTACTCCGCCGCCTTGTCCAGGGCCGCCTTTTCCAGAATCGTCTGTCCAGTGCCCGCCCAGTCGGCGACGAACTGGTCCAGGCCCTTTTCGGTCAAGGGGTGCTTGAACAGCTGGCGCAGCACCGACGGTGGCATGGTCGCGACATGGGCGCCCATCTTGGCGCTCTCGGTGATGTGGATCGGGTGACGGATCGAGGCGACCAGGACCTCGGTCGTGATGCCGGGATACTGGTCGTAGATCTGCACGATGTCCGAGATCAGCGACAGCCCGTCCTGTCCGATGTCGTCCAGCCGGCCGACGAAGGGCGAGACGAAGGTGGCGCCGGCCTTGGCCGCCAGCAGCGCCTGCGCCGCCGAGAAGCACAGCGTGACATTGACCATCGTGCCGCCGGACGACAGGATGTTGCAAACCTTGAGGCCGGCGGGGGTCAGCGGGACCTTGACCGCGATGTTCGGCGCCAGGGTCGCCAGGTACTTGCCTTCGGCCAGCATGGTGTCGAAGTCGATGGCGGCCACTTCGGCGCTGACCGGTCCGGGAACGATCTGGCAGATCTCCTTGACCAGCTCGATGAAGTTGCGGCCGGACTTGGCGACGAGACTCGGATTGGTGGTCACACCATCCAGGAGGCCGGTTTCGGCGAGGTCCCGGATTTCGGCGAGATCGGCGGTATCGATGAAGAACTTCATCAGGAAAATGTCCTTGTTAGATCTGAGAGGGTTCGATTTGAGCGGCGTCAGCGCCCAGCGCCCGTCGGGCGGGCGGCCCGGAATTCCGGGGATACTCTAACCCATGGCAGGTCAGGGTTCCAGTTCCACCCCCGGATTCGATTTCGGCCCCGATTCCGATTTTGACGACGCGCCATCGAGTCGGGACTTGGACCTACGCGCGCCGCCGCGCCGAGTCGCCGTACTGCTGCCACTGCCCTTGCCGGAGGCCTATGACTACAAGGTTCCGGCCAGCCTCGACATCGGCCCCGGCGACTATGTGGAGGTTCCGCTCGGCCCGCGCCATCTCCTGGGCGTCGTCTGGGGACCGGGGGCCGGTGGGGTCGCCGACGGCAAGCTGAGGCCGATCGGCCAGCGGTTCGACGTTCCGCCCATGCCGGAGATCCACCGGCGCTTCATCGACTGGGTCGCGGCCTACACCATGGCACCACCCGGCGCCGTGCTGCGCATGGCGCTGAGCGCGATCGGGGGCATGGAGCCGCCCAAGCCGACGACGGCCTATCAACTGGGTGACCCCGCACGGCTGGCCGAACTGCGTCTGACCCCGGCGCGCCGTCGTGTGCTAGACCTGCTGGCCGATGGCCCGCCACGTCCGCCGGCCGAACTGGCGCTGGACGCCGGCTGCGGTGTCGGCGTGGTGCGCGGCCTGGCCGACGCGGGCGTGCTGGAGCCGGTCCTGCTCTATCCTTCCCGTGACCTCCCCAAGCCGGACTGGACGCTTCCCGGCCCCAACCTGTCGGGTGAGCAGGCCAGCGGAGCCGCCACGTTGCGGGCGCGCGTCGCGGACGCCGTCTTCAGCGCCACCTTGCTGGACGGCGTCACCGGATCGGGCAAGACCGAGGTCTATTTCGAGGGCATCGCCGCGGCGCTGGAGGCGGGCGGGCAGGTGCTCGTGCTGCTGCCCGAGATCGCCCTGTCGGCGCAGTGGCTGGAACGGTTCGCCGCCCGCTTCGGATCGGCGCCGCACCAGTGGCATAGCGATCTGTCGGGCGCCCAGCGCCGGGCCACGTGGCGCGATGTCGCGACGGGGGCCGCCCGCGTGGTCGTCGGCGCCCGCTCCGCCCTGTTCCTGCCCTATCCCGACCTGAGACTGATCCTGATCGACGAGGAGCACGACCCCTCCTTCAAGCAGGAGGACGGCGTGATCTACAACGCGCGCGACATGGCGGTCGCGCGCGCCCATCTGGGAGGCATTCCGATCGTGCTGGTCTCGGCGACGCCCTCGCTCGAATCGGCGATCAACGCCGAGGCCCACCGCTATGGCAAGATCGACCTGCCGGCCCGGCATGGCGGCGCCACCATGCCGGAGATGAAACTGATCGACCTCAGGGTCGACCGGCCGCCGCGAAACCGCTGGCTGGCGCCGACGCTGGTCACGGCGCTGACCGAGACCTTCGCGGAGGGGGAGCAGGCGATGCTCTTCCTCAACCGGCGGGGTTACGCGCCGCTGACCCTGTGCCGCAACTGCGGCCACCGGCTGCAATGTCCCAACTGCACCGCTTGGCTGGTCGAGCATCGGCTGGCAGGCAAGCTGCAATGCCACCACTGCGATTTCACGGTCAGATTGCTGGACGTCTGCCCATCCTGCGGCGCCGAGGGCTCGCTGACCGCCTGCGGTCCCGGCGTGGAGAGGATCGCGGAGGAGGTCGCGCACCTTTTCCCCGACCAGCGCACGGCGCTGATGACCAGCGACAGCCTGATCGGTCCCCACGCCATCCGCGAGATGGTCCGCCGGGTGCAGGACCACGAGATCGACCTGCTGATCGGCACCCAGGTGATGGCCAAGGGCCACCATTTCCCGATGCTGACGCTGGTCGGCGTGGTCGATTCCGATCTTGGGCTGGGCGGCGGCGACCTGCGCGCGGCCGAGCGCACCTATCAGCTTCTCCAGCAGGTCGCGGGCCGGGCGGGTCGGGCCGAGCGGGCGGGGCGCGTCTTCCTCCAGACCTACATGCCGGAGCATCCGGTCCTGCAAGCCCTGGTTTCCGGCGACCGCGACAGTTTCTACGAACGGGAGGCGGAGGAGCGCCACCACCACGCCATGCCGCCGTTCGGTCGGCTGGCGGCCTTGATCGTCTCTGGCGAGGAGGAGGGAACCGTCGATGCCGTGGCCCGCGCGCTCGGTCGATCGGCACCGCGTTCCGAAACCGTCCAGATCCTGGGTCCGGCGCCAGCGCCCTACGCGCTGCTGCGCGGTCGCCACCGCCGCCGGCTGCTGCTCAAGGCCCCGCGCGCCGTGTCGGTGCAGCCGCTGATCGCCGACTGGTTGTCGCGGGTGGAAGTGCCGGGTTCCGTCAGGGTGCAGGTCGACATCGATCCCTACAGCTTTCTATAGGGGTATATCATACTTGTATTCATTACATTGAAAAAGCAATCTATGAGGCTTGCATGATTGAACGTTTGTAGCTACGATGTAGTTACATTAAGGGGCTTATGGAATTCGAGTGGTCGGAAGAAATGCGACTCAGCACGCTTGAAGTGCGTGGGATCGACTTCGTGGATATGCAGGATCTCTTCGACGGTCGTCTGGTCCTCACCTACGACTCCCCACGAGGTGCCGAGCAGCGTTGGATCACCATCGGCAAGATCGACGGCAAGTTCTACGCCGTGGTGTGGACCGTTCGCATCGACCGTATCAGGATTATCTCAGCGAGGAGGGCGAGGCATGGGGAAGAAGGACGATACCGTATGCTATACGACTGAGGAAATCGAGGCCATGCAAGCGGCAGGTTTAGGCCGCACGAATTGGTCGCGTGACGATACCTATGAGGAAATCGAGGCGCAGATCGCGGCGGATCCGGATTTGGCCGTCCCAGCCAACTGGGAAGAGACGGTGCGGCCCGGTTTCCCCTTTCCCCTGCCGTCGCGGGAGAACAAGCGTCAGGTAACCGTGCGCTATGACGCCGAGGTGGTCGACTTCTTCAAGAACCAGGGCCGGGGCTGGCAGAGCCGCATGAACGCGGTGTTGCGGGCATTCGTGGAGAGCCAGCGGGGCAACGGCGGACCACGGTAGACTTAAGGCTCCGTTGGCGTATCGGGTGGCGGCCATTTGATGATCGGGCCAGCCACCTTCACGATCATACCGTCATCGACAGCGCCCCCCGTGGCGCTTCCCCGGTCGTCCAGTCCCCGATCTCAAGCCTCTCGCAGCGCCGGGGCCGGGACGCGGGCCGGGCGGGTGCGCCAGATCGACAGGCATTCGGTCGAACTGGAACCTGTGCCGATGCCATGCCAGCCTTGGCGGTCGTGGAACCACAGGGTATAGGTGCCGCGACGGTCGCGCTCGAACCGGAAGACGGGACGGTCGAGGTGCGGGAAGGTCACCAGCAGGCGGTCGCCTTCGGCGCTGGTCTGCCGTGACACGCCGGCCCACAGTCCGCGCTCCATGCGCGGCCGCGCGATCTCGTAGAATTCGGTAAGGTCGGCCGGGGTGAAGCGGGCCAGGCTGAAGGCGACGACGGTCATGTTCTGGTGATCCGGAGGCGTGATCAGAAGGGAATTCCGAGTGAGGCACCACCGGCGATGCCAGTTGCCTCGCCGCCACCCGGCGGCACCACCAATGATGCGCATCTAAAGTTAATTTGGGCTTAAACGCGATCCTCGCGTACGCCTCGCGGCTCAATCGCCGCTGCCTTAGTGTCGCAGGTACGAGCATGGTCCCCGCCGAACCTGGAAATACGGCGGTGCTCGGCCGCCAAGTGCCCGGTTTCGCTGGCTTTGAGTCGGTTGCGCGCCGGTGCTCGCTGTGTTATGTGACCGCTCGCCGTCAGGGGAGGGGGCCTGCCCGACGCATGTCTTCTCCTCCAAGGCCCTAAAAATCAACAAGGTCTCATGGACCGAACCGAGGTACCGCGT
Source organism: Skermanella stibiiresistens SB22 (assembly GCF_000576635.1). Classification (GTDB taxonomy): domain Bacteria; phylum Pseudomonadota; class Alphaproteobacteria; order Azospirillales; family Azospirillaceae; genus Skermanella; species Skermanella stibiiresistens. The sequence goes on from NZ_AVFL01000027.1 coordinate 13,093, forward strand.
GGCATCCGAAGGTACAGGAGTATCCGGGCTGGCAGGGCGATACGCGACTGCCCTGTTTGAGCTTGCGGACGAGAACAAGGCGCTGGACCAAGTCGCCCAGGACTTGGCCGCCATCAAGCAGATGCTCGTCGAAAGTCCCGATCTGAACCGCTTGGTGCGCAGCCCCGTGCTGTCGCGCGGCGATCAGAGCCGGGCGATGGGCGCCCTGCTCAAGCAGGCCGGCGTTTCCGAGCTGACCCAGCGGTTCGTCGGGCTGGTCGCCCAGAACCGTCGGCTGTTCGCGTTGCGCGGCATGATCGACGGCTACTTGGCCGAGCTGGCGCGCCGCCGCGGTCAGATGACCGCCGACGTGACCTCGGCCTACCGGCTGTCCGACCCTCAGGTCCAAGCCCTCACAGATGTCCTCCGGGCCCAGATGGGTTCCAAGATCGAGGTCCGGGTCACCGTCGACCCCACCTTGATCGGTGGCATGATCGTCAAAGTCGGGTCGCGCATGATCGATAGTTCCGTGCGCACCAAGCTGAACAAGCTGCAAATCGCCATGAAAGGGGTTGGCTGATGGAAATCCGCGCCGCGGAGATTTCCGCGATCCTCAAGCAACAGATCGCGAATTTCGGGAATGAGGCGGATGTCGCCGAAGTCGGCCAGGTCCTCTCGGTCGGCGACGGTGTCGCCCGCGTCCACGGGCTGGACAACGTCCAGGCCGGCGAGATGGTGGAGTTCCCCAACGGTCTCAAGGGGATGGCGCTGAACCTCGAGACCGACAACGTCGGTATCGTGATCTTCGGCGACGACCGGGACATCAAGGAAGGCGACATCGTCAAGCGGACGGGCGCCATCGTCGAGGTTCCGATCGGTCGCGGCCTGCTGGGCCGGGTCGTCGATGGCCTGGGCAATCCGATCGATGGCAAGGGTCCCCTGACCGACGTCGTGATGAGTCGCGTCGAGGTCAAGGCGCCCGGCATCATCCCGCGGAAGTCGGTGCACGAGCCGATGCAGACCGGCCTCAAGGCGATCGACGCGCTGGTTCCGATCGGGCGCGGTCAGCGCGAGCTGATCATCGGCGACCGTCAGACCGGCAAGAGCGCCGTCGCCATCGACGCCTTCCTGAACCAGAAGGGCATCAACCAGTCTGGCGACGACAGCAAGAAGCTGTACTGCATCTATGTCGCCGTCGGCCAGAAGCGCTCGACCGTCGCCCAGATCGTCAAGACCCTGGAAGACGCCGGCGCCATGGAATACTCGATCGTGGTCGCCGCGACCGCGTCCGAGCCGGCCCCGCTGCAGTTCCTGGCGCCCTACACGGGCTGCGCCATGGGCGAGTTCTTCCGTGACAACGCGGCGCACGCCCTGATCGTGTACGACGACCTGTCCAAGCAGGCCGTGGCGTACCGTCAGATGTCGCTGCTGCTGCGCCGTCCGCCGGGCCGCGAAGCCTATCCCGGCGACGTGTTCTACCTGCACTCCCGCCTGCTGGAGCGCGCCGCCAAGATGAACGACAGCAAGGGCGCCGGTTCGCTGACCGCCCTGCCGATCATCGAGACCCAGGCCGGCGACGTGTCGGCCTACATCCCGACCAACGTCATCTCGATCACCGACGGCCAGATCTTCCTGGAAACCGGCCTGTTCTATCGCGGCATCCGCCCGGCCATCAACGTCGGCCTGTCGGTCAGCCGCGTCGGTTCCGCCGCCCAGATCAAGGCGATGAAGCAGGTCGCCGGCACCATCAAGCTGGAATTGGCCCAGTACCGCGAGATGGCCGCCTTCGCCCAGTTCGCGTCGGACCTGGACGCCTCGACCCAGCGCCTGCTGAACCGCGGCGCCCGCCTGACCGAACTGCTGAAGCAGGGCCAGTTCTCGCCGATGCCGGTCGAGGAACAGGTCATCTCGATCTTCGCCGGCGTGCGTGGCTACCTCGACAAGGTCAAGGTCGAGGACGTCAACCGGTACGAGGCGAAGCTGCTGGAGGAGGTCCGCTCCAAGGGCGCCAACATCCTCGACGCCATCCGCACCGAGAAGGCGCTGTCCAAGGAGACCGAGGAGAAGCTCAAGGGCTTCCTCGAAAACTTCTCCAAGGTGTTCGTCTAAGCTCGAACCCAGCCACGGCCGGCGGCCCCCTGGAGCTTTCCAGGGGGCCGCCGTTCGGGATCGGGAAGGCAGGGCTCCAACCTCCGGTGTGATGAAGGCCTCGAATGCCAAGCCTTAAGGACCTCAAGAACCGTATCGCCAGCGTCAAGTCGACGCAGAAGATCACGGCCGCCATGAAGATGGTCGCCGCCTCGAAACTGCGCCGGGCGCAGGAGCAGGCGGAGGCCGGGCGCCCCTATGCCGAGCGCATGGGCCGGATGCTCGCGTCGCTCGCCGCCAACGTGTCGAGCGACGGTGAGGGTCCGAAGCTGATGACGGGCACCGGCAAGCAGGACACGCACCTGCTGGTCGTCATCTCGTCGGATCGCGGCCTGTGCGGCGGCTTCAACGGCACCATCGTTCGCGAGGCGCGGCGCCAGATCGCCCGTCTCGAGCGCGAGGGCAAGACCGTCAAGGTGCTGACCGTGGGCCGCAAGGGCCGCGACCAGCTGCGCCGCACCAACCCCAAGAACGTCGTCCACTCCTACGAGGACATCGGGCGCAAGCGCCTGTCCTTCGCCGAGGCGGACATGATCACCGCCAAGGTGCTCGAGATGTTCGAGGCGGGCGAGTACGACGTGGCCTCGATCGTCTACAACAAGTTCAAGTCGGCGATGACGCAGGTCGTCACGTTCCAGCAGGTCATCCCGTTCGCGCTGTCGCAGTCCGACGCCGCCGAGGCGCAGGCCGACGAAGGCCAGGCCGAGGCGAAGGCGCTGTACGAGTTCGAGCCGGAGGAGGACCAGATCCTCGCCGAACTGCTGCCGAAGAACCTGTCGATCCAGGTTTACCGGTCGCTGCTCGAAAGCGCCGCCAGCGAGCAGGGCGCCCGCATGACCGCGATGGACAGCGCCACCCGCAACGCGGGCGACATGATCAACAAGCTGACGCTGACCTACAACAGAACCCGTCAGGCCGTCATCACCAAGGAGCTGATCGAGATCATCTCCGGTGCCGAGGCGATCTGAGGCACCGTTGAGCGTCGATCAAGCGTCCGATACTGAATATCTGGTTCCGAGGGAGCGAACCCACATGACTGCCGCAATCCAGTCCAGCACCACGCCGGTCGCCACGCCGGGCAACGCCGTCGGCAAGATCACCCAGATCACGGGCGCTGTCGTCGACGTCCAGTTCGAGGCCGAGCTGCCGGCGATCCTGAACGCCCTGCACACCAAGAACGAGGGCAAGACGCTGGTGCTCGAAGTCGCCCAGCATCTCGGCGAGAGCACCGTGCGCGCCATCGCGATGGACACGACCGACGGCTTGGTCCGCGGCCAGACCGTCACGGATACCGGCAGCCCGATCTCGGTCCCGGTCGGCCCCGCCACCTTGGGGCGAATCCTGAACGTGATCGGCGAGCCGATCGACGAGCGTGGCGATGTCGGCCACACCCAGACCCTGCCGATCCACCGTTCCGCCCCGGACTTCGTCGACCAGTCGACCGAGGCCCAGGTGCTGGTGACGGGCATCAAGGTCATCGACCTGCTGGCGCCCTACGCCAAGGGCGGCAAGATCGGCCTGTTCGGCGGCGCCGGCGTCGGCAAGACCGTCACGATCATGGAGCTGATCAACAACGTCGCCAAGGCGCACGGCGGCGTGTCGGTGTTCGCCGGCGTGGGCGAGCGGACCCGCGAGGGCAACGACCTCTACCACGAGATGATCGAAGGCGGCGTCATCAAGACCGACGGTCCCGGCTCCAAGGTGGCCCTGGTCTATGGCCAGATGAACGAGCCGCCGGGTGCCCGCGCGCGCGTCGGCCTGACCGGCCTGACGCTGGCCGAGTATTTCCGCGACGAGGAGGGCCAGGACGTCCTGTTCTTCGTGGACAACATCTTCCGCTTCACCCAGGCGGGCTCCGAAGTGTCCGCGCTGCTCGGCCGCATCCCCTCCGCCGTGGGATATCAGCCGACGCTGGCGACCGACATGGGCGCCCTGCAGGAGCGGATCACCTCGACCAAGAAGGGCTCGATCACCTCGGTGCAGGCCATCTACGTGCCGGCCGACGACTTGACCGACCCCGCGCCGGCCACGTCGTTCGCCCACTTGGATGCCACCACCGTGCTGTCGCGCTCGATCGCCGAAATGGCGATCTTCCCGGCCGTGGACCCGCTGGACAGCACCAGCCGAATCCTCGACCCGCGCGTCGTCGGTGACGAGCACTACCAGGTCGCCCGTTCGGTCCAGAAGGTCCTGCAGACCTACAAGTCGCTGCAGGACATCATCGCCATCCTGGGCATGGACGAGCTGTCCGAGGACGACAAGCTGGTCGTTTCCCGCGCCCGCAAGATCCAGCGCTTCCTGTCGCAGCCGTTCCACGTCGCCGAGGTGTTCACGGGCACCCCGGGCGTGCTGGTCAGTCTGGAAGACACGATCAAGGGCTTCAAGGGCATCGTCGCCGGCGAGTACGACCACCTTCCCGAAGCCGCCTTCTACATGGTCGGCAAGATCGAGGAAGCCGTCGAGAAGGCCCGCAAGATGGCCGCCGAGGCCGCGTAAGCACGATGGGCTCGGGGAGGGCCGCGTCGTGCTGCCCTCCCACCCCATAGTCGAAGTCATTTCAGGAACGAGGGCTATCCATGGCCGACAAAGTCGAGTTCGAGCTGGTTTCGCCGGAAAAGCTGCTGGTTTCCCAGCCGGTCGACATGGTCGTGGTGCCGGGCGGCGAAGGTAACTTCGGTGTCCTGGCCGGACACGCGCCGATGATCACCACCGTGCGTCCTGGCGTCATCGATATCTTCGAGGGTGACCGGATCGTGGACCGGATCTTCGTCGCCGGCGGTTTCGCCGAGGTGACCGAGACCCGCTGCACCGTGCTGGCCGAGCAGGCGACCAACCTCTCCGAACTTGACCGCGCCGCCGTCGAGCAGGAGGTCAAGGACACCGGAGAGGACGTCGACGACGCCAAGACCGACGGCGACCGCGCCCTGGCCGAAGGCCGTCTGGCTATCGCCCGCGCCAAGCTCGAGGCAATCACCGGCGCCACCGCCCATTGATCCCGCTATGCCGTTGTAATTTCGGCATATCGAGCTAATCTGCGACTCTGGGATTGATGGCCTGGCCGGTAACCGGCCAGGCCATCCGTTTTTTTGGGCAAACAAGCTGCGGCACAGGACGAATGGCCTACAAACACTGGACGCTGGACGATCTCCCCTGGGACCAGATCGACCGATCCAAGGCGGACGCGGAAATCCTGAAGATCATCAAGGCCGCGGCGCTGGTCGAGTACAACGGCAGGGACTACGCCACATATCTGTGCAACGTCTTCAACGACGATCCGGAATTCCAGCAAGTCGCGCGCGACTGGGCGGACGAGGAGGTGCAGCATGGCGCGGCACTCGGCCGATGGGCCGAGATCATCGATCCCGAGTTCTCACTCGAGGCGGCGTTCAAGCGGTTCACCGACGGCTACAAGATCCAGTTGGAGGTTTCCCAATCCGTCCGGGGCTCCCGCAGCGGCGAGTTGATCGCCCGATGCATGGTCGAGACCGGCACCAGCTCCTACTACACCGCCCTTGGCGACGCCACCGACGAGCCCGTGCTCAAGGAGATCTGCCGGCGCATCGCGACCGACGAACTTCGGCACTACAAGCTGTTCTATCAATATCTGAAACGCTACATGGAGCGGGAGGATCTGGGGCGGCTGTCCCGGCTGCGCATCGCATTGGGTCGCATCAACGAGTCCGAGGATGACGAGTTGGCCTATGCCTACTACGCCGCCAATCCGACCGGCGCACCCTATGACCGCGAAACCTGCACCCGCGCCTACATGCGCCGCGCCTACGCATATTACCGGCCAAGCCACGTTGATCGCGGCGTCGCCATGATCTTCAAGGCGGTCGGCCTCAAGCCGCACACCCATCTGTATAAAGCGGCCACGCGCATGGCGTGGTGGTATCTGGATAGCAGATTGAAGAAGCTGACGAAGGAAGCCGCCTGACCTTCCGGCGGGCGGCTTCCTCCGTGAGGCGGGGTCAGAGTTCCAGCAGCAGGTCGCTCGACAGTTCCACCCGGCGCATCATCGATTCCTTCAGCTTGAGCATCGCGCGGTGCTCGAGCTGGCGGACCCGCTCCTTGCTGACGCCAAGCTCGCGACCCAACTCCTCCAGGGTGGCGCCGTCATCGCGCAGACGGCGTTGGGCGATGATGGTCCGTTCGCGGGCGCTCAACTCGCCCAGGGCTTCGGCCAGCCACTTCGAACGGGTGTCGCTGTCGCGCATGCCGATCACGACATCCTCGGGACTCGGCCGCTGGTCGGCCAGGAAGTCCTGCCAGTCGTCCTCGCCGCTGTCGCTGATGGGGGCGTTGAGCGATTGGTCGGCACCGCTCAGACGCATCTCCATCGCCTCGACCTCGTGAACCTCGACCTTCAGCTCGGTCGCGATCTTGACGCGGCCCGCCTGGGTCAAGGCGCCGTTGTTCGAGGCGTCGTCGATCTTGGCTCGCAGCCGGCGCAGGTTGAAGAACAAGCTCTTTTGGGCGGCGGTGGTTCCGGTGCGGACGATCGACCAGTTGCGCAGGATGTAGTCCTGCATCGCCGACCTGATCCACCACGCCGCGTAGGTGGAGAACCGCACCTCGCGATCGGGCTCGAAGCGCGCGGCGGCCTGCATCAGGCCGACATTGCCTTCCTGGACCAGATCGCCCATGGGCAGACCGTAGTTGCGGAAGCGGGACGCAGTCGAGACGACCAGCCGGGTATAGGCGCGGACGAGTTCATGAAGGGCTGGCTCGTCGCCGTCCTCGCGCCAGCTGCGCGCCAGATCGAATTCATGGTCGCGGGAAAGGAGCGGTTCCCGCATGGAGGCTTTGATGAAGGTGAGGTTGGCCCGCTGGGTTTCCGGGTCATCGATATGCGCCATCGTCGTGTGCCCTTCCCCTGATGGACGAGCGACCGAGACGATGGCCCTATCCTTCAGGCAGGGTGAACAGCGTCTGGTGTCGTCTGTTGCATGATCTACGACGCCTCGAAGGCTTTGGATCACTCGGGGGAAGAAGATTTTTTGACCGGCCGAACCGATAACCTCGGATCGCTCAAACCTCGATCAGTTCCAGGATCTCGCCCGACGCGGTCAGGCAACCGCAGACCAAGGGGCCGCCGAAGCCGCAGCCGCCGTCGAGCGTGGCGGTGAAGTCACCAGCGTTGATACCACCGCGTCCGGGGTCATAACCGCGGACGATGCGGCGGAACTGGTCATAGGGACGGTCGATACGCGCGAAGCCGTTGCCGCCCCACCAGAACGTGTCGCCTTGCGCGCCCAGCGGCCTAGATGTCTCGATCCCCGACGCGACCAGCAGCACACCGGCCGGGACGCGCTCCGGCGGGTTTTCACCCGGCAGGCTGGTATAGGCGGCGCGCCTGAGGGCGCTCATCACGTTTTCGTGACCAGGGGCCGAGCGCATGCCGCCCCGCAGGCTGTTGGTCCACCGCGTCAGTGCCACGGCTCCATCCCGGGCGGCGGCCAATCCATAGTCGGGATTGCCGCCATAGGCCCGCAAGGTGGCATCCGCTCCCTGGCGCAGCATCCACCGGAGGACGACGGCGGGGTCGGGAGCGAATTGCAGCTGAAGCAGCTTCTGCCACATCTCCTCTTGCGCGCCGCGCAGGTAAACCACGTCCTCGGCCAGCATGCCCGGCATGGCGATCAGCGCCCTGCGGAACGCCAGCAGTTCATCCATGGTCTCGCGCACCGCTTCGCCGCGGCCGATCATGTTGCCGGTGTAGACGAGACGGTCACCCGGCGTGAAGCGGCGGGCGATGTCGGAATGCAGTGCCGCCAAGCGGTCCACGTCGCCATGGATGGCACCGACGGCCCAGATCCGTTTCGGCTGGCCGATATCTGCGAATTTCTGATTGTCTTGCATCAGGACGCGTAAACGCTACTCCGGTCCGGCGTGGACTGTGGCCGGAGTTTAGGCGTACGGAGAGGCGAGCAAAAGCGGAGAAAAGGGAGTGGCCGGGGATTGTTCGTTGCATCCCCGGCGTTTGTCCCGGATTCCGGCCCGGCTTTCGACAGCCGTATCGCGTTTCGGATCAGGCGGCGGTCTTGGTCAGCACGGCCTCGAGCCGCTCGGTCGCCTTGTTCTCGTCGATCTTCTCGACGGCGGCCAGCTCGCGGGCCAGCCGCTCCAGCGCGGCCTGATAGATCTGGCGTTCGCTATAGGACTGGTCGGGCTGGTCGCTGCCGCGATAGAGGTCACGGACAACCTCGGCGATCGAGACAGGATCGCCGGAGTTGATCTTGGCCTCGTATTCCTGGGCGCGGCGGCTCCACATGGCGCGGCGGGCGCGGGAACGTCCCTGAAGGGTGTCGAGAGCCACCTTGATCCGATCCTTGGAACTGAGGCGGCGGAGACCTGAGTCCTTGGCCTTACCCACCGGCACCTTCAGCGTCATGCGCTCCTTCTCGAAGGTGATGGCGTAAAGCGTCACGGTTTGGCCGGCGATATGGTGCGTCTCGATTCCCTCGACGCGACCGACCCCGTGGGCCGGGTATACGACGAAATCACCGGCCGTGAACTCAAGCTTGTTCATCATTCCTATTGGCTCTCACTTCACGCTCGCTGGCATCCGGCTGTCCCGGCCGGATGTCTCGGGACAACGAAAGGCTGAAAAACCGTTATCCGTCCCCTACTTTAGGTTGGGGCCGACAAAATCGGCAATTCAAGCCTGGAGCATCGCAAAGCCCGGCACGCGCGAAAAAACAGCCGGGCTCAGGGCCGCCATTATATAGGAAGTGAGCAGGACGTTACAAAGATATAACGTGTTGGTCATAGACAGTCGTCCGCCGCCCGCCCGATGGCGGCCCTGCGTAAATCGCATGGCGGAATGGATGGGCGCGACCTCCGGTCCGGGACCGGGGTCGCCAGCCCCTACCTTCAGTTACCGGTGCCGGGCTCCGGCTTGAAGAACTTCTCGAACTTGTCCGCGGCGCCCTTGAACTCCTCGGCTTCCGGCAGCGCGTCCTTCTTGCGCGTCAGGTTCGGCCATTGCAGGGAGTATTCGCGGTTCAGCTCCAGCCACTTCTCGGCATCGGTCTCGGTATCCGGAATGATCGCCTCGGCCGGGCATTCCGGCTCGCACACGCCGCAGTCGATGCATTCGTCCGGGTGGATGACAAGCATGTTGTCACCCTCGTAGAAGCAATCGACGGGGCACACCTCGACGCAGTCGGTATATTTGCACTTGATGCATTGCTCGGTGACGACGTAGGGCATGCTCGCTTTCCCTTTTTCCTCTTCAGGCGCCCGGATCGGCCATCCAGCCGGGCACCGTGCCATCTCATGTGTTTCGGTCGCGGCCGGAGGTCCCTAGATCGAGGTGTCCCCGGTCGGCGCCTCGATGGTCGAATCGGAGATGCCCAGCCGGTCGAGGACACGCATCCGAGCCGCTCCACGGTCGCGGTCGGAGACGTAGAGCAGTCCACCCACCCTGCGCAAGAGGCTCGCCTCCAGATCATGAAGTTCGCCATCGGCGTAGACCACTTCCCAGAGCATTTCAATCATCTGGATGCGCTCCTCGTCGGAAAAGCGGTCCTTCAGGGTCGAGGTGAAGCGATGCCACTGCGCGGGGCCGTCCGAAACCGTCTCGGCCGCCTCCAGCAGGTCCACCGCCTCAGTTTCCGTCAGCGAGAAGCGTCCCTCCAGCAGGGACAGGATGCGCTTCCGCTCGGGGCCGCCGATCTCATCATCCATCCGGGCCGCCTCGACCAGCAGGGTGGCGGCGGCCAGTTGCACCTCGTCGCGCGATCGGCGGCCGGCCCGCTGGCCCGCATCGCCGTCGTCCATCAAAAGTGCCTTCAATCGAGCGAACATTCCCAGGATCCAGTCGTTGCCGTCACTACGGAGAGTTAAAGTCCCTTATCCCGTAGATGGTTGCCGAACACCTCGCCGACGACCCCTTCCTGACGCTTGCCCTGCGGCCCCCGACGCACTAGCCTGCCGCCCATGATGACCGCAGCCGGCCCAGATCCACGCCGTTACGCCCCGGCGACCCAGCGCAACCGGGATCCCATCCTGGCTGTGCTGCGCGAGGTGCTTCCCGCCACCGGCACCGTGCTGGAGATCGCCAGTGGCAGTGGCGAGCACGCCGTCTTCCTGGCCGGCTCCCTGCCCGAGCTGATTTGGCACCCGACCGATCCCGATCCGGACAACCGGGCCAGCATCCGCGCCTGGATCGCCGAGAGCGGCGTCACCAACGTCACGGCGCCGGCCAACCTCGACGCGGCCGCGCGGGCGTGGCCGGTCACCCATGCCGACGCGATCGTCTGCGTCAACATGATCCACATCTCGCCCTGGGCCGCGACGCTGGGCCTGATGGCCGGTGCGGGGCGCACCCTGCCGACGGGAGCGCCGCTCTACCTCTACGGCCCCTACAAGCGCGACGGACGCCATACCGCCGCCAGCAACGAGGACTTCGACCAGTCGCTGCGCGCCCAGAACCCCGACTGGGGTGTGCGCGAGTTGGAGGATGTGCGCGTCGCCGCGGCCGAGGCCGGGCTGACGCTGGACGAGGTCATCGAGATGCCGGCCAACAACCTGTCGGTCGTGTTCAGGCGGGGCTGACGGTCCGGCTTGAAGCGTCAGGACTCGGTCCGCAGGCGCTCGGTCGCCCGGCGGTCCGCCTTGGTCGGCCGGCCGGAACCGGGTGCCCGCTCGGCGGAGCGCGGCATCGCCGTCTCGGGCGCCGGCGGCGACAGGTCCTCGTAGAGCGCCCGCGCCTCGGGGGCCGGCCCGCGCCGCGCCGCCAGGGCCAGCACCTTGATGATCCGGATGTGGCGTCCCTGGGCGAAGGTCAGGACATCGCCGGGCTTGACCGCGTGGTGCGCCTTGGTGACCGGCGTTCCCCCGATCCGGACGGCGCCGGCGGCGCACAGCTTGGCGGCGAGACTGCGGGTCTTGAAGAAGCGGGCATACCAAAGCCATTTGTCCAGCCTCAGCCGGCCCGAAGCCAGCTCCAGCGCCGTCTCGGTGGCGGCGGCGTCATCCTCGTCCTCAGCCATGGCCCTCTTCGTCCGTCGTCATCGGATGAACTCGATCTGTCTCAGCTTCGCGAAGGGCGAATCGGTGGAGCCCTCGGCGCGCGGCTTGGCCGGGGCGCCCCGGCGCGGCCCTTTCCGGTTCCGTCCCGGCCCGGCTGGACGGCCGCGCCGCCACGTGACGGCGCCATCCTCGCCCTCGTGCCGGCGATAGCCCATCGCGGCCAGCACGCCCTCCAGGTCCTGGGGCGTGCTGCCGATCATCTGGGCGAGATCGGGCGCCGAGGTCAACGGCCCTTCGCCGCTCCGCTTGTGAAGCTCGCGCTCGAACCGCTCCAGGATGTCGGCGCGGACCGCGCGCGGCCCCTTGGGCGGATAGCCCACCGCCTCCCAGAAGTCCGGCGGCACCGCGTCGGTCGCGACCGAGACCCGGCCGGCGGGCGGGGTCGGCGGCGGCAGCGGCATCGCCATGGGGCCGCCATGCGAAACCGCCCACAGCAAGCCACGCAGATCGACCGCGCGCGGCTTGATCAGCGCCGGCATGAAGACTTGGCTGGTCGCCAGCCGGACGCCCAGCTTGTTCAGCGCCTGCCGGTCGGCCTTGCCGAGCCCGGCGATCAGCGGCTCCAGGCCGGGCCGGGCGAGGCCGCCCAGCGATTCGGCCAGTTGGAAGGCCAGCCCGCGCGCCGTGCCGGACAGGTCCGCCCCGCGCAGGGCGAACAGCGGCGCCAGCCGGTCCTTGATGAACTGGTCGAGCCAGCGGCCCAGCCGCGCCCGCACCTTGTCGCGTTGTCCCGACTCGAACAGCTCGTCGTGCAGGGGGGTCACCGCCGGGGTCAGCACCGAGGTGCCCGGCCCCAGCCGCGCCACGGGATGGCCGTCCCAGCACAGCACGCCGTCGGGCCGCAGTTCGATCTTGTCGTCGCCCGCCTGTTCCAGCAGCCGGACCCGGCGGCCGATCTCGTCGCGGAGCGCCCGCCGCGTGGCGCTCATGAAGGCGCGGACGTCGTCCTCCCGCACCTCGGGGTCGAGCGTGAAGTGGAAGCCCTCCAGCCGGCCGACATGGTGGCCCTCGACCAGCACCTCGCCGGCGGCGGTGACGGCGGCCAGCAACTCGCCGCCGCCGGCCAGCGTGCGGGCCAGCACGGCGGAGCGGCGGTCGACGAACCGCTGGGTCAGCCGCTCGTGCAGGGCGTCGGACAGCTTGTCCTCGATCTCCCGCGACCGCTCCTGCCAATGCTTGGGGTCGGTCAGCCAGTCCGGCCGGTTGGAGATGTAGGTCCAGGTCCGGATGTGGGAGATGCGCGAGACCAGCGTGTCGATGTCGCCCTCGGTCTTGTCCATCCGCGCCACCTGCTTGGCGACCCAGTCCTCCGGCAGGCGCGCCTCCGGAGTCATCAGGTGCCTGTAGATCTGGGACAGCAGGCGGGTGTGGGCGTCGGACAGCACCTTGCGGAAGTCTGGGATCTGGCAGACCTCCCACAGCAGCCGGACCGCCGCCCGGTTGGTCGCCTTGGCCGCGATCTCCGGGTCGCGCGACAGGGCCAGCAGCGACAGGTGGTCGTCGGCGTCGCGCACCCGCATCAGCTCCGGCCGGGCCGGGCGTTCCTCCAGGCTCTTGATCAGGACGGTCGGGTTCTCGAAGCGCAGCGCGGTGTTGCGCCACATGATGGCCTTCAGCGACTCGAACTTGTGGTTCTCGACCGCGTCGATCGTCTCCGCGTCCAGGCCGTTGAGGTCGGCGGTGGTGCCGAAAGTGCCGTCGGTCATGTGGCGGCCGGCCCGCCCGGCGATCTGGGCGATCTCGTTCGGGCGCAGGCGGCGCGGCGCGTGGCCGTCGAACTTGGTCAGCCGGGCGAAGGCGACATGGTCGACATCCATGTTCAGCCCCATGCCGATCGCGTCGGTCGCGACCAGGTAATCGACCTCGCCGGCCTGATAGAGCGCCACTTGAGCGTTCCGGGTGCGCGGACTGAGGGCTCCCAGCACCACGGCGGTGCCGCCACGCTGGCGCCGGATCAGCTCGGCCATGGTGTAGACGTCGGTGGCGGAGAAGGCGACCACGGCCGAGCGGGGCGGCAGCCGCGTCAGCTTCTTGTGCCCGGCATAGGTCAGCGACGAGAAGCGCGGCCGGCTGATGAACTCGACGCGCGGCACCAGCTTCTGGATCAGCGGCCGGATCGTGTCGGCGCCCAGGAACATGGTCTCATCCATGCCCCGCGCGTGCAGCAGCCGTTCCGTGAAGATGTGGCCGCGCTCGGGATCGGCGCAGAGCTGGATCTCGTCCACCGCCAGGAAGGCGACCGGCCGGTCCAGCGGCATCGATTCCACGGTGCAGACGAAATACGTCGCGCGCGGCGGGATGATCTTCTCCTCGCCGGTGACCAGCGCCACCGCGTGGCGGCCCTTGGCCTTGACGATCTTCTCGTAGTTCTCACGCGCGAGGAGGCGCAGGGGGAACCCGATCATGCCGGAGCGGTAGCCCAGCATCCGCTCGATCGCGAGAAAGGTCTTCCCGGTGTTGGTCGGCCCAAGAACGGCGGTCACCCGCCCCTGGTACTGGGAGGCCCCGCCAGAAGATGCTGCGCTCATGGGGGAGAGCATTGGCCCTGACGTGCCGCATTGCAAGAGGCGTGATCGCGGGTGCCGGAGGAACCGGACCGGGCCCGGGAATGGGACAAGGCGCCGCACTCCCCTCGATCGCCCTGATTCTAATCGTCGACGCCGACCCGAATAGGGTTGCAGGTGTTCGCGGCCTTTCACATATCTGGCGCATATTCGCACCAAACCTACTTCCGAAGGTGATACCAAAATGTCCGAGGAACGGCTCAGTTTTCAGGCCGAGGTCAGCCGCCTGCTCGACATGGTCGCGCACTCCCTCTACAGCGAGAAGGAGGTGTTCCTGCGCGAGCTGATCTCGAACGCCTCCGACGCCTGCGACCGTCTGCGCTATGCCGCCCTGACCCAGCCCGAGCTTTCGGCTGACGATCCCGACCTCAAGATCCGCCTGGTGACCGACGCCGACGCCAAGACCCTGACGGTGGCCGACAACGGTGTCGGCATGAACCGCGAGGATCTGATCGAGAATCTCGGCACCATCGCGCGGTCGGGCACCGCCGCCTTCATGAACAAGCTGACCGGCGACGACAAGAAGGACGTCGGCCTGATCGGCCAGTTCGGCGTCGGCTTCTATTCCGCCTTCATGGTGTCGACCCGGGTCGAGGTCCTCAGCCGCAAGGCCGGCGAGAGCCAGGGCTGGCGCTGGGTGTCCGACGGCCGCGGCGAGTTCACCGTCAGCGAGGCCGACGACGTCGCGCGCGGCACCCGCGTCGTGCTGCACCTCAAGGACGACGAGGGCGAGTTCCTGGACGAGCAGCGGCTGCGCCGGATCGTCCAGAAGTACAGCGACCACATCGCCTTGCCGATCCTGCTCGGCACCGGCGACGACGCCCAGGCGCTCAACAAGGCGTCGGCGCTGTGGACCCGCTCGCGGAACGAGATCACGCCCGACGAGTACAAGGAGTTCTACCACCACGTCGGCCACGCCTTCGACGACCCCTGGCTGACGCTGCACTGGCGGGCCGAGGGCAAGATCGAATACACCAGCCTGCTGTTCGTGCCGTCGGCCAAGCCGTTCGACCTGTTCAACCCCGACCGGCGCCATCGGGTGAAGCTGTACGTCAAGCGCGTCTTCATCACCGACGAGGCCGAGGGTCTGGTGCCGCCGTACCTGCGCTTCCTGCGCGGCGTGGTCGACAGCGAGGATCTCCCGCTCAACATCAGCCGCGAGATGCTCCAGCACAATCCCATGCTGGCCAAGATCCGCGCCGGCATCGTGCGCCGGGTCCTGGGCGACCTGACCAAGAAGGCGGAGGATCCCGAGCAGGCCGACAGCTACGCCGAGTTCTGGGAGAACTTCGGCGCGGTGCTGAAGGAAGGCCTGTACGAGGACTACGAGCACCGCGAGCAGTTGACCAAGCTGATGCGCTTCCGCTCGACCGGCGCCGAGGGATTGGTGTCGCTGGACGACTACATCGGTCGGATGAAGGAGGGGCAGGACGCGATCTTCCACATCACCGGCGACGACATCGAGTCGCTGCGCCGCAGCCCGCAGATCGAGGGCTTCAAGGCGCGGGGCGTCGAGGTTCTGCTGCTGACCGACCCGGTCGACGAGTTCTGGATCCCCTCGGTCGCCGAGTACCAGGGCAAGAAGTTCAAGTCGGTCACCCGCGGCGGCGCCGACCTGTCCCGCATCAAGGCCGAGAGCGAGCCCGAGAAGGACCAGGAGAAGCCGGCCGAGAACGACCTGGGCAGCCTGGTCGCCGCGATCAAGCTGACCCTGGCCGAGGCGGTCAAGGACGTTCGGATCTCCGAGCGGCTGACCGACAGCCCCGTCTGTCTGGTGGCGGACGAGGGTGACATGGACATGCACCTGGAGCGCCTGCTGAAGCAGCACCGCCAGCTCGATGGTGGCGCCAAGCGGATCCTGGAAGTCAACCCAACCCATCCGCTGATCCGCCGGCTGACCGATCTGGCCGCGAAGGAGGGTGCCGCCGCCGGCATCTCCGACATCGCGTGGCTGCTGCTCGATCAGGCGCGCATCGTCGAGGGTGAGCCGATCCCCGATCCCGCCGCGTTCTCGCGCCGTCTGGCGATCGTGATGGAGAAGGGGCTGGGTCTGGCGGCCTGATCCCGCTGACTCGAACAAGGACGGCCACCGGGGTGATCACCCATCCCGGTGGCCGTTTTCGTTGGGCTCAGACCTCCAGCCGGAAGACGTCCAGCTGTCCGCTGCGGCCGCGCAGGCTCTTGGCCCCGATCGGTGCCAGGGTCACGCAGCCGCCGCTCTCGGCGGCCGTGGTGGATCCCACGAGGACGATGATCTCGGCGTCGCCCTGCAAGCCGGCGCCCAATTCCTCGATTCGCGCCGCCGTGTTCACGCTGTCGCCGACGATCGTGTAGTTGATCCGGCTGGCCGAGCCGATATTGCCGACCACGACCGGCCCGCTGTGCAGGCCGACGCGGACCCGCACCGCCGGCAGTCCGACGGCGCGGCGCTTGACGTTGTCGGCCCGCAGCGCGATGGCGATGGCGTGGGCCGCGCGGAGCGCCCGGGCAGCGTGGTCGTGCTGGATCTCGGGAGCGCCCCAGAACGCCATCACGGCGTCGCCGATGAACTTGTCGACGGTGCCGCCCTCCGCCTCGATGCAGGACGCCAGCAGCGTGAAGTGGCTGTTCAGCAGGGCGGCGGTCTCGGCGGCGCCCAGATCCTCCGCCAGATTGCTGAAGCCCCGGATATCGGTGAACATCACCGTCACCTGCCGTTCCTCCGAGGCGAGCCCGCTGGCGTCGCCTCCCCGCGAGCCACGCCGGATCAGGCGCAGCACCAGCCCCTTCGGAACATAGGTCTCGAACCAGCGCAGCCCCGCGACCATGGCGTTGAAGGCGTCCGCCGCGTTCGCCAGCTCGCGGAACCGGCTGTCGGGCAGGGTGGGGGCGCCCCGGAAGTCCAGCGCGCTGACGCTGGCGGCGGCGGCGGCCAGCCTGCCGATCTGGTGGCTGATCGCGCGGCCGATCCACAGGGCGGTGCCGACCGACACCAGCAGGATGCCGAAGCCGACCAATCCCGTCATCCACAGGCGCTCGATCTCGACGCCGACCTCATCCAGCCGATAGTTGATGCCGACGGTCAGGGGCTGGGCGCCGTAGCCTTCCAGGGGGCGCAGCAGGAACAGGTGGCTGTCGTCGCCGATCTCGACCACCTGCGCGTTGGCCGAATTGCGTCCTGGAATCGCGAAGGCGTCGGCGGGCCGGCCGTTCCGCCACAGGCTGGCGAGCACCGGATCGTCGACCTGATCGATCCGCGGCAGCGGCAGTCCCGCCGGCTTGGAGAAATCGAACTCCTTGTAGCGCAGCGCCTGATGGGCCAGCACGTGCTCGCGATCGTACAGGACGAACGCGCTCAATCCCTCGTCGACGTATAGTTCCGACAGGAAGCGCGACAGGTCCCCGACCGATACCGCGACGATCAGCATGCCGATGAAGCGGTCGTCGCGCCGCACCGCCATGCGCAGCGTCAACAGGGTCGTCTTCGCCTCGGGCGACCAGACCGGCTCGGCCCAATAGGGACCCTGCCGCTCCCTGGCCTCGGCCATGAACGCGGTCATCTCGGCCGAGGTTGAAAGGTCGAGCGTCGACTCGATCATCTCGCCGTTGATTCTGCCGGCTCGGATGATTACCTGATTGAGAGGCGAAAATCCCACACCCGTGACCTGGGGGGTTGCCGCCAAAGCGCCCCTCAACGTGTCCCGCATCGCCTTCTGGTCGTTCGGGTCGAGTTTTCCGCTTTCGATCAGCGCGCTCAGATACGTGATCTGGTCGCGCGCCGGATCGAGTTGATGGCGTACCCGCACCACGACGCTGTCGATCGCGAGATCGGCCTTGTCGTTCAGGAGGGCAAAGGTGTTGCGCCCGGCGCTGCTCAGTCCCAGGATGAGGACGCTCGCCACGGCGGCCAGCATCAAGGTCCCGAAACCCGCCACCAGCACGGCGGCGATCGGCAGGCGCAGCCGACGGCGGCGCCCGGTCGAGTGTCCAAGGATCGAGTTGGCGGGGGAGACGACCAAAGGTGTCGCCGCGTCGGTGGCCGCTTCGGTCATGGACCGGAACTTACTCGGATGGGGCTGGGACGGCAATCGCGATCATACCAAGTAGAATCATCCCAAGTAGACTGGCCGTTCAACGCCCGGGAAGGAATTGAATGATGGCGCGTTCCGATAGCCGTGGTAACGTGTCCTGCGTGTCATGGCACACCGTTCCGCGTACACGAGCGTTGTGTCCTATGTCATGCGTCGTGTTGACGCTGGCGTGAAAGGTGTGCAGGACTGGTATGATCGTGCAGTGCTGCAACAGGCTGGGACCTTCCACTCAGAAAATCCACCTCGGAACTGTTAACTGTTGGGGATGCACCATACATTGTGGATAGACGCGGATAATCCACACCGCTTCGCCGCATCGAGTCGTGATGCAGTTCCGGTTGCTCGCAGGGACCAAGGTACAGCCCGGATATGACGAAAGAACACTCGAACCAGACCCTCTACTGCTCCTTCTGCGGCAAAAGCCAGCATGAAGTGGTCAAGCTGATCGCCGGCCCCGCCGTGTTCATCTGCAACGAATGTGTCGATCTGTGCATCGACATCATTCGCGAGGAGAACAAGGAGCGGGACACCAAGTCGGTCGGCACACCGGCGCCGAGGGAGATCGCGGCGACGCTCGACAGCTATGTCATCGGACAGGCGCAAGCGAAGAAGGTGTTGGCCGTAGCGGTGCACAACCACTACAAGCGCCTCGCCAACGGAGCCGGCGCCGGACGGGGCGATGTCGAAATCGCCAAGTCCAACGTCCTGCTGCTGGGCCCGACCGGCTCGGGCAAGACGTTGCTCGCCCAGACGCTGGCCCGCATCATCGACGTGCCCTTCGCCGTCGCCGACGCGACCACGCTGACCGAGGCCGGCTATGTCGGTGAGGATGTCGAGAACATCGTCCTCAAGCTGCTCCAGGCCGCCGACTACAATGTCGAGCGGGCGCAGCGCGGCATCGTCTACATCGACGAGATCGACAAGATCTCCCGGAAGGGCGAGAACACCTCGATCACCCGCGACGTGTCGGGCGAGGGTGTCCAGCAAGCCCTTCTGAAGATCGTCGAGGGCACCGTCTGCTCGGTTCCGCCCCAGGGCGGCCGCAAGCATCCCGGCCAGGAGTTCATCCAGGTCGACACCTCGAACATCCTGTTCATCTGCGGCGGCGCCTTCGCCGGGCTGGATCGGGTCATAGCACAGCGCAACCGCGGCACCGTCATGGGCTTCGGCGCGGATGTGAAGGGACCGGACGAGCGTGGCATCGGCGAGTTGCTGCGCGAGGTCGAGCCCGAGGACCTGCTCAAGTTTGGCATGATCCCGGAGTTCGTCGGCCGCCTTCCGGTGGTCGCGACCCTGGAGGACTTGGACGAGTCGGCCCTGATCAAGGTGCTGACCGAGCCGAAGAACGCCCTGGTCAAGCAGTACCAGCGGCTGTTCGAGCTGGAGCAGGTCAGCCTCGAATTCACCGAGGACGCCCTGGCCGCAATCGCCCGCAAGGCGATGATGCGCAAGACCGGCGCCCGCGGTCTCCGCTCCATCATGGAGGCGGTGCTGCTGGACATCATGTTCGAACTGCCCGGCATGACCGGAGTCGACAGCGTCGTGATCAACCGCGAGGCCGTCGAAGGCAAGTCCAAGCCACTCCGCCTGCTGTCCCAGCGCCGCACGGCCTGAACGACACGGCCTAATCGAGATGGGCGACCCGAAAAACCCCTCCGCCACAAGGCGGAGGGGTTTTTCGTGTTCTGATCACTGTGATTTGTCAGGGGTCGTAGGTCGGGTGCTGGTCATAAAGTTAAACCCAAAATCGCACTCATCCTCACTCCAGCAGCTCGACTTGTTCCGGATGCGTGACGTCCATCGCCGGACCATTGCGGTCATAAAGCCAGCCGCGCAGGCGGACGCGCTTGCCATTAAGCGCCGCCGGATCCAGGCCGCTTGACGTGAAGACCCGGACATCGCGGGGTGAGATCGTCGCGGTGAAGTCCTTGCGGTAATCCGTGCCGAAATTCAGGAAGACCCGGCCCCGTACGTTGGCCACCTTGGTGACCGTACCTTCGACCAGCTGGTACGTGTCGGGCGGGCCGACTTTCCCGTCCGCGTCCTGGACCTTGTAATAGCCCAGCGCCCAGATGCCGAACTTGGCCTTGCGGGCCGACGCCTCGCGGTCGAGCAATTCGTCTGCGGCCGCCCGGTTGTCGGGAAAGGTGTAGACGCGGGCCAAGCCCCGGCCCAGCATCTCGCCTTGCGCCCAGGTGCCGTCATCGGTCTTCAGATGGGCCAGCGTACGTCCATGCCGATCACCCCGCGCGCCGCCGTACCACAGGGTGACGCGCTGGCCCAGCACCAGCTTCTCCAACTCCTCCTTGGCTTCGCGGGCCAGTGGCCATTCCTTGAAGTTGGGACGGTTGAGCGGCAGCTTCGGTGCCTGGATGCCGACCAGCCGAACCTCCACGCCGCTATCGAGCGTCACCGTATCGCCGTCGATCACCTCGACGACCTTGGCGGTTTCGCCCTTGACCAGACCTGTACCCACTCCGGCCTTGCCGGTGTCGCGGGATGATTGGGCCATGGCCGGCGTGATCCAGGCCAGCAACAGCAGCGCCATCAGGGTGGCCAAGCCAGCCTTGACCAATCCTTTTTCGATTGCCCCGGCATCGCGGCTTTGCCACGGTGTCCGGCGTCCCATAGACTTCATTCCGCTCCACATCATACGGCCCCTCATTCATGCCCCGCACCGAGCTGTTCCCGTCGATCGATCCCTATCAGACCGGTCTCCTTCAGGTCGATGCGGTCCACACCCTCTATTGGGAACAGTCCGGCAACCCACGCGGGGTGCCGGTGGTCTTCCTCCATGGCGGTCCCGGAGCGGGCGCCTCGCCGACCCATCGGCGCTTCTTCGATCCATCGCACTACCGAATCATCATCCTGGATCAGCGCGGCGCCGGCCGCTCGACCCCGCTGGGCGAGATCCGGGACAACACCACCGATCATCTCGTCGCCGATCTGGAACACCTCAGGACCGAGCTTGGCGTCGCCAAGTGGCACGTGTTCGGCGGTTCCTGGGGCAGCACGCTGGGGCTGGCCTACGCGCAGTCCCATCCGGAGAGGTGCCTGGGCCTGATGCTGCGGGGCATTTTCCTGATGCGCCGGTCGGAGATCCAGTGGTTCCTCTATCACATGCGGACGATCTTTCCCGAGGCGTGGACCAACTTCAGCGACTTCCTCCCGGAGGACGAGCGCGGCGACCTGCTGGAATCCTATTACCAGCGGCTGACCGGCGCGGACCATGGCATGCGGATGGCGGCGGCGCGAGTCTGGAGTATGTACGAGGGCGCCTGTTCGACGCTGCTGCCCAGCCCGGAACTGTTGTCGGCTTCGGGCGAGGACACCCACGCGCTCGGCCTCGCGCGGATCGAGGCGCATTACTTCCGGAACAACATCCTCACCCCCGAGAACCGTCTCCTGATCGGTGTCGAACGGATCCGCCACATTCCGGCGGTGATCGTCCAGGGCCGCTACGACATCGTCTGCCCGATCGCCACCGCCGACGAGTTGCGGCGGGCTTGGCCGGAGGCGGAATACGTGGTGGTGTCAGACGCCGGCCATTCGGCGATGGAGCCGGGTATTCGGGCCGCTCTCGTCGCTGCCACCGAGAGGTTCAAAAATGTGACCTGATGGTGGGTGTTTCGCATCGCCGCATGCACCATTTACTAAATGTTACATTTCAACCTATATGCTGGCTTCCGTGTTTGATCCGGCGGTTGGCGCCGGTGTTGCTTGGGCGGTTTTCGAGGATGGGGACCTTGGTGATCCAGATGCGTCGCTTGATGGTGATCGCGGTGGCACTTGGATTCTGCCTGGGTGCGGGAGAGGCCGCCGCGCAAGGCAAGGCAACCAGCGCCAAGCCGGAATACATCACCGGCGGCGTTGGCTATTTCGACCTCAAGCCGACCGAGCCGTCGTCCAATGTCCAGCTCGAATGGGGACTGGGCCTCAAATATTGGCTGTTCGTGCCCGAGTCGTCGGGAGCCGCGCTGGCGGCCAGCGATAGGACGATGGTGACCGCCGGCGGCACCCACGGCGGTGTCGGGCTGGAATTGTCCTTGGGTGAGAGCTTCATCTTCACGCCGAGCATCGCCGCCGGAGTCGCGGAACGGAACGAGATCCGCGACCCGACCGATCCGGCCAGTGGGCAGATCGAGATCCGCACCGGTGTCGCCGCCGCCTACGAGTTCTCCAACGACTGGCGGCTGGGTGCCACATACTTCCACGTGACCAATCCCAGCCAGGACGGTACCTCGCTGGGCACCAGCGGCGACGTGCTGAACTTCACCTTGGCGGTTCCCTTCGGGGCGAAGTGATCAGGCGGCCTCGGTATAGGCGACGCCATATCCATTCCATACTGCTCTAATTTTAGACATATACGCCTCCGTCCGGACTACCCACGTAGCGCTCCAGGGCTAAAATACGGTCACCAATCGAGCACTGGAGGCTGGCGGCCATGGGCACCCGTTTGATCAGACAATTCTTCACGAACCCTTCCAGGGCGCCGGATGAGCCCTGCGGGTGTCGTCCCGATCCGATGATCCCGGAATTGCGCGGCGTAGAGTTCGCCAAGCCGATGCGCGATTACGGCGCGGATGTCGGGATACCGCCGATTGACCGGATCACCAACGCCTTGCTGCAGGCGATTTTCTAAGGCTCGGCGCCAAATAAGATAAAAGTCTTATATTTTAGGTTAAAAACTTGACTTTTGGGGTGCACGTGGGAATTTAAGCGGAGCCCGCAATCCTCCGCCGAGAGTCCGTCATGACCGATATCCCCGCCTCCCCAGTAGGATCCGCCTCTTCACCTCTGGCGATCCGCCAGGAGCTGTTCTGCCAAGATATGGCGGCGGGAGCCTCCGCGGCGGAGGCGGCGCGGCGTGCGGGCTATTCTCCCAAGGGCGCCAAGCAGCGCGGCCACTTCCTGATGAGCCGGCCGGAAGTCCGCGCCCACATCGATCAGCTTCGCCAGCTCCACCGTGCCTTCCACAAGGCCGAACTGGACAACGCCGCCGAGATCATGGAGATCGCCATCGGCGACGCCTTGGACGCCAAGAAACCGATGCAGGTGATGCGCGCGGTCGAATTCCGGCTGAAGCTGATCGGTGTCATCCAGGATCGCCGCATCACCCTCCACCATCACGACGACCGCCAGTCCCCCGACGCCGTTGTCGAGGACATGGCGCCCGATCCGGATGAATGGCTGGACGGTCTTCCCGACGAACCCGCGGAGGCCGAAGCTCCGGTCGTGACCAAGCCAGCCGTGACCAAGCCGGAAGTGACCAATAGTGACCTTCCACCACTTTCCGCGAATGACCCCCGCTCGCCGGCGAGTCTGATCAAGTCCCTGAAATCCGCGCTGCCGCCCGATTTCCTCGACGATCTCCCCGCCAGCCTGCTGGATGACCTCGCAAGCGGCTTGCCCGGCCTCTCACCAGCCCACCTCCCGGCCCATCCCAAGGATGTCGCGTCCGAACTGATGGGATGACGGGCCACTGTCCGGCCGGGGAAACGCCGCACAGTGGAAAGAATGATGTTTCCACCGTAGGTCGGCTACAGCGAAGCGACAGCCGACAATCAGGCGCGTTGGGAGTGGTGTCGTCTGTCGCTTCGCTGTAGCCGACCTACAAAATGCAAGCTTCGACAAATCCACCCAGCAGCCCATTCCATATGTCCATGCCCGGCACTGCGGATCATGGACATGGCATGAGCCGAGATCACGCAGGCATGCCGATCCAACCGCACGGGTGCCTTGCTTTCGCTTCGGCGCGGCACTATAACCCACGGCTCATTCGGGCGGCGAGGCCGGGTCTTGGACCCCATAGGGCATGCCCAACCGCTCTGAACGTAACTCCAGGTTCGAGGAGCAGAAATGCCCAAGTTGAAGACACACAGCGGTTCGAAGAAGCGCTTCAAGGTTACGGCCTCCGGCCGGGTCAAGGCCCAGGCCGCCGGCAAGCGCCACGGCATGGTCAAGCGTACCCAGAAGATGAAGCGCAACGCGCGCGGCACGATGGTGCTCGCCGCTCAGGATGGCGTGACCATCGTGAAGAACTTCCTGCGCAACGCCTGATCGGGAGAGCTGAACCATGGCACGTGTAAAGCGGGGCGTAACCACTCACGCCCGTCACCGTAAGATCCTCAAGCTGGCCAAGGGTTACCGCGGCCGGTCCAGCAAGTGCTTCCGGATCGCGATCCAGAAGGTCGAGAAGGCGCTTCGTTACGCCTATCGGGACCGCCGCAACAAGAAGCGCGAGTTCCGGTCGCTCTGGATCCAGCGCATCAACGCCGGCGTCCGCCAGTATGGCCTGACCTACTCGCGTTTCATGAACGGCATGAAGCGGGCCGGGGTTGACGTCGACCGTAAGGTCCTCGCCTCCCTCGCCGCGCACGAGCCGGATGCGTTCAAGGTCCTGGTCGACAAGGCCCAGGCCGCTCTCGCCCAGGCCGCTTGATTTCCTGACGCGTCCGCCCCGGCGGACGCCAATGGCATCGACGGCGAATGACAAGGGGGCCGCCCGGCTGGGCTGGCCCCCTTTTCGTGCTTGCCGCCCCGGATCGCGGCGGCGTCATTTCTTGACCCCGATGGCGGTGCCATCCCTTGACCCTGATGGCGGTGCCATCCCTTGACCCTGATGGCCGTGCCATCCCT
Organism: Skermanella stibiiresistens SB22; assembly: GCF_000576635.1. GTDB lineage: Bacteria > Pseudomonadota > Alphaproteobacteria > Azospirillales > Azospirillaceae > Skermanella > Skermanella stibiiresistens. The sequence goes on from NZ_AVFL01000027.1 coordinate 37,532, forward strand.
TGACCCTGATGGCCGTGCCATCCCTTGAAGAGCAACCTTGACGAGGAACCATGTCCGCTGAACCCAAGTCCGCTCTCGAAGCGCTGAAGACGGAATTGCTGACGGCGGTGGGAGAGGCCACCGATCTGGCGGCACTGGAGGAGGTCCGCGTCTCGGCGCTCGGCAAGAAGGGCCGGATCACGGGGCTGATGGCCGACATGCGCTCCCTGTCGCCGGAGGAGCGCAAGGAACGCGGCCAGTCGATGAACGCCCTCAAGGACGAGGTCGGCGCCGCCCTGGATGCCCGCAAGGCCGACCTGCACAAGGCGGCGCTGGCGGCGCGGCTGGAGGCCGAGCGGATCGACGTCACGCTGCCGGTGCGCCCCGAGCGGGAGGGCCGCGTCCACCCGATCACCCAGACCATCGACGAGTTGACCGCGATCTTCGCCGACATGGGGTTCTCGGTGGCCGAGGGGCCGGACATCGAGGATGACTTCCATAACTTCACCGCGCTGAACTTCCCGCCCGGCCATCCGGCGCGCGACATGCACGACACCTTCTACCTGCCGGACCGCCCGAGCGACGGCAGCCGCATGCTGTTGCGCACCCATACCTCACCGGTCCAAGTCCGGTCGCTGCTGGCCGACAAGGCGCCGATCCGCGTCATCATCCCCGGCCGGACATATCGTTCCGACTACGACATGACCCACACGCCGATGTTCCATCAGGTCGAGGGGCTGGTGGTGGACGAGAAGACCAGCATGGCGAACCTGCGGGGCTGCCTGATCGAGTTCTGTCGCGCGTTCTTCGACGTGGACGACCTGCCGCTGCGCTTCCGGCCGAGCTTCTTCCCCTTCACCGAGCCGTCGGCCGAGGTCGACATCGGCTGCCTGCGGCGGGGCGGCGAGTTGAAGATCGGCAACTTCGGCGATTGGCTGGAGATCCTGGGCTGCGGCATGGTCCATCCCAACGTGCTGGAGAACTGCGGCATCGACAGCACCAAATACCAGGGCTTCGCCTTCGGCATGGGGATCGAGCGGATCGCCATGCTGAAATACGGCATTCCCGATCTGCGCACCTTCTTCGAGGCCGACCTGCGCTGGCTGAAGCATTACGGCTTCGTGCCCCTCGACGTGCCTTCCCTGGCCCAGGGCCTGAACCGCTAAGGACAGCCGACGATGAAGCTCACCCTTTCCTGGCTGAAGGCCCACCTGGAGACAGGGGCCGATGTCGACACCATCGCCGAGAAGCTGACCGCGCTCGGCCTCGAGGTCGAGGAGATAGTGGACCGCTCCAAGGGCCTCGAGGCCTTCAAGGTGGCCCATGTGATCTCGGCCGAAAAACACCCCGACGCCGACAAGCTGCGCGTCTGCATGGTCGATACCGGCACCGAAACGGTCCAGGTCGTCTGCGGCGCGCCCAACGCCCGCACGGGCATGAAAGGTGTCTTCGCGCCGACCGGCTCGGTCATCCCGGCGACCGGGGTGGAGCTGAAAAAGGGTGTCATCCGCGGCGTCGAATCGAATGGGATGCTCTGTTCCGAGCGCGAGATGGGTCTGTCGGACGCCCATGAGGGCATCATCGACCTGCCCGCCGACGCCGCTGTCGGAACTCCCTTCGCGGCGCTGATGGGCCTGGACGATCCCCTGATCGACATCTCGCTGACCCCGGATCGGGCGGACTGCGCCGGTGTCCGCGGTGTCGCGCGCGATCTGGCCGCCACTGGCCTCGGCCAATTGAGGCCGCTGGAGACCACGCCGGTGCCGGGCGGCTTCGCCAGCCCGATCGGCGTGACGCTCGACTTCCCCGAGGACGCGGCGGCGGCTTGCCCGCTGTTCGTCGGCCGGCTGATCCGGGGCGTCAGCAACGGTCCCAGCCCGCGCTGGCTCCAGGATCGCTTGATGTCGATCGGGTTGCGGCCGATCTCGGCGCTGGTCGACATCACCAACCTGCTGACCTTCGACATCGCCCGGCCGCTGCACGTGTTCGACGCCGCCCGCCTGTCGGGCGGGCTGACCGTCCGTTTCGCCCGCGCCGGCGAGACCTTGCGGGCGCTGAACGACAAGGAATACACGCTCGACGAGACCATGACGGTCATCGCCGACGACAAGGGCGTCGTCAGCCTGGGCGGCGTGATGGGCGGCGAGGGCACCGGCGTGACCGGGGAGACCACCGACGTCTTCCTCGAGGCGGCGCTGTTCGATCCCGTCCGTACCGCCCGGACCGGACGCAAGCTGTCGATCGACAGCGACGCGCGCTACCGCTTCGAGCGGGGCGTCGATCCCGCCTTCGTGGTTCCCGGCGCCGAGATCGCGACCCGTCTGATCCTGGAGATCTGCGGCGGCGAGGCGAGCGAGCTGGTCATCGCCGGCGCCGAGCCGGCGTGGCGGCGCGAGCTGACCCTGCGACCGGGCCGCGTCCTGGAATTGGGTGGCGTCGACGTTCCGGTGACGGAACAGGTCCGCATCCTGGAGGCGCTTGGCTTTGGGGTCACCACGCCCAGCGACGGGGGCGGGACGGCGGCCATGACCGTGCTGCCGCCGAGTTGGCGCGCGGACATCCATGGCGAGGCCGATCTGGTCGAGGAGGTCCTGCGCGTCCACGGCTATGACCATATACCGGCGATCCCGATGGTGCGGACGGCGACGATCACACGTCCCGCACTCAGCCCCAAGCAGAAGCGTGTGGCGCTGTCGCGGCGGGTCCTGGCGGCGCGCGGCCTGTCCGAAGCCGTGACGTGGTCGTTCATGTCGTCGGCCCATATCGAGCTGTTCGGCGGCGTGCCGGACGAGTTGCGCCTGCTCAACCCGATCAGCGCCGATCTGGACGTGATGCGCCCCTCGATCCTGCCCAACCTGATCCAGGCGGTCGGCCGCAACAGCGACCGGGGCTATCCGGATGTGGCGCTGTTCGAGGTCGGACCGATCTTCCGCGACCCGTCGCCGCGGGGTCAGGACACCGTCGCGACCGGCGTCAGGGCGGGAACCATGGTACCCCGTCAGTGGGCGGCCAGCCCGCGCGGGGTCGACGCCTTCGACGTCAAGGCCGACGCCATCGCCCTGCTCGAGTCGGTCGGGGCTCCGACCGGCAACCTCCAGGTCACGACCGACGCGCCGTCCTGGTACCATCCCGGCCGTTCCGGCGTGCTGCGGCTGGGGCCGACGGTGCTGGCCCGCTTTGGCGAGGTCCACCCTGGGGTGCTCGACCAACTGGGCGTCAAGGGGCCGGTCGTGGCGTTCGAGGTGATGCTGGACGCCGTGCCGGTGCCGAAGAAGAAGTCCGGGACCGCCCGGCCGCTGCTGCGCCTGTCGCTGTTCCAGCCGATCCAGCGCGACTTCGCGTTCCTGGTGGATGCCAAGGTCGAGGCTGAGAAACTGGTGCGGGCCGCCAAGGGTGCCGACAAGCAGTTGATCACCGATGTCTCGGTGTTCGACGTCTATCAGGGCCAGGGCATCGAGCCCGGTTTCAAGTCGCTCGCCATCGCGGTGACCATCCAGCCTTCCGGCCAGCCCCTGACCGAACCGGAAATCGACGCGATCGGCGGCAAGATCGTCGCGGCGGTCACCAAGGCGACCGGCGGCGTTTTGCGCGGTTGACAACCAACCGGCGCTTTCGTGGTTTATATAAGGGACTAGAGCGGTTTCCCGAACCTTGAAGGCGCCGGCATGGGCTCCCACCGACACGACGATCACGATCATCACGAAGCGCATGGCCATGGGCATGGACACGGCCATTCGCACGGCCACGGCCATGTCCATGCCCACGTCCAGAACGAGCGCCGCCTGCTGCTGGCGCTGGTGCTGACCGGCGGCTTCATGGTGGTCGAGGCGGTCGGCGGGTTCATGGCCGGATCGCTGGCGCTGCTGGCCGACGCCGGGCACATGCTGACCGACACGGCGGCGCTCGCCTTGTCCTGGTACGCCTTCCGGGTCAGCCGGCGGCCCGCGACGTTCAACCGCTCCTACGGCCAGCACCGTTTCCAGGTGCTGGCGGCGTTCATCAACGGGGCGACCCTGCTCGTCCTGGCGATCTGGATCATCTTCGAAGCGGTTGGCCGGCTGATGGAACCGATGCCGGTGATGGGAACCCCCATGCTCGTCATCGCGGTCATCGGGCTGCTGGTCAACATCGCGGGTGTCGTGATCCTGCACGGTGGCGACCAGGAAAACCTCAACATGCGCGGGGCCGCCCTCCACGTCATGGGGGACCTGCTGGGATCGCTCGCCGCCATCGTGGCGGCCGGCGTGATCCTATGGACGGGTTGGACGCCGATCGACCCGCTCCTGTCGGTGCTTGTGGCGCTGCTGATCCTGCGCGGCGCCTGGGCGCTGGTCGGGCGTTCCTGGCACGTGCTGATGGAGGGGACGCCGGAAGGGCTCGACATCGACCGGCTGAGCCGCGAACTGACCGACGCCGTGCCGGGTGTCGCCGATGTCCACCATGTCCACGCGTGGTCGCTGACCCCCGACCGGCCGCTGATCACCTTCCACGCCAGCTTGGCCGCCGACGCCGATCATGACGAGGTGCTGCGCCGGCTGCGGCAGGAGCTGGCGCATCGCTTCGACATCGAACATTCGACGATCCAGCTCGAACGGGACCCGTGCCCGGTCGAACCCTGTCATGGCAAAACTTTCGCCTGAAAATATTCGGGTGTTCCCAAGGGACAGTGAACCACTTCACAGCGCGCCGGACGTTCCGGGGGCACTCTCGCCCCAGCTCCAACCCCTTTGATTTCCATCGGAAGTCGGAGGCTGCCGGAAAGTCAGGATCGCCGCCATGACCGTCATCCAGTTCCCCTCATGCCGCTTCACGCCTGCCGATCTGGTCGCCTTCTACCGGATCGCCCTGCCCAAATGCGCGCGGGGCGCCTGGGCCAGCGTCGCCCGACAGACCGGCAGGCACCACGACCGGCTGCTGATCTCGCTGCCGGGGTTGAAGGACGCCGTGTTCATCTTCGAGCGCGACCAGGGCGGCCGGTACCGGTTGTGGTTCAAGGAGAACGGGACCCGCTGCATCGGCTCCGCCGCGACCGCCGAGGAATGCCTCGCCGTCTGGCGGACGGCCGCGATGCGCAGGGCATCGTCCGGAGCGGCGCCGGGGCGCTGAGCCGCGAAGCCGGTTCGATGTTCATCCAGCACGATGGTCGCGGCTCGGACCTCATTCCGGGCCCGAAGCGACCTGTCCGCCCGGCGCCCGCGGCGCGGGGCGAACCCATCCGCCGCCGCGCGCCCTCGACCGCCAAGGCCCAGCGCGCCTCCGCCAACCCGATAGCCTCGCGGCCGGTCCCCGCTGCCATGACCCTTCCGTCCCTGATTGGCGTGATCGCGGCCGCTGTGGCCGCCGCCATCGCCGCCACCGCCGCTTACGATGGCGCGGTGCCCCATCACGCGCTGGGTCTGGGCATGGCCCTGGCCCTCATCGGCGCGGTGGCGGCCGTCCTGCATTCCAAGCGTTCGCTTCGCCCGGTCGCGGCGCTCAACCAGGCGTTGGAGCACAGCCGCCGGGAACGCGAGCAGGCCGAACTGACCGCCAGCCGCATGGCCGCCATCCTGGAAGGCGCCTGCGATGGCGTCTGCGAGGTCGATATCGATGGTTTCATCACCTACGCCAACCAGCAGTGCCGGACCCTTCTGGTCGGTGGTGGCGAACTGGTTGGCTTGGCGCTGCCGCAGGCGTTGCCCGTCGGCAGCGCCGCCGCCTTCGCCGCCGCCTGCGCCCGGTCCCGTGTCGAGGGGGAACCGGTCTGTTTCGACGAACACCTGATGCCGATGGCCCGCTGGGTTTCCGTGCGGGTGATGCCGTCCCGCGACGGACTGGTGATCTCCTTCCGCGACATCACGACCCGCAGGGAAGCCGATCAGCGGATCGAGCGGGCCGAGGCCGCGAGGGCCGAGGCCGAACGGAAGCTGCTGGACAGGTCCCGGCTGATCGCCACCGCCAGCCATGATCTCCGCCAGCCGGTCCAGTCCCTGCTGTTCCTGGGCACGGCGTTGGCGGAGGGGCTTCGGGACCATCCGATGGCGCCGCTCGCCACGGGCGTCAATCAGGCGGCGGAGGCCCTGAAGCTGCTGTTCGACGGGATGCTCGATCTCTCGAAGCTGGATACCGGCGCGGTCAAGCCCGAACCGGCCGACATCCCGCTGGGTGCCTTGCTCGACCGGCTCGGCGCCGAATACGGCCATCGGGCGGAGATGTGCGGGCTTCGGCTGACGGTGGTCGGTTCCTCCGCCTGGGTCCGGAGCGACGCGGTGCCGCTGGAGCGCATCCTCCGCAACCTGATCGAGAACGCGCTCCGCTATACCGTCGAAGGCGGCATCCTGATCGGGTGCCGCCGGATCGGGCGGGACAGGATCCGCGTCGACGTCCTGGATACCGGCACCGGCTTCCCCGCCGATCAGGCCGAGATCATCTTCGAGGCGTTCCACCGTGGGATGGGCCAAGTGGATGGCGGGGACGGCAGCCATGGATTGGGCTTGGCGATCGTGCGCCGGCTGGCCGAGGCGCTGGGACACGGGGTCTCGGTCGACTCGGTTCCGGGACGCGGCTCGCGCTTCTCGGTCGAGCTGCCGCTGGCCGCCACCGTAACCCCGGACCGCGGCGCCCGCGCCTGAGCCTCAGACGCCGACCTCGACCGCCGCGTTGACGATGTAGATCATCTCGTTGGCGTCGCCCTTGTCCGCCAGGAAGATGCCGCTGGGTGCCAGCATGCCGCCGGGACCAACGACGATGGTCACCTGACCATAGGGGAAGACGGCGCGCACGGCGTCGTGGTCCAGCTTCTCGGCGTCGGCGGGCACGGCGAGGTTGACGCGGACTTGCATGCGGCTGGTGTCGCCGTCGACCAGCCCGCGCATGCCCGGCATCGAATTGCGCTCGATCGCGTTCCGCACCGCGCGCACCGCCGCCTTGGTGACATCCTGCCCATGCAGGTCGGCGCCCATGCCGAGCTCGACGAACATCACCTGCCTCATGACGCGCTTCCTCCCTCTTTGCTCACCGGTTCATTTGGTGTCGGCGGCCATCTTGACGGCTTCCGCCGGAGCGCCGCCGCCCAGCACCTTGTACAGTGTCACCAGGTTGCTCAGCTGGGACAAGCGCGCGTTGATCAGGTCCTGCTGCGCCGAATAGAGCGACCGTTGGCTGTCCAGCGCGTTGAGGAAGCTGTCCAAGCCGCGGTTGTAGCGGAGGATCGACAGGTCGTAGCTCGACCGGGTCGCGTCGACCAGCGCGGTCTGGGCGTCGAGCTGGTCGTCCAGGGTGCCCTGGGCCGCGAGCGCGTCGGAGACTTCCCGGAAGGCCGTCTGGATCGACCGCTCGTACTGGGCGACGCCGATCTCCCGCTGGATCTTGGCGCTTTCCAGGTTGGCCTCGCGCCGGCCGAAGTCGAAGATCGGCAGGCTGATCTGCGGCACGAAGCTCCAGGCGCCGCTGCCGCCGTCGAACAGGCCGGACAGCGCGGCGCTGGCGGTGCCGGCCGAGGCGGTCAGGCCGATGGTCGGGAAGAAGGCGGCCCGGGCGGCGCCGATATTGGCGTTGGCCGACCGCAGATCGTATTCCGCCTGGATGATGTCGGGCCGGCGCTGGAGCAGGTCCGACGGCAGTCCCACCGGCAGGTCGGTGATGAAGTCGCCGGTGCCGAGCGACGCCGCCGCGTCCAGCACGGACTCGCTGACCGGGCCGCCCACCAGCAGCGTCAGGGCGTTCTTGTCCTGGGCGATCTGGCGGACATAGGCGGCGCGGTTGGCCCGCGCCGTCTCCACGGCGGTGCGCGCCTGGGCGACGTCGAGCTGGGTCCCGACGCCGCGGTCGAAGCTGCGCCGGGTCAGGTCGAAGGACTGCCGCTGGGTGCGCAGCGTGTCGTCCGTCAGCTTCAGCAGCTCCTTGTCGGCCAGAAGAGTCAGGTAGGCGTTGGCGACCTCGGCGATCAGCGCGATCCGGGTCGCCACCTGCGCCTGCTCGGTCGCGAAGTAGCTCTCCAGGGCCGACTGTTCCAGGCTGCGGATACGGCCGAACAGATCCAGCTCGAACGAGGTGGTGCCGACCGTGGCCTCCCACTGGCTACCGACGGCGGAGCGTCCGGTCCGCGACAGGTCGGCCGGCGTGCGCTGCCGGGTCAGGCTGCCGCCGGCGTCCAGGGTCGGCAGCAGGTCCGACCGCTGGATGCGGTACTGCGCGCGAGCCTGCTCGACGTTGAGCGCCGCGACCCGAAGGTCGCGGTTGTTCTCCAGCGCGGTCTGGATCAGGCCGCGCAGTTGGGGCGACTGGAAGAAGTCCTCCCAGCCGAGATCGGCCAGCACCGGCCCGCCGTTGCCCGGCCGCGCCGCCGAGGACGTGGTGTAGGCGGCCCCGACCGGCCACGCCTCGGGAACGGGCGAGGCGGGACGGACGTAGTCGGGGATGAACGAGCAGCCACCCAGCAGCAGCAGGGCCAGAGAGGCGGTTATCGGGAGACGCGCGAGACGCGGTTTGGTCATGGTCTTTTCCGTCATGTGGCGTCTCAATCGGCCTGCGCCGGTTCGGGGGCGGGGTGGTGTCCCTTGGGGGCCCATCGGGCGACCAGCTTCAGCACCGCCACGAAGAAGACGGGGACGAAGAAGATCGCCAGGATAGTGGCCGAGATCATGCCGCCCATCACGCCGACGCCGATGGCGTTCTGGCTGCCCGATCCGGCGCCGGTGCTGATCGCCAGCGGCAGCACGCCCAGGATGAAGGCGAAGGACGTCATCAGGATCGGACGCAGGCGCTGGCGGCAGGCCTCGATGGTCGCCTCCACCAGGTCCATGCCCTCGTCGTGCATGTCCTTGGCGAACTCCACGATCAGGATGGCGTTCTTCGCCGACAGGCCGATGGTCGTCAGCAGGCCGACCTGGAAGTACACGTCGTTCGGCAAGCCCCGGAGATGGGCCGCGATGACGGCGCCCAACACGCCCAGGGGCACGACCAGGATGACGGAGGCGGGGATCGACCAGCTCTCGTACAGGGCGGCCAGGCACAGGAACACCACCAGGATCGAGATGGCGTACAGGGCGGGTGCCTGCGCTCCCGACAGCCGCTCCTCGTAGGTCAGTCCCTGCCACTCGAAGCTGATGCCCTGCGGCAGCTGGCGCGCCAGGTCCTCCATGATCGTGATGGCCTCGCCCGAGCTGACGCCGGGTGCGGCCTGACCCTGGATGTTGATCGACGAGACGCCGTTGAACCGCTCCAACCGGGGCGAACCATAGTCCCAGTGGGTGCTGGAGAAGGTCGAGAACGGCACCATCTCGCCGGCGGAGTTCCGCATGTACCAGCGATCCAGGTCGGACGGCAGCATGCGGTACGGCGCGTCGGCCTGCAGGTAGACCCGCTTGACCCGGCCGTTCTCGATGAAGTCGTTGACGTAGGCGGAGCCCCAGGTGGCGGACAGCGTCGTGTTGATGTCGGCCAGCGACAGGCCCAGCGCGCTCGCCTTCTCGCGGTCGATGTCGATCCGGAGCTGCGGATTGTCGTCCAGTCCGTTGGGCCGCACGCCGACCAGCGCGGGGTTCTGGGACGCCAGCCCCAGCAGCTGGCCGCGGGCCTTCATCAAAGCCTCGTGGCCCAGCCCGCCGCGGTCGACCAGCTGCATGTCGAAGCCGGTGGCGTTGCCCAGCTCGATGATGGCCGGCGGCGTGAATGCGAAGATCATCGCGTCGCGCACCTTCGACAGGGCGCCCATGGCGCGGCCGGCGATGGCGCTGACGGCACCCTCCTCGGATCCTCGCACCGACCAATCCCTCAGGCTGGAGAAGACGATCGCGGTGTTCTGGCCGCGGCCGCTGAAGCTGAAGCCAGCGACGGCGAAGGCGCCCTGGACGTAGTCCTTCTCGTCCTCGAGATAGTGCTTCTCGACCGCCTCGACCGTCTCCAGCGTGCGCTCCAGCGTGGCGCCCGGCGGCAGCGAGATCTGGGTGAACAGCACGCCCTGGTCCTCGTTGGGCAGGAAGGCCGAGGGCAGGCGCAGGAACAGGACCGCCAAGCCACCGACGATCAGCAGGTAGACCAGCATGTAGCGGCCGCGCCGGTGGACCATGTGGCCGACGCCCCGCTGGTACTTGGCGTTGCCGCGGTCGAAGGTGCGGTTGAACCAGCCGAAGAAGCCCTTGCGGGGCTGGCCATGGCCCTTGACCGGCTTCAGCATGGTGGCGCACAATGCGGGCGTCAGCACCAGGGCCACGACCACCGACAGCACCATCGCCGACACCACGGTCAGCGAGAACTGCCGATAGATGGCGCCGGTCGAGCCGCTGAAGAAGGCCATCGGCACGAACACGGCCGACAGCACCAGCGCGATGCCGATCAGCGCGCCGGTGATCTGGCCCATCGATTTCCGGGTCGCCTCCTTGGGCGACAACCCTTCCTCCGCCATGACGCGCTCGACATTCTCGACCACGACGATGGCGTCGTCGACCAGCAGGCCGATCGCCAGCACCATGGCGAACATGGTCAGCGTGTTGATGGTGAAGCCCGCCGCCGCCAGCACGCCGAAGGTTCCCAGCAGCACCACCGGCACCGCGATGGTCGGGATCAGCGTCGCCCGGAAGTTCTGCAGGAACAGGTACATGATGGCGAAGACGAGGACGATCGCCTCCAGCAGCGTGTGGACGACGCCCTCGATCGACAGCTTGACGAACGGTGTCGTGTCGTAGGGATAGACCACCTCGACGCCGGCCGGGAAGAACGGCTTCAGTTCCTCGATCCGCGCCCGCACCAGCTCGGCCGTGTCCAGCGCGTTGGCGCCGGTCGCGAGGCTGACGCCCATGCCGGCGGCGGGCTTGCCGTTGTAGCGGGCGATGGTGTTGAAGTTCTCGGCGCCGACGTCGATCCGCGCCACGTCGGACAGACGGACCTGCGAGCCGTCCTGGTTGACCCTGACCAGGATGCGGCCGAATTCCTCCGGCGTCTCCAGTCGGGTCTGCGCGATGATGGTCGCGTTGAGCTGCTGGCCGGGGATCGCCGGCGAGCCGCCGAGCTGGCCGGCCGAGACCTCGGCGTTCTGGGCGGTGATCGCGCCAACCACGTCGGTGGTGGTCAGGCCGTAGCTGATCAGCTTGTTCGGGTCGAGCCAAACGCGCATGGCGTGCTGGGCGCCGAACAGCGTGAGGGTGCCGACGCCGCTGACGCGGCTGATGGGGTCCTGGATGTTGGAGGCGACGAAGTCGGCGATGTCGTTCTGGCCCTTGGAGCCGTCGCTCGACACGAAGCCCATCACCATCAGGAAGGTGTTGTTGCCCTTGGAGACCTGGACGCCCTGCTGCTGGACCTCCTGCGGCAATCGGGGCATGGCGAGCTGCAGCTTGTTCTGCACCTGCACCTGCGCGATGTCGGGATCGGCCTCGGGGTTGAAGGTCAGGGTGATCTGCGCCGTGCCCGAGCTGTCGCTGTTGGACGAGATGTAGCGCAGATGGTCGAGACCGTTCATCTGCTGCTCGATGACCTGGGTCACCGTGCCTTCGACCGTCTGCGCGGACGCGCCCGGATACGTCGCGTTGATGCGGACGGATGGCGGCGCGATCGAGGGGTACTGCTCGATCGGCAGCCCCAGGATGCTCAGGCCGCCCGCCAGCATGATCACGATCGCGATCACCCAGGCGAAGACCGGCCTGTCGATGAAATATTTGGACATGATGGTTCCGTGACCTTCTTCGCCCTTACTGGGCCTTGGGGGCGCCGTCGGCCTGGGCCACCGCTCCGGGTTTCTCGGCGTCCAGCGCCACCGCCGTCACCGGGGCGCCGGGAGCGACCTTCTGGATGCCCTCGACCACGACGCGGTCGCCATCGGCGACACCCTCGGTGACCAGCCACTTGTCGCCGATCGCGCGTTCCGTCTTGACGGTCTTCTGCGAGGCTTTGCCGTCCTGGCCGACGGCCCAGACGAAGGCGCTGCCGTCGGGACGGCGCACCACGGCCGGCTGCGGGATCATGAAGACTCCCTCGGCGTTGCCCCAGTTGACCTTGGCCCGGACGAAGAGGCCGGGCAGCAACTCTTGGTTAGGGTTCGGAAAGACGGCGCGCAACCGGACGGAGCCGGTCGACTCGTCGACGCTGACCTCCGAGAACTGAAGCTCACCCTGCTGGCCATAGGGGGCGTCCTCCGATCCGCCGATGAACAGCGTCACCGGCGCCTTGCCCTCGACGCTCTGGATGGCGCCGTGGTTGACCGCCCGACGCAGCTTGAACATTTCGGCGCTGGATTGGGTGACGTCCACGAAGATCGGGTCGAGCTGGGTGACCGTCGCCAGGGTCTGGGTCTGGTTGGCGGTGACCAAGGCGCCCTCGGTCACGGTCGAACGGCCGATCCGGCCCCTGATCGGTGACGACACCTTGGTGTAGTCCAGGTTGATCTGGGCGGTGCGGATCGACGCCTTGGCCGATGCCACCTGGGCCTCGCTCTCCAGCAGGGTCGCGGCGATGTCGTCGTAGTCCTGCTGGCTGACCGCGCGGGACTTCACCAGATCTCGATACCGCGCCGCCCTGGTCCGCGCCGAATTGGCCGTCGCATCGGCCCGCGCCAGTTCCGCCTTGGCGGTGTCGAGTGCCGCCTGATAGGGGGCGGGATCGATCTGGTAGAGTTGCTGCCCGGCCTTGACCTCGGCGCCCTCCACGAACAGCCGCTTCAGGATGATGCCGTTGACCTGCGGCCTGACCTCGGCCAAGCGCGCCGCCGTCGTCCGGCCGGGCAATTCCGTGGTGACTTCGACCGACTGAGGCCGCAGCGTGACGACACCGACCTCCGCTGGCGGCTTGGCCGGGCCACCCTGCTGAGCCAGCGCATCGGCACCACCACAACCCGCCGCGAGAACGAACATCGCAGCGGCAACCGAAGAGTTTCTGACTGGCCAGAAATTCATCATCGCAGCCTCATGACCTATCTGTATGTCTTAAAAGAGTGGTCCGGCCCGCTGGGTTTCGCATACCCGCATTGAACGGATGGACTCTGTACTGTATGATACAGTACATGTTGCATGTGCAAAGAACAAGTCTGTCTGATCGTAGGATGCCGAATGGGAGGGGGGAACATGGGAGCCATGCGGGCCGGGGGAACCCGGCGATGACACTCGAGGGATGTTTCAAGCTGTGCGGGTCGCGGGGCGACGCCCGCCGCCAAGCCATCCTGGACGCCGCCTGGTCGCTGTTTCTGGAGAAGGGGTTCGAGCGTACCACCCTGGCGGACATAATCTCCCGGTCGGGTGGGTCAAGATCCACGGTGTATGAACATTTTGGGGACAAGGACGGCCTGTTCGAAACCGTCATCACCTTGAAGTGCGACGAGTTCGTCGAGCGCTTTCGCCATATCCCGTTCAACGACAGCGATCCGGAGCGGGCGCTGACCGAGTTCGGCGTCAACTTCGCCCATGGCCTGCTAACGCCAGAGTGTCCCAAGATCATGCGGCTGCTGATCGCCAACGCCGATCACCTGCCCAAGGTGATCGACGTCTTCTTCAAGGGTGGCCCCACCGTGCTGCGGGGCATCCTGTCCGATTATCTGCGCTCGGCGACCGAGCGTGGCGAATTGCGCGTGGAGGATCCGGACCATGCCGCCGTCACCTTCATGGGGCTGCTGCATGGCGATCAGTATTTGAAGATGCTGCTCCGTCCGACCGATCTCGCCACGCCGGAGCAGATGACGCGGCATGTCGAGGGCGTGGTCAGGATCTTCCTGGACGGCGTGCGCGGCGACGTCACGCCACCGGACCGGAATCCCGGCTCTTCGCCAGGGTGAAGTGGAACGTGCTGCCGCGGCCGGGCTCCGACGTGACCCAGATCCGGCCGCCATGGTGCTCGACGATCTTGCGGCAGATCGCCAGCCCGATGCCGGTGCCGTCATACTCGCCCCGGCCATGCAGGCGCTGGAACACCATGAAGATCCGTTCGAAATGTTCAGGGGCGATGCCCAGTCCGGTATCCCCGACACCGAACCGCCAGAAGCCCGGCTCGTCGGTCCAGTCGATCGCGATCTCCGGGGTGACATCGGGCGCGCAGTATTTGATGGCGTTGCCGATCAGGTTCTGGAAAAGCCGCGTCAGTTCGGTGTCGTCCCCCAGGACCACCGGCAAGTCGGCCGCCAGCGTGAGCACGGCGCCGCGCTCGGCGAACGCGACCTCCAGATTGCGGCGCGCCGTGTCGATGACCTCGGCCATCGAAATAGGCCCCGGCGGCCCGCCTCGCCGCCCGACGCGCGAGTATTCCAGGAGATCCAGGATCAACCGGTCCATCCGCTTGCCCCCATCGCGGGCGAAATCGATGAAGTCGTGGGCGTCCTTGTCCAGCTTGTCACCGTAGCGGCGCTCCAGCAGCGACAGGTAGCTGTTGACCATGCGCAAAGGTTCCCGCAGGTCGTGGGACGCGACATAGGCGAATTGTTCCAGCTCGGCGTTCGACCGTTTCAGATCCTCCGCCTGCCGCGCCATCTGGTCGCGAGCCGCCGCGATCTCCAGTTCGTGCCAGTTGCGGTCGGTGGTGTCGGTCATGACACCCACCAACCCGCCGACCGACCCATCGAACTGGCGGTACAGCGCTTTGGAGAACAGGATGTCGTGGCGCGAGCCGTCGGCGAGATCGATCTGCGTCTCGTAGACCTGAAAGGGATCCTCGAGCATCATCAGGCAAAGGTCGGTGTTGTCGTCGAGACCCGCCATGCCCGGTTCCATCAGGTCGCCGGCGCGCTGGCCGACCACCTGATCCACCGTGCGGCCGTGGATCGCGGCGAAGGCGCTGTTGCAGCCGAGATACCGGCCCGAGCGGTCCTTGTAGTAGATCGGGCTGGGGATGGTGTCGAGCAGGGTGGACAGGAAGGCGACTTGGTCGCGCAACGCCCTTTCGGCCCGCTTCCGTTCGGTGTCCTCCAGCGTGACGCTGATCACGAAGGCGCCGGATCCTCCATTGGGCGGAAAATGAGCCGAGCGGTAGATGATCACGTCCCGCGCCGCCCCGGACTGGTCGGGCAACGCCATCTCCAGCCGAAGCGTGCCGGGATGGCCCAGCGCCCGCTCGAAATCCTGATCGAGTAGACGGCCGGCGGCGGCGCCGAAGACATCGGCGGACATCAGGCCGATCACATCCCGCGACGAACGGCCGGTCAGTTCGAGGAAGGCCGTGTTGCAATGGGTGAAGACGCCGTTCCCGTCCCGGATCGAAAGCGGCAGCGGGATGTGGTCCATCAACTTTTGGCGTCGTTCCAGCTCTTCGGAGAGTTCCCGCTCGCGGCTCGCCATCTGGTCGATCCGTCGCAGGAGAGGCCGCTGGATAGCCGCCACCGCCACCAGCGCCGTGACGGTGGCCAGCGCCGCGGCGACCCGCCAGATGGGATCCTGGGCGCCTGACAGCGCCACCGCGACGATGAGGCCGAAGGCGGTGCCCAGGATCGGTATCCCGGCATGCGGGATGGGGTGGGGCTTGGGTGTTTCGCTGGTGATGATCGACACCGCTTGACCTGTCATGGATCGCGACGTGGCCGTTCTCGCATAGGGTACCGGCACGCGCATTTCTTAAGGCGGGACCATCGCGCGTTCCATGTGATGCGAGGTAGCAAGGACAATTGGTCGCGCCTTCCGTGACTTTGCACCCGCTATGGTTATGGGCTAAACCGCTTTGTCGTGATCGAGGGTGCTTGTCGCGCTTGATTGTTCCCGGCGGGCCGGAACGTCGCGCGGTCGGGCCGCGCACTTGGAAGGTTCATCGGAATGGAAGATCGGTCAGGGCTTGAGCCGATCGCGCGCGGCTGGTCCGCTCCATGAGACGCCGCCCGTCGGATGGCCTGCTGCCGTTGATCGCGGCGGGCTTGGTGATTTCCATGGTCCTTGGTGGCCTTTTGCTGATCGACGGCGTGGAGGGTGGACGCTACCGCGAGCAGAGCTTCGCCGTGACGACCCAACAGGCGGCGGCGGTCCGCGCCCGCGTCGAGCAATCGCTGAACGCCCGGCTGTTCCTGGTCCGCAGCCTCGTCGCGATGGTTCGCGGCAACCCGGAATTGACGCAGGGCGAGTTCGAGGAAGTGGCGGCCGCCGCCGCCGAGGGAATCTCCGGCGTGCGCGGTCTGGCGCTCGCCCGCAACGCCATCGCGACCCATTTCTTCCCGCTGGCCGGCAACGAGCAGGCGATCGGGCATGACCTGCTGGCCGATCCGAATCGGCGCGGCGCCATCCTGGAGGTGATCGACAGGCGCCGGTTCCTGCTCCAGGGGCCCTTGCCTCTGCTCCAGGGCGGCGAGGCCGTGATCGGCCGGCTGCCCGTCGTCCTGCCCGATCCCGGGACGCCGGTGGTGGCGCGCGAGGCGACGTCCGGTTCATCCGCCGGAAGCGGAAGGGTGTGGGGGCTGGCCGTCATCATCATCGATGTCGAAACCATCCTGCGCGAGGCCGGCGTGGTGGGTGGCGGGGATGGCGCGGTGGAATTCGCGCTGCGCGGGCGCGATGGCCTGGGCGCCTCCGGCGATGTCTTCCTGGGCAGGGCGGGGCTGTTCGGCGAGGCTCCCGTGCTGGCCGACATCACGCTGCCCAACGGCTCCTGGCAATTGGGCGCGCTGCCCCAGGGTGGCTGGTCCCGCCAGTCACCCCACGCCACCACCCTACGCCTCCTGGGGGTGGCGTTGGCGGCGGCCTGCGGCTTCGCCGCGTGGCGGCTGGTCCGCGACCCCATCTGTCTGCGCCGTGACGTGGCCGCCGCGCGCGAGAGCGTGCTGGTCAGCGAACGCCGCCAGTCGATGCTGGTCGAGAGCGTCGAGGACTACGCCATCTACATGCTCGGCGCCAATGGCGCGGTGGCGAGTTGGAACAACGGCGCGTTCCGGATCATGGGACATTCGACCGAGGAGGTGATGGGGCGGTCCCACGCGCTGTTCTATCCGCCCGACGCGGCGCAGGCCGGCTTGCCCGAATCGGAACTCGCCGCCGCCCGTCGGCGGGGACGCCACTCGGTGGAGCGCTGGCACCTGCGGAAGGACGGAACCCGGTTCCTGGGCGTCACGACGATCGCGGCGATCCGGCCCGGCGAGGGGGCCGGTGGAGGAGCCGGGGAGGGGAGCGGCGACGCTCAGCCGCTGGGTTTCTCGGTCGTGACCCACGACCTGACGCAGCGCATCCAGATCGAGAGCAGCCTGCGGGAGAGCAACCGGCGTTTCCATGACATCGTCGGCGTCGCCGGCGAATTCATCTGGGAGAGCGACGCCAAGGGGCGCTACACCTTCGTCAGCGAGCGTGTCCTGGACGTCCTGGGACATAGTCCCGCCGAACTGCTGCACTGCGCCATGGTCGACCTGATGGTGCCGGAGGATGGCGTCCGCGTCGCGGCGCTGCTGCGCGACCACGCAAGCACCGGACGGCCGTTCCGCCACGAGGAGTTCCGCTGCCTGGGCAAGGACGGCGGGATGGTCTGGCTGTGGGGCAGCGGCATACCCGTTTCGCGCGCCGACGGTGAGGTCATCGGCTTCCGCGGGGTGGCGCAGGATATTTCGGACCAGAAGCTGATCGAGAACCGGCTGCGCCGGACCGTGGAGAAGCTGGAGCGGTCGAACGTCGAGCTGACGCGCTTCGCCGAGGTCGCCGCCCATGACCTCCAGGAGCCCCTGCGGATCATGGTCAGCTACGCCGATCTGCTGTCACGCCGCTACGCCGGGCGAATGGACAAGGACGCCGACGATTTCCTGGGCTTCATCGTCGACAGCAGCGTCCGGATGAAGAGTCTGATCCAGGATCTGCTGCGCTATTCGCTGATCGAGCGGAGCGATCCGCCCGCGTCCCTGGCCGATATCGGCGCCTGCATCCGCGAGGCGGCGGCCGAGTTCAAGGACATCGTCCACGCGATCGGCGCGCGGCTGGAGCTTCCGGACTGGGCCCCACAGGTGCCGGGCGACGTCCGGCAGTTCACCGAGGTCTTCCGGAACCTGCTGGCGAACGCCATCGAGTACCGCTCGCCCGACCGCGATCTGGTCATCACGGTCGCGGTCAAGCCGATCGGGGCGGCCTGGGAACTATCGGTCACCGACAATGGCATCGGGATCGAGCACCAATACTACCACCGCATCTTCGTCGTGTTCGAACGCCTCCACACCCAGCGCACCCATCCCGGGACGGGCATTGGTCTGGCGATCTGCAAGAAGATCGTCGAGCGCCATGGTGGAACCATGTCCGTGACGTCCGATCCCGGCATCGGCTCGACCTTCTTCCTGACGCTTCCCGCCGCCGCGGCGGATGAGCACGGGGCGCCGGTGGCGCTTGCCGAGTGATCGGCGATCGCATAAGGGCTTACCTCTTTTTCTCGAACGGATGGATGTTCCCAGCGTGCGCGACCTTTCCCAGGGCTTGAACATCCTTCTGGTCGAAGACAACCCCGCCGACGCGCGGCTGGTCGCGGAGGTCATGAAGGAGGGCAGGTTCCACGCCGTCCTCCACCACGTCGAGGACGGCGTGGAGGCCATGGCGTTCCTGCGCCAAGAACCTCCGTTCGAGAACAAGCCGCGGCCCGATCTGCTGCTGCTGGATCTCAACATGCCGCGGAAGGACGGTTGGGAGGTGCTGGAGGAAATCCGCGCCGATGATGCCCTGGCGACGCTGCCCGTGATCATCCTGACCACCTCCGACGTGCATTCCGACGTGCGGCGGGCCTATAGCCGGCATGCCAACTGCTTCCTGACCAAACCGGTCGAGCTGGATGAGTTCATCAAGATGATCACCCTGCTGAAGGACTTCTGGCTCACCGCCGTCCGCTTGCCCGGCGCTTGAGGTTTCCGGGACGCGGCATGTCCGAACCCCCGCCCATACGGGTCCTCCTGGTCGAGGACAATCCCGGCGACGCCCGGCTCGTGCGCGAACTGTTGCGCGACGAGGATGCCGGCAGGTTCGTCATCGACCATGTGGACTCCTTGAGGGCCGCCGGGGAGCGGCTCGCCGAAGGCACCTGCGACGTGGTCTTACTCGACCTTTCGTTGCCGGACAGCCGAGGGTTCGGCACCATCAGCAGCATCCGCGCCCAGGCGCCCCGGCTGCCCCTGATCGTCCTGACCGGATTGGACGACGTCGATTTCGCGGTGGCCGCCGTGGAGGCCGGTGCCCAGGACTTTCTGGTCAAGGGCCAGTTCGAGGGCGGCACGATCCGCCGCGCGATCCTCTACGCGATCACTCGGCTGGCCTTGGAGGAGCGCGTCCGCCTGTCGGAGGAGCGTTTGAAAGGGATCATCGAGCTGGCGCATGATGGGATCGTCGTGATCGACGGCGATCACCGGATCTCGATGTTCAATCCCGCCGCCGAACGCCTGTTCGGCTACCGGGCGGACGAGATCCTGGGCCAGCCGATCGACCTGCTGCTGCCGACCGCGGCGCGCCCCCACCACGGCCGACAAATGGAAGCCTTCGCGGCGGCGCGGGACAGTTCCCGCCCGATGACCGAACGTCCGACCGTGACGGGGCTGCGCCGCGATGGAACCGAGTTCGCGGCCGAGGTTTCGATCTCGCACTTCGCCTCACCGGATGGCCGGCTGTTCACCGCCGTGGTGCGGGACATCACCGACCGCAGGCGGGCGGAGGAGGAATTGCACCGGCTGGCCACCACGGACCCCCTGACTGGAGCGGCCAACCGACGCGCTTTCATGGAGCGCGCCGATTTGGAGCTGGCGCGCATGCGCCGGTATGGCGATGCCGTGTCGCTGGTCATGCTCGATGTCGATCACTTCAAGCGGGTCAACGACCGCCACGGCCACGCCGCCGGCGATACCGCGCTGACATTGCTGGTCGAGGAGTGCGGCGGCCAGCTGCGCGACACCGACCTGATCGGCCGGCTGGGAGGCGAGGAGTTCGCGCTACTGCTGACCGGGGCCACCGCCGAGGCCGCTTTCCAGATCGCCGAGCGGGTCCGTCACACCATCGCCGCCCGGGTGGTGGAGGTGGAGGGCACCAGTTTCAGCCTGACCGTGAGCATGGGTGTCTCTGGCTGCCGGGACGACGACATCAGCATCGAGCAGGCCCTTGGCCGCGCCGACCACGCCCTGTACCAAGCCAAGGCGAGGGGACGCGACCGCAGCGTGATGGCGGCCTGAGCACGCCTCCCGGTCACCGTCTCCAGATCACTTCCAGCCGGCGCGATCCATGATCTTGAGGGCTTCCTCGTTGTTCTTGCCGAAGACGGAGGCGTTCAACTCGTCCTCCTTGAAGGTGCCCCACGAGGCGATCACCGGCGAGATCTCGGCCTGCTTCGACACGGGATACTCGTAGTTGCCCTCGGCGAAGATCTTCTGGGCGGGCGGGCTGACCAGGTATTCCAGGAACTTGACCGCGTTCTCGCGGTTCGGCGCGTTCTTCAGGATGCCGGCGCCGCTGATGTTGACGTGGGTGCCCCGGTTGTTCTGGTTGGGGAAGAAGACGCCGACCTTCTCGGCCACGGCCTTGTCTTCCGGCTTGGACGATCCGGCGATGCGGCCGAAATAATAGGTGTTGCTGACCGCGATGTCGCCTTCGCCGGCGGCGACGGCCTTGATCTGGTCGCTGTCACCGCCCTGGGGCGGGCGGGCGAGGTTGGCCACGACGCCGCGCGCCCAATCCTCGGTCGCCTTCTCGCCATCGGCGGCCAGGATGGAGCCGGCCAGCGACTGGTTGTAGACGTTGGTCGAGGAGCGGATCAGCACGCGGCCCTTCCACTTGGGATCGGCCAGATCCTCGTAGGTCGACAGCTCGGACGGCTTGACCGCCGCCTTGTTGTAGATGATGACCCGCGCGCGCTTGGTCAGGCCGAACCAGAGGCCGTTCGGCTCCCGCAGGTGTGCCGGGACGGTCTCCTCCAGGATCTTCGACTTGGTCGGCTGGAGAATGTCGGCCTCTTGGGCGCGCCACAACCGGCCGGCGTCGACCGTGACCAGGATGTCGGCGGGGCTGTTGGAGCCTTCGGTCCGGATGCGCTCGATCAGCTCGTCGTCGCGGCCTTCGATGATGTTGACCTTGATGCCGGTCTGCTGGGTGAAGTTCGAGTACAACGCCTTGTCGGTGTCGTAATGGCGTGACGAGTAGACGTTGACGTCAGCCGCCAAAGCGCCGAAGGCGGTGCCCAGCATGACGGCGCCGAATGTGGCGGCAAGCGAGCCGCGTGCGAAAATGTTCATCGGGTCCCCTCAACAGGCAGGCAAGATTGAGATGCGTTCGCAATCGCGGCACCATGTTGGGCCAAGGGGTGGCCTGTCAAGTGAGCTTGAGAAGCATTTGCAGAGATAAGACGCGGCCCATGGCCGCGCCCCATGCCAACACCCAATGCCAAACCAATCGAGGCCGCCGCCTCAACCGGCCCGGCGGCGTCCGGCGTTGCCCCGACGGTTGCCCGACGCCGGAGCCCGGCTGTCCTCGTCGAACAGCTCGGCCAGCTTCTCCATCATGGTGCCGCCCAGCTGTTCGGCGTCGACGATGGTCACGGCGCGCCGGTAATAGCGGGTGACGTCGTGGCCGATGCCGATCGCGACCAGCTCCACCGGCGAGCGCGTCTCGATCGTCTCGATCACCTGCCGCAGGTGACGCTCCAGGTAGTTGCCGGAGTTGACCGACAGCGTGGAGTCGTCGACCGGCGCCCCGTCGGAGATCACCATCAGGATGCGCCGCTGCTCGGGCCGGGCCATCAGCCGGTTATGCGCCCAGAGCAGCGCCTCGCCGTCGATGTTCTCCTTCAGGATGCCCTCGCGCAGCATCAGGCCCAGATTCTTGCGGGCCCGGCGCCACGGCGCGTCGGCGTTCTTGTAGACGATGTGGCGCAGGTCGTTGAGGCGGCCCGGATTGGCGGGCTTGCCCCGGCTGATCCACCGCTCGCGCGACTGGCCGCCCTTCCAGGCGCGGGTGGTGAAGCCCAGGATCTCGACCTTGACGGCGCAGCGCTCCAGCGTGCGGGCCAGGATGTCGGCGCTCATCGCGGCGATCGTGATCGGCCGGCCCCGCATGGAACCCGAGTTGTCGATCAGCAGCCCGACCACGGTGTCGCGGAAGTCGGTCTCCTTCTCGCGCTTGAACGACAGCGGCAGCACGGGATTGACCACGACGCGGCTGAGCCGGGCGGCGTCCAGCAGGCCGTCGTCCAGGTCGAACTCCCAGGCGCGGGTCTGCTTGGCCAGCAGGCGGCGCTGAAGCCGGTTCGCCAGCCGGGAGATGACGCCCTGCAGGTGCTGGAGCTGCTGGTCGAGCAGCGCCCGCAGCCGGGTCAGCTCGTCCGGGTCGCATAGGTCGTCGGCCTCGACCACCTCGTCGAATTCCAAGGTGAACGACTTGTAGGCGTCGGGATCGATCTCGTTGCGCCGGTCGCGGTCCGGGCGCCAGGGCTGGCCAGGCGAGCCCGGTTCCTCGGACCCGCCGCCCTCGGCCATCTCCCCGTCCATCTGGTCGGTACCCTCGCCGCCGTCGTCCTGGTCGACCTCGCGGGTGTCGGGTTGGGTCATGCTCTCGGTCTGGCTGGTCGAGTCCTCGCCGCCGCGCGACTGCCCGTCGTTCGGTTCGTTCTCGTCCTGATCGCCGTTCTGTTCGTCCTCGTCGTCCTCCTCGGTGGCCTCCGGCTCGCCGCCGACCTCCATGTCCAGGTGGGACAGCAGCTTGCGGACCTCGCGGGCATAGCCGTCCTGATTGTCCAGGAGTGCCGCCAGATCGTTCATCTCCGTGCCGATCCGCTCCTCGACCCAGGGCCGCCACAGATCGACCGCCGCCTGCGCGGTGGCGGGCGGCGGGGCTCCCGTCAGGGCCTCGCGCGCCAGCAGCCGCATCACCTCGGACAGGGGGGCCTGGTCGCGCTCGGTCATCCGCTCGAAGCCCTGGCGGCGGTACCGCTCGTCCAGCGCCGCTCCCAGGTTGGCCGCGACACCCGGCATGGCGCGGCAGCCCAGCGCCTCGCAGCGCGCCTGCTCCAGCGCCTCGAACGCGGCGCGGGCGGTGTCCCCGGTCGGCATCCGCTGGGTGTGGATGCCGTTGTCGTGGTGGCGCAGGCGCAACGCCACCGCGTCGGCGGCACCGCGCAGGGTCGCCACGTCGCGGGGGTTGAGGTCGCGCGCCGGCATCGGAACCCGCACCCGCGTCCCGGCCACGCCCGGCGGCTCGCCGCTGAAGCCGATCTGGAGATCGTTCCGCTCCGCGATGGCCCGGATGGCGGCCGACGTGGCGCGCTTGAAGATCTCCACGGGGTTTTCTTTGTCGGACATATCTATCTTCAAAGGGTTGCGGGCTTCAGGGGATCGCGGGCCGTGAGGCGTCGTTTCCGGGGGCGGGAGCCTCACGCCAGATTGGCGCGCACTCCGGTCTCGGGAAGCTCGGTGCCGAAGCAGCGCTGGTAGTATTCCGCCACTGTCGACCGCTCCACCTCGTCGCACTTGTTCAGGAAGGTGATCCGGAACGCGAACGGAATGTCGTTGAAGATCTTGGCGTTCTCCGCCCAGGTGATGACGGTGCGCGGCGACATGACGGTGGAGATGTCGCCCGACATGAAGCCCGAGCGCGTCAGGTCGGCGAGTTGGACCATCGACGCGATCTGCTGGCGGCCCTTGTCGTCGTCGTAGCCCTGGACCTTGGACGAGACGATCCTGACCTCGTCGTCGTGCGGCAGGTAGTTGAGCGTCGCGACGATGTTCCAGCGGTCCATCTGACCCTGGTTGATCTGCTGCGTGCCGTGGTACAGGCCGGTGGTGTCGCCCAGGCCGACCGTGTTGGCGGTGGCGAACAGGCGGAACGCCGGGTGTGGCCGGATCACGCGGTTCTGGTCGAGCAGGGTCAGCTTGCCCTCGACCTCCAGCACGCGCTGGATCACGAACATCACGTCGGGCCGGCCGGCGTCGTACTCGTCGAACACGATCGCGCAGGGGTGCTGCAGCGCCCAGGGCAGGATGCCCTCGCGGTACTCGGTCACCTGCATGCCGTCGCGCAGCACGATGGCGTCCTTGCCGATCAGGTCGATCCGGCTGATGTGGCTGTCCAGGTTGATCCGGATGCAGGGCCAGTTGAGCCGGGCCGCGACCTGTTCGATGTGGGTCGACTTGCCGGTGCCGTGGTAGCCCTGGACCATGACGCGCCTGTTGTAGGCGAAGCCCGCCAGGATCGCGAGGGTGGTGTCGTGGTCGAACCGGTAGGCTTCGTCCACGTCTGGCACATGCTCGGAAACGGCGCTGAAGGCCGGAACCTGCATGTCGCTGTCGAGGCCGAAGGTCTGCCGGACGGAGACCTTGATGTCCGGGAGCGAGCCGGTCGGCGCTGACTGATTCATCGTTTCGGAGGCCATGGTGTCTGTCGCTTCATTCATTCAGTGGGACGGGCGGTCGGTTTGGCGGGTGGTTGCGGGCAACCGATTTCGGGTGGGCGGTTTCGAGAAGGCGGGCGGCGTGTCGAAGGACGGTGTCATGGCCCGGCGGTGGCGCCGAAATGACTGGCCTTCAACAGCGCGTAGGCGCGATTGATCCGTTTTAGCGTCTCTTCCGCGGTTTTGTCGCCACCGTTGATGTCCGGATGGTGGATCTTGGCCAATTCACGGTATCTGGCCTTGATCCGGGCGAAGTCCACCGGCGGCTCCAGGTCCAGTTCCGCCAGCGCCTCCTCCTCGGGAGTGCGGAAGGGATTGGCCTTGGCTCCGGCTCCAGCGCCACGACGGTCGCCAGGGCTCTCGCCGGCGTCGTGGAAGCCGTATTGGCGCATCGCCTCCTCGTGCATCGTTCGCTCGCGGGTGCGCCAGAATCCCATCGGCCAGGTCGGACGCTGCCAGGTGACGTCGCTGCGCACGTGGCTCTCGATCTCGCGCTCGGACATGCCGGCGTAGTAGTCCCACGCCTTGTTGTACTCGCGCACATGTTCCAGGCAGAACCAGAAATACTCGTTCAGCCGCTCGCGCGCCTTCGGCGCCCTGTACTCGCCATGGGCGTCGCAGGTCGGCATGTCGCAGCACCGCGCCGAGGGCGGCGCGTCCTGGGAGTATCGGGTCGAGTACTTCACACGGTTCTTGTGCATCGGAAAAGTATGGTCAGAGGTTGCCGCGCTGGCAAGCGATCCCGCCAGCGATCGTTCATCGCGCGCGGGACGCCTTGCGGTCGCCGAGGGCCAGCCAGGCCAGTCCTCCGACGATCAGCGCCAGTCCCGTCAGGTTGGTGGGTGTCACCGGTTCGCCCAGCATCACGGTCGAGGCGATGACGCCGGTGACCGGAACGCCGAGCGTGCCCAGCGACGTGGTGATGGCGGGCAGGGCACGGTTGACCGTGACCACCGCCCAGAAGGCGAAGGCCGTGGCGATCGGCCCATTGTAGAACAGGACGGCGGCCAGTTGGCCGGTCCAATCGATCGATTCACCGGATTCCATGACGATCGCGACCGGCAGAAGCGCCACCGCCGCCACGGTGAACTGCCAGGGAGCCAGCTGCAAGGGGGACGCGTGCCAGACATGGCCACGCACCTGTATGATCTGGGCGGCCCACAGGATCGCCGCAAGCATCAGCAGACCGTTTCCGATCAAAACGTTCCGATCGGTCCAATCGAACGCGGCGGGATTGAACATCACCGCGACGCCGGCCATGCCGAGCAGGAAACCCACCAGTTTCCGGCCACCCAAACGCTCGCCCAGGAGGATCGCGGCGCCGGGCACGACCCAAAGCGCCGTCGTGTAGGCCAGGATCGACGATCGCCCGGCCGGCACGAATTGCAGCGCCACGGTCACCAGTCCCAGGAACGCCGCCATCTGGAGCAGCCCGACCGTGATCACGATGGGCAGGTCATGCCGGTCCGGCAGCCTGATCCCGCCGCGCGCCGCCGCCACGCCGAACATGCAGAGCGCCCCCAGCACCATGCGGGACAGGGCGAAGGTCATCGGCGGTATGTCGGCCAAGCCGAGTTTCATCACCGGCCAGTTGACGCCCCACAGGATGATGACGGTCGCCAGCAGCAGGTAGGCGCGCCGGGTGGTGACGGTGGCACTGGCCGGGGCCGTGGCTGGGGCGGTGTTTTTTGGGGGTGTGGAGGAGGGGGACGACGGCAGGGACGATGGCGGCCGGGCGGAACCGGTATCGGACACTCAGGGGCTTCCTTGACAGCGGGAACGTTACGATATCACCTTTCGCGGGCGGCGGCCCCGGTGGCCGCTCCGGCAACTTCATCAACGAGGCGGTTTCACCATGGACAACGCTACGGAATACGCGACGCGCATGCGCGCCAAGCTCACCGAAGCCCTGCGGCCGAGCAGGCTGGAGATCGAGGATGATTCGCGGCGCCACGCCGGCCATGCCGGTGCCGGCGCCGAGGGCGAGACGCACTTCAACATCATCATCGTGTCGGACGCCTTCGAAGGCAAGTCCAGGGTCGCCCGCCAGCGGCAGGTCTACGACATCGTGGCGGACGAACTGCGTGAGCGGGTCCATGCCTTGAGCCTCAAGACGCTGACACTCGCGGAGGATGTCTGATACGCGAAGGAGAAATATCCCCGGTTCAAGTCGCCGGCAGCGGCAAGAAATCGGCATACGATGGCAACCGCTGCGGTAGTAAAACGCTCAAATATCTTCCAAAAGGTATATGACGATGGTTGAAATTACCTCAAAAGTGCGTAAAGTCACACTCGCGCAACCATTCGGCTGATATGGGTTTTTGAGATCCCTGTCGATCGGACGGTGGCGCCCCCCGTTTGTTCGAGTAAGAGGAAATCAGCCCATGCATTCTGATCAGGCGCTCGCCGACCCGGCGCCCGATGTCACCGGGAAACCGGACGACACCCGTGATATGGATTACCAGGCGGCGGCCCAATCCCGATTGGACGCCGCCCTGAAGCAGAGCACGCTGGTCAGCCGCAACGTCACGATCGCCGGGCATCGCACCAGTTGCCGGTTGGAACCGTTCATGTGGGATTCCCTGCATGACATCTGCAACCGCGAGCGGTTGAGCATCCATTCGCTCTGCACGCGGATCAACGAGCGGAAGGATGCCAACACATCCTTGACGGCGGCGATCCGGGTCTTCGCGCTGGCCTATTTCCGCGCCGCGGCCACGGAGGAGGGGCACCATCGCGTGTCCCATGGCCAGGGCGACCCTTTCGTCCAGACGCCTTTCGCCCCGACCTCCTTCCCCCCGGCACCGGCGAACGAGGAATAGACGCCGTCGCGTGGGCTCGAACGCGTGGGCTCGCGGGCGCGGCTCGATGGCTTCAGTCGCCGCCCGTGTAATGTTCCGGCCACTGCTTCCGGGTGACCTCGCCGTCGCTCCGGAACGCGTGGCAGGTGTTCAGAAGCAGGGGAGGGCGTTTGTGGACGACCTGCGCCGGTGGCTTCCCGGCGCCAGCATCGGCATCCTTGTTCCGGTCGCGCGCCAGGATCGGGTAGATCGTCTGGAACGCCGTCGTGGCGACCGGTCCCAGCAGTTCGACAAGATGGGTGCAGCCCTCGACCCCTCCCAGCAACTCCTTGACCTTCTGCGTCCAGCCCGCGCGGATGCGCAGCCCGACCAGACGCTGGAAGTTGGGCGTGATCGCGGGGCAGACCGCGTAGGGGCTCTTGTCGGTCACCGCCTCGACCGCGCGGACCGTGAACCCGTCGTCGACGGTCAGCCGGATCCACATGTCGTGGATCGGGTCGCCCGGTTCGATCGGCCCGCGATGATCGTTGGCGAAGGCGTAGCTCTTGACGTCGGTGATGTGGCCCTCGATGTCCCACAGCCCGTCGGATCGGCGGAACCCCTGGCAGGTCACCCGGCGGGTGTGGATGTTCGCGCGTGACACGGGAGTTGAAAGGGGCATCTGGTCCTGTGCGGTGGATTGCTGGAAATACAAGCTATACCGGAATATCGGACGCTCACGGCGATGGGTCAAGCTCGCTGCCCAATCCACGCCACCGCGAGGACCGTGAGGCGGCCGCCATCAGGATCGGCGGCGGGCCCAACGGCGCCAGCGGGGTGGGGCATCGTGTCACCCAAGCCGTTGATGGGACGGGCGGAGACAGACGCGCGTTGACTTTCGCACCGCGGTGGTTAGCTTATGCGAACATGCTGACGACCTCTCGCGGGAGAGATCGCCGGGGCGGTCGCCCCGGTGGCGCCGAAGGAGCAACCGCCCCCGGAAACTCTCAGGCAAATGGGACCGCAGAGGGAAGCGCTCTGGAAAGCAGGATGCCGGTCGATCGATCCGACTCGGACACGCCTCACCGAAGGAGTAAGCTGGAGACGCCGAACGGCGGTCCGGTGAATCTCTCAGGTCCGCGACAGAGGGGGCCGTGACCGCGCCGTTCGCGTGGTATGGAACTCTGTCGAAGGATTTTGCCCTTGAGCGATACAATTGGCGGTGACGCCCCCCTGCTGACGACACCGCTGCACGCCTTGCATGTGGAGCTGGGCGCCAAGATGGTGCCCTTCGCCGGTTATGACATGCCGGTCCAATACCCGCTCGGCATCCTCAAGGAACACCTGCACACCCGCACGGCCGCCGGCCTGTTCGACGTGTCGCACATGGGTCAGGTCCGCCTGACCGGGCCCGACGCGGCCGCCGCGCTGGAGACGCTGGTTCCCGGCGACATCCAAGGCTTGGCGCTTGGTCGGACCCGCTACAGCCTGTTCACCAACGAGCAGGGCGGCGTGCTGGACGACCTGATGATCTCCAATCGGGGTGACCACCTGTTCCTGGTGGTCAACGCCGCCTGCAAGGAAGCCGACATCGCGCACCTGCGGGAGAGGCTGGCCGGCAGGGTCGAGGTCGAGTATCTGGCCGACCGGGCGCTGCTGGCGCTCCAGGGACCGCGCGCGGCCGAGGTGCTCGCCCGCTTCGTGCCCCAGGCGGAGACGATGAAGTTCATGAGCATCATCGAGGCCGACTTCCGCGGCGTTCCCGTGCTGATCACCCGCTCCGGCTATACCGGCGAGGACGGCTACGAGATCTCGATCCCCAACCTGCTGGCCGACACCACCGCGCGCCTGCTGCTGGCCGAGGAGGGCGTCGAGCCGATCGGGCTGGGCGCCCGCGACTCGCTGCGGCTGGAAGCCGGGCTCTGCCTGTACGGCCACGACATCGACACCACCACCACGCCGGTCGAGGCCGGCCTCAATTGGGTGATCGGCAAGCGCCGCCGCGCCGAGGGCGGTTTCCCCGGAGCCGACGTGATCCTGGGCCAGCTCGCGAACGGCACCACCCGGCGCCGCGTCGGCATCCGCCCGGACGGCAAGGCGCCCGCCCGCGAGCACACCCAGGTGACCGATCCGTCCGGCGCACCCTTGGGCGAGGTCACCAGCGGCGGCTTCGGCCCCAGCGCCAACGGCCCGATCGCGATGGGCTACGTCGCGACCGAGGCGGCGGCGCCCGGCACGCCGGTCCACCTGATGGTGCGCGGCAAGCCGATGCCGGCCAAAGTCGTCGAGATGCCCTTCGTCGCCCAGCGTTATTACCGGGGATGATCCCCCGGCCCGTCAGGTCGACAAACGATCGCTTCCCATTCCTCCTCAGGCCCTCAATTCCGGGAAACCCGCCATGAGCACCATCAAGTTCACCAAGGACCACGAGTGGATCCGCATCGACGGCGATGTCGCCACCGTCGGCATCTCCGAATACGCCCAGAAACAGCTGGGTGACGTGGTCTTCGTCGAGCTGCCGGAAGTCGGCCGCAACGTCGTCGCCGGCAAGGAAGCCGCAGTGGTCGAGTCGGTCAAGGCCGCGAGCGAGGTCTACGCCCCGGCCGCCGGCGACGTGGTCGAGGTCAACGAGGCCCTGGCCGATGATCCGGCCCTGGTCAACCGCGACCCGATGGGCGAGGGCTGGTTCGTCAAGCTGCGGATCGAGAACCTGTCCGACCTGGACGACCTGATGGACGAGGCCGCCTACAAGGAATACTGCGAGGGCCTGAACTGATGCGGTATCTGCCCCTGACGGAGGCCGACCGCAAGTCGATGCTCGCCACCATCGGCGTGCCCTCGGTCGACAGCCTGTTCCGCGACGTGCCGGAATCCGCCCGGCTCTCCTCCCCGATCGACGGCTTGGCGCCGCACGCCGGGGAGATGGAGGTCGAGCGGATGGTCGCGGCCATGGCGGCCAAGAACGTCGCCGCCGGCAGCGTGCCGAGCTTCCTGGGCGCCGGCGCCTATCGCCACCACGTGCCCGCCGCCGTCGATCACCTGATCCAGCGCGGCGAGTTCCTGACCTCCTATACGCCGTATCAGCCGGAGGTCACCCAGGGCACGCTGCAATACCTGTTCGAGTTCCAGACCCAGGTGGCGCTGATCACCGGCATGGATGTGGCGAACGCCTCGCTCTATGACGGCGCCACCTCCTGCGCCGAGGCGGTCATGATGGCCAACCGGGCGACGCGCCGGTCGCGCGCCGTGCTGTCCGGCGGCCTGCATCCGCACTACCGTGACGTGACCGCGACCAACGCCCGGTTCCACGGCTTCGAGGTCGTGACCGCCCCGGCCGATCCCGAGGGTGGGGAGGACTTGGCGGCGCTGGTCGACGACAAGACCTCCTGCGTCGTCGTGCAGAATCCCGGCTTCTTCGGCCAGGTGCGCGACCTGACCGAACTGGCGGCGGCCGTCCACGCCAAGGGCGCGCTGCTGATCGTCGCGGTGGCCGAGGTCGTCTCGCTGGGCCTGCTGACGTCGCCGGGCGAGATGGGCGCCGACATCGTCGTGGCCGAGGGCCAGTCGATCGGCAACGCGCTGAACTTCGGCGGCCCCTATGTCGGGCTGTTCGCGACCCGGGACAAATATGTCCGCCACATGCCCGGCCGCCTGACCGGCCAGACGGTGGACGCCGAGGGGCGGCGCGGCTGGGTGCTGACGCTGTCGACCCGCGAGCAGCACATCCGCCGCGAGAAGGCGACCAGCAACATCTGCACCAACAGCGGTTTGTGCGCGCTGGCCTTCACCATCCACATGAGCCTGCTGGGCGAGGAGGGCTTCGGTCGGCTGGCGCGGATCAACCACGCCAAGGCGGTCCAACTGGCCGACCGGCTCGACGCGCTCAAGGGCGTCGAGATCGTCAGCGACAGCTTCTTCAACGAGTTCACCGTCCGCTTGAAAAAGCCGGCGGCGAAGGTCGTCAACAAGCTGGCCAAGGCCGGCATCCTGGGCGGCGTCCCGGTCTCACGCCTGTATCCGGGCGACGAGGCGCTGGCCGATCTGCTGTTGGTGGCCGCGACCGAGACCAACACCGACGCCGACATGGAGGCGCTCGCCTCCGGCCTGAAGGAAGTCCTGTCATGAACTCCCAGGGACGCAAGACCCACATCGACGCCCTGGGCGTCGAGGGTGGAAGCGCCGCCTCCGCCGCCGCTGGAACGATCAGCGGCAACCGCGCGCTGATGCTGGAGGAGCCGCTGATCTTCGAGCAGGACAGCCCCGGCACCACCGGCGTCGACCTGCCCGAGCCGGCCGTCGTCAAGAGCAGGCTGGGCAAGGTCCGCGAGCGCGGCCGGATCGGACTGCCGGGCCTGAGCGAGCCGGAGGTGATCCGGCACTACACGCGGCTGTCGCAGAAGAACTTCGCTATCGACAGCGGGCTGTATCCGCTCGGCTCGTGCACCATGAAGCACAACCCGCGCCTGAACGAGAAGCTGGCGCGGCTGCCCGGCTTCAGCGACATCCACCCGCTCCAGCCGGAGCGGACGGTCCAGGGCGCGCTGGAACTGATCGACACGCTGGCCCACTGGCTGAAGACGCTGACCGGCATGCCCGCCGTGGCGATGTCCCCGGCGGCCGGCGCCCATGGCGAGCTGTGCGGCATGATGTCGATCCGCGCCGCGATCGAGGACCGCGACGGCGGCACCAGCCAGCGCCGCCGCGTGCTGGTTCCCGAATCCGCCCACGGCACCAACCCCGCGACGGCGGCGGCCTGCGGTTTCACCGTGGACGCGATCCCGGCTGACGAGACCGGTCGGGTCGATGTCGGCGCGCTGAAGGCCAAGCTGGGCGACGACGTCGCCGCGATCATGCTGACCAACCCGAACACCTGCGGGCTGTTCGAGCGCGACATCGTCGAGATCGCCGAGGCGGTCCACGCGGCGGGCGCCTATTTCTACTGCGACGGCGCCAACTTCAACGCCATCGTCGGCCGGGTCCGCCCCGCCGACCTCGGCATCGACGCCATGCACATCAACCTGCACAAGACCTTCTCGACGCCGCATGGCGGCGGCGGTCCGGGCAGCGGCCCGGTCGTGCTGTCGGAGGCCTTGGCGAAGTTCGTGCCCTTGCCCTATGTCGTCCATGGCAAGGACGGCTTCTCGCTGGTCGAGAACGGCGCCGACGAGGATTCGACCGGCAAGGAGTTCGGCCGGCTGAAGGGCTTCCACGGCCAGATGGGCATGTTCGTCCGCGCGCTGTCCTACATCCTCAGCCACGGCGCCGACGGGCTGCGGCAGGTGGCGTCGGACGCGGTGCTCAACGCCAACTACGTGATGGCGAGCCTGAAGGACGTGATGACGCCGTCGTTCGAGGGCCCGTGCATGCACGAGGCGCTGTTCGACGACCGCTTCCTGAAGGGCACCGGCGTGACGACTCTCGACTTCGCCAAGGCGATGATCGACGAGGGCTATCACCCGATGACCATGTACTTCCCGCTGGTCGTCCACGGCGCCTTCCTGATCGAGCCGACCGAGACCGAGAGCAAGCAGAGCCTGGACGCCTTCATCCGCGTGATGCGCGGCTTGGCCGAGCGCGCGAAGGCCGGCGACGCCGACCACTTCCTCGGCGCGCCGAGGATGACGCCGCGGCGCCGCCTGGACGAGACGGGCGCCGCGCGGAAGCCGGTGCTGAGGTGGGTGCCGGAGGTCGAGCAGCGCGAGGCGGCGGAGTAGGACGGCCGGGGCTTCGGCCTACGCGACGGGATAAGCGTTCCCGGCTCTAGCCGCGAACTGGGAACGCTCATGCTCGAACGACGTCTCCATGCGGTCGATCTCCGACGGCTTGACGCCCAGGGAGGCGGCGACCGCTCGCCACTCCGAGGTCGTGGACGCGACCTCACGGATGATCGTGTCGGCGTCGGACAGTGCCAGCCCGAAATAAGCGGCGTTCTCCCGTGCCAGTTCGACCGAGCAAGTGCCATCGTCCAGACTGATATTGGTCGAGAGGATGTGCGCCTTCACGTCCACGGGAACGGGGTTCAGGTCGTAGGCGGGTGACAGCCGCCAGCCCGGCTCGCCGGACCAGAGGAAGCCGTGGTTGCGCAGGTGGTCATCGACGTTGGAAATCAGGATGTTGAACACCATCCTTCGGAAAAGCTCGGCGGCGTCTCCGTCGGCGCCGGATCCATGGGTGCGCAGGATCTCGACCAGTTCGGGATAGCTGCCCTGTTCCCCATCGACCATGCCCATCATCGACATCGCCGACAGGAACGGGATGCGGTCACCGGAAGGATCGCGGTCGAACCGGCGGGACACCAGCACCGCCTTGCCACCGATCCGCTCCAGGCGGTGCGGCGCCGTGCGGATGCCGGCTTTGTCGGCTAGGCGCAGCGCGATCTCCTCCCAGGTTCCGATGGAGTATTCGTCGTCATCCTTTGGAAACTTGGCGATGGCGAGATGGCCGTCGCGATCCGCGACCGAGGCCTTCGGCCGGGCGCCACCCAGCGAGGAGCCGGGAGCGAACAGCAGCGACAGGTCGTCATCGGTCTCCTCGTCGCGCAGCACGCGCCCGGTGATCGATAGCAGGCGCGGCAACTCGACGAACGGCGGCACGCCGCCTTGGCTCAATGGAGCTTGAAACTCCTCCTGATCCATCCGCCGGAAGCGCAAGGCTCCAAGCCGGGCGATGTCGGTCACTCCCAAAAGGTAGTCGGCCTCGGTGAGCGTTCGCACAACCCTGTTCTCGCGCTTCGCCATGCGCCGCTCCATCCGCCGCATCAACCGGCGTCCCCACGTGTCGGGAGCGGAATCCCCTATGGAGGCGAACATCTCGCGACCCTTGTCGGGTGTGAATACCCCGGTACCGACCGCGATGGCCGGCTCAAGGGAAAAGTGGCCCCGGACATCGCTCCAGGTGTCGTGATAGATGAAGGTGGCACTGTTACGACCGCCTCGGACCGTCATCCGCAGCGTGCCAACCCGGTGGGTGCCGCCGCCCAAGTCGGCATGAACCTCGATCCCGCTCATGGCGGCGGTGCCTTGCTGGCCCGGACGCGTGTTGGCAGGTGCTCGTCCTCCAAATCGGCGCCTACCGGATCGTCCGCCAGAAGATCGCCCAGCGAACCGATCAGCCCCAAGGCCTGCATCACCGAGGCGTAGATGCCAAATGACACGGCGGGGTCACCTTGCTCCACGCGCGCCAGCGTCCCCCGCGAGATGAACGCGCGCGCGGCCACGACCTCCATCGTCAAGCGACGACGCAGACGCGCCCGGCGCAGATCCGCACCGATCCTGTGAATGGCCCGTTTCGCTCCGAGCGTGGGTGTGTGAGGTGTCGCCATGGTAGGTAATGATAGCTTGAACGAGCATTGAGCGCTATAACGCTGTCTCAAGCTATCGTTAGGTGAGACCTGCTAGGGCGATCTTTGGAACGCCAACGCCCCCACCACCTCATCCACCGCGGCCGTCCAGCCCACGATGGCGCCTTGGGCTCGCACCATCTCCAGGGTCGCTTGCTTGAAGGCGGGGAAGTAGCTTTCGGTGGCGTCCTCGACCAGCAGGCATTCGAAGCCGCGGTCGTTGGCTTCGCGCATGGTGGTTTGGACGCAGACTTCCGTGGTGACACCGGCGAATAGCAGGTGGGTGATGCCGCGGTCGGCCAGGATTTTGCTGAGCGGGGTGGCGTAAAAGGCGCCTTTGCCGGGCTTGTCGATCACGATCTCGTCCGGCAGCGGGGTCAGGGCGTCGACGATGGCGTTGCCGGGTTCGCCCTTGACCAGGATGCGGCCCATCGGGCCGGTGTCGCCGATGCGGAGGTCCGAAGCGCCGCGCAGGCGCTTGGCGGGAGGGCAGTCGGACAGGTCGGGCTCGTGGGCTTCCCGCGTGTGGATGATCGTCAGACCGGCTGCCCTGCACCCGTCGAGCAGGCGGCGGACATGGGGAACCAGGGCGGCCAGGGGAGCGACGTCGTTGCCCAGCGCCTCGCCGAAGCCGCCGGGCTCGATGAAGTCGCGCTGCATGTCGATGATGACGAGGGCGGTACGCTCGGGCGGGAAGGTGAAGGGGTAGGGCTGGGCGGTCGGCAGCGTCAAACCATTGGTCATCGTCAATGCCCCGCCATGTGCTGGCCGATCACGCCGATATCGGCTTGGGTGGTCGGCGTCTCGTGGACCAGATGGCCGTCGAACATCACCAGGATGCGGTCGGCCAGTTCGAACAGCTCGTCCAGGTCCTCGCTGACCAGCAGCACGGCGGCGCCCCGGTTGCGGGCCTGCATGATCTGCGAGCGGATGTCGGCCACGGCGGCGAAGTCCAGGCCGAAGCACGGGTTGGCGACGATCAGCACCCGCACGTCGCTCGCCAGCTCGCGGGCCAGCACCGCGCGCTGGACATTGCCGCCCGACAGCGTGCCGATGGGGGCGTCCGGGCCGGGCGTCTTGACCTTGTAGAGCTGGATCAGTTCGCGCGCCGCACCCCGCATGGCGGCGCCGTTCAGCCACCAGCCGCCGCGCGCGTTTGGCGGATCGTCGAAGGTGCGGAACGACATGTTCTCCGCGACGCTCATGCGGGCGACGCAGGCGTTGCGCAGCGGCTCCTCCGGCAGCAGGCACAGGCGGTGGCGCTTCATCTCGGCGCGGGTCGCGGCGTAGCGCTCGCCACACACCTTGATCTCGCCTGCGGCGGGCGGGCGCTGGCCCGCCAATACCTCGACCAACTCGCGCTGGCCGTTGCCCGACACGCCAGCGATGCCGACGATCTCGCCGGCGCGGACGGTCAGGTCCAGGTCCTCGACCGCCGCCAGGCCGCCGTCGTTCAGCGCCTTGAGCCCGGCGATCTCGATCCTCGGCTCGCCCAGCGGGGTCGCAAGCCGGGAGGCTCCCTTGGGGATTTCCTTGGCGCCGATCATCATCTCCGCCATGTCGGCGGGGGTGAGGTCGGCGACCTTGCCGGTCCCGGCGAAACGGCCCCGGCGCAGCACCGTCACCTCGTCGGCATAGGCCATCACCTCGCGGAACTTGTGGGTGATGGTCAGCACCGTCAGCTTGCCCTCCCGCGTCATGCGGCGCAGCAGGCCCAGCACCTCGTCGGCCTCGCCGGGGGTCAGGACCGAGGTCGGCTCGTCCAGGATCAGGAAGCGGTTCTTGAGGTAGAGCTGCTTCAGGATCTCCAGCTTCTGCTTCTCGCCCGCCGCCAGGGCCGAGACCGGCACGGTCAGCGGCACCCGGAACGGCATGCCGGCCATGAAGGCCTCCAGCGCCTTACGCTCCGCCGCCCAATCGACCACGGCGGGCACGTGGGTTCGCGACAGCACGAGGTTTTCCGCCACCGTCATGCCGGGCACCAGCGTGAAGTGCTGGTAGACCATGCCGACACCCAGCGCGTGGGCGTCCTTCGGGTTGGCGATGGCGCGCTCCTGCTCGCCCACCGCGATCTGGCCCTGGTCGGCGTGGTAATAGCCCATGACGCATTTGACCAGCGTGCTCTTGCCGGCGCCGTTCTCGCCCAGCAGGGCGTGGAAGGTGCCGGCCGAGACGCGGCAGGTCACGTCGTCCAGGGCGGCCATGCCGCCGAAGCGCTTTGTCATGCCGACGGCTTCCAACCCCAGGGCGCCGTTCGGATGGGTTCTCAGGAAACTCATGCCGGTCTCCTCGGATTCATGGAAGACTTGAGGTCACAGGACCGTCAGCAGGGCGTCGGAGCGGGCGACGGCGCCGAACACGCCACCCTGCATCTTGACCATGCGGATCGCCGCGTCGTGGTTGGACCGGTCGGTCGCGGCGCAGCAGTCCTCCACCAGCACGCATTCATAGCCGCGGTCGTTGGCCTCGCGCATGGTGGTGTGGACGCAGACATCGGTGGTGATGCCGGTCAGCACGAGGTTGCGGATGCCGCGCTGGCGCAGCATCAGGTCCAGGTCGGTGGCGCAGAAGCTGCCCTTGCCCGGCTTGTCGATGATCGGCTCGCCGGGCAGCGGGCTCAGCTCCGGGATGATCTCCCAGCCCGGTTCGCCGCGCACCAGCACCCGCCCGCACGGACCGGGATCGCCGATGCCGGCGCCGATCCGGCGCGAGCGCCAGCGCTTGTTGTCGGGCAGGTCGGCCAAGTCGGGCCGGTGACCCTCGCGGGTGTGCAGGATGGTGAAGCCGCCTTGCCGCATCGCGGCCATCAGCCGGGCGATCGGCTCGATCGGGGCGCGGGTCAGCGCCAGATCATAGCCCATGGCGTCGACATAGCCGCCCTTGCCGCAGAAATCGGTCTGCATGTCGATCACCACCAGCGCCGTATTGGCGGGGCGGAGGTCTCCGTCATAGGGCCAGGGGTAGGGGTCGGAGTCGATGTGGGTCATTTCGTGATACTCAGTTCGCCCGGAGCGCCGGTCAGGGTGCGGGTCGGGGAGCAGGTCGCGATCATGATGACGAGCGTCAGCAGATAGGGCGCCGCGTTGAACAGGTAATAGCCCTGGGTTACGCCGACCGATTGCAGCGCCGGGCCAAGGGCTCCGGCCCCGCCGAACAGCAGGGCGGCGCCCAGGCAGCGGATCGGCTGCCACCGGGCGAAGATCACCAGCGCCACCGCCATCAGCCCTTGGCCGCTCGACAGCCCCTCGTTCCAGCTTCCCGGATAGTAGAGCGACAGGAACGATCCGCCGATGCCGGCCAGGAAGCCGCCCGACGCCGTGGCGGCCAAGCGGACCAGGTTGACCGAATAGCCCATGGCGCGGGCGGCGTCGGCGCTGTCGCCGACCGTCCTGACGATCAGGCCCCATTTGGTGTTGGTCAGCACCCACAGCAGGAAGGGCGCCAGCAGCACGCCCAGGATGAACAGCACGTTGATCTGAAGGGCGGAGCGGACCTGGGGCAGATCGCTCCACCAGCCGAACTCGATCGCCGGCAGGATCGGCGCCTGCGGCTGGATGAAGGCCTTGCCCAGGAAGAAGGCCAGTCCGGTCCCCAGCAGCATCAACGCGATGCCGACCGCGATGTCGTTGACGCGCGGCAACCCGCAGATCAGGGCGTGCAGCACGCCGAACAGGGCGCCGGCCAGCCCGGCGACCAGCACGCCCAACCAGGGCGAGCCGGTCATGTACGAGATCGCGTAGGCGCTCATGGCGCCCATCACCAGCGTGCCCTCCAACCCGAGGTTGATCCGCCCGCTCTTCTCGGTCAGCAACTCGCCCAGGCTGACGAACAGGAACGGCGTGCTGACCCGGATGGCCCCGGCGAGAACCGCCAGCGCCACGCCCCACCAGCCGAGATCCTCCATGACTCACCCCCTCGGTTGAAAGACTCGGAAGCGGCCATAGAGCGTGTCGCTGGCCAGGATCATGACGAAGGCGATGCCCTGGAGCACCAGGATGGTGGCGTCGGGCAGGTCCAGCCGGCGCTGGAGCAAGCCGCCGCTGGCGGCGATGCCTCCGAACATCAAGGCGACCGGAATGACGGCGAGCGGGTTCTGGCGCGCGATGAAGGCGATCAGGATGCCGGTATAGCCATAGCCCGCGACCAGCGAGCCATTGGCGCTGCCATGGACCGCCGCGACCTCGACCATCCCGGCCAGCCCGGCGGCGGCCCCGGCCAGGAAGCAGGTGATCATGCCGAGCTTGGCGACCGATAAGCCGGCCATGCGGGCGGCGCGGACATTGCCGCCGACCATGCGGGCGCCGAAGCCGAAGGTCGTTCGCCGCATCAGCACATAGGACGCGACACAGGCGACCAGCCCGAACACCAAGCCCCAGTGGACGTCCAGCCCCGGGATCGAGCCGATCATGTTGGCCTCGCCCAGCGGCGGGGTCGACGGCTTGTTCAGGCTGGCGGGATCGCGCAGCGGGCCCTCGACCATGTGGTTCATCAAGGCGATGGCGATATAGGCCAGCAGCAGGCTGGAGATCGTCTCGTTGACGCCCCGGAACTGGCGGAGCGCGCCGGCCAGCGCGATCCAGGCGCCGCCCGCCGCCATGCCTGCCAGCGCCATGACGCCCAGCAGCAGCCAGGGGGGTGCCCCCATCATCGCCATCCCCGCCGCGGCGGAGCACATGCCGCCGATCACCAGCGCGCCTTCGCCGCCGATGATGACAAGGCCAAGCTGGGCGGGCAGGGCGACGCACAGGGCCGTCAGCAGCAGCGGGGCCGTCCGTTGCAGTGTGTTCTGCCACGAGAACCAGGTGCCGAAGGCGCCCCGGTACATCAGCTCGTAGGTCTCCAGCGGATCGGCGCCGGCCAGCGCCACGAAGATGCCGAACACCACGGCCGTGGCGACCAGTGCGCCAACCGGGATCAGCACCGCCTCGGCGGTGCCGCGCAGGGCGTCGAGGGAGAGGCCGGCGAGAGGCGAGCCGGCCGGGGCCAGGGGACGGGTTGGGAGCGGGGCGGTTTCGTCGACCATCGTCCCGGCCCTCCTCAGGAGGTCGAGCCGACGACGCCTTCGACCAGCCAGTCCATCCCTTCGAGCCAAAGGTCGGTCTGGCCATAGGTCTTGCCGGCGGCGACGATCTCCTTGCCCGTGTTGGTGCTGATCGGGCCGCTGAAGATCGAGAAGTCCCCGGCCATCATCTTGGCCTTGACCGCCTCGCCCGCCGCCTTGGATTCGGGGCTGACCGCCGGACCATAGGCGGAGGTCTTGATGAAGCCCTCCTTCAAGCCGCCCCGCACGAACTGTCCCGGCTTCTCGCCCGCCTGCGCTTTGGTGACGAAATCCTTGTAGACGGTGATCCAGTTCCACTCGGCTCCGGTCAGATAGCCCTTGGGAGCCAGCGGTGCTTGGTTGGCGTGGTAGCCGCAGGTGAAGGCGCCGCGCCGCTCGGCGGTCTCGACCACGACCTTGGGACTGTCGACGTGGCAGGTCACGACATCGACGCCGGCGTTGACCAGTCCGTTGGTCGCCTCCGCCTCCTTGATCGGCATCGACCAGTCGCCGGTGAAGATCACCTGGGTCGTGATGGACGGGTCGACCGAGCGGGCGCCCAGCGTGAAGGCGTTGATGTTGCGCAGTACCTGCGGGATCGGCTTGGCGGCGACGAAGCCGAGCTTCTTGGATTTGGTGGCGTGACCGGCGGCGATGCCGTTGAGGTATTGGCCCTCGTCGATGTAGCCGAAATAGCTGCCGGTGTTGGCGGGATGGGTACCGGCCTTGAACATGCCGCCGCAGTGGCGGAACTCGACGTCCGGATACTTCGCGGCGACCTTCAGCATGTGCGGGTCGAAATAGCCGAACGAGGTCGGGAAGACCAATTCCGCGCCATCCAGGTTGATCATGCTCTCCATGGTCTTCTGGACGTCGAGGGTCTCGGGGACCTTCTCCTCCTCCACGACCTTGACGCCGCTCATGGAGCGCAGCATCGCCGCCGCCTCGGCATGGGCCTGGTTGTAGCCGAAGTCGTCGCGCGGACCGACATAGATGAAGCCCACCACCAGCTTCTTGGCGGCGAGGGCTCTTGAGAGCGGCAGGAAGCCCGACAGCGCCGTTCCCGCGGCGGCGCCGCCAAGGGCGCCCAGAACCATGCGACGCGACATGCCCTGATCGACCGTCATCAGAACCCTCCATCCAGAATTTTCATTCGCTGATGGGGTTTCTTGTGCAAGGTTTATACCAAATGCGGATCGTCAATGGTGCGGGCGTTTGTCGCCTGGATCCGGACAAGGGCTGCATAATGTTTGCCCGAACAGCTTAATATTAGCCTATTATTTAGTCATTTGGCATGTTTTTGCCAATTCTCGGATAGCAAGCCATTGATATAACAAAGGTATTTCTTTGGCTTGCTGTATGCATGATCGTATGCGGAATTCCTGGGGAGTGGATGAAGATGAGTGGGGAAAGCGTGATTGGAAGCCTGGATCTGACCACCCTTGGCGCCGCCTATGCCAGCGGAGCCGCCACCGTGGGCGGCATGGTGGAGACGGTGCTGGACCGGATCGAGGGTGCCGGCGACGATCATGTCTGGATCGCCCGGGTCGAAGCCGCCGACCTGCGTCGCCGCGCCGGGGAACTCGATGCCCTGGACCGCGCGGAGGCGGCCAAACTGCCGCTGTTCGGCATCCCCTTCGCGGTCAAGGACAACATCGACGTGGCCGGCATGCCGACCACGGCCGCTTGTCCCGATTTCGCCTATGTGCCGCAAGTCTCGGCGACGCTGGTGGACAGGTTGCTGAACGCCGGGGCGGTGCTGGTCGGCAAGACCAACCTGGACCAGTTCGCCACCGGACTGGTCGGCGTCCGCTCGCCCTATGGCGTCCCGCGCAACCCGTTCGACGCGCGCTACATCCCCGGCGGCTCCAGTTCCGGTTCGGCGGTGGCGGTCTCGGCGGGTCTGGTGGGATTCTCGCTGGGAACCGACACGGCGGGGTCGGGCAGGGTGCCAGCCTCTTTCAACAATATCGTGGGATTGAAGCCGACGCGTGGCGCGCTCAGCACAAAGGGCGTCGTGCCGGCCTGCCGGTCGCTCGACTGCGTGTCGATCTTCGCACTGACCTCCGCCGACGCCGCCGCCGTGTTCGACGTGGCGGCGGGGTTCGACGCCGCCGACCCCTATTCCAGGACCACCCATGACGCCGCCCTGCCGGAAGGCTTCCGGTTTGGCGTGCCACGGGCGGCCGACCTGCATTTCTTCGGCGACGAGGCGGCGGCCGAGCTTTACGGCATCGCGGTCGAGCGGCTGACCGCTTTGGGCGGCACACCGGTGACGATCGACTTCACCCCGTTCCGCGAGACCGCCGAACTGCTCTACAGCGGTCCCTGGGTCGCGGAGCGGATGGCGGCGGTCGAGAGTTTCCTGCGCGAGAGCCCGGAGAGCCTGCATCCGATCACCCGCCGGATCATCACGGGAGCCGACGCCTACAGCGCGGTCGACACGTTCCGGGCGATGTACCGGCTGGAGGAGTTGCGCCGGATCGCCGGGGCGGTATGGGACGACATCGACGTGCTGCTGGTGCCGACGGCGGGGACGATCTACACGGTCGACCAGTTGGAGGCCGATCCGGTTGCGCTCAACACCAACCTTGGTGAATACACCAACTTCACCAACCTGCTGGACCTCTCCGCCATCGCGGTGCCCAATGGTTTCGGGCCGCTGGGCCTGCCGCTCGGCGTCACCCTGATCGCGCCGGCGTTCCATGACCGCGCCCTCGCGGATCTGGGACGCCGCTGGCAAGCGGCCACGGGGCTGACCCTGGGTGCCACCGGCGCTGCGCTGCCCGATGCTAAGCCCTTGGTGGGCGCCACTTCCGGACGCACGGTGCTGGCGATGGTCGGCGGCCACATGGAGGGCATGGCGCTGAGTCCGGAACTGGTGGCGCTGGGGGGCCGCAAGGTCGCGGCGGTCCGGACCGAACCACTTTACCGCCTGTATGCCCTGCCGGGGATGAATCCGGCGCGGCCCGGACTGCTGCGGGTCGCCGACGGCGGGGGGCACGCGATCGGGGCGGAGCTGTGGTCGATCCCCGACGGCCGCCTCGCCGCCTTCATGGCGACCATCAAAGGGCCTCTCGGCATCGGCACGGTGATGGTCGAGGGATGGGGGCCCGTCAAGGGCTTCCTGTGCGAGGCCTACGCCACGGTGGGAGCGGAGGAGATATCGGGTTTCGGTGGCTGGAGGGCCTATGTCGCGGCACGCGCCGGATAGGACATAAAATCCGCTTGCCAACGCATTCCGGACTTGCGCGGCGGCGTCTGGTGACGCAACACGGAGGCTTGTCCCGATATCGTGATCGAACCCGCGGCGATGAGGATCGGGTGATGTCGCCGTAACAGCATGTCGAGAGAGTGATGACTCCTAACGAAATCGCCCGGGTCCAGGATTATCTCCGCCGGACTTTCGGAAACGACCGGATCACCATCGTCCCTCCGCCCAAGCGCGGCGCGCCCATCGAAATGCTGATCGGCGACGAGTTCATCGGTGTCGTGCATCGCGATGAGGACGAGGGCGAGGTGTCCTACGACTTGCACATCACCATCCTGTCCGAGGACTTGCCCCCCGCCAGCGCCGTTCCCGCCGGAGGAGCCC
The DNA here is from genome assembly GCF_000576635.1 of Skermanella stibiiresistens SB22. Taxonomy (GTDB): domain Bacteria; phylum Pseudomonadota; class Alphaproteobacteria; order Azospirillales; family Azospirillaceae; genus Skermanella; species Skermanella stibiiresistens. The sequence goes on from NZ_AVFL01000027.1 coordinate 80,515, forward strand.
CGAAAGCCAAGCCGACGCGCTAGCGGCGCCGGGACGCCATCGCATTCGTAAGCCACGAGGGTCTAGCGTCGGCCCGCCGCGACGACCGTCGCGGATTCCCGCGACTTCGCCGTCCGCCCCTCCTCCGCCAGATAATCCTCGAAGGCGTGCTCCACCGTCGCCAGATGGGCGCGCATCGTGTGGAACGCGCCGTCGCCGTCGCCCCGCACGATGGCGGTCACGATCTGGTCGTGCTCCGCGAAGGAGCGGGCCATGCGGCCGAGATTGCGGAACTGGGCGCGCGAGAATGGCGATAGCCGGCGCCGCAGCGCCACCGTCGTCTCGGCCAGGAAGCCGTTGTGGCCGCCCTCGTAAATCATGTCGTGGAAGCGGATGTTGGCGAGATGGTACCGGTCCGGATCGCCGCGCCGGACGAGGTCGCCAACTTCGCGATGGACCTCCTCGAGCGCGCGCCGCTCGGCCCCGGTCATCTTCTCCGCCGCCAGCCGGGCGCACCCGGCCTCCAATTCCGCCAGCGCCTCGAAGAGTTCCGACAGGACGCCGATGGTCATGGGAGTGACGACGGCGCCCTTGTGGGCGCGCAGCATGATCAGGCCGGTCGCCGACAGCTGCTTCAACGCCTCGCGGACCGGCGTGCGCGACACCCCGAAGCGATCGGCCAGTTCCTGCTCGTCAAGGCGCACGCCGGGAAAGATCAGGCCGGACATGATATCGTCGGCGATCGCCTCGCGGATCTCGTCCGCCCGCGTCCGGCGTGGTTCCTGGCGCGCCAACCGCATGTTCCGCTCACTCACCGTAGATCATCCGCCACCGTCGACCATCCGCATCCATCTGTTCCCATGTTCCGGGCGGCGGCACAAGATTTGTGCAGCGACGCGCCGCACGTCCCCCGATCCGGCCTCCTTGCCAGTGGCATGCCGGTTGCGTGGTGCCGGAACGTTTTGGAACCAGCACGATCTTGCGCCCAGCACGATCCTACGCACAGGGAGCGACCATGCCCCATACCACCTTCGCCCGAAACAACTTCCATGCGGAGAGCCACGTGGATCTCATGGCGGCGGCCCTCGGCCTGACCATCGCGCCGGACGATCGGGCCGGCGTCGTCGCCAACATGGCCCGGACCGCCGAACTCGCCCAGTTGGTGGCGGAGTTTCCGCTGGACGACCACGTGGAACTGGCCCCCACCTTCCGGCCGGGCGAGGACGCGTGATGATCGACCACACCAGTGGCGCGCTGGAGATCGCGGCCGCCGTGAAGGCGGGATCGGTCAGCGCGGTGGAGGTCACGCGGGCCGCCCTGTTCCGGATCGAGGCGCTGAACGCCCCTCTCGGCGCCTTCACGGCGGTGACGGCGGAACGGGCGCTGGACGAGGCGGCTGCGGTCGACGCGAAGGTCCAGGCTGGGGACGATCCGGGGCCGCTGGCCGGTGTTCCCTTCGCGGTCAAGAACCTGTTCGACGTCAAGGGATTGGCGACCCTGGCCGGGTCGAGGATCAACGCCAGCCATCCTCCGGCACGCGATGACGCGGTGCTGATCCAGCGCCTGAACGACGCCGGGGCGATCCTGCTGGGCGCGCTGAACATGGGCGAATACGCCTATGACTTCACCGGCGAGAACTGCCACCACGGCCCGTCGCGCAACCCCCATGACCCGGCGAGGATGTCCGGCGGGTCGTCCGGCGGATCCGGAACGGCGCTGGCGGCGGGGCTGGCGGCCCTGACCCTGGGATCGGACACCAATGGCTCGATCCGGGTGCCGGCGTCGTTCTGCGGCCTGTTCGGGCTGAAGCCGACCTTTGGCCGGTTGAGCCGCGAGGGTACTTTTCCGTTTTGCTTCAGCCTGGACCATCTGGGGCCGCTGGCGCGCTCCACCGCCGATCTGACCGCCGCCTTCGACGCGATGCGACCCGAGGCGGACGGGACGGCGGTGGCGGCCACGCTCGGTCAGGGCATCGACGGCTTGAGGATCGCGGTCGCCGGCGATTACTTCGCGAAGGGCGCCGACCCGGTCGCCTTCGAGGCGGTCGCGACGGTCGCCGCGGCACTGGGGGCCAGCGACACGGTCGTGATCCCCGAGGCGGCGCGGGCGCGGGCGGCGGCCTATGTCATCACCACGGCGGAGGGCGGCAACCTGCACCTGGACCGCCTGCGGACCCAGGCGGCGGACTTCGACCCCGCGACCCGCGATCGGCTGTTGGCGGGCGCCATGGTGCCGGCCTCATGGTATCTCCAGGCGCAGCGGTTCCGCCGCTGGTACCATGATCGGGTGATGGAGCTGTTCGGCCATGTCGATATCATCCTCGCTCCAGCGACGCCCTGCGTGGCGCCTCCGATCGGTCAACAGACCATGGTGCTGGATGGGGTCGAGATGCTGGTGCGGCCGAACATCGGCATCTTCACGCAGCCGCTGTCGCTGATCGGGTTGCCGGTCGTGGCGGTTCCCGTCAGGCGGGGCTCCGGGATGCCGATCGGAGTCCAGGTGGTGGCGGCGCCCGGGCGCGAGGATCTGGCGTTGCGGGTCGCGGCGGTACTGGAGGAAATGGGTGTCTGCGCGGCTCCGGTCGCGGTGGGCGAAACGAGTTGGGGGAAATGAGACGAATGGAAATCAACGACGCGGAAGTCCTGGCCGAGGTGACGGCCGCCTTCCAGAGCTATGAGAAGGCCCTGGTGACCAATGATGTCGCCATGCTGGACCGGTTGTTCTGGAACAGCCCGCACACGCTCCGCTATGGGGCCGGCGAGAATCTTTATGGCTATGACGCCATCGCCGCGTTCCGCGCCGGCCGGCCATCCGTCGGATTGGAGCGCGAGCTGTTCAACACGGTGATCACGACCTATGGTCGCGACTTCGCGACCGCCAACACCGAGTTCCGGCGCGAGGGCAGTCCCCGCACCGGCCGCCAGAGCCAGACCTGGGCGCGCACCCCCGACGGCTGGCGGGTGGTCGCGGCCCATGTCAGCCTGATGGCCGGCTGAAGGCGGACACGAAGCCCCGCCTTCGACGGAGGTCGCCGTCACGGCGGGTCGTCGTCCGGGTCGACGACCTCCAGCGAGATGTTGACCGAGTTGATCACGACCTTGCCGGCATGCTCGAAATTGACGGTGACCCGGTTGCCGATCGACGATTGGATCTGGCCCAGCCCCCAGTCGGGCTGGGCGGGATGGCGCACATGGGCGCCGGGAACCAGGGTGGGATCGGACACGGACGAACTCCATGGGGTTGCTGGGACATGGGGTGGAAATGTCGGGTTCCGGAGGATCTTTTTCAGTCGTAACCATTTCGGATCATGGTAGAATCAACCGGCGACGCCAAGAATCGCCTCAGCCATCGATGGGACGAGATGAAGACCAATCTGGATATCCGCGTGGTCGAGCTGCTGTGCTCCCGCCTGTGCCATGAACTGGTGAGCCCGGTCGGCGCCATCAACAACGGCGTCGAACTGATCGAGGAAATGGGCGCCGAGATGGCCGACGAGGCGATCGGCCTGATCGCCCACAGCGCCGACCAGGCGTCCCGCCGGCTGCGTCTGCTGCGGCTGGCCTATGGGGCGGCTGGGGACACGTCCGGACTGAAGGACGTGGCACAGGCGGCCGAGGCTTATTTCACCGGCGGCAAGATCAAGCTGGACTGGCAGCCCGGCCGGCTGGAACAGGCGGCGCCGCCGCGCCAGGGCACCGGCAAGGTCTTGATCAACCTCGTCATCCTGGCTGAGGAGGCGCTGGCCCATGGCGGGCGTGTCAGCGTCGAGCCGGGCCCCGATGGCTCCCCCCGGGTGGTCGCGACCGGACGCAACGCGGGCCTGCGGGCCGAGACATCGCAGGCACTGTCCGGCGCCGTGGAGGTCGAGTCCCTGTCGCCCCGAACGGTCCACGCCTATGTCACCGGGCGCTTCGCGGAACACCATGGCATGCGGGTCGCCTGCGACCAGCAGGGCCCCGAAAGCCTCGTCTTCAAGTTGATAAACTAGCTTCTCCATAGCGGGATTCGGCGCCAAAATGTGTTTGGCGCGCGGAGTTTCTACTCGATTTGGAGAATTTTGGCCTATTACCGCCTATCGGAGGCGGTGATAAAAGATTGCATTGTCTATATCTCATGAATTAAGACTTTTTCGAAAACGCGAAAGTAAGGTACTCTTAATCAGTGTTTGGCAGGCTGAATAGGTCCCGGAGTGAACGCCTGCCGGCGTGGCGTCGTGCATTCTTGGGCCCGGATGGCAAAGCGGCAAGCCCAAAAACGGCGTGGGAAATATCGTCATGGATGATCTGCTCAGCGAATTTTTGACCGAGACATCGGAGAACCTGTCGGTTCTGGACGTCGAACTGGTCCGGCTGGAGCAAAACCCGAACAACCCCGAACTGCTCAGCAACATTTTCCGGCTGGTTCACACCATCAAGGGGACCTGCGGGTTCCTTGGTCTGCCCCGCCTGGAACATGTCGCCCACGCGTCGGAGAATGTCCTCGGCAAGTTTCGCGATGGCGAATTGTCGGTTTCACCCCAGGCCGTGTCCGCGATCCTGGAATCGCTCGACACGATCAAGCTCATCCTGTCGGTCCTTGAATCGACCGAAGCCGAGCCGCCGGGTGACGACAGTGGCCTGATCGCCCGTCTCAACGCGATCGCCGAAGGGCGCGACGCTCCGGCCGCGGCGCCGGCGCCCACACCGGCGCCCGTCGCTCCGCCAGCGCCCGTGGTGGTCGCGGCG
>NZ_AVFL01000028.1 GCF_000576635.1 Skermanella stibiiresistens SB22
GCCGAGCCCCGGCGCGCGGCACGTGACCAGCCGGCTCGGCAGCGCCGTCTCCGGCAGCGAGCCGCCGCCTGAATAGCTGACGCCATCCGCCTCCGCGACCTCCAAGCCGGCGATCCCGGCCAGCGAGGCCGCCAGCCGCCCGGCCCGCTCCGCCAGCGCCGGCAGCCGCTCCGCCAGCATCGCCAGCACCGGAACGCTGGTGACCAGCCGTTCGGGATCGGCGTGAAGCCTCAGCGTCGCCTCCAGCGCCGCCAGCGACAGCTTGTCGATCCGCAGCGCCCGCGCCAGTGGATGCTTCGCCAGACCGACGATCAGGTCGCGCCGGCCGACGATGATCCCGGCCTGTGGTCCGCCCAGCAGCTTGTCACCGCTGAACATGACCAAGTCGACGCCGGCGGCGACGCTCTCGCGCACGGTCGGCTCGTGCGGCAAGCCGAGGGTCCGCAGGTCGAGCAGCGTGCCGCTTCCCAAGTCCTCCATCACGACCAGGCCGCGCCGCTTGCCCAGCGCCGCCAGCTCGGCCAGCGCCGGCGCGCTGGTGAAGCCGACGATCCGGTAGTTGCTCTGATGCACCTTCAGGATCACCCGCGTGTCCGGCGTGATCGCGGCCTCGTAGTCGGCGGCGCGGGTCTTGTTGGTCGTCCCGACTTCGACCAGCCGCGCGCCGCCTTGGCGGATCACGTCGGGCACGCGGAACGAGCCGCCGATCTCGACCAGTTCGGAGCGGGAAACCAGCGCCTCGCCGCCCGCCGCGACTCCGCTCAGCGCCAGCAGGACCGCCGCGGCGTTGTTGTTCACCACCAGCGCCGCCTCGGCGCCGGTCAGCCGGGTAAGCAAGTAGGTGACCGCCGCGTGGCGCGAGCCGCGGACGCCGCCGTCCAGGTCGTATTCCAGGTTCGTGTAGCCCGCCGCCGTCTCGACCACCGCCGCCACCGCCGCCTCGGCCAGCGGCGCCCGGCCGAGATTGGTGTGGATGATGATTCCGGTTCCGTTGATCACCCGCCGCAGATGCGGCAGCCGCTCCGCCTCCAGCACCGCCTTGACCCGATCGAGGAAGCCCACAGGCTCGAAGACCTCTCCGCCGCCATCCAGCATCGCCCGGCGCAGCGCGTCCAGCGCGCCACGCATGGCCTCGACGACGGCGCCGCGCGGGAACTCCGCCAGCAGCGCCGCCGCCTCGGCGCTCTCCAGCAGCTTCTGCACCTGGGGCAAGCCGCGCAACGGCGCGACGGTGGATCGAGGCTTCGCAGGAACGACATGCATGATCCGCGATGTGGAGTCGAAGGTGGTCTCGCCCATCCCCTCCAATGGCCCTACCTCCGTCGGAACGCGGCGTGGGTAGCGGCCAAACACCCTCTCCTTCCGAAGGGGGTATCTCCGGAATCCTCGTTCCCAGTATGGCGAAAGAACATCAAATTATCTCCTTGCATCGGTCGGGAGAGTGGGATGAGCTTGGTTACCAAAGCGCTGGACAAGACGGTAACCGCCCGCGCGCCCGCCCGCCGCCTCGGTTTCCTCTCCAGCCGCCCCCTGTCGGCCCGGTTGACTTTGTTGGTCTGGCTCGTGTTGATGTCCGGCATCTGGGCGATCGTGGCGATCACCCTAAATGCCGTGCTCGGAGTGGATGGCTGACGGCCGCTGTGAGGGGTTTTGAAGCAAGGCACCTTAACGTTGCCGGACGGGCGGCTGCTGGGCTATGCCGAGTACGGTGATCCCGACGCCCCTCCCGTCCTATATTGCCACGGTTTTCCAAGTTGCCGCCTCGAGGCGGGAATGATCGAGATCACCGGAGTCCGGCTGGTGGCGCTGGACCGGCCGGGTTATGGCCTATCCGATCCCAAGCCGGGACGGACGCTGGCCGACTGGCCCGCCGACGCCGCGGCGGCCGCCGACGCGCTGGGCATCGGCCGGTTCACCGTCGCCGGCGTCTCGGGCGGTGCTCCCTATGCCGCCGCCTGCGCCGCCATGCTGGCCGACCGGGTCGCCGGGCTGGTCCTGATCAGCGGGGTGGCGCCGCCGGACATGGGCTGGGAAGCCGGTGGAGCCGCCGAGAAGCTGATGATCCTCGACCGGCTGCCGGGATCGGCGGCACTGGCGGCGGCGCTCGGCAGGCGACTGGTCCTTGGTGTGCGGTCCGCGTCGCTGCTGCGGGCGCTTTTGCGTTTCGGTGGCCTGCCCGAGGCCGACAAGCGCGTCCTGGCCGGCGATCTCGGCATCCACGTGCTGGACAGTTTCCGCGAGGCGCTGCGGAACGGTCCACAAGGCGCCCTGGACGATGCCCGAAACTACGCGCGGCCGTGGGATTTCGCGGTCGAGGACATCCACGCGCCGACCATCATCTGGCATGGAACCGCCGATAGCGAAGTGCCGGTCGCCGCCGCGGAAGTGTACGCGCGGCTAATTCCCCACGCCAGGATGTGCGTCAAAGAAGGCGAAGGTCATTTTTCACTGGTCGTTCAATATAACCGCAATATCATCGCGTCGTTTTTTGCCATTGCGGAAAGGTACGTGCTGGCCGATGTTACACCTGCGGCTCGCACATTTCCGCCTGCGGGAGAATGAGCCGGAAAAACCCGTCTGTTTTCTCAACGACAGAACAAGAACATGCACATCGATACCGTACGCGCTGCCTATCGCCGTTATGCCGGCGTCTACGACCTTGTCTTTGGCAAGAGCTTCGAGGCGGGACGCCAGCAGACACTTGACCGGATCAACGGGCGCAAGGGTCTCCGCATCCTCGAGGTCGGCGTCGGCACCGGTCTCTCGCTGCCGGACTACAATCCCGACCACACCATCGTCGGCATCGACGCGTCCGAGGAGATGTTGAACCTCGCGCGGGAGCGGGTCGCCAAGAAGGGCATCCGCAACGTCGAGTCCCTGGTCGAGATGGACGCCCAGAAGATGACGTTCGAAGACCAAAGCTTCGACGTCGTCGTCGCGATGTATGTGATGACCGTGGTGGAGGACCCGCAGGCCGTGATGAACGAGCTGAAGCGCGTCTGCAAGCCCGGCGGCGACATCTACATCGTCAACCACTTCTCCGCCGAGAAGGCGGGTTTGCGGCTGAAGTTCGAGCGTATGATCGCCAACTTCGCGGAACTGCTGGGCTGGCACGCCGACATGCCGATGTCGCCGCTGCTGTCCAACGCGGGGATCGAGATCGTGACCATCGCCAAGCTGCCGCCGTTCGGCATGTTCACGATGGTCCACTGCCGGAATTCCGACACCGCGGCGGAATCCCTGCTTCAAGCGGTCTGAAGGCGGCCATGGCCGCCACGGCGGTTCAGATCCTCGTGTTCCCCAGGGTGATTGGCCTTGGGGGAACAGGTGGACCTGAACCGCCGTGACGGGACCCCGTCATTTCGCCACGATCAGCAGCAGGATCATGTTGGCCGCCGCCATGGTCACGGCGGTGGGCACCAGCCAAACGGGGTGCGTCACGAACAGGGCGATGATGACCAGCAGACCGACCAATGCTAGCACGCCGGCGGCGAGGGGCTTCAGATAGACGTCCATTTCCGGATCTCCGTTACTTGAGGGCGGGTACTTGAGGGCGGGGCCGCCCCCGCCAAGCGTCGAGAGCTTTCCGGCAAGCTACACGAAGCGCCGATGCCGGGCTGTTCAAACCATGCCCCGGGTCATGCGGCCTGTTGTCACAAGATTGACGAATTGGGCCAGTGCCGCCCCCGATATCGCTGGACTGGAACCGAGGCTCCGGAAGCCGGTTGATTCCCGGGACATCCCCATCGACAGTCCAAAGGAGCCGATCCCATGGAAGAGGCGCATCTGGTCGCAGAGTACGGCAATCCCGAAACCGCCCAGCGCGTACGGCGGGATCTGGACGACGCGGGGTTCGGCGCGGATCGGGTCAAGGTCCTGTCGTCCGAGCGGGACATCGGCGACTTGCCGCGGGAGACGGGCATTTCGCCCGCGACCGCCCAGCGTGCCGCCGACGGTCTGCGGCGTGGCGGTTCCGTCGTGTTGGTCCACGCGACGGTCGCGGAAGGTGGCCGCGTCCGCGCCATCCTCGAACGATACGAGCCGGGCGGGATCGACCGGCTCGCGGAGACGTATCTCGAACCCGGCTGGAGCCGCGCCGATGAGGTCGCCGGTCCCGATGGTGTGCTGGAAATCGCCGATGACCTGCTGAACGTCAAGAAACCCGGTGAAGACCCGTCGAAATTCCGGCCGCTGGCGCCCAGTCCCGATGAGCCTATCCTCGAGCGGCCAGACACGGGAAAAGCCGAAACGTGATCCTGAAAGCGAAGAACCCCCGCGTGCTCGGTGGCAGCGGGGGTTCGTTAGCGGTTAAGACTTTACCGCAGTCCGGTAAGGCACCGGATCAATTTTGGTAGCATGTGGGATGCCAACTTAATGGCAGGTGCATGTAATCGCCGGTGGACTCATGGATTTTACTCACCCTCCAATCAATCGGCCATTGGCCTTTTTGCTGGATACCGGTCGGAGAACCGACCTCGGAGAAGTTTGTCCTGATCTGACGACCTCCTCGTTCTTGCTACATCTTGATGATGTGCCTTTGTCATTGAACTGTCAAGCGGTCCGCCTCACCGAAAAATCGAGCATGGCGGAAAAAATGAAAATTCACGCTGGACAACACCGCCGCCACGTCGTACTTACGCGGCCCCACGACGCGGGTGTAGCTCAGTTGGTTAGAGCGCCGGCCTGTCACGCCGGAGGCCGCGGGTTCAAGTCCCGTCACTCGCGCCATTTTCCCTTCGAATACCTTGGATAGCCTTCCCGATCAGGGAAGATGGCCGCTGACCATATAGGTCCGAAAGCGGTATACCGCAGGTCCATGGACCGCTGCGCACTCCGTGATTCCAAACTCCTTCTGATACCCTGATCGCAAGGGTTCTCCACGGTGGAGAGCCATGACGGGAGTCGCCCCCGTCCAAGGAACCCCGGCACGGGGACGGGATCATGGTTTCAGCACACACCTCCTCTGAGAATCGGTTTTCGGACAGCCGCGGCGATCATGGGTCTGGTTCGGTCACTCCCCCAAGGCCCGGCGCCAGCGCGGCGGAAATCCTCGATCGACTCGCGACCGTCCTCTCGTCACCCAGAGCGGTGGCGCTGCTGGCGGGACCAGCCGATACCAGCCCCAGCCCCCTCATTCCCATTCTGGCGGAGCGGCTGAAGACCCAGGCGATCGTCTGCGCCGCCCTGCCCGATGGCGGGATGCCACCCACGACGGCGGCGGCCAGGGCGCTCACCGATCTCGGAGCCATGGCGGTGGCCGGCGTGCCGGCGCGGGAGCTGGAGAAGGCGGTGGAGGGCTTCAGCCAAAAATACGCGCGGCGTGGCGTGACCAGGGCCCTGCTGGTCGTGGACGGCTCTCCGGGACGAGGGCGGGAGATCGATGGCGTTTCGCTGGAAAGATTGGTGCTGCTGACCCAGCGCGGCCCGATCTCCCTCCTGCTGGTCGGACAGACCAAGGGACTGGCCGCACTGATCCGTTCGGCGCCGGGATCGGTGCGCCAAGCCATCACGACCTACGAGACGCTGGCCGGGCCGGCCCACGCCCGTCCCCCCGCTCGGCGCCACCGCGATGCCGGAGCGGATCTTACGACTTCCTACCCCATGTTCCAGCCGGTCCGTCCCGATCCGGTGGCGCGGCCGCCGATGATCACCGGGGGTCGGAAGCGTTCGATGATCGAGATCCTGAGCGATCTGGAGGAGCGGCCCGCCACGGCGAAGCGCGCCGAGCCGCTGGATGGTGGTCGGCTGGTGCTTGATCAACCGGTTGGTGATCGGCCGGTTGGTGATCGGCCGGTTCGTGATCGGCTGGTGGGTGATCCCGATGACGAATTCGCTTTGCCCGACTGGCCGCTTCCCGCCCAACCCGGCATCTCGGCCCGGCGTCACGCGCTGTCCTGGGCTGGCGTCGGCGGTATCGCCTTGGCCGTCGCGGCGACGGCGTTCATGACCTTGGAACCGCGACATGACGCACCGGTGCTTCATGTCGCCGACAAGACTGGCACCATCATGGCCAGCGCGATCGTGGCACCGCCCGAACCTGCTCCGGAACCGGTGACAATCGCGGCCGAGTCGCCCGAGCCCGGCGGCGCCACGCGAACCCTCGTGATCGAGGACGACGCACCCGAAGCACCGCCCCCACCCGAGGCGGCGCCGCTGGAGCCTGAACCAGCGGCGAATTCCGCCACCCCCGAGATCGCGAGACCCGATGCCCTTGTTCCAGATGTCGCGGCCCCGGATGTCGCGACACCGGATGCCATAGTCCCGGAACTTGGTCCGTCAGCGGTCGAGCCTCCCGAGACTGACATGGCGGAACCTCCGGCTCCCGAGTTCCAGGCCCGCGAGCCGGAACCGGCGGTGCCTGAACTTGCGGAACCTGAACCGGCGGAACCCGAACTGGTGGAACCCGAACTGGCGGAACCCGCCCTACCGGAGCCGTCGCCGCTGGAAGCTCTCCCACCCGAGCCGGCTCCCCCGGAGTCGGTGGCCGAACCGGAACCGATGCCTGAAGCGGCGCCCGAGACGGCTGTGGAACCGAGCCCAGATCCCCCGCCCGAAGCGGTGGCGGAACCCACGCCCACGCCGACACCGGAGCCGGAGACAATTCCCACCCCCACCACCGATCCAGGCACCAGCCCAACCGTCACCCCGCTCCCCGAGCCCGCGCCGGCTCCCGCCGCGGCACTCGAACCGCCGCCACCGCCACCCGAGCCCCCTCCTCCGGCGCCGCCGCCGGCTCCCGTGGAGGCGCCGGTGCCGACGATCGCGGAGGGGCTGCTGCTGGACCGCGGCGACCGGTTCCTGGCGATCGGCGACATCGCCTCCGCGCGCCTGCTGTTCGAATCAGCCGCGGCGCAGGGCAGCGCCCGGGGAGCGCTGGCGTTGGGCCGGACCCTCGATCCCGGCTATCTCCGGTCGGTCGGCGCTCGTGGGGTGACGGGCGATCCCGACCGCGCCGCCACCTGGTACCGCAAGGCCGCCGCCTTGGGCGAACCCTCCGCGGCGGGACTGCTGGAGGCGCTGGGCCAGCGCTGATCAGTCGGTCTTGTGGGTGTCGAGCCACCGCTCCGCCGCGCCGAACCGGGTCCAGCCCGGCACTTGGGCGGCCAGATTGACCTCGCGCCATTTGGCGTGGCGCGGCGGCTTGCGGAACTCCTCGAAGTTGTCGAACAGGGCGCGGGTGAAGGCCGCGACCTTGCGGTGGCGGTCGTTGTCCTCTTCCCAATTGTAGACCGCCATGACCGCGCCGACCGCCACCGTACCAACCGACTGGCCGTCCGGAATCAGGCCCGGATAGTCGTCGTGCCCCAGTTGCGATGGCAGGTAGGTGTCCAGCAGATCGGCCTCGGCCGGGATCGGGAGGAAGTGGAGCCCTCCAGCGCCCCCCGCGCCATCCCCTCCGGCGTTACCAGCGTCGCGGAACAGCCGGGCCGGCTTGCCGGCGACATAGGCCAGGGCCGCGATCTCGCCGGATTTCAGTTTCTCCAGCGCCAGCGCCTGATCGAACGAGGTCCGTTCCACCGCCACGCCCAATCGGTCGAACAGCAGGGAGGCCGTCATCTCCGTCCCGCTGCCCGCCACGTCGAAGTTGACCTTGCGGCCGGCCAGATCCTTGACGCCGCCGATGTCGCGGCCGGCCAGCAGATGGAACTCCTCGTTATAGAGCTTGGCGATATAGCGGACCCGCTTGTCGATCGTCGGGAACAGCTTCTCTCGCTGGGCATAGGCCAGCACGTCCGATTGCACGATGCCGACATCCACGCCGCGCAGATAGAGGATGTCGGTCAGGTTCCGCAAGGACCCCTTGCCCAGGATGGGAAGCACCCGCAATTGCTCGCGGTTGTCCAACACGGCGGCCAGATCGCTGGCGATCCGCACATAGGTGCCATCGACCCCACCGGAGATCACGCCGACCGTGCCGCCATTGACCCGATCCCGCACGGCGGCGTCCGCCCGGACCTCGGCGCTGGTCTGCGCCGCGACGGCACCCGGCAGGAACCACACCGCGAGCGCCAAAGCCAGTCCCCGCACCGTCCGCAGCCCATCCATCCTCGCCTCCCGCATCAGCTTTGCCTTGTCCCAAGCCTACAGCGGGCGGGCGGGTCCGCTACCCTCTCGAAAGGGGCGCCTGCCCATAAGCACAGGCGGTCACTCGATCAGCCGGGTCACCAGGAACAGGACGGAGCCGACCAGCGCCGCGACGATGGTGCCGGAGATACGGACATATTGAAGGTCGCTGCCGACCGCCATCTCGATCCGGTCCGACACGGTGCCCGCGTCCCAGCCGTGGACGACCTCCGCGATGAACCGGCCGATGCCGCGCCGCCATGGCGTTATCAGATCCAGCGCCAGCCGTTCGACCGAGGCGTTGAGCCGCGCGCGCATGGCGGGATCCGCCTCCAGGGCGGCGCCCAGCGAGCGCAGCGCCGTCGTCACCGCCTCCCGCGTCCTGCCGTCGGGCCGCTCCAGGTCGTCCAGGGTGATCCGGCGGACCTCGTCCCACAGGCCACCGAGCCAAGCCTGGATCTCCGGACGGTCGAGCAGCCTGGACTTGGCGTCCTCCACCTGGGCGCGGGTATCGGCGTCCTCCTGAAGGTCGCGGGCCAGATCCTCGACCGCCAGTTCCATCCGGATGCGCAGGGGTGACGCCGGATCGAGCAATTCGCTAAGATAGTCGTGCGCGCCTTGGCTGAGCTGCCGGGCGACCCGCCGGTCGATCGCCTTGGGGATCCACCAGCCGCTGCGCTGGCCGACCATGGTCTCCAGCCGGCCCTGGTTGCGCTCGACCAAGTCGATCGCCCAGCCGACGGCCCGCTCCAGCAGCGGCTGGTGTTGGCCGCTGGCGACCAGCACGCCCAACACCTTGCCGATCAGCGGCGCCACCTCGGTTCCCCGCAACTGCTCGCCCAGCGCCCGGCCGAAGAACACGCGCAGCTCGCGGTCCTCGATCGAGTGGATCAGGCTTGGCAGCGAGGCCGCCAACCGCGCCGCCAGCGCCTCGGCCATGCCCGGCGCGTTCAGCCAGCGCACCAGCCGCGCCGCGGGATCGACCGAGCGGAGCTTGGCCACGACCAGCGATGGCTCCAGGAAGTTACGCTCGACGAAGCCGCCCAGGCCGTCGCCGATGCGGTCCTTGTTGGACGGGATGATGGCGGTGTGCGGGATCGGCAGACCCAGGGGCCTGCGGAACAGCGCGGTCACCGCGAACCAGTCGGCCAGCGCCCCCACGATCGCCGCCTCCGACGCGGCGCGGAGAAGCAGGATCCAGAAGCCCGGGTCGGGCACGAAGCGCAACGCCACGAACAGGCTGGCCGCGAACAGCAGCAAGCCCGTCGCCAAGCTCCGGTTGCGCCGGAGCAGGCGGCGCTGGCCGGCCTCGTGCTCATCGATGTCGAATGTCGGTTCGGTCGAACTCAGGTTGAACTCCCCCACGCGGCTGGTTGGCTGGGGCCAAACATCGCCCGCGCGGGGAATGTTCCCGGTCCGGCTGGTATCCCAGCCCGTCCCTTATGTGCCTCAGGCCCGCCCCTCAGGTGGCGGGCGGCTTGTCGGTCAGCCCGATCGTGACCTCGACGACGCCCGGCTCGTCGCGGTTTTCGCGGCGGGAGAAGCCAAGTTCGCTGCACATCGCCAGCATGGTGGTGTTCTCGCGCAGCACCTCGCCGAACACCTGCTTGAGTCCGCGCGAGCGGGCGTAGTCGATGATCTGGGTCATCAGGACATAGCCCAGCCCCTTACCCTTCAGGTCGCTGCGGACCATCACCGCGTATTCGGCCTTCTGGTTGTCGGGATCGGCGGCGATGCGGACGATGCCGTAAAGCTCCTCGTGCCCATCCGACGTCTCGGCCACCGCGACCAGCGCCATCTCGCGGTCATAGTCGATCTGGGTCAGCTTGGCCGCCATCTGGTGCGACAGCCGCTTCATCGGCGCGAAGAAGCGCAGGCGGATGTCCTCGGGCGTCATGCGCTCGAACATGCGCTGGACGTGCGGTTCGTCCTCGGGTCGGATCGGACGCAGCAGGAACCCGCGGCCGTCGTTCAGCTTGACCCGCTTCTCCAGCTTCTTGGGATAGGGCCGGATCGCGAGGCGGCGCGTGCCCGGCGTGAGTGTCGGAACCGCCACCTTGACGCGGACGTCGAGCGCCAGCACGCCAGCGTCGTCGGCCAGCAGGGGATTGATGTCCAGTTCGACGATCTCGGCGATGTCGGTGATCAGCTGGCTGATCTTGATCAGCGTCAGGGCGATCTGGTCGATGGCGGCGGCCGGCCGGTCGCGATAGCCCTGGAGCAGCTTCCAGACGCGGGTGCGGGCCATCATCTCGCGCGCCAGGTTGGTGTTGAGCGGCGGCAGGCCCAGCGCCTTGTCCTGCACCACCTCGACCGAGGTGCCGCCTTGGCCGAACAGCAGCACCGGCCCGAACAAGGGATCGTCGGCGACGCCCAGGATCAGTTCGTGGGCTCCCGGCTTGCTCGCCATGGCCTGGACGGTGAAGCCCTCGATCTGGGCGTCCGGCCGCAGCCGCTTGACCCGCTCCAGCATGGCGACGGCGCGGGCGCGCACCTCCTCCGGCGTCTTGATGTGCAGGTGGACGCCGCCGATGTCGGATTTGTGGATGATGTCGACCGACAGGATCTTGAGCGCCACCGGCTTGCCGATCCTGCGCGCGGCCTCCGCCGCCTCGTCCGGCGTCAGCGCCTTCAGCGTCTCGACCACGGGAATGCCGTAGGCCCGCAGGATCTGCTGGCCCTCGAACTCGCTGAGCCAGCCGCGGCCCTCCGCCATCGCCGCCTCGATCACGGCGCGGGCGGCGGCCTCGTCGACCTGGAACTGTTCCGGCGTGCTGGCCGGGGTCTCCATCAGCATTTCCTGGTTCTTGCGGTAGCGGACCAGATGCATGAAGGCGCGGACCGCCTTGTTCGGCGTCTCGTAGGTCGGGATGCGGTTGGCGGCGAACAGGTGACGGGCGTCGCGGGCGCTGTCCTCGCCGAGCCAACTGGTCAGCACCGGATGCTTGCGGCCCTTCAGCGAATCCACCAGCGCCTGCGCCGTCTCGGTGCCCTCCGACACGGCGGTCGGGCAGTTGATCACCAGCACGGCGTCGTGGTTGTGGTCGCCGATCAGCGCGCCGACGGTGTCGGCATAGCGCTTGCCCGGCGCGTCGCCGATGATGTCGATCGGGTTGCCCCGGCTCCAGGTCGGCGGCAGGATGGCGTCGAGCTTCGCCATCACCGTCTCGTCGAGGCTGGCGAGCCGGCCGCCCTCGTCGATCAGCGTGTCGGTCGCCATCACGCCGATTCCGCCGCCATTGGTCACGATCGCCAGCCGGTCGCCGGTGATCTGAACGCCCATGGCGAGCGTCTCGACCGCGTCGAACAGCTCGTCCAGCTCGCCGACCCGCAGCATGCCGGCGCGTCGGAAGGCGGCGTCGTAGACGTCGTCATGGCCGGCGAGCGCCCCGGTGTGGGAACTGGCCGCCCTGGCGGCCTCGTCGGTGCGGCCGGAGCGGATCACGATGATCGGCTTCTGGCGGGCCGCGGCGCGGGCCGCCGACATGAACTTGCGCGCCTCGGTGATCGCCTCGACATAGAGGCAGATCGCGCGGGTGTGCTGGTCGGCCGCCATGTAGTCGAGCAGATCGCCGAAATCCACGTCGGCCATGCCGCCCAGCGCCACCAGATGGCTGAAGCCGACACGGCGGCTGGTCGCCCAATCGACGATCGAGGTGACGACGGCGCCGGACTGCGCGATCAGCGCGATATCGCCCTTGAGCGGATTGACATGGGCGAAGCTGGCGTTGAGGCCGCGGCCGGGCACCATGACTCCCAGGCAGTTGGGGCCCGCGATCCGCATCAGGTGGGGCCGGGCGGCGTCCAGCGCGCGCTGCTGGAGCGCCTTGCCCTCCGCCCCCAACTCGCCGAAGCCGGCGGAGATGACGATGGCCGCCTTGGTGCCGCGCTCGCCCAGGCGATTGATCAGGTCGGGCACGGTATCGGGCGGCGTGCAGATCACCGCCAGGTCCGGGGCGATCGGCAACGACTCGACCGACGGGTAGCACAGCGCGCCCTCGATCGATCGCTCGTCCGCGCTGACCGGCATGATCGGACCGCCGAACCCGGCGTTGAACAGGTTGCGCGCCACGACGGCGCCCATGGATTTCGGGCGGCGGCTGGCACCGATCAGCGCGATCGAGTTGGGCTTCAGCAGGAAGTCGAGATTTCGAACGGTCATGGCCGGTCCCGGATCGTGATGGGCCATCCGGCCACCGCCGACAACCGGCCGGCGGGACGGAGGTCTCGTTGATGCGGCGCACCTTACGCGCGCCGGGTCGAAGCGGCAAACCAACCTTCCCGTTCCGGGGTGCGGTATTACGCCCCAAGGCCGGGCGATGAAGACCGGACGATCAAAGGCCGGCCGGTCAGGTGCTGGCGCTGGCGCTGGCGTCGTCCAGGGACTTGATGTCCTCGGCGGTCAGCGTCAGGCGGGCGGCCTTGACGAGGCTGTCGAGTTGATGGCGGCTGGTGGCGCTGGCGATCGGCGCCGTCACGCCCTCGCGGGCGATGACCCAGGCGAGCGCCACCTCGGCCGGCTTGGCGTCCTGGCGGGCCGCCACCGTATCGAGCGCCCCGAGGATGCGGTGGCCGCGCTCGTTCAGGTATTTGGCGATGCCGCCGCCGCGCTGGCTCTTGGACAGGTCCTCCTGGGAGCGGTACTTGCCTGACAGGAAGCCGGAGGCGAGGCTGTAATAGGTGATGACGCCGATACCCTCGCGCAGCACGAGGTCGCGCAGCTCGCCGTCGAACTTGCCCCGATCGTAGAGATTGTATTCCGGCTGGAGCGTCTCATAGCGCGGCAGGCTCTTGTCGGCGGCGACCTTCAGGGACTCGCCGAGCTGCGCCGCGTCCAGGTTGGAGGCTCCGATCGCGCGGATCTTGCCGGCCTTCAGCAGCTTGTCATAGGCGCCCAGCGTTTCCTCGTACGGGGTTTCCGGGTCGGGCCAGTGGGATTGGTAGAGGTCGATGCGGTCGGTCCGCAGCCGGCGCAGCGAATCCTCGACCGCCTGGACGATCCAGCGCTCGGACAGTCCCTTCCTGCCCTCGCCCATCTCGGAGCCGACCTTGGTCAGCAGCAGCACCTTGTCGCGCTTGGCCGGGTTCGCCTTCAGCCACTCGCCGATGATCGTCTCCGACTCGCCGCCCGTGTTGCCCTCGGCCCAGGCCGAATAGACATCCGCCGTGTCGATCGCGTTGAAGCCGGCATCGACGAAGCCGTCGAGCAGATCGAAGCTGGTCGCCCGATCGACCGTCCAGCCGAACACGTTGCCGCCGAAGACGAGCGGTTCGATCTCGAGACCCGTGCCGCCGAGTTCGCGCTTTGCCATGGCCATGTCGCTCCAATGTGGTTGTTGGGTTGCGGTCATCCGGGGTTACATGGGGTGCGGGCAGTGGATGGGTAGCCGGGGGGTGGCTTGAAAGAGCTGTTTCGCGCCGCGGGACATTGGTGGGCGCGTGATCAAAATGCATGGGGCGCGGACTCTCCGGAGAGTCCGCGCCCCATGCCCGCTGTTGTCGCGTGTCGTGTGACGCATAACCTGCGAATCGGAGTGACCGTAAACCAAGGTATTGCGGTTTGCCCTGACACAGACGTTGCGAACAGAACGACACATATGTGGCGAAAGCTGCTAAATTGTCACGGTAAAATGCGAACCGTCAGAATATCTGGTTAATGGCATCTGATTGATGGCGCGGACGACCTGATCGCCAGCATGAAAACTAAACGATACGGCGGCAGGTACAGCGGCGTTCGGCAGAAACCCTCCGGACACCTGAAGGGCGCTTCCAAAGGGGCTCGAGCATTAGCAGCTTTCGGTTTCGCATTCCCGAAGATCTCAAGGAGGCAGCCGCCCAAGCAGAAGCCACCAGCATGAGCCTCGATCAGTACATCACCACCGCGCTGGCTTCGCATGCCCGAGCCAAAGCCAACAGACGTTGTGCTCGCCATCCAGGTGCAGGACAGCGGCATTCCCGTTCTTGCCATTCTGCAAGGCGCATCGGAAGAACCACTATTCACCCGGCACTTACACTCGATGTGCGGGCGTGCCGGATTTGACCTGCTGCGTCATCGCGTTCTCGAGGCAGCGTGATGCTGGCGCGGACAAATCCGTCTGTTCAGCTGACCTGCTGCACCGAGTTTGCGGAAGGGCCTACGTCCACCGGCTGAAGGACTTCCGGCGCATCGCCACCCGCTATGACCGGCTTGCCGTCAGCTTCCTAGGCACCGTCCACATCACCGCCATCGTCAGCTACTGGTTATGAATCCGGGCCCTAAGCGCCGCCGTTCATCAATCTGACCATTGCCAGGCACCACCAAGATAGAGCCGCGTGATCATCGTGGCCCTCATTTCTTAGGCACTTCCTCATCGGCCGTAACCCTAATCGAGTGATCGTTCACAACCACGTCCGGCGGGTGAAGCTCTAATACGTCGAACGGGTGAGCGCCGTCGGCGATGAATGCGTCGACCATCGCCTGCCGATCGGGCGAGCTTCGCCAGCTGCCTTGCGGAAATTCGAGCAACGGGCTTGCGGTCACACCCTCATAGGCGACCGTGAGCGACCCGAGCTGGAACTCGACCATCGTTGTGACGAGCGCCTCGTCCGCATGCTCGTCATACGTGCTCAAGATATGCTGGATCAGCGCCATGTCGCCATCCGATCGGCTGAGCAGCCGCTCGAGCGTCCGGAAGTTGATCGCTCTGGTGGTTTCGGCACCGAAGAACATGCCGGCATTATCGGACGTAATGATCAGATGGTTGAGCGCTACGACAAAGTCCCTGAAATGCGGATGGCCCTCCTTGGGCAGCACGCGTGCCAGAAACTGTACGCCCGCCTCGGTGCGTAGAAAGCGCTGCAGCACCTCGACCTGCCGAAACGCCTTGGAAACGCTATCTTTGTTAAGAACCTTGAGCTGGTCTTTCGCCCAGCGCGGCGGCACCGGGCATTTGAGCTCGCAAACATGGATGATATAGCCAAGCGTCGGTTCGCAGGAGATGACGAGCAAGTCGATGTCGGGAAGCTTAGGGTCGAAGTCGCGCAGCGATACCTCGCTCAGGCATGTGAATCCCTCCGCTTCCCAAGCCGCCTTGACGCGTTGGACAAAAGCACGGCCGATCTCGTTGCTAACCCGGTCGAGAAAGGTCTGCGGTCGCCGCTGCGCGATCACGCGGAGCATGTTCACCAGCCCCTCGGCGGTCGCGAAATGGTGCGGACGCATTACGATCCGGCCGCCCGGTTCCCCCTCGCGCATCAGCGAGAAATAGGTCGCGTCCACCCTGTTGGCGGCAGCGTCAAGGTCGAACACCAGATCCTTCAGAATGCGCCGTCCGATATCGAGAGAGATCCCTAGTTCGCCTGCGATCCCATCGAGCAACTGTCCTTCGGGCATGTAGATCGCGCCGACCGCATCCTGCGCGCGGGCCAAATAACGATGATAGAGTGCCTTGGTGAGGAGCATACGGTAGACGTTCAGGAACTGCGCGTAGCTATAGCCGCCCAGATCGATCTGGCTGTCGGGTGCGATCAACGAGAAGTAAGCGGCGAGCTTGAGGTCGGCCTCGGCCCGCATGAGCGGATCGGCTGTCTCGAAGTTAGGAGTGACCACGCCTTCCGGCTCATTCTCGAGCAACCGTATGATCTCGGCGGAATGATTGAAGTTGCGGAAATGGGACTGTGAGCCCAGCATCTGATCGTTGTACACCGTAAAGAATTGACGCGGGATCGACTTATCCGAGAATCTTATCTCGACTCGCCCCTCTCCGAAGGACCAGGACATCGATTCTGGCACGTTATACGAGTAATAGAGATACTCACGAATCATGTAATAGTGCGACGCGAAGCTGAGATCTGCAATAAGCTGTCGAAGATCCGCCTCGCGGGATATATCCGCTTGATAGCCTACCTCCCCGGCGACGAAGTGGCTGGCGAGAATGGCATAGCCGTAATCGAGATATTCGGCACGGTCGGTGCCGCTGTTTTTAAACGCCCCAATCTCATAGAGTTCGGATGCAATCCGTAGCGCGCTCGAGCTTGCCCACTGCCGGCTTGGCAACGCAGCAAGCGTCGCGTCGAGCTGCCGCTCGAAGGCTTGCAACTTTTGCTTGAGAGACGCGTAGTCCACTGATCACCTTTTTTGAGGTCCCGTTCGCACCATTCAACCTGCCCGGCGCGGTCGATGCAACATCCTGCGGGACGTCTGTGTCGTTTTATTGATATCTGACGATAGAAGAACGACCCGGGCCCATTGGACGTTTTTGAGCGGGCTGGTGCGGTCTCCCCGATCACCGTCGCCAAATGCGTGTGATCCTCGGGAGTGATGATGGCGCCGGCTGTCAGTGCCATCCACACAGACCCGTGCGATCCAGCCAATTTGTGGATCTACTTAATGCGACAGTAGCGCAACGTGATGCTCAACTTGGATGATTGGGCCGCCGAACGGCTCAGTGCACAGTAGGAGATGGGCGAGCTTGGTTTCGAACTGGGCTGCTCGTCCAACTTGAATTAAGGCCATGAAACCTCTAGCGTTATGGAACCTCGCCGATCTGAGGTTATTCGCGACAACGCCACACTAACCACTCTAAGCAATTTACGGAAAAAACAAGACGCCTTAGGAAAAAACCAGTGAAAGTCAAACTAGGCCTCCCCTTTATAGCACCGATAATATTATTAATATCTGAGGGAACAACATTATAGCAGAAAAACTATTTTAGATTGATGGTGAAGGAAGATTTCTCCAAATCGAAAAGGGGTTCAGATGAGAGCTTTTGATTTTGATCGCAAGATCATTGAAAGTTACGCTCACTTTTCACGATCTTTCAGCACCATAAGGTCGCAAGATTTACGCGACTCTGTCGATGATCAATATGCTGGTGGTCGGTTCTGGCCGGATGCGCTCCTGTCTCTAAACCCGAGCTATGAAGCAAGCCTTACCACCGAGGATTTGGTGCGATCTGGCGATCTGGCCCCAGAGACGGCCGAGGTCTTCCGAAAAGACTCAGCGCCGATCCGCTTCCACGCACACCAAAGGCAGGCTATCGCCAAAGCTCGAGCCGGCCAGAGTTTCGTGGTGACCACGGGGACGGGATCGGGCAAGTCCCTTTGCTTCTTCGTTCCGATCGTCGATGCCATCATCCGGGCGCGGAAAGCCGGACAGGCTCCTCGGACGCGGGCCGTCATCGTCTATCCGATGAACGCCCTGGCCAACAGTCAGATCAAGGAGATCGAAAGGTTCATCGGGCAGTCCGGCCTGCCGCAAAACCTCAAGCCGTCGGTCAAGCGCTACACGGGCCAGGAATCGCAGGAAGAGCGGCAGCGGATCGCGGCCAATCCGCCCGACATCCTGCTGACCAATTTCATGATGGCGGAACTCTTGCTCACCCGGCAAGACAAAGTCGATTCACAAGTCGTGGAAAATGCCAAGGGCCTGGAATTCATCGTGCTCGATGAACTCCATACCTACCGGGGGCGTCAGGGGGCCGACGTCGCCATCCTAGTCCGTCGGCTCCGGGATCGCTGCGCACCCGGCAAGGCGCCGATCTGCATCGGCACGTCCGCGACGATGGCAAGCGAAGGAAGCGACGAGAAACGGGCGGTGACCGTGTCGGAAGTGGCTTCGCGCCTGTTCGGCACACCGATCGGCCCCGATGCGGTGATCGACGAATCCCTGCGGCGGGCGACCGACGATCGATTGTCCCTTCAGGACGTCTTACCGGCCCTGGGCGGCGCGATCACCAAAGGCATTCCAGCCCACTTGCCCGACGCCGACCTGTTCAGCCATCCTCTCGCGATCTGGGCCGAGCTGGCGCTCGGTCTGAAGGACGGCCTTCGCCTGGAGCGCCGGAAGCCGGTTCCGTTCGGCGAAGCCATTGGACAGCTTGCCCAAGCCACCGGCCTGGGGCCGGAACTCTGCCGGAACGCGCTTCAGGTCTTCCTCACGCGCGTCAGCCTGCCGGCGAAGGACCGGGGCGACAAGGGTGATCACGCCTTCCTGGCCTTCAAGCTCCACCGATTCATCTCCGGGGCCGGGGAGATCTACACCACCCTGAAGCCAAAACCGCGTACCGTACTCCTCGAGGGGCAGATCGAGGACCCTTCCGACCCCGGCGTGCGCCTTTATCCGACGCGCTTCTGCCGACAATGCGGACATGAATATCACGTCGTCACGAAGGCCGAGCGGGATGGCGGAACCGTTTTCCTGGCCCGTGACATCGACGACACGCCGATCGAGGCCGAGGATCAGGTCGAGGTGGCCGGGTACCTGACGCCGACAGCGGATGGCGATCCCAGCTATTGCTTCGACGGCAGCCTCGAAACCTACCCCGAGGGATGGATCGAGGAGCGCAATGGCATCCCCAAGCTGCGGAAGAACCGGACACGGCGCGTGCCGGTCACCGTGACGGTCGCCGAAACGGGCCGTTTCGATCCGCGGGGCCGCTCCTTCTGGTTCATTCCCGGCAAATTCGGGTTCTGCGCCTGCTGTCAGGATGAGCCGCACAGCGCCACGCGTGAGCGCAGCAAGCTGGCGGGTCTCTCGGCGGAAGGGCGGAGTTCGGCGACGACGCTGCTCGTCTCAAGCGCGCTCGAATGGCTGAACCAGCCTGGCAGTGGTGTCCCCGAGGACAAGCGCAAGCTCCTGGGATTCACCGACAACCGGCAGGATGCCGCTTTGCAAGCCGGGCATTTCAACGATTTCCTGTTCGTGAGCTTGCTCCGCGGCGGCATCCTGCGCGCTGTCACCAACGCCGGGACCGATGGCCTGAGCGAGGACGAATTCGGATTGCGCGTGGCGCGTGCCCTCGGCTTCACGGCCGCCAATCAGGCGGCCCGTGTCCATTGGATGTTCGAGCCCGATGCGGGTGCTGTCATCCGAAGTGATGCCGAACGGGCGCTCGCCAAGGTGCTCGCGCACCGGGTCTGGACCGACCTTCGCCGCGGTTGGCGGTTCACCAACCCAAGCCTGTCGGTCCTGAAGCTGATCGAGGTCGATTTCGTCGGCCTCGACGAGATCGCCGGAAATCGGGAACGCTTCATGGCCATGCTGCCCGAACTGGGGGCCATGGACACCGAAGGCCGGAAAAAGGTTCTGCGTCTACTGCTCGAGTCGATGCTCGAGGGCCTCGCCGTCGGCACGGAAGCGCTCGAACTGACGATCCTCGACGCGGTGGCGCAAAAATCCCGCAGCCTCCTGCGCGCTCCCTGGACCATTGACACCAAGGAGTCGCCCCGCAGCCGTACGACGCTGTTCTTGCAGGCTCCGGGAAAGGATGTCGTCGGACTTCGCGAGGAGCAGACCATCCTGCGAGCCGGGCTGAATTCGCGCATCGCCCGCCTCATCAATCGCAAGAGCGTCATCGGCACCAAGCTGGGCCGGGACTCCTACATGGAGTTCATGTCGAATTTACTCGATTACCTGACGGAAGAGGGCCTCGTCACGCTGGTTGAAGCCGATACCGACATGCGCGGCTGGCGGCTGTCACCGTCCGCCGTGCGCATCGTCCCCGGTGAGGCCATCCGCCGGGGCGAGCCAGCGGGCAACCGGTACTTTCATGACCTCTACACCGGGATCGCGGATCAACTGGCGACGGGCGGCGGGGCGTTCTTCGGGCTGGAGAGCCGGGAGCATACCGCCCAGGTCTCGCAGAAGCAGCGGGAGTGGCGGGAGTGGCGTTTCCGTCACGAGGATGACGACCGGGAGAACATCAAGAACCACGCCGCGGAAATCAAGGCGAGCGGCGAATCGGTCCGTTTTCTTCCCGCCTTGTTCTGCTCTCCCACCATGGAGCTTGGGGTCGACATATCGGCTCTGAACGCGGTCTACCTGCGTAACGTGCCGCCGACCCCGGCGAACTACGCCCAGCGGGCGGGCCGTGCCGGCCGGTCCGGGCAGGCGGCGGTCATCGTGACCTACTGTGCCGCCCAGTCCCCCCACGATCAGTATTTCTTCGAACGTCGAAACGACATGGTCGCCGGGGTGGTTCGCCCGCCGGCCCTGGACGTCACGAACGAGACTCTCGTCACCTCCCATCTTCACGCGATCTGGCTGGCCGAGTCCGGGCTCGCCCTGTCTCCGGACATTCCCGAGATCCTCGACCTGCAACAGCCCGGCTACCCGCTCAAGAAGAAAATCCTCGCGGAGATCGGGGCGCCCGGCCTCGTCGGCAGGGCTTGCGAGCCGATGAGCCGTGTCCTCGGCCAGATCCTCGCGTCCGTCGGGGGCGTGCGCCCGATCTGGATGGGCAACCCGGACGACTACGTGCGGGAAGTCGCGACCCTGGCCCCGGAGGAGTTCGACCGCGCCTTCAAGCGCTGGCGTGAACTCTACGATTCCGCGCGCTCCCAGTTGACCGAGGCGAACTTGCGCTCGCAGGTCGCCGGCCTTGCCGCCGCCGAGCGCCGGAAGATCAAGGCGGCCCAGGCCCAGGCCATGGATCAGATCGGCATTCTCGAACAGGGAAAGGCGACCAACGGGTCCGACTTCTACTCCTACCGCTATCTCGCCACGGAAGGATTCCTGCCGGGCTACAATTTCCCGCGCCTGCCGCTCTACGCCTTCATCCCCGGAGAGGGCGGGTCCGGCGCCTTCCTGCAACGCGCCCGTTTCCTCGCCATCTCCGAGTTCGGTCCGCGCAGCCTCATCTACCACGAGGGACGGGCGTACCGGGTGGTGAAGGCCAAGCTGCCGCCGGAAACCCGCACACCCGACGGCCAGGAACTCGCCACCCAAAAGGTCACGATCTGCCCGAACTGCGGCGCCGCCCATACGGAGCAATGCGAGCGCTGCCATGCCTGCGATGAGCCCATCACCGAGAAAGGGGCGGTCGAGCGGACACTGCGGATCAACAACGTCGAGGCGGCGCCGGCGGAGCGCATCACCGCCAACGACGAAGAGCGTGTCCGCCAGGGGTTCGACATCCAGACCGTCTTCTCCTGGCCCAGGAAGCACGGCCGCCTGGAGGTGACCGAGGCGGAATTCCGGATCGGGGACGCTCCTCTCTTCACATTGCAATACGCCAACGGCGCCGAGATCAGCCGGATCAACAAAGGGCTGAAGCGCCGCCGCGACAAGACCGTGCTCGGCTTCAACATCGATCCGCGGACCGGATATTGGGCCAAGAGCGACGACGAAGACCCCGAAGCCGATCGGCCGCCGGATGCGATCCGGCCGGTGCGGATCGTGCCGATCGTCCGGGACCGCAAGAACGCTCTCCTGTTCCGCTTCCACGATCCCGATGCCTTCCGGCCCGAGACGGTCGCGACGGTGCAGCATGCCCTGATGCGCGGGATCGAGGTGGTCTTCCAACTCGAAGAGGGCGAGGTGCTCGGCGAGCCGCTTCCCCAGCGGGACAAGCGGCGGACCATCCTCGCCTACGAAGCGACGGAAGGCGGGGCGGGTGTCCTGAACCGTCTGGTCGAGGATGCCGGGATGTTGAACCAGGTCGCCCGTACGGCGCTCGACCTCATGCACTTCGATGGAGTCGAGGAGGCCATCGCCGCCCACGACCCGCACCTGCTCAGGGACCGGGAGGACGCCTGCGTCCGGGGCTGCTACAGATGCCTGCTGTCCTACTTCAACCAGCCGGACCACGAGCTGATCGACCGGGCCAGCGACGAGGTGAAAAAATTCCTCATCGATCTCGCCCGCGGTTCGGTCGTCCTATCCGCCGCCCCTCGAAGGGACGACGTTGAGAAACGCTGGGAAGACAGCTTCGCCGAGGCCGGCTTGGCCGCTCCCGACCGGACTGGGGTGACGATGGCCGGTACGAGTTTCCCATTCGCCTGGCGCCGCCACTACGTCGCGGCCGCGGCCGGCGAGATTCCCGTGGCGGCGCGGGATGAGGCCGAGGCCAAGGGCTGGACGCTTTTCCGGCTGCCCGCGTCTCCCGACGTGGCGCTTCCCGCCGAGATGGGCGATATGCTCAAGGAATGACCCCGATGACCTTGTCCTTCGCCCCCGGCGATCTCGTGCGGGCGCGCGGCCGCGAGTGGGTGGCCCTTCCCGCGCCCCGCGCCGGCCTTCTCGCCCTGCGCCCCCTGTCCGGAAGCGAGGGCGACACCGTCCTGCTGGACCCGCGGCTGGAGATTTCGCCGGTCGGCCCGGCCCGCTTCGATCTGCCGGAAGGTGCCGCCGCGACGGTCCAATCCAAGGCGTCCCTGCTCGCGGACGCCCTGCGCCTGACCCTGCGCCGCGGGGCGGGGCCGTTCCGGTCGGCGGCCCAACTCGCCTTCGAGCCCCGGACCTATCAGCTCGTCCCGCTCCTGATGGCGCTGCGCCTCCCGGTTCCCCGCCTCCTGATCGCCGACGATGTCGGCATCGGCAAGACCATCGAGGCCGGGCTGATCCTGCGGGAGCTGATGGATCGCGGCGAGGCGGACGCCTTCTCGGTCCTGTGTCCGCCCCATCTGGTCGAACAATGGACGACCGAACTCAAGACGCGCTTCGGGATCGACGCCGCCGCCGTGACGTCCGGAACGGCCGCGCGGCTCGAAAGGGGCTTGCCGCTCGCCCAGACCCTGTTCGACGCCCATCCCCATACGGTGGTCAGCCTCGACTACATCAAGGCCGAGAAACGCCGGGATATGTTCGCCCGCGCCTGCCCGGACTTCGTGATCGTCGACGAGGCCCATGCCTGCGTCGGGACGCACAAGGGCCGGCAGCAGCGCTTCGAGCTTCTCGCCGGCCTCGTGAGGAATCCGGAGCGGCGGATGATCATGCTGACCGCGACCCCGCATTCGGGTGATGAGGAAGCCTTCGCGCGCCTGCTGTCCTTGATCGATCCGGAATTCTCGGCGCTCGATTTCGACGACGCGAAATACCGCGAGCGCCTATCCCGCCATTTCGTGCAGCGCCGCCGGATCGACATCACGTCGGGCGACTGGGGCGAGGACCGGGCGTTCCCGAAGCATGAGACGACGGAGGCGCCCTACCGCCTGTCGCCGGCACACCTGCGCTTCCAGGAGGCGGCGCTCGACCACTGCCTGGGCATGGTCTCGCGTGCCGGAACCGGACAGCGGGAACGCCGCCTCGCCTTCTGGGGGACGCTGGCCCTGATGCGCTGCGTGGGATCATCCCCGGCGGCGGCGCTCAGCGCGCTGCGCAACCGCCTGGCGCAGGAGCCCGACCGCATCGAGCCGCGGATCTATGACGAGGATGGCGAGGACGAGGACGCGGTCGACCTCGAACCCGGTGCCGCTTGGGAAAGCGACCCGGCGCTCCAGGCCCTCGTCGGAGAGGCGCAGCGGCTCGCCGGGGAACCCGACCCGAAGCTCGACTCGCTGATCGGCATCCTGAAGCCGCTGATCAAATCGGGGGCCAACCCGGTCGTGTTCTGCCGCTATCTCGCGACCGCCGAACATGTCCGAAACGGCCTGCGCACGGCGTTTCCAAAGCTCCGGATCGAAGCCGTCACCGGTGTCCTGACCCCGGACGAACGGCGCGACAGGGTCGTGGACATGGCGCCGGACGACGAGGAGAAACCCGCCCAGCGCATCCTGGTCGCGACCGACTGCCTGTCGGAAGGCATCAACCTTCAGCAGCTTTTCGACACCGTCGTCCATTACGACCTGTCCTGGAACCCGACCCGCCACCAGCAGCGCGAAGGCCGGGTGGACCGCTTCGGGCAGCCGGCCCCGGTGGTCCGCTCGGTCATGATGTATTCCCCCGACAGCGCCATCGACGGGGCGGTGCTGGATGTGATCCTGCGCAAGGCGAAGGAGATCCGCGAAGTGACCGGCGTGACCGTCCCGCTGCCGGACGAGCGGGGACCCGTGACCGAAGCCCTCATGGCCTCCATGATGCTGCGCCGGAGCGACACGCGGCAGATGGCGTTCGACCTGCGGCTGGACGACGGCGCCCGCCTGATCGATACCCGCTGGCGCGACGTGGCGGAGAACGAGAAGCGCTCCCGCACGCGCTTCGCCCAGAATGCCATGAAACCGCAGGAGGTGACGCCGGAGTGGGAGAAGGCGGCCGGCCTTCTCGGATCCCCGCGAGCCGCGCGGACCTTCATCGAGCGGGCCATGGCCGGGTTCGGCGTGCCTCTGGAGGAGCGGCGGTCCGCCCTGCTGGCGCATGTCCACGCCCTCGACCCCGCCCTGCGGGAGCGGCTGGCCGAGCGCGGCTTGGCGGGAAGCCTGCGTCTGGCGATGGCGGAGCCCGCCCCGGCCGGCGCCGGCCTGATCAGCCGGTCGCATCCGCTGACGTCGACGCTGGCGGAGGCCCTGGTCGAAGCCTCCCTCGATCCCACCACCCTGTCAGGCCTCGGCATCGGTCGCGTGGGGGCGTGGCCGACCCCGGCGGTGGACCGGGTGACGCGCCTGGCGCTGCTCCGCATCCGCTTCAAGCTGACCGTCCAATCCCGGCGGGAGCGGCTGTTGCTGGCGGAGGAGGCGGCATTGGTGGCGCTGCGGAACGGCGAGGTCGTCGCGTCGGGGGAAACCGCGCGGATGCTGCTGGACACCCCCGCCTCCGGCGACTTCGCGCCCGCCGCCCGCGACCGCTTCGTGGGTCGGGCGCGGGAGGAGCTGCCGGCCCTGCTGGACGGACCGATCGCCGCCTTCGTCCGCATCCGGGCGGAGGAGCTTGCCGCCGACCACGCCCGGCTGCGCGCCGCCGCCGGTTCCGCTTCCCGCGTCGCCGTGGAAGCCGTTCTGCCGCCCGACGTCATCGGGCTTTTCGTGCTGATGCCGAGCGAGACCTGATCCATGCCGCGCAAGCCCATTACCGATATGTCCGCATGGCCCTCGCTGACGCTGGAGGGCAACCTGATCGCGCCCGCCATGGTCGCGAAGATCGACCGGCGGGAGGCGCCGGAACAGGCCGAGGAGAGCTACGGCATCCGCAAGGGCCTGACGGCGCGCGACGAGGTCTCCATCGCCTTCCGCGTCGGCCAGTCCCATTTCGACGCCTTCGCCAAGGCCGAGGCCCCGTCCGCCGGGGCGACGCGCCGCTTCATGCGCGATTTCCTGAAGGAGACCTTCGGGTTCGACGATCTGGCGCCGGCCGAGGGTCCCACGTCCTTCATCGCTGGCGGGCGGGTTCCGGTGGTGGTCGTGCCGCCGGCCGAGGCGCTGGACCGGCGCAGCCCGACCCTGTCGGCCGACCGCGCCCGGTCCCCCGCCTTCGCGCTCCAGGATCATCTGAACGAGAGCGACGACACGCTGTGGGGTCTGGTGACCAACGGGACCCGCCTGCGCCTGATGCGCGACAACGCCTCGCTGACGCGCCCGGCCTATATCGAGGCGGATCTGGGGCAGATCTTCACCACCGAGGACGCGGCCTCCTTCACGGCGCTGTGGCTGCTGATCCACCGCTCGCGTTTCGGGCGGACGGGCGGCACCGCCGCCGATTGCGCGCTGGAGCGCTGGCGCGACGCCGGGTCGCGCGAGGGGGAGGCGGCGCGCGACCGTCTGGCCGGCCAAGTGGAGGACGCCCTGCGCGTTCTGGGCACCGGCTTCCTGGGCGCCAATCCCGATCTGGCGGCGCGGCTGGCATCGGGGGAAATTCCGCTGACCGGCTGGTTCAACGAGCTTCTGCGCCTAGTCTACCGCCTGATCTTCCTGATGGTGGCGGAGGACCGCAACCTGCTGCATCCCGCCGGCGCCGGCATCGATGCCCGCCGGCTCTACGCCGAGGGCTACGGCCTGACGGCGCTGCGGGCGCAGTCCGTGCGCCGCGCCTCGTGGGACCGCCACCACGACCGCTACGAGTGCCTGAAGGTCGCCTTCCGGGCGCTCGCCCGCGGCGAGCCGGCGCTGGGCCTGCCGGCGCTGGGCGGGTTGTTCGGCTCCGACCGGCTGCCGCATCTGGAAACCGCGACCCTGTCCAACCGCGCCTTCATGGAGGCGGTGTACCGGCTGTCCTGGTTGACCGACAAGGCCGGCATGGTCCCGGTCAACTGGCGCGCCATGGAGACGGAGGAGCTGGGGTCGGTCTACGAGTCCCTGCTGGAGCTTCAGCCGCAACTGGCCGATGGCGGCCGTGCGCTCGCCTTCGCCTCCGACGCGGCGGAGCGGAAGGGCAACCAGCGCAAGACCACCGGCTCCTACTATACGCCGGACAGTCTGGTGCAGGCCCTGCTGGACACGGCGCTCGACCCGGTGCTGGACCGGGCGGAGGCGGAATCCGACGACAAGGCCGCGGCCCTGCTCGCCCTCACCGTCATCGATCCGGCCTGCGGATCGGGCCATTTCCTGCTGGCCGCCGCCCGGCGCATCGCCACCCGCGTCGCCCGCATCCGCGCCGCGGGAACGCCCTCCCTGGAGGATTTCCGCCACGCGCTGCGCGACGTGGCCCGCTGCTGCCTTCACGGGGTCGACAAGAACCCCATGGCGGTGGAGCTGACGCAGGTGGCGCTGTGGATCGAGACGGTGGACCCCGGCCTGCCGCTGGGCTTCTTCGACGCGCAGATCCGCTGCGGCGATTCGCTGCTGGGCGTGTTCGACCTGAAGGCCCTGGAACAGGGCATCCCGGATGCCGCCTACAAGCCGCTGTCCGGCGACGACAAGGAGACGGCCAAGCACTGCGCCAAGCGCAACAAAAGCGAAAAGTCCGGCCAGGGCAGCCTGGACTTCGCGCGCGGCGGCGGATCGCTGCCCGCAGCACGGCAACTGGCCGACCTGGGCGCCGATCTGCGCCACCTGCCGGAGACCACGCTGGCGGAGATCGAGACCAAGGCCGCCCGCTTCCGCGACCTGCGCCGCCGCTCCGACTGGTACGGCTGGAAGATCGCCTGCGATGCTTATGTCGCGGCCTTCCTGGCGCCGAAGGTGGGCGGCGTGCCGGCCAACCGCAACACGGTGACGATCCCGACGACCTCGCATGTCTGGGACGCCATGGCCGGCCGCGGCCTCTATGGCCCGCTGGTCGCCCGAGTGGACCAACTGGCCGACATGGCCCGTGCCCTTCACTGGCCGCTGGAGTTCCCCGACATCATGGAGCGCGGCGGCTTCGACGTGGTGCTGGGCAACCCGCCGTGGGAACGGATCAAGCTACAGGAGTTGGAGTTCTTCGCCGCCCGCTCCCCCGCCATCGCGGCCGCCGCCAACAAGGCGGCGCGTGAGAAGCTGATCAAGGTCCTGGAAGAGGCGGAGGTGGATAGCCTTGATCGAGGGCTGCACATCGCCTTCATCGCCGCCAAGCGGGAAGCCGAAGCGGCCAGTGAGTTTGTTCGCATCCCTGGCGAGGAGGGTGGGCGGTTCCCTCTGACCGGGCGCGGAGATGTGAACACTTACGCCCTATTTGCCGAGTTGTTTTCGCGCTTATCCGGACCCAAGGGGCGGTCTGGAGTGATCGTGCCGACCGGTATCGCGACGGATGCGACAACCGCGCCCTTCTTCGCAGCAATGGTCTCAGACAGACGCTTGTCCCAATTGGTGGATTTTGAAAACCGTGCCGGGCTGTTTCCTGCCGTGGATAGTCGCATGAAGTTTTGCTTATTGACAGTGGGCCATGGCGAAGGCGTTGCGCGGTTTGCCTTCTTCCTCACCGATCCGGCTCAGGCCGTGGAGCCGGAGCGCAACTTCACCCTGACGCCGGACGCCATTGCCCGCCTGAACCCGAACACCCGCACTGCCCCCGTCTTTCGCTCTCGTGCCGATGCGGAGTTAACGGCGAAGATCTATGCAAATGTACCGGTGCTGATTGAAGAGAAAACCGGAGCTGCCATTGGGAACCCAGGGAACCGTTGGAACCTCGATATACATTCCCGTTTTATTCATGTAACCGAGGACGCTTCAGAGTTTCGGCAGCGCAACGATTTCCCATCTAATGCTTCCAGAAACGACATGATGGTAATTTATGTTTCTTCAGCAGCGGCATCTAGCAGTTTGAAGAGTGGAAAATGGTTGCCTCTTCACGAAGGGGAATACGGTTGGCAGTTCGATCATCGATTTGCAACAAGCGAGAATGGAGGTACTCGCCCTGCCTCACTATCCGAACACGAAGATCCGTCATTTGAGCCGATGCCAAATTACTGGGTTCACGAAGATTTCTTCGATGTTCGCCTTAGGCGTCGAACCGTTAGATGCGAAACTCATTTTCTCGGAATGCGACGCGTTTCAAGCAGCACTAATGAGCGAACTGGTGTTGCTGCATTGCTGCCGTTTATTCCAGTCACCTATGGCTGGATTCTTGTTTTTGCTGAATTCACGATCAATTCAGCAATCCTGGCGTCCTCTTTAAACTGCATGGTTGTGGATTATTGCTTGCGGAATAAAATAAGCCAAACGAGCATCCCTCAAGGAACTGTCTACCAATTACCCATCCTGCCTCCTGCCTTCTACACCGAACCCCGTCTCTCCTTCGTCGTACCGAAAGTCCTTGAACTCACCTACACCTCCCACAGTCTCGCCCCTTTCGCCCGCGACCTCGGCTATGACGGGCCGCCGTTCCGCTGGGACGAGGAGCGGCGCGCCCTGCTGCGCGCCGATCTCGACGCCTTCTACGCCCGCGCCTACGGCCTCGACCGGGACGAGCTGCGCTACATCCTCGACCCCGCCGACGTGAAAGGTCCCGATTACCCGTCGGAGACCTTCCGGGTGCTGAAGGAAAAGGAAATCCGCCAGTACGGCGAATACCGCACCCGCCGGCTCGTGCTCGCCGCCTGGGACCGGATGGAAGCCGACGGCGGCTTCCGGGCGATGGGGATGTGACCCGATGGGCGTGATCGATCCGAGGCGATATGCCCAGCTCAAGCCCCTGTTCCTCGCGGCGCTCTCGTCGCGGACGTGGCCGGGCGATGACGCAAGGACTTCATTGCAAGCCGTCGTCCGCCATCTGGCGGAAGCCGGATACGGCCGCGACGAGATCGATGCCGTCCGCAGCTATGTCATGTTCTTCCTGGAGGAAGTCCGTCTTGGTGTCGTCGATCCCCTGATGTCGCCAGCGGCCCTGCCGGGATATCCTGGCGCAGTGCCGCGCCCCGTCCAGCCAGACCTGTTCGCCTTCGCCGAGACCAGCCGGAATGAGACCGAACGCGCGCTGATCGACCAGCTTATCTCGGCGACCAGACTCTACGACAGCCAAGAGGCGGTCAGGGAGCTGATGGAATTCACGATCCGGCTCCGTGAATTCGCCCCCTTCAACGGAATGCTTCTCCACATCCAGAAGCCGGGGCTTACCCATGCCGCCTCCGCGTCGGATTGGTGGAACCGTTTCGGTCGGGTTCCCAAGATGGGCGCGCGGCCGTTGCTGATCCTGCGGATGAAGGGGCCAGTCGATTTCGTGTTCGACGTGCAGGATACGGAAGGGCATGCCCTGCCAGACGGTGCGTTCTCCTTTCCGACCTTCGGGGCGTTGAAGGAAGATGAGTTTTCTTGGCTGATAAGCTCAATCAAGAAAGAGAGGATCGTGATCACCCAGCTCGACGCCGGGGACGCGCAAGCCGGCTGGATCAGGCTTCTGGAGAAGTCGAAGTCCGAGAAGGGCAAAAACCTTTACGAGCTCGCATACAACAAGAACCACCCCGTTCCCACTCGGTTCGTCACCGTGGCGCATGAGTTGGGGCATCTTTTCCTCGGCCATCTGGGCGAGGACCGCGGACGGCGTATCGCCGACCGCCGTTCGACATCCCTTGCGCTGATGGAGGTCGAGGCCGAGATGGCGGCTTACCTCGTCGCGAGGCGGAACGGGCTTCAGCCCAGAAGCGAAAGCTATCTGGCGAAATATCAGGGCGCCTTCGGTGACATCAATCTGTACGCCATAACGCGGGCGGCGAACGCCGTGGAGGCCGCGATGGGAATATCGGCGGCACACCTGTGGAACAGGTGACGGCCATGCTTGGTGCGGCTCGGAATTTGGGTGCCGCCGCCTGAAGTGCGACGAAACGGGATCGCTCGCCCAAGACGCTTCAGTTGCATGAGCGTAAAATCGCACTTAGATTCCGGGAAATTCTCTGGCTGAGGACCCTGGATGGGAAAGCGTCTCCGCGACCCGGTGCATGGTTTGATCGTTTTCGATGACACGAAGATTGATCTGCTCGCATGGAGTTTGATTGACACTCCCGAGTTTCAGCGCCTGCGCCGCATCCGGCAACTCGGCGTGTCCGAGTTTACCTTCCCCGGTGCCGTCCACACCCGCTTTGCCCACTCCATCGGCGTGTTCCACACCGCGCGCACCTTGGTGGAGGTCGTTCGCAGGGAGATGAAGCGGCTGGGAAAAGACTTTGAGCGTCCAAAGGCGGAGGTGGCGCTGATCGCCGCTCTGCTGCACGACCTCGGCCATGGTCCCTTCAGCCACACCTTCGAGGGCGTCCAGGCCTCCCGCGGGGTCAAGCGGCGGCATGAGAAATGGACCGCCGACATCATCCGCAACCCGGAAGGATGCATCCGTCCGCTGCTCGAAGGCCATAAGCCCGGATTCACCGAAGAAGTCGCGGCACTGCTTGAGAAGGAGGACCCGGAGGATATCCACCACGCCATCGTATCCAGCTCCTTCGACGCCGACAGGCTGGACTATCTGCGCCGCGACAAGCTGATGACGGGAACCGGGGCCGGCGGGCTCGACTTCGACTGGCTGATCGACAATGTGCGGGTCGCGGAGATCGAGTTGGACGCTCCGGACGAAGACGGGGACGAGCCGCGCCGGGTGCCGACCTTCTGCCTGACGGCCAAGGCTCTGCCGGCGGCGGAACAGTTCCTGCTGGCGCGCCACACCCTGCATCAGCAAGTCTACTTCCACAAGACGACCCGCTGCGTCGAGCACATGATCGCCAAGCTGCTCCGCGCGGTCGCCAACCTCGCCGACGCGACGGATGGAAACGCGGGCAAGACCGGCCTGCCGGATGGCCACCCGCTGCTGAGCTTTTTCGCGGCGGACGGTGAGACCGTGACGAACTACCTCGCCCTCGACGATATGCTGATACTCGGCTCGCTCGACGCCCTATCCAAGGCGAAGGACCCGGTCATCGCGGAGACGGCTGGCCGTCTGAAGGAACGGCGTCTGTACAAATCGCTCGACATCGCGGAGTTCGGAGAGGATTCTGGGCGGCAGCGCAGGCAGTTGCGGCGGATCAAAGATCGGTTCAAGGATCAAATCGAGGCTGAAACGGTTATGCTGGACGAAAACGCCGCCATCGGCATCTACGCGGAGGTCGGCGGCGACGATGACAAGATGCACAAGAAACTGCACATCCTGGACGCCAACAAGCCGGTGGAGATCAGCAAGCTGTCGGACCTCGTTCGCGCGCTCGAACCCAAGAAGCGATATACCCGTCTCTATTTCGCCAATAAAGAAGACCGGGACAAGGCCCGCAGGATCAAGAGGACGCCATGACCGTGATGCCAGAACAACAAGTCGCCGACATCGTACAGGCGGCCGGGGGACGGCTCGTCAGCCGCATCCGGTTGCAGAAGATCGCCTACCTCCTGGACCAACTTGGGGCGCATAGCGGGTTCGATTACACCTATCACCATTTCGGTCCCTATTCCCGCGACCTGGATAGCGCCGTCCTCGACGCCGAAGCGTTCGATCTGGTGAAAGAGAAGTTCGAACGGCGCCAGTCGGACGGGGCACGCTACAGCATCTTCGAAGCCCTCGCCGACGCGGACTCCCACCGGTTCAGCTATCTGGATGATCGGAACTTGCGCGATCTGGTCAAGCGGTTCGCTTCGACCAATATCACGGTGCTGGAGTTGGCCGCCACGGCGCATTGGCTCTCCGAGGCTGAGAAGGTGGAGGATTGGGAAACGGAGATCCGCCTCCGCAAGGGCTCGAAGACGGAGGGTGGCCGCCTGGAGAAAGCCAAGCGACTGCTCGTGGAAATCGGCTTGTCGCCGGCCGCCTGAGCCGTGCTCGAAGCGCCCCAAGGCTTCGTCGTCGCCGAGGAATGCCGCAAGGCCACTTGGCAGAACGGCTTCCGCCGTCCGCTGGGGGAGTTGGATGGCTGGGCGCGCTTCGGGTCGACCACCGCCAAGGGAGCCATCGCATTGGCCGCAGCCGGGCCGACGGGGCCGTGGTACCTCGCCCTCGACCACGCGGGCGTGGTCGAGGAGCTGCCACATCCGCGCGCCGATATCGACGGTCCCGGCATTGCCCGCTATGCCTATCCCACCCTGGCCGAACTCTACGGCGTGCTTCCCAAGGTCTACGCCTTGGGCGTGACTCTGCCCGACGGTCCTCTGGAGGCGTTCCGCGCCGCCGTCAAAGACCTTCCGAAAGCCACCGAGGCGGAGCGCCTAGTCGTTCAGCGCGTCGGCCAGGACATCTTTCGCGACCGGCTGATGACCTATTGGCAGGGCTGTTGCCCATTGACCGGGATCACCGATCCGGCCCTCATGCGCGCCTCCCACATCATCCCCTGGAAGGATTGTTCGGACGATGTCGAACGGCTGAACGTCCACAACGGGCTTCTGCTGTCGGCGCTGTGGGACGCCGCCTTCGACCGGGGGCTCGTTACCTTCGATGACGACGGGTGTCCGGTTTTCTCCCCGGCCCTGAGCAAAGCGGCCAGGGACGAACTGCGTTGGAAGCGGCCGGTTCCGCTGACCGACAAGCACAGGATGCGGCTTGTCTGGCATCGCGCGCACCCGTTCGCGATGGCCGCGTCGGGATCTGGTGACGGGAGGAAATCGTCCGGGTGACGATTTCGTGGCTATGGCCACTCCGCATGGAATCAGAGTGGTCACCGCTGTCGTGACGCTTCCCATCCACCCGAAATCGGAACGCCCACGACTTGGCGCCAGACGGTTCGAGGCGGAGATACAATCCGCCACCATCGGCATAGGGACCGGGTTTCGTCACCCATGTCACTGTCGTGTCCCGGCGCAGCTACGCCACGCGCCGGGACACAATCCTACAGGCCGTTTACTATCGATTGCGGTTCGTCGTTTCCAATGACTGTGTCGAGCTCGTTGCTGGTGGCGTCGTCGCCAATGTGACCAAGCGATAATGGTGTCTGGCTCGCACGGGATTTGGATGACGAGTCGATGAAGCAGGCGGCGCACTTCGGGCACGGTCAGGGGTAGAAGGTCGGCCGCCAGGTCTGCCGGGTCCCTTCCCCCCGATTGCCGCCTTGCGCAGGACGGTGAGAAAGGCAAGGCAAGCAGGGCCAAGGTGATGTGCCGATACCAGCCGGTCCAGGAGCGGACCCCGTACTGGTCGAGCCCAACCTCTTGCTTGGCCATCTCGAAGCTGCTTTCAATGGTCCAGCGCGCACCAGCCACATGCACCAGATCAGTCAGGGCAGTGCCTTCCGGGGCGCAGGTCGATAGTACGTCAACTCGCCGTCGCCCATGCGGCGCCGGATCAGCAAGCCTTTCTGCCACCTGTCCGAGGTGCCGCGAAAAGGCAGATAGGCCCAGTCGTACAGCCTTGGTCCCTTGGCGCCGTCGCCAGTGTTGAGCCGGTGCCAGCCGTCGGTCGGCACCTCCTCGAAGCAATCGCTCACCGTGCCCGGCCACCGGCGCTGGCCGCTGGTGACGGTCAGCACGTTGCCGATCCGGCGGCGCTCCAGTTCGCGTCAAATGGCGCTATCCGCACCGTAGACGCTGTCTCCCGTCACCCAGGCGCAGGGCACACCAGTGTCCAGCGCCCGCCTCAGCATCGTCAGACCCTGCTTGGGCTTGGTGGCGTGTTCCGCGACAATCAAGATGAGAACACGTATTGCCTCACCGAAAAATGTTCCCGAATGGCTTGTCGTTGCCTCACCGTCATGTTCACGTTTCCACATCTCATTCGGCCCCATCAATACCGGACAAGGCGTTAAACACCATTTTGTGTGCCGTCTCTTGCCGTCAGATCTTCAGGCGGCGCTGCAACGTCCGAAGCTGACCGTCCGGATAAACTCCTGGGTGCTCCGCCTGCAGCCGGTCCAGCAACTCCCGGCCGGTTCGCCAGGGCTCGGCTTCAAACCAGTCCCGCAACCGCTCGGAAGCCGTTGCAAACGGGTCGGGCCGCCGACGCGTTCGTTTGGCCGCCGCCTTGGGCTGTGCGGTCGGCCGCACCTCACCGCCCTGCCAAGCAGTTCGCAGCCCGCTGAGAAACTCCTCGAGCGTTGGCGCCGGGCTTGCCTCGTACTCCGACGGCAGCGTCCGGTCGGCGATCTCGACCAGACGCTGCTGGGCCGAACACATCTCGCTGAGCAGATGAACGGGATCCAGCGTCGCTTGCCAAGCCTTGATCCGGAGCCGGACGTCCTCCGACGTCCTGGGGTCCGTCAACAGCCGCTGAGCCGGCGTTGCCGGCGGGTGATACTGCTTGCGCACCCGCGCGCCCTCGCGCTGCTTGCTGGCCAGCTTGAGCGAGGGCTGGAAGAAGTTGATGAACAGCCGGACCGTCGCGTAGAGCCGGGCCAGTTCCGCGGCCGCTTCCAAACCCTCGTAGCGCCGGTAGCCGACAATCCGCCGGACGATCGCCCCGTTTTTCTGTTCAACCCACGCTTGGTCATTCTTGCGGTAGGGCCGACAGCGGGTGAACTCGATGCCGGCCACCTGGCGGTAATCGCGCACGGTTTCGTTCATGAACACCGTGTCGTTATCGGTGTCGAACCCGAGCAGCCCGAACGGCAGCAGCTTGCGAACTTCACTCAGCACCTCGACCAGCACGGTTTGCTCGCGCACCAGCAGCGGCGCGCATTCGGTCCAGCCGGTGGCAATGTCGGTCAGCACCAGCGGCTGGATGAAGCTGCCGCTCGCCACCGGGCCGCTGTGGGCCACCAGATCCGCCTCGATGAACCCGGGCGGCGGATCTTCCCAGTCGGAAAAAGTGCACACCGGGATGCTCCGCCGGACAGCCGACGAAGCCGATCCGCGTCGGCGCCCGCGCTGTCCGGTCTTCTCCCGGGCCGCACGCAGAGCCCGGTCAATCGTCGCGGCGCTCATTGCCAGCAATCCCGCCCGCACCTTCGCCTCAAGGGTAAGGTGACCATGGCGCTCCATCGCGTCGAGCAGAACAGGTACCAGCGGCTTCAACCGCTTGCCGCAGATCCGGTCCGACGCTTCCCACATGACCAGCAGCGCCTCGCGCACCGCATCATCGTAGATCCGGCGGCTCGGGCGCGGACCTGACCGCCCGGCCGACGCTCCGCCGCGCAGCAGACGCATCGCATGCTTGCGGTGAAAATTAGTCACCGCAACGAACTCGTCCAGAATACGCGCCTTTTCCGCCCGGTCACTCCGGGCATATCGCGCCGCAATCGCTTCAACCAACTCATTCCTGGTCGCCATGCTTACCCGCCTCATCTCTGCTCCCGCAGCTGTCAACCGCTGGGGAACATTTCAACTGAGGCAACGACAGATCCTTGAGGAGCATTTCAGGCGAGGCAATGCGGACCGAAGCTGGGCCGCTTCATGCTCCTGCAATAGTCATCAGGACCACGTACTATGCCGAGTTGGCCACCCAACTCCGGACCTTTGGCATCGACATCTCCAAGCGTCCGATGGCCTGCCTATTGAGCGTGGGCAATGGGGCAAGACGCTGTGGCGGTGCGAGCGCGAGTGCCAACAGTGACGCGATTAGGATGGACAATACTCCGCTTAACTGTGAGACCAACGGGGAGCAGGGACAGCAGCGAGTCGGATACTGAGAAAACGGCAATTTCGGGAAAAAAGTGCTCCTTCCGACATAAATCTCGTCACCCTTCGGCGCACTCGTTGTGCACCAGGAATGCGGATGAATCCAAAATTGCGTCGTATCGGGCGACCTGACACCCTTGAGCTTCAAAGGAGCCGTGATAGTGAATCTCAAGAACATCGAGGCATGCATTGCCTGACTTACATGACTGCGGCAGTCTGTAAGCAGAGCTGACAAAAATCTTCCACATCAAACTCAATTACACTTTCGGGGCTACCGTCGTGAGTATTCTCTGGGCAGATCACAAATATGTGCCTGCTGTTTGTGATCCGGAAATTCATGTATAGTTTGCTGCGATGCTTCACTTTGTTTAGCGTTTTCTCCAGAGTGATTGATGCGTGTCCATTGGACCTCGAAGGGAGAGAACCGTTGCCCGGTCCGGCCATTCTAACCATCTGATGTTCTGCCAAGCTGGCGTTGGTCGCTATCAGCCCTAAAGGTTTAATCATTTCCACTTCGAAAGGCGAGCCCGCATAGGTTCCTCCATATTTTCTACTCTCTCGAGCTCGCATGATCTCTCCAACGACGTGATCAAAGCAGACCATAGCCTTCTCACTTGCATTGCCAGCTTGCTGAGACTGGCCCCGGTGCCATCGGTTCATAAAGATGGTTGAGAGATTTTGCAGCTCTTCGATAGCGTTCTGGACACTCGGAAACGTACCAGAGATGCCTGTCAAAAATTCTGTCTGCCCCATAGCTTCCTCAACCCTCATTAACCGGCTGAGGATGCCCTCTCTCAGAAGATCTTTCAACGCTTTGTTCTAACATTCATGATTGTATTGACTGATGAGAATCAACAACCATAGAGACGGCAAATGGGTAGACGATTGGTCGGTCGCATATACAAGATTGAACCGTTCGCGGCAGCCTCATAAGTTGTATCACCCGCCCGATCGTGAATACACACGCAACAAGACAGCAAGCAAACCTGCCGCCACTTCTGCCTCACGATCATCCAGAGCGGCGACAAGCGTTGAAATACGGGCGTCCAGCGCAAGCCGCTGCTCCGACTTTCCTTTGACATCCGATGGCAGGAACCAGCTGATCGGCATTTCCAGCACCTCGGCGATGCGCGCCAGCGTCTCGAGTGATGGCAGGGCTTGTCCGCGTTCGACGTTGGACAGGGACTGGGTCGCCATCCCTATGCGCCCGGCCATTTCCTCCTGCGTCCAGCCCCGGGCTTTGCGCCCCTCCCGAATGGCGTGGGCGATGTGCTCCTTCACAGGGTATTTCCTCGGCTGTCGACCAGCAGGCAGGTTTCCTCTAAGAGACGGATTAATCCATCAATCGGACATGAAAAATTCTTGATAAACTATAATCTGACTTATAGTTCCGTTGATGCCTGAATCGATCGGCAACTGTTAACCACTATCCGGGCGCGGAAAGCTCGTCCCTAGGAGGTAGCAGTGGCGGGGAGCATGGAGATGTTCGAATCTCGCAGCGAGGCCGATGTGGTGCCGACCTTGGTAGCCAAGCGGGCCGAGCTGGCTAATCTGATCACGGAGACCGAGCGGGTGCTCACCCAGCTCCATGCCGACTTGGTTCATCTGGACGGTGCCA
The DNA here is from genome assembly GCF_000576635.1 of Skermanella stibiiresistens SB22. Lineage (GTDB taxonomy): Bacteria > Pseudomonadota > Alphaproteobacteria > Azospirillales > Azospirillaceae > Skermanella > Skermanella stibiiresistens. The sequence continues at coordinate 37,172 of NZ_AVFL01000028.1, forward strand.
TCAAGCTTTTCTACCCAGACGCTGGCGGAACCATACCCTCCCCACCCGCTTCGGTCCGGCAGGCGGTCTTCCAACCAGGTGAATTGCCATACCTCGTGCTGGAGGTCCTGCGAAGGGCAACCCATCCGCTCGATACCGTGGAGATCGCTCGGCGGGTAGTGATCGCGCGAAGCCTCGACGCCGGGGATGCCGGACTGCTCGCAACGACGGCGGTCCGCGTCGGCAAGGTACTGTCTCGGCTCAGATCGCGGAAGAAAGCAGTGGGCACAAGGACCTGCGGGCGATTGCGATGGACAGCCGGTTAGTTTCGCGCCGGCTGAGGTCGATCCGGTAGGCAATCACGATCGCGCAATCTCGGCATCAGGTCGATTCTCGACATTTGGTGCACCTCCGATTTTCGCGACAATCGTGGCAATACGTTGTTACAGCTGAACTTTTCAATGAAGTCGTGACAGATAAACTGCGAACCGCGTCCAGGCTCAGTTCCGGGGTCAAGCCGTATCAATGCGGGAGCGGATCCCCTCCAGGATCTCCGACGCATCCCGCATGGCGAGCCGGGACCGGCTGAAGAAGTACTGCCGGCCAGAATCCACGGTCGGTCCGGTTACTGGGACAATCCCATGCTGCTGGAGGACGGCGGCGAGGTGTCGCGACGATGTGCCGTATCGGACCGCCAACTCAGCCGCCGGGATATAGCTGGTCTCGAACTCCCGGATCGCGTCCAGCGGAACCCGCAAGCTGATCTTTCCGCCCTCGGAAACCGAAACGGAACGGATGAGGTTGCTGCGGACCAGATGATACGTGACTTGGCTCTTGAGCCCCAACTGGGCCGCGGCCTCCTCGACGGAAGCCGTCCAGTTGGCGAAGGGGCGCTCCCCGCTGGCAAAGGCCAGGAACTCGTCCGGATCGAAGTAGCATCGCTCCATACCGACGGCCCGAGGGTCGGCTCCGGCCACCCGAAGGTTCCTGCCGAGGATCGCCTTGACGAAATCGACGATCCCCAGCCCGCGATAGGTGGCGATCCTGACTGCCTTCCGATACTCGATGTGGTCGGGTCCCGGCTTGCTTTCCGGGACACCGGACAGGATCGTATCGAGCAGTTGCTGAAGGTCCGTTTTGCGAAACGTCCAATATGCATACCCGTCGAGAGTCGGTCCCCTTACCGCCTTGGCGATGCCCGCGCGCACAAGATCGAGGAAGGGAGACTTCGACAGGCCGAGGACTCGCCGGGCATCGAAGAGCCCCACCATCTGGTCACGATTGAGGCGGTACGCCTCCAGTTTCTCCCGATCGATCATGATCAGCGTGCGACTGCCCATGCGGAGGATCAATGCCTCGATCAGGCCAGCCCGGATCTCGCGCTCCAGGGCACCGGAATGCATGTCGATCAGGCGAGCAGCCTTGGCCAACGGGACATAACGCTGCCGGTCATGCAGGTCGTCGGCAAGCCGCCGGTTCTTGGCACCAAGGAAGCCGCCCCTCCAGTGGTTGCGCAGATAGGTCTCGAATGCCCCGCGAACCAAGCCCAACTTCCCCGACTCGCGGAATTGCCGGCTGTAAAGGGCCGCATAGAAGGAGCGGAACTCCATCTCCAGCCCGATATGCGTGGCGCCCTCCCCTCCATGCCGGCGGAAATCGTCAAGCAGAGCGAAGAAGGCCTTCGGCCAGTCTGCCAAGATCACCGCGACGCGCTGAAAGACATCGATGCCGGCGTCGCCCATGAGCCGGGACATGGTCTGGCGTCCGGCGCCGCGGCCCCGGCCGGAAACGTACGCACCGATGAACAGCGTGTGATCCACCAGATCTGCGAGTTCGAGCGCGGTGAAGGCCTCCGCCAGGAGCGCCGGATCCGCTACTTCGTGGAGAGGGTTTCCGAGCTTTCCCATGAGCACCCGGGAGAGTGCCATGGATTCCGGCGATGCCGGCTGGCTGGTGCTTTGGCGCAGGTCATGGCCGCAGGGGCACCGGAACAGCTCTTCGCGCCTCCACGATACGGATCGGCCGCACCCGGCGCATCGCTCCAGGAGCTGGACTCCATGCTTCGGGCATGCCGTTACCGGTTTAAGCTGCCAGACCGATTGGAAGAAACCTTCCTCGGCCAGGCATATCGGGCAGTAGCGGCTTCGATCGGCAATGATGGCGCTCCGGTGAACCGTCCCGCTGCCGAATCGCACCTGCCGGGAACCCGGTCCGTCGGAGGCCGGCGCGTGCCGCAGGGCCTCGAGCGATACCTCCTCGAGCGAAAGCGCATCGGCCAAAGGCTTGAGCGTCCCTGAGGTGGCCAGCGCATAGGCCGAGCACCCCAAGGCACGGAGCAGCCAATAGGGATCCGGGCATCCATTGGCTTCGGATACGCGCAACAGATAGCCCATGAAGCCCTCACCCGCTTGCGGCCGGGGCGTTCGAACCAGGGGGCGGGTATCGTCTAAGGGCACGATGGCTCACGCATGCAGGTTGTCGCCCAGCCGCGGCTTCCGGCCAGTCGATTTCCGGATCGATACGGAGGTGTTCGCGGGCTCAGGGTCAGGGGTGGTGATGACGCTGCCGTCCCAGCCATCCAGGAAGGGATTCGGCCGCCTGTCCTCCGGAAACACCCTTTCGTCGAAGGCGCGCGCCAGGTGGCGCAATTCGACCCGGGGCGCGTTCTCCCGGATCGCCCGGTGTGCCGCGGCCCGGATCAGCTTCATGACCGTGGCGATGAGCCCCCGCGACGCGACATGGAAGCGATCGGCGAAATCGGCGAAACCGCTGGGCTGCCGCATCTGCAAGGCGAGGTCGACGGCATTGAGAATGCGGCGAAACTCGTCGCGCGAGGCATCGTCGCCCCACCCGAAGGGCTCAAGGTGGAGCTGCGCGCTGAAGCGGCGCCGGAGCTGCTCATTGGCGACGAGGACGCGCTTGGCGCTGGGCAGTCCGATCAGGACGACCGGCACCGCCGTTTCGGATATCAGGTTCTTCAGCCAGTCCGACACGTCGAGGATGACCCGATCGCTGTCCCGCTCGATGAAGTGCTGGAATTCATCAAGGATGATCAGCTCGACTTGACATTCCTTCAGCAGCCGCCGCAGACGGCGGGTCTTCTGAAGCAGGGTGCCACGATCGGCCAGGGGATCCTCCAGGCGATCGAGCAAGCTCGCGGCCATGTTCTTCATCGTCGCCGGCACCGGTATGGTCGCCGTGAGGACAGGCACCTGCAAGCCCTCGTCAGTCCTTTGCATGGGCGTATTGAGCAGATAGCGACGCATGAGGGTCGACTTGCCCACCCCCGAAGACCCCATCACGAGAAGGCATTCCGGCTCGGCGGCATGGCCGAAGGAGGCGCGGCATTCATCGAACCGTCGGTACGCGGCCCGGAATCGCTTGTGATCGACGAAAATCTCTTCGATACGGGCATGGGCGCCGGACAGGATGTCGTCGCGCGAAGTCATGGTGTGGCTCGCTCCGCCTTTGCCGTACGGGACATGTCGAAGGTGACCGCGACGTCGTCGTCCTCGTCTTCGAACCAGCGGACGGCAGGTTCCGGGAGTGCCGGCGACGATTGCTCGACCGCGCCGCCCACCATCGGCGGATGCTGCCCGATGCCACCGTGATCCTCGGGCGGCCTCCGCTTTCCCCCGGCCTCCAGGAAGCGGCCGGCCTTGGCCAAGCCTTCCCTCCTGCGGGGTTTGGCCATGCTCTCCTCGATCATCTCGTGAAGGCGTTCCTTTTCAAGGGCCAGGGACTTCAGGTCGACGGCTCCCTCGTTCCTCTCCCGCACTTGGCGCACGATGACCTTGTGCTGCCAAAGACCGAGGCCCACGGCATAATCCTTGGCCGTCGTCGCGACCGGGAAGTATCGCCGCGTCTCCGGATCCAGGACATGGATAGTGGAGATATCCTGGGGATCGAACTTGATGCTCACCGAAACGTTCTTCTGGGACCGGCTGCGCAGGTTGACCAAGGCTTCGTTGTTGTACCAGAGGCCGTTGAGCTGAATTCCCAGTTGGCGGAGCTTGTGGTCGCTGCTGCGCGCCAGCAGAATATCGAGGTCGCGGATGTCGGCTGGCAGCCTTGGCGGATAGCTGTCCGCGCTTTCACGCCATCGGCGTGCAGGAATGTCGGAGATGCCGCTGTGGACCTTGGCCCCGTGGACATCGACGAACCATTTGCAGAGCAGACCGTCCAACTGCGAAAGGCGGATCTTGGCATTACCCTGCGGATCGTAATCCCCGCGGGCGGCGACGGAATTGAAGGTCGTGCCTGGGATGCCGCCCAGCAGGGCCCGGTTCACTTCCCCAAAGAAGCGCTCCACGACGCCTTTGGTCCAGGGTGCCTTGACCTTGGTGTGCTGCAGGCTCATTCCCAGCTGGAGGCTGGCTAGTTCCAGGTCCTGCGAGTGAAACTCGGCACCGTTGTCCGTGACCAAGACCTCCGGAATGCCGTAGCAGGGCCAGTCGCCGGTAACATCCGGATGCCGCTGTCGAACCCAGTCCTTCGGCCGGATCGAGTTCCGGAGCGCCAGCAGGACACTGTCCGTGCTGGGCGGGGTGAAGCCCATGTAATACCCGACCGGCATGCGGGTGAAGTGATCGATGCAGACGGTCAGCCACGGGCGGCCGATGGGCACGCCGAAGAGATCGTCGCACACGATGATGTCGAGCTTGGTGTGGTCGATCTCCACCCGCTCGAGGGGCCGGGATGTCGTGACGCCGGGCCCGATCGAGCGACTGTCCATGTCGGCAGCCTTCTTCCCGTATCGGCCCTTGATGAATTGGTACCGATCTATCTGCTTCACTTCGCGCAACAGCGTGCGATAACTGGGCACGGGCAGCTGGCAATCCGCGGAACAGGCGGTGTTCAGCTTTTGGATATCCACTTGAACGGCAGCGATGATGTCGCTGACCCGCGGACGCTCGGTGATCAGGAAGCGCTCCTGTATGACACGCTGGATCACGTCCTGAACTTCCTGGGGGAAGCGGCGCTTCCGGTTGCCCCGCCGCTCCGAGTTCGGGATCAGGGAACGGACATCACCACCGGAGTCCCGGTACTTCTTCAGCCAGCGGTATAAGGTCTGGAAAACCGGAGGGCCCGCATCTCCGATCCTCTCGGCGACTTCGGCGATACAAGCTTGATGGAGAAGGCGTCCAGTCAGCGGGACCGTGGGGCTCTCGACCGCCGCCACATAGGCATGACGCCTTCGAACCTCCTTCTGCAGCGATTGCGGCAATGCGGAAAGGTCGATGTCGGCCGGATTGCCCTTCGCCTGGGCACTCACCTGCGACGAATCGGCATGGACGATACTTGCATTCCCGGCCATGACGGCCGAGGCGATCTCATCACGGGAGACGTTCCGAAGCTCGCCGTCATTCTCCCCTTCCAGCTGGATAATCCCGTTGCCGACCTTTCGTCGGACAGCGAAAACTTGGCCGTCGAGGTTGATGCGTGTATTGAGGCCAAGCCGAATCGCGGGCATGACTCACTCCTGTGCGACCCAGATCGGGCTTTGGAGCCCGAGCGGCGTGTCGAGATCGGTTGCAAGAATGTGCTGGGCCAAGAGGGCATAGATGGTTGCCACTCCGCCTCCACGTTCAGCGATTCGCCGCGCCAGATCAGCCAGCATCATCCTGTCACCAGACAGGCAGCCACGGATCGCCGAGACGGCACCGTCCTGAACAGCTTGCCTTTGGTAGCGCAGCAGCAGCGCGACGTTGTCCAAGCGAGGCTGCCGACGGATGTCGCGTTCCGTCAGCACCTCGTATTTGGCTCCCTCTTTGGCGAAGTGGGCCACCATGCGCTCGAAGAGGTCGCGCCATTCCGGCTCTTCCGCGATCCGCGCCGGTTTCACCTCGATCACGTGGAGGCCATATGCCATCTGCACGAGGAAATCCGGGGTGTAGCGGCAGAGCCGACCGGCGTCCTCGTAGTGCACGGTCACCGGCTGCTCACGGTAGCTGACAACGGCAGGATCGAACTCGAGCAGGTACACGAGATCGCGCTCGAGCTGCGATTCCCAGTGGATGCTCCGTCCGGATTTCATGCTCGGGAAACGTCCCATGATTCGGTGCATGCTGCGCCGTATGACGCGACAAGCTCTCTGTCCACCTATGTCGAGTTGGGTCATGGCACATTCGTGTTGCTACGTGTTGCACAATATGCACGTCGTAATATGTGCACAAGAGAGAAATTTGTGCTAAGACGAGCAGCGTTTAATAGATTTATCGGTAATCCGGATATGGCTGAGACGCTCGACAAGGTTTTCGAAGGCATCCACAAGGCGAAGGAGCGGAGGCTTTCCTGGTACATGGTTGCAGCCGACGCAGCCGAAATTGCTGATCCGAAGGCGTGGCGCTCTCGTTATCCGAGCAAGGAGGTCATGTGGGCCACAATTGAAGAGAGCACGGGTTACGGAAGGAACCTTCTCCAACGTTATGTCACGACGTTCCGGGCGCTTGCGGAGATTGAGCAGAAGCACCGCAGTGAACTGCAGGATGTCCTTGGCTCGAAACCTCGGTCAGCAGGGTGTCTCGCCGCGCGGATCGGCCCCTTCGCACCGGCCGAAGTGGCTACGCGCGCCTACAAGCTCGACGCGGCCGAGGGGCTCGCCCTCATTCGCCGGATGTTGGTAGGCAAGCTGTCGACCAGCAGAGTCCGTGAGGAGTATAAGGATCTCCTGAATCGGCAGCCCGAGGGGAAGGTTGTCAGCTTCAAGTCGGTCGGCGATGCACGGCGTGAGTTGGATCAGAAGGTCGCCGCTCTCGAGGGAAGCGCTGCCGTTCTCTATGGCAACGAGGACGTCCGATTCTACTACAGGCGCTACCGGTTCAGTTTGGTTAACATCGATGTCACTGCCCTGACCTGGCAGGGCCTCGGCCTAAGCTTCGTGGACGGCTTTGTCGTTCTTCACGGAATACCGCCTAAAGCTGAGGATGACTATCAGGAATTGTTGTCCAAGGTTGATTATCGCGCCAGCTTTTTCCGACACCTCTGGCTGTACATCGCCAATCCTGAGAAGTGGTCCCTGGAGCGCATTTCCCAGGATCTGAATCGGTTGGGACTACTGACGGTCGGTATCGCCTCCTATGAAGAAACCGGTGAGGTGAAGGTGCTGAGGCGGCCCCGTGGAGGCGATAAGCCACAGCGATACCAAACGGTCGTTGAGGAAGTTATGAGGCAAGGGATTCCCGACTTCGCGGCGGAATGACGAGTCCCTTGTGCGAACCGTGGATCAGCCTGCCGTTCCACTCATAGTGATATGTTGGGCGACAGCCAAACCTACGGCTTGATGCAGGACGGAGGTGTCCGACCCGTCGATCGTAGGTTTGGCCGTGGCCCAACGCATTGCCCCGCCTGTTCCGGCCGAGTCAAGCTGATCGGACACCGCTCCAATTCAACGATGGGTTTGAGCGGTCGGCGATACGGGCTTGCAATGCGACGGGCACAACCATCCCAACAAGTCCACGTAACTTAGGGTAGTAAAATCGACACATAAAACGCGAACCTTGTTGAATTCGCATCTTATGCGTCACTTTTCGCAGGTTATGCGTCACGCGACATTTTTGTCGCGCCCTAAACGTCCAGGTTCGCCACCTTCAGCGCGTTGTCCTGGATGAACTCGCGCCGTGGCTCGACGATGTCGCCCATCAGGGTGCTGAAGACCTCCTCGGCCTCGTCGGCGTGATTGACCCTGACTTGCAGGAGCGAGCGCTTGGTCGGGTCGAGGGTGGTTTCCCACAGCTGTTCGGGGTTCATCTCGCCCAAGCCCTTGTAGCGCTGGATCGTGACGCCGTGGCGGCCCAGTTCCATGATGGCGTCGAGCAGGGCCAACGGGCCGGTGATCGGGCGGAGTTCCTTGTCCTTGTGGACGAGGCGGCCGATGCCGGCGTAGTTGGTCTTGAGCGAGGCCGCCATGCCGTTGAGCGTGCGGGCCTCGACGCTGCGCAGTAGGTCGCGGTCCATTACGTGGCGGTGGGTGACACCGCGGCGGGTGCGGGAAATCACCAGCGCGTCCTGGGTGGCGCTCCCCTGCCAGCCGCCGCCGGTCATGCCGTCGCTGTCGGACAGGGCGTTGAGGCGGGCCGCGATCTCGGCGACCATGGCCGCCGCGCGCTCGGGCTCGTTGAGGATCGCCAGATCGAAGGCGCCGGCGATGGCGGTCTGCTCGACCACGCGCAGGCTGCCGGCCTTGCGGGTCAGCGTCTCCAGGGAGCTTCGGGCGACGCGGGCCTGCTCGACCAGGGACTTGAGGCGCTCGCCGACGATCATCACGCCGTCCGAGGACGGGCTGAAGATCACGTCGTCGATGCCCTCGTCGGTCAGGTAATCCTCCAGCGCCTTGTCGTCCTTCAGGTACCGCTCGCGCGCGTTGCCGCGCTTGATCCGGTAGAGCGGCGGCTGGGCGATGTACAGGTAGCCCTTCTCGATCACCTGCGGCATCTGGCGGTAGAAGAAGGTCAGCAGCAGCGTGCGGATGTGGGAGCCGTCCACATCGGCGTCGGTCATGATGATGATCTTGTGATAGCGCGTCTTGGCGACGTCGAACTCCTCCCGGCCGATGCCGGTGCCGAGCGCCGCGATCAGCGTGCCGATCTCGGCCGAACCCAGCATCTTGTCGAAGCGCGCCCGCTCGACGTTGAGGATCTTGCCGCGCAGCGGCAGGATCGCCTGATACTGGCGCGAGCGGCCCTGCTTGGCGGAGCCACCGGCCGAGTCACCCTCGACGATGAATAGTTCGGACAGCGCCGGGTCGCGTTCCTGGCAGTCGGCCAGCTTGCCCGGCAGCGACGTGATGTCCAAGGCGCCCTTCCGCCTCGTCAACTCGCGCGCCTTGCGGGCGGCCTCGCGGGCGGCCGCGGCCTCGACCACCTTGGCGGTGATCCGCTTGGCCTCCTGCGGGTGTTCCTCCAACCAGGTGGTCAGCGCCTCGGTGATCGCGGATTCGACGACCGGACGGACCTCCGACGAGACCAGCTTGTCCTTGGTCTGGCTGGAGAACTTCGGGTCGGGCACCTTGACCGACAGCACGCAGGTCAAACCTTCGCGCATGTCGTCGCCGGTCAGGGTCACCTTCTCCTTCTTGGCGATGCCGGAGGCGGTGGCGTAGTTGTTCAGGGTGCGGGTCAGCGCGCCGCGGAAACCGGCCAAATGGGTGCCGCCGTCACGCTGCGGGATGTTGTTGGTGAAGCACAGCATCGTCTCGTGATAGCTGTCGTTCCACTGCAACGCCGCCTCGACCGTGATCTCGCCGCCAAGCTCGCTGGAGCGGACCGCCGTCAGGGCGATCGCCGGCTTGTGCAGGGGAGCCTTGGAGCGGTCGAGATACTGGACGAACGCCTCCAGCCCACCCTCGTAGTGCAGGTCGACCACCTTGGGCTCGACGCCGCGGGCGTCGATCAATTGCAGGTAGACGCCGGAATTGAGGAAGGCCAGTTCGCGCAGCCGGTGCTCCAGCGTGCCGAAATCGAAATCGACCTTGGTGAAGGTCGACTTGGCTGGCAGGAAGGTGACCTCGGTGCCGGTCAGCGGCTTGCCATCGACCAGCGGCGCCTCGCCCACCTCCTTCAGCGGCTCGACCCGATCGCCGTGGCGGAAATCCATCTCCCAGATCCGGCCGCCGCGCCAGATGCGCAGGCTGAGCAGTTCCGACAGGGCGTTGACGACCGAGACGCCGACGCCGTGCAACCCGCCCGAGACCTTGTAGGAGTTCTGGTCGAACTTACCGCCGGCGTGGAGCTGGGTCATGATGACCTCGGCGGCCGAGACCCCCTCCTCCTCGTGCATGTCGACCGGGATGCCGCGCCCATTGTCGCGGACCGTGACCGATCCGTCGGCGTTGAGCAGCACCTCGACCTTGTCGCAATAGCCCGCCAGCGACTCGTCGATCGCGTTGTCGACGACCTCATAGACCATGTGGTGCAGGCCCGAGCCGTCATCGGTGTCGCCGATATACATGCCAGGGCGCTTGCGCACCGCGTCCAGCCCCTTCAACACCTTGATGGAGTGGGCGCCGTATTCCTGCGGTGCGGAGTCGGGGGTCTTGAAAGCTTCCTGTGCCATCGGTCGATACTATCAGAGTTTCGGGTTACATGCCGGTGGATTAATCCCCACGGCGCTGATCGGAAGGTGATTTGGACGGGTCTCGATACGGGGAGGTCTAAGCCGGTAGAACATGCGCGTCCTCCACCCGGAAGAAGTTGGCGGCGTCGCCCAACCCGGCGAACATCCCGACATCGGTGCCAGTCAGCCACGCCTGGGCGCCGATCGCGAGGATCTCGCCGAACAGGGCCGCGCGCCGCTCGGCGTCCAGGTGGGCCGCGACCTCGTCCAGCAGCAGCAGGGGAGGTTGGCCGCGCTCGGCCGCCATCAGCCGGGCGTTGGCCAGGACGATGGCGATCAGCAGGGCCTTCTGCTCACCGGTCGAACAGACCTCCGCCGGCATGTCCTTGCCGCGGTGGCGGACCTCCAGGTCGCTGCGATGCGGCCCGATGGTGCCGCCGCCACCCTCGCCAGCGGAGCCCGATCCCCCGTCGAACCGGCGCCCGTCGGCCAGTCGGCGGCGGAGCGCGTCCTCGGCGGCGAGCGCCGGCTGATCGGCCAGCCAGTCCTCAACCGTTCCGGAGACGGCGAGGTCGGCGCGCGGGAACGGTCCCGTCGCCTGCTCGCACGCCTGCTGGAGCCGGGACACCATGTCGCGCCGCGCGGCGGCGACAGCGACGCCCGATGTCGCCATCTCGTCCTCCAGCGCCGACAGCCAGGCGTCGTCGCCGCGCCCGTCGCGCAGCAGGCGGCTCCGTTCGCGCAGCGCGTGCTCGTAGCGGCTGAGCCGACCGGCGTGGGCCGGGTCGAAGCCGAACACCAACCGGTCGAGGAAGCGGCGCCGTCCGCTGGTCCCTTCCACGAACAGGCGGTCCATCTGCGGCGTCAGCCACGTCAGCGCCACATGCTCGGCCAGCGCCACCTGCCCCCGGACGGGATGGCCGTCGATCCGGACGAGACGGCGCTCAGACGTCCCGTCGGTGGTCATGTCGCGGCCGGTGCCGATGTCGACCGGACCGAGCGGCGTCTCGACCCTAGCCGCGACCGCCCAGCCGGCACCAGCCGGCGAGCCGATCCGTTCGACCTCCGCCAGACGCGCGCGGCGCAGGCCGCGGCCGGGCGAGAGGAAGCTGACCGCCTCCAGCAGGTTGGTCTTGCCGGCGCCGTTCGGACCCGTCAGCACGACGGGGCGCGCGTCGGTGTTGAGCCGCGCGCCGTCATAGCAGCGGAACTGGGTCAGGGTCAGGCGGGTGACCGCGAGCTTGGGAGCCGCGACCTTGACCGGCGAGTTTTCCACGACCGGTGGGTTTTCCAGCGGGGGCGTTTGGATTGGTGTCGGAAGCGGCATCGATACTCCAGCCCCTCCCGCGGCGTGGCCCAGACCCGGCCATGCCACGGGGGCCGCGGCTCGCGCGCGGCGACGCGTTCCACGCGCCTGTGCGAGAGGCCGCGTCAAACGCGCATCGGCATCAAAACATACAAGGCCGAACTGTCGGCCACGTCCCGGACGATCGTGGGGGACGCCGCGTCGGCCATGATGAACCGCGCGCCGTCACCCTCGATCTGCTGGGTGATGTCCAATAGATAGCGAGAGTTGAAGCCGATTTCGAGGGGTGAGCTGTCATAACTCACCTCCAGTTCCTCGGTGGCGCTGCCGGCCTCGGGGCTGGTCGCCGACAGCGTCAGGTTGCCGCGGTCGATGCTCAGCTTGACCGCCCTGCTCTTCTCGGTCGAGATCGTGGCGACCCGGTCCACGGCGCTGGCGAAGACGCGGCTGTCGACCTCCAGCACCTTGTCGTTGCCGGTCGGAATCACCCGCTCGTAATCGGGGAAGGTGCCGTCGATCAGCTTGGAGGTCACCGTCACCGTATCGAAGCCGAAGCGGATCTTGGTCTCGGATAGGCTGACCTCGATCCGGTCGGCCGCCTCGTCGATCAGCTTGCGGATCTCCAGCACGGTCTTGCGCGGCACGATCACGCCGGGGATGCCGGAGGCGCCGTAGGGCAGCGGGATCTCGACCCGCGCCAGCCGGTGGCCGTCGGTCGCGACCGCGCGCAGCACCGGCATCTCGGCCTCGCCGGCGCGTGACTTGGTGGCGTGCAGATAGATGCCGTTGAGGTAATACCGCGTCTCCTCGGTCGAGATCGCGAAGCGCGTGCGGTCCACCAGATTGCGGAGGTCGGAGGCGGCCAGCGTGAAGCGGTGCGCCATGTCGCCGCCGGACATCTGGGGAAAGTCCTCGACCGGCAGGCAGCCCAGCTTGAAGTTGGACCGGCCGGACCGCAGCGTCAGCAACCCATTGTCGCCAGAGCTGTCCAACTCGACCTGGCTGCCGTCGGGCAGCTTGCGGACGATGTCGTAGAGGGTGTGGGCCGGAGCGGTGGTCGATCCCCCCTGGGCGATCTCGGCGGGCACGGACTCGACGATCTCCAGGTCCATGTCGGTCGCGGTCAGCGCCAGTTCGCCGTTCTCGGCCTTCAGCATGACGTTGGACAGGATCGGGATCGTGTTCCGGCGTTCCACCACGCTTTGAACATGCCCGAGCGAGCGGAGGAGGGCGGCGCGTTCGATCGTGATTTTCATGCTGATCCGCTGCTGATCTCGAGGGTCTTCAGGCCGGGCCCGACAGGTGTGCCCCGCCGCGCGGACACCCCTCGGGATGCCGCGAAACGGGCGGCGACTATAGCACACGCGCGCGAAATGCTAACCGATTCCGAACGGAATTTCCGTATGATACCGGGTTGTCCAGAGCGTTCCGGCGGCTCTCAGCCCTCCAGCATGCGGCGCAGCAGCTCGACGTCCTCGGCGAAGCTCTGGTCGCTGGTCTTCAACTCCTCGACCTTGCGGACGGCGTGCATCACCGTGGTGTGGTCGCGGCCGCCGAACTTGCGGCCGATCTCCGGAAGGGAGCGAGCGGTGAGCTGCTTGGCGAGGTACATGGCGACCTGCCGCGGCCGGGCGACGGCGCGGGCGCGCCGGGCGGAATGCATGTCGGCCAGCCGGATGTTGTAGTGCTCCGCGACCTTCTTCTGGATCTCGTCGATCGTCACGCGCCGGTCATTGGCCCTGAGCAGGTCGTGCAGGACCTCCTGGGTCGATTCCAGCGTGATGGCGCGTCCGACCAGTTCGGCGTGGGCGACGATGCGGTTCAGCGCGCCTTCCAGCTCGCGGACGTTGGAGGTGATCTTGTGGGCCAGGAACTCCAGGACCTTGGAATTGATCTGGACGTTCATCGACTCGGCCTTGGCCTGGAGGATGCCCAGCCGCAGCTCGTAGGTGGTCGGATGGATGTCGGCGACCAAACCCCAGCCCAGCCGCGAGCGCAGCCGCTCCTCCATGCCCTCCAGGTCGGACGGCGACTTGTCGGCGGAGATCACGACCTGCCGGTTCTGGTCCACTAGGGCGTTGAAGGTGTGGAAGAACTCCTCCTGGGTGCTGTCCTTGCCGCTGATGAACTGCACGTCGTCGATCATCAGGACGTCGACCGAACGGAACTGCTCCTTGAAAGCCATGGTGTCCTTGAACCGGAGCGCCCGGATGAACTGGTACATGAACTTCTCGGCCGACAGGTACAGCACCCGGCGGTTGGGGTCCTTCTTGCGGATCTGCCAGGCGATGGCGTGCATCAGGTGGGTCTTGCCGAGACCGACCCCGCCATAGAGGAACAGCGGGTTGAAAGTGACGGTCGCGGCGTCGGTCACCCGGCGGGCGGCGGCGTGCGCCAGCTCGTTCGGCTTGCCGACGACGAAGTTCTCGAAGGTGAAGCGCGGGTCCAGATGGGCGAAGTGCTCGTCGCGGCCGTCGATGCCGAGCTGGGCGCCGGAGGTGGGGCGCTCCTCCTCGATCTCGTCGGAGGGCATCGGCGACTCGACGATGTCGGCATCGTCGTTGGCGGAGGCGCCGACATCGAGCCGGGCCTGGGCCACCACGATGTCGACCGACTGCACGCGGGGGTTCTCGCCCGACCAGATCGCCCTGATCCTGTCGGCGTAGTGGGTCTGCACCCAGTCGCGCATGAACCGGGTCGGCACGGTGATGCGCACCTCGCCGCCCTTCAACTCGCCGATCGTCAGCGGTTTAAGCCAGCTCCTATACGCGGTTTCGCCAACCTCTTCCTTGAGCCGACCGCTCACGCGCACCCATTGCTGATCCAACGAACCGCCCACCGACATGCCCATCAGCTCCTGACACCAAATTCCATCGGTCCCGCACGGCGGTGACCGGCCCCATTCCAAACACCGTATGACAACACCCCATCCGCCAAATCGGCTGCGGGGTCACAGGGACGCGGGAAATATGGCGCGCGGCACCTCCGCTCCCTGGGAACGCGTCCGGTCGCGGACAAGGTTCCTGGAGACGGAAAGCTCCGGGTCGACACCATGAAAATGGGCAATACCGCTCCCTGCCGGCAAAGGTTGAACCCCTTCGCCGCTATTCGATTTCATGTTTTAGTGTAACCGGATGCCGGGAAAGATACTTCTGAAAGTTCTTCCGCCACCCATCCAATTTCCATTTCTGGTATGCGCCCCACCATACAACCCCAGGCTTTTACTTGGCCCGGCGCGTCACTGGTCAGCGCATCCACAAATGTTAATGGTCTGCCGTCTTGCTGACAACAGGATCGAAAAGGGAACGGCCGAAAAAGCAAATTTCGGTCTCGAAGTAATTATTCCCGCACCCATGCGACGTATGCATGTTTATGGGCTCGACGGGATTAACGTCGAGCGGCAGGAATAATAGGAGACCCAGGAACAAAAAAGCCGCGCCGGATAGCGGCGCGGCTTGATCTCGCCGCAAGGAGGCTTAGAGAGCCTTGATGCGGGAAGACAGCCGCGACAGCTTGCGCGAAACGGTGTTGCGATGCAGCACACCCTTCGACACACCACGCATCATCTCGGGCTGCGCTTCCTTGAAGGCCTCGGCGGCGGCGGACTTGTCGCCGGTCGCGATGGCGGTCTCGACCTTCTTGACGAAGGTGCGGATGCGGCTGACCCGGGCGCGGTTGACGGCGGTGCGCCGCTCGGTCTGACGGATTCTTTTTTCTGCGGACGTATGATTGGCCATAACTAAACCTTCTGCGGACACACCTGTGCCGAATGCGAGCGCGCTTTATAGGGGGCGCGCCAATTGAGAGTCAAGTCCGAGAGTGGCGGCGGGAGGAATGCGTTTTCTCCCGCCGCCGTGATGGGCCCAACCCGAGGGGACCGAAGAATCGGACAAGAAGCGCGACTCGGGACAGCTTCAGCGATTCTTGAAGTTGGCTTCGCGCTTCTCGGCGAAGGCGGCCATGCCTTCCTTCTGGTCCTCGGTGGCGAAGGTGGAATGGAACAACCGGCGCTCGACCCGGATGCCCTCGTCCAGGGTGGTCTCGTAGGCTCGGTTGACCGACTCCTTCGCCATCATGACGATCGGACGCGACAGCGACGCGATCCGGGCGGCGACCTTCAGCGCCTCGTCCACCAGGTCGGCCGCCGGCACGATCCTGCTGACCAGACCGCTGCGCTCGGCCTCGGCGGCGTCGATGGTGCGGCCGGTCAGGACCATCTCCATCGCCTTCGACTTGCCGACGAACCGGGTCAGGCGCTGGGTTCCGCCAGCGCCGGGGATGGTGCCGATGGTGATCTCGGGCTGGCCGAACTTGGCGGTGTCGGCCGCCAGGATGAAATCGCACATCATGGCCAGTTCGCAGCCGCCGCCCAGCGCGTAGCCGGCGACCGCCGCGATGATCGGCTTCCGCGCGGTGGCGGCCCTGCCCCACTTCTTGGTGATGAAGTCCGACAGGAAGACGTCCATGTAGCTCTTGGACGCCATCTCCTTGATATCCGCGCCGGCGGCGAACGCCCGCTCGCTGCCGGTCAGGACCATGCAGCCGATCTCGTCATCCGCCTCGAAGGCGTCGATCGCGGCGGCCAGCTCGGTCACCAGCGCGTCGGACAGGGCGTTGAGCGCCTTCGGCCGGTTCAGCGTGATGAGCCCGACGTGCCCGCGGGTTTCGACCAGGATGTTCTCGTAAGGCATGACTATCGCTCCCCAAGATTTCGGCCTCCAGGGTTTCGTCCCGGTAATTGGCCTTCGGAAGGTTATCGCGGATTTGGCGTGACCCGGACCATCACGGTGCCGCCAGCGCCGGTGCGCGCCACAGGGTCGAAAGCTGATACATCAGCGCTGCCGCCGCGGACAATGGAAAGTCGAGCGGTTCGCCTGGACGATCCGCTCGATCCCGCCGGTGGTGGTTATGTCGCAGGTGCAGCCGGGACAGGCCTCGCCCTCGCGGTCGTAGACCGCGAACTGGTGCTGGAAATACCCCAGCTCGCCGGATGCCTGGACATAGTCGCGGAGCGTCGAGCCGCCGGCCTCGATCGCCCGGCCCAGGATCTCCCGGATCGCGGGCACCAGCCGCTCGGCCCGGCGCCCGGCCACCGTCGCGGCGATCCGCTTCGGGCTGATGCCGGCCTGGAACAGCGCCTCGCACACATAGATGTTGCCGAGCCCCGCCACCACGGTCTGGTCGAGCAGGGCCGACTTGATCGGCGTGATCTTGGACTTGATCGCCCGCGACAGGGTCTCGGCGTCGAATTGGTTGCCCAGCGGTTCCGGTCCCAGCGAGGCCAGCAGGGGATGGCGCTCCAGCTCCTCCGCCGTGGTCAGCGCCATCAGGCCGAATCGGCGGGCGTCGTTGAATCGGATGTCGGACCCGTCGTCGGTCGTCAGCAGGACATGGTCATGCGCCGTCGGCGGCCCCAGGTCGCGGCCGATGGTCATCCTGCCGGACATGCCGAGATGGACGATCAGCACCTGGCCATCGTCCAGGTGGATCAGGATGTATTTGGCGCGGCGCCGGATGGTGAGCACCCGGCGGCCGGTCAACCGCTCGACCATCCGGTTCGGGAACGGGATGCGGAGGTTGGGGCGGCGTTGCTCGACCTTTGCGAGCACTCGGCCCTCCATCTTGAGCGCGAGGCCGCGGCAGACCGTTTCGACTTCGGGAAGTTCGGGCATGGCCGGACCATAACCGGTTCGAGGCGCGACAAAAAGCGCCGCGATGGCTTCCACCGGGGGAAACCGCTCGGAAAACGGATCGTCGCAACTGGCAAGGGCACGGTCGAGCCGCTATGTTGCGGACCATGGCCGATGATCCGATTCCCAGCGCGGCGACGCGCCCCCCGTCCTCCCCCGCCCCGACTCCCGGGGCCTCCTCGCCCGCCGATCGCGTCGAGGGGCCGGAATCGCGTTGGTTCGGCTTCCGCGAGGTCGATCCCGGCACCAAGGCGCCGATGGTGCGCCAGGTGTTCGACAGCGTCGCCGGCAACTACGACCTGATGAACGACCTGATGTCGGGCGGAATCCACCGGCTGTGGAAGACGACCCTGATCGATCTCATCCAGCCCAAGCCGGGCATGACCCTGCTGGACGTGGCCGGCGGCACCGGCGACATCTCGTTCCGCTTCCTGGAGGCGGCGGGTGGCCCCGCCCAGGCCTTCGTCTGCGACATCAACGAGAAGATGATCCTGGTCGGCCGCGACCGGGCGATCGACCGGGGCGTGGTCGAGGGCGTCGACTGGATCGTCGGCGACGCCGAGAAGGTGCCGTTGAAAAGCCGGTCGGTCGACGTCTACACCATCGCCTTCGGCCTTCGGAACGTGACGCGGATCGACGCCGCGCTGGCGGAGGCCCGCCGCGTGCTGAAGCCGGGCGGCCGGTTCTTCTGCCTGGAGTTCAGCCGGGTCGTGCTGCCGGTGCTGCGCGACATCTACGACCGCTATTCCTTCACCGTGCTGCCCCGTCTGGGCCAGATGGTCGCGGGGGATCGCGAGGCCTATCAGTACTTGGTGGAGAGCATCCGCCAGTTTCCCGACCAGCAAAGCCTGGTGGGCAGGATCGAGGCGGCCGGCTTCGGCCAGGTCCGGTACCGCAACCTGACTGGCGGCGTCGCCGCGATCCATTCTGGCTGGCGGCTCTGACCTTATCCCCAGTTCGCCCCCGAGTCGGTTCTCCGCAAGTTAGAAATTCGCCATGATCCGCACGATCCGCAATCTCGCCCGCCTCGTCGTGATCATGCGGACGCTGGGCCGCCACGACGCGCTGTTTCCCAACGAGGTGCGCGACGTGGCGCCGGGTCTGGCGGGCTTCGCGCGCCTGCTCTCCGCCAAGGGGGTGCCGGGACGGCCGGGGCAACGTCTCGCGGCGGCGCTGCGCGATCTCGGCCCCAGCTTCATCAAGCTCGGGCAGATATTGTCGACCCGCTCCGATCTGGTCGGCGAGGCGATCGCCGCCGACTTGGCCGAGTTGCAGGACAAGCTGCCCCCGTTCCCGACCTCCGAGGCCCGCCGGATCATCGAGGCGGAGTTGGGCCGTCCGATCGAGGTCCTGTACGAGAGCTTCGACGCGCAGCCGGTGGCCGCCGCCTCGATCGCCCAGGTCCATTTCGCCGTGGTGGCGCGGCCCTTGGACCAACAGGGACCCGAGAGCCCGGAGGACCGCCGCGCCCGCGAGGTCGCGGTCAAGGTGCTGCGGCCGGGGATAGAACAGGCGTTCCGCCGCGACCTGGACCTGTTCCGCTGGCTGTCCGAACTGGCGCTGACGATCCAGCCTCGGCTGAAACGCCTGCGGCCGGGCGAGGTGGTGCAGATCTTCGCCGACACGGTCAAGATGGAGATGGACCTGCGGATGGAGGCGTCGGCCGCGTCCGAGCTGGCCGACAACTTCAAGGGCGACAGCGCCTTCAACGTGCCGAAAGTCAATTGGGACCGCACCAGCCAGCGGGTGCTGACGCTGGAGCGGATCCGCGGCATCAAGGTGGACGAGGTCGACCGCATCCGCGCCGCCGGGTTCGATCCCGACGACGTGCTGGCGCAGGCGTCGTCGTCGTTCTTCAACCAGGTGTTCCGCGACGGCTTCTTCCACGCCGACCTGCACCCCGGCAACCTGTTCGTCAACGAGGACGGCAACATAGCGCCGGTCGATTTCGGCATCATGGGCCGGCTGGACCGCGCCACCCGGTATTATCTGGCCGACATGCTGCTGGGCTTCCTCAACGGCGACTATCGCCGGGTGGCGGAAGTCCATTTCCAGGCCGGCTATGTCCCGGCGCACCAGAACATCGAGAACTTCACCCAGGCCTGCCGGGCGATCGGCGAGCCGCTGCTGAACAAGCCGCTGCACGAGATCTCGATCGGCCGCCTGCTGGCCCAGTTGCTCTCGGTGACCGAGCAGTTCGAGATGGAGACACAGCCGCAGCTGCTGCTGCTTCAGAAGAGCATGCTGACGGCGGAGGGCGTCGGCCGCGCCTTGAATCCCGACATCAACATGTGGGAGCTGGCCCGTCCGCTGATCGAGGACTGGATGCGCGAGCACCGGGGACCCGAAGCGCGCGTGGTGGACGAGCTGGAAGCCATCATGAACGCGTTCCGCACCCTGCCCCGCGTGCTGCGCGAGACCGAGCGGATGGCGACCATGCTGACCGAGAATGGCCTGAAGCTGCACCCGGCGACCATCGAAACCCTGCTGGAGGGTTCCGTGCGTCGGCGCAGGCGCCTGATGTGGTCGATGTGGCTGGCGACGGCCGTGGTGGTGACCGCGCTGGCGCTGGTGGTGGGGTGAGCGCTTGGTGACGGCTGGCGTCGGCGTGTTGGCGCCGAGCCCGGATTGATGGCATGATCGCCAGCCGGCGATACCAGCCGACGGCATTGGCGTGGGCGGGAGCGATATGATGAAGACGATCAGCGCATCGGACCTCAAGGACGCCGTGCTCGATTTCGTGCGGGAGATCGCCCGCACGGGCGAGCCCGTCGTGCTCACCACTGGCGGACAACCCTTCCTGGAACTCGTGCCGATCGACCACGAGGGATCCAGCGCCGGTACCGACGCGCTGGACATGATCGAGATCCGGGGAAATCCCGGCGACACCCTCGGCGCCATGATGCTGCTCGCGGAGACCACGGCACGGGAGGCGGGAGCCAGTGTCAGGCTGGTCGATCATGATGGCGTCTTGGCCGAATTCACCCCACCCGACTTCAAACCGTCCCACGTGCCGCCGGAACGGCTGTTCGGCATCTTGAAAGGCCGGATGCCGCTTGGGGATGAGGATTTGGAAGCGCCGGTGGATGTTGAATGGAACGCCGCCAAAGGCATTCTCCTTTGACCTCGTTGTTGCTCGACACCCACGTCCTCGTATGGTTGTTCGAAGGCTTGTCGAGACTGGGCGACCAGGCCCGCCAAATGACGGCGAACCACTTCTCGGCGAATCGCGTGATGGTATCCGCCATCTCGTTTTGGGAAATCGCCATGCTGGCGCAGCGTGGTAAGATACTGGACAGGGTCGACACCGCGGCATGGCGGGAGACGGTTCTCTCCATCGGTTTGGTGGAAATCCCCATGACAGGCAGGATTGGGGTGGCCGCGGCTCATCTTTTCGACTTCCATCCTGATCCCGCCGATCGGATCATCGTGGCGACCGCCTTGAGTGAAAACGCCCCTCTGTTGACGGCGGACCGGAAGATTCTCGCTTGGTCCGGCCATCTCGCCACGTTCGACGCCACGACCTGACCGCGTGCGGACAGACTTCCAGGACATCCCCCATGGCCAACGCTCCCTTTCCCGAACATCGCGTCCTCGACGGCAAGCGCATCCTGCTGATCATCAGCGGCGGTATCGCGGCCTACAAGTGTCTGGACCTGATCCGGCGGCTCAAGGAGCGGGGTGCCCGGGTGCGCTGCGTGCTGACGGAGGGCGGGTCGAAGTTCGTGACGCCGCTGTCCGTCGCGGCGCTGTCGGAGGAGAAGGTCTACACCGAGCTGTGGTCGCTGACCGACGAGGCGGAGATGGGGCATATCCGCCTGTCGCGCGAGGCGGACCTGATCGTGGTGGCTCCCGCCAGCGCCAATATCCTGGCGAAGATGGCGGCGGGGATGGCGGACGATCTGGCGACCACCGCGCTGCTGGCGACCGACAAGCCGGTCATGGTCGCCCCGGCGATGAACCTGATGATGTGGTCGCACCCGGCGACCCAGGCCAATATGGCGACGCTGGAGCGGCGCGGCGTCACGCGGATCGGCCCCGGCGTCGGCGACATGGCCTGCGGCGAAACCGGCAGCGGCCGGATGAGCGAACCGATGGAGATCCTGTCGGCCATCGCGACCTTCCTCGAAGGCTCGCCGCTGCCGGCGCTGGCCGCCCCTGGAAGACTCGCCACCGTCCAGATGAGTGGCCAGATGGACGGCCCGCTCAGCGGCTGGCGGACGCTGGTCACGAGCGGGCCGACCCATGAGCCGATCGATCCCGTCCGCTACATCGCCAACCGCTCATCCGGCAAGCAGGGGCATGCCATCGCGGCGGCGCTGGCGCGTCTGGGCGCCATGGTCACCCTGGTCAGCGGGCCGACGGCGCAACCCGACCCCGCTGGCGTCACCATGGTCCATGTCGAGACCGCGCGCGACATGCTGGCGGCCTGCCAGGAAGCGCTGCCGGTCGATGTCGCGGTCTGCGCCGCAGCCGTGGCCGACTGGCGGGTCAAGGCGATGGCGGGCCAGAAGCTGAAAAAGGATGGCGGCCACCTGCCCACTCTCGAATTGGCCGAGAATCCCGACATCCTCGCGACACTGTCGCGACCGGGTCGGATGCGGCCGGCGCTGGTGGTCGGGTTCGCCGCCGAGACCGAGAAGGTCGTCGGACACGCCCGCGCGAAGCTGGCGCGCAAGGGCTGCGACTGGATCGTCGCCAACGACGTCTCCCCCTCCAGCGGGACCTTTGGGGGGGCCAGCAACACGGTCCACCTGCTGCGCGGCGACACGCTGGAGGACTGGCCACCGCTGTCGAAGGAGGCGGTGGCCGAGCGGCTGGCGATGGCGATCGCCGATCACCTGGTCAGCCCCGCCGACTGATATTCCAAATCCGCGACGTATTTTTTCACGACCGGGGCTCATTCTCCCATTACATTGTGTGATAT
This sequence comes from Skermanella stibiiresistens SB22, assembly GCF_000576635.1. GTDB lineage: Bacteria > Pseudomonadota > Alphaproteobacteria > Azospirillales > Azospirillaceae > Skermanella > Skermanella stibiiresistens. The sequence goes on from NZ_AVFL01000028.1 coordinate 59,127, forward strand.
ATGCGCTATCTACAGCGCATAACCCTTACCTGTGGCGATCTTTCCACCGTGCCTAGCATACCCGAATATCCAAACGCGCCGGACACGCCGAGGGACCCCCAGGGGGCGGTCCCCGGAGTGGCCTCGGTGACGGTGGCCATCACGCGCCTTCCCAGCGGAGCCGATCTCGACCCACCAGCCTATGCGACGGAGCATTCAGCCGGCATGGATCTGGCGGCGGCGATAGACCGGCCGGTTGTGCTGGAGCCGGGAGCGCGGGCCTTGATCCCGACCGGCTTCGCGTTCGCCTTACCCGCCGGCTACGAGGCGCAGGTCCGGCCGCGGTCGGGCTTGGCGCTGCGCCACGGCATCGGCGTGCTGAACAGCCCTGGCACGATCGACGCGGATTATCGCGGCGAGGTCGGGGTCATCCTGATCAATCATGGCGACCAGCCCTTCACCGTCGAACGCGGCATGCGCGTGGCGCAACTGGTGGTCGCCTCCTATACCCGCGTTTCCTGGAACGTGACCGAACTCCTGGACGGCAGCGCCCGCGGCGGCGGTGGTTTCGGCTCCACCGGGATCGAGAGCGCCGGGAAAGAGAAAGGACGGAAATGATGCTGCGCATCTCCAAGAAACTGATGTTCGCGATCGAGGCGGTGCTCGACATCGCCTACAACGCCGGCAGCGAGCCGGTCCAAAGCGGCGAGATCACGCGCCGGCAAGGTATTCCCAAGCGCTACCTGGAACAGGTGCTCCAGCAACTGGTCCGCGCTGGCGTGCTGGCGGGGGTGCGCGGCCCACGCGGCGGCTACCGATTGGCGCGCGAGCGGCGGCGGATCAACATCGGCGAGATCGTCCGGGTCGTCCGCGCCATGGAGACGGCCACCGATCCGGTCGAGGAGCCGACCGGGTCGATCCTGGGCCTGAAGGTCGTGCGTCCGATCTGGCTCCAGCTTCAGGACGATTGCATGACCCAGTTGGACGACATCACGATCGAGGATCTGTGCCTGCGCGCCAACCAAGCCGGCATCGAGAGCGAAACCCACGCCAAAATCGATTTCAGCATTTAAATTGCCTTCGCGAGTGATTACATTGCATTATCTGTGATTTCCAAGATTTAACGTTTTCGAAGGGTGGAATACCATGGCGGCTTCACAGCATGGGCCTGAGTTCCGGGGCAAGATCTACGACAGCATCCTGGATACGATCGGCGCCACACCGCTGGTCCGCGTCCGGCGGCTCGCGGCGGAGTACGGCGTCAAGGCCGACATCGTCGGCAAGCTCGAGTTCTTCAACCCGCTGTCCAGCGTCAAGGACCGCATCGGCCTCGCGATGATCGAGGCGGCCGAGCTGGATGGCAAGATCGAGCCGGGCAAGACCACGCTGGTCGAGCCGACCTCCGGAAACACCGGCATCGCGCTGGCCTTCGTCGCCGCCGCCAAGGGCTATCGGCTGATCCTGACCATGCCCGAGAGCATGTCGGTCGAGCGCCGCAAGATGCTGAAGCTGCTGGGCGCCGAGCTTGAGCTGACGCCCGCGTCGGAAGGCATGAAGGGTGCCATCCGAAAGGCGGAGGAATTGGCGTCCACGCTGCCCGACGCCTTCATCACGCAGCAGTTCAAGAACTCGGCCAACCCGGCGATCCACCGCGCCACCACGGCCGAGGAGATCTGGCGCGACAGCGACGGCAAGGCCGATATCCTGATCAGCGGCGTCGGCACCGGCGGCACGCTGACCGGCGTCGGCGAGGTCCTGAAGGAGCGGAAGCCCGGCTTCAAGGTCATCGCGGTCGAGCCCGAGGATAGCCCAGTCCTGTCCGGCGGCCTGCCCGGCCCACACAAGATCCAGGGCATCGGCGCCGGTTTCGTGCCGGACATCCTGAAGGCCGACCTGATCGACGAGGTGCTGCGCATCTCCAACCAGCGCGCCTTTGAGACCGCCCGCAAGGCGGCCCGGGTCGAGGGCCTGGCTGTCGGCATCTCGTCGGGTGCGGCACTCGCCGCCGCGATCGAGGTCGGCCAGCGGCCGGAGAACGAGGGCAAGCTGATCGTCGTGATCATCCCGTCCTTCGCCGAACGCTATCTGTCGACCGCCCTGTTCGAAGGGCTGGAGTAAGCCAAGAGCGCTCCGGCGTGATGGATTCCCGGAGCAGGTTCCGGGGATGACGGAAAGGGATGACGACCACTGGTGGTTCGTCATCCCCAGGTCAGGACCCGATGGATTTCACCGAAGCGCAGATCGAACGTTACGCCCGCCACATCATCCTGCCGGAGGTTGGCGGCATCGGGCAGGAGGCGTTGCTGAAATCGCGGGTGCTGGTGGTGGGCGCCGGCGGATTGGGATCGCCCCTGCTGCTGTATCTGGCGGCGGCGGGTGTCGGCACCATCGGGGTGGTCGACAACGACGTGGTCGACCTGTCCAACCTGCAACGCCAGATCATCCACGACACGGCATCGATCGGGACGCCCAAGGTCCAGAGCGCCGAGGCGCGGCTGAAGGCGATCAACCCGGAGATCCGGCTCGACATCCATCAGGTTCGCCTGGACGCGTCGAACGTGATGGGACTGATCGCCGATCATGACGTGATCGCCGACGGCACCGACAACTTCGCGGCGCGGTACCTGCTGGCGGATGCCTGCCATCTCGGCGGCCGCACGCTGGTCTCGGCGGCGATGCTGCGGTTCGACGGCCAGATCTCGACCTTCAAATCCCATCTGGGCGGGGGAAATCCCTGCTACCGCTGCATCTTCCGGGAACCTCCGCCCGCCGGCTTGATCCCGAGCTGCGCCGAGGGGGGCGTGCTGGGCGCCTTGGCGGGAGCGGTCGGGTCGATCCAGGCGATCGAGGTGATGAAGGAGATCCTGGGCATCGGCGAGAGCCTGTCCGGTCACCTGCTGATGTACGACGCGCTCCGGACCAGTTTCCACAAGGTGCGCGTCCAGCCCGATCCCGAATGCCCGCTGTGCGGCGCGCATCCGACCATCACCGATCTCTCGGCCCATGGAGGCGAAGCGTCATGAGCGCCTCATCCGGTCTCTCGCTGGTCGTCTTCTCCGGCGGCTTCGACCGCGTCCACTACGCGCTGGTGATGGCGAGCGCCGCCGCCGCGACCAACCGCAAGGCGACGCTGTTTTTCACCGGGCGCGCCGTGCTGGCGCTGAAATCGGCTGGCGGCTGGCATGGCCTGGACCCGGCGGACGATGGTTCGTCGCCGGAGGATCGCAACGTCCATTTCGGTCGGAGCGGTGTCGCCGAGTTCGAGGAGCTTCTGGAAGCCTGCGTGGCGCTGGGCGTCACGGTGATGGTCTGCGAGATGGCCTTGCGGGCGATCGGCATGACCGCCTCCGAGTTGCGCGACGACGTGCCGGTCCAGACCGGCGGTGTCGTCACGCTGCTCAACGGCGCCGCCGCCGACGGCGACATGCTGTTCATCTGACGCCGGTTGTAAGACGGCACTGATGATCGAGTATTGGGTCAATCCAAACTGACGATTCTTTCAACACAGATAAAGAGGATTTACAGGATGGACACAGATCTCACGGAATAACTGGATAGATGGCAAGCCGACCTACGAACCAAGTATATTTCACTTATACTTTATATACTGACGTCAATGTTTTTTCGTTCTGTGTCCATCCTGTAAATCCTCTTTATCTGTGTTTCGAAAAAATCCTCACACCCAAAAACTCTCCGGTCCAGGATCAACGTGGGCGATCAGGTGACGAGGATGCACGGGATGGACACGGATCCCAATCAGAGGACGCTTCCCTTCGCGTCGAGCGCGTAGCCGGCGGAGCGGACGGTGCGGATGATGTCCTCGTCTGTCTCCTCGTTCAGGGCCTTACGCAGACGTCGGATGTGGACGTCGACGGTCCTGGGCTCGACATAGACGTCGTGGCCCCAGACCAGATCCAGCAACTGCTCGCGCGAGAAGACGCGGCCGGGATGCTGCATGAAGTGGCGCAGCAGCCGGAACTCTGTCGGGCCGAGATGCACGTCGCGGCCTTGGCGGCGGACCCGGTGGGCCGCCAGATCCATCACCACGTCGTTGAACCGCAGAAGTTCCTCCGCCAAGCCGGGGCTGGCCCGGCGCAGGACGGCGCGCATGCGGGCGACCAGCTCGGTCGGGGAGAACGGCTTGGCGATGTAGTCGTCGGCGCCGGAGTTGAGGCCGCGCACCTTGTCGGCCTCCTCGCCCCGGGCGGTCAGCATGATGATCGGAATATCGCGGGTCTTGGGGTTGCGCCGCATCTGGCGGCAGACCTCCAGGCCCGACATCAGCGGCAGCATCCAGTCGAGCAGGACGATGTTGGGCGTCTGTTCGGCGGCGAGCAGCAAGGCCTCCTCGCCATCCCCGGCGGAGAGGGTGCGGAAGCTTTCCTTTTCAAGATTGTACTTGAGAAGCGTCACGAGATCCGCCTCGTCCTCGACGATGAGGACGAGCGGTTTTAGCGCCGAATTCATGGGATACCTTGTCTCATCATGCCCGAGTGCCGCTGTCACCCCGAGACTCACTCGCCGGAGGTCGCCATCGGCTCCGGTATCACGACTGCGTAGCTGCTTTCATCGCCCTTCTGGCGTTCGGCTGTCAACGGTTGACCGACCACCAGGAAGTGGATGGTCTCCGCGATGTTGGTCGCGTGGTCGCCGATCCGCTCCAGGTTCTTGGCGATGAACAGCAGATGGGTGCAGGGCGTGATGTTGCGTGGGTCCTCCATCATATAGGTCAGGACCTCGCGGAACAGGCTGGTGTAGAGGTCGTCCAGCTCCTCGTCGCGCCGCCGGGCCGCGACGGCCTTGTCCACGTCGCGCTCGATGAAGGCGTCCAGCACCTCCTTCATGATCTCCTGGACCATGCGACCCATCCGCGGGATCGCGGCGGCCGGACGGACCGCCTGGACCTGGGCCAGGGCGATCGACCGCTTCGCGATATTGGCGGCGTAGTCGCCGATCCGCTCCAGGTCGGCGGCGATCTTGAGCGCCGACACGATCTCCCGCAGGTCCGACGCCATCGGCTGGCGCAACGCCAGCAGTCGCAGGGTCTCCGCGTCGATCTCGCGCTCGTAGGTGTCGACCCGCAGGTCGGACTGCATCACCTGGGTCGCGATGGTCGTGTCGCGGCGGACGACGGCCTGGACGGCCGCCTCGACCTGGGCTTCCGCCACCCCGCCCATCTGCGTGATCAAGTTCGCGAGGCGCTGGAGTTCCTGCGCGAACGACTTGACGATGTGCTCGTTGCTCATGCGCCGCTTTCCTGAAATGCGTTTCACCGGTTCGGCGGATACGGCCGTGATCAGCCGTAGCGGCCGGTGATGTAGCCCTGGGTCCGCTCGTCGCGCGGGTTGGTGAAGATGTCTTCCGTGTCGCCGACCTCGACCATGTCGCCCAGGTGGAAGAAGGCGGTGCGCTGGGAGACGCGGGCCGCCTGCTGCATGTTATGGGTGACGATGACGATGGTGTAGTTCTCGCGCAGCTCGTCGATCAATTCCTCGACATGGGCGGTCGCGATCGGGTCCAGCGCCGAGCAAGGCTCGTCCATCAGGATCACCTCGGGACTGACAGCGACGGCGCGGGCGATGCACAGGCGCTGCTGCTGACCACCGGATAGGCCGGTGCCGGGCTCCTTCAGGCGGTCCTTGACCTCGTTCCACAGGCCGGCGCGCTGGAGGCTCTTGGCGACGATCTCGTCCATCTCGTCGCGACCGCTGGCCAAGCCATGGATGCGCGGGCCATAGGCGATGTTGTCGTAGATCGACTTGGGGAACGGGTTGGGCTTCTGGAACACCATGCCGACGCGGGCGCGGAGCTGGACCGGATCGATTTCCCGGTCATAGATGTCCTGGCCATCCAACGTGATCAGCCCTTCGACCCGGGCGATGCCGATGGTGTCGTTCATGCGGTTGAGACAGCGCAGGAACGTGGACTTGCCGCAGCCGGACGGGCCGATCAGCGCCGTGACCTGACGGTCCGGGATCTCCAGGTCGATGCCCTTGAGCGCCTGCTTGGCGCCGTAGAACACCTTGACGCCCTTGGCGTCCATCTTGTTGCCGGCGCCGGCCAGGGCTCCGGTGGCGGCGCGCGCCTCGATCCCGGCCGCGAGCGAGCCGGTCGACCTCGTGGGGGTGCCAGTATGGGTATGCGCGGTCATCACCAACGCCTTTCAAATTGCTTGCGCAGGAACACGGCGATCGCGTTCATCCCGATCAGGAAGGCCAGGAGAACCATGATCGCGGCGGAGGTGCGTTCGACGAAGCCCCGCTCCGGACTGTCGGCCCACATGAAGATCTGCACCGGAAGCACGGTGGACGCGTCGCCGAAGCCGCCGGGCGTGTCGACGATGAAGGCGATCATGCCGATCATCAGCAGCGGCGCCGTCTCGCCCAGGGCGTGGGCCATGCCGATGATGACTCCCGTCAGGATGCCAGGCATCGCCAGCGGCAGCACATGGTGGGTGACCACCTGGAGGGGTGAGGCGCCGACACCGAGCGCCGCCTCGCGGATCGAGGGCGGCACCGCCTTGAGGGCGGCCCGGCCGGCGATGATGATGGTCGGCAGCGTCATCAGGGCCAGCACGATGCCGCCGACCACCGGGGCGGAGCGCGGCATGTTGAAGGCGTTGAGGAACACCGCCAGGCCGAGCAGGCCGAAGACGATCGACGGCACCGCCGCGAGGTTGTTGATGTTGACCTCGATCAGGTCGGTCAGCTTGTTCTTGGGAGCGAACTCCTCCAGATAGACCGCCGCCGAGATGCCGATCGGGATCGCGAGGCCGAGCGTCACCATCAGGGTCAGCAACGAACCGACAAGACCGGCCTTCAGACCGGCCAGCTCGGGGTCGCGGCTGTCGCCGTTGGCGAAGAGGCGCCAGTTGAAGCCGTTGACGATCTGACCGTTGGCGACCAGCTTGTCGACCCAGGCGATCTGCTGATCGGTCACCTTGCGCGAGGTTTCCGGCAGGGTACGGTCGATGTTGCCCTTCAGCACCTGGTCGTAATCGCTCGCCAGGGGGATCCTCACCTGTTTACGGGTGCCGATCAGCGACGGATCGTCGATCACCATCTGGCGCAGCTCGAAGGCGGCGCCGTTGCTGATCATGGAGGTCAGCCGGCGCCGGTCGGTCCGCTGCTCGACCTCGGGGAACACCGCCTGGAGTGCCGTCCTGGCCAAGGCGCCATAGTTGGCGTTCGAGATGACGGCCGGGTCGCGGCTTCCTTGCGGGTCGATCTCGGCCGGGTCGAAGAAGACCTCCAGAGCCAGATCGTGCTGGGCGAAGGCGGTGTAGCCCTGCCCCACGATGCTGGTCAGCAGGATCGCCAGCATGCCGAGCGCCACGCCGATCGCCACGACCCCGTACATCTTGAACCGCCGCTCGGCGGCGTAGCGCTTGCGCAGACGGGCAGCGAAGTCGTCGGACTGATAGATCGCGGCTTTGGGTGTGTCGCTGATGATGTCAGTCATATTGTTCCCGATACTTCCTCACCACCCGCAGGGCGATGATGTTCAGGCAAAGGGTGACGGTGAACAGCACGAGACCAAGGCCGAAGGCGGACAGCGTCTTGGCGCTGTCGAACTCCTGGTCGCCGACCAGCAGGGTGGCGATCTGGACCGTGACCGTGCTGACCGCGTCCAGCGGGTTGCCCGACAGGTTGGCGGCGAGTCCCGCGGCCATCACGACGATCATGGTCTCGCCGATCGCGCGGCTGACCGCCAGCAGGATGCCGCCGACGATGCCCGGCAGCGCCGCCGGCAGCACGACTTGGCGGATCGTCTCCGACCGGGTGGCGCCAAGGCCATAAGAGCCGTCGCGCAGCGACTGGGGCACCGCGTTGATGATGTCGTCGGACAGCGAACTGACGAAGGGGATGATCATGACGCCCATCACGACGCCGGCCGCGAGCGCCGACTCCGAGCTGACCGAAAGTCCCAGCGACTGTCCGACGTCTCGCACGAACGGGGCCATCGTCAGCGCCGCGAAGAAGCCGTAGACCACGGTCGGGATGCCGGCCAGGATCTCCAGGATCGGCTTGACCGTGCCGCGAACGCGCGGCGGGGCGTATTCCGACATGTAGATGGCGCTCATCAGGCCCAGCGGCACGGCGACCGCCATGGCGATGGTCGCGATAAGCAGCGTGCCGGTGAACAGCGGAACCGCGCCGAAGGCGCCGTCGGACGCCACCTGATCGGCGCGGATCGCCGTCTGCGGGCTCCACTGCAAACCGAACAGGAAATCGAGCGGCGGCACCTTGTTGAAGAACCGGATCGCTTCGAACAGCAGGGACAGCACGATGCCGACCGTGGTCAGGATCGCCACCAACGAGCAGAGGATCAGGAAGACCGTGACCACCTTCTCGACTTGGTTGCGCGCCCGCAGGCCGGGCTGGATCCGCTGGCGGGCGTACTGGAGCCCCATGCCCGCGGCCGCCAGCATCAGGACGGCGAGCGCCCCATCGCCGATCGAGCGTAAATGCTTGTAGTGCTCCGCCGCCGCGAGCAGGGCCGGATCGGCGACCCGGCTGCTGATGTTGCCATACGCCAGATTATGGACATCGACCATGATCAGGTTGATCTCCTGCGGCGACAGCGCGGTCATGGATGCCGGGAGGCTGGCCCGGACCATGGCGTTGACGATCGATCCCTCCAGACCGCCCCATACCGCGAACAGGATCAGGGCCGGCAGGCCAACCCACATCGCGACGTAGAAGCCATGGTATGTCGGCACCGAATGGAGGCTTGACAGCCGACCGCCCGCCGAGGCGACCGCGCGTGACCTGCCGAGCTGGAACCCCGCGAACGACAGGGCCGCGAGGACCGCGAGGAATAATGTGACTGGCATCGGGACCCGTTCGGGATTGAGGACGCTTGACAGCCGGGTACAGCCGTCCGCCACCGTGGTTCACGGTGGCGGACGGCTGCCGCGACTAGGCGCGGAGGATCACATCGTCACGGGCGTCAGGTTGAGGATGCTGGTCCGGACCTTCTCGCGCTTGTCCTTGGGCAGCGGGATCAGGCCCTTGGCCTCCAGATAGCCCTCCTCGCCGAACGCCTTCTCGCTGGTGTACTCGGCCAGGAACTCGCGGATGCCGGGAATGACGTCGACATGCTGGTTCTTGACGTACACGTACATGGAACGAGCCACCGGGTACTTGGCCGACGCGATGGTGTCCAGGTCGGGAGCCACGCCGTTCATCTTGGCGCCCTGGAGCTTGTCCATGTTCTGGTCGAGGAAGCTGTAGCCGAAGATGCCGAAGGCGTCCTTGTTGGCGACCAGTTTCTGGACGATCAGGTTGTCGTTCTCACCGGCTTCGATGAAAGCGCCGTCCTCGCGGATCTGGTTGCAAACCGCCTTCTGTTGGTCGGCCGGCAGGGCCTTGATCTCGGGGAACTGGGCGCAGCCGACATCCATCACCAGTTCGACGAAGGCGTCGCGGGTGCCCGAGGTCGGGGGCGGGCCGAGGACCTCGATCTCCGCGGCCGGCAGGGACGGGTCGATGTCCTTCCAGGTCTTGTGGGGGTTCGGCACGACTTGGCCGTTGACCACGACCTGCTTGGCGAGCGCCTGGAAGATCTGCTTGATGGTGAAGTCGGCGTGGGCGGTGCTCTTGGAATTGGCGATCACGATGCCGTCGAAGCCGACTTCCAACTCGCTGACCGTGGTCACGCCATTGGCCGCGCAGCCTTCCAGTTCGGACTTCTTGATGCGGCGCGACGCGTTGGTCAGATCGGGATGCTGGACGCCGACGCCGGCGCAGAACTGCTTGATGCCACCGCCGGTACCGGTGGACTCGACGACCGGGGTCTTGAACTTGCCCATGCGTCCGAAGGTCTCGGCGACGGCGCTGGTGAAGGGAAACACGGTCGACGATCCGACGACGCGGATCTGGTCACGTCCCTGGGCCTGCGCGCCGCCCGACAATGCTACGGTCGAGGCGAGGGCGGCCAGCGCCGCCACGGCGAGGTTCTTGTTGATCATGATCCATATCCTCCAATCACTGCACCAAATGCGGACCAAAAGCCCGATTTTCCGCGGTGGTGTTCCACCAGCGGCGTTGGGCGGGACCTTAGCGGTGATTGGCGATACAATTACTACAGGCGCATGACAGTTTAATGACACCCGCTTTCAGGCGGCGGAACCGGCGGTCCGCGGGACTTGCGCGCCCTCGTCGACCGAAACGGCGGCGGGCAGCAAGACGGTGAAGGTGCTGCCGACTCCCACCTCGCTTTCGATCGTCAACCGGCCGCGGTGGCGGTTGACGATGTGCTTGACGATGGCGAGGCCGAGCCCGGTGCCACCAAGCGCCCTGCTGCGCGCCGCGTCGACCCGGTAGAACCGTTCGGTCAGCCGTGGCAGGTGCGTCCGGTCGATCCCCTCGCCCCGGTCGGCGACGGAGGCGGACACCATCGGCGCCGGACGCCGACCCCCGGAAGCCGGGGTGACCGGCGCCAGGGTGACGCGCACCTCGGTGTTGTCGCGGGTGTACTTGACCGCGTTGTCGATTAGGTTCTGGAGCACCTGGGTCAACTGATCCTCGTCCCCGGTGACGAGAGGCAGGCTTGCCGGCGCGTCCAGCACAAGCTTGATCTTCCGGCTGGCCGCCTTCAGCTCCAGCGCCGCCACGGCGCTTCGGGCGATCCGCGCCAGATCGGCTTGGCTCGTTGGCGTGGTGTGTTCGTCCAGCTCGATCTTGGACAGCGACAGCAGGTCGTTGACCAGCCGCGACATCCGCCGGGACTGCTCGTGCATGATGCCAAGGAAGCGGTCGCGCGCCTCCGCGTCGTCACGGGCCGGGCCGCGCAGGGTCTCGATGAATCCCAGCAACGTCGCCAGCGGGGTCCGCAACTCGTGGCTGGCGTTGGCGACGAAGTCGGCGCGCATCTGTTCCGACCGCTTGATCGCGGTGATGTCGTGCAAGGTCAGGATGATGATGGTGCCGCCAGCACCGTCGCCGGAGCCGTTGCCGCCACTCCCGCCTCGGCGGAACGGCTTGACGCGGGCCTCGAAGACCCGCTCCACCGGAACCGGCAAGGTGAACTCCACCATCCGCGACGCGCCGCCAGCCATGACGGCGTCGACGGCGCCCAGCAGGTGCGGGTTCCGGAGCGTCGCGGCCAGATCGCGGTCGGTCATCCGCTCGCCGAACAGCCCGCGCGCGGCCAGATTGGCGAGCGTCACCCTGCGGTCCGACGCGATCAGGATCAGCGGATCGTGCAGCGCCTCGAGCACCTGTTCGTTGGCCTCGATCCCGGCGCGGAAACGCTCGTCCCGTTGCCGCCATTCGGCGTGGAGGCGCGCCGCCGAGGCGCCCAGCAGCCGCGCGGTCGGCGACATGCCCGGCGGGAACGGAACACTCCGGTCGGCCTCGCCGAGGGACTGGAGATATGAGGCGACATCCGACACGTCACGCCGATAGGTGGCGGTCGCGATCAAGGCCGCCCCGACCGCCGCCCCGACGCCGATCCCGGCGGAGGCCCACGCGATCACGTCGAAAACGGCGAGGACCGTCAGAAGGACGCCGAGCGCCAGTACCGGGGATCCGCCGAGCAGGCGGGGGATGGTCGTGGGAACTACCGTCGATGGCATGGGGGCACGCGCGGCTTCTGTTTCGGTATGGCTGGCCGGTATGACAGGTATGCGTCAAGCCATAACGTACATCAGTTCGCCGCAACTCCGGCATGCGTCACAAAACATTAATGTGAGGCCCCCTCCCCGCATGGGAGGGGGCCGGGGCCGTCAAGGACGGCCGGTCACCATTGCAGCGAGTCGTGCGCCGCCAGCGCCGCCGCGTTGACGATGTCCGACACGGTGGCGCCCATCTGGACGACCTGGGCCGGCTTGTCCAGCCCGATCAGCAGCGGACCGATCAGCTGGCCGTTGCCCATCTTCTGGAGCAGCTTGGCGCCGATGTTGGCGGCGTGCAGCGCCGGCATGACCAGCACGTTGGCGGGACCGGACAGGCGGCAGAAGGGATAGAGCCGCTTCATCAGGTCGTGGTCGAGCGCCACGTCGGCCGACATCTCGCCATCGTACTCGAAGTCGATCCGGCGCTGGTCCAGCAGGGCCACCGCGTCGCGGACATGCTCGGCGCGGCCCCGCATGTACTGGCCGAAGTTGGAGAAGGACAGGAAGGCGACGCGCGGCTCGTGGCCCATCTGACGCGCCTTGGCCGCCGTCTGGATCGCGATCTCCGCCAGTTCCTCGGAGGTCGGCAGCTCGTTGACCGTGGTGTCGGCGATGAAGACAGTCCGCTTGCGGGTCACCACGACCGACACGCCGAACACGCGCTGGTTGGGGCGCGGGTCGATCACCAGGCTGATGTCCTTGTAGCAGGTGGCGAAGCTGCGGGTCAGCCCCGTCACCATGGCGTCGGCGTCGCCCTGGGCGACCATCAGCGCCGCGAAGACGTTGCGGTCCTGGTTGACCATCCGCTGGCAGTCGCGGTGCAGCGTGCCCCGCCGCTGGAGTCGCCTATAGAGATAGTCGGTGTAGCGCCGGTTGGCGTCGGACAGGCGGGCGTTGTGGATCTCCAGGCCGTTCTGGGCCGGATCCAACCCCAGCGACGAGAGCTGCTCGCGGATCACCTCCTCGCGGCCGATCAGGATCGGCGTGCCGTAGCCGGCGGCCCGGTAGGCCAGCGCCGCGCGGATCGACCGCTCCTCCTCGCCCTCGGCGAAGACGACGCGCCGGGGGTTGGCCTTGACCTTCTCGAAGATCAACTGGAGGCTGTCGGCGGTGGGGTCGAGCCGGGTGCGGAGCCCGTTGCGGTAGCCGGTGATGTCGATGATCGGCTTCCGCGCGACGCCGCTCTCCATCGCGGCCTGCGCCACGGCCGGCGGGATCGTCACGATCAGGCGCGGGTCGAACGGCACCGGGATGATGTATTCCGGGCCATAGCGCAGCCGGCGGCCGGAATAGGCCGCGTCAACCTCGTCCGGCACGTCCTCGCGCGCCAGCGCCGCGATGGCGCGGGCGGCGGCGATCTTCATCGCGTCGTTGATGGTCGAGGCCCGCACGTCCAGCGCGCCCCGGAAGATGTAGGGAAAACCCAGCACGTTGTTGATCTGGTTCGGGTAGTCCGAACGGCCGGTCGCGATGATCGCGTCGGAACGGACCGCGCGGACATCCTCCGGCGTGATCTCGGGATCGGGGTTGGCCAGCGCGAAGATCAGCGGCTTGGCGGCCATCGACCGCACCATGTCCTGCGTCACGGCGCCCTTGGCCGACAGGCCCAGGAACACGTCGGCTCCTTCCAGCGCGTCGGCCAGGGACCGGGCCTCGGTCTTGACCGCGTGCGCCGACTTCCACTGGTTCATGCTGTTGGTGCGGCCCTGGTAGATGACACCCTTGGTGTCGCACAGGATCGCGCTGTCATGGGGCAGGCCCATCGACTTGAACAGCTCGACGCAGGCGATGGCGGCGGCGCCGGCGCCGTTGATCACCACCTTGATGTCCTCGATCCGGCGGCCGGTCAGGTGCAGCGCGTTGATCAGGCCGGCGGCGGCGATGATGGCGGTGCCGTGCTGGTCGTCGTGGAAGACGGGGATGTCCATCATCTCGCGCAGGCGCTGCTCGATGATGAAGCAGTCCGGCGCCTTGATGTCCTCCAGGTTGATGCCGCCGAAGGTCGGCCCCAGGAAGCGCACGCAGTTGACGAACTCGTCGACGTCGCGGGTGTCGACCTCCAGGTCGATGCCATCCACGTCGGCGAAGCGCTTGAACAGGACGGCCTTGCCCTCCATCACCGGCTTGGACGCCAGCGCGCCCAGGTCGCCCAATCCCAGCACGGCGGTGCCGTTGGAGATGATCGCGACGACATTGCCCTTGGCGGTGTAGTCGTAGGCGGTCGAGGGATCCTCCTGGATGCGCAGGCACGGAGCGGCGACGCCGGGGGAATAAGCCAGGGCCAGATCACGCTGTGTGGTCAGCGGCTTGGTCGGCGCGATCTCGAGCTTGCCGGGACGCCCGCTGGAATGCAGCAGAAGGGCTTCCTCGTCCGTCACGCGCTTTTCTTGGTCGGCCATACGTTTCCTCATCGATGACCCGCGGCCGGTGGCGCCTTCGACGCCACCACCTCCACGGGAGTCCCTGCTGGCGGCCCCATATCCTCTCCCTTGAAACTAAATGCATGATCAAGGGTGCGGCGGGGCCTGTTATGTTGCGGCGAACCGTAGCATAGTGAAATCGCTCCGCAAGACGGTTGTGATCGCATGACTGGTTTGCCATACCAGCCGCTTAACCAGGAGTTGGTTAAGTTTGATCCGCACCGGCGCCATGGAAATCGTGGGAAGATCATTGAATGACCTTGAAGACCGTAATCCTGGGCTTGGCCATCCTGCCCGTGCTCGCCGCGTGCTCGGGCAGCGACAATGAGACGCGGTGGGAGCCGACCCGGAACACCCAAACCGTCGCGGAGGGCGAGTGTTCCGAGCAGGTCGACGTCAAGATGCAGCTGCGCGGCTATCCACGCCGGCCCAGCCCGGAGACGCCGCAGTATTCGTACCGGCGCGAGATCTTCGCCAAGTGCATGCGCGACAAGGGCTATCAGGAGGACTGACCAGGAGGACTGAGGCCGGCGGGACGATCGGGGCGCCTCACTCCGCTGGTTCCGCCTGCTGGATCGCCATCATGTCGTCGTCATCGACGTGGCGGGGCCTCATGACGGCGTAGAGCGCCAGGATGCCAGCCAAAATCGCGCCCGCGATCACCGGGGCCTGCCAGTCGCCCGTGGCGAATCGGTTGACCAGCAGCGCCGCGCAGACGATCGCTCCCAGGATCGGCACGAAGATCGGCACCTCGAACCCGCCGGCCGGCTCCTCGGGCCGCAGCTTCAGGATCACCAGCGCCCCATTGACGATGGAGAACACCAGCAGGAGCAGGAGCACGGTCGCCGACGCCAGTTCGGTGATGTCGCCCATCAGCGCCAACCCGGTGATCAGCGCCAGCAGGAGCAGCACCGCGATGTGAGGCGTGCGCCGGGTGGGGTGGACACGCCGGAGGAAGCGCGGGAGCAATCCTTGCTGGGCCATGCCATAGGCCAAGCGCGACGCGGTGATGTAGTTGAGCAGCGCCGTGTTGGTGACGGCGAACAGGGTGATGGCCAGGAACGCGATCGGCGGGAACCAGGGCGCAGCGCGGGCGACCACCTCGGTCAGTGGACCGGCGGCGCTGGAAAGCTCCCGCCAGGGAACGACGGAGACGGCGGTTATCGAGACGGCGATGTAGATCAGCGTCGCCGCGACCATCGCCAGCATGATGCCCCAGGGCAGCACCTTGCGCGGGTTCTTGACCTCCTCGGCCACGTTCAGCGTGTCCTCGAAGCCGATGAACGAGAAGAAGGTCAGCACGGCACCCTGCATCAGGAGCAGCGCCGTGACTCCACCCACCCCGCCGTCGGTCGGTGGCGGCGTCTCCATCAGGTCGACCGAACCCCAGTAGCCAACTCCGACGACGATGACCAGGATCAGGCCGCCGGCCTCGACCACGGTGCAGACGATGTTGAGCCACATGCATTCCCGGATGCCGCGGAAGACGATGCCGGCCAGCAACAGCAGGAAGCCGATCGCCAGCAAGGTCACTGGGACGCCATCGAACACGCCCAATTGCTGGAGATTTGCGGCGACGACGCGCGACTGGGTGGCGACCGAGGTCAGACCGGAACACATCACCGCCAGCCCGACCACATAGGTCAGAGCCGCTTGGCGGTAGGCCCGCTGGGTGACATAGGCGGCCCCGGCGGCCTTCGGGTAGCGCGACGCGATCGAGGCGTAGGACAGTCCGGTCAGCAGCGCCGCGACCATGCTGACCAGGAAGGCCATCCAGATCGCGTTGCCCATCTCCCCGGCCGCCTTGCCCATCAATCCATAGACGCCGGCGCCCAGCATGCTGCCGAGACCGTAGAACGCCATCTGGGTCATGCCGATGGAGCGCTCGAGGGGCGGCCCGTCCGCTCCTCCCGTTTCGTTGGCGCCCCTATCTTTGGCGGTAGGGGTATCGCTCGCTTCACGCATGACCATGACCTCGCCGTGGCTGGGTGGGGCGACCGCCACCGGCGAACCGGCGCCGTCATAAAACCTTCAACACCGCTGAAGCTGAAAAGGCGCGCGTGCCGGCCTCACGCGGAAGGGGTGCGAAGCTTCCGACGGGGGAGGAACTGGCCGACCACCCTGGCGCCAGGGTCGCCCGCCATATTGGCTAAATGCTTGAAACGAAAAGGTTTCCCCACTACACTACGAGAAACCTTACCAAGGTGGGGAAAATGTTTCTTTTCAACGAGTTAAGTGAAATTCAGCGAAAGACGATTGTTGATCTCCGCCAAGCCTATGAAGCCTTCCATGCCACGCGCCGCAACGCGGATCGACACTATGCCGGATCGATGCGCTGGCGGGAAAAAAATGGTTCGGAGTACCTTTTCCGAAGAATTGGCAAGGGGGAAAGGAGTCTCGGACGGCGTGACGAGCATACCGACGAAGTTTACGCAGCCTTCATGGCAGGGCGCCAAAGAGTCAAGCAGCGGCTTTCCAGTCTGACCGCGTCGCTCGACACCCACGCCGCGCTGGCGAAGGCGGCGGGGCTTGGCCGGGTACCGCGTATCGTGGCGCGTTTACTGCGAAAACTCGATGATGCCAACGTCCTCGGTCATATTCGGATCGTCGGCACCAACTCCCTATTCGCCTATGAGGCGCTTGCCGGCGTCACCATCGCTGGCGATGCCCTCGCCACGGCTGATGTCGATCTGTTGTTGGACGCGCGCCGCCGGCTCAGGATCATGGTGCCCGATGAAGACGAGCGCACGGTCGCCGGGTTGGTGAGGCGTGTGGACGCGAGCTTCGAAATCATGGATCGAACGCCTTACCGCATGGCCAACGACGATGGCTTCATGATCGACCTGATCCGTCCGGAACCCAAACCCGCCTGGAGAAAGGAACCTGACGCCATCCTGAAACCCGGCGATCTCGATCCGGCTCCGATCGAGGGGCTTCAATGGCTCGTGAACGTCCCGTCGGTCGAGACACTCGTCATTGATGTCAACGGATACCCGGCTCCCATCGTGGTACCGGAACCCCGGATGTGGATGGCTCACAAGCTGTGGCTTTCGAAGCGCCCGATGAGGGATCCGGTGAAGGCTCGGCGTGATGTTGGCCAAGCGTATCTGCTTCGCGATCTCCTTGTGGCGGAACTGCCCCAGTATCCACTCGACGATGGGTTCTTCGACGCCCTGCCCCGTCCTTTGCGGGAGGTGGCCGGATCGCTGAGGCCACGCGAAACCGTCGAGGAGGATGACTCGGACGATCTTCCTCAGCCGAGATGGTGACGGCCGCCGCTCAAGCTTCCGCGGCGCTCTCCGGCTTGGGCCGCGCCCGCTCCGCCACATGGACGTTGCGGCCGCCGGTGGCGGTCAGGGCGTCGCGGGCGCGCTGCTCCCTGGCGGGGTCCTCCCCGACGCAGACCCACAGGATGACGCCACCGGCCTCCAGGGCGCGGGCGAAATCTTCCGTCTCGGGATGGGCGGTCACCTCGTCCAGGTACTCCTTGACGGCGGCGCCGCCGATGCCGGCCGCCATCAACGCCGCGACGGCCGCCGTGATCGGGCCGCCGACGATCGCGATCAGGCCGGCCGTGGTCAGGGGAAAGGCGTAGTTGAGGTCGCCGAGCAGCGCCGTCAGGGCCTCGTCGCGCGGCTTGCTCGGCCGGCCCGCGACATCGATCGACTGGTGGCTGGACAGGACGCTGAGATCGGTGCGGTCGAACCCGGCGCGCATCAGGGCCACCACCGCCCGGTCGAAATCGGGCCGACTCTCGAATAGGGCGACCATCTCGCGCACCTTGCTGGTATTCTTGCTGTTGGGCATCTCGGCGCCATCCCCTGAATCATGCTCGCCACGGACCCGCCGGTCCCTTGGCTGGGTTCCCCATGGGGATAGTCTATCCCCGACGGCGCCCTGTGCCTAGGCCGGCCCGCGTCCGCCGTGCTAGGGTGCGGCCGCCATGAGAGCTTCCCCCAGCACATCCCCCGACAGCGATCCGGTTCCAGTGCCCGACACCAATCTCGAAACCACCTCGACCCCCGATTCGGCCATTCCAGCCGCCTCGACCCCGATGATGGCGCAGTACCTGGAGATCAAGCGGGCGCATCCTGGCTGCCTGCTGTTCTACCGCATGGGCGACTTCTACGAGCTGTTCTTCGACGACGCGGTCGCGGCGGCGGCGACGCTGGACATCACGCTGACCAAGCGCGGCCAGCACAATGGCGAGGACATCCCCATGTGCGGGGTCCCCGTCCACAGCCACGAGAACTACCTGCTGCGGCTGATCCGGCACGGCCACCGGGTGGCGATCTGCGAGCAGATGGAGGACCCGTCGGAGGCCAAGAAGCGCGGCGGCAAGTCGGTGGTCAAGCGGGCGGTGGTCCGCGTCGTGACGCCCGGCACGCTGACCGAGGACAGCCTGCTGGACGCCCGCGCCAACAACTTCCTGTGCGCCCTGGCCGAGACGGCGGGCGGAACCGGGCTTGCGTGGCTGGACCTGTCGACCGGCGAGCTGACGCTCCAGCCAGTCAACCGCGACGCCCTGCCGGCGGCACTCCAGCGACTCGACCCGCAGGAATTGGTGCTGCCGGAGCGGCTGATCCAGCAACCCGACCTGTTCGAGCTGTTCGCCGAGTGGAAGAGCCGGCTGACGGTCCAGCCGAACAGCCGGTTCGACAGCGAGAACGGCCGGCGCCGGCTGCTCGATCTGTTTGGGGTGGGCACGCTTGATGCCTTCGGCAGCTTCAGCCGGGCGGAGGTCGCGGCGGCCGGCGCCCTGGTCGATTACGTCGAGCTGACCCAGAAAGGCCGGGTGCCCCGGCTGAACCCGCCGCGCCAACTGGCGCAGGGCGCGGTCATGGAGATCGACGCCTCCACCCGCCGCAACCTGGAACTGACGCGGACCCTGACCGGCGAGCGTCGCGGCAGTCTGCTGGCCGCGATCGACCGCACGGTCACCGGCCCCGGCGCCCGGCTGCTGGCGGCGCGGCTGTCGGCCCCCTCGACCGACGTGGCGGAAATCTCCGGGCGGCTCGACATGGTGGAGTTCTTCCTGGCCCAGGATCGCGTCCGGACCGAGGCGCGGGCCCTGCTGCGCCAATGCCCCGACATGGAGCGGGCGCTGTCGCGGCTGTCGCTGGGGCGCGGCGGGCCCCGCGATCTGGCCTGCGTCCGCGACGGACTGGCGCGGGCGGTGGAGGTCCGGCGGGTGCTCGCCGGAGCCGGCATGGCG
>NZ_AVFL01000029.1 GCF_000576635.1 Skermanella stibiiresistens SB22
GGTGAGGAATTTTGCCTTCCCATACTGGGGAAAATTGCCTGCACCTTGACAGACACTTCACGATCGTTATCCGGACCCGCCGTTCGAGCCTTTCCGGCGCGTTCTTGGCAAGCTGATGCTGGTATGGGGCGCACTGCTGCCGCTGATAGCGTTGCCCTACACCATGGTTGCCGACTATCCACCCGTGCCGTTGCTGATCCTGCCCCTGATGGCGGCCAGCGCCGCCGCCGAGCCCGGCGCGCTGGTGCTGGCCTATCACGATGTCATCGCCGGTTCGTTGACGCTGATCGGTATGGGTGTCTCGTTTCTGGTCTTGCCGAAGGCTTGACGAGGGCAACGGGGGGTGGGTTGACGTTGGCGGTGCCGAATAATGGTTGGTTTAAGAGGACCTATCATAACCCTAGCCGCCAACATCTAAGCAGTTGATTTTATTGCGTGAACGAAGGTTATGTTAGGCGCTCTAAGAGGGCGTCGCCCGTAGGTCGGATAAAGCGAAGCGGCATCCGACATCGACGCGCCTGCTTGTCGGATGCCGCTTCGCTTTATCCGACCTACGAGAACAAATATTGAGTCCGCCATTGCGCAGAATGGCGCCTTTCCCGCTCAATGGATCCTCGGATCAAGTCCGAGGATGACGAGTGCGGGATGGACGATGGTCAATCAAGTCTTTGGTGACGGAGTTTACCTTGGGCTCGGTAGTAATGTGACGATACTTTGGTGCCGCTTGTGACCTCACGTCAGCGCCGCCCGTACGCCCGTCGCCACGACATCGTCGTACGCCAGCGGCTTCGAGACGATGCCCATCGCGCGGGAGAAGTTCAGCATTCCCGCGATGGCGCTTTCCGGCAAGGCTGGGTCGTAGAACGGCGCGTCGCGGCGGATCAGGTCGGCGATCAGGGCCATCTCCTCCGGGGGGAACAGGTGGGATGCCACCTCGGTCGCCAGATCAGGCTGGCGTGTCAGCATCGCCTGCGCCTCGGCTACCGCGCGCGCCATGCCGATGGCTGCCGTGGGAGCCTTGGCGATCAGGCGGTCGGTGGTGGCGATGGTCGCCATGGTGCAGTCGAAGCCCTCGGGCGGGCCGTCGCCGCGGCGGGGGTCGAGCATCACCATGCCGATGCCTCGGCGCACCGCCAGTTCCGCCCCCATGCCATTGGCCCAGAAGCCGTCCAGCGTGCCCTCCGCCAAGGCTTGGGCCGCCGTCACGCCATAGTTGACCCGCGTGCCGGTGGCGCCGGGGATCGGCACGATCTCGACGCCGTCTCGGCCAATGCCGGGCGTGGTGTCGATGCCGGAGATTGCCAGCAAGCGTTCCAGCGTCAGCCGCACCCACGGTGCGGCACCAATCCTACAGCCCTTCAACCCCGCCAGATCTCCCCGCGTCAGGCCCAAGTCGGAGCGCATCACCAGGAACCAGTAGAGCCCGCGCGACTGCGCGCAGATCAGCTTGACGCCGTCCCAATCGGGAAAGGCGGAGGCGGCGGAATGGGACGAGCCGCCGACGAAATCGACGGTGCCATCGCGCAAGGCCCGATAAGCGGCGTCGACCGGCGAGATCACCTCAAGCTCGACGGTCAGTCCCTGCTTCCGGCACAGCCCCAGCTCGATCGCGGCGATGGCGGGGAAATAGGAGGGTGAGATCAGGTCGGGGATGGCGAGCTTCATTCCGCCGCACTCCGCTGGTCCATGGGAACCACCGTGTCCAAGCCGTCCAGGGCCGCCAGGATTCGCTCCCCCGTGAAGGGGGTCGTGGTCACCCGGGCGCCGGTGGCGTCCTCGATGGCGTTGGCGAGGGCGGCGGTCACGGCGAGCATGCCGCTCTCCCCCAGCCCCTTGGCGCCGAACGGCCCTGGTCCCATGCCGTGCTCCTCCACGAAACAGTCGAAGCGGTCCGGCAGGTCGGAGGCCATGGGCACGCGGTAGGCGCGGGGGTCGGCGTTTTCCGGCTGGGCGCCGTCGCGATAGCGCAGCTCCTCGAACAGCGACAAGCCATAGGCCTGGAGGGCGGCGCCGGCGATCTGGCCGACGCAGGACGCCATGTCGATGGCGTGGCCGGCGTCGCCGCCGACGATCAGTTGCAACACCCTCAGCCGCCCGGTCTCGCGGTCGATCTCGACCTCCGCCCCGGCCCAACTCGGCATCCAGAACAGGTTGCGGGCGCGCACCGGCGAGCGCTCGTCATAAGGCACCTTGATGCCGCCGCGTCCGATGAAGACATAGCCGACCCCGCCGAACCACGACATGATCAGGGGGGCGAGCGGATGCAGGTCGGCGCCGCGGCGGACCGCCCAGCCCTGGCCCGATTCCTCAAGGGTCAAATCCGCGGCCGGGCATTGCAGTTGTTCGGCGGCGAATTCCAGGATCTGGGCGCGGGCGTCCTCGGCGGCGCGCTGCACCGCCGTGCCCGTCACCGTCGTGCCGCAGCTGACATGGGTCCCGTTGTTCAGCGGCGTGCGGTCGGTGTCGATCGGCGCGTAGCGCGCGTTCGCCAGCGGCAGCCCAAGGGTGCGGGTGGCGATGCGGCACAGCGTGCTGCCCGCCCCCTGCCCTATCTCGGTCGTGGCGGCGCTGACCGTCACGGCGCCGGTGTGGCTGACGGTGACCGTCGCCTGGGCGTGGTTGCCGGTGCCGCCGCCATCCTTGATGCCGATCGCCAGCCCCATGCCCCGGCCGTTCCGATGGCCGGGGTGTTGGGAGCGTTCGTGATATCCCAAGCGGCGGCAGACCTCGTCCAGGCCGCGCCGCAGGTCGCTGTCCATGCCGCTGTCGCCGGGCGCGAAGGGCTCGCCGACGTCCAGCAGGTTGCGGCGGCGCATCTCGTAGGGGTCCAGGCCGATCCGGCGGGCGATCATGTCGATCTGGCATTCCGAAGCGTAGCTCGCCTGGGTGCCGCCGAAGCCGCGGTACGATCCCGCCGGGATTGTGGTGGTGCGGATGATCGAGGCGCGGCTGAACACCGACTTCCAGCGGTAGGGTCCGGTCACCCGGTAGGCCGCCTTGAGGGCCACCATCGCGC
Organism: Skermanella stibiiresistens SB22; assembly: GCF_000576635.1. Taxonomy (GTDB): domain Bacteria; phylum Pseudomonadota; class Alphaproteobacteria; order Azospirillales; family Azospirillaceae; genus Skermanella; species Skermanella stibiiresistens. The sequence continues at coordinate 3,017 of NZ_AVFL01000029.1, forward strand.
TGGCGTCGGCATAGGCTCCGCCGTCCAGTTTCAGTTCAGACCGGCGGGCGATCAGCCGTCCCTCGGCGTCGACGCCGGTCGTCAGGGTCAAGACGCCGGCGTGCTTGGTCAGCGTCAGCAGGCTCTCGTCCAGGGTCAGCGCCAGCCGGACCGGCGCCCTGGCCTTCATCGCCATCAGGACGATCAGCGGCTCCAGCTTGCAATAGCTCTTGCCGCCGAACCCGCCGCCGATCATCGGCGAATGCAGGCAGATGTCATTGACCGGCAGGCCGAACATGCGGCTGATGTCGGCCCGGATCATGAAGGGGTCCTGGTTGCAGGTCCACAGCTCGATCCGGCCGTCCTCGATCCGCGCCACGCCGGAATAGGGCTCCAGGTAATAGTGGCTGATCCGCGATATCGCGAAGCTGTCGGTGAAGACATGGGCGGCGCCGGCCAGATCGGTGTCGATCTCGCCACGCGCGTAGCCGTATTCGTACAGGACGTTGGGAGCGGGCTCGTTGCGGCTCCATGATCCGGCGCCGACGCCCAAGGGCGCTCCGGGATGCGGTTCGTCGAAGAGCACGGGAGCGCCGGGTGCCAGGGCGGCGTCCAGGGTCGGGACCGGCTCCAGCACCTCGTAGTCGACCGCGATCAGTTCCAGCGCCGCCAGGGCCGTCCGCTCGTCCATAGCGACCACCGCGGCGACGGGATCGCCGACATATCGGACCTTGCCGATGGCGATCAGCGGCTGGTCGCGAACCGAGAAGCCATGGTGCGGGTCCGGCAGCCGGGCCGCGTCCTCGCCGGTCACGACGCAGACGACGCCGGGCAGCGCCAGCGCGTGGGACGCGTCGATGCCGAGGATGCGGGCGTGCGGGTGCGGACTGCGCAGGAGCTTGGCGTGCCGCATGCCGGGAAGCGCCGCGTCGAAGGCGTAGCGCGTGCCGCCGCCGACTTTGTCGTTCAAGCCGTCCATTGGTCAGACGCTCCCTTGCCGCAGCAGCCGCGCCGCCGTGTGGACTGCGGAGATGATCGCGGAATAGCCCGTGCAGCGGCAGACGCCCGCCCCCAGCCAGGCCCGGATGGTCGCCTCGGTCGGGTCGGGATCGCGTTCCAGCAGGGCCCGCGTCGTCAGGATCATGCCGGCGGTGCAGTAGCCGCACTGGAACCCGCGCTCCTCCAGGAAGGCGCGCTGGATCGGGTCGGGAGCGCCGTCGGAAGCATTCGCGACACCCTCGATGGTCAGGACGGAGCGGCCCTCGACCTCGAAGGCGAAGGTCGAGCAGGCCGCCATCGGCGTGCCGTCGACCAGCACCGTGCAGGCGCCGCAGACCGCTTGGTCGCAGCCGATCCTGCAGCCGTGGAGCCCGTGATCCTCGCGCAGCACATCGACCAGCACCGCGTTGTCGGGTGCTCGGAGGCTGGCCGGTTTGCCGTTGAGGGTGAAGCCCCTGCCGTCGCCGGTCATGGTCGTGATCCCGCTGGTGGTGTGGTGTTCAGGGTGGTGCCGAGGGAGGTTTCCAGCAGGCGCCGGGTTAGGATCCGGATCATCCGGTTCCGGTAGGCTGCCGAGGCGATGCCGTCGTCCAAGGCGGGTGGCAGGCCGGACGCCAGACGGTGCGCCAGCGTCTCGGCATCGCTCCCGTCCAATGCGACGGCCGCGACGCCGGGCCGGGCGTGGGCGCAGGAGACCGACAGCCGCGCCGAAGTGGCGAGGCCGTCGCGCAGGTCGACGCCGAGATAGACGCAGGCGACGGGGCGCAGGGTGCGGTCGAAGGTCAGGCGGGTGACTTGTTGGGAGGGGATCTCGACCGCGCGCAGCAGCCGCGGCTCGCCGGCTTCCAGATTGGCCGCCGGAAGCCGCGTCTCGCCCTCGGGGCCGACCAGGACGAGCGTGGCGCCCAGCGCCAGCAGGGCCGGCATCAGGTCGTAGACGCCGTTGCCCGACATGACGCTGCCGCCGACCGTCGCCTTGCTCCGGATGCGGATGTTGGCGACGCCGCCGATCAGCGTGGCGAGGTCCGGCGCCATCGTCCGGACCAACTCGCTGTCGGCGAGGTGCTGGTAGGTGGTCAGCGCGCCGACCCGCAGCGCGCCGTCGTCCGTGCGCTCGATCGCGCGCAACTCGGCGAGGCCCGCGAGGGGGATCACCCGCTCCATCGGCGAGCCGTGCTTCAGGCTGTCGATCAGGTCGACGCCGCCGGCCATCCAGGTGGAGCGCCGCGCCTTTCTGAGGTCCAGGGCATCGGTCAGGCTGGTGGGGCGCGCCAGTGTGAAACCGGCGATCCGCTGGCGTCCGCGTAAGCCTATCAGGGGTGGGGCCGGTTCAAAGCTGTCCATGGGGCCTTATCTCGATCAGGTCGATGCTGGCGGTCGCGGGAGCGTTGACGGCGTGGAGGATCGCGTCGGCCACTTGTTCCGGCGTCAGCCATGCGAAGGTCTTGGCGGCATAGGAGGCCAGGACGGTGGGGTCGTCGACATCGCGCATGACGCCGGTCCGCACCAGACCCGGCGCCACCTCGGTCACCCGCACGCCTTTGGGCGCCAGTTCCATCCTCAGCCCTTGGGTGATGGCGGCGACCGCGTGCTTGGACGCGGCGTAGACGGCGGTGAACGGCGCCACCCGGCGGGCCAGCAGGGACGACACCATGACGATGTGGCCGGAGCCGCGCGCCGCCATCACCCGCGCGACGGGCTGGGTCAGCGCCAGCAGGGCCAGCACGTTGACCTGGAACACCCGCTCCCAGTCGGCGGGATCGCCCTCCAGGATCGCCGCGTGCTTGAGGGTGCCGGCGTTGTTGACCAGGATGTCGACACCGGCCGCCGCCTCGACCAGATGAGCGACGAAGGCGGTATCGGTCAGGTCGCCGGCCAGGGTGGTGATGGAGGGGTGCTCGCGGGCCAGGGCGTCCAGCGCCCGGGCGTCGCGGCCGGTCGCCAGCACCGAGGCCCCGGCCCTCGCCAGGGCCAGCGCGGTGGCCCGCCCGATGCCGGAACTGGCCCCGGTCACCAGGGCGCGTTCGCCGTTCATATCGCCTCCGCCAAGTCTATGTTTCCGTCGGACTCGGTCACCGGGACCGCCATCAGCTTCTGTCCGGCGCAGGGGCCGCGGACGCAGACCCCGTCCTCGCGGCGGAACAGCGCGCCGTGGGCGGTGCAGCGCAGCCAGCGGGGGCCGGGAGCCGTCACCCGATCCGCCACCCAGTCCAGCATGATCCCCATGTGCGGGCAGGCGTTGAGGTAGGCCACGGCGACGCCGCCTTGCCGCAGCACGATCAGGTTGCGGGTGTCGACGCCCTCGCCGATGCTGACCAGGATGGCGGCGCCCTCGGCCACGTCGTCGCTCCGGGCCAGCCGCCTCACCGGGTCAGACCACGTCGCCGGCCGACATGGGGGCGTCCAGCTTCCGCATCACCGCAATCTCCAGCAGCGTCACGACGCCGTACAGGATGACGCCGACCAGGCAGAGCAGGAACACCGCCGCCAGCGCCAGCGCCGTCTCCGCCGCCGAGGACGCGAACATGATGATGTAGCCGAGCCCGGCCTGTGCGGTGACGAACTCGCCCACGACGATGCCGATCACCGACATCGTCACCCCGACCTTCAAGCCGGCGAAGATGTAGGGCACGGCATAGGGGAAGCGGACGTTGACGAAGGTCTGCAAACCCGTGGCCGTCAGCGAGCGGCACAGCCGCAGCGCCGCCGGGCTGGTTCCCGCCAAGCCCGCCGCGGTCGAGACCGCGACCGGGAAGAAGGCGATGAACACCGCGAAGGCCAGCCGCGACGGCGTGCCGATGCCGAGCCAGACGATGAACAGCGGCGCCAGCGCCACCTTCGGGATGACCTGGAACAGCACCATGTTCGGGTAGATCGCCTGCCGCATCCGTTCCGACGAGGCGATCAGCGTGCCCAGCGTGATCCCCAGCAGCGACGCCAGCGAGAACCCCGCCACCGTCTCGGCCAGGGTCGGGATGGCGTGCTGCATCAGGATCGCGTGGTGCTGCGACAGAACGGCGAAGATGGCCGACGGCGGCACGATGATCATCGACGACACGCCGGAGATCCGGACCGCCACTTCCCACGCGGCGAACACGCAGATGACGAAGGCGAGCGGCAGCGCGACACGGCGGATCGCCGGGCCGTACAGTCGCCAGGAGGCCGGATGGACGGGCGTTACCGTCCGCTCCAGCCGCCCGGCTGTTGAGTTGACATCGACCGCCATGGGACCTCAGGAGACCAGCTTGCCGAATTCGGACGAGTTGGTCTTGACGCTCGCCCACTCGGCTTCGGTCAGCTTGAACTTGCCGGCGAAGCGGTTGCTGAAGACCTGATCGACCGTCGGGCGCTTCATCTCGGCGTTGCCGGTGTATTTCATGACGAGGTCGATCATCTCCTCGTAGACCTTGGGATCGCCCCAGCCGATGCCGTGGGTCATCGACTCCTCGCGCGCCATGGTGTGGTGGGCGAGGCCCAAGCCGATCCGGACGAACTCCTTGCCGTTGGCGGTCAGCCCGATCTCGGGAACCTCGCGGGCGAACAGCTCCAGCGACTCCTCCGGGTTGCGCATGGAATAGGCGATGGCCTCCATCAGCGCGTCGACCACCGCTTCCGACATGGCGGGGTCGCGTTGCAGGACCTCGGGGCGGGTGACGATGGTCTGGCCATAGGTCCGCATGCCGGTGGAGCTGTAGAGCAGCCAGCGGACAGGGATGCCCTTGGACAGCATGACCGGCAGGCTCGACGAGCCGACGCCCATGATGGCCGAGACCTGCTTCTCGGTCATCGCCCGCTCCAGCACCTTGTTGTCGAGGTGGATCAGCTCGACGTCGTCCATGCTCATCCCGGCCCGGTCCATGAAGGCGGGGAAGAACGGGTATTCGGCGGAACCCGGCACCGCGCCGATCTTGAGGCCCTTCAGGTCGGTGGCCGCCTTGATCGGGCTGTCCTGGAGGACGCCGACCCCCATCGTCGCGTCATAATCGGACGTGGCGATGGCGGTCAGCGGCAGGCCCTTGGCGATCGACAGGATCAGCGGGGTCGAGATCACGATGCCGTAGTCGAACTGCCCCGCCGCGATGCTCTGCGCCGCCGGCAGCGAGCCGTAGCCGCGCGAGATTTCCACATCCAGCCCGCGCTGGGCGAAGAAACCCTTGGCCTTGGCGAGGTAGACGTAGAGCGAGGAGCCCTGCGCCAGCCAGGCCAACGTGAACTTGACCGGCTTGTTGGCCGCGATGGCGGGAGCCGACAGGGGGCCGGCCGCCGCCAGGGCGGCGCCGGCGGCGGTCGCCTTCAACAGGGTCCGGCGCGAGAAGTTGGTGGGGATCAGCGTCATGATGGCTCCTGTTCGGGCGGTCGTGTTTAGGCGGTGTCTTAGGCGGCGGCGGCGAATTCGGGGATGATCGGGCTGTCGGCGGTGATGATCTCGCCGGCGCGGACCACCATCTCCGGCTTGAGGAAGCGGTCGGTCTTGACCTTGACGCCATTGCTGTCCTCCAGCATCCACTCGCCCTCCAGCACGCGGAAGATCGAGACGTCGGCGGGGGCGCCGGGACGGAGCGTCGCGATCTCGCCGGACAGGCCCAGCATCGCGGCGGAGTTGGCCGTGGCCATTCGCACCAGGTCCGGCAGCTCGATGCCCAGCGCCATCAGCTCCGTCATGGCGTGCAGCATTCCGAGCGGCGTGGAATACGGGCTGTCGTCGACCGGCGCGTCGTCCGGCGCCAGATCGGTGTCGGTGAAGATGCCCCGGTACCAGCGCTTCTCGCCCGTCAGCTTGACGTTGTAGCCGTGCTGGTCGGCGCCGATGGTGAACGGCATGATGCCGCCGTCGAGCACCGCCTTGGCGTTGTCGAACGAGAAGTGCGCGCCGCGACCGACGTCGATCCGGACACCCTTGTCCAGCGCCTCGCGGACCAGCGGATGGATCGAACCGTCGGCCGAGACGAAGCCGCTGGGATAGCGGGTGAACGGGTGGGCCAGGATGTCGCCCTCGTCCAGCAGCGGCACGACCTCGTCGATGATGGTCTTGGCGTCGACGCTGACACCGGCCTTCTCCGGCCACAGGGTTCCCAGGTGGACGTAGACCGGCAGTTTGACCTCGCGGGACGCCTGCTTGGCGAGCTTGAGGGATTCGACGCCCCAGCGCGAATAGCCACCGGGCTCGGCGTGGGCCTTGATGCCCTTGATCAGGCCGGGATTGTCGGTCGCGGCCTTGACGATGGCGCCGACATTGATGCCGGTCGGGCCGTAGAGGTCGACGTATTTGTGACCGAGCAGGCCTCCCGCCAGATAGGCCGAGACGTAGCACAGCACGCGCGTCTTCGACGGCTCGACGATGAAGTGCTTGAAGCCGTCGATGGTCAGCGCGCTGGCGCCGCCCTGGTCGACCACGGTGGCGACGCCCGAGCGGACGCCGACCATGTCGGGGTTGAGGCCGAAGTCGCCGCTGACGTGCTGGTAGACGTGGGCGTGGGTGTCGATGATGCCGGGGGTGACGACCGAACCCTCGACCGAAACGCGCTTGGCGTCGGCCGCCTCGACCGTTGGCGCGATGGCGACGATCTTGCCGCCGCCGATGCCGATATCCATGATGCCATCCAGCCCGTTGGCCGGATCGAGCACCCGGCCGCCGGTCAGGATCATGTCGATCTGGCCGGGCATGGCGCCGACAGTTCCGTTCTCGCTGGTGCGTTCCTTGGTGTGTTCCATGGTCGAAACCTCCGTTATCAGAGCCGGCGGGGCTTCAGCCCGCCGCCGGGTGGTGTTTGTCGAGAAAGCCGTCGAGCGCCGCGTCGAACGCGGCCGGTTGCTCGATCGGGATCATGTGGCCGGCGCCAGGCACTTCGGCGTAGGCCGCGTTCGGGATGGCCGCCGCGATGTCGCGCATTCCCGCCGGCGGCGTCAGCGTGTCCGCCGTCCCGGCCAGGACCAGGACCGGCATGGCCAGCCCGGCGTGATGGACGGTCGCGTCATAGCCGTAGCCGGCCCGCATGGCGTGGGCCAAGGCTGACTGGTCGTGACCGGCGCGCCATGCCACGAACCGGGCCAGCTCGGCCGGATGCGCCGCCCGCCACGCTTCGGAGAAGACGCTGTCGGCGGCGACCCTGGCCGCCGCCTCGGCGCCTTCGGCTGCCTGGGCCGCCAGCCGCTTCTCCATGTTGGCGCGGCCCGCCTCTTGGAACTTGCCCGACGTGCTGACGAGGCACAGCGCAGACACCAGGTCCGGCCGCTTGGCCGCCAGGATCTGCGCCGTCATGCCCCCTTGCGAGAAGCCCACGACGCAGGCACCGGCGACGCCCAGGGCGTCCAGCAGCGCCGCCCAGTCGGCGGCGTATTGGTCGATCGAGTACGGCCCGTCCGGCTTGTCGCTCTCGCCATGGCCCCGCGTGTCGGCCGCGATCACCCGGTACCGTCCCGACAGCCGCTCGACCTGGGGGCGCCACAGGTTGCGGTCCCAGCCAAGCCCATGGACCAGCACGACCGCCCTGCCCTCCCCCGCGATGGTCGCGGCCATCCGGATCTCCCCGGCGGCGATCCGGTCCAATGGCAGGCTGGTGGGAAAGGGGAACAGGGCGTCGGGCATCAAGGCCTCTTCTTGGTTGGGTGATCAGGCGAGATAGGTTCGGCGGACGATCCGCTCGGCCAGCACGACGGCGCCGAACAGGACCAAGCCGACGATGCACAGCATCAGCAGGGCGGAGAAAATGCCGACCGTCTCCATCCGCGAGGACGAGTACAGGATGTAGAAGCCCAGCCCGGCGCGGGACGAGATGAACTCGGCCACCACCACGCCGATGATCGCCATGGTCGAGGCGATCCGCATGCCGTTGAACAGGTAGGGCAGCGCGAAGGGAACGCGGACCTGGAAGAACGTCTGCACGCCGCTGGCCGCCAGCGACCGGCACAGCCGGAGCGACACGGGATCGGTGTTGGAAAGCCCGACCGTGGTCGAGATCACGACCGGAAAGAAGCTCATGAACACCGCGAAGGCGAGGCGGGACGGCGTGTCGATGCCCAGCCAGATGATGAACATCGGCGCCAGCGCGATCTTGGGGATCAGCTGGAACGCCACGAGGTTCGGCTGCAGGATCTCCCGCGCCAACGGGAACGCCGCCATCAGCCCCGCCAGCGTGGCGCCCGCCGCGGTCGCCAGGACGAAGGCGCCCAGCGCCTCCAGCCCGGTGTGCCGCGCGTGGTTGAGCAGGGCCGGCAGGTTGGTCAGGAAATGCGCGCCGATCTCGCTCGGCGCCGGCAGGATCACGCGGGGGATCTGGAACGCCACGGTGACGATCTGCCAGACGATCAGCACCGACAGCGCCGTCGCCACCGGCAGGATGACGGCCATGTTCGCCCGGATCAGCCGCCTCACCCGCGAGGGAGCGGCGATGTCGAGGATCGCGGCGCCGGAGCTGTTGGCGGTGATGCTCACGCTCCCCTCCGTCCGGGTTGCAGCACGGGGCCGTCGCCGGAGCGGCGGCCCTGGGCGGCGCCGTGCCCGCTCTCGATCAGCGAGCGCAGATAGACGCAGATCTCGTTGAATTCCGGCGAGCCGCTGACGTCGCGCGGACGGGGCCGGCCGAATGGGATGCGGATGTCCTCCACGATGGTGGCGGGACGCCTTGTCATCACCAGCACCCGGTCGGCCAGCAGCACCGCCTCGCGGATGCTGTGGGTCACGAACAACGCGGTCTTGGTGTACTGCTCCCAGATGTCGAGCAACGCCTCGCCCATCTCGTCGCGGGTGATCGCGTCCAAGGCGGAGAACGGCTCGTCCATCAGCAGGATGTCCGGATCGTAGACCAGGGCGCGGCAGATCGCGACCCGCTGGCGCATGCCGCCCGAAAGCTGGTGGGGCTTCTTGTCCTCGAAGCCGTGCAGCCCGACCATGTCGATCAGCGACCGCGCCCGCTCGGTGTACTCGGCCATCGGGCGCTTCAGGATCTTGATCGGGAACAGGATGTTCTCGAGCACGGTCTTCCAGGGCAGCAGCGAGGCGTCCTGGAACATCACGCCGATGCTGGGGCGCGGCTGGGTCATCGCCACGCCCTCGATATCGATCCGGCCCGAGGTGATGCTCTCCAAGCCGCCGCACATCATCAGCAGCGTGCTCTTGCCGCAGCCGCTCGGCCCCAGGATGGCGACGAACTCGCCGCGCTTGACGTCGAAGCTGACGCCGCTGACCGCCTCGGTCCGCTCGCGCCCGGTGTCGTAGATCTTGCGGACGCCATCGACGCTGATCGCGGTGCCGGCGGTGCCGCTCTCGGTGCCGGCTCCGGCGTCGGGGACGATCTGGGTGTCGACGGTCCTCAGGGGTGCGACGCTCATTGGAAGAACCCCGCGTATTCGCGTGTGGCGGCCATGGCGGTGTCGAACTCGGCGGACGTCAGGGTGGCGGCGCCGACGAACTTGTTGGTCATCACGCCGTCGACGGCGGGCCGGTTGTCGCCCGGCGCCGACAGGTGCTTCATCACCAGATCGGTCATCCGTTCATAATCCGCCGCGGCTCCGTAGCCGATCGGGTTGGAGCGCAGGATGTCGTTCATCATCGACATGCGGAACAGGCCGAGCCCGACCTTCGCCTGGGTCTTGCCGCCGGGGGTCAGCGCCACCTCGGGCACCTGCTTGACGAAGATGTCCAGCGCCTCGTCGGGCTTGAGCAGGCAGAAGTGGATGGCCTTGGACAGGCCGTCGACCATCGCCTTGCAGACCTCGGGCTCCTCGGCCAGGCGCTGGGGCTGGGTCATCAGGGCGTTGTTGTAGAAGCTCATGCCGTGCTGGCTGTAGAGCGAGAACTTGGTCTTGATGTTGTTGGCGACGAACACCGGCAGGAAGCTGACCGCGAAACCCGAGATCGCGCTGACCTGCTTCTCGATCAGGATGCGCTGGCGCACCGCCGCGTCGACCTGCACCACCTCGACCTTGGAGAAGTCGAAGCCGGCGTTGGACGCGAAGGCCGGCAGGAAGGGGAATTCGCCCGATGTCGCGGTGGCGCCCAGCTTCTTGCCTTCCAGGTCCTTCATGGACTTGATCGGCGAGTCCTCGAGGTAGCAGACGCCCATGGTGCTGTCGTAGCCGCAGCTCATCAGCTGCATGACCGGCAGGCCCTTGGCGGTCTGCTGGATGCCGGCCGATGCCGCCGCCAGCCCGAAGTCGAACTGCCGGTTGCCGACCGCCTGCGCCGCGGCCAGCGAGCCGTAGCCGCGCGCGATATCGACATCCAACCCACCCTCGGCCCAATAGCCATTGGCCTTGGCGACATAGGCGAACAGGTTGCCGCCCTCCGCGACCCAGGGCAGCGTGAAGGTCACCTTGCGGGTGGCCGCCCGCGCGGCACGGGGAACGATCGCCGAAGCCGCGGCGATGGCGCCAAACGCCTTTAGTACGTCACGCCGGTTGGAAGTAATGCCTCGCACCATTCACCTCGTTATCTGATCGCCGAATACCGGTGTCACGCCGGACAAGACGCGTTATGGATCGCGATTATCGACACGGGCGCGTTCCCAAGGATTTCGCGGGAGAACAACGCCAGGGTCACTTGCCGGCGCGATACGGTGTCGCAATCCCCGTGCCAAATGGTCTCAGCCGCGCGGTCACTGGATTATCGCTGCCCCGCTGCGGGCATTGCCGTTATTAGGCGCCTCTTGAATGGGCAAAACGTCGCGGTTGGGTGGGGGACAGGGCGGGATCTAGGGCGGGGGAAACGCGATACGCCAGTATTTACCGCCTCCTCGGCGGTCTCGCGATGATGGTCGATTTATACGCACCGACTGCACAGCCCGAAGGCAATCGTCAGTATACTGAGTAATTTTCGCCGGAGGCATGCGACGGGGGTTTTCAGCGGCCACGGGCGGTCCTAGCGGATGGCGACCCGAATACCCTCGAATTCCACATGGCACGGGGGTTGCGTGAATGCCGCCACTCTCGTTGAAAGCAGGGACGGCGAAATGGCTGCCAAGAAGTCGGAATTCGGTGTGGGCGCGTCGATCGAGCGCCTTGAGGACGATCGCTACCTGCGAGGCCGAGGCCGCTTCGTCGCCGATATCCAAATGCCGGGCATGCTCGACATCGCCTTTGTCCGAAGCCCCGTGGCCCATGCCCGCATCCGCTCGATCACCAAGCCGGAAACCGGCGGCGATGGCGTGTTCGTCGCGGCCGACCTGGCCGGCGTCAGCGGCATCCGGGCGGATTCCGGATTGCGGGGTTTCCGGAGCTCGATCCAGCCGATCCTGGCCCACGACAAGGTGCGCCATGTCGGCGAGCCGATCGCCGCCTGCGTCGCCACCTCCCGCGCCCGGGCGGAGGACTTGGCGGAGTTGGTGACGGTCGAGTTCGACGAGTTGCCCGCCGTGTCGGAGATGACCCGCGCCCGCGACGCCGACGCGCCGCTGCTGCACGAGGACTGGGACGAGAACGTCTTCCTGGAGACAGCCGTCGACACCAATTTCGCGGCCAGCATCGCGAGCGCCACTGTCGTGATCAAGCGCACCTACCGGACGGCGCGCCAATGCATGGCTCCGATGGAGGGGCGTGGCGTCGTGGCGGTGTGGGACAATCAGGCGGAACAGCTCGTCCTCCACACCTCGACCCAGATGCCGCACATCGTCCGCACCGGGTTGTCGGCCTCGCTCGGGCTGGACCACTCGCGCATCCGGATCGTGGCGCCCGATGTCGGGGGCGGCTTCGGCTACAAGGGCATCCTGCTGACCGAGGAGGTCTGCGCCGCCTGGCTGGCGATGAAGCTGCGCCGCCCGGTCCGCTGGATCGAGGACCGGCGCGAGCACCTGACCGGCGGGGCCAATTGCCGCGAGCACCATTACGAGATCACCGGCTACGCGGCGGCGGACGGCCGCCTGCTGGCGGTCGATTGCGAGGCGATCGTCGATAGCGGCGCCTATTCCATATACCCGTTCTCGGCCTGCCTGGAGGCGGCCCAGGTCGCCAGCATCCTGCCGGGCCCCTACCGGATGGACGGCTACCGCTGCCGCACCTGGTCGGTGGCGTCGAACAAACCGCCGATCCTGCCCTACCGCGGCGTCGCGCGCACCGGCGTCTGCTTCGCGATGGAGATGCTGATGGATGGGCTGGCCCACGAGCTTGGCATCGAGCCGTGGGAGATCCGCCAGCGCAACTTGGCGGAACCGCACCAGATGCCCTTCACCAACATCACCAACAAATACTTCGACAGCGGCGACTATCCGGAGGCGCTTCGCCGCGCGGTCGAGGCGATCGACATCGCCGCGATCCGCCGCCGGCAGCGGGTTGATGAGGGGGGAAGTGGCGGGCGTCACCGGATCGGGGTCGGCCTGTCGATCTTCTGCGAGCAGGGCGCCCATGGCACCTCGGTCTATCATGGCTGGGGCATCCCGATGGTGCCGGGCTTCGAGCAGGCGACCGCTCGGCTGACGCCGGACGGTGGGCTGGAAATCAGGGTCGGCATCCAGAGCCACGGGCAGGGGCTGGAAACCACGCTGGCGCAGATCGCCTACGAGGAATTGGGCATCAAGCCGGAGGCGGTCCGCGTCGTCCATGGCGACACGGCGCTGACCCCCTACTCCACCGGAACCTGGGGCTCCCGCTGCATCGTGATGGCGGGGGGCGCCGTCGCGGCTGCCGCGGCCAAGCTGGGTGACCGCATCCGGCACATCGCGGGCCACCTGCTCCAAGCGGCGCCCGACAGCGTCATCCTGGCCGATGGCGTTGCGCGCGCCGGCGCCGGTGAGATCCCGCTGAGGGAGATCGGCCGCCTGTGGTATCTGGCGCCGCAGCACCTGCCACCGGATGTCGATCCGGGTGGATTGGAGGTGACGCAGGGCTACCGCACGGTTCGGGACACCGGGACGTTCTCCTATGCCTGCCACGCGGTCACCGTCTCGGTCGATCTGGCGCTGGGCGACGTCAAGCTGCTGGACTACGTGATCGTCGAGGATGGCGGCGTGCTGATCAACCCAATGGTGGTGGATGGGCAGGTGCTGGGCGGAGCGGCCCAAGGCATCGGCACCGCGCTGTACGAGGAGATGCGGTTCGACGGCACCGGCCAGCCCATGGCCGCGACGCTGGCCGATTACCACCTGCCGGGCGCTCCGGAGGTGCCCGCCATCCGCATCCTGCACATGGAGACCCCCTCCCCACTCAGCCGGTTCGGCCAGAAGGGCATTGGCGAGAGCGGCGCCATCGGGCCGCCCGCCGCGATCGGCAACGCGGTCAACGACGCCCTGCGGTCTCTGGACGCCCGGATCTGGGAACTGCCGATCACGCCGGAACGCGTGCTGGCCGCCGTGGCGGAGGCCGAGGGCAAGGCCCGGATCGGAGAAGCGGCATGAAGCCCGTCGCCTTCGACCTGACCACCGCAACCGCGGCCCCGCACGCCGTGGCGCTGCTCTCCAATGTGGACATCGAGGCCAAGATCATCGCCGGCGGCCAGTCGCTGGGGCCGATGCTGAACCTGCGGCTGGCACGGCCAGGGCACTTGATCGACGTGACGCGCGCCAAGGATCTGCGCGGTGTGGTGGATGAGGGCTCCGCCCTGCTGTACGGCGCGGCGGTCACCCACGCGGAGATCGAGGATGGCGCGGTGCCGGACGCGACCGGCGGCTGGCTGCAAGCCATCGCCAGCCGCATCGCCTATCGGGCGGTGCGCAACCGCGGCACGATGGGCGGCAGCCTCGTCCATGCCGATCCCGCCGCCGATTGGGTCGTGACGCTGACGGCGTTGGGCGCCGTGGCGGTGATCGCCGGTCCCGGCGGCGCCGCGCGCGAGGAGCCGCTGTCCAGCTTCATCGCCGGTCCCTTCACGACCACCCTGAAACCGGGCGAGATCCTGACCGGCATCCGTCTCGCCAAGCGGACCGCCGACGCCCGCTGGGGCTATTGGAAATTCACCCGCAAGGTTGGGGAATTCGCCAAGGCCAGCGCCGCGGTGCTGATCGACCCCGGCGCCGGTGACACCCGCGTCGTGGTCGGCGCCATCGAACAACCGCCCATCATCCTGCCCGCCGGTGACGCCGAAGCCGTCATCGCCGGCCGCCTGCCCATCGAGGAAGCCTTGCGCCGCGCCCTGCCCCACCGCCCACCCGCCTCCCTCGTCCTGCACGCCGTAGCCGTCCGGGAAGCCCTCGGCATCGCCGGCGCCGCTGGGTTCCCGGCACAGGACCAGGGAGCCGCGTGATGAACGCGATCACCCTTCGCATCAACGACCGCGCGGTTTCCGCCGAGGTCGAGCCACGGATCCACCTCGCCGACTTCCTGCGCGAGGACCAGCTTCTGACCGGAACGCATATCGGCTGCGAGCACGGCGTCTGCGGCGCCTGCACGCTGATGGTCGATGGCCGGCCGGTCCGCTCCTGCCTGACCTTCGCGGCTGGTTGCGGCGACGCCGAGGTCAGGACGATCGAGAGCTTCGACGACGATCCGCTGATGACGCGGCTGCGCGCGGCGTTCTCGCGCCACCACGCGCTCCAGTGTGGCTTCTGCACGCCGGGCATGCTGGTGACGAGCTATGACATCGTCCGCCGCCTGCCCCACGCCGACGAGGCGCGCATCCGCGAGGAGTTGTCGGGCAACCTGTGCCGCTGCACCGGCTATGCCGGCATCGTGGCGGCGATCCAGGACGTGCTGTCCGCTCCGCCGGCCGCACCGGTGCAGCCGCTGACACGCCCGGCCCCCACCGCGCCGGCGGCGGTGATGGGTGCTCCCGCGGTGACGGGGGCGACCTCCCGGCCGTCCGTGGCGGCTCCGCGCGAAGAGGCCCCCTCCCCCGCCCTGCCGCCGCTGGACGGGGCGATCACCGATGGGGTGACGTTGACGCGTGCCATACCGCTCGACCTGCCACCGGATCAGGTTTGGGCGCTGGTGCAGCGGATCGACGCGGTGGTCGCCTGCCTGCCCGGCGCCCGGCTGATCGGCGCCACCTCGGGCGAAGTCCTGGATGGGACCTTCACCATCGCCATCGGGCCGATGCGGGCGACCTTCGCCGGCAAGGCCGCCGTCAGCTTCGACGCGGCCAGCCGCTCCGGCACGGTGCGCGGCCGCGGCGGCGACGCGCGCAGCCGGTCGTCCGCCGATGGCGCCATGGGCTTTCGCGTCGCGGAGGGGGTTGCTGGAGGCTCCCGCGTCGAGGTTGACCTGACATACAGGCTGAAGGGTCCGCTGGCGCAGTTCGGCCGCCCAGCCATCGTGTCCGGCATCATCGACCGCCTGCTGGCCGACTTCGCGGCCAACCTCACCGCCTTGGCCGAAGGTCGCGAGGGGGCCGTGACGACGGAGCCGCCGAGCGGTTTCCGTCTGGTGCTGGGCGCCCTCGCGGCCCGGTTCCGGCGGCTGTTGGGCCGATGATGGCACCGGTGATCCGCATGTCGTATGGTGCGGTCCGCAATAGGAACGAAGGGTTTCATGACACCGCCCGCCGACTGCTTCGCCACCGAGGTCGAGCCGACCGACCGGTGGCGCTCGCTCCCAATCCACGAGCGCCCTGGCTTTCTGATCCGGCGCCTGCATCAGATCCACGTGGCGCTGTTCGCGGAGGAATGCGCGGGCGAGAACATCACGCCGGTGCAGTACAGCGTGCTGACCGCCTTGGATCATCTGGGGACCGCCGACCAGACCGCGCTGGCGCATGCCGTCGGTCTGGACCGGACCAACATCGCCGACGTGCTGGCTAGGCTCGACAAGCGGGGCCTGATCGACCGGCGGGTGGCCACGGAGGATCGGCGGATGAAGCTGGCCACCTTGACCACGACGGGACGCGAGACCCTGGTTCGTCTGGCGGACGGCGCCAGCCGCGCGCATCTGCGGACCGTCGAGACGCTTCCCGCGCAGGAACGGAACGCCTTCGTCGAGGCGATGAAGCGGCTGGTCGACGCCAACAACGATGTCGGGCGGGCACCCTTGCTGCTGAGCTGACGGGATTTCGGCCGGACGGGTTCTTCTTGGCGCTTGACAGGTGTGCGGCGATCGATCCTGATTGTCCGGACAATTAAGGTGCCGAGGAGTGTTGCATGACCGATCCCCTGCTGATCAAGACCGTGATCCACGCGTGGCATGGCGTGACGCTGGATGATGCCGATGCCGCCGGAGCGGTGCTGGCGCTTGACCGCTCGCTGGAGGCCTTGAAGGCGGCCGGTGCCGGCGAACTGGGCTTCGACCACGACAAGGGCCTGTTCCAGGCCCAACTCGTCAAGGCCGGAGCGACGCCATGAGCAACGTGGAACCGTGGAAGCTCTCCCTTCGCGACGCCGCCGACGCCATACGAGCGGGCACCTTGAAGTCCGAGGCGCTGGCGGAAGCTTGCCTGGACCGGATCGCGCGCACGGAGGACCTGAACTGTGTCGTCGCGGTCGATCGCGGCCAGGCGCTGTCCGCCGCCCGTGCCGCCGACGCGGCCGTCGCGGCGGGGCGTGAGTTGGGGCCGCTGCATGGGGTGCCGCTGGGTCACAAGGATATGTTCTACCGGGCTGGCCGGGCTTCGGACTGTGGAACGACCATTCGCCGCGGCTTCGTTCCCGATCACACCTCGGCGGCGTTGGAGCGGCTGGATTGGGCTGGCGCCCTCGACATCGCGCGGCTTCACATGTCCGAATTCGCGATGGGCCCGAGCGGGCACAACGCGCATCTGGGCCGGTGCCGCAACCCATGGAACCCGGATTACATCACCGGAGGGTCATCCAGCGGATCGGGCGCCGCCGTCGCGGCTCGGCTGGTGTTCGGCGCCCTGGGTTCGGACACGGGCGGTTCCGTCCGGCTGCCTGCCGCGATGTGCGGCGTGGTGGGACTGAAGCCGACGCAGGGGCGGATCAGCCGGTATGGCATCATGCCCCTGTCGGAATCACTCGACTGCGTCGGGCCGCTCGCGCGGACGGTGCGGGATGTGGCGCGGCTGATGGATGTCCTGGCGGGATATGATCCACGGGATACCGGCACGGTCGCGGCTCCGGTGTCGGATTACGAGGCGGGGCTGGACAGGGCAGGCGGCCAGCGTCTCGACGGCGTTCGGATCGGCGTGCCCACAAGCTTCTATTTCGACGGCATCGACGCCGAGGTGGCGAACCGCGTCGAAGAGGCGATGCGGGTGCTGGAAGGGTTGGGTGCCGTCCTCTCCGACGTCCCCCTGCCCGACCATGACCAGATCGCCGAACTCGCCAACGTCACTTTCACCCCGGAAGCGGCGATGCTGCACCTGCCCTGGCTGCGGGAACGGCCCGATGATTACGGACCGCAGGTACGGGCGCGATTGCTTCAGGGATTGGTGATCCCGGCGACAGCGTACCTCCAGGCGAAGAGTTTGCGGGGTGTCCTGTTGAAGTCGATGTTGGAGGGGCCGTTCGCCCAATGCGACGCCTTGGTAACGCCGATGCTGGGAACCCCGGCACCGACCGGCGCCGAGACGGACGTGGCGGCGGGCGAGGGCATGGCCGCCGTGGTGGGCAAGCTGGCCCACATGACCCGCCCGGTCTCCTATCTGGGGCTCCCTGCCCTGTCCATGCCGGCTGGCTTCACCAGCAACGGCTTGCCAACCGCGATCCAACTGATCGGCAAGCCCTTCGCCGAAGCGACCCTGCTGGGCATCGGCGACGCCTACGAGCAAGCCACCCATTGGACCGAACACGCGCCGCCCCTCTGAACCCGTGTGCGGAACCGCACACCGTATATCGTGGCCGCTCGCGGCTGGCCGCCAGCACTTCGTAGGTCGGCTAGAGCGAAGCGGCGGCCGACAAGCGGGCGCGTCGGGAGTGGCGTCGGCTGCCGCTTCGCTCTAGCCGACCTACGTTCACGGCCTTTGATACGGCCATGGCGGAAAGCAATCATGTGCGGTTCCGCACACAGCCAACGGAAACTTACCCTGCCCGCCCCAGACCATCGTTGACATTGGGTCTGTGTGGTCCGAAACATCGCGCCACACAGACCCAAATGATTTAGAGGCTGGAGATGGCGCGTACCGTCAAGAAGACAAGCAACACCACCGAAACGCTTGTCGAGGATCGAGGCGCCGGCGAACCGGTTACTCCTCCCCTCAAACGAACTTTCCGTCTCGCCGTGACCAACTTGAAAGGCGGCGTCGCCAAGACCACGACGGCGGTCAACGTCGCCTGGGGGCTGGTCGATGCCGGACTCAGTTGCCTGATCGTCGATCTGGACATGCAGGCCAACGCGACATCCGACCTTGGTTTCGACATCACGGAGGTTCGGGAGAATGGCCTGAACATGGCCTCCGTGCTGCGCAACCAGTGCGAAATCGACGGCATCCTCCTTCAGTATGGTGAAACCGACCTGTGGGTGGCGCCAAGCTCCAAGGCCTTGACCGATGCCGAGCGTATGCTGAGCAACGAGATCGGCGGGGAGAAGCGACTGGCCCAAAAGCTGAAGGCGGTCGAAGGTAGGTTCGACGTCATCATCTTCGACTGCGGCCCCAACCTGAACCTGCTGACGATCAACGCCCTGAGCCTGGCCGACTACCTGATCATCCCGGTTCAGACCGAGTATCTGGCGGCCCATGGCACTCTGAGCCTATTGGATACCGTGGCGCAGGTGCGGGACAACTATAATCCCGGCCTGACGATTCTGCCGATCCTGCCGACCATGTATACCGCGAAGAACAGTCAGGAACAGGCGACGCTGGGCGAATTGAACCGGCTGGTGTCCGATCTCGTCCCCATCTTCGAACCGGTGCCGCGCGCCACCGTGTTCAGCAAGGCGTCGGCCGCCGGGCACCCTGCCCTGCGCGCCAGTGCCCGGTCGAAGGCTGTCGGCACGTACCGCGACTACGTCAAACTCATCCTCAAGCACATCAGAGCGGCCCAGGCGGCTCAGGGAAAGGCTGGTTGATCCATGGCTAATCTTCTCGCTCGCCGCTCGTCCGACAACATCCAGCGTCAGGTCCGCGAACTCGCGGGCAAAGGTGGCGAAGCCGATCCGAACGGCCGCCAACAGCGCATTCCGGTTAACAGCGTTCGGCCCAATCCGAACCAGCCGCGCAAGAACGTCGATCCGGGAAAGATCGCGGCGCTCGCCGACAACATCCGCAAGGTTGGTCTGATCAACCCGATCACCGTCGTCTGGCTGGCCGAGGGCGAGTACGAGCTTCGCGCTGGACAGCGCCGGCTCATGGCCCACGAGCATATGGGCGAACAAACCATCCTCGCCCGCGTCTTCCTGAAGAGCGATCCAGCGGTAGCCATCGCCGAGAACCTGATGCGGGAGGACTTGGACGTCGTGGAGACGGCCCTGGCCTTCCGGAGCCTGATGGAGCAACTCGGCATCACCGACCAATCGGCGATCGCCGATCTCGTCGGGATGGAGCGCTCCCGGATCAGCCGTATCCTTGGCGTGCTGAGGATGCCTCAGGATATCCTCGACGAATATCAGGACATGGCCGATCAGGTGTCCGCCGCGCGGCTGTTCGAGGTCGCGTCGGCTGGGACCGAGGAACGTCAACGGCAGCTTTGGCATCTCGCGAAGGCTGGTTTGACCGAGCGCGAGTTGCGTGACGCCAAGCGCGCGGAGAGTCCGATCGAGGTCAACCCGAAGCAGTCGCCCAAGTCGGCGGCTGGTGGTGATCGGGAGACACGACCGGTCAAGCCGGGCAAGCAGTTGCTGGGGCTGATGGAGCGCCTCACGACATCGTTCGATGATCTGGAAATCCAACGGGCCAGCATCGACGATGATCATCGGTGCCGTATGGAGGCTCTGCGTGACCAGATCGATCGGTTGCTGAAAGCCGGATCCGGAATGGTGGATTAGGGCAGGGGGCGCGTGTGCGGTTCCGCACGCGAGCTTCAAAGACCCCTGTGCGGAACCGCACAGACAGAAGACCAAAAAGAGAGAGAAGACCAAAAAGGAGGAACACCGTCATGACCGTTTGGCCGGACACCCGGATCATCGACCTACTCGGTATTGACCTCCCGATCGTCCAGGGGCCAATGGCGGGAGCGACCACTCCGGAGATGGTTATCGCCGTTAGCGAGGCGGGAGGATTGGGCTCCCTGCCCTGTGCGATGCTGACCCCGAAACAGGCCCGCGAAGTCCTTGATCAAATCCGTCAAGCGACGTCGCGGCCGATCAACGTCAACTTCTTCTGCCACGAACCGCCATCGCCGGACGCCGCCCGTTCCATGGCGTGGCGGTCGCGTCTGGCTCCGTACTATGTTGAACACGGGGTCGACCCGGAAGCACCGATCCCGGTTTCCAACCGGGCGCCGTTCGATGGCGAGTTCTGCTCCCTGATAGAGGAATATAGTCCTGAAGTCGTGAGTTTCCATTTCGGCCTGCCAGCCGATGCCCTGCTCTCCCGTGTGAAGGCGACCGGCGCCAAGGTCATAGCTTCGGCCACGACGGTCGCCGAAGCTCTCTGGCTGGAGGCGCGCGGCTGTGACGCGATCATCGCCATGGGCATGGAGGCGGGCGGCCATCGCGGCAGCTTCCTGTCGAACGACTTGATTGGCGACATGGCCCGGCAAGTCGGAACCTTCGCTCTTGTCCCGCAGGTGGTCGACGCCGTGCGCGTGCCGGTCATCGCGGCGGGTGCCATCGCCGACGCGCGCGGGATCGTCGCCGCCTTGTCGCTGGGAGCCTCCGCCGTCCAGATCGGAACCGCTTATCTATTCACCCCGGAAGCGAAGATCACCCCCGTCCACCGCGAAGCGCTCAAGACCGCCAGCGCCGATGACACCGTCATCACCAATGTCTTCACCGGACGTCCAGCGCGCGGCATCGTCAACCGCCTCATAAGGGAGGTCGGGCCGCTTTCGGATCTGGCGCCGGCCTTTCCGCTGGCGGGTGGCGCGCTGGTCCCACTGCGGGCCGCGACCGAACCGACGGGGTCGTCGGACTTCACCAACCTGTGGGCGGGGCAGGGGGCTCCGCTGGCGAGGGAGATGTCCGCCGGTGACCTGACGCGTCATCTCGCCAAGGAGGCATTGGCCAAGCTGACCGGTTTTCCCCAAGGCCGAACGTAGTACCTCGCGGGGAACCTTGCGGCCAGGCTTCAAGCGGTTTCAATTGGTTACTTACCAATTGCCCGAAGCGAGCGGGTCGAGGGATGACCGAAAATCAACGAAACAACGAAGCCGCGTCCCAGCGGGGCGGCACCCGATCGCCCGCGCGTGACGGCTCGCCGACACCCAGCGCCGTGAATGTCTGACGCGTTCCGGCGCTTCGCCGTCAACCGCATCGCCATGATCGGTCTCGCGGTGATCATCCTGATCGTCGGCGCCGCGGTTCTGGCGCCGGTATTGGCGCCCTTCGACCCCAATGAGCAGTTCTTCGAAGGGCTGACGATCGAAGGGGCGCCCCTGCCACCCAACGCCACCTATTGGCTGGGGACGGACCAGCTTGGCCGCGACCTGCTGTCCCGCCTGATCTTCGGCGCCCGCACGTCGCTGGTGGTCGGCGTGCTGGCGAACGGGGCGGCCGTGCTGGTCGGGACCATCCTGGGCGTCGTCGCCGGCTATGCCCGTGGCGTGGTCGGCTCGGTCATCATGCGCTTCACCGACCTGATGATGGCCTTTCCGGCGCTGCTGCTGGCGATAGCGCTGGCGGCGATCTTCAGCCCGTCGCTGCTGATCGTGGCCCTGGTCATCGCCATGGTCAACTGGGTGCAGATCGCCCGCGTCGTCTACACGGAGACCACGGCGCTGGCGGAACGCGACTACATCGAGGCCTGCCGGGCGCTGGGCGCCAACTGGCCGCGCATCCTGTTCCGCCATATCGTGCCGCATCTGGTGCCGACCGTGCTGGTCTACGCGACGCTGGGTATCGCCACCACGGTGCTGCTGGAGGCGACATTGTCGTTCCTCGGCATCGGCGTCCGTCCGCCGGAGCCCTCCTGGGGCAACATCATCTACGAGAACCAGACCTACTTCGCGACGGCGCCTTGGCTGGTCTTCATCCCCGGTGCGGCGATCCTGCTGCTGGCGCTGGCGTTCAACCTGGTTGGCGACGGGCTGCGCGACGCGCTCGACCCGGCGCGGCAGGGGAGGTGAGCATGGCGGGATACCTTCTCCGGCGGATCATCCAGGCGCTGCTCATCCTGCTCGGCGTGACAGCGATCACCTTCATCCTGCTCTATCTGCTGCCGGCCGACCCGGCCCGCCAGATCGCGGGGCGCTCGGCCACCGCCGCGACGGTGCAGTCGATCCGCCAGCAACTCGGCCTCGACCTGCCGCTGTGGCAACAATACCTGCGCTACCTCGGCAACCTGGTCCAGGGTGACATGGGGCGCTCGTACATCCAGCGGACGGAGGTGGCGTCCCTGGTTTGGAGCCGGCTGCCCGCGACCCTGCTGCTGATGGCCGGCGCCATCGTCTGCGAGTTGGTGATCGGCTTGGGTGCGGGCATCATCGCGGCTGTCCGGCGGGGCAGGCCGACCGACACCGCCATCATGGTGGCCTCCTTCCTGGGCGTTTCCGCCCCGCAATTCGTCGTCGGGATCCTGCTGCTCTACGTCTTCGCGGTCCAGCTCGGCTGGTTCCCGATCGGGGGATACGGCACCTTCGCCCATCTGGTGCTGCCCTCCCTGACGCTCGGCATCCTGGGCGGCGGCTGGTACAGCAGGATGACCCGAAGCTCGATGGTCGATGTCCTGCGGCAAGACTACATCCGCACCGCCCGCGCCAAGGGCGCCACCGGCGGCCGCATCGTCCTGGTCCACGCGCTGCGCAACGCCGTGCTGCCGCTGATCGCCATGATCGGGTTGGATGTCGGCATCTTCATGAGCGGTGCCGTGGTCGTTGAATCGGTCTTCGGCTGGCCCGGCATCGGACAACTGACGTGGCAGGCGATCCAGCAGGTCGACATCCCGGTCATCATGGGGGTCACGCTGACCGCCGCCTTGTTCATCGTGCTTGGCAATCTGTTGGCCGATCTGATCGCCCCGCTGGCCGACCCGCGCATCAAACTCCGGTGACGCGATGGCGCGTCCCGGCAACCAAGAACCCAATTTCGTGACCCACCAACAACAACCCCTCACAGGAGGCTTCCCGAAGATGCGTACCCTGATGATCGCCGGCGCGCTCGCGTCGGCACTCGTGTGCGGAACCGCACTCACCAGCCCGGCCCCGGCTTTCGCCGCCGAGATCAAGAATGGCGGCGCCATGACGGTGACCTACAAGGACGATGTCGCGACCCTCGACCCGGCCATCGGCTATGATTGGCAGAACTGGTCGATGATCAAGGCCCTGTTCGACGGGCTGATGGATTACGAGCCGGGCACGACCAACCTCCGGCCGAACCTGGCCGAGAGCTACGAGATGTCGCCCGACGGCATGACCTATACCTTCAAGCTTCGGCCCGGCGTCAAGTTCCACAATGGCAGGGCCTTGACGGCGGAGGACATCAAGTACTCGATCGAGCGCGCGGTCAACCCCGCGACCCAGAGCCCTGGCGCCGGCTTCTTCGGGTCGATCAAAGGCTTCGAGGAGGCGGCGGCCAACAACGGCGCGCTATCCGGCATCACGGTGGTCGATCCCGCCACCGTCAAGATCGAGCTGTCTCGGCCCGACGCCACCTTCCTGCACGTGATGGCGATCAACTTCTCCTTCGCCGTGCCAAAGGAGGAGGTGGAGAAATCCGGCGCCGATTTCGGCAAGAAGCCGGTCGGCACCGGCGCCTTCAAGCTGCGGGAATGGACGCTTGGCCAACGCGTCGTGTTCGAGCGCAATTCCGATTATTACGAGAAAGGCCTGCCGCACCTGGATGAGATCACTTTCGAGATCGGTCAGGAACCGACGGTGGCCTTGCTCCGCCTGGAGAGGGGAGAGGTCGACGTGCTCGGCGACGGCATCCCACCGGCCCGATTCCTGGAGGTCAAAGGCAACCCCAAGAACAAGGGCTTGATCGTCGAGGGCGGCCAACTCCACACCGGTTACGTCTCCATGAACGTGACCATGAAGCCGTTCGACGATGTCCGCGTCCGCCAAGCCGTCAACATGGCGATCAACAAGGACAGGGTCGTCCGCATCATCAACGGCCGCGCGATACCGGCGAACCAGCCGCTGCCGCCGACCATGCCCGGCTACGCCAAGGATCACAAGGGCTACGCCTTCGACCAGACCAAGGCCAAGGCGCTGCTGGCCGAGGCCGGTTTCCCCAATGGCTTCGAGACGGAGATCCTGGCCAACAACACCGATCCCAACCCGCGCATCGTGCAGGCGATCCAGCAGGATCTGGCCGCCGTCGGCATCCGGGCGGCGGTCAAGACGCTGGCCCAGGCCAACGTCATCGCCGCGGGTGGCGAACAGCAGGGCGCTCCGATGATCTGGTCGGGTGGCATGGCCTGGATCGCGGACTTCCCCGATCCATCCAACTTCTACGGCCCGATCCTAGGCTGCGGCGGCGCCGTTCCCGGCGGTTGGAACTGGTCTTGGTATTGCGACAAGGATCTCGACGCCAAGGCGGCCGCCGCCGACGCGATGGTCGATCCAGCCAAGAAGGAGGAACGCACCGCCGCGTGGCGCGATATCTACCTGAAGATCATGGAGGCCGCTCCCTGGGCTCCCGTGTTCAACGAGCAGCGCTTCACCATGCACAGCGCCCGCTTGGGCGGACCCGACGCGATCTTCGTCGATCCCGTCCACATCCCGGTCAACTACGAACAAGTGTACGCCACCGATGTCCAATAACCCCGCGTCCCCCTCCGGCCATGCGCGGCACGGCCACACGATCCACCGCCACTGCCATCACCACGGCTGGGACAACACCAACGCCCCGGTGCTGACGATAGCGCCGGGCGAGACCGTGGAGTTCGAGACGGTCGACAGCTCGGGAGCGCAGCTTGGTCCCGACAGCGGCCTGGACGACCTGCTGAAGCTGGACTTCGGCAAGGTCAACCCGGTGACGGGGCCGGTCCTTGTCGACGGCGCCGAGCCCGGCGACGCGCTGAAGGTGACGCTGGTCTCGTTCAAGCCGTCGGGCTGGGGCTGGACCGCCAACATCCCCGGCTTCGGGCTGCTGGCCGACCAGTTCAAGGACCCGGCGCTGCACATCTGGAAATACGACCCCGGCACCCTGGCTCCGGCGTTGTACGGACCCGGGGGCAGGGTGCCGCTGAAGCCCTTCACCGGCACCATCGGATTGGCGCCGGCGGAACCCGGTCTCCACAGCGTGGTTCCGCCGCGCAGGGTGGGGGGCAACCTGGATGTCCGCGACCTGTGCGCCGGGACCGAGCTTTACCTGCCGGTCGAAGTGGCGGGAGCGCTGTTCTCGGTCGGCGACACCCACGCGGCGCAGGGCGACGGCGAGGTCTGCGGCACCGCGATCGAGAGCCCAATGGACGTCACGCTCAAGTTCGAGCTGGTCAAGGGCGCCAATCTGGCGTTTCCCCGTTTCCGCACCAGCGGACCGGTGACCCGCCACCTGGACGCCGAGGGCTATGAGGTGACCACCGGCGTCGGCCCCGACCTGATGGAGGGCGCCCGCGCGGCGGTCTCCGGCATGATCGACCTGCTGTCGGCGCGTCACGGCTTGTCGGCGGTCGACGCCTACATGCTGTGCAGCGTCTGCGGCGACCTGCGCGTCAGCGAGATCGTAGACATGCCGAACTGGGTCGTCAGCTTCTACTTTCCGCGGGTGGTGCTGTCCTGACCGCCCACGACCCGAAAACCACGCCGCTGTTGCGGGTGGAAGACCTGACGGTCAGCTTCGCCGGCCGGGATGAACCCGGCCGGCGGACTGGCCAGCGGGCGAACGTGCTGGAGGGCGTCGGCTTCACCCTCGCCATCGGCGCGATCGTCGGGCTGGTCGGTGAATCCGGCTGCGGCAAGAGCGTCACCGCCATGTCGATCCTGCGCCTGCTGCCCTCTCCCCCCAGCCGGGTGGAGCGGGGCAGGGTGCTCTTCGAGGGTGTCGATCTGCTGACGCTGGACGAGGGCGCCATGCGCGACATGCGGGGCAACCGCGTCGGCATGATCTTCCAGGAGCCCATGACCAGCTTAAACCCGACCTTCACCGTCGGCTGGCAGATCGACGAGGCGCTGCGCCTGCACACTCCTCTGGGCCGGAAGGAGCGTCACCAGCGCTGTCTGGAACTGCTGCGTCTGGTCGGCATAGGAGCGCCGGAACGTCGGCTGGCACAGTATCCACACGAGCTGTCCGGCGGCTTGCGCCAGCGGATCATGATCGCCATGGCGCTCGCCTGCGAGCCGCGCCTGCTGGTGGCGGACGAGCCGACCACGGCGCTGGACGTGACGATCCAGGCGCAGATCCTGGATCTGCTGGCCGGCATCCGCGAACGGCTCGGCATGGCGATCCTGTTGATCACCCACGATCTGGGCGTCGTCGCGGAATATTGCGACGAGGTGGTGGTGATGTATGCCGGCCGCGTCATCGAGACGGCGCCGGTCCGCCCCCTGTTCGCCAATCCCCGGCACCCCTACACGGCGGGTCTGCTGGCGTCCATGCCGAAGCTGGATGGCGGGCGCGGCATGCTGCCGACGATCCCCGGCATGGTGCCGAGCCCCGGTTCCAGGCCGGTGGGGTGTCCCTTCACCGACCGCTGCCCCAACGCGCTGCCCCGCTGCCGCACCGAGATGCCGCCGCTGGAAATCGGGCCGGACCGACACGCCTTCGCCTGCTGGAACCCCGTTCGATGACATCGAACCCTCGCCAATCCGAGAATCCTTCCGACGACCTCCTCGCGGTCGAGGACCTCACCAAGCATTTCCCGCTCAAGACCGGGGGCGTCATCCACGCCGTCAACGGCGTCAGCCTGCGCCAGCGGCGGGGGGAGACGATCGGCATCGTCGGCGAGTCCGGCTGCGGCAAATCCACCTTCGCCCGCCTGTGCCTCCGGCTGATCGAACCGACCTCCGGCGCGATCCGCTTCGATGGCGGCGACTTGCGTTCGTTGCCGGCGCGCGCGTTGCGCGCCAAGCGGCGTGACATGCAGATCATCTTCCAGGACCCCTACGCCTCGCTCGACCCCAGGATGAGCGTCGGCGACATCATCCGCGAGCCGCTCGACATCCACGCCATCGGAAACCGCGCCGAGCGCCGCGCCCAGGTCGTCGAACTGCTTGAGAAGGTGGGGCTGCCGCCCGACGCCGCCCGGCGCTATCCGCACGAGTTCTCCGGCGGCCAGCGCCAGCGGATCGGCATCGCCCGCGCCATCGCGCTGAGGCCGAAGCTGGTGGTCGCGGACGAGCCGGTCTCCGCCCTCGACCTGTCGATCCAGTCGCAGGTTCTGAACCTGCTGGTGACGCTCCGGGCGGAGATGAACCTGTCCTACCTGTTCATCTCCCACGACCTCGCCGTGATCCGCCACATCAGCGACCGGGTCGCCGTGATGTATCTCGGCCGGATCGTGGAATTGGCCGAGGTCGACGCCCTCTACGCCAACCCGGCGCATCCCTACACCCGGGCGCTGCTGTCGGCGATCCCGCAGCCGGACCCGACGCGAAGGCGCCCCCGGACGATCCTGGCCGGCGACCTGCCGAACCCGGAAACGCCACCCTCCGGCTGTCCATTCCACCCTCGCTGCCCCTCCGCCCTGGAGCAGTGCGCCACCGTGTACCCAGCGTCGCGGAACATCGGCCCGCCCGACAAGCCGCATCTGGTCGACTGCCACCTTTATGACTGAGTGGGCCGGCGAGGGAACCGCCGGTCAGGCCCGCTCCACAACCGCATTGACATCGACGGCTGGCGGGACGATGACAGTAGTCGTCGAGCCCCCTCCGTGATCGAAGTCCGAAAGACCGAAGGCATGAGCATCAAGCGCGTTCCCCGCCGCCACCCGATGCCAGCGGGCGGTCTCGGCGAGACGACGTCTCCCTGAGCGCCGATATCATGCCCATCCGTGCCGAAAACCGGTATTTCTACCCGATCGACTGGCCGCAGCTGTCGCGCACCATCCGGTTCAAGCGCGCCAAGGGGCGGTGCGAAACCTGTGGGCGGCGGCATCTGGCGCGGGTGCGGGTGTTGCCCGACGGGCGCTGGATCGATCTCGCGGTGGGGGACGCGTGGCGCGATCGGCGGGGGCGTCACAGCGCCTGGCCGGACATCATCGAGGTGTCGCGGGGCAAGATCAGCGTGGTCGTCCTGGCGTGCTGCCATCGGGATCGCGATCCCGTCAACAACCACATCTCCAACCTCGCGGCCTGGTGCCAGTGGTGCAATCTCGACGCCGACCGGCCATCCCAGCGGCGGCGGGCGGGCATGACGATCAAGATGAGGCGATCGATCGGGGACCTGTTCTCCGGTCCCTACCGCCGCTGGTGAACCCCGCCGGTCACGAAAAGAACAATCAAGAGCTGACTGAAAAGGCCCCAGACCCCCATGGACTCCCAAGCCCTCCTGTCCGGCATGTTCGCCGTCATCGCCCCCGTGTTCGTGGTGGCGGCCCTGGGGTTTGGTTGGGCGCGCGCCAAGCTGCCCTATGACAGCGCGTTCATAACCACCTTCGCGATCAACGTCTCGACGCCCTGTCTGGTCTTCTCCGCGCTGACGCGGATGCATATCGGCGGCGACCAGCTTTGGACCATGGCGGTGGCCTCGGTCGCCTGCATCGTGCTGCCCGGCCTGATCTCCCTGCCGATCCTGTTGGCGGCGCGGGTTCCGTGGCGCGTCTATATTCCGGCGCTCAGCTTTCCCAATTGCGGGAACCTGGGGCTGCCGATCTGCCTGTTCGCGTTCGGCGAACGCGGCCTCAGCCTGGGTGTCATGTTCTTCGCCGCCATGGCTGTCGGGCAGTTCACCATCGGCCCGGCCATCGCGGCGGGACGCTTCAACCTGAAACGCCTGATCAGCACGCCGGTGATCTACAGCGTGGCCCTGGCCCTGACCGCGCAGTTGACCGAAACGGCGGTGCCGAAGTGGATCTCCAACACAACTGGCCTGATGGGAAACTGCGCCGTTCCGCTGATGCTGTTCTCGCTGGGCGTGGCCCTCGCGCGCCTCCGGTTCGCCGGCACCTCCCGCGCGATCACGCTGTCGGCGCTGCGCATCGTGCTGGGCGCCGCCGTCGGCTTCGGCGTGTCATGGGCGATGGACCTGGATCACCTGACGCGCGGCGTCGTCATCCTGCAAAGCGCCATGCCGGTGGCGGTGTTCAACTACCTCTGGGCGCTACGCTACGACAACTCGCCCGAGGAGGTCGCCGCCATGGTGCTGGGCTCGACCGCGCTGGCCTTCCTGGTGCTGCCGCCGCTGCTCCTGGTCGTCATGTAGAGATCGGTCATGGCGAGGGTTCGCCGAAGCCATCCAGGAAGCTGTCGAGATTGGCCGCCAGCGCCTCCCGATCGTAGCCGCCCTCCTGGACCACGACGATGGGCAGGCCGAATCCCGCGATCAGAGCGCCCAGCTTGGCGAAGCCCGGAGTGGTCACCTTGAACGCGGCCAGCGGGTCGCCGGCGTAGGTGTCGAACCCGAGCGACAGGACCAGCAGTTCGGGCGCGTAGCGGGCCAGATGGGCGCCCGCCTCGGCCACCGCCGCCAGGAAGGCGGCCTCCTCCGTCCCGATCGGCAGCGGCATGTTGAGGTTGTAGCCCTGTCCCCGGCTGCGGCCGCGCTCATGGGCGTAGCCGGCGAAGAACGGGTAGAACTCGGCCGGATCGGCGTGGATCGAGATGACCAGGACATCGTCGCGTTCGTAAAAGATCGCCTGGGTGCCGTTGCCGTGGTGGACATCGACGTCGAGGATGGCGGCGCGCGGCTGCTTGCCCCGTCCGGCGAGGATCGGGAGGGCAGCCTGGGCCGCGATGGCGGCGTTGTTCAGGTAACAGAAGCCCCCCGCCATGTCGCGCGACGCGTGATGGCCGGGCGGGCGGCAGAGCGCGTAGGCGGCCCCGGTTTCGCCGCTCGCCACCAGCAGGGCGGCTTGGACGGCGGTGTCGGCGGAGGCGCGGGCGGCTTCCCAGGTTCCCTCGGCGATGGGGCAGGCGGTGTCGGACATGTGCCAGCCGGCTTGCCCGACGATGCCGCGCGGGTATTCCGCCATGTCGGTGTTGCGGTGGACGTTGGGGATCACGGCCTCGGCAGCGTCGGGCAGCGCCGACCAGCGGGACCAGGCGGTCTCCAGGAATGCCAGGTAATCAGGCGAATGCACGGCGGCGAGCGGTCCCATCCCATGGGAAGGCGGTCGCTCGATGGTGACGCCGCGCCGGCGAAGCGCGCCAGCCAATGCCTCCGCCCGCTCCGGCTTCTCCGGGCACGGTTTCAGTCTACCCCGCACGAGGAAGTGGGGAGGCGAATGGCGAAGTTGGGTGTCGGAGTGGATGAATCTCATGGTGGTGGCTCCTGACGGCCGCGCTGGATGTCCCGACGGTGCCGAATGACCGTGATTACAACAAGGCCTTTAGTCGGTTGAACCCAGCAAGCCTCTGAAATATGGACTAATGCGTCCGTTCCATGTTCTTGGACGCAAGCTTATGACAAGATGAGTTCGGGAGTCCGTACATGCGCTTCCGAGACTATCGAGATGCACCCTCGCGGTGAATCCCAAGATAAAAATGAACGCTCAGGGTCACGCCGTCCGTTCCGTTCAGGCAAATACAGCTGGGATCGGACGGAACTACAATGCGGACTACGACGAACGGGAGGAAACAAGATGTTTTGGCGAAAAAGCAACAATAGCGCTTCTGCGAGCGGCTCCGCTCCAAGCAACACCGCCAGCTATAGTTCGGTGAAGATCCACCCTTCCGTCGACAACGGTGTCGTTGCCGGCAACCCCAGCTTCGCGGGCGGCACGCTTCATTGCAAATGCTCGCGCAACCCGGTCGAGGTCCAGATCAAGGGCAACTCGGCGCATAACCACGTGTGCGGCTGCACCAAGTGCTGGAAGCCCGCGGGCGCGCTGTTCTCGATGGTCGCCGTGACGTCGCGCGACAACGTGAAGGTCACCGCCAACGCGGACAAGCTCCAGGTGGTCGACGCCTCGGCCGCGATCCAGCGGCACGCCTGCAAGGAGTGCGGCGTCCACATGTATGGCAGGATCGAGAACACCAGCCATCCCTTCTACGGCCTGGATTTCATCCACACCGAACTGTCCGACCAGAAGGGCTGGAGCGCTCCGGAGTTCGCGGCCTTCGTCTCGTCGATCATCGAGTCCGGCGCCAAGCCGGAGCAGATGCCAGCGGTGCGCGGCCGGCTCCGCGAGCTGAAGCTGGAGCCCTATGACGCCCTGTCACCTCCGCTCATGGACCTGATCGCGACCCACATCGCGAAGAGCAAGGGCGTACTGGCGGCCTAAGCTTGGACCTGAAACAGACGTAAGGGGGCGGTGGTGCCGCGGGCTGGAAGGCCCGCGGCACCACCGCCCTCACTCGGCGAGTTCGCGCATCACCTTGATCAGGTCGGACTTGCCCTCGAAGCCGATGCCGGGCAGTTCGGGCATGACGATGTGCCCGTCCTGGACACGCACACCGTCCGGGAAGCCGCCGTAGGGCTGGAACAGGTCCGGATAACTCTCGTTGCCACCAAGCCCGAGGCCGGCGGCGATGTTGAGCGACATCTGATGCCCGCCGTGCGGTACGCAGCGCGACGGCGACCAGCCGAACTGATCCAGGACATCGAGGGTGCGCAGGTATTCGACCAAGCCGTAGGACAGGGCGCAGTCGAACTGCAGGAAATCGCGGTCGGGCCGCATCCCGCCGTAGCGCAGGAGGTTGCGCGCGTCCTGGTGCGAGAACAGGTTCTCGCCGGTCGCCATGGGACCTGGATAGAACTCCGACAGGGCGGCCTGAAGGGCGTAGTCCAGCGGGTCGCCAACCTCCTCGTACCAGAACAGGGGATAGTCGCGCAGCATCTTCGCGTAGGCGATGCCGGTCTCGAGATCGAACCTCCCGTTCGCGTCGACCGCGAGTTGCGCCTGTGACCCGATTTCCGTGAGTACCGCCTCGACGCGACGCCGGTCCTCGTCGATCGGAACTCCGCCGATCTTCATCTTCACGACGTTGTAGCCGCGATCGAGGTAGCCGCGCATCTCGGCCCGGAGGGCGGTGTCGTCCTTGCCGGGATAGTAATAGCCGCCGGCCGCGTACACGAAGACCCTCGGGTTCGCCTCGCGGCCCTTGCGGTCAGCCAGCAGGCGGAACAGCGGCTTGCCCGCGATCTTGGCCGTGGCATCCCAGATGGCCATGTCGAGGGTGCCGACCGCCACCGACCGCTCGCCGTGACCGCCCGGCTTCTCGTTCATCATCATCGTGGCCCAGATCCTGTGCGGATCGAGGTTGTCGCCGCTGTCGTCGAGCAGGCTCCCGGGAGCCGCCTCGAGGATCCGGTCGCGGAAGCGCTCCCGGATGAGGCCACCCTGGCCGTAGCGGCCGTTCGAGTTGAAACCGTAGCCAACCACGCGCCGCCCGTCGCGGACCACGTCGGTGGCCACCGCCACCAGGCTCGCGGTCATTTTCGAGAAGTCGATGTAGGCGTTGCGGATGGGCGAGGCGATCGGCTTGGTGACCTCGCGGACGTCGATGATGCGCATGGATGGTCTCCCTGGGGTAGGATTTGGTTGAGGGTCGGTGAGGTTGCCAATTACTTCTCGACGCCGCCGATTGGCCAATGCCAAGATCGGTTCGCCTTATGCGGGATCGGTATCGTCATGGATCTGGACTGGCTCAAGGACTTCCTGGCGCTGGCGGAGCAGAAGAACTTCTCGCGCGCGGCGGACATCCGCAACGTGACGCAACCGGCTTTCAGCCGCCGCGTCCGCGCCCTCGAGGATTGGATCGGCACTCCGCTCTTCGCGCGGGGCGCCCAGGGAGCCACCCTGACGCCGGCGGGCGACTATTTCCTGCCCTTGGCCGATGAGTTGACGCGTGGCCTGCTCCGGGCACGCCGCGACACGCGGGCCGTGGGCGAGCGCGTGGGAGCGACGCTGTCGATCGCCGCGACGCATGCCCTCTCCTTCACCTTCTTTCCCGGCTGGATACGCCGGCACATGCGCTTCGAAGCGCTCGGCACCCTCAACCTGATCTCGGACAGCATGGATGCCTGCGAACAGATCATGCTCGGCGGCGAGGTGCATTTCCTGCTGTGCCACCATCATGCGGACGCGCCGACGCGGTTCGAGCCCTCCCGGTTCCAGAGCGTCCATGTGGGGAACGACGTGCTGGTTCCGGTCTGCGCGCCGGACGCGGAGAACCGTCCAGTCTGGCCGCTTCCCGGCAGGGCGGAAAGACCGACGAGGCTGCTGGCATACAGCCAAGCTTCCGGGCTTGGCCGGATACTGGCGGCCCATCAAAGCGGCGGGAGCGGGAGCGCTGAAGTGGAGACCGTTTTCACGTCGCATCTCGCCGCGACGTTGCTGACCATGGCCCGGCAGGGGCACGGGGTCGCCTGGCTTCCCCTGACGCTGGCGGAGGACGACCTGACGCGCGCGCGCTTGGTTCGGGCTGGACCGGAGCGGTTCGATATCCCCATCGGGATCAGGCTGTTCAGGTCGGTCGATTGCCGCAATCGCGTCGCGGACGAGTTGTGGGAGCTTCTGAACGGGAGCCCCGCCATCCCCGACACCCTGATCCCTCCGGCGGGATAACGGCGTCGGGGATGGCGGCGGCGGCGTCACGCCGCCGTGAGCACGACCTTGACGCTCTGGGTGCGGTCGAGGGCCAGCAGGAAGGCGTCGGGGGCGCCCGACAGCGGGCGTTCCGCCGTCACCAGCTTGAGCACGTCGACCCCGCCCGAGACGATCAGCGAGACCGCCCGGTCGTATTCTCGGCCAAAGCGGAACGTGCCCTTCAGATCCAGCTCCTTCGACATGACGGCGTTGGCCGGGACCGGCAGCAGGCCGCCGGCGAGGTTGCCGATCTGCACGACCGTGCCGCCCTTCCGGACGCTGCCGATGGCGGACGCCAGTCCGGCCGGGGTGCCGGAGACCTCGAACCCGACATCGAAGCCCGCCTGGGCCGACAGATCGCGCAGCGCGGCGTCGCCGCCCGAGACGTCGACCACGTGATCGGCGCCCAGCTTCTCGGCGAAGGCGAGGGGGGCCGCCGCGACATCGACCACCGCGACCTCGGAGGCACCCGCCAGCTTGGCGCACAGCATCGTCAGCAATCCGATCGGTCCGGCGCCGAACACGATCGCCTTGTGACCCTCCATGGCTCCCGCCCGCGCCACCGCGTGCAGGCAGACCGCCAGCGGTTCGGCCAGGGCCGCCGCCGAGAAGGGCAGGTCGGCGGGGACCCTGACGCATTGCGCCGCCGTCGCGTCGAACAGGCTGGAGAAACCGCCCTGCATGTGCGGCGTCTTGGACGCCGACCCCATGAAGTAGATGTTCTCGCACAGGTTCTCGCGGCCCTCGCGGCAACGGACGCAATGGCCGCACCAGCGCGACGGGTTGACCGCGACATGGTCGCCAACCGCCAGGCCGGTGACGCCGGAGCCCAGCTCGACGATCTCGCCGGCGACCTCGTGGCCCAGCACCAGCGGCGAGGTGACGACGAAATCGCCCGTCCGGGCGTGCCGGTAGTAGTGCATGTCGGACCCGCAGATCCCGCCCGCGCCGAACTTGACGCGGACCATGCCGGGGTCGAGGCGGTCCAGCGGGCGCTCGACCATTCTCAAATCCTCGGGGCCGAAGAGGGTCGCCGCCAGGGCGCTGTCGGTCATCGGATCAATCCCATCGTTTGGGGAAGCCAAAGGGTGATGGCGGGTATGAAGGTGATCATCAGCAGGGCGATGAACAGCGGCACCAGCCAAGGCAGGATCGCCATGGTGGTCCGCTCGACCGACAGCTTGGCGACGCGGGACAGCACGAACAGCACCATGCCCAACGGCGGGTGGAGCAGACCGATCATCAGGTTCAGCGTCATGACCACGCCGAAATGGACCGGGTCGATGTCGAACTTCAGGACGATCGGCAGCAGGATCGGCACCAGGATGGTGATCGCGGCGATCGTGTCGAGGAAGCAGCCGACGATCAGCACCAGGATGTTGACCAGGATCAGGAAGACCCATTTGTTGTCGGTGATGCCCAGGATCAGGTCGGACAAACCCTGCGCCGCCTGTCCGACGGTCAGCAGCCACGCGAAGATCGACGCCGCCGTGACGATGAACAGCACCGAGGCGGTGGTCTCGATCGTGTCGAAGCCGGCCTTCGCCAGCGTGCGGAACGTCATGGTCCGGTAGCGCACCAGCCCCAGGAACAGCGACCAGATCACGGCGGCGACCGCCGCTTCCGTCGGGGTGAACCAGCCCATGGTCATGCCACCGATCAGGATGATCGGGGTCATCAGGGCCATGACGGCGGAGAAGTCGAAATACCAGTCCAGCGCGATCAGGACCGCGAAGGCGATGATCAGGGCGACGTTGGGCGACAAGCCGGCC
Source organism: Skermanella stibiiresistens SB22 (assembly GCF_000576635.1). Lineage (GTDB taxonomy): Bacteria > Pseudomonadota > Alphaproteobacteria > Azospirillales > Azospirillaceae > Skermanella > Skermanella stibiiresistens. Next base: position 38,246 of record NZ_AVFL01000029.1, read on the forward strand.
CAGGTCATCGCATAGACCACCAGGGGGAAGGCCAGCACGATCACGACTTCCATCGCGGCGCTCGCCAGCTTGTTCCATTCGAACCCAGTGTCGGCGCCCCAGCCGCGCTTGTAGGCGATCAAGGCGACCGTCACCATCATCAGCAGCGTCATGACGATGCCGGGCAGGATGCCGGCCAGGAATAGCGCGCCGATCGAGACGTTCGCCATCATGCCGTAGATCACGAAGGGCAGGGACGGCGGGAAGATCGGGCCGAGCGTCGCGGAGGCGGCGGTGACGCCGACGGCGGCCTCGACCGGGTAGCCATGGTCCTTCATGGCCTTGATCTCGATCGTGCCGATGCCGGCCGCGTCGGCCAGCGCGGTGCCCGACATTCCGGAGAAGATGACCGAGCCGATGATGTTGACCTGCGCCAAGCCACCCTTCATCCAGCCGACCAGGGCCACCGCGAAGCTGTAGATGCGGCCGGTGACGCCGGCGATGTTCATCAGGTTGCCGGCCAGGATGAAGAATGGCACGGCGAGCAGCGGGAAGCTCTCGACGCCGGCGATCATGCGCTGGGCGACGATGACATCTGGCGCCACGTCGTAGAAGACGAGATAGAGCAGCGACGCCGAGGCCATCGCGACCGCGACGGGGATGCCCAGCACCATGAGGACGAGGAAGGAGACGATCAGAAGCGTCATGGGGTCACTCTCCCGCCGGCAGGAAGGCTTCGGGGCGCTGGAGCACCGAGTAGCCACGGCGCAGGTTCTGGATCAGCACTTGGATGGAGCGCACGCACATCAGGGCGAAGCCGACCATCACGGTGTAGAAGACGATCGACTTGGGCAGGTCGATCATGGTCATGCGCTCCTCGCTGATCAGCTGGGAGTAGTTCCAGACCAGCAGGGCCGCGTAGCCGAAGAACGCGATCCGCACGACATCGACGAACAGCGACAGGATCCGCGCCAGACCTTCGGGGATGTAGTGGTACAGGATATCGACCTGGATGTGCCGCGACTGGCGCACGCACATGATGGAGCCGAAGAACACGACGCCGACCAGGAAGTTGATGGCGACCTCCTCGGTCCAGGCGAGGCTGTCGTTGAGAACGTAGCGGGTGAAGAACTGGACGAAGACCGCCAGAGCCATCGCCCAGAACATGAACTGGGTGATCCAGTCCTCGATGGCGTATTGCGACAGATCGACCGCCTCGACCTCCTCCTCGAAGGCGTGGGCGATTTCTTCCGCCGTGGCGGTGACGTCGGATTGGGGATGCTGCGACACGACCGTGCCTTTCCAAACTGAGCCATGTACCCATCGCCTCGGGGCGGGGCAGGGCGGACCGGCGCCGCGCGGGGCGGCGCCGGGTCGGGGTTCTACTGGACGGCGCGGATGCGGTCGTAGTCGGCCTGCTTGTAGCCGAACTCCTCCAGCGGAACCTTGGCGCGGACGACCTGCTCGAAGGCGGCCTTGTCAACCTCCTGGACGTTGATGCCGCGGTCCTTGAAGGTCTGGACCAGCGCGCCCTCGCGCTCCTGGACGATCTTCGTCGCGCGGGCGGCGGCTTCCTGGGTCACCTCGGTGAAGATCTTCTTGTCCTCGTCCGACAGCTTGGCCCAGCGCCGTCCGGCGATCGTGGTGTTGACGTGGTCGGTGATGTGGCCGGTCAGGACGATGTTCTTCTGGACCTCGTAGAACTTCTTGGCCTCGATCGTGGTCAGGGGGTTCTCCTGGGCGTCGACGGTGCCGTTCTGAAGCGCAAGATAGACCTCGGCGAAGGCGATCGGAGCGGTGTTGGCGCCGCAGGCGCGCGGCATCGCCAGATATGCGGGCACGTCGGGCACCCGGATCTTCAGGCCGCGCATGTCATCGCAGCTCGTGATCGGCTTGTTGGAGGTGGTGTGGCGGGTGCCGTAATAGGTCACCGCCGCGATGTGGTGGCCGGACGCCTTCTCGTAGCCCGCCGCCAGCTCCTTGAACACGTCGCTCTTGGTATAGGCGATCAGGTGATCCGGGTTGCGGAAGATATAGGGATAGTAGGTGACGCCGATCGGCGGATAGCTGCGGGCCGCGAAGCTGGAGCCCGAGACGATCATGTCGACGCTGCCAAGGGTCAGGCCCTGGTTGAGGTCGTTTTCCTTGCCGAGCTGCGAGGCGGGGAAGACGGTGATCTTGTAGCGGCCATTGGTCCGCTTCTCGATCTCCTCGGCCGCCCAGACGGATTCCGTGTGGAACGGCTCCGACGTCTCGTAGGCGTGGCCCCATTTGAGGTTGGTCTGGGCCTGGGCCGGCGCCGTGGCGCACAGGGCGATCACGGCGGTGAAGGCGGCGGCGTAAAACTTCATCATCTTCTCTTTTTCCTCCCGGGAACTGAACTGACTTGATCTCCGGCCCGCCCTCAGCCGGGCGAAGCCGCCTCCTCCTCGAAACTCGTGGAGAAGCGGTGCTGCGACTGTTGCAGGTGATGGCGCATGGCGGCGCTGGCGGCGCCAGGGTCGCGGGACGCGATGGCGTCGCGGATCGCGCGATGCTCGTCCACGGCGGCCCGCCACGTGTCGGCCGTCTCGAAATGGCCGGACAGGCGTTGGAAATAGGGGTTGATCCGCTGGTCGAACAGGTCGCCGGCGAAGCGTAGGATGATGCCATTGCCGACGATCGACGCGATCGTCTGATGGAACTGGCGGTCGAGCCCGACCATCGCCTTGGTGCCGGCGTCGCTGCTCCGCTCCATCGCGTCGAGCAGGTGGTCCATGGCGTTGATATCGGCCTGGGTCACCAGCGTCGCCGCCTCCGCCGCGATGGCGCTCTCGATGAAGGCGCGGGCGCGCAGCAGTTCGAAAGGACCTTCCGCGGGGCCGACCAAGATCGGTGACTGGGCTGGTGGTTCGGTGACGTAGATGCCGGAGCCGACACGGATGCGGACGCGGTGTTCCACCTCCAACGCGATCAAGGCCTCGCGGACGGTGGGGCGGGAGATGCCGAGCTTTTCGGAAAGCTCGCGCTCGGTCGGAAGCCGTTCGCCGACCTTGTACTCGCCCCGGTCGATCAGGTCCCTCAGGTGATCGGCGACCTGCCGGTAGAGCCGGCGCGGTTCGATGGCTTCGATCGGCATGCGCCGAACCCCTCCCAGGCGTGCCGAGTATCCGGCTAGTTCATGTCGGCCATTTGGTCTGACCAATTGACCGACATGATCCCGTGAAACACCCGGTGTGTCAAGTGTCCAGTGGTCAGACCGGTAAGTCTTTCAAAGACGCCACCGCTGTCATGATCCCGCGGAGTTCCGCAAGTCCCCGCAAACGTCCAATCATCGGATATCCCGGATGGGTCGGCTTGCCGACATCGTCCAACAGTTCATGGCCGTGATCGGGACGGAACGGGATGCGCCAGTCGTCCAGCCCTGCGTCGTGACGGCGCTTCTGCTCCTCCAGCAGGGTGGTGACGACCGAGACCATGTCGACGTCGCCGCCCAGGTGGTCGGCCTCCATGAACGAACCGTCGACCTCCTTGGCGACGTTCCGCAGATGGGCGAACTTGACGTGGCCCGCGAAGCGCTTCGCAAGTTCCGGCACGTCGTTGTCGCGGCCGGCGCCCAGCGATCCGGTGCAGAAGGTCAGGCCGTTGGCGTCCGACGGTACCGCGTTGATGATGAAATCCAGGTCGTCGGCGTTGCTGACGATGCGCGGCAGGCCCAGCAGCGGCCGCGGCGGATCGTCGGGATGGATGCACATGCGGATGCCGGCCTCCTCCGCGGTTGGGATCACCTCGCGTAGGAAACGGGCGAGCGTTTCCCGCAAGCCGTCGCGGGTCATGCCGCGATAGCGGTCGAGCATCCGGCGCAGGCCCGGTGCGTCGTAGCGGTCGAAGGCACCCGGCAAGCCCGCCATGATGTTGGCGAGCAGGTTCCGCTTGTCGCTCTCCGACGCTTGATCGATCCAGGCACGGGCGCGACGCATGACCTCGGGCTCGTGCTCGTCCTCGGCGCCCGGACGCTCCAGGATGAAGCAGTCGAACGCGGCGTATTCATGGGCGTTGAAGCGGAGCGCGCTGCCGCCGCCGGGCAGGGGGGCCCGCAGCTCGGTCCGAGTCCAGTCCAGCACCGGCATGAAGTTGTAGCAGACCGTGTCGACGCCACAGGCGCCCAGGTTGCGCAGCGATTCCCGGTAATTGTCGAACAGCACCTCCAGGTCGCCCTCGCCCAGCTTGATGTCCTCCGACACCGGCAGGCTCTCGACCACGCTCCAGCGCAGGCCGAGCGAGGCGTCCTCGCCGATCATGGCCTTGCGCTTCTCGATCTCGTCGACCGACCAGACCGTCCCATAGGGGATGTGGTGGAGGGCGGTGACGATGCCGGTGGCGCCAGCCTGCTTGATGTGCGGCAGGCGGATGGCGTCTTCCGGCCCGAACCAGCGCCAAGTCTGTTCCATGGTGCGTTCTCCCTGGATTTACGTGTTTATGAACTTAGCCGACATCTTGAATGGCTTGGCGGGCACCGCGCGCCACCAGCCGGTCGAGCGCCCGCGTCACGGCGGCGATGAAGGTCGGATTGGTCGGCAAGTCGTCGCCGAACACCTCGCGCACGCCGAGCAGGGCCGAGACCAGCTTGCCGGTGTCGCCGCCCGCTTGATCCGCCGCTTGGTCCGACAGCGCCTTCAACCGCTCGGCCAGGGGATCGCGCACGTCGATCGGCTGGCCGGCCTCGTCCCGCCCGCCGACATAGCGCATCCAGGCGGCGACGCCGAGCGCCAGCCGGTCGAAGCCCTGTCCGGCGGCCAGCCGGTCGCGGATGGTGCCGAGCAGGCGCTGGGGCAGCTTCTGCGACCCATCCATGGCGATCTGCCACGTCCTGTGCTTGAGGGCGGGATTGGCGAACCGCTCCAGCAGGGCGGCCTTGTAGCGCCCGAGATCGGCACCGGGCGGCACGTCGAGGGTGGGGGTCACCTCCTCGTCCATCAATTCCCGCGTGAAGCTGACGAAGCCCGGGTCGGCCATGGCGTCCGACACCGTGGCGTGGCCCGCCAAGTATCCGAGATAGGCGATGCAGGAGTGGCTGCCGTTGAGCAGTCTCAGCTTCATGAACTCATAGGGCCGGACATCGGTGACCAGTTCGGCACCCTCCAGCTCCCACGCCGGGCGGCCGGTCGGGAAGTTGTCCTCGATCACCCATTGGGTGAAGGGCTCGGCCATGACCGGCCACGCGTCCTCCACTCCCAGGGCCGCCGCGACGCTGGCGCGGTCCTCGGCGGTGGTGGCCGGCACGATCCGGTCGACCATGCTGCTGGGGCAGGCGACCCGGTCGGCGACCCAGCGGCCAAGCTCGGGATCGCGCAATTCGGCGAAGCGGCGCAGGATGCCGGCGGCGACGTGGCCGTTGCTCGGCAGGTTGTCGCAGGACAGCACGGTGAACGGCTCGACACCGGCCGCGCGGCGGCGGGCCAGCGCCTCGACCAGGAAACCGGCGAGGGTGCGGGGTTGTCCACGGTTCTGGAGATCGTGGACGATATCGGGGTGCCGCTCGTTCAGGGCGCCGGTCGCCGGATCGTGGCAATAACCCTTCTCGGTGACGGTGATGGTGACGATCCGCACGGCGGGGCGGGTCAGCCGCTCCAGCACGGCGGCCGGGTCCTCCGGCGCCACCAGCGTTTCCGTCAGGGAGCCGACCACGCGGAGCCGTTCGCCCGACGCGTCGCGGATCGCGACCGTGTACAGGTTGTCCTGGGGAGCCAGCGCGTCGCGCGTCTCCGGACTGCGGAGCGAGACGCCGCAGATGCCCCAAGGCCCCGGCTGGCGCTTCAGCGCGTCCTCGGTGTAGACGGCTTGATGGGCGCGGTGGAACGCGCCGAGCCCCATGTGGACGATGCCGGTCTCCAGGCCGCTGGCGCGCACCGGGATTTCCACTCCCAGAGTCTCCAGCGTCCGTTCATCAAGACGGCGACCCATGGCATCCTCCCCAACATATGCTATTATCGGCTTATTGACTGGTATGGTAGTATGCAAGCTCACGAAGCGCAAGCCCCCGCGATCATGGGAGGGGGCGGCGATAAGAACAGGGATGGGGAGGATCGGTGATGCTGGACAGGATCGAAGCCAATTCGGCGGAGCCGGTCGCCCGCCGTGTCTTCCGCGAAGTGCGGAACGCGATCGTGACGATGGGTTTCCAGCCCGGCCAGGCCCTGTCGGAGCAGGAGATAGCCACCCGGCTGGGCGTCAGCCGCCAGCCCGTCCGCGAGGCCTTCATCAAGTTGAGCGAGGCGGGGCTGGTGACGATCCGGCCGCAGCGCGGCACCTTCATCGTCAAGATCTCCATGAAGCAGGTGTTCGACGCGCGCTTCGTGCGGGAGGCGGTGGAACTGGCGATGGTCCGCCGCGCCTGCGCCGAGATCCCGCAATCCGCCATCGACCTGCTGCGCGCCAATTTGGAGGCTCAAAGGGTCGCCGCCACCGCGCTGGACCCGGTCGAGTTCATGGGCCTGGACGAGGCGTTCCACCGTGGCATCGCCCTGGGCGTCGGCTGCGATTACGCGTGGCGGGTGGTCGAGGAGACCAAGGCCCAGATGGACCGGGTCCGCTATCTCAGCGTGCCGCTGGCGACCCCGGTGGAACGGCTGATCGCGCAGCACCAGGATGTCCTGGACAGCATCGCCGCCCGCGACGCCGACCGGGCGGAAGCGGCGATGCGCCGCCACCTGCGCGAGATCCTGACCTCCCTGCCGGAACTGGCGGACCGCTTCCCCGACTTCTTCGAACGCGATGTGGCGGCGGAGATGGCGAGTGTCCTGGCGTCGTGAGAAGCGAAAAGAAAGGAAAGAAAGGGGACATTCTGGTTTAAAGTTGCGTGACTTGGCATCGGATCACGATAACCGCGCGTCATTTGGCCGCCTTGCACGCTCCCGGATGCAATCCGTAAGTTCCAAGGATGCCACGAACCGCACGCGCCTCCGTTGGCGGGATCTGCTATCACGTCATGAACCGGGCGAATGGCGGTACCCGCATTTTCGAATGCCCCGCCGACTACCGGGCCTTCGTGAACCTTATCGCCGCTGCCGGCGATCGGGTGCCGATGCGGATTTCCGCGTGGTGCCTGATGCCGAACCATTTTCATCTGGTGCTATGGCCTCTTGAGGATGGCGACCTCAGCCGATGGATGCAGTGGTTGCTGACCGCTCATGTCCGCCGGTATCACAATGCGCGTGGCCCCGATTCTCGCGGACGTGTCTGGCAAGGTCGGTTCAAGGCATTCCCTGTGCAGCAGGATGCGCATCTCTTGACCGTATTACGCTATGTCGAGCGCAATCCTCTTCGAGCCAGCTTGACGCCATGGGCGGAGGATTGGCCCTGGAGTAGTTTGGGCTCGCCAGACGCGCTGACCTTGACCACGCCCCTGATACGTCCCAGCGGATGGGTGGGGTTGGTGAACTCCGCCCAGACGGTGGCGGAAGTCGAGGCGCTCGACCGGTCGGTGACGCGGGGGACTCCTCTCGGAACGGCGGATTGGGTTGCGGCGACGGTGCGGGATCTCGGTTTGGAAAGCAGTATTCGCTTTCGAGGACGCCCCAGGAAGGAGGTGCCGTGAAGGCGTGTCGAGGACGACATGTTCATTTCGCGCGCGGAACACGCAACTTTAAACCAGAATGTCCCCATTCTTTCTGGGAGTGGCCTCACGGTCACTATCCATGGAATAGTATCAAACGGAATGAACAGCGACTTCCCGCCGCGTGTTGTACAAGGTGGATGGGGATCGTCATGCCCGGGCTATCGGGGGATACCGGCGCGGCGAAGCAGTCCGATCACGGAATTGGGTCACCGGACCGGAGCGCCAGGGTGAGGCGCCCTCTCGCGGGCCACATCTGAAGGTTATCGATGACGGCGCCAGAAGAACGCGCGGAGACCCTGCTGCGCACGCGGAACATCAAGATGGCCCGATCCGCCCACGCCTATGTGCGGGGCAGCACGGTCAAATTCTACGAGTGGCTCGAGGCCCGCTCCGGCAAGGTTCCGGAAGGGCCGCCGGTCTGGATCTGCGGCGACTGCCATGTCGGAAACCTGGGACCGCTGGCGGACGCCAAGGGCCGGGTGGCGGTGCAGATCCGCGACCTCGATCAGACGGTGATCGGCAACCCGGCGCACGACCTGATCCGGCTGGGCCTGTCGCTGGCGTCGGCCGCCCGCGGCTCCGACCTGCCCGGTGTCATCACCGCGCGCATCCTGGAGCATTTGATCGCCGGCTATGAGACGGCGCTCGCCGGATCGTTCGACGGCCACCGCGACAAGAGCGCCCGCCCCCGGGTGATCCAAGACTTGCTGGCGCAGGCGACCCGCCGCCGCTGGCGCCATCTGGCGGAGGAGCGGCTGGACACGGTCAAGCCCGTCGTTCCCCTGGGCAAGCGTTTTTGGGCGCTGACCGCGGACGAGCGGGGCGCGCTGCATGCCCTGTTCGAACAGCCGGAACTGCGGTCGACCATCATCGGGCTTCAGGACCGCGACGACACCGACAAGGTCGAGATGGTCGACGCCGCCTATTGGATGAAAGGGTGCAGTTCGCTGGGCCGCCTGCGCTACGCCGCCATGCTGCGGGTGGGGCAGGGCAAGGGCTCGTCCCTGTGCCTGGTCGACGTCAAGGAGGCGGTCACCGCCGCGGCGCCGCGCGCCGCCGACGCGCCGATGCCGCGCGAGAACGCCATGCGGGTGGTGCTGGGTGCGCGCGCCCTGTCGCCGCACCTGGGCGAGCGGATGATGGCGACCCGGCTGATGGGTAGCGGCGTGGTCGTGCGCGAGCTGATGCCGCAGGACCTCAAGATCGAGGTCGAGCGGCTGACGGAGGAGGCGGCCACCACCCTGGCGGAGTATCTGGCCGGCGTCATCGGACGCGCCCACGGCCGCCAGATGGACGCGGATAGCCGCGAGCGGTGGCTGTCCGAACTCGGCCGCGCGCGTTCCAGCACGCTCGACGCGCCCTCGTGGCTATGGTCCAGCATCGTCGAACTGCTGTCCATCCACGAGGCGGCCTATCTCGAACACTGCCGGAGGTTCGCGCTCGCGCGGTCGGCGTGACGCCCTTTAGGGATCGCCACTCGCCAACGCCGCCACGACGGCGCCGGTCGAGGCCACCAGATCGGCGGGCGCGAGTTTGATCTGGAGGCCACGCTGGCCTCCATTGACCACCAGGAACGGCAGGTCCATAGCCGAGGCGTCGAGGAAGCAGCGCAGCCGCTTCTTCTGCCCCAGCGGACTGATCCCACCGACATGGTAGCCGCTGATCCGCTCGGCGTCCGCTGGCTTCATCATGGCTGCGGACTTCCTGCCCGCCGCCGCGGCCAGCGCCTTGAGGCCAAGCTCCTGATCCGAGGGAATGATGCCGACGCAAGGTTCGTCGCCTGCGACCACCATCAGCGTCTTGAACACGACTGACGGGGAAAGCCCGAGCGCCTCCGCCGCCTGAAGGCCGATCGACGGCGCGTCGGGATCATACTCGTAGCGCAGCAGTTCGAACGGCTTGCCCGCCTTCTCCAAGGCCATCGTCGCCGGCGTCCGCTTGGACATGTCACCCTTCCCCCTGACTGGAACCCCCAGGGAGCAGTATTATCGCCGCGGGACCGGATACGCGAGCGCCCGATCATCGTGCCGGTCTTGATCTCCGAGCCGGAATATCCTATATCGGGGACAGCGTTGCAGGATGGCTTTCGGGCCATCCGAGACTGCGATCATATAAGACCTAGCGGACGGGGGCTGCGATGCCCCCCGCCTCCACCAAAAGACCTCGTGATGAGCGGGGCATGGTCCTCGGACCATCAGGCCAAACCTCCTCCGAGTCAGGGCTTGTTCCATGGGGGCGAATTAGGATCGACGTGGGTGAATAAGGGTCGTTTAGACGTTGGGTGAGGCACGCCCGCTAATCCCCATCCGGGGAAAGGCTCGTCCAACAACTTGTGAATGTCGCAAATGACAACCACAATGCTCAGGATCTGCGCGTAGCCGCCTAACGGTGGTCGCGTTGAGACTAGGCGGGGCTGGAATGGCCTAGCAACAGAATATTCCCAGAAAGGGCGGGGGCAACCCCGCCCTTTTTGCGTTCAGATGGATCCACTCGCCCCGGGGGTCACTTGCCCTTCCAAACCGGCGGCCGCTTGTTCAGGAAGGCGTCCATGCCCTCCTGGAAGTCCTGGCTCATGTAGCAGGACAGGATCAGGTCGTCGCTTTCATTCGGCGTCATCTTGTCCTGAATGCGCAGCAGCGCCTCCTTGGTCGCGCGCAGGGTCAGCGGCGCGTGGCTGGCCACCGTGCGGGCGACCTCCCCGGCGCGCGACATCAGGTCGGCACCCTCGGCGATCACCTCGGATACCAGCCCGATCGCCAGCGCCTCGGGCGCGTCGACCAATCGGGCCGTGAAAATGATGTCCTTGACGCGGGCCGGCCCGATCAGCGCCGCCAACCGGGCGTAGTTCGCGACCGACAGGCAGTTGCCGAGCGTCCGGGAGATCGGAAAGCCGAACCGGGAGTGGGGGGCCGCGATGCGCAGGTCGCAGACGGCGGCGATCGCGGCACCGCCGCCCGTGCAGGCTCCGGCTATGGCGGCGATGGTCGGCACGCGGCACCGTTCCAAGGCTCCCAGAAGTTTGTCGATCCGCGCCTCGTATCCGAGCGCGTCCTCGGGACCCTTGAAGGCGCGGAACTGGCCGATATCGGTTCCGGCCGCGAAAGCCTTGTCGCCAGCGCCGGTAATCAGCAGGGCCTTGACCCGGTCGTCCGTCTCGACTTCCCGGCAGATCTCGCCCAGCCGCTCGTACATCGCGAAAGTCAGGGCGTTGCGCGCCTGGGGGCGGTTGAAGGTGATGGTGCCGATACCGTCCTGGACATCGTACAGAAGTTCTTCGGTCAAGGGACTCGCTCCATGTCGGATTGCTCTGGCTGAGGTTTTTTCACCGGGGTTTTCCTGGCCGCGGCGGGCGGGGTCGGGGTCTCGTCGCTCTCAGCGAAACCGGCCCGCTCGACTTGCTCGCATTTGTTGCGCAGGTGCGTCTTCAGGATCGACGACAGCATCACGGCGTCGCGGCGTTGAAGCGCGTTGAGGATCGCCTCGTGCTCCGCCATGGCGAGCCGCCAATGGTCCGGCGGCATCGGCACCACGAAGCGGGCGCGCCGGATGCGGGCGCTGACGTTCTCGTACAGGTTGATCAGGACGGCGTTGTGGGTGGCCCGCACGATCGCCTCGTGGATCGCGCGGTTGAGCGGGTAATAGCCGGCGAGGTCGCGCACCGCGTAGAATTCCGCCATGCGGTCGTGCAGCGCCTCGATCTCGGCGATCTCCGCGTCGGTGCCATGCTGGCAGGCGAGCTCGCCCGCCAGCGCCTCCATCCCGCCACAGACCTCGAACAGCTCCTCCAGGTTCCTGGCTGTCATCTTCGCGACGCGGGCGCCCCGGTTCGGCAGCAGGACGATGTAGCCCTCCGACGCCATCACCTTCAGCGCCTCCCGCAGGGGTGTGCGCGACACGCCGAATTCGGCGCAAAGCTCCTTCTCGGGCACCCGCGATCCCGGCGGCATGACGCCGTCGATCAGCTTCTCGCGCAGGCGCGCCACGACCTCCTCATGAAGCAAGACGATCCTCCGGCCTTTCCAGGGCGTCCCGCAGCAGGATGGCGAGATGGACCGCCTGACGCCGCGCCCCATCCTGGATCTGGTGCCGGCAGCTGGTGCCGTCGGCGACGATCACGGTATCCGCATCCGCCGCCCGCGCGGCGGGAAGGACACCCAATTCACCCATCCTCATCGAAACCTCATAGTGCTCGGCCTGATAGCCGAAGGCTCCGGCCATGCCGCAGCAGGTCGATTGTATGGTCGAGACCTCCAGTCCGGGTATCATTTTCAGCACCCGCTCGGTCGCGGGCATCGCGCCGAAAGCCTTCTGGTGGCAATGTCCGTGCAGCAGCGCCCGCTTGTGGGGCAGGGCCCTCAGCGGCAATCGCAACCTGCCGGCCTCGGCCTCCGCCGCCAGGAACTCCTCCAGCAGCAGCGCGCGGCCGGCGAGCGCGGCACTGGCCGGGCCCGGCAAGACCGACTTGAACTCGTCGCGCATCGTCAGCAGGCAGGATGGCTCCAGGCCGACGATCGGGGTGCCGCGCTCGACATGGGGTCCGAGCGCGTCGAGCACCCGCCGCTGCTCGATCCGCGCCTCGTCCACCAGGCCCGCGCTCAGGAAAGTCCGGCCGCAGCAGAGCGGCCGCTCGCCCTTGGGCGGCATGGCGACATGGACCTTGTAGCCGGCCGCCTCCAGCACGGCCAGGGCGGCGCGGGCGTTGTCCGCCTCGAACCAGCGGTTGAAGGTGTCGACGAACAGCACGACCTCCGCCACGGACCCATCCGTCGCCCCAGTCTCCTTTGGCGCCAAATCGCGGAAGGGTTCGGCGTGCCATTTCGGCAAGGGCCGATGGCGGCTGAAGCCGGTCAGCCGCTCGCCCAATCCCGCCAAGGCTGGAACCCGGTTGCGCAGGTTCAGCATCCCGCCCAGCCGCGCCGCCATCGGCGCGTAGCGCGGCAGCCACGCGATCAGCCGTTCCCGCAGGGGGATGCCATGGCGCTTGCGGTAGTGGTGCAGGAACTCGATCTTCATGCGCGAGATGTCGACGCCGGTCGGGCATTCCCGCTTGCAGCCCTTGCAGCCGACGCACAGGTCCAACGTCTCGTACATCGGCTGGGACGTGAAGGCGTCGGGTCCCAACTGCCCGGTGATGGCGAGCCGCAGGGTGTTGGCACGCCCGCGCGTGACGTGCTTCTCGTCCGCCGTGGCGCGGTAGGACGGGCACATGACGCTGGCGTCGGACTTCCGGCAGGCGCCGTTGTTGTTGCACATCTCCACGGCGCCGCTGAAGCCGTTCCAGTCGGACCAGTCCAGCGCGGTTTCCATCGGCAGCGGCGCGTAGCCGGGCTTGTAGCGGAACAGCCGCCGGTCATCCATCCTCGGCGCGTCGACGATCTTGCCCGGATTGAACAGGCCGGAGGGGTCAAATGTCGTCTTGACCTCGCGGAACGCCTGGACCACCCGCGAGCCGTACATCGGCTCGTGGAATTCCGACCGGACCAGCCCGTCGCCGTGCTCGCCGGAATGCGAGCCTTTGTATTCCCGCACCAGCGCGAAGGTCTCCTCGGCGATGGCCCGCATCTTCCTGACGTCCAGGTCCAGCTTCAGGTTGAGGACGGGACGGACATGCAGGCAGCCCTCGGACGCGTGGGCGTACCAGGTGCCGCTCGTGCCGTGCTTGTGGAACACCTCGGTCAGCCGCTCGGTGTAGTCAGCCAGATGCTCGAGCGGGACGGCGCAGTCCTCGATGAAGGACACCGGCTTCCCGGCGGTCTTCATCGACATCATGATGTTGAGGCCGGCCTTCCGAACCTCCCAGATCGCGGATTGGAAAGCCGGATCGATCGCCTCGACCACGCCGCCGGGCAGGCCCAAATCGTCCATCAGCTCGACCAGCCGGCGCAGATTGGCCTTCTCGGCATCCAGGTCCTCGCCGGCGAACTCGACGAACAGCAGGGCGTCGGGCTCGCCCCGGACGAACAGGTCCATCGTCGCGCGGAACATCGGGATGGCGCGGCCCAGGTCGATCATCGCGCGGTCGGCCAGTTCCACCGCCGCCGGGCGCAGCGCCACGATGTGCCGCGCCGATTCCATCGCCTGCCGGAACGTCGGGAAATGGCAGACGCCCAGCACCTTATGGCGGGGGAGGGGCTGCAGGTCGATCTCGATCCGCTGGAAGAACCCCAGCGTCCCCTCCGATCCGACCAGCAGCTTGGCGAGGTTGACCTTCTCCCCGCCCAGCCGCTCGATGTTGTAGCCGCCGACCTTGCGCTGGACGGTCGGGATTCGCGCCGTGATCTCGTCGGCCTCGCGCCGGTACAGATCCCGCATGCGCCGCAGCAGGTCCTGATGGCGCGCCGGCAGGTCGTTCCGTTCGGGATCGACCTCGTCGAAATGGATGGCGCTGCCGTCGGCGAGCACGGCGTCGATGGCGCGGACGTTGTGGACCATGTTGCCGTAGCGGAGCGACCGGGTGCCGCAGCTGTTGTTGCCGGCCATGCCCCCCAACGTGGCCTGCGCGCTGGTGGAGACATCGACCGGGAAGAACAGCCCGTGGCATTTCAGCTTCTTGTTGAGCGTGTCGAGCACGAGGCCGGGCTGCACGACCGCGGTCCGCGCCTCCGCGTCGAAGGCCACGAGGCCGTTCAGATGCCGGGAGCAATCCATCACCAGCGCCTCGCCGACGGTCTGGCCGCATTGCGAGGTGCCGCCGCCTCGCGGCAACACGGGAATGCCCTCATCCGCCGCGATCTGGAGGGCGATCTCGACATCCCGTTCGTCGCGGGGCGCCACCACGCCGATCGGCTCGATCTGGTAGAACGACGCGTCGGTGGCGTAGCGCCCGCGCGAGAACGCGTCGAACAGCACCTCGCCCTTCAACTCGCGCCGCAGGCGCCCGGCCAGTTTGCCGTCGCCGATGCGCGAGGAGGCCGGGCGGGCGTTTTCGGGAGGAGCGTCGAGCGGCATGGCGTTTCCCCAAAGCATTATTCATTCGCTCCCAGCAACATAGCGGTTTGAATGCAAAATGCCAATCGTTCGAACCCGCGCATTCGTGGGGCCCCTACCAATCCAGGTTCAAAACAACCAGGAGAGGCTTAAAACTAGCTTATAACTTCCGATTTTCAGCAGATTTGGTTCTTTTAATCTCGTGCGGCGGTTCGGATTCATCAGGCCCCTCATCAAACAAGGTTGCCTGACCCTAATTTTGAATGCAAAATGGCTGTCATGATCCGGATGGGAAACAACAAGCGCTTTCCGGGCTGAAGAACAGACAGGGGAGAAACACCAAGATGGCCCATCGCGGCGGACGCCACTTCCTTCAGATTCCGGGCCCGACGAACGTTCCCGACCGCATCCTGCGGGCGATGGACCGGCCGACCATCGACCATCGCGGTCCGGAATTCCAAAAGCTCGGGCGGGAAGTCCTCGACGGGATCAAGCCGGTCTTCGGCACCACCCAGCCGGTCGTGATATATCCCGCCTCCGGGACCGGCGCGTGGGAGGCGGCGATCGTCAACACGCTGTCGCCCGGCGACAAGGTGCTGATGTTCGAGACGGGCCATTTCGCGACATTGTGGCGCGGCCTCGCCCAGCGATTCGGCATCGAGACCGAGTTCGTGCCCGGCGACTGGCGTCACGGCGTCGATGCCGGCGTGGTGGAGGCCAAGCTGCGCGAGGACACGGGCCACGCCATCAAGGCCGTCATGGTCGTCCACAACGAGACCTCGACCGGCGTCACCACCCGCGTTCCCCTGGTGCGACAGGCGATCGACCGCGCGGGACATCCGGCGCTGCTGCTGGTCGACACCATCTCGTCGCTGGGATCGATCGACTACCGCCACGACGAGTGGGGTGTCGATGTCACGGTGGCGGGATCCCAGAAGGGTCTGATGCTGCCACCGGGCCTGAGCTTCAACGCGGTGTCCGAGAAGGCCATGGCGGCCAGCCGGAACAACCGCATGCCGCGGTCCTACTGGGACTGGCAGGACATGGCGAAGCCCAACCAGAACGGCTTCTTCCCCTACACCCCCGCCACCAACCTGCTCTATGGCCTGCGCGAGGCGGTCGCCATGCTGATGGAGGAGGGCATGGCCAACGTGTTCGCGCGGCATGACCGCCACGCGGAGGCGACCCGCCGCGCCGTTCGCGCCTGGGGTCTGGAGATCCTGTGCGCCGAGCCGGCC
Organism: Skermanella stibiiresistens SB22; assembly: GCF_000576635.1. GTDB lineage: Bacteria > Pseudomonadota > Alphaproteobacteria > Azospirillales > Azospirillaceae > Skermanella > Skermanella stibiiresistens. Next base: position 53,987 of record NZ_AVFL01000029.1, read on the forward strand.
GAGTATTCCAGCGCGCTGACCGCCGTGATGGTTCCGGACGGCCACGACGCCGACGAGCTGCGCCGCGTCATCCTGGACCGCTTCGACATGTCGCTGGGCGCCGGTCTGGCCAAGCTGGCCGGCAAGGTCTTCCGCATCGGCCACCTCGGCGACTTCAACGACCTCTCGCTGGCCGGCACCCTGGCCGGCGTCGAGATGGGACTGAGCGTCGCCGGCATCCCGCACCGTTCCGGCGGGCTCGACGCCGCGATGCGCTTTCTGGAAGGCAACGGCGGGGAAGCGAAGAAAGCCGCAGAGTGAACCGCGGCACCGCCGAACATCGTCAAAAAATAGAAACCCTTGGGAGGGAACGAGATGTCCTTTAACCGCAAGTTGCTGGCGTCGGTGCTGTTCGCCGGCTCGCTCTTCGCCAACGCCGCCTCGGCGCAGACCGAGATCAAGCTCGGCCATGTCGGCGAGCCCGGATCGCTGCTCGCGCTCTCGGCGGAGGAGTTCGCCCGCCGGGTCAACGAAAAGGTGGGCGGCCAAGCCAAGATCGTGGTGTTCGGCTCCAGCCAGCTCGGCGGCGATTCCGAACTGCTGAAGAAGCTCAAGCTCGGCACCGTCGATCTGGCGCTGCCCTCGACCGTCATGTCGTCGGAAGTGCCGCTTTTCGGCTTGTTCGAACTGCCCTATCTGGTCAAGGACCGCGCCCACATGGCCCGCCTCCGCGACGAGATCGTCATGCCGGTCATGGCTCCCGCGGCTGAGAAGGACGGCTTCAAGATCCTGGGCGTTTGGGAGAACGGCTTCCGGCAGATCACCAACAGCAAGCGTCCGATCGAAAAGCCCACCGACCTCCAGGGCATCAAGCTGCGCGTCCCCAGCGGCATCTGGCGCGTGAAGATGTTCCAGTCCTACGGCGCCAATCCCAGCCCGATGGCCTTCTCCGAAGTGTTCGTGGCGTTGCAGACCGGCGTGATGGACGGGCAGGAAAACCCGCTGGCCCAGATCTACCCGTCGCGCTTCTACGAGGTGCAGAAATTCCTGTCGATGACCAACCACGTCTACACGCCGGCCTACCTGACCGCCGGCCGGAGCTGGAGGAAGTATGGTCCCGAGATCCAGAAGGCGCTTACCGAAGCGGCGGTGGAAACCCAGCCCGTCATCTATGAGATCGCCGCCAAGATGGACGAGGACTTCCTGCAAAAGCTGAAGGACGGCGGCATGCAGGTCAACCAGGTCGATCAGAGTGTCTTCGTGGCCGCCAGCGAGGGCATCTACAAGGACTTCGCCGCCCAGGTGCCGGAAGCCAAGGACTTGATCCAGAAAGCGCAGGAACTCGCCAAATCCGGTTCCTGACCGCCCGCGGCATCGCGGCCGTCCCGTCCTCGGGACGGCCGCTCGGCTTCTCCGTCCTCCCCGAAGGAGCGTTCCCTTGTCCATGCTCCCCATGCTGCGCGCCGGCTTCGGTCGCGTGCTCGAGGCCATCGTCGTCTTCCTCGTCGTGGCGCTCACCCTCATCATCATCGCGGGCTTCGTCTTCCGTAGTTTCGGCAGTTCGCTGGTCTGGTACGACGAGGTCGCGTCGATCGGCCTCGCCTGGCTGACCTATTATGGTTCGGCCCTGGCGGCCCTGCGCGGCGCCCATATCGGCTTTCCCGGCATCGTCAACGCCATGCCACCGCGCCTGCGGCTGGCGGTGGCCCTGTTCGGCGAGGCCTGCGTCTTCCTGTTCTTCATCGTCCTGACCTATACCGGGATGGAGGTGCTGATGATCCTGGAAGGCGACACCCTGGTCAGCCTGCCCAGCATCCCGCTCCAGCTCACCCAGTCCGTGATACCCGTTGGCGCCGTCCTGTTCATGATCGCGGAACTGCTGCGCCTGCCCGACGTCATCAAGTCGGCGCTGGGTGACGGCTTCGTCGATCACGAGTTGGAGGACGCCCTGCCGGGCATCGAGGCGCCGCCCGTTCATTCCGGCGCCCAGGGCGTCGCCGCCGCGGCTCCCGCTCCAGCGCTCCACGGAGGTTCGCGCCGATGACCATCGGTTTCATGCTCAGCGGCCTGTTCGCGCTGGTCCTGCTCAACGTGCCGATCGCGGTGGCGCTTGGCCTGGTCGCCATGACGGCGATCGTCCTGACGCAGGGCGTGGACATGCTGCCCAACGTCGCCCTCGTCATGTTCGACGGATCGACCAATTTCCCGCTGCTGGCCATCCCGCTGTTCATCCTGGCCGGCGCCATCATGAACGCGTCGAGCATCTCGCGCCGGCTGGTGGCCTTCGCCTCGGCATTGTTCGGCTTCGTCCGGGGCGGGTTGTCGATGGTGGTGATCGGCGCCTCGATGTTCTTCGCGGAGATCTCCGGCTCCGCCGTGGCCGGCGTCGCGGCGCTCGGCACGATCCTGATCCCGGCGATGCGGGCGCGGGGCTATTCCAAGGAGTTCTCGGCGGCCATCTGCTCCTCGGCCTCCAGCCTCGCGATCATCATCCCACCGTCGATCCCGATGATCCTCTACGCCGTCATGGCCGAGACGTCGGTGGTCAAGATGTTCGTGGCCGGAATCATTCCGGGGATCCTGGGTGCCGTCGGCTTGGCCCTCACGGCCTACATCATCGCGGTCCGCAAGAACTTCCCGGTCGAGGAGCGGTTCCAGGTCAGCCGCGTCTGGTCCACCTTCAAGGACGCCGCCTGGGCCTTCCTGCTGCCGGTGATCATCCTCGGCGGCATCTTCGGCGGCTTCGTGACCGCGACCGAGGGCGCCGGGCTGGCGGTCGCCACGGCGCTGTTCATCAGCCTGTTCATCTACCGCGAACTGAACCTGCGGGAGCTGCACAAGGCTTGCGTCGACGGCGGCATCCAGACGGCCGTCGTCATGCTGCTGGTCGCGAGTTCCGCCCTGATCGGGACCTTCCTGACCGAGGCGCAGCTTCCCCAGCAGCTGGCGCGGGGCATCACCTCGCTCACCGACGACAAATACGCGGTGCTGGCCCTGCTGAACGTCGCCTTCCTGATCCTCGGCATGTTCCTGCACTCGGCGGCGGCGATCATCCTGGTGGTGCCCATCGTCATGCCGCTGATCCACCAGCTCGGCATCGATCCGGTGCATTTCGGTCTGGTGGTCACGCTGAACCTCGCCATCGGCCAGCAGACCCCGCCGGTCGCCAGCGTCCTGATCGCGGCCTGCTCGATCGCGCGGGCCGATATCTGGGAGACGACCAAGGTCAACCTGGGCTTCATCGGCGTCCTGCTGGTCGTTCTGATGATCTGCACCTACGTGCCGGCCCTGTCGCTGGCGTTGGTCGATGTATTCTACGGATGATGGTGAACCAGGGAAAATGACGCATGGTTGAGGAACGCGAGAACGCGGTGGACGAACCCGTGGCCGGGCCACTGGCCGGCATCAAGGTGGTCGAACTGGCCCATATCATGGCGGGGCCCGTCTGCGGCCTCATGCTGGCCGACATGGGCGCCGACGTCATCAAGGTGGAGAAGGTGCCCGGCGGCGACGACAGCCGCCGCATGCTTCCGCCCGCGATCGAGGGTGAGTCGGCCGCCTTCATGATGATGAACCGCAACAAGCGCGGCATCGCGCTGGACCTGAAGACGGAGGAGGGCAAGGCGGTGCTCCACCGCCTGCTGCGCGACGCCGACGTGGTGATCGAGAACTACCGGCGCGGCACGATGGAGAAGCTGGGCTTCGGCTACGAGGCGATGAAGGCGATCAATCCCGGCATCATCTATTGCGAGATCTCCGGCTTCGGCCGGACCGGCCCGCTGGCCGACGCCGCCGGCTTCGACCTGATCGCCCAGGGCATGAGCGGCCTGATGAGCATCACCGGCGAGGGCCATGGCCGTCCGCCGGTCAAGGTCGGGGCGCCGGTGACCGACATCTCCGCCGGCCTGCTGGCCTGCATGGGGGTGATGGCGGCGCTGGTCGAGCGCGGCAAGACCGGACGGGGGCAGAAGGTCGACACCTCGCTGTTCGAGGCCGGCATCATCCAGACCTATTGGCAATCGGCGATCCGGCTGGCGACCGGCGTCAGTCCGGGGCCGATGGGTTCCGCCCACCCGCTCAACGCGCCCTATCAGGCGTACCCCACGGCCGATGGCTGGATCAATGTCGGAGCCGCCAACCAGTCCAACTGGCTGCGCCTGCTCGATGCCATCGAGGCGCCGGAGCTGGCCGAGGACCCGCGCTTCGCCGCCAACCCCGGCCGCATGGGCAACCTGGATGAGCTGACCGCCGTGCTGAACGCCATCTTCCGGCGGCGCTCGACCGCCGATTGGCTGGCCGTGCTGGAGCGGGCGGGCGTTCCCGCCGGCCCCGTCCTGACCATCGCCGAGATGCACGACCATCCGCAGACCAGGGCGCGCGACATGGTGGTGACGGTCGAGCACGCCAAGGCCGGCCCGGTCGACACCCTCGGCCTGCCGATCAAGTTCTCCCGAACGCCGGGCGGCGTCCGCCGGGGGGCCCCGACCTTCGGCCAGGACAGCCGCGCCATCCTGGCGGAACTGGGTTATGGCGACGAGGAGATCGAGCGGCTGGCCGGGGCGGGGGCCATCGGCTGATCAGCCCACCGGCGCGGCGCCGGCTGTTCAGAACGGCCAGCGCACGCCGGTGGAATTCCGGATCATCGCCTCCCCTTCGGCGCAGGACACCATGTCGATGCTGGCCCGCCGGCGCTCGTAATCGCCGATCACCAACTCCGCGATAGTGTCCGCCTCCCGATCGATGGCCGGCGCCAGCACCTTGGCCATGGAGCCGGCCAGATGGAGGAAGAAGGCGTTGCGGTACGCCGTGTTGACGCACATCCGGACGAGATCGGTATTGGCGTTGTAGAAATCGAGATCGTGGACGAAGGGATAGTGCAAGGCGGCTTCCCAGGCCCAGACTACGTTGAACCTCGGGTCGATGAAATCCACGATGCCGGCCGACAGCAGTTCCCACGAGACCGCCGAGTTCTCGAAGTCCCAGATATCGGCGTCATAGCGCATATACATGTCGAGCAGGTATTCCGCATGATGCCGCGGCGAGCAGACGATGACACCGGTGTTGACGTATTTGTCCACCGGCGGCGTCAGTCCCTTCAGGCGGTACATGTCTTCGACCGTCATGTCCGCGACCAGCGTGCGGTGATCGTCCGCCCGCGACGCGTTCTTGAACGTCATGAGCAGCGCGTTGAGCAGCAGGAAGCGGCCATACTGGTTGAAGGTGTCGTCCGGCGCCACCATCCCGGGCGTCGCGTCGACCACGCCAATGCGCTCGGGCGGAACGCCGGCCGTCAGGTCCGGCGCGATCCTCGAATTGATGACAATGTCGGCATCGACCCAGACGACGCGGTCGTAGTCGCGCAGCCGGGGCAGCGACGGCATCAGCAGCTTCTGCCAATGCAGGCTCTTCCGCGACAGGTCGACCGACTGGTCCACCGGCTGGTCGATGACATAGAGGTCGAAACAGTGCCGCTCGCAATAACTCCGCCATCCCGGCAGGTACCATCGCTGGAACGCGGTTTGGTAGTCGGTGCCGATCGCCATGGTCACCAGTGCGGTGCGGGACTTTTGGATGGCGTCGGGCTCCAGGCTTGGTGGCTCGATGAATACTGGCGGGTGAGCGACCAAGTTGCTGACATGATCTAAGGGCAACGTCAAGGCTTCAGGAAGAGGCCGGCAGCGGCGGCAGGTCGAACTGGGTGCGGGCGAGTTGGTAGTACAGCCCCGTGTAGCCGTTCTCCTTCAGGAACTCCGGGTCGATCAGCTGGGCGTGGGTGCCCTGTTCCTGGACCTTGCCGTCCTTGATGAAGCAGATGCGGTCGCTGTCCATCACGGTGGTCAGCCGGTGCGCGATGGTGATCGAGGTGCGGTTGACCAGCACGGTCTTCAGCTCCTGGGTGATGCGGGCCTCGGACTCGTTGTCGAGCGCGCTGGTCGCCTCGTCGAAGATCATGATCTTGGGCCGCCGATAGAGCGCCCGCGCGATGCCGACGCGCTGGCGCTGGCCGCCCGACAGCCCCATGCCCTTCTCGCCGATGCGGGTCTGGTAGCCCAGCGGGAAATTGATGATGAAATCCTCCGAGCCCGCCATCTTGGCGGCCTCCTGGACCGCCTGCATGTCCGGCTCCGGATCGCCCAGCGCTATGTTCTCCGCCACGGTGCCGCCGAAGATGAAGGTGTCCTGGAGCACCACGCCGATGTTCCGGCGCAGCGAGTTGAGATCCATCGTCTTGATGTCCTTGCCGTCGATCGTCAGATCGCCGGAGGCTGGCTTGTAGAAGCCCAGCACCATCTTGGCGATGGTGCTCTTGCCGCAGCCCGACGGCCCGACGAAGGCGACGTGCTCGCCCGGCTGGATCGTCAGGTCGAAGCCATGCATGACCGACCGCTTCTGGTCGTTGGTATTGTAGCTGAAGTTGACGTTCTGGAACTTGATCTCGCCTTCCAGGTTGCGGACCTGGGTCTGGATCTTGTCGGCGGACGAGACGGTCACGTGCTCGGACTTGACGTTGAGCACGTCGCCGACCCGGTCGATCGCGATGCGGACCTCCTGAAGCTCGTTCCACAGGTTGACCATCTGGGTCACCGGCCCTGTGACCAAGCCCATCAGCATGTTGAAGCCCATCAGCTCGCCGATGCTCATGCTCCCGCTCATCACCTGGTTGGCGCCGATCCACAGCACCGCGATGCTGGAGGCCAGCGTCGCCAGCTTGAACAGGCTGTTCGACATCAGGCTGAGCTTCTGCTGCCGGAAGCTCCGGTTGACGTTCTCGACGAATGAGTTCTCCCAGCGGGCGCGGGCGAAATACTCGTTGCTGGTCGCCTTCAGCGCCTCGATCCCGTTCAGGGATTCGATCAGGTAGGACTGCGACTGCGAGTTGGTGATGAAGATTTCCTGGGCGATGGCTTTGATCTTGGGGGTGAAGTAGACGACGATGCCGATATAGATTGGGATGAAGACGACCACGATCAGGCTGAGCGGCAGGCTGTAGGCGAACATCATCAGGAAATAGAGCACGATCATCAGCGTGTTCATCAGCACAGTGATGGTCGACCCGGTCAGGATCGCGCGGATCTTCTGGTTCTCGCCGAACCGGGCCAGGATCTCGCCCTTGTTCTTGGTCAGGAAGAAGTCCATCGGCAGGCTGAGGACGTGCCGGTAGAACTCCGACATCAGGCGCATGTCCAGCCGCGATGTCGTGTGGGCCAGCAGCAGGCTCTGGACCACCGACATCGCCGTCGTCAGCAGCGCCACCAGCACCATGCCGCCCAGCATCATGTTGAGCAGCCCGACGTCGTGGTGGACGACGACGTTGTCGACGATGGTCTGGATGAACAGCGGCGAGGCGAGGCCGAGGATGTTGATGACGACCGCCGCCAGGATGGCCTCGCCGTAGTATTTGCGGTACGGGATGATGTAGTTGATGAAGTGCCGGATGGAGGATTTGGCCTCCTCCTCCTTCTCGAACTTGACGGTCGGCTCCAGCAGGATCAGCACGCCGCAATCGGGCCGCCGGTCCAGCACGCCGGCGACGTCGGCCGCCGTCCACGAGGTGATGAACTCGTCGCGCTTGATCTTCTGGATGCCGAGGGCGGGGTCGACGATCTCGACCTCGCGGTCGGTCGCCTTCAGCAGCACGACCCAGTGATAGCCCTGCCAGCCCAGGATGGCCGGCAGCTTCAGCCCTTTCAGCGCGGAATAGGGCAGGGCGTAGCCCTTGGCGCGGAACCCCAGGGTCTCGGCGCTCCGGATGATCTCGTCCGGGTTGATCTCCGGCGTGTTGAGGCCGGTCAGTTCCTGCATCTGGCCCAGAGTGAATTTGCGGCCGTAATGGCCCATCACCATGGCTAGGCAGGCGGCGGCGCTGTCGGCCTGGGTGTTCTGGCGGATCACCGCGAATTTGGTGGCGGCCTTGACCTTGGCGGCGGCGCGGAACTCGTCCTCCGACAGCCCCTCGGCCAGCTTGATCCGCAGGTCGACGCCCTCGGCCCGCTTGCGGGCGGCGATCTCGTCGGCTTCGATCTGCTCGACGTCGCGGGCCCGCTGGGTCAGCCGCTGGGCCAGTTCGGGGTTGAGCGCCAGGATGCGCTCGACCGTCTGCTGATAGATCACCAGCACTGTGACGTCGGTCAGCGCCTTGGCGGTATAGGTCTGGATGCCCTTGGGCGAGCGGCGGGGCAGGGCGCCGGTCTCGCCGATCAGCGTGCCGCGGCCGCAGCGCGACAGCGAGATCGGATCGCCCTGGATCGGCGCCCGGATCAGCTCGACGGCGCCGCTCTCGATGAAGTACAGGCGCGGGTCGGCGTCGCCCTGGTTGAACACCGCCGTGTCAGCCCGGATCAGCTTGACGCCCATCTTGGACAGCAGGTCCGAGAACTCCTCGGCGGTATATGTGGCGTTGCCCAGCAGCGCCCGCAGCCGCTCGCCGACCTCGACCAGACCGACATAGCGCTTGAAGTGCTCCTCGACGACGCGGCTCTCGGCGATGATCATGCGCGCCCGGTCCGCCCGCAGGCAGACCAGCGTCAGCGGCGTCTCGGCGATGACGTGGTGGGGCCACTTGGCGGCCTCCAGCAGGGAGGTCTGGCCGATCGTGGCGCCCGGCTCGATCAGCCCGACGCTGACCAGCTTGGACCCGATGTTCTCCTTCAGCCGCGCCCGTCCGTCGTGGATGACATACATGCCGTCCGCCGCGGCGCCTTGGGTGAACAGGCGCTTGCCCGCCGGGACGTGGCGGACCTCCAGCAGCAGTTCGATCGCGCGCTTCTCGGCGGTCGGCAGCACGTTGAACAGCACGTGGTTCTGAAGGACGGAGCGGACGGCTTCCGTCGCCGCAGTGTTCCTGACAGTCTCGATCGTGTCCATGTCAGCGTGTTCCGTGGGCCGGGGCGGGGGACGGGGCGGGGGACTGGGTGGAGGACTGGGCGTGGGCGGGAGTCTGGGTCATTCCTCTTCTCCCTGGAAGAAGCGCGACGCGGGGGCGAAGAACAGTTCGATGAACCGCTTCTCGCCGATCTTGATCTCGGCGACGCCTTCCAGCCCGATCTCCAGCGCCTTGGGCGCCGTCGTCCGGCTGACGATGGTCTCGCGTTCCAGCGCCACCGTGACGAGGTACTTGGACTGCTGCTCCGCGACGGCGCCGGGCCGTGTCGCGATGTCGGAGATCACGCCGTTCTGGATGCCGTATTCCTGATAGGGATAGGCGAAATACTTGATCTGGACCTTCTGGCCGCGCCGGATCTTGCCGATGTCGCGGTTCTGGACATAGGCCAAGCCTTCCAGCGGCGCCGTGTTGCGGACCATGGTGAGCATCGGCGCGCCCGGATTGACGATGACGCCGCGCTGGACGTGGACGCCCGTGACGATGCCGTCCTCCAGGCTGGTGTAATAGGCCTTGTTGCCCTCGTAGCGGACGCCGGGCACCAGCGTGCGCGACCGCAGCAGCCGGTTGTTGAGGTCCAGCACCTTGTCGGCGATCAGCTTCTGGTCGCGCTCGCGCGCCTGCCGGACGTTCAGGATCTCGTTGTCCAGCCGTTCCTGGGAATAGGTCTCGGCCAATTGGCGGCGCTCGCCCCGGGCGGTCTCCAGGCTCAGCCGGACGTTCTGGATCTCGGCCTCGGCGTTGTTGGCGGCGCGTTGCAGGTCGTTGACCCGGTTCTGCGCCCGCTGAAGGTCGATCTGGGGGATGTCGCGGTTGGCGAACAACTCCTGCTTGCCGGCCAAGTCATGGCGCGCGTCGCTCAGGTCCTCCTCGATCCCGGCGCGCGCACGCTGGGAGGTCTGGACCTGGATCTCGATCTGCCGGATCCGGTTGTCGATCGCCGCCTGCTCGGTCGAGCGCCGCTGCGACAGGTTGCGCCGGTCCAACTCCAACTGGTCGGAGCGGAACTCGTACTCCTTGAGCGACTCGCGCTCCTGGATTTGCAAGTCGTCGATCTGGCGCTGGATCGCCTCCTGCTCCGGCGTGGTGGCGGCGCGGATCTTCTCCTGGATGATGACGAGCGGGTCGCCGGCGGACAGAGCGGAGTTCTCGCCGACCTCCAGCGTCTCGATCAAGCCGCCGCCGACCGCCTGGACCGACACCGCCTGCCGTTGCAGCGTCATCGGGGCCATCACCAGCAAGTCCTTGGACGCGAACACCGAATAGATCATCATCGCGATGGCGGAGACGACCATCAGGTAGACCGGGCCATGCAGAACGAAGTTCGACGCCGTGGTCAGCAGGTTACCAGCCTTGATGGGATGCCTGAGCTTGCCCGACGCGACCGTGTCGATCGTGACGGGCTGGCTTTTCTTCGTGGCCATCGGTCCTACCGCGATATCCCCTCACCCCAGCGCCGCCAATTCAGGGAGAATTTGGCTCAAATAGTCGTGGGCGGGATGATCGCCCATCTCTGCTGAAGGGATGATTAACGGCAGCGTCCAGGTCGGGGGCGGAACTCAGCCGGGTGCGGCGTTCCTGACGAAGTCGCTGGCGGCGGCGGCGCTGCGTTTCAGCTCCGCCGTGTCGATCGAGGTCAGCCGGCCGCCCCGCTTCAACAACCGCCCGTCAACCACCACGGTGTCGATGTCGGCGGCGCTGGCGGAGTGGACGATCATGTGAGCCCTGTCCGTGGCGGGCGTCATGGACATCGCGTCCGAGCGCCCCCCGGTCGCGATCATGATCAGGTCGGCCCGCTTGCCGGCCCTCAGCGACCCGGTGACGCCGGACAGGCCGAGCGAGCGGGCGCCCTCCAGCGTGCCCAGTTCCAGCATCCGGCGCGCCGTCGTGGCGAATTCCGACGCGGCTTGGCCGTTGTACAGGTTGTGGGTGAGCTTCATGATGTCCATCATGTCGGCGTCTCCCGTCAGCGGCGTGGTGTCCACCGACAGGCCGGTCGTCACGCCGCCCTCCAGGAAGGCCCTGACCGGCGGGATGCCATAGCCGATCGTCATCTCCGAGAACGGCGACAGCGTCACGACGGCGCCCCGCCGAGCCATGGCCTCGACCTCGGCGGGCGTGATATGGGTGGCGTGGACGACTTGGAAGCCCTCGTGCAGCAGCCCCAGCCGGTCCAGCGCCGCGATGTGACCGTGGTCGCCGGGGGTGGAGTTGGCGTGCAGGGAAACCGGCAGGCCGCGTTCCCGCGCCGCGTCGAAGTCGGCGCGGTACACGGCGGGATCGACCGGCACTTGGCTGCTCCCGCCGCCGGGTTCCCGGGTAACGGTCTGGATACCGCGCCAGCCGAGGCCGAGGCTCAACAGCCCGCCGTTGGCGAACTCCGCCCACTGGTCATGCAGCCGCGTGAAGTCCGCCACGTCCAGCGGCTGCTGGGGCGACAGCGGACGGTAGGGTCCATAGGAGAAGCGGCCCCGGATGCCGGCGTCGCCCAGCGCCTGGAGGCCGCTGCGGGCGTGCTCGGGTGTTCGGATGTTGTGGCACCAGTCGTGCACCGTGGTGATCCCGGCGTTGATCGCCTCCGCCGCCGACAGCAGCGTCCCGGCATACATGTGCTCGGGCAGGAACGCCGATCCGACCTGGGTGACGACCTGGAAATAGCCGCTGCCGGGGACGCCGTTGGCCATGTTGCGCATCAGCGAGGTCCACATGTGCCAATGCGTGTCGACCAAGCCGGGCGAGACGATGAACCCGGCGCCGTCGATCACCTCGGCGCCGGGAGCCGCGAGGTTTTCGCCGACCGCGACGAGCACGCCATCGCGGACATGCACGTCGCCTTGGAGCAGGTCGGCGACTCCCGGCTCCATCGTCAGCACGTAACCGCCGCGAATGACGAACTCACCGCGCGGCGGCGGCTGGCGGGTGATTTGGCCGGCCAGCGCGGAACGCCAGGAGGGAAGGGACGCTGACAGCGCCAGTCCGCCGAGCGCCATGCTTCCGAGGAGCGAGCGGCGGCTGACGGCGAGGGGATGGGAACCGGGGAAGACGCGGCGGTCGTGCGGCATCGGAGGGCCTTTCGACGGGGCGGGGCGGGATCGCCAAACCCTTGATCTGAAACTCCGCCGCCGTGTTTCCAGTCTTTATATGGCCGGGTCACCGGGTCGGGTGGGCGCGATCGGCTCCTTCGAAGCTCATCGGCTCGGCCGGGGAATCGTCGCGCTGGGGATCGAGATCGACGCCCCCGGCCTGTTCGCCGATTTCGGTCAGCAACGTCCCCAGCTTGACGCGCGCCGCGTGTGGCGGCACGCCGGGAGGAACCTCATCCGGTACGGTCTTCGTGGTGATGGATGGCATGGCTTGTTCCAATAGGCGGCAGCGTCGCGAGGAAGGGAGACAATCCCGCGGAGTGGATCCCCGGATCAAGTGCCATAAGCGCTAACTTAAGCGTTGCTGTCATGAACCCTGCGCCCAAGCCCGCGCATGACGGAATTCGATGAGGATGGCGGAGCTTCTGACGTGGCCAAGCCTTAAGTTAGCGCATAAGGGATCCATCCCGCGGATGAGCCCGCTCCCCTCATCCTTCCAGCCAGTCAGCCGATCCGGCGGGCGTGGTCGTGGGCGGCGCGGGACAGGACGCGGCAGGATAGGCCGAGGCCGATGGTGATCAGCGCCATCACGATGATGGTGTCGAAGCCGAGCTGGACGCCGAACAGCGAGACGCCGCGGTCGAGGCGGATGTCCAGGATGGCGACCTTCTCGCTGAACGTCGGCGGTGGAGGGCAGCACCAGAAGTCGCGGCAGCGCGCCCCAGATGACCAGCGGACGGCCAAGCGCGTCCATGACGCGCGGCCCCGGTCAGGAGGAACCCGAGGGGGTGGCACTCACCGCGAGAGGGGGCGGGCGTGATCAGGGCGACGGTTTGCTTTCCGAGCGGGGCAGGTTTTGGCGTGGCGGAGTCCGGAACCCGACAGACGGGGATCAGGCGGACGGCGTCTGGTCGGGGCCGCGCGGAAGTTACCCCAGATGCCAAGGGCGGTGGGGTGGCGGTTAACCGCGGCCACCCGCGCCGCATTTCGAAAGCCCCTCCAGCGTGCGCGACTTCGCCGCGGCGATGTCGGGATTGGCCGCTCGCAGGTCCTCCACGGCCCCCCGGAAGATTGGCAGATCGCCCGGAGGGATGTCGCAATGGCTCCATTCCACCGCCTGTGCCAATCCCAGCGTCAAGGCCAGGGCCGAGTAGGTCTTGGGATTGAGATCCAAGCGCCGGAAGTAAGCGTCTGGCGCGCGAAGCCCTTCCAACACGGAGTCGATGATCAGACGCGCCTTGGCTCCTTTGACGCCGTTCGGCCAATTCGTGCCTTGAAGCAGCCACGACGTCAGGTTGGCGGCGTTGCTGGCGATCGTTTCGTCGGCGTAACCGGAGTGCGCGATCAGTGACAGGATCTGCCGATCGTCCAGCGACGCGGCGATCTCGACCACGCGGCTCCTGTCGATACGGATCGCTCTATTCCAGGCGACGAGCAGTCCCAGTGTGCGTTGGTATGACGAGACATCCGGCTGCCACGCCGCGGCCATCGTCGCGAATAGCCGCGGATTTCGCGCCGAGCGCTCCGCCAGCCCCAGCCGCGCCGCCGTCCTCTGGTTCGAGGACTTCGCCTCCAGCGCTTGGATCAGTTCCTCGAACGTCGTGTCGGAACCCCCGTCGAACGCGAGTGCCGGACGCATGACGAGGTTCGACAGGATCTCCGGAAGCGGGAGACCGGCGTGCCGGGAGGCGGGAGCTTCCGTGGAGTTCGCGCTGGCGGCGATGGGAGGACAGACGTCGCGGCGGAAGACACCGTGGCTTTTGCCACTCTCGTCCTGAACGAACCAAGTCTCCGAACCGGAGGCTTCGGACGCCTTCTGCAAGGTGAGCGACAGCATCTTCTTGGCTTTCATGCTGTCCTTGAGAAGCTTTGTCGGAACGCAATGGATGGTGAAGCTGGGAGGCGACCCAGGGACGGCGGGCTCGTCGCGGTCGTCGCCGACCTGGATCGAGAAGTAGTCGGAGTTGGTGATCTGTTGTTCGAGGGCGACGAACTGGATCGCCTGGGTCTTCGGATGACGCCGGGAATACAGGGTTTCCGACAGGGTATAGAGATTGGCCTCCGGCAGCCCCTTGGAGTTCCCGAGGTTCCCCTGGACCGTCTGGGAAGACTCGGCGGGTGCGGGATCGGGTTGCAACTGCCATTGCAGAAGGAAAAGCATCGGTGCCGCGGCGATGGCGCCGGTCATGACCCATGATTTCCATGTCCCGGTGATCGTCCCACTGAACGCGACCAGTACCATCGCCAGCCCCGCGCAGAGGACGAGAGCGGAAAAATGGACGCCGGTGGTATAGTTCTGCGCGTTCATCGTGCCGATGAAGCCGGCGATGGTGAGGACCAGCCCGACCATAAGGGAGGCATAGACGTATTTGTCCGCGATGCGATGGTCTCGAGGCGCTGTGGCGGGCGCGGCGTCAGCATCGGGTGTGTCAGCGACATCCCGGTCATCTTCTTTTACTTGGTCGGCTCCCCCGGTTTCAGACATGGGATTATCCTCGATCCATACGCGTGGGTTCCGTGAAACAAAGAACGATCCTCTGTTTCAAAAACCTTCGTTAGCTCAAGATCATCGCTATCCGGAGATTTGAGCGTCGCGATTTTACGCGAATGAATTTTTCGATCAATGTTGTTTTCGGATCATACAATCATGTGTGGTCTTGCCGAGCGAGGATCATCATCCTTAATGGTCGTCACCGGCGCCGTCGGCTCCACCGGAACTGGATCGCCGACCAGCGGCACGACGCGGTGGATCCTGGGCCGCAGATCGGCCTCGCCGGGATGGCGCTCGACCGCCACCGCCATCAGGTGCCGCCCAGTCGGCTGATACCGCGCGAAGGCCCAGCGGCCGGCGTCGTCGTCCAGCGCCGGATCGAAGGTGACGCGGGGGACCGAGGGGTCGCCAAGGTCGAAGGCGAACTGGTCGAGCGGGATCGACAGGCCCAGGCCGCGCGCCTTGATATAGGCCTCCTTCAACGTCCAATAGGTGAAGAAGCGATGCGCCCGGTCGGCCTCGGGACAGGCCCGGATGTCGGCGGCCTCGGCTGGCGCCATGAAGCGGTCCGAGATCTCCAGCAGGTCGGCGCCGCGATCCAGGGATTCCACGTCGATGCCGACCTGACGGTCTTGCGCGATGGCGCAGGCGACCAATCCCCTGGTGTTGGACAGGTTGAAGCGGAGGTGTTCGAACCCAGCCGGTGCGGCGATCTCGGGCCGGCCATGGCTGTTGGCGGTGAATCGCCACGCCTCCGGCGGCACCCCGGTCGCCCGTGACAGGGTGGTCCGCACCAACGCCCGGGTGACGAGATGTTCGTGCCGCGCACGCTCGTTCAGGAAACGGTCGTGGCGGACGCGTTCCTCGGGGGCGAGCAGGGCCAGATAGGCGGCTAGAACATCCGGCTGCGTGATCCGGTCCGACGTTACCAGGAAAATCTCCAGATCCGAGGCATTCGGGATCATCGCCGGACTTTCAGTTTGCCTAACAATCTGGCAATAACTAATAGTTGCAATCGCGACTTCACCCCGGACCCAGGCCAAGCCGTGCCCAAACGCGCCCACCTCAGTTTCCTGGCCGCCTTGCTCCCCATCCTGCTGTTCTCCGCGATCATGGTCTTGGTGCTGGACAACCATCAGAGGAAGGCACTCGACCGGACGATCCAAGAAGCGGCGCGGACGGTGGCGGCGTCGATCGACGGCGAGATCATCCGCAACCTGACCGCCCTCGAAACCCTTGCCACGAGCAGCCGGCTCGACACGCCAGCGGGAGTGGAGGAGCTGTATCACCGCTGCCGCTCCATCATGGCGACACATCCCAATTGGATCAACGTCCTGCTGAGCGATGGCGAGCGGCCGCTGTTCAACATGCGTTTCGCCCTGGGCTCGCGCTTGCCGCCGTTGCTCGATCCGGAAGGCAACAAGGCGGTGATCGCCACGGCGCTGCCCGCGATCGGCGGGGTGTTCCGGGCGCGGGACCGCCAGTCCGACCCCTTCGTGACGTTCCGGGTGCCGGTGCGCGCCAGCATCGGCGGACCGGTGACCCATGTGCTGTCGATCGGCATCCGGGCCTGGTCGTTCAGCGAACCGCTGCGACTCGACGAGCCCGGACAGGGTTGGCGCTTCGCCCTGATCGACGGCGACCTGCGGCTGATCGCGCGCTCGAAATCGCCCGATCCAGGGGACGACTGGATCGGCACCGAGGCGGCTGCGACCCTGGGTGACGGGATAAGGAATAACCGCCAGGTGTTCCCGATGGTCAACCGCGACGGTCAGCGATTCTTGGCGGGAGCCCGCCGGCTCCGCCGCGCCGGCTGGACGGTGACGGCGGCGGCTCCGTTCGAGATGATCGCCCAGTCGAGTCGGCGGAACCTAGCCCTGGCGGCGGGAAGCGGCGTCTTCGCGCTGGCCTTGGCGGCGTGGCTGGGCTCGTCGCTGATCTCCAGCATGCGGCGCGGCCACGCGGCGGAGTCCCGACTGATCGAGTTGAACGCGGAACGCCAGTCCGAGCGCCGGCTCGACCGGATCGCCGGCGATTTCCCCGGCCTGATCCTCCGCCGCGTGCTCCATCCGGACGGCCGCCTCAGCTTTCCCTATGTCAGCGAGGGTGGCCGATCCCTGCTCAACCTGAACGGCGAGGCGGCGCTGGCGCCCGAAACGGTCGAGCGGGTGGCCGAACGGATCATCGCCCCGGAGGATCGCCAAGCCTGGATCGCGACGCTGCGCCACTCGGCGCGCACATTGGAGCCCGCGATCTTCGAGGTCCGCATCCTCGCCCGCGATGGCCGTCCCACCTGGGTCCGCACCGTCGCCCGCCCGACGTTGCAGGCGGATGGCTCGGTCGCCTGGGATTCGGTGGCGCTGGACATCAACGACCTGAAGCTGACCCAGGCGGAACTGGAACTGCGGCTGGCCGAGAAGGACACGCTGCTGCGGGAAGTCCACCACCGCGTCAAGAACAACCTGCAAGCGATCTGGGGATTGATCCAGGTCGAGCGCAGCCGGATGCGCGACCCGGCTGCGCGCGATTGCCTGGACGCGATCGGCCAGCGGCTCAGCGTGATCGGCGCGATCCACGAGCGGTTCTACGCCTCGGGCAACCTCAGGAGCATCGACTGCCTACGCCAGCTCGCCGATTTGTCGGAAGCGCTGGCGGCGCGTCGGGAGCGGCCGGACATCCGTGTCGGCGTAAGCGGGGATCCCGATCTGACGCTCGACCTGGACACGGCCTTGGCGGTCGGCCTGATGGCGAGCGAGCTGATCGACAATTGCCACCGCCACGCCTTTCCCGGCGACCGCCCCGGCACCATCCGGGTGTCGCTCACGCGGCGCGGCGGCGGCGTCGACCTGATCGTGGCCGACGATGGCGTGGGCATGCCGGCGAACCGGGCGACCGGCATCGGCACCATCATCGTCGAAGCGCTGGCCGCCCAGATCGAGGCCACCGTTTCCATCGAGACGGGAGCGGCGGGCACCACCGTCACCATTTCGACGGCGTGACGACCCAGGGAACGACCCAGGGGACGATCAGGCGGCGCGCGGCCAGTCGGGACCACCGGAGGCGTGCCGCGTCCGGGACGGCAGCGGGATGATCTCGGCGCCGCCTTGGGACAACGCGTTCCGGCCGAAGCGCACCGCCTCGGGGATCTGCCAACGCGTGACGCCGATATCCGCCAGCTGCTCGTCGGTCATCCGCCGCAGGCGCTTCTCGGCGCGTGACAGCGGATCGGCGCCGATCATACGGGCGATTCGACCGACGAGGGACGACACCGGACCGCGGCGCGCGCGATCGCCACGGACAAGATAACGATCCAGTTCAACCAGGTTCATGTTCGGCTCCTTTGCTGGTCGGCACTGTGATCGCGGGCGGTTTCCAAAGAGTTGACGCGTGCCGGGACGGTTGGGACAAATAAAGGGCATTCGCCGAAGCTGCCGGGCATTGCCGGTCACCCCTGGGCGGGGTCGGCCGTGAAACCGCGCCGATGAGACCACCGCCGCCGATCCCGCTTGACCAATGCTTACTCAATAAGTAGTAGAGTGCATTCGGAACCATCGTCCGAACAGGGTAGATAATTACCGTAATATGCAACCATTATTAGAATATTTCTTTAACCGCCGCTCCGGAAGCTCACGTCGCCATGCCGAACATCGACAGCAGCGAAGCTGATCTCGACCTACTCGATTTCCTGCTGGACGAAGAGCCCGTTTCATCCCAGGCGGTCAAGGCTGGCATCGCGCGACGGCCCGCCAGCGCCATCGGCGAACCCGCCCCGATGTCTTTCCAGCAGCGCCGCATGTGGTACCTGCACCGGCTGGACGAGAACGCGGCCTATACCATCTGCCTCGCGTTCCGGCTGGACGGACCGTTCGAGCCGGCGGCGTTCGAGGCGGCGATTTCCGACATCGTGGCGCGTCATTCGATCCTGCGGACCCAATATCAGGAACGCGACGGCGAGGGCTTCCAGGTGGTGGCGCCAGCGGGACCGGTCGCGGTCGACACGCGCGACTGGCGCGACCGGCCGGAGGACGCGGCGGCGCTGATCTCGGCGATCCGGGACGAGAGCGCCCGCCCGTTTGACCTCGGCGCCTCGCCGCTGCGGGCCATGGCGGTCCGGCTGGCCGAGGCCCGGACCGCGATCGTGCTGACCATCCACCACATCGCCGCCGACGCGTGGTCGCTCGGCATCCTCTCGGGTGACCTGCTGGCGGCCTACAGGTCGCGGCTGGCTGGCGCGGCACCGGCCTGGGCTCCCCTGCCGATCGACTACGCAGACTTCGCCATTTGGCAGCGCGAGACCCACGGCCCCGAGCGGATCGCCGGCGATCTGGCCTATTGGCGCGAGCGGCTGGCCGGGCTGCCCGTGCTGGACCTGCCGACCGACAAGCCGCGCCCCCGCCTGCAAAGCTTCAACGGCGCGTTGGTTCCCTTCACCGTTCCGGCCGCCACGGCCGATCGGCTGCGGAAGCTGGCCTCGACCGCCCGCACCACCCAGTTCACCGCGCTGATGGCGGCGTTCCAGGTGCTGCTGTCGCGCCACTGCCGCCAGGACGACGTGCCGGTCGGTACCTCGCTCGCCAACCGGGAACGGCTGGAAACCCAGGGGCTGGTGGGCTTCTTCGTCAACATGGTGGTGGTGCGCGGCGACCTCTCGGGCGAGCCCGGCTTCTCGGCGCTGCTGGAGCGCCAGCGCGGTCTGGTGCTGGAAGCCTTCGACCACGCCACCCTGCCGTTCGAGATCCTGGTGGAATCGCTCGACCTGCCGCGCGACACCAGCCGCAATCCCTTGTTCCAGGTCGCCTTCACGCTGCTCGACCCCACTCCGCCGCCGGCTTCCGACGGCGCGTTCTCGGTGGAACCGCTCCTGACCCAGGAGGCGGCGCGCTTCGACCTGGAACTGTTCATCCGGGAGGATAACGGCGCGCTGTCCGGCGTCTTCTCCTACAACACCGACCTGTTCGAGGCGGAGTCGATCAAGCGGCTGGCCCGCCAGTTCGTGACCCTGCTGGACGCCGCCACGGCGTCACCGGACACCCCCGTCTCGCGCCTGCCCCTGATCGGGGTGGACGAGAGGGCGGCGCTGCTGACAGGACCGAAGATGCCGGCTGCCGCCTTCACCGAGGGCGTCCACGACCGCTTCGTCCGGCACGCCGCCGCGCGCGCCGAGGCGACGGCGCTGCGCTGGCGCGACCAGCGGTGGAGCTATGGTGAACTGGAACGGTCTTCCGCCGCCGTCGCGGGACGCCTGCGGCGGTTGGGGCTTGGCGCCGATGACCGCGTGGCGCTGTGGTTCGAACCGTCGCTGGAGATGCTGGCCGGAGTGCTGGGCGTGCTGCGCGCGGGTGCCGCCTATGTCCCGCTCGACCCCAACTATCCCACCGACCGTGTCGCCCACGCCTTGGAGGACAGCGGCGTCAAGGCGGTGGTGACGACGCGGGCGCTGGCGGAGCGGGTGCCCGAGGGAACGGCGGCCCCCATCGTCCTGGTCGAGGACTGTTCGGACGCCGACGCGGCGGCGTTCGACGCCGCCGGCCCGGTCACCGTCGGGCCGGACGACCTCGCCTATGTCATCTACACCTCGGGTTCTACCGGCAGGCCCAAGGGCGTGCTGGTCACCCACGGCAACCTGACACGGCTGTTCGACGCGACCGACGCGTGGTTCCGCTTCGGCGTCCGGGATGTCTGGACGCTGTTCCACTCCTACGCCTTCGACTTCTCGGTCTGGGAGATCTGGGGCGCGCTGGCCCATGGGGGAGCCCTGGTGATCGTCCCGCGCGAGGTGGCGCGCGCGGCCGACGCCTTCCACGACCTGCTGTGCCGCGAGAAGGTGACGGTGCTGAACCAGACGCCGTCGGCGTTCCGCCAGCTGATCCAGGCGGAGGAGGCCGACCCGCGCGAGGCCGAGCTGGCGCTGCGCCTAGTCGTGTTCGGTGGCGAGGCGCTCGACCTCGCCAGCCTGGAGCCTTGGCTGGACCGGCATGGCGACGAGGAGCCGCGCCTGATCAACATGTACGGCATCACCGAGACGACGGTCCATGTGACCTACCGGCCGATCCGCTGGCGCGACGTCAAGCGCCGGCTGGGCAGCGTCATCGGCGAGCCGATCCCCGACCTGTTCATCCGCCTGCTGGACGACCACGGCGAGCCGGTTCCCCCCGGGATGGTCGGCGAGATCTGGGTCGGTGGCGCCGGTGTCGCGCGCGGCTACCTGAACCGGCCGGAGCTGACCGCCGAGCGCTTCGGTATTGATCCGGCGGGAAATGGCAGGCTGTACCGAAGCGGCGATCTGGCGCGCGTCACCCCCGCCAGGGATCTGGAATACCGGGGGCGGGCCGACACCCAGGTCAAGCTGCGCGGCTTCCGGATAGAGCTGGGCGAGATCCACGCCGTCCTGTCCGACCACCCCGCCGTCGGCGATGTCGCGGTCGTCCCGCGCGGCGAGGGCGACGCCAAGCGGCTGGTCGCGTATGTCGTGGCGCGGCCCGGCGCCGAAATCGAGCCGGAGGAAGACGAGGGCTGGCGCGCCACCTTCGACATGATCTATGGCGGCGATGGTGGTGGCGGGGACGCCGGCGAGTTCGACATTTCCGGCTGGAACGACAGCTATTCCAACACGCCGATCCCTCCCCGCGAAATGCGCGCCTGGCTGGACGAGACGCTGGGGAGATTGAGGGCTCTGGCGCCGCGCAGGGTGCTGGAGATCGGTTGCGGGACCGGAATGATCCTGTTCGGGCTCGCCCCCTCGGTCGAGCGCTACCACGGCCTGGACTTCTCCGGACCGGTGGTCGAGCGGTTGCGCCGGGCCGCCGCTGCGCGCGGGTTGGCGCATGTCACGGTGGACCGGCGCGAGGCGGCCGATCTGGACGGCGTCGAGGGTGGCTTCGATCTGGTCGTGATCAATTCGGTGGCGCAGTATTTCCCGAGCCGCGCCTATTTCATCAGCGTGATCGAGGGGGCGCTGGCACGCTTGGGGCCGGGGGGGCGGCTGTTCCTGGGCGATCTGCGCAACCGCGTGCTGCTGCGGGCCTTCCACGCCGATATCACGGCCTCCTCCGGTGTTGGCGAGACCCGGCCGGATCTGGTGCGACGCCTCGACCGGGCGGTGGAGCGGGAGAAGGAGATCCTGGTCGATCCCGCTTTCCTCTCCGCCCTGTCCCGCCGCGCGGATGTCGCCGGAACCCTGGCGATGCCCAAGGCGGCGCTGGGCGACAACGAATTGACCCGCTTCCGGTACGACGCCGTGATCACCAAGGCGGGTGGCACGATGGACTCCCATCCCCCCGCCGATCCGCCGGTGGCGCTCCCCTGGCCCGAGGATGGCGGAATCGAGACGCTGACCAATCTCCTGACTCGGAGAACGGTGGGCTTCGGCCTTTCCGGCATTCCCAATCGTCGGCTTGGCCGTCCGCTGGCGGCGCTGGACTGGATCGAGGCGGAAGGGGACGCCGTGTTAGACGCGGCGCCGGCCAACCCGACCAAGGGGCTCGACGCGTCGGTGATGACGGCGCTCGCCGCTACCCATGGCTGGGAAACGACGCTGGGCTGGACGGTGGGGATGGAGGACGGCCGGATCGATGTCTGGTTCCGCCGCCCCGGTGAGCCGGCGCCGGTCTCGACACCGCGGCCCGCCGCTCCGGAG
>NZ_AVFL01000030.1 GCF_000576635.1 Skermanella stibiiresistens SB22
CCGCCTGCGCATCCCTTCTCTCTATCGATCAACTTGTCAAAGATCCGGGCGATCCATCGGGGATCGCGACCGCCGAAGCGGCATTTTCAATCACTCCAGACACCAACCGCGAGCCGTCCCAAAACCCTTGGGCCGAAGCTCACCGTGTCATCCGGGAAGATATTGAACCGCGAAGCGTCGTCCGCGTTTCGTACCTTCTATCTAGCAGGCCGTTCGAGCTTCGTCAACCCGTTCAGCGAACTTTTTTCAGTAGTTCCGTTCGACCCAAGGGCTAAACGAAGAACTTGTGTTGATTTAGTAGTTTTCGCCGCCGAAAACAAGTTGAGCAATGCTGCCTGATCTTGTTCTTTGGCAATCGATTACTCGACCTGCACAAGCGTCCCATTTGGAGTTTACTGCTTCCGGGCTGTCCGTGAACCGCCCGGCTCCGTGTGGGAGGCGCCTTATATGGGGGTTCCGTGGCCGTGTCCAGATCAAAAATCATCCCATCCGCTTTTCCGCCGATCCGCCGTCACGCCTGAAGAAATCCATCAACTCGTTCAAATGCCCGGCCTGCCCGGTCAATGTCCGCGCGGCCTCGGCGCTTTGGATGGCCAGATCGGCGTTGCTCTGCGTCATCGTGTCCATCTAGGCGACCGCGCCGTGGATCTGCTCCAGCCGGGTGGCCTGTTCCCGCGTGGCGTTGACGATGGTGATGGCGCGATCGGCGACCACCGTGACGGATGCGGCGATCGCGTCCAGCGCCTTGACGGCGGCGGTCACCAGATCGACCCCACTGACCACATGGCCGCCACTCTCCTTCAGCAGCCGCTTGATGTCGCCCGACGCCTCCCCCGCCCTGCGGGCCAGCATGCGGACCTCCGCCGCGACCACGGCGAAGCCCCTGCCCTCCTCGCCGGCCCTCGCGGCCTCGACGGCGGCGTTGAGGGCGAGCAGGTTGGTCTGGAAGGCGATCTCGTCCATCAGCCCGATGATCTCGGCCGCCCGCTGGGACGACCGTTCGATCCTGTGCATGGCGCTGACGGCGTCCTCGGCCACCTGCCCCGCGGAGTTGGCGAGGCTCCGCGCCTCCTCGACCGAGCGGGAGACCTCGACGGCACTCTCGGCGTTGCCCCGCACCGATGCCGTGAGGTCGCGCATGGCCGTGGCGGTGCGCTCCAGGTGCTCCGCCTGTAATTCGGCGCTGCCGGCCAGATCGCGGCTGCCGTCGGCGATCTCCCCGGCGGTCCCGCCTATGCTGTCGGCGGCGGCGTCGATCTCCGCGACGATCCGGCCCAGGCGCTCGGCCATGCGATTGGTGTTGGTCTTGATCGTGGCGAAGACGCCTTCGAAGTCGTCCTCGATCCTGCGTTCCAGATCACCGCGGGAGATCGCCGACAGGACACCGTCGATCGCCGCCAGACTGGTGCTGACGGTCGCGGTCAGGTCGTTGATGCCGCCACACAGCAGGCCCATCGCCCCGTCGGTGACCTCCAGCCGGCGGCCGAAGTCGCCATGGGACGCCGCCTCGACCAAGCTGGTGATCTCGTGCTCGACCTCGCCCAGGATGCGGTCACGCTCCGTCATGTCGCCGACCGAGCGGTTGATCACCTCGGCCACGGCGCGATAGCAGCCCTTCAAGCCGGTCAAGGTGACCTTGCGGTAATAGAGCTTGCGGCTGGCGTGATCCATCGCGGCCCCGACCTCCCGGCTGAAGCAGTCGGCCAGATCCAGCACGTCGTTGACCCTGGTGAACAACTGGCGGAGGTCACCGCCCTCCGCGATCCCGGTGATCCGGTGATCGTAGTTGCCGGCCGCCGCCTCCGCGCACACCGCGTCCGCCTGATGGATCGCCCGCTGGATCCTGCCCACCATCAGGAGGATGCCGAAGGCGGCGCCCAGGGTCGCCAAGGCCGGCGGCACGATCCACCATGCCGGCGGAGCGTCGACCAGCGCCGGGGCCAGCGCCGAGACCAACATCGACGCCACCCCGGCCACCGCGGCGAGGACGGCCAGTCGCCTGATCCTAGAGAGAGAGAGGATGAACGCGTCATAGTCGCACCCCTTGCGCTCCAGCACCTCGTGAAGCATCGCGGTGGATGCCGCCATGCCGTCCTGGCGGCTGCCCGCCGCGGTCTCGACCTCGAGCATGCGGTCGTAAAGCGTCTCCACCGCCGCGATGGCGTCGCGCCTCGCCCAGCGCCGGAACGAATGATAGCCGGTGATGGCGCCGGACCGGTCGAAGCTGGGCGTGACATGGGCGAAGACCCAATAATGGTCGCCATCATGGGCCAGGTTCTTGACGTAGGCGAA
The DNA here is from genome assembly GCF_000576635.1 of Skermanella stibiiresistens SB22. GTDB lineage: Bacteria > Pseudomonadota > Alphaproteobacteria > Azospirillales > Azospirillaceae > Skermanella > Skermanella stibiiresistens. The sequence continues at coordinate 2,293 of NZ_AVFL01000030.1, forward strand.
GATCTCGCGACCGCTGGAGATGGCGTCCCATAGCAGCTTGAACACCGCGCGCGGCATCGCCGGATGGCGGATCATGCTGTGGGGCTGGCCCAGCACCTCCTCCTCCGTGTAGCCGGCGATCCTCAGGAAGACGGAGTTGGCATAGGTGATCCGGCCCTTGAGGTCGGTCTTGCTGACGATGATCTCGTCCTCACCAAACATCCGTTCGCGCCCGGTCGGGGCCGCGTCGTCCTTCCCGCACGGTTCGCCATTTGGTTGTCCCCTTCGCTATCAGGACATCCTTATACACGAACACGAATATATGACATTTGATCTAAATCAAGCTGTCTCGGGTTGAACTCCCGGGTTGGGCGTCAGGCGGCCTCGAACAGGCTGGAAGGCACCGTCAGCGAGATACGGGCGCGGCCATCCCGTTCGCCCAATCCGATGCGGGCCTCGAGCTGGTCGGCCAAAGCCGCCATGACGGCTGGACCCAAGCCATAGCGGCCTCCGACGCGCGGCGGCCCGGTGGCCGGATCGCGGTCGAACTCGAAATCCAGCGTCAGTCCACCCGATTCGTGGGTGATCCGAACGGTGAGACCGCCATCGGCCCCACCCTCGGTCTGGCCACCCTTGGGTACGGCGTCATCCGCGGCGGTGAACAGGATCTCGCCGATCAGGAGCCCCAGCGGACCGGCCAAATCCAGTTCGAGCGCCAGTGATCCGATGTCGGCCCCCCGCAGGAGTTGCCGGGCCGCGTCGAAATTCGGGACCAGACTGGTGCAGAGATCCACCAGATAGCCGTCGAACCTGACGCTGGTGATCCGTCGCGGCCCCAGCAAATTCCGGAACAGCAGGCCCAGGCCGTCGATCCTCTGCTGCGTCCTGCGGAAGCCATGCTTGAGATCGTCGTCCGGCATGCTCAGGGTTTGCAGATACAGGACGGTGCTGATGACCTGCAGATTGTTGCGGACGCGGTGGTGCAGCTCGCGGAGCAGGATCTGGCTCTCCGCCAGCGCGTCGCGCAGCGCCGCCTCCATGTCGCGGCGGGTCGTGATGTCGTGGGTGACCATGGAGAAACCCGCGAGTCCCCCGGCGTCGTCGCGCATCGCCGTGACCAGGATATCCGCTTGGAAGCGGGACCCATCCTTGCGGACGCGGACGTGCTCGCCATGGACGCTGCCGTCGGCGGCGGCCGAGGCCAGCATTGCGCCCACCCCGGCGCCCCCTCCGGCGCCCATCGCGGCGGGAGCGGGATCGGAACCGTCGGCGCCGGTCGCCGCGGCCGGATCGAGCAAGCCGGCGGGCTCCCCCAGGATCTCCGATTCGCAATACCCCAGCAGCCGTTCCGCCCCGGCGTTCCAGCTGGTCACCAGACCGGCCGGATCGAGCATCACGATGGCGTAGTCGCGCACCCCCTCCACCAGCAGGCGGAAGCGCTCCTCGCTCTCGCGCACGGTCTGGCGGTGGATCACCACTTGCTGGGCGCGCAACCTCAGCAGATTGCGGGCGCGGGTCTGGAACTCCCACGGATCGACCGGGCTGAGGATGAAGTCGGTCGCCCCCGCCTCCAACGCCTCGCGCCGGATCTCGTGGTCCTCGTAGGCCGTCACCACGATGACCGGGACATCGGCGGTGCTGGCCTGCCGCCGCAGTTCGCGGATGAAGCCGGCGCCATCCATCAACGGCATCTTGAAATCGGTGATGACGAGATCCGGCACCGTGCGCGAACAAGCCTCGAGCGCCTCGACCGGGTTGGGAAAGGCGGACACGGTGATGTCGTCGCCAACCGAGGACGCGAACTTGGTCAGGATCTTCCGATTGACGCTCCGGTCGTCGATGATGAAGACCTCGGCACCCATGATCGCGACCCCGGTTTCGGATACGGAAACCCTTAAGAAACTCACCGTTAAGACTGTCCCCTCAAGATCTCGGACCAGATGGCATTGGGCGCTCGCATATCAGGGCAACCCTCAAAAGGAGATGGGGGGAACGACTCACGCACAGGTCAGGTTCATCCTTGCTCCGTAAAACTTTATCGAACGTAGATACGAGTTTCGAGGCAATCCTTACGGAGGTAAATCTAGATCCCCCCCACCAATAAATCAAAGCCCGCTTTAGACCCGATAGATACGATTAACTGTTTCTTAGGGGAGTACCACCAAATATTGGGTGAGCGAGCGCCCGCGAAGACATTGGCACTTGGGCATCATATCCGGCTGTTACATTGCATTCTATGAAGTGATGGAGAAAGTCATGCTTGAGCGGATCAGCGGCCAGCTTCTCAACTCGGTTATGATTGAAAAGACCGCGGTCGTGCCGGAGCAACCGAGACAGGCTCCGCTGCATCTGGACCGGCAGTTCCGGGAACTGGACATCGACTTCGACGCAGGGAACGGGGTTTTCTGGTGCCGTTTCCGCTTCAGCGACCGCCCGAGCTTCACGCCCGGCGTTCTCCAGGAACTGCGGCGGGTCCGCCAGATGCTGGCGTCGCGCGGCGAGGCGACCGAGCCGCAGGTCAAATACGTGGTGCTGGGCTCCAGGATGCCGGGCGTCTTCAACCTGGGTGGCGATCTCGGGCTGTTCGCGGAACTGATCCGCCGCCGCGACCGCGACGCCCTGACGACCTACGCCCGCGCCTGCGTCGCCGAGATCCACGCCAACTCGATGGCGCTCGACCTCCCGGTCATAACCATGTCCCTGGTCCAGGGCGACGCGCTCGGCGGGGGCTTCGAGGCGGCGCTGTCCAGCAATGTGATCGTGGCCGAGCGGAGCGCCAAGTTCGGCCTACCCGAGGTGATGTTCAACCTGTTCCCCGGCATGGGCGCCTACAACTTCCTGGCCCGCCGCAGCAGCGCCGCCATCGCCGAGAAGCTGATCATGAGCGGCCGGGTCCACACGGGGGCCGAGCTGTTCGACATGGGCATCGTGGACGTGCTGGCGGAGGATGGCGAGGGCGAGGAGGCGCTGCTCGACTATGTCCGCAAGAACGGCCGCCGCCACGCCGCCCACCGCGCCATCTACCAAGCCCGCCAGCGGGTCAACCCGATCACCTTGCGGGATCTCAACGACATCACCGACCTGTGGGTCGACACCGCCCTGACCCTCGGCGCCTCGGACTTGAAGATGATGGAGCGGCTGGTGGCCGCCCAGGACCGCCGCCGCGCCCGCACCGGCGGCGGCGACGACTTGCGGCTGGGTGCCGTCGGCGATTAGGCCAATTCCCTCAGGCTGGCGCGGACCCGGACGAACTCCGCCTGGATATCGCGGACGCGCCGGTATCCCTGGTCGGTCAGGTTCTCCCGCGACAGATCCCGGCACGACAGCAGCATCCGCACCATGGGCGCGGCACCGACATAGGAGGCGCTGCTGCGCAGCGAATGGGCGTGGTCCTTGAAGGCGTGAAGGTCGCCGCACGCCCAGGCGTGCTCCAACTCGCCCAGCAACTCCTCGGCGTCGCGCACGAACTCGTCGGCGATTTGGGACAGGAACGCCGGATCGTCATCGACCGAGCGCAGGCGGTCGAGCGCCGTCACGTCGATGCTCGGCTCATCGAAGCCGGGGCCTTGATCCGAGAGCGACGGGAGCACGGGTCCCAGCGGCGGGAGATCGGCCGCGGCAGAAACCGCCGGGGTTGATCCGGCCGGTTCCGAATGGGCGTCGACCAGGCGCGCGATGGTCGAGAACAGCGCCTGGGGGTCGACCGGCTTGGTCAGGAAGGCGTCCATCCCAGCCTCGGCGCACTGACGCCGCGCCGCTTCGGTCGCTTCCGCCGTCAAGGCCACGATCGGGAGATGCGGCCGGTCGGTATGGGTGAAGCGGTACATTCGGGCGACATCCAGGCCGCTGACCGCCGGCATGTTCATGTCCATCAGCACGATGTCGAATCGGGTGCGGTCGAGCAGGTCGAGCGCCTCGTCGCCATCGGACGCGAAGATGGCGTCGTGTCCGGCCCGTTGCAGGATCTTCTCGATCACCCGCCGGTTGATCGCGTTGTCCTCGGCGACCAGGATGCGGCAGCGCCGGCCAAGGCGCTCCAGAGGGATCGAGGGATTGGCGGCTCCCGCCGCGATAACGGCCAATCCCCCCGCGACCTCCAGCGCCTTCGCCACCTGCCCGCCCTCGTCGGAACAGCTCAGCACCAGCTCCGCGCGCCATCCCCGGGCTCGGCGCACCGCCTCCATCGGCGGGGCTCCCACCAGCACCACGACGGCGCGCTCCACCCCCTCGCCGCTTTCCAGCCAAGCTTCCAGGGCGTTGGTCTGGTCGTCCAGCGCGTCGACGGGGATCAGCAGGACGGGAGAGCCTTCGCCCGCGCGGAGCGCCGTGGACAGCAGGGCGTCGGCATCCAGCGAATCGGTGATGCCGCCGGTCTCCCCGCCGGTCTCCCCGACGGTCGGTCCGCCCCTGTCCGAATCGAGGGCGGCCCTGATGGCGGTGACCCGAGCGGGAGCGCCGACCGTCACCGGCAGCGCCGTCACGGGCAGGCTCGCCGCCGCGCGGACCGGGCTCTCCGCCCCATCCAGGTTGGAAGGCAGGTTCAGGGGCAGCGTGATCCAGAACTCGCTACCCCGATGAAGCTCGCTCGCCACGCTGATGGTGCCGCCCATCAACTCGATCAATTGGCGCGAGATCGCCAGCCCCAGACCCGTGCCGCCATAGCGCCGGTTGATGTCGTCCTCGGCCTGCGTGAAACGGTCGAAGATGCGGTCCAAATGCTGGGGGGCGATGCCGATGCCGGTGTCGCTGACCCGGAATTCCAGCACCACCCGGCCCCCCACCCGCTCCGGAGCGCCCTTGATCATCCGCACCGACAGGGTGACATCGCCGTCCTCGGTGAACTTGACGGCGTTGGCGAGCAGGTTGGTCAGCGCCTGCTGGAGCCGCCGATCATCGCCGATCACCCGGCGCGGCACGGCCGAGTCGATCGCCAGGCGCAATGTCAGCCGCTTCGCCCTGGCCTGCCCGCGCAGCATCAGCCGCGTGTCGTGCAGCACGCGGTGGAGATCGAACGGACCGGTATCGATGGCGAGCTTGGCTTCCTCCAGTTGCGAGAAGTCCAGCACATCGGTGATCAGCGACAGCAGTTGCTTGGCCGACGCGTTGATGGTGGCGCCCATCTCCCGCTGCTCGCCGTCCAGCCGGGTGTTCATCATCATGTCGCCCATGCCGATGATCGCGGTCAGCGGCGTCCGAAGCTCGTGGCTGACGGTCGCCAGGAAGCGGCCCTTGGCCCGGTTGGCAGCCTCGGCCTGGACCTTGGCCTCGGTCAGCTGGCGGATCAGGCGGGCGACATAGGCCGGCAGGACCACCAGCGCCGCCAGCAATCCATAGGAGACATGGGGAATCTCGAGCCAGAACGGCGTGACGTGGATGACCCAGGCGAAGCCGATGGCGCCCAGCACCGCCGACGACATCAGGAAGCGGGGGCCATACCGGAAGCCATTGCCGAAGGTGACCCACAGGTAGATCAGGTACCAGGGCGCCGCGATGTCGCCGCCGATCTGGAGGAAAGCGCTGACCATCGTCATGTCGAGCAGGTTGCCGACCAGCCGGCGCGGCACGGAGGGCGCCGGTTCCAGCAACAGGTGGACCAGCAGCAGCCAAGCCCCCGCGAACACCGTCGGCAGGATCAGGACCGACCACACCAGATGGTCGGCGGCGCCGCCCGCCAGGATCAGGGACAGGACATAGGCCAGGATCAGGCTGACCAGCAGGATTCGGATGACGATCTGCTCGTGCTCGCTGTCGGAACGCGCGGCCAGCAGACGGCGCATCCCGGCGAGCCGCATCCGGAAAGCCAACAAGCCAGCCAAGGCCGGCGGCGCCACCAGTGTCGTGACCAGGCCGGCGCCCTCGAGCGGGGCCGAGGACCACAACCCAGCCTCCCTCAGCACGAATTCGAATCCACCGATGCCGAACACCGCGCAGATCAGCAGGATCACGCACCAGGAATGAATCACCGTCCTCCGTCGTCTTTCCGGCCGCGTCATCCGCGAAGGATGTCGGCGCGACCGTCCCGTCACCGTTGCTCGTGACCGCCGTGATTGTGGGGGAGCGGCGGGACCGGCGCAACCGCGCGCGGGGTATGCTAAACTTGCCGCCATGTTCGAGATCACATTCCTGGGCACCGCGGCCAGCGTTCCCTCCACCAGCCGCGGCCTCTCCTCCCTACTGGTGGAACACGGCCGGCAGCGTTTCATGATCGATTGCGGCGAAGGCACCCAACGCCAGTTGATGGCGAGCGGGCTGGGATTCCGACGGCTGGACACCATCCTGCTGACCCACGGGCATCTGGACCACCTGCTGGGATTGGGTGGTCTGGCCGGCACGCTGAACCTATGGCGCGCCACCGAGCGGCTGGCGATCCACGCTGGCCCCGCCCCCTTGCGGCTGGCCCGCCGGCTGCTGGAGGATGTCGTGTGGCCAGACGCCTCACCGCGTTTGGCGCTGGAGTGGCGCGAGCTGGCGCCCGGACCGTTCGTCACGGGACCGGAACTGACCGTTTCGGCTTTTCCGGTCCGGCATGCCGCGCCCGACTGTTTCGGCTTCCTGTTCGAGGAGACGCCGCGCAGGCATCTGATCGCCGAACGACTCGACGCGCTGGGCGTACCGGCCGGTGGGGAGCGTGGCCGGCTGGCCCATGGTGAGGCGGTCACCCTGCCGGACGGCAGGCGGGTCGAGCCAGAGGAGGTGATGGGGTCCGAGCGGATCGGCCGCAGGGTGGCGGTGGTCGGCGACACCGAGAGCACCGACGACCTGCTGGAACACGTAAGGGGCGTCGACCTGCTGGTGATCGAGGCGACCTTCCTGGACCAGGACCGCGACAAGGCCAAGGCGCGCAGCCACCTGACGGTGGGCCAAGCGACCGCGCTGGCCCGGGACGCCGGTGTCGGCGAGCTATGGCTGAACCACCAATCCCCCCGCTATCCGGCGGGCGCGGTGGAACGGGAGGCCAGGGCCGGGTTCGGCAATGTCCACGTCGCCGCCGACTTCGACCGCGTCACGGTCGGGTGAGGGGAACCACATCGGGCGGGTCATGTTGGGGGAGACGATCAAGGTTGACCGGCTCGACCGGTAACACCCCAGGAGAATCCCATGGCCGACACCACCGTGACGAAAGTCGCCTCCGCCCACTCGCCCAAAGGGGAACAGGGTCAGAAATATCTGGCATCCGGCAAAAGCCTGTCGATGCGCCTCTGGCAGGATGAACAGCCCGCCGACGCCAAGCCGGCGACCACCCGCGAGTACGAGACCGTCGGCTATGTCGTGTCCGGCAGCGCCGAACTCCACATCGAGGGCCAAATGGTCAAGCTGGAGGCCGGTGACAGCTGGGTCGTCCCGAAAGGCGCCAGCCACACCTACAAGATCTTGGAAGCCTTCACGGCAGTCGAGGCGACCAGTCCGCCGGCCGAGGTCCATGGCCGCGAATAGGGGCCGGGGTCCATCTCGCGAATAGGGGCCGGGGTCCATCTCGCGAATAGCGGCCGAATCGGCTCCTGAGGCGTTTACCGGAGCGCACCGGAGACAAGATCGGGAGAGAGGGTGATGAGGATCATCTACAGTTATGAGGGCGAGCGCGACGAAGGGCTCGAAGGTTCCGTCCTAAAGGACATCGGCGAACGCTTCGGACAGGTCGGCGCGACCGGCAGCCATTCCGGCGAGGACGGTCTGACGACCGTGACGCTGGATCTCGGCGCCGGCCAGCACTGGCGGGAAGTGGTCGACGCCTTGGAGCGGCGGGGCGATCTGGTCGAGGTCGCCGGCGAGTCGTTCGGCGAAGGGGCCTGACCCATGGCCAACCGATTGGCTACCGCCCTGCCCGTGATCCTGGCCTTGCCCTTGGCCCTATCCGCCTGCTCCACCCCCGATCAACCGGTGCGCCTGCCGGCGGCCGTGACGATCACTCATCCGGCCGATGGCCGATCCGATCTGGCGATCGACACCGAGGCCGAGGGCATCTGCCGGCAGTGGGGCCGTGGCGCCTCGGTGGTCGAGCGGTACGAGAACGAGTCCCGGAACAGCAAGGTGTCGGCCTATACCTGCGTCGCCGGCTGATGCCTTGATCCGATCAGGTCCCGAATGTCCGGGACGCCGCCGCGACGCGTGCGGCGGTGGTCAGCCAGCATAGTGCGCCGAAGACCCAAGCCAGGGGCGCGAAGGCGGTGGGGAATAGGCAGATCACGACGAACAGGGCAATGGTTTCGGCGCCTTCGGTGATCCCGCCAAGGTAATACAATGACTTGGCTCCCCGGATCTCGGTGGTGATGCCACGTTTGGCGGCCATGATCGCGTAGGCGAGGAACGACGAGCCGGTGCCGACGAAGCTGAAGATCAGGAACGCGGCCGGCAACGCGTCCTCCGGCCGTCCCACCGCGACGAAGAAGACCACGCCCGAGTAGAACAGGAAATCGCAGACGATATCCAGGTATCCACCGAAGTCGGTGGCACCCGCGTGCCGCGCCACGGCGCCATCCAGGCCGTCCATGACCCGGTTCAGCAGGATCAGGACCAGGGCGGTGCCATATGCCCCCAGCGCCAGGGCGGGAAAGGACGCGGCGCCGACCAGGAAACCCGCCAGCGTCACGGCATCCGCGCCGACGCCACGCCGGGCCAGCGCGGCGCCGATCCGGTTGAGCGGCGGATCGATCAGCGGGCGCAGGCGGGCGTCGAGCATGGCTGTCGATCAGGGATGGCGATCAGGGAAGGATGGGATCGCCCGACTCCCGGTCGGGCTCCCGCCCCGTCCCGCCTTGGGCCTCCGCGTGCAGCAGTTCCGCCTCATGCCGCAGGCGGCGGTACTGTCGGAAGCTGAACGGCAGGCTGATCAGATAGGCGATGCCGATCATCGCCAAGGTCAGCCAGGGAGTGCTGACCAGCATCGCCGCGATGATGCCGACGGCGGCGAGCAGCGGGATGACGTATTTCTGCGGAACCCGGATGCCCTTGAACGAGAAGGTCGGCCATTGGCTGACCATCAGCAGCGCGATCACCACCGCCCATAGCCCCACGAAAAACGGATGGCCGAACACCGTCGGCCCCGCCTCGAACGAGATCACCAGCGGCAACAGCACCAGACCAGCGGCGGCGGGGGCCGGCACGCCCGTGAAGTAGTTGTAGGCGTAGGGCGGCAGGTCGCTGTCGCCAAGCTTGCTGTTGAACCGGGCCAGCCGCAGGGCGGCGCAGACGCTGAACGTCAGCACGGCCAGCCAACCCGGCGTCCCGGCGCCGGCCAGCACCCAGAGATAGAGCGTGATGGCGGGGGCGACGCCGAAGCTGACGACATCGGACAGGCTATCCAACTCCTCGCCGAACCGGCTCTGACCGTTCAGCAGGCGGGCGATCCTGCCGTCCAGCGCGTCGAACACGGCGGCGATCATCACCGAGAATACCGCCGCCTCGAACCGTCCCTGGATCGCGAAGCGCATGGCGGTGACGCCGGCGCACAGCGCCAGCATGGTCAGCATGTTGGGCAGCAGCCTGTTGATCGACAGGCCGCGCAGGCGGGGCGGACGGTTGCCGCGGCGGCGGAGGCGTTCGGCGCGCGTGTTCATGTCAGCGGACCTCCCCTAGCCGGGCCGGTTCGGTCGACTCGAGGTCGGCGATGATCGTCTCTCCCCCGATCGTGGTCTGGCCGACGATCACCTTGGGCTGGACGCCGTCGGGCAGGTAGATGTCGGTCCGGCTGCCGAAGCGGATCAGGCCATAGCGTTCGCCCGCGGTCACCGTCTGGCCGGGCTTGAGATGGCAGATGATGCGCCGCGCGACGAGGCCGGCGATCTGGACGAAGGCGATCTCCCGTCCATCCTCCAGCCGCAGCCGGATCGCCATCCGCTCGTTCTCCTCGCTCGCCTTGTCCAGCGCCGCGTTGAGGAACTTGCCCTTGTGGTAGGCCGCCGCCTCCACCGTGCCAGCCGCCGGGGTGCGGTTGACGTGGACGTTGAAGACGTTGAGGAAGATGCTGACCCGCAGGCGCGCCTGTTCGCCCATGCCCAATTCGGGCGGTGGGACCGCCGGTACGATCATCTGAACGGTCCCATCGGCCGGGCTGACCAGCAGTCCGGGCCGGGTCGGCACCACGCGGTCGGGATCGCGGAAGAAATAGACGCACCACGCGGTCAGCAGCGCCCCGATCCAGCCGAGAGGCTGGGAAATGTAGGCCAGGACGGCGGTGGCCGCAGCGAAGAGCGCGATGAACGGCCAACCGGCTCGGTTGATCGGAACGACGACGGATTGCAGTGCGGACATGGTCGAAGGCTGATTCCTGCGAGTGGGCCGGCGGCCAGTGGGCCGCCGACGGATGGGCTGGTGGCGGGTTGGCCGGACCCCGATACTTATGGCACCGGAGCGGACATGCAAACCACTTCAACCGTGCGGCGGTCTGTCTTTACCCGATTTTAAGCCGAAAAACGCGATTGTGGCCGCTGGCGACGGCGCCTCGCGCGGTCCACACCATCCATTCCGGAGCGCGCGAAACATGCAGGCAATCGCCGAAGTCTCCCAGGCGGCGCTGCCCTTGAGGCTGGGGACCGTCCACGTCAACTCGGACGGGCTGCTGGGCATCGCGGCGGCGCCCTCCCCCTCCAACCAGCGGTTCGTGCTGGATGACCTGATGTTCCACATCTCCACCACCCCACTGGGCGCCGAGTTCGGCTTTGGCACCCGGTTCCGCATCTGGGCGGAGATCGGCTGGGTGCCCTACACGGCGCAATCGCCGCGGGCGCGCCGCGACGTGCTGGCGATCCTGCGCGCCTCGCGGCATCTGGAACGGTCCTGCTTCGTGATCGACGAAGGCCAGAAGATCCTGGTTATCGGCGAATCGCGGGTCGATGAGCACATCGACGTGACCGGCCTCGTCCAAGAGACGCTGATGTTCCTCCAGGAAGTCAGGCCGTACTTGCGAATCCTCGCCGATCACCTGTGACGCGGCAGGTTCAGTTGGGCCGGTTCAGTTGGTCCGGGGCACGCCGAAGATCTGGCCTGGATAGATCAGGTCCGGGTCGCGGATCTGATCCAGGTTGGCCTCGTAGATCTGGCTGAACCGGATGCCTGTACCATAGGTCCGGCGCGCGATCCGCCACAGGCTATGTCCCGGCTGCACCACCACGGTTTGGCCCGCCGCCAGGATTGGATTGTGCTCCGCCATCTGGAACGGGATCTCGGCGCGCGCCGCCACCCGCCCGTCCTCGGCCACTTGGTCGGCGCGCAGCGCGTAGCGGCCGGACCGCACGGGCTGGTCCGGTGTCAGCGCCCAGCGGCCGTCCGCGGCCGCGATGGCGTGGCCGATCAGGATATTGTCGAGATAGACCTGCACCCGGCACCGGGCCGGCGCGCGGCCACCGATGTTGACCTGTCCGTCCACCCCATAATCGACGATGTCGACCGTGACGCCGCCGGGTGGTGGCGGCGCCATGCCGACGCGGTCGTCGGGACGCCTTCCCGTTCCCGGCATCGGCGCCGGCGGCGCCTGAAGCACCGCCGAGACGCCCGCCCCGTCGCGGGGGACCGCCAGCGCCAGCGCGCCGGACCGGTCGGGAGACGGACGGCCGGCGAGGTCGTGGGCGGGTTCCGGCAGCACCAGCACGACCACGTCGTCGGACCGCACCGGCTCCGCCGCCGCCGGTGCCCGAGCCGATAGGCTGAGTTCGCGGCCACCCGGCTTCAGCGCTTCGTCCGGCAGCAGCACCCACTCGCCGCGCTGGTTGGCGACGGTTTCGCCAATCACCTTGACGCCATCAAGGACCGTGACGGTGGAATGCGGCTGGGCCCGTCCGGCGATGACCGCGTTACCCTGCGGACTGACACGGACGACATCGAAGCCGGGCGACGATCCGGCCTTGAGCTCCGGAGCTGGCGCGGTGGCGGCCAGTGCCGTCTCACCGCGCGGATCGATGGAGGCGAGCGATGATTCGGAAGCCGATTGGAGGGGCACCTGGGCCGCCTGCGAAGGTGCCGGCGGTGACACCGGTTCCCGCGCGCTGGTCGCGACGGACGAAACCGCTCCGATCACCGGACCGTCGTTCCGGTCGAGCCACGTCAAACCCGTCGCGGCGCCCAGCAGGCCCACGCCGATGCCACCTATGATGAGCGCTCTTTTCACGGTTGCCCCGCTTGCCGCTCTCCGAACCTTCTGTCCGTCGTCCGACACGCATTCTATTCGGTCTAGATCAGGATGCATAGAAGTTAAGTCAATAGCCGATATCGCATCAGCCGGAATCATGACCCGTCATTGGCCGCCATGGCGTGTCGAGGTCCCTTGGAATCGAAGGTTGGGCCGGGACCGCCGGTGAGGGACTGGCGGTTGGGGCCCCATCGTGAGAAGCTTGGCGGCACGGACGGATCGACCGTTGGTGGCAGCCGCCAGTCGCGGCCCGGCCGCCGCGGTCCGCAAAGGTGATGGAATGAAGGACCTATTTTCGATTTGCGTCTATTGCGGCTCGTCCAGCCGGGTGAGCGACACCTATAAGGACGCCGCCCACGAGCTTGGCACGGAACTGGGAAGGAAGGGCCACCAGCTGGTCTATGGCGGCGGCAGGGTCGGCCTGATGGGAATCGTCGCCGACGCGACGCTGGCGGCAGGCGGGTCGGTCGTCGGCATCATCCCCGAGCATATCCAGGTGCTGGAGGTCGAGCACACCGGCCTGACCGAGTTGCTGGTCGTCGACAGCATGCATACCCGCAAGAACATGATGGTCGAGCGGTCCGACGCTTTCGTGATCCTGCCCGGCGGACTGGGCACGCTGGACGAGACGTTCGAGATCCTGACGTGGAAGCAACTGCGCCTGCACGACAAGCCGGTCGTCGTCGTCAACATCGACGGCTATTGGAACCCGCTGGAGGAGTTGCTCGACCACATGATCGCCGAGGGCTTCGCCCAACCGGCCCACCGCAAGCTGTTCACCGTCGTGACGCGGGTGGAGGACGTGCTGCCGGCCCTGTCGGCGCAGCCGGAGCCGACGATCGATCCCGAGACCAAGTGGCTTTGACGCCCTCGCCGGGCGCCTGACGGGTTCCCCGCCGGAAGCCCGCCTGCGACCTGCGCGCGCTCTCGCCAAGTGCGTCTTCTTATGACGGGGGGACGGTGCTATAAGTCGCGCCGTCCAAACTTCTGGCACGCCGCGCGACGTCTCCTGAACCGCCAGTCCACGGCGGTATCCAGGGCGCCCAAGAATCACACACTACCCGCTCCAACCGGGAGAATCACACATGGCAAAGATCAAGGTCGCTAACCCGGTCGTCGAACTCGACGGCGACGAGATGACACGGATCATCTGGCAGTTCATCAAAGAGAAGCTGATCCTGCCCTATCTCGACATCGAGCTGAAATACTACGATCTGGGCATGGAGAGCCGCGACAAGACCGGGGATCAGGTCACCGTAGACGCGGCGAACGCCATCCAGCAATACGGCGTCGGCGTCAAATGCGCGACGATCACCCCGGACGAGGCGCGCGTCAAGGAGTTCGACCTCAAGAAGATGTGGAAGTCGCCCAACGGCACGATCCGCAACATCCTGGGCGGCACCGTCTTCCGCGAGCCGATCATCTGCTCGAACGTTCCCCGTCTGGTGCCCGGCTGGACCAAGCCGCTGATCATCGGCCGCCACGCGTTCGGCGACCAGTACCGCGCGACCGACTTCCAGGTTCCCGGCCCCGGCAAGCTGACCATGACGTTCACGCCCGATGGCGGCGGCGATCCGGTCACCTACGACGTCTTCCAGTTCCCGGAAGCCGGCGTGGCGATGGGCATGTACAATCTGGACGAAAGCATCCGCGGCTTCGCCCGCGCCTGCATGAACTATGGCTTGTCGCGCAAGCTGCCGGTCTACCTGTCGACCAAGAACACGATCCTGAAGGTCTATGACGGCCGCTTCAAGAACCTGTTCGAGGAGGTCTTCGAGGCGGAGTTCGCGGAGGAGTTCAAGAAGCAGGGCCTGACCTACGAGCACCGGCTGATCGACGACATGGTCGCCAGCGTCATGAAGTGGGACGGCGGTTTCGTCTGGGCCTGCAAGAACTACGACGGCGATGTCCAATCCGACACCGTGGCGCAGGGCTTCGGCTCCCTGGGCCTGATGACCTCCGTGCTGCTGAGCCCCGATGGCAAGACGGTCGAGGCCGAGGCGGCGCACGGCACCGTGACCCGCCATTACCGCGAGCACCAGAAGGGCCGCGAGACTTCGACGAACCCGATCGCGTCCATCTTCGCCTGGACGCAGGGCTTGGCCTATCGTGGCCGGTTCGACAACACCCCCGAGGTCACCCGGTTCGCCGAGACCCTGGAGAAGGTGTGCGTCGACACGGTCGAGGCCGGCTTCATGACCAAGGATCTCGCGATCCTGATCGGTCCGGAACAGCCTTGGCTGACGACCAAGCAGTTCCTCGACAAGCTCGACGAGAACCTGACCAAGGCGATGGCCGAAGCGGCCTGATCCGCTCGCCCCAAGACCTTCGTTCAAAGGCGACCCCGCCCGATTCGTTCGGGCGGGGTTGCTTTTTTGTGCTTGACGGGTAAATCTAGGCAAGTTCTCGCGATATGGTGTAAGCCGGACGCGCGGTGATACCGGCGGGATATATGTGTCCGCCGTGCAGAGGAATTGCAAAGATGCCACACAAGATCAGAATCGCGATTGTCGGGGCAGGTGAAACCGGCGCACCACTGCTGGAACAGCTGCTTTCAGCGGACTTCGTCAAGATTGTCGGGATCGCGGACTTGGATGACAAGGCTCCAGGCATTGTATTGGCACAGTCGAAAGGTGTCAGGACCTATGGCGATTTCATGGATCTCGCCCGTCTTGGCGAAGATATCGATATACTCATCGACGTCACTGGTGTTCACAAGGTTCGGGATGGATTACGGCAGTACATGCGTGACTCTGATAATCACCATACCGTGATCATGCATGAGCTGATCGCCGTCCTACTACTCTCCCTATCCAAAGGAGAGCTGGTACGGATCAAACATGGTGACTTGGATTATTAACCAGTGTTTAGTGATTTGATCTATCGCTCGATTATGTGATTATGGGGCGGGGCATGGGTGGCGCGAGCCGTGATTACCCCGCTGTTGTGTCGTTTGTACGGTCGAGCCGATCCTGTGGGTCTGTCCGCGAAGCTTGTGGAAAACGTTTGTTTTCGGCAGGTTACTCCTCGTTCTGGATGTTACGGACTAGCCTCCGTTCTTCGGATCGGATAGGAACCGTGCCCGCGCCGTATGTGTTTTCAGCATTGGACTCTCGCGTGTACGCGTTACGTTGATGCACCAATTCAGCTCAAGGGAGAAGGTCGTGCGCCTTAATCAAATCGCTGCCTCGGGCGTCTTTGCGTTCCTGGCGATGTCGGTCGTTGCGCCCGCCAGCGTACTGGCTCAAAGCGTCTCGGAAAAGTGCAACACGGTGGTCGACTCCACCGGCAAGCCCGTGATCGCGGCCAACAACACCGCCGTTCTCCACGCCGGAAGCTATGACTGCCCGCCGCCTCCGGCAGCCGCCGCCGCTCCGGCCGCGGCCGTTCCGCCCGCCGCTCCGCTGGCGAACGCCGTGTACTTCGTGTTCTTCGACTTCGACAAGTCGGCCATCACGCCGGCCGCTCAGGACATCCTGAACACGGTCGTCACCGATGCCCGCCGGACCAACGCCGCCCGCCTGAACGTGCTCGGCCACACCGACACCTCGGGCTCGCCGGCCTACAACCAGCGTTTGTCGGAGCGTCGCGCCACCGCCGTGCGTGAGGCCCTGGTGCAGCGTGGCGTCCCGTCGACGCAGATCACGACCCGCGGCGTCGGCGAGAGCCAGCCGCTGATCGCGACCGGCGACGGCGTGCGTGAGCCGTCGAACCGTCGCGCCGAGATCCGCTTCCAATAATCGAGCGGTTCTCAAGCGACTTCGGTCCGCTCCTTCCCGACGGGGATGAGCGGACCACGGAAGGGGCACCTCGCGGTGCCCCTTTTTGTTTGCCGAAATGCCGCGCGATTCGGATGACGAAAGTTGAAACCGGGAAGCCGGGCAAAAAAAAGCCCGCCGACAGGGCCGGCGGGCTTTCGTTGGGTCCACGGATGTGGGATCAGGCGGCGCCGACCTTGCGTTCGCGGTCGTCGTCGCGCTTCTTCGAACTGGGCTGGTAGGCGATCGCGGCGTGCTCGGCGCAATAGGGCATGCCAGGCTGGGCGGTCTTGCCGCAGAAGTGGAAGTCGGCGTGCTTGGGATCGCCGACCGGCCACTTGCACATGCGCTCGGTCAGGGCGAGGATCGTGGCGCCGCGTGACGGCTTCTTCTTGATCGGGGAGGGCCGACCCGAAAGGCCAAGGCGATGGGCCTTGCCGATCACGGCGTTGCGGGTGACATCACCAAGGGTATCCGCGATCTCGCTCGCGCTCATCCCCTGACCCCAGAGTTGCTTCAGGCGTTCCACCCGTTCGTCAGTCCAACTCATTGTGCCGTCTCCACTCATCCGGGTCCCTATTATTTGTTGCCGACAGGAGTATGGTGGGCCGCATATGGCGTGCCGCTTTCCATAAAAACCTATATCTAGTGCCGACGCGGAAACAAGCTACCAGATAAGCTTGCCCATGCCTAGAGGGTTGCTGTTACAATTATATGCGAAGGTGGTAAATCCTTTGTTTATTTCCCAGGGGCGGTCAAGTCTTCCCAAGGGTTGAAAGCGTTGGCCGCTTGTCCCGGATTGACTTGATGAAGCGCATATTACCCAATCATTCCAAGGGAATACAGGAGAAGTCGCGAAGCTGTCCGATCGCCGCGATCCGGTTTTCGTCCCAGGCGAGGTTCGCTCCGCCGGCACCCGACCGAAAAATTCCGCCCCCCCCACCGACCTTCGACAAACAAAACAGCTCGACACCGTGACCTCCCAGACACGCCACCGATCCATCACCGGCCCCCAATCACCGGCTCAGCTCGCGCATCCCCGCGTCCAAGCCATCCAGCGTCAGGGGATACATGCGTCCGCCCATCAGCCGCTGTAGGATCCGGGTGCTCTCGGTATAGCCCCAGTGGCGTTCCGGCGCGGGATTGAACCAGACGGAGCGGTTGTAGGTGGACAGCAGGCGCTGAAGCCAGACTTGCCCCGCCTCCTCGTTCCAGTGCTCGACGCTGCCTCCGGGATAGACGATCTCGTAGGGGCTCATGGCGGCGTCGCCGACGAAGACCAGCTTGTAGTCCGCCCCATAGGTGTGCAGCACGTCGAGCGTGGACATGCGTTCGGTGTGGCGCCTGCGGTTGTCGCGCCAGACGCCCTCGTAGACGCAGTTGTGGAAGTAGAAGTATTCCAGGTGCTTGAACTCGCCTCGCGCGGCCGAGAACAGCTCCTCGCAGATCCGGATGTGATCGTCCATCGAACCGCCGATATCGAGGAACAGCAGCACCTTGACGCTATTGTGCCGCTCCCGGACCATCTTGAGGTCGAGCGTGCCGGCGTTGCGGGCGGTCGAGCGGATCGTGTCGGGAAGGTCCAGTTCCTCCGCCGCGCCATCGCGGGCGAACTTGCGCAGCCGGCGGAGCGCCACCTTGATGTTGCGGGTGCCCAACTCGACCGTGTCGTCCAGGTTCTTGAACTCGCGTTTGTCCCAAACCTTGACGGCGCGGCGATGGCGGCTCTTGTCCTGGCCGATGCGGACACCCTCGGGATTGTAGCCATAGGCGCCGAACGGCGAGGTGCCGGCGGTACCAATCCACTTGGAGCCGCCTTGATGGCGCCCCTGCTGTTCCGCCAACCGTTGCGCCAAGGTCTCCATCAGCTTGTCCCAACCGCCCAGCGCCTGGATTTCCCGCTTCTCCTCCTCGGTCAGGTACTTCTCGGCGAGCTTCCTCAGCCACTCCTCGGGGATCTCGGCGGTGACGGGGTCGGTGCCATCTCCGGTGTTCTCCAGGCCCTTGAAGACGTGGCCGAAGACCTGATCGAACCGATCCAGGTTACGTTCGTCCTTAACGAGACAGGTGCGGGAGAGATAATAGAAGTCATCGACGCTGTACTCGGCGACGCCTTCGCGCATTGCCTGCATCAGCATCAGATATTCCTTGAGGGAGACCGGAACCTGCGCCTTGCGCAGTTCATAGAAGAAGTTGGTGAACATGGCTCGTCCGGGTGCCGCGCGCGGTAAAACGTCAGGGCCGCCATAGTGCCATGGATAGGGGACGGAGTTCCGCCCTTATTTCCCCACTTCGGCGCGGGCCAGTGCCGGCACATAGGCGAGGCTGGTCGGCATGCGCCGGCTGATCTCCTCGACACGGCCGCGAAGTTCCGCGACGTCGAGTATGCCGTCATAGCGCTTCGCGCGTTCCTCGGCGGCCGTCATCCGGTCCTCGAGCCTTTCCAGTACCTGCGCGACGCGGGTCTGTTCGGCGCCCATGCGGGTCATCTCACCCCTCATGCCGGTCATTTCGCCCTTCATGCCGGCCATTTCATCAAGGATCCGGCTGAGGGCGGGTTCCAAACGCTGGAGGATGGTCAGCGCGTCATCGGGCTGTTTCATGTCGCGGGCTTCTTCCGATAGCGATCTCCGAGACATACTACCCGTCACCCCCGTGTTGGTCACCAACTTTAGGGGTATCCCAGTCAGTCACCACCGCGTTCGCGCCGGCTGAGGAACGCCAAGCGTTCGAACAGGTGAACGTCCTGCTCATTCTTCAGCAGGGCGCCGTGGAGGGGCGGGATCAGCTTCTTGTTGTCATGGGTGCGGAGCGTCTCGGGCGACACGTCCTCGACCATCAGCAGCTTGATCCAGTCCAGCAGTTCGGAGGTGCTCGGCTTCTTCTTGAGGCCCGGCGTCTCACGGACCTCGTAGAACAGCGTGAGCGCGTCCCGCAGCAGGTCGCCCTTGAGGTTGGGGTAATGGACCTCGACGATGTGGGCCATCGTCTCGGGATCGGGAAAGCGGATGTAGTGGAAGAAGCAGCGGCGCAGGAAGGCGTCCGGCAACTCCTTCTCGTTGTTCGAGGTGATGATCACGACGGGCCGCTGGCGCGCCTTGATCACCTGCCGGGTCTCGTAGACGAAGAACTCCATCCGGTCGAGTTCAAGCAGCAGGTCGTTCGGAAACTCGATGTCCGCCTTGTCGATCTCGTCGATCAGCAGCACGGGGGCCTCGGGCGCGTCGAACGCTTCCCACAGCTTGCCCTTGACGATGTAGTTCCCGATATCCCGGACCCGCTCGTCGCCCAGCTGGCTGTCGCGCAGGCGGCTGACCGCGTCGTACTCGTACAGGCCCTGCTGGGCCTTTGTGGTAGACTTGATGTGCCACTGGATCAGGGGACGGTCCAGCGCGCGGGCGATCTCCTCCGCCAGGATGGTCTTGCCGGTACCGGGTTCCCCCTTGACCAGCAGGGGACGCTGAAGCGCCACCGCCGCGTTGACCGCGACCCGAAGGTCCTCGGTGGCGACGTAGTTCTCGGTACCGGTGAACTTCTTCATGCGTCAGACCGCCCCTTCCATCGCCGCTTCGATCGCCGCCACCGCGTCGTGGGCGTTGGCGCCGTCGGGACCGCCCGCCTGCGCCATGTCGGGACGGCCACCACCGCCCTTGCCGCCCAGCGCCGCGGCGCCCGCCTTCACCAGTTCGACCGCGCTGAAGCGGCCGGTCAGGTCCTCGGTCACGGCGACGACCAGCGAGGCCTTGCCGTCGTTGACCGCGACCAGCGCCACCACGCCGGAACCAACCTGCTTCTTCATCTCGTCGGCCATCGGCTTCAAGTCCTTGGCGGGCATGCCGTCCAGCACCCGCGCCGCGAACTTGACGCCCGCCACGTCCTTCTCACCGCCACCGGCCGGGCCGGAGCCACCGCCCATGGCGACTTGGCGGCGCAGATCGGTCAACTCCCGCTCCAGCTTGCGCCGCTCGTCGACCAAGGCCGCGACCCGCGCCGGCACCTCCGCCGGGGTCGCCTTGAGGGCGGCGGCGGTCTGGTGCAGCAGGTGTTCCTGCTCGTTGAGGTAGGTCGCGGCGCCGTATCCGGTCAGCGCCTCGACGCGGCGGACGCCGGCCGCCACGGCACCCTCGCCGACGATCTTGAACAGGCCGATGTCGCCGGTGCGGCGGACATGGGTGCCGCCGCACAGCTCGATCGAGAACTCCTTGCTGGCGTCCGGGTCGCGCCCGCCCATCGAGACGACGCGGACCTCGTCGCCGTATTTCTCGCCGAACAGCGCCATGGCGCCCAGGCCGACCGCCTCCTGCGGGCTCATCAGCCGGGTCACGACATCGCTGTTGCCCAGCACCCGCCGGTTGACCTCGGCCTCGACCACGGCGATGTCCTCGGCGGTCAGGCCGATCGGCTGGCTGATGTCGAAGCGCAGGCGCTCGGGCGCCACCAGCGAGCCCTTCTGGGTGACATGGTCGCCCAGCCGGCGGCGCAGCGCCTCGTGCAGCAGATGGGTGGCGGAGTGGTTGGCGCGGATCGCGGAGCGGCGCGCGGTGTCGACCCGCAGCTCGACCACGTCGCCGACCGCCAGCGTCCCCTTGGCGACCTTGGCGACATGGACCCAGAGGGCGCCCAGCTTCTTCTGCGTGTCGGATACCGGCACCTCGGCGCCCTCCGGCGTGAACATCACGCCGCTGTCGCCGACCTGACCACCGGACTCGCCATAGAACGGCGTCTGGTTGACGATCACCTGGACATCGGCGCCGGCCTCGGCCCGCTCGACCCGCTTGCCGTCCGCGATCAGGGCGAGGACCTTGCCCTCGGCCACCTCGGTGTCGTAGCCCAGGAACTCGGTGGCGCCCAGCTCGTCGCGCAGTTCGAACCACAGGGTCTCCGTCGCGGCCTCGCCGGATCCGGCCCAGGCCTTGCGCGCCTCCGCCTTCTGGCGCCCCATGGCCTGATTGAAGCCGTCGATGTCGACCGTGCGGTTGCGGCCGCGCAGCACGTCCTGCGTCAGGTCGACCGGGAAGCCGAAGGTGTCGTAGAGCTTGAACGCGGTCTCGCCCGGCAGCGAGCCGCCCTCGGGGATATTGGCGGTCTCCTCGTCGAGCAGGCGGAGGCCGCGCTCCAGCGTCTGCTTGAAGCGTGTCTCCTCCAGCTTCAGCGTCTCGGTGATCAGCGGCTGCGCCCGGACCAGTTCGGGATACTGCGCGCCCATCATCTGGACCAGCGCTGGCACCAGCCGGAACATCAGCGGCTCCTTGCAGCCGATGATGTGGGCGTGGCGCATGGCGCGGCGCATGATCCGGCGCAGCACGTAGCCGCGGCCCTCGTTGGAGGGCAGCACGCCGTCGGCGATCAGGAACGAGGTCGAGCGCAGGTGGTCGGCGATGACCCGGTGAGACACCGCGTGCGGTCCGTCGGCCGCGACCTTGGTGGCGTCGGCCGACGCCAGGATCAGCGCTCGCAGCAGGTCGATGTCGTAGTTGTCGTGCTTGCCCTGCAGGACGGCGGCCAAGCGCTCCAGCCCCATGCCGGTGTCGATCGACGGCTTGGGCAACTCGATCCGCCTGTCGGGCGAGAGCTGCTCGTACTGCATGAAGACGAGGTTCCAGATCTCGATGAACCGGTCGCCATCCTGGTCGGCGCTGCCGGGCGGGCCGCCGGCCACCTGCGGACCATGATCGTAGAAGATCTCGGAGCACGGGCCGCACGGACCGGTGTCGCCCATCCGCCAGAAATTGTCGTCGGTCGGGATGCGGATGATCCGGCTGTCGTCGAGGCCCGCGATCTTCCGCCACAGCGCCGCAGCGTCCTCGTCGGAGGAGTGGACCGTCACCAGCAGCTTGTCCGGCGCCAGCCCGTACTCCTTCGTGATCAGGTTCCAGGCGTGCTCGATGGCGCCTTCCTTGAAGTAGTCGCCGAACGAGAAATTGCCGAGCATCTCGAAGAAGGTGTGGTGCCGGGCGGTATAGCCGACATTGTCCAGGTCATTGTGCTTGCCGCCGGCGCGCACGCATTTCTGGCTGGTGGTCGCCCGCGAATAGGGTCGCGTCTCGGCGCCGGTGAAGACGTTCTTGAACTGCACCATGCCGGCGTTGGTGAACATCAGCGTCGGGTCGTTGCGCGGCACCAGCGGGCTCGACTCGACGATCTGGTGACCCTGGCTGGCGAAATAGTTCAGGAAGGTGGCGCGGATGTCGTTGGCGGTCTGCATGATGGCGCTCGGTTCCCAGGACGCGGGTTGGTGCGGCCCCCTGATCAACGGTTTCGGCTGATCGAAAGGTTTCGGCCGACACGGACTTTCCCTGTTTGTAGCGTGCGGACCGGGCGCCTGTCCACCGATGCCCTGAGAGGTGCCTCCCCTGGAAAAACTCAATTGAAAAAGCCGCGCGACCCTAGAGGACCGCGCGGCTCATCGAACCGCCACCGCGTTGGCGACGATCAATCCGGGGTGCTGGCCTCGGCGTCGGACTCCGGCGTGCCCATCATCGCGTTGGCGACGAGCCCGGCGTTGGCGCGGATCTTACCTTCGATCGATTCCGCGATCTCGGCGTGCTGGCGCAGGAACGTCTTGGCGTTCTCACGGCCCTGGCCGATGCGCTGGCCTTCGTAGCTGAACCACGAGCCCGACTTCTCCACCACGTTGGCCTGGACGCCCAGGTCGAGCAGTTCGCCGACCTTGGAGACGCCCTCGCCGTACATGATGTCGAACTCGACCACGCGGAACGGCGGGGCCATCTTGTTCTTGACGACCTTGACGCGGGTCTGGTTGCCGACGACGTTCTCGCGGTCCTTGATCGCGCCGATACGGCGGATGTCCAGCCGGACGGAGGCGTAGAACTTCAGCGCGTTGCCGCCGGTGGTGGTCTCCGGGTTGCCGAACATCACGCCGATCTTCAACCGGATCTGGTTGATGAAGATGACCGTGGTGTGCGACTTGGAGATCGAGCCGGTCAGCTTGCGGAGCGCCTGGCTCATCAGGCGGGCATGCAGGCCGACATGGCTGTCGCCCATCTCGCCTTCCAGCTCGGCGCGCGGCACCAGGGCCGCGACACTGTCCACCACCAGCACGTCGATGGCGCCAGAGCGGACGAGGGTGTCGGTGATCTCCAGCGCCTGCTCGCCGGCGTCGGGCTGCGAGATCAGCAGCTCGTCCACATCGACGCCCAGCTTGCGGGCGTAGCCGGGATCGAGCGCGTGCTCGGCGTCGACGAAGGCGCAGGTGCCGCCATTCTTCTGGGCCTGGGCGATGGCGTGGAGGGCGAGCGTGGTCTTGCCCGAGCTTTCAGGACCGTAGATTTCGACGATGCGGCCACGCGGCAGGCCACCGATGCCGAGCGCGATGTCGAGGCCGAGCGAACCGGTCGAGACGACCTCCGCCTCCGTCGTGGCCTCGCGCGCGCCGAGCTTCATGATCGAGCCCTTGCCGAACGCGCGTTCGATCTGACCGAGGGCCGCGTCTAGTGCCTTTTGCTTATCCATGGGACTTTCAACCAAACGCAAGGGTGCGGACGACATGCTGGGGCCCCTCTTCTCTCACACGGTCATCGGGAGTGCAACGTGAAGAGAATGTACTCATTCCGTTCTCCCTTGCCAAGAGGAAACAAGAACGGAATGAGAACAAAATGAGTCCTCCCAACGGGGGGATCCAGGGTGGAACCTGGTGTCAGCCGTCGCGCAGGACCTCTTTCACCTTGCCGGCCAATTGCTTGAGGCTGAACGGCTTGGGCAGGAAATGGATGTGCTCGCCGGCGTCGATCTGGTCGCGGAACTTGTCCTCGGTATAGCCCGATATGAAGATGACCTTCATGTCGGGCCGTTTGTCGCGGACGTGGCGGATCAGCGTCGGGCCGTCCATGTGCGGCATCACGACATCGCTGACCAGCAGGTCGATCCGGTTGGTCTCGGAGTTCAGCACGCTGAGCGCCGCCTCGCCGCTCCGGGCCTCCAGCACCTGATAGCCTTTGTTGCGGAGCGCCCGGGCGCTGAACACGCGGACCGCGTCCTCGTCCTCCACCAGCAGGATCGTTCCGGTCCCAGTAAGATCGCCGGCCGACCGCTCGCGCGCCTCGCTCTCGGCCTCCGCCGTCACGCTGGCGACCTTGGCCGCCTGATGGCGCGGCAGATAGATGGTGAACTTGGCGCCCTCGCCCAGCGCGCTGTCGACGAAGATGAAGCCACCGGTCTGGCGCACGATGCCATAGACGGTCGACAGGCCCAGCCCGGTGCCCGACCCGACCTCCTTGGTCGAGAAGAACGGCTCGAAGATGCGGACCAGGTTCTCCTTGGGAATGCCGGTGCCGGTGTCGCCGACCTCGATCACCACGTATTCGCCGGGCGGCATCTCCTCGTGTTCGCGCCGGGTCGGCGTATCGGTCGAGACGTTGCTGGTCTGGATGCTCAGGCGCCCGCCATCCGACATGGCGTCCCTCGCGTTGACCGCCAGATTGATGATGACCTGCTCCAACTGGCCCTGGTCGACCTTGATCAGCCCAAGCTCGCGGCCATGGGTCATCTTGAGTTCGATGTTCTCGCCGATCAGGCGGCGCAGCAGGTTGGACAGCTCGGCCAGCACGTCGGTGATGTTGAGCACGCGGGGCTGGAGCGTCTGCTGGCGCGAGAAGGCCAGCAACTGGCGCACCAGATTGGCCGCCCGGTTGGCGTTCTGCTTGATCTGCATGATGTCGCTGAACGACTGGTCGCCCGGCTTGTGGCGCAGCAGCAGCAGGTCGCAGAAGCCGATCATCGCGGTCAGCAGGTTGTTGAAGTCGTGCGCCACGCCGCCGGCCAGCTGGCCGATCGCCTGCATCTTCTGGCTTTGGGCGAACTGCGCCTCCAGGCTCTTCTGCTCGGTCAGGTCGATGAAGTGCAGGATCATTCCGGATCCGGAACCAACACCGTTGCCGGTGGCGCCGGCCATGCGGCGCGCGTAGAGCTGCGCCATCTTCTTCTCGCGGCCCAGGACCCGCAGGTTGACCTCGAAGGGCGCTATCGTATCGGAGCCGGACTTGATCTCGTCGAGCCGGGCCAGCACGGTCGACCGCTCGACCGGGCTGAACAGCTCGGCCAGCGGGCACCCCATGATGCTGGGCAACGGCCGCCCGACCATGGTCAGGAACGCCTGGTTGCACTCCGCCAGCTTGCCGCTCTCGTCGATCAGCGCGATGCCGATCGGCGCCTCCTCGAAGAAGCTCTGGAAACGCTGCTCCGACAGGTGCAGCTTCTCCCGCCACTCGCGCTCCGGCGTCAGGTCGCGCACCACCGAGCGGGTCCGGAGCGACCGGCCATCGCCCGACGCGACCACGGTCTGGATGATCGAGGCCTGGAACCGGCGGCCCTCCACCCCATTCCGGGACAACCCCTTCATGGCGACATCGCCGCGGTTCTCGGCACCGGTGAACGGGCTATGGGCGGCACCCGGCGCCGTCGCGGAATCCGCCAGTACGTCACGCAGCCGGACCGATCCGTCCATCAGGTCCTCCGGCGCGCAGCCGAGCCATTCCGCCAGCGTGGCGTTGACGTAGAGGAAACGGCCGTCCTGATCGACCGAATAGAAGCCGATCGGGGCGCTTCCCATGAAATCGGATAGATTGGCCTGCTCGTCGCGCAGCCGCTGCTCGGCCTGCTTGCGGTCGCTGATCTCCTCGAACACCCATTTCACCAGTCCATCGTTCCCGGCCCCCTCCTCGGAAAGGGGCATCACGCGGACCATGTACCAAATGACGGGGCCGCCATCTCCCCGCCCACCGGACGGCAGCGCCAGCTCGGCGGATGCCGGGACGCCGTTGCGGGCCGCGTCGACCAGCCCGCGGAAGCGGGCGGACATCTCCGGATCGTGATCGAACCGGTGCCGGAACATGTCCAGCGACCCCACCCCGGCGTTGGATATCAGGTCGCGGAAGGCGGAATTGGAGCGCACCACATGGCCATCCCGGCCAGTGATCAACCTGCCCATGGATCCGGCCTGGAACGCCTGGGACAGCGTCAGGCGCTCGCCATCGGCGTTCCCTTCAGCCTCGGCTTGGACGGCGGCCTCGACCGTGGAGACCCGCTTGGCCAGTGCCACCCCACCGACCGCCAGCAGCGCGAACACGCCGCCGCTCAGGACGACGGGGTCGGTCACCAGCCCGGAGGCGGCGAGACCAAGCCCGGCGGCCCCGACGGCGATCAGCCCGCCCGCCCCGAACATCGCGGTCCGCGCCACGCCGCCGTCACGCGGCCGTTTCCGCGCGCCTGCCTGCGCCTTCCCTTGCCCTGGCCCCGGCCCTGGGAGATCGAGGGCGGATGACGAAACCTGATCCTGCACTGCAGCCCCATGACATTGATTGCCGGTGGATCCTACTACCCCTAAGCGTTCCAGGCGAGGAACGGTTAGCCCCCTTGAAAGCGATTCTTCAGCTTGAACACGTAGGATATGACCTCCGCCATGGCTTTATAATGCTCAGGTGGGATTTCCTGGTCGATCTCGACCGAGGCGAACAACGCCCGCGCCAGCGGCGGGTTCTCGACCAGCGGAATGTCGTGCTCCTTTGCGATCTCGCGGATCTTGGCCGCCACGGCGTCCGCCCCCTTGGCCAGCACCACCGGCGCCGTCATGGCCGACTGGTCGTATTTCAAGGCCACCGCGAAGTGGGTCGGGTTGGTCACCACCACGTCGGCCTTGGGAACGGCCTGCATCATGCGCCGCCGCGCCTTGTCGAACCGCAACTGGCGCAGGCGCCCCTTGATGATCGGGTCGCCCTCCTGCTGCTTGTACTCCTCCTTCTGGTCGTGCTTGCTCATCCGCATCTTCTTGGCGAACTGGAAGCGCTGGTAGAACAGGTCGCCGCCCGCCAGGAACAACATGATGATGGTGACCCAGAGGAACAGCTTGACCACCAGATGCTGGATCTCGGCCAGCAGCATCTCCATCGGCATGCCGGCGTAATGCTCGACGCTGGTGATCACCGGCGTCAGGATGATCGCGCAGACGGTGCCGATGACGATCATCTTCGCCAGCCCCTTGATCAGCTCCAGGCTGTTCTGGAACGAGAACAGCCTCATGAAGGCGGGCAGCGGGTTCAGCTTGGTGATATCGGGCGTGATCTTCTCGGTGGAGACCAGCCAGCCGATCTGGAGGATCGTCCCCAGGATGCCGGCCGCCGCCATCACCAGCACGGGCAGCAGGATCGCCAGGATGGCCGTGATGGCGGTGTCGGTCAGGATCTGGCCGATCGCCCCCTGGTCCATCGGCACCGTGCCGGCCTGTTCGATATAGGCCACCAGCGAGCCGCTGAGCCGCCTGACCGACCCCGGCGCCACCAGCGAGACGACGACCAGGCTGCCGAGCAGCATCAGCCAGGTCTTCGTCTCCTGGCTCATCGGAACGTTGCCCTTCTCGCGGGCGTCGCTCAGCTTCTTGCCGCTGGCCTCCTCCGTTTTGGAGGCGTCATCCTCATCCTCGGCCATCGGGCGCTCAGCCGAGCAGGCCGGAGAGGGTGGTCTCGACCGCCTGGAGCCAGAACAGCATCGTCGCCGAGACCACGATCGTGAACAGGGCCAGGCCCAAGGCCACCTGCCCGCCCATGATCACGCTGAAGGCCTGGAGCTGCGGCATCATCTTCTGTAGCAGGCCGAGCGCCAGGTTGAACATGATGCCGACCGCCAGGAAGGGGGCCGCCATCTGGGCGCCGATCATGAAGCTCTGCCCGACCATCCTGGTCATCATGTCGGCGAGGTCGCCGACCGGCAGGGTGGCGCCGGGCGCGAAGACCTCGTAGCTGCCGATCACCGCCAGGATCAGCATGTGGTGCAGGTCCGTGACGAACAGCAGGATGATGCCGATATAGCCCATGTAGGCGCCAATCAGCGTCCCTTGCGACGCCAGCGCGGGGTTGAACATGAAGGCGTTGGAAAGTCCGATCTGCATCGAGATGATCGTCCCGGCGATATCCAGCGCCGCCGTCAGCATGCGGGTCAGCGTGCCCAGGAAGACCCCGACGAAGCTCTCCATCACCAGCAGCACCGCCAGCCCCAAGGCTCCCGCCGGCACCGGCGGCAGGGTCGGCATCAGGATCGGCAGGACCACGAGGGTGATGGCGAGCGCCATCATCAGACGGATGCGGGTCGAGACATAGCTGTCGCCGAATCCCGGCAGCAGCATGAAGGCGGTGCCGACCCGCGAGAAGATCACCATGAAGGCGTAGATCTGGCCGTTGAGCGCGTCGTTCAGGCTCAGCAATTCCATCGGCATGGGATCACGAGGCTCCCATGCCGATGATCCTGTCCGCCAATTCCTGGGTGAAGGTGACCAGCGTCGCCAGCATGAACGGCATCAGCAGCAGCAGGACGCCGAACACGATGACCACCTTGGGCACGAAGGTCAGCGTCATCTCCTGGATCTGGGTCAGCGCCTGGAACAGGGAGATGACCAGCCCGACGACCATCGAGATGATCATGATCGGACCGCCGATCTTCAGTGTCACGATGATCGACTCGCGGACGACCTCCATCACGTCGGTCGCGTTCATGGCCTCAAGACTCCCCGGCTCCCCATCCGATCCCGCAAGATCCGTCCGACCCCATCGGGCCGCTCAGATCGGCATGCGCAGGATTTCCTGATACGCCTGCACCACCTTGTCGCGGACGCTGGTCGCCGTCTGGAGCGTCAGCTCGGCGTTGGTCACGGCCGTGATCACCTCGGTTAGGTCGGCCTTGCCGACGACGGCGGCGGCGCTGATCTGCTCGCTCTTGTGCAGCTGGCCGATGCCCTGGACCGTGGCGTCCTTGACCAGCGACGCGAAGGACGGCCCTGCGTCGGCCGGCGCCACGCCCGGCGAGCTGCCGGTCGCGGCCATCTTGGCATAGGCGCTGAGCGCGTTGGCGACGGAGGCGACCATGGTTCAGGCTCCCGTGGAGGGCGTGGGGGTTGGCGGTTTGCCCGGCGGTTCAGCCGCGCAGGATCTCGATGGTGCGCATCAGAAGCGTCTTGGACGCCTCGATCACGCTCAGGTTGGCCTCGTAGCTCCGCTGCGCCTCGCGCATGTCGTTGCTCTCGACCAGGGTGTTGACGTTCGGGTACAGGACATAGCCCTCGGCGTTTGCGCTGGGATGGGTCGGATCGTAGCGCCGCTGGAAGTCGCTCTTGTCCTTGTCGATCTTGCGGACGCGCACGGTCTCGACGCCCATCTGGCGGTCCAGCGCGTTCTCGAAGCTGATGACCTTGCGCCGGTACGGCAGGTCGTTCGGTGTCTCGGCCGTCGAATCGGAGTTCGCCATGTTCTCGGCGATCACCTTGATGCGGGCGCCTTGCACCTTCATGCCCGCGGCGGCGACGTTCAGGCTGTCGCGCAGATCCATCTCGTTTCCTCCAAGGGTCGGGAGTCAGGTTCCCAAGGGTCGGGTCTAACTGGCGCCGCGGCCGATCACGGTGCGGACCAGGCCGACCTGCTTGCGATAGAGGTTGGTGACCAGCTGATAGGTCATGCCGGTGTCGGCGATCTTGGTCATCTGCTCCTCCATCACCACCGCGTTGCCGTCGGGCGCCACCTCGTAGTTGCTCTTCGGCTTGTCCTGGCGCACATCGTTGCCGCGCGCCGAACCGGGTCCCGCCATATGGCCGACCGCCGTCAGGCGCGGCGCCAGCCTCTGGCTTTGCCCC
The DNA here is from genome assembly GCF_000576635.1 of Skermanella stibiiresistens SB22. Classification (GTDB taxonomy): domain Bacteria; phylum Pseudomonadota; class Alphaproteobacteria; order Azospirillales; family Azospirillaceae; genus Skermanella; species Skermanella stibiiresistens. The sequence goes on from NZ_AVFL01000030.1 coordinate 31,781, forward strand.
AGCGCCCGATCGAAGGTGAAGGCGGTCAGATCGTTGGGACGGTATTTCGGCGTGTCGGCGTTGGCGATGTTCTGGGCGAGCACCTGCTGACGCTCGGTCAGCCAGTCCAGCTTGCCCTTCATGAGCTTGAACAGACCCGTATTGCCCAGATCCATGGTGCCTTCACCCTTCGCAACGCAAGGTTCCAGAATTACCCGGATCGCGTTAATTTGCCGTTAACGTGTCCCCTCCGGGACCGATCCCCCAATCACCAAGCAAGTTCCAAGCCACCCCAGGGCGTGAGGTGAAACCCCCCGTCCCGCATGACGAACCGTCCACTCCACCAGTGCCGCGGCAGTTCTTGCCGGGTCGAGATTGCCGGCCTCTCCTTCAGATTTGGTTAAGCATGACCGGATAGGGTGGCGATCGTTCCGCGTCAGCGGACGCCCGTTTCAATCCGGTCGAGACCTTCGTGGCCTATCCAGACAGCTCAGACATGGGATACCCCCGTGGCCGGCCGGCCAAGCCGCGCCGCCCGATCGCCGTGGCGCTCCAATACGAGCTGGATGGCCCGACGCTGCCACGCGTCGTCGCGAGCGGCCAGGGCCATGTCGCGGAGCAGATCCTGGAAATGGCCTTCGCCAATGGCGTCAAGGTCCGCGAGGACGCCGATCTGGCCGAACTGCTGTCGGTGGTCCAATTGGACAGCGAGATCCCGGCCGACGCGCTGGTCGCGGTCGCCGAGATCCTAGCCTACATCTATCGCGCCAACGGCAAGCTGCCGCCGCGCGGAGGCCAGCCATGACAGACGCGCCGGCCACCCGCCACCTCGACGGGGTCGAGCGGGACCTGGAGCTGATCGCCCTGGCGGTGGCCGACACGCGCGTGGCCTTGAGCGGCGGCGGCGTGATCGACTTGGCCGGACTGGACGACAGGATCGCCGCCATCTGCGCCACACTGGAAGGCCAGCCACCGGAAGCCTCGCGGGCCTTGCTGCCCCGACTGCTGGCCCTGGTCCAGGATCTCAACGAGTTGTCGGCCGCGTGCGAACGCGCCAGGGCGGACACCTCCCTCGAATTGGAGCGGGTTTCGACCCGCAACAGGGCGTCGCAGGCCTATGGCCGCCAGCCGATTCCCTTCCCGCCCCCGCCCGAACCATCGGGCGAGTGATCGGCGCCCAATCTCCGACCGCTCCCCAACCGCTCCCGGAACAAGCCTGGAACCCCGCCCGCCATGGAGATGGAAACTTATCTGCGCTTCGTCCTGGCCCTGGTCTTCGTACTGGGTCTGATCGTCGTCGCCGCGTGGCTGATGCGCCGGTTCGGCTATGCCGGGGCGGTGGCGGCCCGGCCTGGACGGGTCCGGCGGCTGGGCGTCGTCGAGGTTGCCCAAATCGACGCCCGCCGGCGGCTTGTCCTGGTCCGCCGCGACGATGTCGAACATCTGGTGCTGCTGGGAATGAACAACGACCTCGTGCTGGAGGCCGGCATCAGGGCGCCGGCGGACGCGGTGCCGGGAGCGGCGCCATGAAGCCGGCCGTCTGGCCCCCGATCTGGCCCCCGATTTGGCGTGGATGGGTCCTGCTGGCCCTGGTGACCGCCCTGTGGACGGCGGCTCCCCCCGCCTTGGCGCAAAGCTTCAGCCTGGACCTCAACCGCGCGGGGGGGTCCAGCACCTCCCAGATCATCCAGCTTTTCGCGCTGATGACGGTGCTGTCGCTGGCCCCGAGCATCCTGGTGATGGTGACGGCGTTCGTCCGGATCGTCGTGGTGCTGTCGTTCCTGCGCACCGCCATGGGCATCCAGCAGACGCCGCCGAACTCGGTGATGGTCAGCCTGGCGCTGTTCCTGACCGCCTTCATCATGGCCCCGACCATGCGGGAAGCCTACGACAACGGCATCGCCCCCCTGATCGCCAGCGACATCGACGAGATGGAGGCGTTCGACCAGACCATGAAGCCGTTCCACGTCTTCATGATGAAGCATGTCCGCGAGGCCGACCTGATCCTGTTCGCCGACATCGCCAAGACAGGCGAGATCAGGAACCCGGAGGACACGCCGCTCCAGGTGCTGATCCCGGCCTTCATGATCTCCGAGCTGCGCCGCGGCTTCGAGATCGGCTTCCTGCTGTTCCTGCCGTTCCTGATCATCGACATGGTCGTGGCGTCGATCCTGATGTCGATGGGCATGATGATGCTGCCGCCGGCCGCCGTCGCCATGCCGTTCAAGATCATCTTCTTCGTGCTGGTCGATGGCTGGCACCTGATCTCGGGAACGCTGGTCCAGAGTTTCGGCACCATATCCTGACGCGCCGCCGGCCCGGGATCATCGGCGGGATCATCGCTGGCCCACGCGTGAAAAAGGACGGGACGCCAGCGGCGTCCCGTCCATCATCGGATCCGCCCGATCAGATCTTGGGCGCGCGCGGGGTGACGGGGGTCGTCACCGCCGTATCCACGGCCGCGACCTTCTCGCCGGGAATGCGCTCGATCTCGACCTCGTCGCGGCGGACGGTGTCCTTGACCGTCTCCACGCGGTCGGCGACCTCCTTCCGCAGGACGACCTCCTCGGTGACGCGCGCGGTCTTGGCGACCACGACCTCCTCGTCGGTCTCGGTCATCTCGAAAGTCTTCTCGGTGAAGTCGGTGGCGGAGACCGGAACGTCGCCGGTCACGGCGCGGCGCTCGACCGTGACGGTCTCATCCCGCAGCGCGACGCTCTCCTCGACCGGAGTCTCGACCACGAAACGGCGGACCCGGGTGGTGCCGCGGTTGACCGCCCGCTTGCCGACCGCCAGCTGTTCCTCGGCCAGTTGGATGGCATCGCCGTCCGTCGCGGCCGTGCCAGTGCCGGCCAGGCTGCCACCGGTCGTGGTGCCGCTCGTGGTGCCGGTCGACGCCAGGGCGGTGGGAGCGGCGGTCCTGGTCTCCGAGACGCCATAGGCCGACGCGCGCTCGTCGATGTCGACGGGGCCATGTCGCTCCAGGATCTCGGTCACTTCATCGGCGCGTGGCCCGGAGGCGCGGACCGTCACCAGCGACGATCCACTGCTCAGGCTGCGCTCGTAGACGCTATCGTCATCGGAACCACCGCCGAACAGGCTGGCCCAAAAGCCCTCCTCGCGCGGCGCGGCCTCGCTGGTGGAATCCTGGGACACGCCATCATGGCGGCTGATGGCGTCGGCCGGAATATTGGCGGCCTTCAGGTCGCGGACGGCGGCATCGGCGTCGGCGGCGGTGTCATAGACCGCGACGATGGTGTCATCGGTGGCGGCGCCACGGTTGTTGTTCTCGATCATTTAGCTAGCTCCTGGAAATGGTTCAGGCGGAGTGGTCCGCCTTGGTCCGGGTGATCACGGCTTCCTGGTCACGCACCAGCACGGTTTCCCGGTGATGCCCGGTGACCTGGACGCGCCGCATGTGGATCTCTTCCTTGAGGACGAGCCGGCGCTCGACCACGACGACCTCCTCCACGACCGGGATGATCGTGACGTCGCCCTCTTCGCGGACGGGCGGCACGGCGTCGACCACGCGGCCGATCGCGACCCGCTCCACCTCGACCCGGTGGTGGGTGACTTGCTCGTCGATCAGCCGTTCCCGCTCATGGGTGACCGTGTCGACGCGCACGGTGTCGCCGGCGACGACATGGCGCGTGACGGACAGTTCCTCGGTATGAAGGGGAACGACCAGCTCGCAGGCATCTGCTTCGACGGATGACATGCGATCGCCTTTTGGAAAATCGACGTTCTTCGCCCCGTGGCGAATGGTCAGGGATTGAAACAAAGGCGGCGGACGGAAGTTGTGCGCCACGGCGAAGCCGTTTGCGGTGACCCACTATGCGTAACCGGCTGGGCGAAAAGACCGCTCCGGGCGGAACTTCCGGGAATGATGGGACGGGCGGCTTCTACGCCCTAGGGTTTTTCCCCGGCGGAGGGAGACAGGGTGGTCTCCAATTCATGGACGCAGTCGGCGATGTGGTTCAGGACGGTGCGGACGCGCGGCGTGTGGCGGTTGTCGCGATGCACGACCAGACGGATCGCCGTGCCCGGCGGTGGCGCCGGCGGGGTCAGACGGATCAGCTTGTCCTCGCGGTCGGCGCGGAACCGGGCGAGACAAGCCAAGCCACCGCCGTGGGTGGTGGCGAAGACGGCTGATTCATGGCTGTTGGTCCGCATCGCGACACGGGCCCGGCTGGCGAGGTTGGACAGCCAGTCGGTCTGCGCCGCGTCCTGGATATCCTCGACCTGCACGATCAGGTGATGACCTGGGCAGCCGGTCGCGAAATCGAGGCCATCGTGACCTTCCAGATAGGGCGTGCTCGCGTAGAGCCCGAATTCCAGGCCGCCGATCTTGCGGACGACCAAGTCGTGCTGGTCCGACCGTCCCAGCCGGACGGAGATATCGGCCTCCCTCATGGAAAGGCTCAACTCACGCGCGGTCGATATCAGTTCGACCGTGATTTCCGGATGCCGCTCGCGCAACGCCGCCAAGCAGGGGCCGAGGATGTGGCTGGCTATCGTCTCGGCGCAGGAGACGCGGACGAGTCCGGCGAGCCGGGTGTCGCGGCCGGCGACGGTGCGCTCCAGGGCCAGCGCCTCGGCCTCCAGGCGCTCCGCCTGTTCGTGGACCTCCCGTCCGGCGTCGGTCGGCACATAGCCATCGGGGGTTCGATTGAGCAGCCGAACTCCCAGGCTCGCCTCCAGCGAGGCCAAGCGGCGCCCGACCGTCGACTGGGCGACGCGCAGATCCTTGGCCGCGGCCGACAGGCTGCCGTTTCGGGCCAGGGCCAGGAAGAACCTGAGATCGTCCCAATCGAGCATCGACCAACCGCCAAGCGTTTTCGCATTCCCATTCGTCGTGTTTGAACACGTGACCGTCGCGTTCGGATCACTTAAACCAGACACTCGGCCGAGATTGCCGCAACGCACCCAAAGGGCGCCCAATCTCTTTGTAAGTATACCATCAGTTCAGATCGTTTTGTCCCAGTTTTTAATGAGAAATCGAAGTAGTTACTGAGATACTTTATCCCAGACGAAAAATGAATTTTTGAAGATCGATGAATCAATCGGAACTTGTTGCGCCGCAACATGTTGTTTTCCACAGACGAGATCGGCATGACGTCGACCGTTAAATTTTAAAATACTTAATCAAAGGAATTCCCATGACCACGTCCATCATCGGTCTTTTCGAAACCCGTGAAATCGCCACCAAGGTCCAGGGGGCACTCACCAAGTCCGGCTTCAAGAAGGAAGCCATCGAAATCCTCAACGACGTCACGTCGGCCAAGATCTCCAAGCGTCTGGTCGAAGCCGGCTACGAGAAGGACAAGGCCGACGAATACGGCGCGGCGATGCGCGACGGCGGCGCCCTGATCGTGGCCGAGGCCGCCGACGACGCGGCCGACGACGCCCTGGCTACCATGCGCAAGTTCAACGCCCTATCGCCCGACGCCTTGCAGGAACTGGTTGGCGATAAGCCGTCCGATGAGGCCGAGGGCGCCACCGAGAGCGCCCAGGTGATCGAGGAGGAGCTGGAGGTCGGCACGGCCAAGACTGTGGGCGGCAAGCGGCTGGCGGTGTCGGTCAGCGAGCACGAGGTGCAGGAGACCGTCATCCTCCACGACGAGACCGTCGAGGTCGAGCGCACCCCGGTCGATCGGGTCATGAAGGCCAGCGAGGCCGACAAGGCGTTCCAGGACCGCAGCATCGAGATGGTCGAGATCACCGAGAAGCCGGTCGTCACCAAGCAGGCCCACGTGATCGAGGAGGTCTCGCTCGCCAAGAAGTCGAAGGAGCGCGAGGTCACCGTCACCGGGACCGTGCGCCACCAGGACGTGACGGTCGAGGAGATGGACCGCCAGACCAAGACGGTCAAGAAGGCCTGACCCTCGGGTCCTCTTCCAAAGGTGTCGCTCGCGCCGTGGGTCCAGCCGGACCCACGGCGCGAGCCGCGTTCAGCCCTCGCCGACTTGGACGACCCTCAGGTTGTTGGTCGTTCCGGCCTGGGCGAAGGGAATGCCGGCGACGATCACGATGGTGTCGACCGGCTTCGCGAAGCCTTCCGACCGGGCCGTCGCGGTGGCCCGCTGGACCATCTCCTCGTAGGTGGTGATGTCGTCCGACAGGATGCTGTGGGCGCCCCAAAGCAGGCAGAGCCGGCGGGAGACCTTGGCGTCGGGCGTGATCGCGACGATCGGCATCGGCGGACGCTTCCGCGCGATGCGGGCCGGCGTCGTACCGCTTGACGTGAAGGCCACGATCGCCGGGGCGTGGACGGCTTCGGCCAGATCGGCCGCCGCGGCGGCGACCGCGTGCGGCGCCGTCTGTTCCTCGCCGGGCCGGGTCGCCTCGATGATCGAGCGGTAGAGTTTGTGCTGCTCCGTCGCCTTGATGATGCGGTCCATCATGCCGACCGCCTCGACGGGATAGCTGCCGGTGGCGGACTCGGCCGACAGCATGACCGCGTCGGCGCCGTCATAGATGGCGGTCGCGACGTCGGACGCCTCGGCCCGCGTCGGCGTCGGGGCGGTGACCATGCTGTCCAGCATCTGGGTCGCCACGATCACCGGCTTGACCGCCAAGCGGCAGGCGCGCACCAGCTCCTTCTGCCGGCCCGGAACGAACTCGTGCGGGATCTCGACGCCCAGGTCGCCACGCGCGACCATGACGGCGTCGGACAGGCGGATGATATCCTCGATCTGGTCGAGGGCGGCCGGCTTCTCGATCTTGGCCATCAGGCCGGCGCGGTCGCCGATCAGGCCGCGCGCCTCGATCATGTCGCCGGGCTTCTGCACGAAGGACAGCGCCACCCAGTCGACGCCAAGCTCCAGCCCATAGGCCAGATCGGCGCGGTCCTTGGCGGTCAGCGGCGACAGGTCGAGCACGGTGCCGGGAAGGTTGACGCCCTTGCGGTTGGAGATCACGCCGCCAACCATCATCTCGGCTTCGATCCAGTCGTCGCCCAAGCCCGTGACACGGACCCGCACGCGGCCATCATCGATCAACAGCTCATGTCCCGGCAGGATCGCGGCGAAGATCTCGGGATGGGGCAGCGGAATCGACATTTGGTCGCCGTCGCTGCCCGACAGGACGAAACGGATCTTCTCACCGGCCTTCAGGGTGAGCTTGCCGTCGCGGATGGTGCCGACCCGGATCTTGGGACCCTGGAGGTCCTGGAGGATGCCGATGGGACGGGCGACCTCCGCCTCCAGCGCGCGGATGGCGGCATGGACCTTGGCGTGGTCGTCATGGGTGCCGTGGCTGAAGTTGAGCCGGAACGTGTCGACTCCCGCCTCGAGCAGCTTTTTCAGCATCTCCGGCGACGAACTCGCCGGTCCCACGGTGGCGACGATCTTTGCTCGGCGGTAACGGCGCATTTTCTCTATCGGCCTTGAGGCCGCCTCTCTGCTGGGCCGGCCCCGATCGCGGAACCCTGAATACCGGAGGGTGCCGGGCGACCGGGACAGCGCGGAATTCGTTGACATGACGCGGGACCGGTCCGGATCGATCGTCCCCACCCATGCCATCGAGGAATCCGGCTGTCAGTCGTGGCGGTATCGACGCGGGTGTTGGAGCCCAGCCGCGCGGGCCACCTGACAGCCTAGGTATTGTCGCCGCGAACCCTAACAGGAACTCCCGGCCACGACCACCCCACCCGGCAGGGGTTCGCCCATGCCGATGGTCATAGTGGCACCCCCATCAGACGTTCGAACTATGAATGGCGTCGACCACCGCCGCCGTGACGTCCTTGGTCGTGCTGGTGCCGCCGACGTCCGGTGTCAGGATACCCGCCGCGGTCACCAGCTCCACCGCCCGCATCAGACGTTCGGAAGCCTCGTGCTCCCCGAGATGGTCGAGCATCTGGGCGGCGGTCCAGAACGTCGCCACCGGGTTGGCGATGCCCTTGCCGGTGATGTCGAAGGCGGAGCCGTGGATCGGCTCGAACATCGATGGGAAGCGGCGCTGCGGATCGATGTTGGCGGTTGGGGCGACCCCCAGGCTCCCGGCGAGGGCGCCCGCCAGATCGGATAGGATGTCGGCGTGCAGGTTGGTCGCGACGATGGTGTCCAGGCTTTTCGGGTTCAGCGTCATTCGGACGGTCATCGCGTCCACCAGCATCTTGTCCCAGGTGACATCGGGGAATTCTGCCGAAACCTCCTCCGCGATCTCGTCCCACATCACCATGCCGTGGCGCTGGGCGTTGGATTTGGTGACGACGGTCAGGAACTTGCGGGGGCGCGACTGGGCCATCTTGAAGGCATAGCGCATGATGCGGGTGACGCCGACCCGGGTGAAGATCGCGACCTCGGTACCGACCTCCTCCGGCAGACCGCGGTGGGCACGGCCACCATGGCCGGAATACTCGCCCTCGGAGTTCTCGCGGATGATCACCCAGTCCAGATCGCCGGGGCCGACATTGGCGAGCGGCGACTTGATGCCCGGCAGGATCTTGGTCGGGCGGACGTTTGCGTATTGGTCGAAGCCCTGGCAGATCGGCAGGCGCAGGCCCCACAGGGTGATGTGGTCGGGCACGTCGGGAGCGCCCACCGCGCCGAAGTAGATCGCGTCGAACCGCTTGAGCGTCTCGAGTCCGTCCGCCGGCATCATGACCCCGTGCCTCTTGTAATAATCCGAACCCCAGTCGAACGTCTCGATGTTGAACTTGATGTCGCCCATCCGCTTTTCGAGGCTGGCGAGGACTGTGGTGCCGGCGTCGATCACCTCGGGGCCGATGCCGTCGGCGGGGATGGCGGCGATGGAGTATTCACGCATGGGGGTCTTCCTTCCGGCTTTTCTTGATGGGGGTGGCGGGCGTCAGTGCTGACCAACGGTGTTGGGAGTGGCCAACTTATCCCTGTCGCGCTGATCGCGGGCCAGCGGCAACGTCAGGACCGCCGAGAGGACCAACAGGCCGGCGACGAAGAACAGCCCACCCTCGAAACTTCCGGTCGTATCCTTGATCCAGCCGATCATGGAGGGGCCGACGAAGCCGCCGGGATTGCCGATCGAGTTGATCGTCGCGATGCCGGCCGCGGCGGCGGAGGAACCGCATTTCGGACGCGCGGCGCGGCGCCTGGACATGTTGCCGGCGGCGCTGGGGCGGCACATCCGTTTCCTTGATGAGGATTTGGGAACGCGGCTGAAGACGCGGACCACGCGGAACGTCGCCTTGACCAACGACGGCGCGTCCCTGCTCGACGAGACGCGCGTGCCGCTGGCCCAGGCCGATGGTTTGGCGGCGCGATCGACAGCGCCGCGGCTGGGACGCTGCCCCTGTCGCTCCACGATTTCCGGAAACGCCGGCCGGAGGTCGTCATCCAACCGCTGGAGGACAAGACCGTGCGCCTGGGGACGCGCCTGCTCCCCGGCCGGCTGGATCCGGCGTTCGTCCGGCCCCCCGGGCATCCGGACAAAAACCTGGAATTCCACTTCCTGTTCCACGAGACGGCGGTGGTCGCCGTGCCGTCGCGCGATCCCTCCGCGACGAGATGCTCGCCACGCCGCGGGCCGGCCTGTCCGGCTATTCCGAACAGGCGTGACGGCGCCGCGGGATCACGAGGTCGCGGGCGCCGCTTGCGGACTGTCGTCGGTTTCGGCCCCATCGGCGGCGGCATCGGCCCGCTCGGTCCCGTCCGCGACGGGATTGGGGCCTTTCTTGTCCTTGGCGACGTCATAGCCGGAACCACCGCTGCTGGATGCCGCCGCCGTGGGACTGCCCGGCCCCGCCGGCTCGCCCATCTCGGTGCCGTCCGGATTCTTCTGGACCGGCTGGCCCGGCCGGAACCTCAAGCGGTCGATAGGGTCGGCACCGTTGTCCTGAGCGTCATCCGACATCGTCGTTCCTCCTGTCGCGGTTGAAGCGTCAGGAGGGGAACAGGGCCCGGCGGTCCCTGTTCCGTCACCCAAGTTCCATCAATTGACCGCTGGCGCCGATCCCTGCCGGCTGGCGATGAACTTCTGGAAGGTGCCGACCTCCTTGACGCGGGACTGGATCGAGGCGAGATCGACCAGATTGCCCGACTGCCCCGAGCGGGCCAGCACGCGGAAGGTGTCGGCGTGCGGACCCGCCGACATCGCCGGGGTGAACTGGGCGCGCAGCTTGTCCAGCCCGGCGCTGTCGCCGGCCAGCGACAACGCCACCGCCTGGTTCAGCACCAAGTCGGACTTGTCCTTGGACAGCGGCGTGCCGTCGGGTGGCGCCGGGCCGATCACCCTGGCGAGACCCGCCGCCGCCTCGGCCCACTGGGCGCCGCGCCACGCGATGTCGACGCGCAGCAGCTCGGCGGATTGGCTGGTATCCTCCTTCAGCAAGGCGACCGCCTCGCCATAGCGCTTCAGGTCGGCCAAGGCCCGGGCGCGCAGCAGGCGGCGGCGGGCGACCAGTTCCGGCGGCACGGGCGGGACCTCGGACATGTCGAGCGCCGCGATCGTCTGATCGGGCTTGGCGTCCTGGAGCCGGATCTCGGCCAGCCGGGTCCCGACCTCGACCTTTTCCGGCCCCTGCAGCTTGGTCGCGACCTGACCTTGCAGGAGATCGCCGGCGCGTCCCAGCAGGTCGATCTCGACCATCCGCTCCGCCAGCTTGCGCACGACCAGATCGCCACGTGGACCCGCCGGGGCCAAATCCTTGAATTGTTCGTAGAGGTTGAGCGCCTGTACCGGCGGCAGGGCGGCGGCGCCGTCCTTGATGTAGAGGTTGGCGAAAGTGTCCGAGACGCCGCGCGACAGCTCGGCCGCGCGTGGGTTGTCGGGGAACAGGGTCGCGATCTGCTGGATCGTGTTGATCCCGTCGGGGAAGTTGCCGGCCTTCATGTAGGCTTCCCCCAGCCGCTGGAGGATGTCCATCTCCAGGTCGTCGCCGCGCCACGCGAAGCGCAGGCGCTCCAGCCGGGCCGCCGCCTCCATCGGTTCCAAGGTGCCCAGTTCCTGTTCCATGTCGACCAGCGCCAGCTCGGCGCGGGTGCGGTACAGCCGGTCGGTGCCCTTGGCCGCCGCGCGGTAGGAGGCCATGGCACCGTCCTTGTCGCCGGCGAGCTGCTGGAGCTGGGCGCGTAGGAACTGGCCGGCCGGCTTCTTCTCGAACCCGCCATTGGTGCGTTTCGCCAGCATATCCAAGGTGCGGGCCGCCCCCGCGCGGTCGCCGGTGCGGATGCGGGCCTCCGCCGCCATGGCGGCCAGCTTGGTGTGGAACGGATCGGGATAGCCGTCCAGCTTGGCGCGCGCCCGGTCGAAATCGCGGGCGGCCGCCGCCCAGTCGCCGCGTCCCGCCTCGGCGGCGGCGCGCCACAGGATCGCCTCCTCCTTGCCGTCCAGCGCCGGGTTGGCCAAGTCCTCGGCACCCCCCACCGGATCGCCATAGAGGACGCGGGCGGCGCCGCGCAGCGCCTGGAACTCGGGCCGGCTCTCCAGGTCGGGCTGATTGCCGGCGAGCATACCCAGCAGGCCGAGGCTCTCGGCGGAATAGCCATGGGCGAAGTAGAAGTGGGCGAGATCCATCCGGGCGCGGTCACGCTCCACCTCCGGAGCCTTCACCACGGCTTGCTGGACTTCCTGGCGCAGTTTGTTGAACTCGCCGGTCGGGCCGCGCCGCCATTTGGCGAGGTCGAACAGGCCGGCCGGAGCCTCGACGTCGCGCCCCTTGCCGCTCAGCCGGGTCTGCGACACGCCGACCAGATCGCCGGGCGGCGACAGCATCAGGCCGCCCGTGGTGGTGACCTCGACCCCATCGCGGATCGGCCGGACGGAAACCGTGTCATCCAGCGGTTCGACGACGATGCCTTGGGACGCCGGCAGCAGGCGGACCTGCGCGAAGCCGTGGGGCTCGCCGACGGCTTGACCGGGATTGGGCAGCGGCACCAGGAAGAGCTGGTCGCCGACCACCGGGTCGTTCATTTGGATGACCTGCTTGGCGTCCGGCACGCCGACCACCAGCCGGGCGCCAAGCGGAAAGTCGCGCTGGGCATCGACCGGCAAGCCCTCCGGACGGGTGACGGCGCGCGGTCCCAGCGAGATACGCCACGTGTTGCCGTCCCGCTCCACCCGGGGCTCCAGATCATCGGGCATCGCCATGCGGAAGGCGGTGGCGCCCCGCATCGGCACCGTCTCCGCCCCGCCGAGGCCGGGGATCAGCGTGTCGACCTTGATCCTGCCCTCCAGGTCGAGCGGCCGTCCGAACACGGCGTAGAGGAAGCCGGCACGGACATAGACGGCGGCGGCGGCTGGCTCCTGGGCCTCCACCGTGACGGTGCCGCGCCGCGTCTCGACGCCGGTCGCCGCCGGCGCGGAACCGGTCGACGGCTCCTCCACCACGGGCCGCCGCGGCGAGGCCGATGGTGGTGGCGGCGTCGAGGAGGCGCTGGGGCCCGCCGGAACCGGCTGCTGACCACCCTGGGTCGTGGCCTGCTGCTGACCCTGCGGCGGGACCTGAGGCGGGAGTTGGAGCGTTCGCGGTGGCGCCTGCTTGGCCTGTGTCCCAGTGGCGGAGCCGGGCGTCGCCGCGGCGGGCGCCGGGGTCTTCGGAGGTGTCGCCGCCGGGGGGGCCGGCTCCGGTCGCGGGGCGGCGCCCGCAACCTGGGGAGGTGTGGGGGCCGGCGCCTGGGGAGCGGCGGGAGCCGGAGCCTTGGCGACCGCGTCGCGTTGCGGCGGATCGATGACGTCGAGGACCACACCGCTTTTGTTGATCCGGAAATCGCTGATCGCGCTGCCCGGCGGAATGGTGATCTGGACGATCAGCTTGCCGTCGGCCAGCGCTTGGCCGATCGTCGGGACATTGCGCAGGCGGGTCTTCTGAACCCGGGCGAAATCGGCCTTGCCTGGCTTTGAGAAGGTGATCTGGACCGTGTCTCCCTGCTGGGCGACGGTGTAGTCGACGGCTTCCGGCCAGTCGAAGACAAGCCTGTTGCGATCGGGATGCACGCCCGCCCGCACCCCGACGACGGTCTCGGCCGTCGCGGCGCCCAGCGCGGTCGAGAGCGACAGCGCCGCCACCAAGGCGGCACTCGACCAGATCGCTCTCCACCGGATCGTCATGACGGTTCAGTCGAAGCTGGCAAGCAACTTGTCGATCTCGCTCTGATCGATCGCGTTGCCGGGAAGCTGGGGACCGTTCAGGAGCGAGGCCTCGTCATTGGGATCGGCCGCGGCGGCGCTCTTGTGGCTTTTCTGGACCTCGTCTCCCAGCACCGCGATCAGCACGTCGATCCTGCTCTCGATGTGCTTCAGCGTCCGCACCACCTTGGTGATGCGCTGGCCGGTGATGTCCTGGAAATTACAGGCCTCGAAGATGCGCGTGACCGCCTGGTTGAGGGCGGCGCCGTTCTCGGGATCGACCTTGCCGGCGATGACGCCGATCTCGTCGCAGGAATCCATGATCTTGTTGGTCGCGTCCTCGGTGGCGCCGACCACCGCGTCCAACTCGTCGGTGGCGCTGGCGATGTGCTCGCCGCCGATGTCGTCCGGGCGGATCGCCGCGATCTCGCGCTTGGCATGCTGGATGTAGCGCGCCAGGGACTCCAGCTCGCCATAGAGCTTGAGGTCGTTGGCCGAGACGTCGCCATTCATCGAGGTGAGGACGGCGGTCACGATCTCGACCACCTCCTCGCGGGGAAAGGGCTGGCGGGCTTCTTCACGCGCCAGCGCCAAGCGCTGGTGGAGCGGCGGCGTCTCGCCGATCAGGTCGGTGGTCATCGGTCACCTTCTTGCAAGCGCGGCATCGGTTGGCCGCGTTCATCGCCGGCGCCGGTATATTCTGGTACCGGCTTGTGGGATCGGCTTATTGGGTCGCGGTTGGCAGGGCGCGGCGCTCCATCAGGGACGCCGTTACCTCCTTGGCCTTCAGGGGGTCCATGGCGGCCAGGATCGGGGCGCTCTTGCCCTCGCGCATCCGCTCCACCACGTCGAGCAGCACCGGCATCTCCAGCGCCTCGAAGATCCGGGCGGCATCCTTGGGCTTCATGGTCTCGTAGATCTTGACCAGGCTTTCCAGCTGGGCGACCTGCTTCTCGTCGACCTGCCGCAGCAGTCCCTCGATGTTGGTCCGCAGCTCGGTCAGTTCGGCGACCTTCTGATCGATCCGCTGCTGTGCGGCGGTCAGCAGGGCATCGCGCTGGTCCAGTTCGCGGCTCCGCCGGTCGAGTTCCTCCCGCCTTTCGGTCAGCCGCTGGAACACCTCGGCCTGGACATTGCCGAAGCCCTCCTCGCCATGCTCCTCGGTCGAGGCCGTCACCATCCGCAACGGCGGCACCGGGGACGCCGCGCGGCTGGCCGGGGCCGGAGTGTGGGGGACCGCCGGAGACGCCTCCGGAGTTGCCGCGGGAGGCGCCGCCGCGGGTGCGGGAGCGGCCGGTTCCTTCGCCTGCGCGATGGTGAACGGGTCCCGCATGCCGCTACCCAGCGCCAGCCAGATGTCGCCGACCCGCACCCCCAGCATCAGCACCGCGACGAAGATCGTCAGCGGCAACAGTCTCGGGCGGAAGCGCGACGGCAGGCTAAACGTGGTGATGGGAGCCTGGACGGGGGCCGCCTTCGCCGGGCTCCGAGAGGGCGCCTGGGTGGTGGCCGGGGATTTCCTGGTGCTGGTGGTTTTGGACATGGCGGTGGTCTCGACGCTGGATCTGGCGCGGGTTCTAACGCAGGTTTTCAAGGGCACGCAGCAACTCGCGCTCAGCCCGCGAGCGGGCCTCGTGTGGCGGCGGCGGTGGGTTCGGCGGCGGCGGCTCCTGACGCTCCTCGTTCGAGGACACGGGTGGCTTCCGCTGGTCCTGGCGCGGCTCGCGCCGGGGTTCGTAAGCGTCGCCGGACTGTGGGGTGTGCGACGGGTTGTGCTGGGCGTTGTGGGCGGAGTTGTGCTGAGCCTCGGCTTGGGAGTTCGGCGCTCCCGACGCGCGGCGCTTTGGCGAGTCCATCATGGCGGGGCGGTTGGGACCGCTCGCCGACAAAGGCGCCTGACCGGATGGCTGCCCACCGGAAGAATTCCCCGACAGCCCGTCCCGCGACCGCGACGCTCCGGCCGCCTTGATCGCGGCGGGCGATGGCCCTGTGGCGGCGCGCAGCGTGTGGGTGCCGACCGATCCTTCCAGCCGGCTCGCCAGACTGTCCGCCGCCTCGATCATGAATTGAAGCTCGTCGCGCAGGTTCTGGGCACGGTCGATCGATTTCTGCAGGGTGTCGGCGACCTTGGCCGCCGTCTCCTTCATGCCGGCGACGCTGGTCTCCGCCCGGCCCGCCGCGTCGGCGAAGCCCTTGACCAGCGCGTCCAGCTCGTCCTTGTTCTCGCGCAGGCGATTGAGCCTACGGTTCAGCACGATGGAAAAGCCGATTGTCGCCGACAGCAGGACGACGATCAGCAAGTCCAGGATGAGGGGAAAGGTGATGCTCATCGCCGGGTATCCTCCTCGCGCGGCGCCTCGCGCTCGATCCGGACGGCGATATGGCCGCCTTTCCGCCCCATGCGGCCGTCGAACATGGAGACGTCGCCGCAGCGCAGCTCGATCGTGTCGTCGGGCGTGGCGTTCAGCAGGATGCGGGTGCCGACCTTCCAATTGAGCACGTCGTAGAGCTGGACCGTGATCTCGTCCAGCACGGCGCTGATCTGGACCTCGGTCATCCAAAGCTCGCTCGCCAAGTGGGTTTCCCAGATCGAGTCACGGCCGAACTTCTCGCCCATGAACATCTGAAGCAGTAATTCGCGCACCGGTTCCAGCGTCGCGTAGGGGATCAGCAGCTCCAGCCGGCCGCCGCGATCCTCCATGTCGATCCGCAGCTTGGCCAGCACGGCGGCGTTGGCCGGGCGCGCGATGGTCGCGAAGCGCGGGTTGGTCTCCAGCCGGTCGAAGCGGAAGGTCACCGGCGACAGCGGATCGAAGGCGGCGGACAGGTCGCTCAGCACGACATGGACCATGCGCTCGACCAGGTTGCGCTCGATCGTGGTGTAGGGACGGCCCTCGATCCGCATCGCGGCGGTGCCGCGCCTGCCGCCCAGCAGCACGTCGACGATCGAGTATATCAGCGCGCTGTCGACCACCATCAGGCCGTAGTTGTCCCACTCCTCCGCCTTGAAGACCGACAGCATGGCCGGCAGCGGGATCGAGTTGAGGTAATCGCCGAAGCGGACCGACGAGATCTGGTCCAGGCTGACCTCGACGTTGTCCGAGGTGAAGTTGCGGAGCGAGGTCGACATCATGCGGACGAGGCGGTCGAACACCACCTCCAGCATGGGCAGGCGCTCGTAGTTGACCAGCGCGCTGTTGACCAGCGCCATCAGCCCGGAATTGTCGCCGTCGCCGGCGCCATCGCTGTCGAAGCCCAGCAGGCTGTCGATCTCGTCCTGATTGAGGACGCGGGTCGAGGTGCCGCCGCCTTCGCCGCCGCCGCCGTCGCTGCCCTCGTCGGCCAGCGCCGCCCATTCGGCGGCCAGCCGTTCCTCCTCGCTCAGGCCGTCCAGCTTGGGGTCGCTCATGCCATTGGTCCCGTCACGCTTCGCGCCATTCCGTACAAGGTCACTGGATCAGCATTTCGCGGAACAGGACATCCTTGACCTGCACCGGCTGGGCCGCCACCCCGACCCGCATCAATAGCTCCTCGCGCAGGCGGTAGATGCCGGCCGAACCCCGCAGATCCTCCAGCCGGAGTTCGCGCAGATAGACCTGGAAGTTATCGACGATGCGGGGCATGACCTTCTCGATCTCCGGAACATCCTCCGGCTTGGTGACCTCGATGCTGATGCTGATCTTGAGGAAGCTGGGACGGCGCCCGGTGCTGTTCAGGTTGACCACCAGATCGGGGACGTTGAAGAACATGCCGCCTCCACCGCCATGACCCCCGGCGGGGGCGCCGTGGTCGCCGCCGCCCTTGGCCGGTTCTCCATGGGCGGGAGCCGCCTCGGTGCTGGCCGCGGCCTCGCCATGCCCCTCCTCCGCCGCCGGCTCGGCCGGGCTGAAGACGCCGGCGAAGAACGCGGCGGCGCCGCCCCCAAGCACCAGCAGCAAGGGCAGGACGACGAACAGCACCAGCTTCTTGCCGCTGAACTTTTTCCGCGGGACGGCATCGCCCGCGGCATCATCCTCTTCGTGTGTTGCACCCGCCATAATCACTGGGCTCCCTGCGACCGCCGCGCGTGCGAAAAACTAGGTAAACAGTTAACTCGGGATAGTTAACAAGTCATTGAAGCTACGCGGCTTTATTAACGGGGACTATCCGATGCAAAGGTTGGACCACCGCAACCTTTATTTATTTTTAATCATAATATACACCGACATTCGAGGTTATGCCGGATAAGGCTCGCGCGGACGCCAGGGAGCGCTGGCGCCCGCCCGGTCCCGCGCGCGGGTGCTCACCCCGCCCCGGCATCCTTTTCCCACCCATGGCGGCGCGGCACCGGCAAATTGTGCCGGGCAATCCCTGCTCCCATCTCCGACGACAGCCATCGCGGCGGTGTGCCGGGAGCGTCTTCTCCAGCGGCCACGCGGGTTTCCACCATCGCCCCAGGATCTGGCACGCCGTCTGCAATGGGGATCGTGGGATGGCGACGGGCGCCGAACCTCGGACACTGGAAGCGAGAGCGACGATCATGGAAAACCCCATCTACATCGCCCTGTCGCGTCAGGACGCGCTGCGCCGGCAGATGGACGTCGTCGCCAACAACCTCGCGAACATGACGACGCCCTCCTACAAGAACCAGCGCATGATGTTCCTGGAGTATCTGGCCAAGCCGGCGGCGACGCCGGTCGAGAAGGTCTCGATGGTTCAGGACTACGGCGTCCTGCGCAACACCGCCCCCGGCCCTATCACCTCGACCAACAACCCGCTGGACGTGGCGCTGCAAGGCGACGGCTACCTCGCGGTCGAGACCCGCGACGGTCAGAAGTTCACCCGCAACGGCCACTTGACCCTGGACCTCGACCGCCAGATCGTCGACGTCAACGGCCTTCCGGTCCTGGACGAGCAGGACAACCCGCTGACCGTCCCGCAGAACGCGGGCGCCATCACGATCACGGCGGACGGCATGGTGTCGTCGTCGCAGGGCCAGATCGGCCGCCTGAAGGTGGTCCGGTTCGAGCGCGAGCAGTTCATGAAGGAACTGGGTGGTGGGCTCTACACCGCCGACGAGGAGCCGCGGCCGGCCCCCAACACCAAAGTCATCCAGGGCGCCGTCGAGGACAGCAACGTCCAGTCCGTCGTCGAGATGACCCAGATGATCGAGATCTCGCGGCAATACGCGAACAACCAGAAGATCATCGACGCCGAGCACGAACGGCAGCGCAACGCCATCACCAAACTGTCCCGGCTGAGCTGAAGCCCCGGCTACACCTGAAGAGAAAGAGGATCATCCCATGCGTAGCCTGAGCATCGGCACCACCGGCATGTTGGCCCAGCAGCTGAACGTCGAGACGATCTCGAACAACATCGCCAACATGACCACCACCGGGTACAAGCGCCAGCGCGCCGAGTTCCAGGACCTGCTGTACCAGAATCAGCGCCGCGTCGGCTCGACCTCGTCGGATGCCGGCACGATCGTTCCCTCGGGCATCCAGATCGGCGCGGGCGTCAAGGCCGCCGCCGTCTACCGGATCAACGAGCAGGGCAACCTGTCGGTCACCGACAACGCGCTGGACCTCGCGGTCAACGGCCAGGGTTATTTCCAGATCACCATGCCCGACGGCGGCACCGGCTATACCCGGGCCGGTTCCTTCCAGATCAACGCCGAAGGCACCGTGGTCACCTCGGATGGCTACACCGTGCAGCCCGGCATCGTCGTTCCGGCCGACGCGGTCGACATCACGGTCAACGCCAGCGGCGAGGTCCAGGTCAAGCTGGACGGGCAGATCCAGCCGCAGACGGTCGGCCAGATCCAGTTGGCCGTGTTCCCCAACGACGCCGGCCTGGAGGCGATCGGCAGCAACCTGCTGCTGGCGACCCCCGCGTCTGGCGACGCCGTTCCCGGCAACCCCGCCGCCCCCGGCTATGGCCGGCTGGTGCAGGGCGCCCTGGAAACCAGCAACGTCAACATCGTGGCCGAGATCACCAACCTGATCACCGCGCAGCGCGCCTACGAGATGAACTCGAAGGTGATCAGCACGACCGACCAGATGATGACCACCACCAGCCAACTGCGCTAAGCGGAGGATCGATAGATGAACAAGCTCTCCCGGATCGTCCTCGCCGCGGCGCTCTCCATTTCCGCCCTCTCCCTCTCCACAGCCGAGGCCGCCACCCTGCGGGCCGACGCCACCATCGACGGCGACACCGTCCGGCTGGGCGACCTGTTCGACGATGTCGGCGACAAGGCCGGCGAGCAGATCGGCCGCGCCCCGGCGCCGGGCAAGCGCGCCACTTACGACGCCAACTTCCTGTACCGGCTGGCCTCGTACCATCAGCTGTCCTGGCGTCCGGCCAGCGCGTTCGACCGGATCGTGGTGACCCGCGACAGCGCGGTCGTCAACGCCGAGATGATCCGCGCCGCCGTCGCCACCGAACTGGCGGACCGCACCGACGCCGACCGCCTGGATGTCGATCTGGACAACAAGCTGGTCGAACTGCATCTGCCGACCGGTCAGGCCGCGACACTGCGGCTGGAGTCGGTGTCCTTCGACCAAGTCCAGGGCCGCTTCAACGGCGTCGTCGTGACGCCGGCCGACGGTCCGGACCAGACCCGCACCATGATCTCCGGCCGGGTCGCCGCGATCATCGAGGTTCCCGTCCTGACCAAGCGCGTCAAGCCCGGCGAGGTCATCACAGCGGGCGACATCGGCTTCACCGAGGTCCGCATGAACCGGATCGGCGCCGAACTGCTGCGGAACGCCGACGAGTTGGTCGGCCAGACCCCGCGCCGGCTGATCACCGCCAACACCCCGGTCCGGGCCCGTGACATCCAGCAGCCGCAGGTCGTCAACAAGGGCGCGCTGGTCACCATGGTGCTCCAGCACAAGTCGATGATGCTGACCGCCCAGGGCAAGGCCCTGGAAGCCGGCGCCGACGGAGCGGTGATCCGCGTCGTCAACACGATGAGCAACCGGACCGTCGAGGCGGTCGTGACCGGCCCCAACCAGGTCGCCGTCATGAAGCCCGGCGCCACCGCGCTCAACTGATCCAGCAAGTCCGAAACAACCCAATCCGAGCCCTCCGGCGCCGACCCTCCCGAGCCGCCGACCGCCCGCCCAACGGCCCGACCCTCCTAGGAATTCCGCCATGTCCCTCGCCCGCATCGCCCTGATCGCCGCCGCCGCCGCTTCCCTCTCCGCCTGCAACGCCGCGAGCCGTCTGGCCGATGTCGGAGGCACCCCGGCCCTGACGCAGATCGAGAACCCGAACCGCGTCCCCGGTTACGTGCCGGTCAGCCTGCCGATGCCGGCGCCGCAGACGGGAGTGCGCGAGGCCAACTCGCTGTGGCGGTCGGGCGCCCGGGCGTTCTTCAAGGATCAGCGGGCG
Source organism: Skermanella stibiiresistens SB22 (assembly GCF_000576635.1). GTDB lineage: Bacteria > Pseudomonadota > Alphaproteobacteria > Azospirillales > Azospirillaceae > Skermanella > Skermanella stibiiresistens. The sequence goes on from NZ_AVFL01000030.1 coordinate 52,181, forward strand.
AGCCGGGTCGGCGACATCCTGACGGTCACGATCAACATCAACGACCAGGCCCAGCTCAACAACCAGACCACCCGGACCCGCGCCAACAGCGAGAACGCCGGCATGCCCGAGGTCTTCGGCTTCGACCTCAACAAGATCCTGCCCGGCACCAGCGCCGCCAAAGCGCTGCTGGAAGGCAAGCTGGACGGCAACTCGACCCAGTACGAACCGGGCGGCCGCGACAGCCTGCTGGGCCTGACCAGCGACACCAGCAACAAGGGCACCGGCCAGATCAACCGCAAGGAGACGATCACCCTCCAGGTCGCGGCCCTGATCACCGACGTGCTGCCCAACGGCAACCTGGTGCTTCAGGGCCGCCAGGAGGTCCGGGTCAACTTCGAGGTGCGCGAACTGCTGCTGTCCGGCGTGATCCGGCCGGAGGACATCAACTCCGCCAACTCGATCAGCTACGAGAAGATCGCGGAGGCCCGCATCTCCTACGGCGGCCGCGGCCAGATCACCGACGTCCAGCAGCCCCGCTACGGCCAGCAGATCTTCGACATCATCATGCCGTTCTGATCGAGCCGGACCGGTTCGACACCCGAGACTTGGTTGCCGATGGCGGGGCGCCCTGGTTCAGACCAGGAGCGCCCCGCGGGCGTTCCGAAGGCAGGCGCGCCGCGTATGCGCCCGGGCGGGTGGGGGGATGGCGCGCTGTCCATCACCAACCGTTTCCCGCCCCCGAGCGTGATAAATCCCTCCACCCGCTGTTGTACTTTCCAAACCGAGGATGATCGGTTGGTCAACTGAAGGGAGATTGACGATGTTGAAAGGTGGAATCCTCTGGATGATGGGCGTTCCGGTGATCGTGATCGTCGTGTTGCTGGTGATCGGCGTCATCTGAGCCGGCATTCGGCCAAAACCTCATCGCCAAAATTCTGGCCCCCACTTCCGGACGCCATGTCGTTTGAAATCCCATCGCTATCCCGGCGGAACCTGATCAGAACGGGTTCCGCCGGATTGCTGACCGCCGTCGCCGCCCCCGCCATCATCGGCGTCGCCAACGCGGCGACGGGTCCGGCACTCCCCGGCCCTTCGCCACTGGATACCGGAAAGGTGGAAGGCGGCAAGGTCGAGTTCCCCAATTGGCGGGGTGAGGCGGACCGGCCATCGCCTGCGCCTCCGGCACCGCTGCCGCCGGATCAGCGGGTCGGTTTCGCGATCGTCGGGCTTGGCCGATTGTCGCTGGAGCAGATCTTGCCGGCCTTCGCCGAGTGCAAGAAGGCTCGCGCCGTGGCGCTGGTTTCTGGCTCGCCCGAGAAGGCCAAGCTGGTCGCGGCCCAGCATGGCATTTCGGACTCGGCGGTTTATGATTACCAAGATTTCGACCGGATCGCCGACAATCCCCAGATCCAGGCCGTCTATGTCGTGCTGCCCAATGGCATGCATCGAGAATACGTGACGCGCGCCGCCAAGGCGGGCAAGCATGTCCTCTGCGAAAAGCCGATGGCGAACAACTCCGCCGAGGCCCGCGACATGATCGCCGCCTGCGATCAGGCCGGCGTCAAGCTCATGATCGCCTATCGCTGCCAGTACGAACCCTATAACCGGGAGACGATCCAACGGATGCGCTCCGGCGAGTTGGGTGCGGCGCGGTTCATCGAGGCGACCAACACCCAGGTGATGGGGCCCGCCGACCAGTGGCGCTTCAAGAAGGCGCTGGCAGGCGGCGGAGCCCTTCCAGACATCGGGCTGTACTGCCTCAACACGGCGCGCGCCATCACTGGCGAGGAGCCGGTCGAGGTCTTCGCACGGATCTTCAATCCCGATGGCGACCCGCGCTACCGGGAGGTCGAGGAGACGATCGGCTTCATGCTGCGCTTCCCCTCCGGGACCATCGCCAATTGCTCGTCCAGCTATGGCGCCCATGAGAGCAAGGACCTACGGGTGCGAGCCGAGAAGGGCTGGATCAACCTGGAGAACGCCTTCGCCTACGAGGGCCAGGAACTGCGCGTCGCCCATCGCGAGGGCAAGGCGGAATCCATCGAAAGGTTACGCCTGCCCCAACGGAACCAGTTCGCCCTGGAGATCGACCACATGGCGACCTGCGTCAAGGAGAACCGGGTTCCGCACACGCCGGGTCAGGAAGGTCTGCAGGACCATATCGTGATGGAGGCGCTGTACGAATCGGCCAGGACCATGGCTCCGGTCAGTCTGGCGGCGGTTGGCGAGTTGGACGCGACACGGGGTCCGGAGCCTCGACAGGAGGGTTGAGGCTCCGGAGCCGCGTTCAGGCGCGAAGCCGGGACGGCGCTCCGATGGCTGTCAGCAGATGGACGCTGAATAGATCCTCGGCGTCCGTCCAGGTTTCCTCCAAATCCCAATGCGCCTCGCGCGCCAAGTCGGCGAACTCGGCGACCGCATATTTGTGCGACACCTCGGTGTGGATCGTCTCGCCCTCTTGAAAACGGAACGGCACCCCGGCGACCGTAATCGTCTGGGGCCGAAGGCTCTCCAGGTGCATCTCGATCCGGCCGAGCTGGTCATTATAGAAAGCCCGGTGGGCGAAGCTGGAAAGGTCGAAGGTGCCGTCCAGCTCGCGGTTGATCCGCTCCAGCAAGTTCAGATTGAACGCCGCCGTCACCCCGGACGCGTCATTGTAAGCGGCTTCCAGACGCGCCTTGTCCTTCTTCAAATCGACGCCGATCAGCAGCCGGCCGCCCACTCCCAATTGCCGACCCAGGCGCGCCAGGAAGGCTTTGGCCTCATCCGGCGAGAAATTGCCGATCGTCGATCCCGGGAAGAACGCCAACGCGCGTTCCGGGCCACCCTTCACCGACAAGGGAAAAGGGCGGTTGTAATCGGCGTGGATCGGCTTGACCGTCAGATCTGGATAATCCGCCGCCAGCCGCGCCGCCGAGGCTTCGAGATGCTCGCCGGAGATATCGACCGGAACATAGGCGGCGGGCTCGTCGAGCACGTCCAGCAGCAGGCGCACCTTGACGCTCGACCCGCTGCCGAGTTCCACCAGCGTCATTCCCCGGTCCAGCCGCTCCGCGATGTCGCCTGCGTGTCGCGACAGGATGGCCGTCTCCGTCCTCGTCGGATAATACTCGTCCAACTCGCAGATCCGGTCGAACAGCTTGGAGCCCCGTTCATCATAGAAATACTTGGCGGGTAGAGCCTTGACCGTCCGGCCGAGGCCGTCGAGAACGTCCTTGAGGAAGTCGGCGTCCCAATCCGCTTTGGTCGCGGGCATGTGGTCACGGCGGCTGGCTGTTCCATCCGTCATCTTGATTCCCCATCGTGATTGATTTGGCCGGAAAGCGGATCGGCCAGTTGGGCGACGTGGGCGGCGGGCGCCGTCCGCGGATCGTTCGCCTAGTCGGTCGCGCGGACGAGATCCTGGTATTCGGGATGCTTGTCCAGGAAGCCGCGCACGAAGGTGCAACTCGGCACGACCTTCAAACCCCGGCGCCGGATATCATCAAGGGTGCCACGCACCAGCTTGGAGCCAACGCCGTGCCCGGACAGCGCGTCGGGCACTTCGGTATGGACCAGGACGATGGCATCGTCCCGCATCATGTATTTGATGAAGGCGACGGTGCCGTCGACGGTCATCTCGTACCGGTGCCGCGCCTCATTATCGGTAACTTCCGCCACGGGGCGTTCTCCTCACGCTGGGTCCCATCCTGGAATGGGAACAGTCGGGGTGGCCGCTTGGTTCGCCGGCAACCGGCCACCCCCGTGAGATAATGGGTGCTAGCCACCCCGCTGATCACGCCATGGCCGGCGCCTCCGCCCGCCAGGCGGTGATCTGGCGGACCAGCACCGGGACGATCAGCGCCAACCCAAGAAGGGAGGAGTAGATTTCCGGCGCCACCAGCAGGATCGCGGCGACCCCCAGAAGCACCCGCTCCCAGACGCGGGCCGTCGTCATCAGCCAGCCGGACAGCGCGGCGCTCAGGCAGGTGATCCCGATGATGCAGCCGGCGAAGGCGATGATGAAGTCGGGCCAGGTGAAGCCGGGGGCCACCAGCAGCAGGGAGGGCGAGAAGACGAAGACGAAGGGCACCAGCACCTTGCCCAAGCCCAGGCGGAACGCCGTGTTTCCGGTCTTGAACGGGTCGGCGCCCGCCATTCCCGCCGCGGCGTAGGCCGCCAGGGCCACCGGGGGCGTGATGTCGGCCAGGACCCCGTAGTAGAAGACGAAGAAGTGGGCCACCAGCGGGTTGACGCCCAGCAGGCCCAGGGTCGGCGCGGCGATGGTCGCCATGATGATGTAGTTGGCGGTGGTCGGGATGCCGCAGCCCATCAGGATGCAGACGATGCCGGTCATGATCAGGGTGAACAGCAGGGTCAGCGTCTGCGGGGCCGTCCAGCCCATCGGCAGGAACGCGCCGATCCACGCCGCCATGTCCGCCGCGGTGGACGTCACGATGAACGAGATCTTGAAGCCGACTCCAGTCAGCGTCACGACGCCGACCACGATTCCGACGGTCGCGGCGGCGGCGCCCACCGCCAGCGCGTATTTTGCGCCGTCGCGCAATCCCACCAGCACGTCGCCGACGCTCATGCGATTGCGTGGATTGAACAGGCCGACCAGGATGCAGAGCGTGATGCCCCAGAACGCCGCCATGTACGGGGTGTAGCCCGCCAGCAGGATGCCGATCAGGACGACCAGCGGGATCACCGTCGGCCAGTCTCGCCGGAACGCCGCCTTCAGGTCTGGCATCTCATCGGGCCGCAAGCCGCGCAGACCGGTGCGCTTGGCCTCGAAGTGGACCTGCATCAGCACGCCGAAGAAATGCATGAAGGCCGGCACGATCGCCGCGATGATGATGGTCGTGTAGGGCAGGCCCAGGAACTCGATCATCAGGAAGGCTGCCGCCCCCATGATCGGTGGCGTGATCTGGCCGCCAGTCGAGGCGGTCGCCTCAACCGCGGCGGCGAAATGCGGCTTGTAGCCGAGCCGGATCATCGCCGGGATGGTCAGCGAGCCGACCGTCACCGTGTTGGCGACCGACGAGCCGGAGATCATGCCGAACAGGGCCGAGCCGAAGATCGAGACCTTGGCCGGACCGCCGGCGAAGCGTCCGGCGACCCAGGCGGCGCAGTCCAGGAACAACTGGCCCAGCCCGATCCGGGTGGCGAACACGCCGAACAGGACGAAGTGGAAGACATAGGTCGCCACCACGCCCAACGCTATGCCGTAGACGCCCTGCGTGGTCAGGTAGAGGTGGTCGACCAGTTGGGGAAACGTGGCGCCGGGATGGATCAGGATGCCGGGCATCGACGGCCCCCAGATCGCGTAGCCCATGAATAGCAGCGCGATGATCGGCAGGGGCCAGCCGACCGAGCGGCGGGTCGCCTCCAGCAGCACCAGGATCAGGATGCCGCCCAGGACCACGTCCGTCGTCGTCGGGTTGCCGACCCGGAACGCCAGGTCGTCGAGCGGGATCAGCGGCACGTGCAGCACCGCGACCACCGCGCCGACGGCGAGCGCCCAATCCATCAGCGAGATGCCGAGCGGCCGCAGGATCGAGTTCTCGATCGGCCGGTCGTATCCCCGCTTGGAGAAGGGGAAGACCAGGAACACCAGCCCCAGCACGAAGGACAGGTGGATGCCCCGGTGGGTCATCTCGGACAGCAGGCCGAAGCCCGCCGTGTAGTAATGGAAGATCGACAGGACCACGAGAAGCCCGCCGACCAGCCAGCCGGCGGTGGGCGCCAGCGGCCGGAAGCGGATCTCGGAGTCGAATTTCTCCTCCAGCTCCTTCGCCTTTTCCGGGTCGAGTTCGAGCGCGTTTTTGGACAGATGCGGCTGTTCGCGCGATGGATCGGTCATCGGCATTCCAAGGTTTCTCAGTTTTACTCAGGCTTGACCGGAAAAGGTGTCAGGCGGCTCCTACTGGAGCACGCCCTTCTCGCGATAGAACTTCTCGGCGCCGGGGTGGAACGGGATGGCGACGCCATTGGTGGCGTTGTTCAGCGTGATCAGCTTGCCCTTGGCGTGGCCGGTGTCCAGGACCGCGCGGGAGTTGTCGCTCCACAGCGCCTTGACGATGTTGTAGACCAGCTCGTCCGATTGCTTGGCGCTGGTCACCCACTGGGCGTTGACCGAGATGGTCGGCGTTTCCGGGACATCGCGGTAGGTCCCGGCGGGAACCGTGTCCTTCGCGAAGAACTGGTACTCCGACAGCAGTTTCTCGGCCTGCGGCCCCGCGATCGGCACCAGCGTGATCCCGCTGGAGGTCGCCAGTTCCGAGATGGCGCCGGTCGGATAGCCGCCGACGAAGAAGTAGGCGTCGAGCGCGCCGTCGCGCAGGCGGTCGCCGGCCGGACCGGGCTTGAGGTATTCCGCCTTGACGTCCTTCTCGGTCAGTCCGTAGGCGCCCAGCACGATGCGCGCGTCGACCAGGGTGCCCGAGCCCGGCTCGTCCAGCGACACCCGCTTGCCCTTGAGGTCGGCGACCGACTTGATGCCGGAATTCTTGGTGGCGACCAGATGGATCGTCTCGGGATAGAGCGTCGCGATGGCGCGCAGGTTCTCGATCTTGCCCTTGCCCTCGAACAGGCCGGTGCCGGTATAGGCCCAATAGGCGACGTCGGACTGGGAGAAGCCCGACTCCAGCGAGCCGCCGTTGACGGCGCTGATGTTGGCGACCGAGCCGTTGGACGACACGGCGGTCGCCACCAAGCCCTGCACGCCGCCGCCGGTCGCGGAGATGGTGTTGGCGATCAGGCCGCCCACGGGATAGTAGGTGCCGGCTGTGCCGCCGGTTCCGATGCGGAAGAACGCTGGCGCCTGGGCCAGCGCCCCCGTGATTCCGAGCGTGGCGGTTCCGAGCGTTATGGCGCCAAGCACCGCTCCGATCGCCAAGCGGCGTTTGCTTGTCATGAAGCTCACGGCAGTCCCCTCTTGAATGCTGTTGGCCGGGGGATCATGGCCGCTGACGCGCGACTTGTCACCATATCGGATTATCCAAGGTGGGAAGATCGCCTCCCCGATCTTCCGCGACCGCTTTCGGGAACCATCATCCCGCCAGACCCGGAAGCCATAACGCCAAGGGTGGGAACAACGCCACCAGGATCACCACGGCCAGGATGGCGCCCAGCCAGGGCAAGGCCGCGAGCGTCACGAATTCGAACGGCCGCCCCGATAGTTTGGTGATGACGAACAGCACCATGCCGAACGGCGGCGTCGCCTCGCCGATCACCAGCAGCATGATCATCACGATCCCGAAATGGACCGGGTCGTAGCCGAACGACATCGCGATCGGCACCAGGATCGGGGTCAGGATGTTGATCGCGACCGACACCGCCATGAAGCAGCCGATGAACAGCAGGAAGGCGATGATCAGCGCCATCACCAGGGCCGGGCTGGTGGTCAGGTTGGCGATCCATTGGGCGATCGTGTCGGGCACCCTGCCCCGGGTCAGGACCCAGGCGAACAGGGCGGAACACGCCAGGATGAACAGGATGACCGCCGAATCGTAGGTCGCCCTGCGGAACACCGTGACCAGCTGCGACAACCCCATGTTCCGGTAGACTAGCGTCGCCAGCAGGAAAGCCCACAACGACGCGACGGCCGCCGCCTCGGTCGCGGTGAACAGGCCGAACAGGATGCCGCCCATCAGGACGACCGGCGTCATGAGCGTCGCGAAGGAGCTGACGAAATGCCCGGCCAGCGCCCGGAAGCCCGGGAACTCCCCCTTGGGCAGGTCGCGCCGCCGCGCGTACCAGGCCGCCATCAGCATCAGCGCCCCCGCCATCAGCAGTCCCGGGATAACCCCGGCCAGCAGCATGTCGGTGGCGCTGACCTGGGCCAGCACCGCGTAGAGGATCGCTGGAATGCTGGGCGGGATGATCGGGCCGATCAGGGAGGAACTGACGGTGACGCCGATGGTCGTCTTGTCATCGTAGCCGGCATCCCGCATGGCCCGCATCTCGATGGCGCCCAAGCCGGCGGCATCCGCCGTGCCGGACCCCGACATCCCCGCGAACAGCATGCTGGCGAGCACGTTGACATGCGCCAGCCCACCCCGGAAATGCCCCACCAGCGCGTTGGCGAAACCGAACAGCCGTGTCGTGGCGCCCGAGTCGTTCATCAGGTGGCCGACCAGGATGAATAGCGGTATCGCCAGCAGGGTGAACGAGTCGACGCCGGCCACCAGCCTCTGGGCGATGATGGTGAAGGGAATGTTCTCGACGCCGCGGGTGGCGGCGAAGTACCCGACGCTGGCCCAGCCGAGCGCGAAGCTGGCGCCCAGGCCGATCAGCAGCAGCGCCACCAGCCCGAGCATCGCGAGAAGTCCGATCGTCATGGCTTCGCCTCCATCCCCGCGCCGGCCGTGCCGGGAGCCGTCCGGGACGAGTCCGGAGTCGCGGGCGCCAAGCTCTCGACCAGGCGCATCAGGACGACGACGGACGCCAGCGCGCTGCCGACCAGCGGCGCCAGATAGACGTGTCCATGGCTGATCCACGCGACGGTGGCGAGCCGGCTGTCCCAGCCGCTGACGGTCAGGTTCCACGAACCGATCGCGACCATGACCAGGAACGAGGATGTCAGTACCAGATGCACCCTCCGCAAAGCCCGCGAGGCGCGGCCGTCCTCTCCGATCATCCGCTCCAGCAGGTCGATCCGGATATGGCCGTCATGGCGGGTGACGGCGACCAGCCCGATGAAGACGACATAGACGTTCATCATCCGGGCCAGTTCCTCGCTGAAGACGAGGCTGAAGCCGAGGTACCGGTAGACGACCTGTCCCAGGATCGCGAGCAGGAACAGCGCGAAGCTCAGGCAGGCCAGGGCCTCGGCGGCCCCCGAGACGACGTCGATCGCCTTTCTCATTGGCTACCCCCGCCCGCGCCATCGCCGGCGGCGATGCTCGCGACCGCGGCGTCATAGACGCCCTCCTCGAGCTGGGCGCGGGCGGCCTTCTCGATGATCGGCATGGCCTGTTGGCGGAACTCGGTCGCGGGCTCGATCCGCTCCAGCCCAGCCTTGATGATCTCGGCGGTGATCTCCTCGTTCTCCTGATATGCGGCCTTGGTGCCCATCGCCGTGGCGGCGTCGACCGCCGCCTGGATCGCCTCGCGCTCGCCGTCCTCCAGGTCGTTCCAGAAGTCGAGGTTGGCCATGACCGTGACGTAGCTTTGCTGGTGGGCGGTATCGATCAGGTATCTCTGGACCTCGTGCAGGCGGCGCCCGAGGATATTGCTCAGCATGTTCTCCTGGGCGTCGATCACGCCGGTCTGGAGACCGGAGAACACCTCGGGCGACGGCATCGGCGTGGTGACGGCGCCGAGGCCGGACCAGATCTGGATCCACAGCGGGATCTCCGGCATGCGGACCTTGATGCCGCGCAACTCGTCCAGCGTCCGGAACGGCTTGTTCGACGTCGTCCAGCGGGCGCCCTGGAAATAGGTGCCGAGGAACTTGGCGTTGCCGCGCTCCTCCAGCGCCACTTTCAGCCGGTCGCCGATATCGCTGTCCAGGAACCGCTCGACCGAGGCGTAATCCGGGAAGAGATAGGGCACCAGGGTGGCGTCCAGCTCGGGGAAATACTGGGCCGCGTGGATGACTCCCATGTGGATCTGGGTCTCGCCCATCTTGACCAGATCGACCAATTCACGCTCGCCGCCGAGGCTGCCGTCGAGGAAGACCTCGATGTCGGCGTCCGGCAGGCTCTTGGACAACTCCTCGCGCAGGCGTTCGACGACGATCTTGTTGACGCCGGTGTCCGGAACGGTCGAGGCGAGCGTGATGGTTTGGGATGACGCCGGAGCGGTCAGCAGAATGGCCGCCGCGGCCGCGAGCAAGGTGTTCCTCATGGGGTTTCCATCTCCTATCGTGTGGTTGGTGCCCGTCCCGACCGGACGGAAGGCGCGATCTTGGCGTCGCGTTCAGGGTCCCGGCCCAATCCCCGCTTGCGGGGTCCCGGCCTCAGCCCCGGGCGTGGCGCCGCTCGAACTCCCACACGTCCTTGAAGCCCATCAACTCGTTGAAGTCCTCGAAGGAGTGCAGCGGCACGTCGACTGCCGAGCCCTGGCGCCGGGCCATTTCCGAATAGGCGGCGGTCAGGGCGGCGCCGACCGCCAGGAAGCCGGTGGCCGGATAGAGGGCGATCTTGAAGCCCAGGTCGCCAAGCTCGGCCGCGTTCAGGACCGGCGTGCGGCCACCCTCCACCATGTTGGCGACCAGGGGCTTGTCGAAGCTCCGGCCGATCCGGACGAGTTCGTCCCGACTCTCCGGCGATTCGACGAACAGGATGTCGGCGCCGGCCTCGGAGTAGAGCGCCATCCTGCGGATCGCCTCGTCCAGCCCATGGATCGTGCGGGCGTCGGTCCGGGCGATGATCAGGAAGTTCCCGTCGCGCCGGGTGTCCACCGCGACCTTGATCTTGTCCACCATCTCCTCGGCGGGAATCACCGTCCGGCCCGGCGTGTGGCCGCACTTCTTGGGGAAGTTCTGGTCCTCCAACTGGATCGCGGCGGCGCCGGCCGCCTCGTAGCCCTTGATCGTGTGGGCGACGTTCAGCAGGCCGCCATAGCCGGTGTCGCCGTCGGCGATCAGGGGCAGGCCATACTCGGCGGCGGCGTCCGCCATGGTCGCCACCCGCGTCACCATGTCCCGGAACGAGGCCAATCCCGCGTCGGGGAGCCCCAGATGCGACGCCACCGTGCCATAGCCGGTCATGTAGAGGGCCTTGAAGCCCGAGCGCGCGGCGATCCGGAGCGATATAAGATCGAAGATGCCCGGTGCCACGAGCGCTCCGGGTTCGGCCAGCGCGCGCTTCAGAAGGTCACTCACGGCATGTCTCCCTAGATTTGTTTCGTCGCGTTCTTTGGATACAATAAGAACGTTAGTCGACATCAAAACCGCTTTCAACCGCATAATTGTATACGGACTTGGCCACTGGCCCTGCCGTTGGACTGGAGTCGCGAATGTCCGGAGCCTCTGAACGAGCCTATGCCTTCATCAGGGACGCCATCGTTTCCGGCGAGATCCCGGAGGGATCCCGCCTGCGCGAGGAGGATGTCGCGGCGCGCGCCGGAACCAGCCGCACCCCCGTCCGGGAGGCGATCAGGCGGCTGGTCAACGAGGGTTTCCTGGAGTCGCAGCCGAACGCCGGCGTCGTCGTGGCGGTCTGGGACGCGGACCGGGTGATCCAGCTATTCGGCGTTCGGGCGGCCTTGGAGAGTTATGGCGTGGCGCTGGCGGCGACGCGGGCGCTGCAAGGCGACATCCGGGAACTGGACGCCATGTGCGACGCCATGGAATCGCTGGTCCGCGACGGCGGACCGGGCTTCCTGGAGGATTTCTCCAAGGCGAACACCCGGTTCCACCTCCGCCTGCTGCGCCTGTCGGGCAACGAGCGGCTGGAGGCCATCGCGGCGCCCCTGATGGAGCTTGGCCTGATCATGAAGACATACCGGCGCTTCTCGGCCGAGCGGATCGACCGGAGCTGCGCCGATCACCGCGACATCGTGGCGGCGCTGCGCCGGGGCGACGTGGTGTGGGGCGAGGCGGTGATGAAGTCGCACATCCTGGCGACCCTCAAGCTCTACCAGAAGGATCCCTGATCGGAAGCCGTTACTCCTTCGGCACGTTGCGCTCCAGTTCGTCGAGCCACGCGCGGGCGGTACCGTCCGACGGAGCCCGCCAGTCGCCGCGCGGCGACAGCGATCCCCCGCCGCTGACCTTGGGTCCGTTGGGCATGGCCGAGCGCTTGAACTGGCTGAAGCCGAAGAAGCGCTGGATGAACAGCTGGAGCCAGTGGCGGATCTGCGGCAGCTCGTAGGACCGGCGCCTCTCTGGCGGGAAGCCCGGCGGCCAAGCGCCCCGCTCGGTGTCGCCCCAGGCGTGCGACGCCAGGAACGCGATCTTCGACGGCCGGTAGCCGTAGCGGAGAGTGTAATAGAGGTTGAAGTCCTGGAGTTCGTACGGACCGACCTTGGCTTCCGTGCTCTGCGGCGTCTGGCCGGGCTCGACCGGCACCAGTTCGGGCGAGATCTCGGTGCCGAGGATCGCGTCCAGCGTGGTGGAGACCTCCGGCTCGAACTGGCCGGACGAGATGACCCAGCGGATCAGGTGCTGGATCAGGGTCTTCGGCACGCCCGAATTGACGTTGTAATGGGCCATCTGGTCGCCGACACCGTAGGTGCACCAGCCCAGCGCCAGTTCCGACAGGTCGCCGGTGCCGATCACGATGCCGTTGTTCTGATTGGCCAGCCGGAACAGGTAATCGGTGCGCAATCCCGCCTGGACGTTCTCGAACGTCACGTCGTAGACCGGCTCGCCCTTGCCGAAGGGATGCTCCATGTCGGCCAGCATCTGCCGGGCGGCGGGCCGGATGTCCAACTCCCGCCACGTGACGCCCAGCGACTCCATCAGCCGGACCGCGTTGCCCTTGGTATGGTCGCTGGTGGCGAAACCGGGCATCGTATAGGCCAGGATATCGGAGCGCGGCAGACCGAGCCGGTCCATGGCGCGGGCGGTGACGATCAGGGCATGGGTCGAGTCGAGGCCACCGGACACGCCGATCACCGGGTGCCGGGTGCCGATCGCGCGCAGCCGCTGGAGGAGACCGGCGACCTGGATGTTATAGGCCTCGTAGCAGTCCTGCTCCAGCCGCGCCGGATCGGCCGGCACGAAGGGGAAGCGCTCGACCGCGCGTTCCAACCCGACATCCGCCATCGGCGGGTCAAGCCGGAAGGTCACGCGCCGGAAATCGGCCGTGGGTTGGACATCCATCCGGCGGCGGTTGTCGTCGAAGCTGCCCATCCGCATGCGCTCCTGGCGGATGCGGTCCAGGTCGATGTCGGCCACCGCGATCTGGTCGCCGGCTGGGAAACGGGCGGTCTCGGTCAGCACGGTGCCGTTCTCGAAGATCGAGGTCTGTCCGTCCCAGGCGAGGTCGGTGGTCGATTCACCGGCGCCCGCCGCCGAATAGAGATAGGCCGCGATGCAGCGCTCGGACTGGGACTGGCACAGCAGGCGGCGGGTGTCCGACTTGCCGATCGTGATGTTGCTGGCGGACAGGTTCGCCAGCACGGTGGCCCCCGCCAGGGCACCCAGCGCGCTCGGGGCCACCGGCACCCACAGGTCCTCGCACACCTCGGTGTGGACCACGAAGCCCGGCAGATCCTCCGCGGCGAACAGCAGGTCGGGACCGAACGGGACGGACTGGCCGGCCAGCGTGATCTCGCCACCCTCGGTGCCGTCGCCCGACGCGAAGTGTCGCTTCTCGTAAAACTCCCGGTAATTGGGCAGGTGGATCTTGGGGATCACACCCAACAGCCGCCCGCGATGGATCGCCACCGCGCAATTGTAGACCCGGTCGGCGTGGCGGAGCGGCGCTCCCACCAGCAGCAGCGGCATCAGGTCCCGGGAGCCCGCCGCGATGTCGGAGACCGCCCGTTCGACCGCGTCAAGCAGCGAATCCTGAAGCAGCAGGTCATCGATGGCATAGCCGGAAATCGCCAGCTCCGGGAATAGCGCCAGTGCCGCCGAACGTTCATGGCAGGTTCTGGCGACGCGCAGGACGGCTTCGGCGTTGGCGGCGGGATCGGCCAGCGAGCACCGCATGGTGCAGGAAGCGACACGCGCGAAGCCTTGGCGATAGATCGAGCGGAACGTCATGGGTCTTCCAGGGCAGCGAAACGGATATCTTCGCTCAACAGTCTAGCCACGAAATCGTCGAAGCGCGAACTCCCTGAAAGTCGAGCCGCTCCCCTCAGCGCTGGTCGCGCCGCCACTGTTCGCCGAAGTCGCTGGCCAACTGGCGGAGGCCGGCGGCGACCGCCCCGGCATGGCCGCCGCGCGGCGTGCTCAGCAGCATACCCCGGTCCCAGTAGAGCACCTGGACGGTCCTGCGCTGCTGGGTCGAGGGCAGGGTCAGCGTGTGCGCCGATTGCGCCTTGAGGCTGAGCCAGGTGACGCACAGCGCCGAACTGTCGCGCAGCGTGGCGATCGTCGGGATCAGGTAGACGCCCGGCGTGATGGTGGTGAAGGGCTGCGCCTGCGACAGCAGTTCCGTCCGCAATCCGGCGGACTGCACCGTCAATTGGATGGCGTCGTTGATGAGTTGCTCGGTGAGCCCGCATTCCGCGTTGGCGGTGCTGGCCGCCAGATCGACCGGCATCACCACGGCCATGTTGACACCGTCCAGCACGGCGTTCTCGCGCCCCGGCGTGGCGGGCTGGAGTTGCTGGGCCTGGGCGGCGACCGGCGGGCTCGACAGCGCGGCCAGCAGGATCAGCACCAGCGCGAGTGCGTTCCGAAAGCGGGCGGCCCGGCTGATCGTCACCCGGCTAATCGTCACGGTGGGTCCGTTCGAGCCGCTCATGCCGTTCCTGGGCCTCGAGGCTGAGCGTCGCGATGGGACGCGCCTCCAGGCGCCGGATGCTGATCGGCTCCCCGGTTTCCTCGCAATAGCCATAGCTGCCGTCCTCGATCCGCGTCAGGGCCGCGTCGATCTTGGAGATCAGCTTGCGCTCGCGGTCGCGGGTCCGAAGCTCCAGCGAACGGTCGGTCTCCAGCGAGGCCCGGTCGGCGATGTCGGCTTCTTGAAGCCCGCCTTCCTGGAGGCTTTGCAGGGTCTCCTCCGACTCCTGGAGAAGCTCCGAGCGCCACTTCAGCAGCTTGCGACGGAAGTATTCCGTCATCTGGGGGTTCATGAACGGCTCGTCCTCGGACGGGCTATAGTCAGGCGGCGGAAACGGTGACGACATCCTCTAACACCCAAACCGGATGGCTGCCGAAGCGGCGCGGAGTATATGGATCGGCGGGCTTTACCGCAACTGCGCGGATGGGCTTGCCGACCGGATACAAGCCTTTGGAAAAACGGCGAAATCCTGGGGCGATCAGCTACCCTCTGGGCGCCAACTTGGCAAGCTCGACCTGCGCCCGAAGGTCTATTTCGTCCAAAATTTCCACGAGACGAGGATCTTCGACCTCCGCGCGATGGCTTTGGGCCACCTGCTGAAGGGCGTTTAGCTTCGACTCCGGCAATCCGCCGGACAGCAGCGCGTGCCTGATCTCGTCCAGCCGGTCCAGCAGCTCCTCGGCGCGGGCCTTGGCCTTGGATGGGCCGCTGGTCGAGTCCTCCACCTCCTGGAGGTTCAGCAGGGGGGTGACGGCGCCGGTGGCCTGGGCGCCGTTGACACCCGCGGTCGCCGTGTCATCGACACCGTGCAATGCCCGCGCGAAGGCACCCGCGAGACCGCCGGAACCGCCAGCGCGTTTCGTCGCACCGCCAGCGCGGGGAGAACCAGGACCTTCGACTTTCATGGCACACTATGCTCCAACAACCATTTGGACCCCTATAATCATTTCGAAAGAGTGGGTGAACGGACTTAATACTCGGTTAACGGATCCGATTCGCGCATCAGGCCCACCGGCGGGGATCCCTTGGCACGGTCCGTTGGGTGCGGCGCTCCGGGCAGGAATTGCCGGGCGGTATCGGCACTCCTTGCCGCGCTGTTCGATCCACGACCCGCGCCAGTCCAGGCGGAATGCGGCTCCACCCGAACTGGCACGCAATTCGCTAGGGGACGGGAGACTTCAGAGGAGCGTGCCGCCATGACCCCATCCACCCTCGCGAACATCGCCGCCGGCGCGCTGCTCCGGACCCTGCTGCCAGGCTTCATGGTCGTGGTCATGGCGGTCACCGGCTCCACTCCCGCCCTCGCCAACTCCCGGATCAAGGACATCGTCGATGTCGAGGGGGTGCGCGAGAACATGCTGATCGGCTACGGCCTCGTGGTTGGGCTGAACGGCACCGGCGACAGCCTGAACAACTCCCCCTTCACCGAACAGAGCCTGATCGGCATGCTGGAGCGGATGGGCGTCAACACCCGCGGCCAGTCGATGAAGACCAAGAACGTCGCGGCGGTGATGGTCACCGGCACCCTACCCGCCTTCGCGGCGCAGGGCAGCAAGATCGACGCCTCGGTCTCGGCGCTGGGCGACGCCAAGAGCCTGCTCGGCGGCACCCTGCTGGTGACCCCGATGCTGGGCGCCGACGGCGAGGTCTATTCGGTCGCGCAGGGTCCGCTGGCGGTCAGCGGCTTCAGCGCGGCGGGCCAGGGCGCCTCGGTCACGCGCGGCGTGCCGACCTCGGGCCGGATCTCCGCCGGGGCGATCGTGGAACGCGAGATCGAGTTCTCGCTGGCCGAACTGCCGGTGCTCCGCCTGTCGCTGCGCAATCCCGACTTCACCACCGCGCAGCGGGTCGCCCAGGCGATCAACGGCGTCTTCGGCGCCAACACGGCCCGGGCCACCGACCCCTCGTCGGTGATCGTCACGGTCCCGCAGATCCGGCGCGGCGACATCGTCGGCCTGATGACCGAGATCGAACAGCTCCGCGTCACCCCCGACCAGCCGGCCCGCGTGGTGATCGACGAGAAGTCGGGCGTCATCGTGATGGGCGAGAACGTCCGGATCAGCACGGTGGCGATCGCCCAGGGCAATCTGACCATCCGGATCACCGAGAACCCGCAGGTCTCGCAGCCCAACCCGCTGGCGAACGGCCAGACCGTGGTGACGCCGCAGACCACCATCCAGGTCGACGAACAGTCGAACAACCGCCTGGCGATCATGTCCAACGGCGTCAGCCTCCAGGAACTGGTCGAGAGCCTGAACGCCCTGGGGATCGGTCCCCGCGACATGATCAGCATCCTGCAATCGATCAAGGCGGCCGGCGCGCTGCAAGCCGAAATCGAGGTGATGTGATGACGACCTCCCTGACCACTCCCCCCCTGGTCTCGCCCACCTTGACCGCCAATGGCGTCGTCGGCCAAGCCTCGGCCTCCAAGCCCAGGGCGGGATCGGACGATAAGGCCGTCGCGAAGGCGGCCGGCGAATTCGAAGCGCAATTCATGTCCCAGATGCTGACCCACATGTGGCAGGGCATCGAGACGGACGGATATTTCGGCGGCGGCAACGGCGAGGAGATGTTCCGCGGCCTGATGATCAACGAATACGGCAAGATGGTTACCCAGAGCGGCCAGCTCGGCATCGCCGAAACGGTCAAGAAGACCATGCTCCAAATGCAGGAGGTATGAGGAAATGGACGCGACGACGGCGGTCAACGAAACCTGCGAGACGATGGAAAGCTACACCGCCCTGCTGGAGCGCGAGACCGAGGCGGTCCGGGCCAGCAAGCTGGAGGAGGTCGCCAAGCTTGGCGACGCCAAGACCTCGCTGTCCAGGAAGCTGGACCACCAGATCATGGTGCTCCGTCACAACAAGCCGATCATCGCGGCGCTCGACGCCGCCCTGAGGCGGCGACTGGAACAGCTTTGGGTCCGACTCAGCGCCGCGGCGGAAGCCAACCTCAAGGCCCTCAGGAACGCCGAGATGGCGACCAAGCAGGTGATCGATATGGTGGTCGACGTCACCAAGCAGACCCGGGCGGAACATTGCGTGGTCGGCTATGGCAGGCCGAGCGCCCGCTATCCGACAGGCCGGCCGCCGCAGGCGCTGTCGGTCGCCGTCAACACGACCTTGTGAGGCCAGCCCGCGGGGCTATTCAGGTTTGAATTCCAAAGCGGGCGGCATTCCGGGAGGTGTGCCGCCCGCTTCGTCTTTGCCCGGAACACCCTGCCGGGCACCGGGCAAAAAATTCCGGGAGGGACTTGGCAGCCAACTGTTGTCGTGGCGGCATCACTAGCATAATCAATGGTTTGGCTATTGGCACACGGCTTGCTCTAGATAATCCCGTACAGCCAGCGAGGAAGCCGTGGAGATCACCCAAACCAATACGATGCCCAGCGCGGCATCGGCCGGAAGCGCCAGCGGGACCACCGCCGCATCCGGCGAAACGCCCGAGGATGGCGGCTTCCTCGCCTTGGTCGGCACGTTCATGGCCGCCCAGGCCGGCCAGCGGACCTCGTCTTCCCCGGACGAGGGCGTCCCGGCGGACAAGTCCGGCAAGACCGAACAGGACGACGGCGCGGTGCCCGACGGCCTCCTGAGCCTGATAGCGCCCGGCCTGTTCTCCAACCTGATGATCCCGCAGACGCAGCCGCGGCTTGGGACTGGCGAGACTCCGGCTGGGACCGAGACCACCGAAGCCGCCATCCCGGCCAGCACAGCTCCGCTCCCCGCCGCTCCGGCTGGATCGCTCCCGATGCCGCCGGCTCTGGCGCCGGATGCTCCGGTCCCTGATGCTCCGGTCCCGGATGCTCCGGTCGAAGGCGAGGCGCCCCAGAGCGGCGGAACCAGCGGGACCCCCGGCCAGGCTGCCGCGGCCAAGAATGCCGAGATCCAGGACGACACGATCCCCCTCGGCGACAAGGAACTCGCCCAGTTGATCGAGCGGGGCAAGGCCCAGATCGAGGCCAAGGACCGCAAGGAGAGCCCGGCTCCGGTCCAGGACAAGCGGGAAGCACCGGTTCAGACCTTGGATCGGCGGGAAACGCCCGTCCAGGCCCAGCCCGCGGTGCCTGTCCAGGTCCAGGTCCAGGCTTCCGCGCAGCCCCAGCAGCCCCAGGCTTCCGCGCAGCCCCAGCAGCCCCACGCTCCGGTTCGGAACCAAGCCCCGGACCAGCGGCTGCCGAACCAAGGCGAGGCGGTCCGAGACGATACCGCCCCAGTGGTCGCGACACCCACCGGCGTGGCGAGCGCTCCGGTCACCGTCCAGATGGTGCGCCAGCCGACCTTGGGCGAAGCCGGCGTCCGCCCGGCGAAGAGCGAACAGGACGCGGTGGTGGTCGATGCGGATGCCGCCTCGGTCAGCGAGGATGCCGACACGATGGCCTCGGCGGAAACCCTGGTGGCGGAGGACGCTTCCAGTGGCGACGCCTCCCCGGAGAAGGAAGGTCGGGGCGAGGCGGACGGTCGTGATGGGCGTGAGGCCGGGCAGCGCCAGTCGGCGCGCGGCGAAGGCGCCATGCAGCGGCAGCCTGAAGCCAGCGGCCAAGCATCCGGCTCGGTCACCGGCAAGGACAATCCGTCGCCCGTCGCCGGTGCCACCGAGGCCAAGGCCACCGGGATCGTCGAGGACGGCCCGGCCGTCGCCGCCAAGGGACGGTCCGAGAGGAAGGGCGCCGGCGGTTTCGAGGATGCCTTGGCTGCGGCCGGTGGCGCACCGGTCAACCAGCGGGAGCCCGATCCCGTGATGGCGGCCCAGGCGCCGGGCCATAGCTTGGCGGAAGCCGAGGCGATCGAGAGGACGGCGGCTCCCCACGGACGGAACGAGTTGCCCAAGACACCGGGCGAGCAGGTTTCGGTCCAATTGGGCAAGGCGGTGTCCGGCAAGTCCGACCAGATGGTGATCAACCTGAAGCCGGTCGAACTGGGCAATGTCGAGGTCAAGCTGGACTTCGGCGCCGACGGCAAGGTGCAGGCCTCGATCATGGCCGATCGTCCGGAGACGCTGGCGATGCTCCAGAAGGACCAAAGGACCTTGGAGCGCGCGCTGACCGACGCCGGATTGCAGACGGACTCGGGCAGCCTGAGCTTCAGCCTGAAGGACCAGGGCGGTAACCAGCGGCAATTCGCCGGCTACAACCCGCCATCGGATCGCCGCGGACGGAGCTTCGGCGGGATCGGCGGTGACCTTGGTCCGATCGTCGCCGACCCGACGCAATGGAACCCCGGTGGCGGCAAACGCGACCGTCTAGACATCCGCATCTGAGCCCGGAACAGGAGACCGACTATGACGACGATCAACAACACCGCGGCTCAGACCGCGAGCACCGCGGCAGCCGCCACGACCAAGAGCTCGGCCGCCGGCAAGCTGACCCAGGATTACGACAGCTTCCTGAAGCTGCTGACCACCCAGATGCAGAACCAGGACCCGCTGTCGCCAACCGACTCGAACGAGTTCACCAACCAGCTCGTCCAGTTCAGCCAGGTCGAGCAGCAGATCAACCAGAACGAGAAGCTTGAGAAGCTGCTGACGATGCAGTCGAACAACCAGACCCAGGCGTCCCTGGGGTTCATCGGACTGGACGTCGAGGCCACGGGAAGCGCGTTCAGCTATGACGGCAGCCCGGTGAAGATGTCCTACACCCTGCCCGAGGCGTCGACCTCGACGACGATCCAGATCAAGAACGAGAAGGGCGTCGTCGTCAGGACCATGGACGGATCGCGGTCGACCAGCCGCCAGGAACTGACCTGGGATGGCAGGAAGTCCGACGGAAGCGCCGCCCCGGCTGGCGACTACAGCATGTCGGTGGTGGCGCCCAACGCCAGCGCCAAGCTGATGACGGCGACGACCACGACCTTCGGCCGGGTGTCGGGCATCGAGTCGGGCAACGGCGTCACCACCCTGCTGATGGGCAACACGCCGATCAAGATGGAGAACGTCCTGTCCGCCCGCCCACCGGCCGCGGCGGCAGCCTGATCCGCCTTCCAGCCAAACCGACCCCATCCATTCCCGATACCGCCCCTGAAACCCCGGCGGCCTCCACCCGGAGTGTCGCAGGCCGCCACCAAAGATCTAGGAGACTATCATGAGCTTGTTCGGATCCCTCTTCACCGGCGTCTCCGCTCTCAGCGCGCAGAGCCAGTCCATGGGCATGATCGCCAACAACATCGCCAACGTGAACACCACCGGCTACAAGAGGAACGAGGCCAGCTTCTCCAGCTTGGTCACCCAGGCGGGCCGCAGCACCGTCTATTCCCCCGGCGGTGTCCGCGCCGCCACCGAGCAGACCGTCAACCAGCAGGGCACGCCGCAGCAGACCGCCTCCTCGACCGACGTCGCGATCTCCGGCTCCGGCTTCTTCGTGGTCCAGCAGAGCCCGAACGCGACCAGCGGGCAGGAAACCCTCTATACCCGCGCTGGCTCTTTCTCCGAGGATGAGAACGGCTACCTGAAGAACTCCAACGGCTTCTACCTGATGGGCTGGGCGATCGGCGACGACGGCGCGCTGGTCGACGCCACGGCCGACGTGGCCAGCCTCAGCCCGGTCAGCGTCGGCTTCGAGTCCGGTCGGACCAAGCAGACCACCCAGGCCGATGTCGTCCTGAACCTGGACGCGCGTCAGTCGACCGCCGGGGCCGGACCGCATTTCAGCCGCAGCATGACCGTCTACGATTCGCTCGGCGCCGCCCAGCAGATACAGATGGATTTCACCAACACCACGGCCGCCAACACCTGGAACCTCAGGCTCAGCGATCCCCTCGGTGGCGCGATCACCGATCCGGCCAACACCACTGATCTGCCTTTGGTGTTCGGATCCGACGGCAAACTCGACAAGGCCGCGACCCTGGCGGCGGGCCTTGCCGCCACACCGCCGTCACCCATGGCCTACAACCCGCCTGGTGACCCGAATGGTGACCTGGAACTGAACCTGACCGGCATTGATTGGCTCAACAACTCGGACAATACCCAAAGCATCAAGATCAATATTTCCGGCATGACCCAGTCCGCCTCGGACTACAGCGTTGGCACGATCACCCAGGATGGCGCCGAACTGGGCCTGCGGACCGGCATCGCGATCGACAGCGCCGGCAACGTGGTCGCCAGCTTCAGCAACGGCCTGACCCAGAATCTGGCGCGCATTCCGATCGCCACCTTCACCAATCCCAACGGCCTCCAGGAGCGGACCGGCAACGTCTATATCCAGACCAGCTACAGCGGTTCCTACAACCTCCGCGATGCCGGGACGGCGGGAGCGGGCAACATCGCGACGTCATCGCTGGAAGCCTCCAACGTCGACTTGGCGGACGAGTTCTCCCGAATGATCGTGACCCAGCGGGCCTACTCCGCCGGCACCAAGATCATCAGCACCACCGACCAGATGCTGACGGAACTGCTGCAGCTCCGCTAAAGGTCTCCGGAAGAGTAGTTAATAATCCGTTAAGGTTGTGCGAGACCGGGCGCCAGTCGGCGTCCGGTCGAAATTCGACAGCTATCCACTGTGTCGCGCGTGCGCGAGGTGCTACTGTGCCCGTAGATCGATTCATCGCAATACGGATAGCCGCAGTGTCATTGAAAATTCGTCTCGCGCCGGAAGAACGGATCGTCGTGAACGGCGCCTTGATCCAGGCCGATGGCCGCTGCACCCTGATCTTCCTGAACAACGTCTCCTTCCTGACGGAAAAGCACATCATGCCACCGCAAGCCGCGTCGACCCCGGCGCGGCGGATCTATTTCATGATCCAGAATTCCTACATGGCGACCGACCAGGAGCGCCCGCCGCTGCTGGCCACGTTGGATGGCTTCGTCGACGACTTCCACGAGGCGACGACCATCCCCGCGATCAAGGACACGCTGGAGAGCATCCGATCGCTGGTCCATCAGGGCGAGTACTATCAGGCATTGAAGTTGGCCGACACGGTGATGAAGCACGAGGACCGCTTCCTCGACCAGCCGAGCTGGCAGGAAGCCAGGAAGGGCTGACGACGTGGCCGCGCTATACCGGCAAGGGTTCGACGGGGCCATGCCGGAAGGGGATCCAATCCTTCTCCTCCTGGCGCCAGCGCAAGCCATAGGGCGACCTCAGGAAGATCCGGATCGGCGGATCGCCGCCTTCGGCGAGCGTGCGGTCGACATCGACCTGATCCGAGCCGCTGAAGAAGCCGGTCCAGTAGTCGCCGGGACCCGGGCTCTCTCCCAGGGTCGCGCCGATTTCCCGAGCGGCCTCGCTCAGCCGCCACGCTTCCTCGACCTGTTCGTAGCTCATGCCGCTTCCTTCGGGTCCGTCACGCGCGGGTGGCCATGCCCACCCCCCCCGGAAGATGACTCGCCCCACCAAATGGGTCAAGCGGTCCGCGACGCGGCACCCCTTGGGGAGGGGAGCGGGCCGGGATGATCGGACAACTTCTGGCCTTGGCGGACTGGCACCGGCGAGCCGGACGCCCGATAGACGCGGAGGAGCTTTGCCGGCGGGCGCTGGCCCTCGCCGGCTCCGATGACACCGCGATGGCCGCGGTGCTGCGGGCGCTGGGAATGGCGCTGGAGGACCAGTCGCGCCATGGCGAGGCGGCGGCGTGCCATCGCGCGCTCCTGGTGCTGGCCCCCGGCGACGCCGATGGCTGGTGCGACCTGGGAATGGCGCTCCGGCGGATGGGCCGGGCGGACGCCGCGGTGGCGGCCTATCGCCGCGCTCTGGCGTTGGAGGCCGATTTCGTCGAGGCTTGGTTCAACCTGGGCAACGCGCTCACCGGCTTGGGTCGGTCGGACGCTGCCATCCCGGCCTATCGCCGGGCGCTTCGGGAACGCGGCGATGATCCGCGGATCTGGTGCAATCTGGGCAACGCCCTGCACGAGCGGGGTCTGATCGCCGAGGCCGCCGCCGCGGCCGCGACCGCGCTGACGCTGCGACCCGACCACGCGCCGGCCCTGATCAACCTGGGCAACGCCTTGACCGAGCAGGGCCGGTTCGAGGACGCCGTGAGGTTGTTCCGGCGGGCCGCGATCCTCCAGCCATCCGATGCCGCCGCACCGACCGGTGCTGGCATGGCGTTGCGCCAGCAGGGACGCGTCGAGGAGGCGACGGAATCCTTTCGCCAAGCTCATCGGCTGAGCGGGGACGCGGGGCTGGAGGTGAAGATGGCGCTGGCGTTGCCGATC
>NZ_AVFL01000031.1 GCF_000576635.1 Skermanella stibiiresistens SB22
GGACCGTCGACGTGTCCTACGGCGGTGCCCAGGTCGACATCGACTTGGCGAGGCCGGTCGGACACCCGATCACGATCCGCATCGACGGGTCCACTCCGATCAGCGCACGCATCGTTGGACACACCGATGGTGGGACGCGGATACAGTTCCATCTGAACGAGGTCGCGGGATCCGCGATCAAGCCAGTCCTGACCAGGCTGCTCGAACGCGCGGCGGCTTGACGGGTTATCCTCCCAGGTGCTTACGATCAGTCCGCCGAGCCGCGCCATCGAACACGGTGACCAACTCGCCAAGGTTACACGTCAAGCTCGGTCGCGGGGAACCGTCCGCGGCACCGCGAGGATGGGCGGACCGGGCTTGATGTCCACACCTGTTAGACATGCTTATCCTCTCCCTGGTCGATCACATCGACCGGGAGATGCCCATCGGCGAGGACCTTTTCATGTCGGTCGGGACAGTCATCACGAAGCCGACGAAGGCTCGTTCCACGGATTCATAAACCTTGGAAGCGTCGGCCCATAGGCTAGGTTTTCACTCGGTCGGGAGGTTTCGAACCAGGTTTCCGCACCCCGATTTCGGTCAAGGGATCCGCACACCCAAAACCGGCCAGTCCTGACGCCGAGATGAGCTGTCCGAAACCCACCCCCATTCGCCACAGGGGCATCGTCTATTTGTTCAGGGGAGAGCGGAGGATTGGACGAGCTTGGTGCTGAACAAGGCCGGTTCGCACCATGCGGCCAGCGTTAAGCCGCAGACATCGTGCGACGCCTGGAAGGCGCGGGTTCGCTCGGCATGGTGGTCGGTTGCGTGCATCAAGTGGCCGGGCGGGAGGAAGAGGTTGTTGGTCTGGTCGTGGGTTGGGAGACGAGACAGGATCGCCATACCCGATCCCTTGATGGGACCAACCTTCCAAGACGGGCTAACTGGAAACAATCGATCGTAACGGTAAGATATTATTTCAACAAGTTTCGCACCTTGATCATAAGCAACGTCAAACCAGACTAAGTGGTTCCTCAATAGAAGTACCACATTTTTGGAAGCCATGCGGAGTGGTTGCCTACATCCGAATATGGCATGAAAAAAGATAAAATTTATCTGATCCTTGGGAACCTTTTGCCACTCGCCTCCTGGTGGAGAGTTTTCCCTTCATGCGTCAAACAGCGCTCGACCGCGGGCTCCGCGCCTGCCGACCCGCAATCCTGTGCGCCGCGGGGTTCAGCCTCGTGGTCAACCTCCTGTACTTGACGGGGTCGCTGTACATGATGCAGGTCTACGACCGGGTCCTGGGCAGCCAATCCATCGAGACGCTGGCACTCCTGACGCTGATGGCGCTGGCGGCCTTGGGTGTCATGGCGATGATCGACTACGCCCGGGCGCGCCTCGCCACCGGCGTCGGCCTCTGGCTGGAACAGCATCTCGGACGGCCCGTGCTGGAGCGCGTGATCGGCGACACCATCGCCGGGCGCGAGTACCGATCCGAGGCGATGGGGGATCTCGCCTCGCTGAGGGGATTCATCAGCGGCCCCGCCCTCATCATGCTGTTCGACGCGCCCTGGGTCCCAATCTACCTCGCCCTCGTCTACCTGCTCCATCCGGTTCTCGGCCACGTCGCCCTCGGTGGCAGCCTGCTGCTCCTGGCGCTGGCGGTCGCGAACGATCGATTGACCCAAGCCCTTTTCGGCCGGGCCGCCACCGCCGCGCTGGCGGCGCGTCGGGTGGTCGAACAGGGCATCCGCAACGCCGAGGTGATCGACGCGCTGGGCATGACGGGAGCGCTTGGCCAGCGTTGGTTGTCGGCCGCGCGGACAGCCGCCGAGAACCAGGACTCCGCCGCGATCCGAGGGTCTCTCCTGGTCGGATTGTCCAAGTTCATCCGCCAAGGCCTGCAGATCGCCATCCTCGGAGCGGGCGCTTGGCTGGTGATCCGCCATGAGGTCACGTCGGGCGCCATGATCGCCGCCTCCATCACGATGGGGCGCGCCCTGGCGCCGGTGGAGCAGGCGATGTCGATGTGGAAAAGTGTCGCCCAGGCCCTTCAGGCGCGGCGGCGGCTCGAGGCGTCCTTCGCCCGCCCGGAGGTCCGGCCCGGGACCATGCCGCTGCCGGCTCCGCGTGGAAGCCTCTCGGTCGAGAACGTGTGCTACGCGCTTCCCGGTTCGTCCCGCCCCCTTCTGAAGGGCGTCACGTTCCGGGTGGAGCCGGGCGAGGCGGTCGCGGTCATCGGGCCCTCCGCCGCTGGCAAGAGCGTCCTGGCGCGTCTGCTCGTTGGTGTCAAGGCGCCGAGCTCCGGCGTCGTTCGGCTCGATGGCGCCGATGTCTCGACGTGGGGACGGGAGGATCTGGCGCGCGGCATCGGCTATCTCCCACAGGACGTCGAGTTGCTCGCGGGAACGGTGCGCGACAACATCGCCCGGTGGGGTGACGCCTCGCCCGCCGAAATCGTCGAGGCGGCCCGGATGGCCGGCGTCCACGAGATGATCCTCGGCCTCGGGAAAGGCTACGAGACGCAGATCGGGGAAGGCGGAACCCACCTGTCGGGTGGCCAGCGACAACGTCTGGCGCTCGCCCGCGCGCTGCTGCGCCGGCCCCGTTTCGTCGTGATGGACGAGCCCAACGCGAACCTGGACGCCGAGGGTGAGGAGAGCCTGAACGCGGCGATCGCGGGCCTGAAGGAGAGTGGGGCCAGCGTCGTCGTCATCGCCCACCGTCCCGCCGTGCTGGCGCGCGTCGACAAGGTGCTGGTGCTGCGGGCGGGCGTGATGGAGGCCTTCGGTCCCCGTGGCGAAGTCCTGCGGCGGATGAACGGGGTCCAGCCAGGCGCGCGGCCGTCCGTTCAACCAACGCAACCGATCCAGGCTCGGGCCCGGACGTGAGGACGACATCCATGACAACCGGACCCGGAGCCACCATGAACCCCGTGATCCCGGACGCGCCGACCACGCGAGCCGTGCCCGCCCGTCCTCCCGTCGGTCGCGCGATGCTGTTTGGATCGGCCTCGATCCTGATTGGGATCGGCGGTTTCTCCGCCTGGGCCGCGACGGCCCCGCTGGCCTCCGCCGTCATCGCGCCGGGAACCCTCAAGGTGGACTCGCACCGCAAGACTGTCCAGCACGACAAGGGTGGCATCATCGCCGAACTGCTAGTGCGCGACGGCGACCGGACGCGGGAGGGCCAGCCACTGCTCAGGCTCGACGACGTGGAGACGCGCGCCCAGCTTCTCCTGCTCGACGGCCAACACATCTCCCTCCTGGCGGAGCGGTCCCGCCTCGAGGCGCAGCGGGACGGGCTGCCGGCGGTCCGGTTTCCAGACGAGCTGGCCCGGCGCCGGGACGAGGCGCGCGTGGCGCCGGCCTTGGACGGGCAGGAGCATCTGTTCGAGCGCGAACGCCTGGCCTTGAACGGGCAGATCGACATCCTGCGGCAGCGCGTCGCGGAATTGAACGCGCAGATCGCCGCCCATCAGGCTGGGCTGTCGGCGACCGACGCGCAGCTCGCGCTCATCCGGGAGGAGACGCGGGGTGTCGCCGACCTCGTCGACAAGGGGCTCGAGAAGCGTCCCCGGTTGCTGGCGCTGCAAAGGGCGGCGGCGCAACTGGACGGCGCGCGGGCCGAGCTGCTCGGCAAGATGTCGGGCGCCCGGCTCTCGATCGGCGAGACCGATCTCCAGATCCTGGGTCTGCGCCACGAGGCGCAACGCAAGGTGGCGACGGACCTGCGGGAAACCGAAACCAAGTTGTCCGCCGTCTCCGAGCAGCTGGAGGCCGCGCGGGCCCAGCAGTCGCGGCGCGAGATCAGGGCGCCCCAGAACGGCGTGGTGATGAACCTCGCCTACTTCGCGCCGGGCGCCGTGGTGCCGCCCGGCGGCGCCATCCTGGACGTGGTTCCGGAGGGGGACCAACTGATGGCCGAGGTGCGGATCCAGCCGTCGGACGTCGACTCGGTGCGTGAGGGGCAGGAGGCGCAGGTCATGCTGACCTCGTTCCAGACCGGCACGACGCCGCGGGTCGACGGCACGGTGTCCTGGGTGTCCGCCGACGCGCTGACCGACGACCGCACGCAAGCGTCCTACTATCTCGCCCGCATCCGGCTCGAAGAGACGTCGCGAGCCAAGCTGGGCGATCTCCGTCTCTCCCCCGGCATGCCATTGGAAGGTTTCGTGGTGTCCACCCCCCGGACGATGCTGGAGTACCTGATCCAGCCTCTCGGGAACCGCTTCCGCCGGGCATTCCGGGAAGAGTAGGGCCGCGCCCGTCCCGGCGCGCGCATCCCAACGACCACCAAATCCCGAACCGCGACCTCGAGGTGGCGCGCGGAGCGGGATTCCCACTCACAAAACCAGAAACGAAGAGGCGAACATGGCGACCTACAACGGCACCAATGGCGACGACTCCCACCAGGGATCGGATGCCGCCGACCAGTTCAACGTCGGCGAAGGCAACAACACGGTCAAGGCCGGTGGGGGCAACAACACGGTCAACGCCGGCAACGGTGACGACGTCGTGACGGCGGGTTCGGGCAACGACGTGCTGAACCTGGGCGGCGGCAACAACGTCGCCGACGCCGGTGGCGGCAACAACATCGTCAACACGGGTTCTGGCCGGGACAACATCACCACCGGCGGCGGCGACGACCAGATCAACGCCGGCGAGGGTGACAACACGATCAACGCCGGCGACGGGCGGAACCGGATCAACACGGGGTCCGGTGGGGACGTCATCACGGCCGGCGCCGGCAACGATGAGATCAACGCCGGTGAGGGTGCCAACACCGTGGATGCCGGAAACGGCAACAACCGCGTGACCGCGGGCGCCGGCGCCGACAAGATCACCACCGGTTCGGGTGACGACCAGATCTACGCCGGCGAGGGCGACAACACGATCAACGCCGGTGACGGGGTCAACCGTGTCTACACCGGCGCCGGCGCCGACAAGATCACGACCGGTTCCGGCAACGATCAGGTTTGGGCTGGTGAGGGCAATGACACGGTCAATCTCGGGGGCGGTAGCGACACCGCCTACCTCGGCGGTGGCAACGACACCGTCCGACACGTGATCGCGGACAGCGCCGGCGCGCACGACGACTACTGGGGCGAAGGCGGCAGCGACACGCTCCAGCTGGTGTTCTCGGCCGCGGAGGCCAAGGATGCCGCGATCCTGGCCGACGTTTCCCGACTCCAAACGCATCTCGCCGGCGACGGCAATTGGATGTACCAGTTCAAGTCCTTCGACCTCACGGTCCGGCAGTTCGAGAAGCTGGTGCTGGTGGCGCCGGTGGAGGCCCACGACGACGCTGCGGCCACCGGCGAAGACTCGGCCGTCACCTTCTCGGTGCTCGGCAATGACGTCGACCTCCTGGCCGCCGGCAATTCGGCGCTCAGGGTCACCGGTTTCGATGCCCACGATCTGCCGGGCGCGCTCAAGCTGAACCCGGACAACACCTTCACCTACGATCCTGGCCAGGCGTTCCAGCATCTGAGGGGAGGGGAGACCGAGCAGGTCACGTTCAAATACACGGTTTCCGATGACCAGGGCTTCTCGACGACCGCGAGCGTCACGCTGACGATCAACGGCGCCAACGACGCCGCCACGATCTCCGGTACCGCCGGCGGCGCGGTGGTCGAGGACGGCACTCCCTCGACCGGCGGCATGCTGACGGTGGCGGATGTCGATACGGGCGAGAACCGGTTCCAGGCCGTTGATCCCACAAGCCTGACGGCGAGCCACGGAACCTTCTCCTTCGACCATCTGACCGGCGCTTGGGGCTTCCAGATCGACAACGCCGCGGCTCAGGCGCTGGGGGCGGGCGAGACCGTCGAACAGACCTTGTCGGTGAGATCGGCGGACGGCACCGCCAGCGAGACGATCACGGTGGCCGTGACGGGGACCAATGATGCTCCGACAAGCATTTCCAATCTCGCTTCCGGATCCATCAAGGAAAACATCGCGGCTGGGTTTCAAGTCGCCGACCTGAATGCGATTGACGTTGATGGTGATAACATATCCTACTACTTCAAGGGCGAGAGCGGCGAGCGGGTTCAGTCCGACGGAAACTTTGTTATTGATCCCAACACCGGCGAGGTTACGAACGCTCGGGCTTTTGATTACGAGAAAGACGGTGCGAGCCTAGATTTCGTCGTCTTTGCGGAGGACGGAAAGGGAGGAGAAGCATCAGGATCGTTCACGGTTGCGATTGAAGATGTGACAGAGCAGTCGGGACCGCTACGGATCGGAGTCAAAGGACAAGACCTGTTCTCGCATTTCCTGAATCAAAGTGGATATCAGTCGGAAGCATACTCTGAAGCCCACTTGGAGCGATATGATGTAGTCATCCTGAATCGAACAAGCGGCACTGAATCAATCAAGAACTGGGTTCACGATGGAGGTCTTCTGATAACAGAATGGGATGCGGCGGATTGGGCTGCTAATACTGCAAACATGCTCGGATCAACGAAAATACAAGGGGGTGGCTACGTTAATTACAATACAGTCATTTCATTCACTGAGGAGGGAGAGCTTTCTGGGCTTTCCAATAAGATAGGAGAAGGATACTCAAGTTTCGGTTCCACAGAGTTTTTCCGGTTCTTTTCGAGTGTTGATCCTGACGCTGACGTTCTCGCGATTAGGAACAAGGATGTACCGGTCATCGTTGGAGGCTCCTATGGAAACGGATCTGTTCTCTTGAGTGCTTATGATTGGCAGGACAAGCCTTATATGGGTTCACCATATGACACTTTAGACGGAGTGGACAGCCTTGAGCAGGTTCTGTTGAACTCTTTGCATTATCATCACAATGACCTGATCATCGGCTAGTTCTGGCCGACTTGACCACGATCTGATCGCGCTGAAGTCGGGAAGCACCATGCCTGAAGTCGGGTGGGCGATCAGAGTAGGACAATGTGATGACAAGCCTTCCTCAAGGCTAGCACCGGCAACTTGGGTGCCGGGCCTTGTGGAGGCGGGTGGTTGGCGAGGATGGGGTAGGCATCACAGCCCCTCTGCTCCGTCCTACGCCGACCACCGATTTCCTGCGCACCTGATGTTGCAAGGGTACTGGCAAGACGTTGATGCTGTTTCTATTGCAATGTTATGATGGAGACAAAGGGTGTGATTCGACCAACATGGCGCGGTCCCGAAGCATCAGTTCAAGATCGCGACACGAAAGCGGGAACCGCAGATACCAGCGTATCGCCGACAGGATCACTTCCGCCGTGATCCGCCGGTCCTTGCCGGGTTCTTCCAGTTCCGCATGCCTTCGTCGCTTCCCGCGTCCCAAGACTCGCCCCTCCATCCAATCCATTACCCCGCGAAAAGCCGCGACAGAGCCCGCGCGAACGCCTCCGTCGTGGAAACCACAGACAAAGTGGGCCTGGTTCACGGTTTTCGACACCGCCGCATGGTTGGGGTGTTTGCGCCGGTTCGCGAACCAGCTTTGGTCAAGGTGAACGAGACCGCTGTTTGATGAAGTGAAAATTTCAATCTTTGGTTCATGCCTGTCCGGGATATTGAAACATAAGTGCCTCAAGGCACTTTTTTGGCATGAATGTCATATCGGATCTTTTCTGTTTGGCATCTGGTTCCGTTTGCCCTCACGCGTGTGTAGGGCGATGGGAAGCGAACGCCGCTCCACTCCCTATCCCAAAGGCCAGGTGATTTCCGCCATCATCCGTCCCCGTCGAGGTGCCGGAGCCCTATCCCAATGGCATCGTCATGAGGCTCCAACTCGTCCACCGGCTCATGTTGGTCGTCGGCTGCGCCCTGGTACCGGTCAGCCTCCTTCAGGCGTGGTCGACCCTGGAACTGGAAAGCCGGCAGGTCGACGCCACCCGGGCCGAGGCCCTGCGCCTCCTGGCCCTGATCGAGGACCGACAAGCCGCGACCATCGCCGGTGTCCGTCAGATCCTGACCGTGCTGCGCCAGACCAAGGTGGTCATCGAGCGGGATTGGGATGGGTGCCAGGATCTGCTCGACCGTCTGGCGGAGGAGCTTCCCGCCCATCTCGACATCCATGTCACGGATGATCGCGGCGTCGTCAGGTGCGCCACCGAGGTCCCCCTGGTCGGCCTCGACGCCGCCGAACGCGAGCCTCTCGTGGCGGCGCTGGGCGGCGCGCGGTTCGCCGTGGGATCCCATGTCGTCGCGCGGACGGGCGGCGGACCCGCCCTGCCGTTGGCGGTGCCGATCCGGGACCGCGTCACCGGCGCGGTGGTTGGCGTCGTCGCGGCGCTGCTCGCCACCCACTCGCTTGGCGCGCTCGGGGTCGACGAGCCCCTGCCCCCAAACGCGACGCTGACGGTGGCCGACCGTACCGGGACCATCCTCGCCAGGATTCCCGATGTCGGCGGATTGACCGGCGCGCGCCTCCCCGATGATTTGATGACACTGGCGCTCCAGGGCGATGGCGGCGCGCGCGAGTTGCGGGATCTCGATGGAACGACGCGGCTGGTCGCCTTCTCGCCGGTCGGTGGGGGACCCACCAACCTGTTCGTCCCCGTCGGACTCGACCAGGCGGGCGCCCTGAGCGCCATCCGGCGGGCGCGGCTCCTGACGCTCCTCCCGCTCGCCGTCGCCGCCATCGGCTCCGTCCTGCTGGCGCTCTGGCTTGGCCGCCAGTACGTCCGCGCTCCCGCGGCCCATCTGGCGGTGGTGGCGCTCGGGGGATTTGGCGGCGCGCGCGTGGGTCGACGGGAACGCCGTGGAGTTCGCCCGATTGGCCACTGACTTCAACCTGATGGCGGACACGCTGGATATCAGGGACCGCACCCTGCAGTCGACCTCCGAGCAGTACCGCGCGGTGTTCGAGTCCGCCGTCGACGCCATGGTCGTGATCGGCGAGGACGGCGTGATCCGGTCGTGCAACCCCGCGACGGCCCGGATGTTCGGGCACGCTCCCGAGGACCTTCTCGGAAGGAACGTCCGCGTGCTGATGGGGGACGCCCAGGCCGCCGCCCACGACGGCTACGTCGAGGCCTACCTGCGGACCGGTGTCCGACGGATCATCGGCATCGGACGGGAGGTTGAGGGGCGCCGGGCGGATGGCGCGCCGTTCCCGTTGGAGCTGTCGATCGCCCAGTGGCGCGACTCCTCGGGCGAGCGGTTCTTCACCGGGATCATGCGCGACATCTCGGCCCGGCGGAACGCGGAGCGGCGCGAGGCGGCGGAGCGCGACCGGCTACGCCGCGTGGTCGATGGCGCGCCGTTCCCCGCCATGGTCCATTCCGAGGCCGGGGAGATCCTCCACGTCAGCCGCGCCTGGCTCGACATCACCGGCTACACCCGCGGGGAGTTGGCGAACGTGCGGGACTGGATCGACCGGGCCTATGGCGGGGACGCTCCCGAAGGCGCCGTGGTCCGCTCCGACATCGAGCGCCTCTACGCGCTGGATCGACCGATCGACGAGGGCGAGTACGTCATCCGCACCGCGTCGGGTCGACGCAGGACCTGGGCCTTCCGGTCGGCCCCGATCGGTGCCGATGAGACCGGTCACCGGCTGGTGGTCTCCATGGCGGCCGACATGACGGAGCGGCGCGACGGCGAGGAGCGGATCAAGCTCCTGATGCGCGAGGTCGACCACCGGGCCAAGAACGCCCTGATGGTGGTGCAATCCATCGTCCAACTCTCCCGTTCGGAGGATCCCGCCGAGTTCACCCGGGCGGTGGAGGGACGCATCCAGGCGATGGCGCGGGCCCACTCGGTCCTGGCGTCGGCGCGCTGGTCCGGCGCGGACCTGCGCAGACTGCTGCTGGAGGAACTCCTCGCCCGCGCCGGCGAGGAGAGCTTCCGCCTGTCCGGCCCACCCGTGTCGATCCGACCCGAGGCCAGCCAGGCGGTGTCGCTGGCGTTGCACGAGCTGGCGACCAACGCCGTCAAGCATGGTGCCTTGTCGCACCCCGTAGGCCGGGTCGAGGTCGTCTGGTCGCCTCCCGAGGTCGGGAACACCCTGTGCCTGTGGTGGCAGGAGATTGGTGGTCCGGAGATCCTGGGGGAACCCACGCGCCAAGGCTTCGGCTCGGTCCTGCTGCGCCAGGTGATCGAGGGGCAACTGGGCGGCGCGCTCGAGCTGTACTGGGCCGCTCCGGGATTGGCGTGCCTGATCACCCTACCGGAGGACACCTGGCAGGGCAGCGGCGTCGGTGGGACCGTCACGATCCACCAGCCGCAATGGGCTCCAGCCCCGCCCGCGATCCCCGGTCGCCGGATCCTGGTGGCCGAGGACGAGGCGCTGACGGCGATGGCGCTCCAGCAACTCCTGGAGGGCGCCGGCTACGTCGTGCTGGGGCCGGTCGGCCGGGTCGAGGACGCGCTCGACCTGCTGCGCTCCGGCCCGCCCGACGCCGCCGTGCTGGACGTCAACCTGTTCGGCGCGACCGTCGATCCCGTTGCCTCCGCCCTCGAGGACATGGGTGTGCCGTTCGTGTTCTGCACCGGCTACCAGGGAGGCGGCGTGGCGGGTGAGCGCCATCCACGGGCTCCCGTGCTCGTCAAACCGGTCAACGCCAACAACCTTCTGGGCGCGGTCGGCGGTTTGTTCGATTCCGGCGCGGCTGGCTGAGCCGGGTCGCGGGCGCCCGGGCGGGGTGTCCGGCCGCCCACCCTCAGGTTCCGGGCTTCGGCGTGGCGGCCGCGGCTCGGATGATCTGACAGAACAGACCCTCGACGCCCTCGATGGCGGAGGCGGGACCGGCGGCCGCGTCGAGCACCTCAGCACGGACGGCGCCGCTCTCGATGAGCGCGATCGACAGGGCCGACAGGGCGTGCCCGATGCCGGCGATCAAAGCCTGGGTGTCGTTCGCGGGCTGTCGGTTCTTCCCGGCCATGGCATCCCCTTCCGTCGCGCCAAGGGTCAAGAATGTTGGGCGGTTCCCTGTTGGCGACATCTTCCGGGACTTCTGGAAGACGGCGCAATCAGGACAAATACGTACCACCCGATGGGCGAAGGGTCGGGAAAGACGCCCCTTCACGATCATGGATCGGGTGGACGTGGCGTGTCAGGCGGTCGGATGCTGGCCGGAACCGCCGTGGAACATCGTCATGGTGAGGATCATGCTCACCGTCTCCCCATCGTCGGAGAGCGGCAGGTGGAGGGCGACGACCCCATGCACGCCGGGGGTCGGACCGACGTAGGGCGGTTCGCACCTCAATGGGACGCCGGTCGCGACGACCGTGGCCCGCGGCCTCCAGAGGAGGCTGTCGGGCCCGACGCCGGGCAGCTCCGAGATGAGCTTGCCTGTGTTGTTCCGACCCGATCTGTCCACGACGCCCGAGCCGATCAACCGGTATCGGAAGTCCAGCGGCTTCCGGAGCACGTCGACCAGGATGAGCCAGGGCAGCAGGCGCGGAACCTCGAGGACGGGGTCGAGGTCGCGGCGGGCGGGCATCCGGCGGTCGGATCTCTTGCCCTCCCAGTAGGCCAGGGCGTCCAACAGGGGTTGTTCCATGATTCCAACCTAACATGGGGATCGTGAACGGCTCCCTTCCGGGCCACCGATCGGAAAATCTCGGAGACCACGGGAGACCGGCTGTCGAGGATGTCCAACCCCCAGGTGCCGTGGACGCCACCAAACCCGAGCTGGCCACGTCGTGAACGAGGTGGATCCAGCCACCCGGGAGCGATCGCCAAGGACCATGTCGGCGACGACCACCCCTCTCCGGGCAAAGACCGCAGGCGTCAAGGCCGGGTCGCGTCGAGATCGGTCAGCACCGCCCTCAACCTGTCACGGACACGCTCCATCTCGGCAATATCCGTCAGTTCGCGGGCTTCCTGGCATTCCCGGACGAAGTCCATCGTTCTTTCACCATGATCGAGGACGCGGTCCAAACGATCCGAGACCAGGACGAGATGGATCTCCGCCACCGTGAGGCCGAGCCGCGTCTCGGCCAGTTGTTCGCCAATGCGTCGCAGAGCCTCCGCCGGGTTCGGGTTATCGGGGGCGCGTGGTTCGCGCACCCCCCGTGCCTTGGCGGGATCGATGTTATGGACGCTTCCCATGATCAGGCCGCCTGGATACCGGCGAGGAAGCGCTCCACCTCGCCGCGCAGCATCTCGGCCTGCTGGGCCAACTCGCCGGCGGCCCCCAGCACCTGGCTCGCGGCGGCGCCGGTCTGCTGCGACGCCTGGGTGACCTGGGAGACGTTGGCCGAGACCTCGCGCGTCCCGGCGGCGGCCTGGGTGACGTTGCGCGAGATCTCCGCCGTGGCCGCCGACTGCTCCTCGACCGCCGCCGCGATCGTGGTGGAGCTGTCGTTGATCGCGCCAATCGTGACGCCGATGTCCTGGATGGCGGTGACCGCTCCCTCGGTCGCCGCCTGCATGGCGCTGATCTGGGCCGAGATCTCGCCCGTCGCCCGGCTCGTCCGGTTGGCCAGGCTCTTGACCTCGGAGGCCACCACCGCGAACCCCTTGCCGGCCTCGCCGGCGCGCGCCGCCTCGATCGTGGCGTTGAGCGCCAGCAGGTTGGTCTGGCTGGCGATGTCGGAGATCAGGACGACCACCTCGTTGATCGTCCGAGCCGCGTCGGCCAACCCCCGCACGGTGGCGTTGGTCCGCTCCGCCTGCTCCACCGCCTGGGTGGCGATGGTGTTGGAGCGGGTGACCTGGCGGGCGATCTCGTGGAGCGAGCCGGTCATCTCCTCGGTGGCCGACGCCACGGTCTGGACGTTGACCGAGGTCTGCTCCGCCGCCGCCGCCGAGGCGGTCGCCTGCCGATCGGTCTCCTCGGCGATCGCCGCCATGCTCTGGGCCGTGCCGTCGAGCTCGGTGGCGGCGGACGAGACGGTGCGCAGGATCATCGACACCGAGCCGTCGAAGTCGCCGACCAACCTCATGACCTCGGCGGTCCGGGCCTCCTTCCTCGCCTGTTCCGTCCGCTGTTCGGTGGCCAGCCGGTCGGCGGTGATGGCGTTTTGCTTGAAGACGTCGACGGCTTCGGCCATGGCGCCGATCTCGTCCAGGCGCCCGACACCCGGGATCCCGACGGTCCGGTCACCACCCGCCAGCCGTCTCATCGCGTCCGTCATCCCCGTGATCGGGCGGGAGATCGCCCGGCCGATCATCCAGGCCAGCGTGGCGCCGAGCAGGAAGCCCGCGACCGACAGGCCGAGGATGAGGTTCTCGGTGAACTCGATGAAGGCGTTCGTCTCGGCCTCGATGCGGTGCTCCTCCTCGATCGCGCCGTCGCGGATCCGGGCGGCGTCGGCCGACAGCTCGTTGGCGGCCTGGAACATGGGGCCGGTGATCTCGTGATCGATCCTTTGGCCCAGGTCCGCCGCCCGCTCGAACGCCTCGCGGTAAGCCTTGGCCAACTCCCTCGTCTCGGTCGCCGCCTTCCCGTAGGGTTTGCCGGCGCTGGCGTCGGCCAGCGCCTGGAGGGTGCGGCCGAGGGTGGCGAACCTCTCCTCCGCCGCCTCGGCCGAGGCCTTGTCGTGGCGCGCCAGCGTCTTGTTGGCGGCCAATCGGCCCTGGAGCAGCGTCTCGAGGGCGGCGCCCGCCAGCATGGCGGCGTCGCCGTCACCCTCCCTCACCGCCAGCAGCCTGAGCTCCTCGAGATCCCGCGCCGCCGCCGATCCATCGGGATCGAGGACATCGGCGACCAACTTCTCCCCCTCGGTCTTCCACGCGACGATGTTGTCGAAGTCGCCGGCGTAGGTGTCGA
The DNA here is from genome assembly GCF_000576635.1 of Skermanella stibiiresistens SB22. Classification (GTDB taxonomy): domain Bacteria; phylum Pseudomonadota; class Alphaproteobacteria; order Azospirillales; family Azospirillaceae; genus Skermanella; species Skermanella stibiiresistens. The sequence continues at coordinate 13,649 of NZ_AVFL01000031.1, forward strand.
AGAGCTCCCTGCTGGCGGCCAGGCTGGCCTTCTGGTCCTCCAGCCGGACCACGGCCCCCGCCTTCTCGAAATCCGCGCGCAGTTGGGTGATCGCGGCGCGCGCCTTCCCGGTGCTGTCGGGATGCCCGGTGAAGGCGTACTCCCGGACGTGGCGGCGGAGATCGACCATGTCCCGGTCGATCACGCGGGCGGCGTCGACGACCTCGACGCTGCCCGCGTAGGTGTCGAACTCGTGGTTGATCCTGTTGAGCGAGACGCAGCTCTGGGCCGACAGGCCGGTCATGACGACCAGCACCATGCCCGAGGCCAAGCCGATCTTGGTTTGGATCCTGGTGTTGTCGAACGCGGCGCCCAGTCGGGATCCGGAGGGGGAGGATGACATCGGGTGGGTTCCTGGTGGAGGCGCGGGATCAGAATGACTCGAGGAGGAAGCGGCGGTTGCGGCCCTGGACCGGCCGGGCGTTGTTCGGGAACAGGGCCGCGAACCTGGCGATCTGCGCGGTCGATGCCTCGATCGGCGCGCCGAGGATGGTCCAGGTGACGCCCTCCGAGCATGGTGGCGTGGTCAACGAACCGACGTAGCGGTAGTGGGCGCGTTGGACGGGCAGCAGGGGGGCGGGATCGAAGACGCCGGCCAGCCCAACCTCCTCGCCCGCCTTGGTCGGCATGACGTCCCACACCGGGTCCAGGGCCGTGTTGGCGGCTCCGGCGTTGATCAGGACGCCGATCACCGCCAGCGCGCCCGAGGCCGCCTTGTGCACGAAGTGGCATTCCATCTGGAAGGCCTTGCCGGACAGCAGGTGTTCCGATGGATGATGGAAGTGGAACTGGAGGAGTTCGTGGCGGATGCCGGAGATGACGCTGTGACTTCCGGATCCGCAGTTGACCTGGATGGTGTGGCCGTTGTTGACGACCGTCGCCGGGGCGGGAACGAACGAGACGTCGAGGGCTCCGGTCTCGGCCCTGATGGCCTTGTTGATGTCGATCGGGGTCTGTTCCAGGCCAAGCGAGCAGGAGCGGAACTCGGGGGTCAACACACCCCAACGTTCCGGCCCCTCGGCGCCCTCGTAGGTCCACCGCGGCGCCCCACCGCCGGCGCCGTGGTGGGCCTCGCCGGCGACGGCCCTGGCGACGGTCGCGCAGATCGGACAGGCGGCGACCCCTCCAATCGTCAGGTGCCGCAGGATGGCGCGGCGGTCGTACTTGTTGGTTCGCGGCATGATGCGCTCTTGGCTCTTCATCTTGAAACCATACTCCAGCGTGGAGTGTCATCAGCAAGACCGATGCCAACTTCCCCAAATAAAAAACCGATGCCTTCGATGATCCGTGTTAGCGAAAGCTTATATTTTTGCTTGATCACCCTAACCTTAAGAACATGAATGCGTGATATTGGTCGATTCACTTGTGGTTAATGACGGTTAACCAAGAGGCGAAATGCGAATTCGTCTTGGGTGGTGATGAATGAATTCGCATTTTGCATCGCAATCCAATGGCTCGGTTCAAGCTGTCGCGAGCCATATCCAACAGCATGTTGATGATTCATTAAGACATAAGATGTATGCCATGCGTCGTACAAATCACTATGGGATATGCATGATGCCCCTGAACCACATGAGCGATGCCCTGAAGGCCATCGACGAGGTGTCCCTTGGTCTCGCGTCCCCGGATCTCACGCGACGCCTCGCGATCCTGCGCGCCCAGCTTTCCCTGGTGGGTTGGGAGATCGAAGGCGACGGCTATTTGGCGGACAAGAAAAATAATCGTCGAGAAGAGGTATAGGTGTTTTCCCGTAATGACTCGATGGGGGAAACACATCATCATGGGAAAGTGGATCATTAACAATCATTAACAATCATTAACGAATTCAATCCGTGTAATGGTCAGTGGAAATCGGATGTCATGCTCGATATTCAGACGATGGGTCTCACCGCCTCCGAACGTCACCGTCTGGAGGCGTTCTGCGCCAAGACCCTGCTGGACTGTCTACTCCATTGCTACTTCGCGACGCCCCACAAGGACGTCAACATGATCATGCTGATGACCATGTATGAGGACTCCATCTCCCTGTACGACGATGGGGGCTCCGTGGGGTGGATCGAGGCGGCGCGGGAATACCTGGTGGAGAGGGGCCACCAGAGGATCCTGGACGCGGCTGTGCCGGGCTGATCCCGCCCACCGTGGCGCGACCGCCCCAAACACTCCGGGCGGATGATCCGGCACGGTCTTTTCCCAGTGTCGATTGATCCTGATCAAATCAGGTTTTGCAATAAAGATTTACATCTTTGGGATAGCCGCACCCAAACCCACATGGCCCGCGAAGGCTGGCCCGATCCGGAAACCATCATGTTCCACTGGTTCACGAACCTCAAGCTGGTCCACAAGCTCGCCTTCCCGGTCGCCATCCTGCTGCTGGTGACCGGCGCCATCGTCTGGGAGGCCCAGTGGTCGCTCGAGCGGCTGGCCCTCTCCCTCGACACCGCGATCGGCCGGACCGCGGAACGCACCTCGCTCGCCTTCCAGATCGAGGCCGCCGTCAACGCCTCGGCGGTCGCCGAGAAGAACGTCATCGTCGAGACCACCCAGGAGAGGAAGCGGGAGAGCGTCAAGCTCTTCGACGAGCGCATCGCCCGGGCGAACAAGGCGGCGGAGCTCATCATCCCGCTCTCCCTGCCGGAGCGCCGGGCCGTGCTCGAGAGGCTCACGGCCATGATCGGCCAGTACGAGGGGATCGCGCGAAGGGTGATGGACCTGACCCTCCAGTCCCGTGACGAGGAGGCGCAGGCGCTCTCCTCGGCGGAGGGCCTGGGGATCCGGACCGAACTCGCCCGCCTGATCCAGGAGGTGACGTCGTACAACGAGCGGGCGCTCAAGCTGGAGCGCGCCGACGGTGCCAAGCTCGCCGCCGACGCGACATGGCTGCTATACGCCGTCTCGGGCGCCGGGCTCGCGTCGGCCATGGCGCTGCTTGGCTTCATCGCGCTGCGCTTGGTCGCGCGCCCTCTGGCGGAAGTCATCGCGGCGATGCGGGTGATCGCCGCCGGCGACCTCGAGGTCGAGGTGCTCGGCACCGGCCGCGGGGACGAGGTCGGCGCGCTGGCCCAGGCCCTCCAGGTGTTCAAGGACAACGCCCTGGGGATGCGGCGCCTGGAGCGGGAGGCGACCGAGCGCAAGGCGGCCGCCGAGGCAGAGCGCAAGGCCATGCTGCTGAGGCTCGCGGACGAGTTCGAGGCCGGGGTCGGCGGGGTGGTGGACACCGTCGCCGCCGCGGCCACGGAGATGGAGGGCGCGGCCGCCGCCCTGTCGACCACGGCGGAGCGGGCCAGCCGTCAAGCCATGGCGGTCTCGGTCGCCTCCGGGCAGGCGAGCGTCAACGTCAACACGGTGGCGGCCGCCGCCGAGGAACTCAGCGCCTCCGTCACCGAGATCGGACGCCAGGTCGAGACCTCGACGCGGATCTCCGCGCGGGCCGTCACCGAGGCCGGGCGCGCCAGCGAGTTGATCGAGGGGTTGGCGGTCGCGGCCAACGAGATCGGCGAAGTGGTCAACCTGATCAATTCCATCGCGGGCCAAACCAACCTGTTGGCGCTGAACGCCACCATCGAGGCGGCCAGAGCCGGCGAGCAGGGCAAGGGCTTCGCCGTGGTCGCGTCCGAGGTGAAGGCCTTGGCCAACCAGACGGCGAACGCCACCAACGGCATCCAGGCCAAGGTGGCCGAGATCCAGCGGGCGACCAGCGACGCGGTCGAGGCCATCGGCGGCATCACCGGCACGATCGGGACGATCGACGAGATCACCACCGCGATCGCCTCGGCGGTGGAGGAGCAGGGTGCCGCCACCCGCGACATCGCGGGCAACGTGCAGCGGGCCGCCGCCGGCACAGCCGAGGTCGGCGGCAACATCGCCGGCGTCACCCAGGCGGCCTCCGAGACGGGGACCGCCGCCACGCGGATGCTGGACGCGGCGGCGGGTCTCGCCGCGGATTCGACCTCCCTGCGTCGACAAGTCGTGAAGTTCCTGGCCACCGTCAGGGCCGCCTGATCCGCGACGGCGGGGAAGGCGCGCCTCCCCCGCCGTCGCCACCGCGGCGACCGTCCGAGCCTTGGCACAACCTGGCGCCAACGCGGCACCCGGCGAGCCCGCCTTCCCGGTATGGGCCTCGCGCCAAGGATCACCCTCCACGACACTCCGGCGACCCAGCCGTTGGATCACGCGGGTCGCGCACTCCGGGAACATCCCCATGGAGAGGGTGGGTCCGACAGTCCGCGCCGGTGGCGATCCGAGTCCGATTTCGGCCACTCTACCCGGTCGCGGCGGCGTCACCCGCCGTACGATCGGATCGGTTCAGGGTGCCGAACTCCGCAAGGTTCAAGCCGTCCGGATACCGGCGAGGAAGCCCTCGACCTCGTGGCGGAGCATCTCGGCCTGCCGGGACAGTTCGCCCGCCGCGCCCAGCACCTGGGTCGCCGCCGAGCCGGTCTGTTCCGATGCCTCCATGACCTGGGCGACATTGCCCGACACTTCCCGAGTACCCGTGGCGGCCTCCGTCACGTTGCGCGAGATCTCGGCGGTGGCGGCGTTCTGCTCCTCCACGGCGGCGGCGATGGTCGTGGTGATCTCGTTCATCTGTCGGATCGTGCCACCGATGCCACGGACCGCGGCGACGGCGCCGCTGGTCTCCCGCTGGATCGCGTTTATCTGGGCGGTGATCTCCTCGGTCGCCCTCCGGGTCTGTCCGGCGAGTTGCTTGACCTCACCCGCCACCACGGCGAAGCCCTTGCCGGCCTCGCCGGCGCGCGCCGCCTCGATCGTGGCGTTGAGCGCCAGCAGGTTGGTCTGGCTGGCGATGTCGGAGATCAGGACGACCACGTCGTTGATCCTCTCGGCGGATGCCGCCAAGCCACGGATCGTGGCATCGGTTCGCTCGGCCTGACCGACCGCGTCGTTGGCGATCCCCGTCGAACGGCTGACTTGGCGGGAGATCTCCAGCAGCGAGCCGGTCATCTCCTCGGTGGCGGCGGCGACCGTCTGGACGTTGGCGGCCGTCTGCTCGGCGGCTCCCGCCGATGCGGTCGCCTGCTGGCTGGTTCTCTCCGCGGTCGAGGCCATGCTCCGCGCGGTGCCGTCCAGCTCGGTCGCGGCGGAAGACACGGTGCGCAGGATCATGCCCATCGCGCCATCGAAATCGGCGATCATGCGCTCGATCTCGATCGCCCGCCTCTCCTTGGCGGCGCGCTCGGCCGCCTGCCCGACCTCCAGCCGCGCCCGCTCGACGGCGTTGTCCTTGAAGACCTGCACGGCGGCGGCCATGGCGCCAATCTCGTCCGCCTGATCGCGACCCGGGATGTCCACGGAGACGTCGCCCCGCGCCAGCGTCCCCATCGCCCGCGTCATCAGTGCCAGGGGGCGAATGCCTCGGATGATCACGATGGCGAGGCCGGCGACCACGATCAGCACGGACAGGGCGATCCCGAGATCCTTGAATGCTTCGCTCCGGAACTGGCTGGCGACATCATCGGTGTAGACGCCGGTGCCGATGACCCAGCCCCAAGGCTCGAAGCTCGCCACATAAGAGGCTTTTGCCACGGGAGTGTCACTGCCGGCCTTGGGCCACTGATACTCGACGATACCGCCGCCCGACCGCCGCGCGACGGCGACGAACTCGACGAAGATATGCTTGCCGGTGGGATCCGTCAGGTCCGATAGATCCTTGCCATCGAGCTCCGGCTTGGTTGGGTGCATGACCATGACCGGCGTCGTGTCGTTGATCCAGAAGTAATCGGTGCCGTCATAGCGCATCGCGCCGATGGTGGCGGCGGCCGCCGCCTTGGCGTCCGGCTCGGACATCGCGCCTTGGGCGCTCAGCGCGTGATAGTGGGCGGCGATGGAAAGAGCCGACTCCCCGAGGTTGCGGAGTTTCGCGTGGGTGTCGTTGACAAGGCTCGAATGGAGGGAAAACAGACCGAAGGCGGCAAGCGCCATGATGCCGAGAAGCGCGGCGGCGATGAGGACGTGGAGGCGGAAGACGATGGTCACGCGGTTGAGCATGATGGTATTAAATCCTGAAACCAGAGTATCGCCCGACATCCATGGCCAGGCCGCGAATACGAAACCAAGCCGTGTTCGCCCCATGCCGACCTTTTTGTTCGATCGATACCGGGTTGAGCGCTGATCTTGATCTTCTGGCCCACTGATCTGCACATGGGATGCCAAGCGGGACTATACGGAGGGATACAGTTGCCTGAATATGTCACAAGTGAACATCATAGATGAATGGAACTAGGTCATCTTTCGATAGGTTCGAGATACGAACCAATCACGCGGTAGAAATGGAATTTTATTTTAATTGATACGGATCGACGGATCGGATGGGCGTTTTCGCATTCGCGCGGCGGATTCGCAAATTCGGAAAAACCGTGTGCGAAATGCGTATGGGAACGAGAAGCCCATCGACGCCTACCCGCGAGGTGGTTCGGGAAACTTTCATTGCCCAGGACCATCGCCCAATGATGATCATGTGGAAGCGGCGGGCGAAACAGGATGGTGTCGGCGATATCCCGGTCAGCGTCACGGCTTCAGCGGAAAACCGCCTGCCTCGTCATGGGAACCAACCATTCCGAACAGGCTCGTGGGCATGCTGCCCATGGACGGTCAACCATTCTCCCGCAACGACATGTTGAACACGGTGCCTCCATCATTCCTGAAGGTGAATCGCCCATTCGCCTGTGCCACTAGGTTTTCAAGCAGTGTCAGTCCCAGCGAGCCGCCCGGCTGGTTGGTGTTGGCAGGCATCCCGGACCCGGTGTCCCGGACCTCGATCTCGACGCCATCCCCATCCCGCCGCGAGATGACGTGGATGACCCCACCGGCGTCTTCCGGGAAGGCGTGCTTGAAGGCGTTGGTCAGCACCTCGGTCAGCGCCAACGCCGCTGGAATGGCTTGGTCGAGGCCAAGCGTCACCCGCCCCAGATCCGTCCGGATCATGATGCCGCGCCGCTCGGCGCCATGACTTTCGGCTAGTCCCCGCAGCAAGCCCGCCATGTAATCGCAGAAATCGACGTTCGAGGCGCGGTCGGTCCGATACAGGGTCTCGTGAACCAGCGCTATCGCCATCAGCCGATCCCCCGTCTCGCGAAACGCGGCCCTGACATCGTGATCCTCGAATCGCCTCTCCTGCATCGCCAACAGCGCCGAGGTCACCTGGATGTTGTTCTTGACGCGGTGATGGACCTCCTGGAACAGGATATCCTTGTCCCTCAGCGCCGATGCCAGCGCGGCCCGCGCGGCCTCCTTGTCGTCCAACGCGGTCGCGAGGGCGGCCCGCGCCTTCTCCTCGGCGCCGCTGACCCGGAGTCCGGTCCGGACGAACCAGCCGACGCCCAGCACGACCAGCGCCAGGATGAGCAGGCTCCAGACGACGCCTTGCCACCAGGCGGCCAAGGCGGCCCGCGCCGGGATGCTCGACACCACGATGACGGACCATTCCGGCACGCGCCGGAAGGACACGATCCGATCCTGGTTGTCCAGCGCGGTCGCTGCGCGATACGTGCCGGTCGCCTGGCCCAGGAACCTGGTGAATATGGGGGTGTCCCGCACGGTCACGCCGATCTGATCGTCGCGCAGGTTCGTTCGGGCCACGATCTGGCCATCCGGGCGCACCATCGCGAAGATGGCGTCACGCCCATAGTCGGTGGTGAGCGCGATCGTCTGGAAGAAGGTCGGGCGGAGCGATATCAGCACCACACCTTGGAAGGTCCCGTCAGGCCCGGTTATCCGGCGGCTGTAGGTGTAGAAGATTTCCGGCATCAGCCTGCCGAACAGGGCCGGGCCGACATGACGGTCGACTCCCTCCAGCGCGTGGGCTTTCCACCAGGAGTGATCCGTCAGATCGAAGGGGACTGTTGGAAACCGGTTCGACATCGCGATGGGAACGCCGGACGCGTCGATGATCCAGATGACGCTGCTCACCGTGGTTTTGCCGGCGAGCTTGTCCAGGAAACGGTGTGTCTCGTAGTCGCCCCGCAGACCTCCGACCCCACCGCGGCCAGCCACGAAACCGAGGGCGTCCTCGGCGATCAGGTCGCCGGTCTCGAAGGTGCGCCGCGCGTGCTCCTCCAGGATCACGGTGACGTCGCGCGACGCCGCCTCGGCGCGCTCCAGGGCGCTCCGGTGTTCGATCGACAGGAACAGGCCACGGGTGCAAACGAGCGCGATGATGAAGAGACCCGCGGCGCCGAACAGCACGGAACGCATCCGACGCGACCCAAACCCGTCACCCGCCGTTCCAAACATCGTGCCCCACCAATGGCGTGCCAACAACATCGCCATTTGTATATATCATCTGATCCGATCGCGAAATAACTTTACCTAAAATGCGCCGATTGGGAGAACCTCTCCCCTGATGGTCAGACGATGCCACGAGAACCGGTGGGTGCGACATGTCCCCTCGCTTGGAGCATGATCCCGTCCGCTCCATGGGCGGTGTCCCTTGGATCCTGTGACGAGGATATCGGAAACCTGGATGACCACGATCAAGACGATCCCGACGGGGGTCTCTCTTGCGACATCCCCCACCACCGACAGGACCGTCCACTCCCCTCACTTCGCTCTCCTCATGACGGTCGGCACCTTCCTGACCCTAGGGCTGGTGATCGTGCGCGAATGCCCATGCCGCTTCCAACAGCCAAGCTTCATCCCACGCGACCCACCGCCATGTGCGGCCAGCCGCGGATTTCGACCGCTCCGGATTGCGCGGGTCGCCGGATGTTCGCCGCCGTGAGGGTTGCCGCGAAGCGCGTTACGCGGATCTCAGCAGCCTATAGACACTCGTCCGGCCGATCTTGAGCCGGCGGGCGATCTCGCTACCGCCCAGGCCCTCCGCCTTCAAGGCCAGGATGGTGGCCCTGTCGAGCTTGGGCTTCCTACCTTTGTAGACGCCCTCGGCCTTGGCCTTGGCGATGCCCTCGAGCTGGCGCTCCCGCCGCAGGTTCGTCTCGAACTCCGCGAAGACGCCCAGCATGTCGAGGAACGCCTTCCCCGCGGCGGTCGACGTGTCGATCGGCTGCTCGGTCGCCTTGAGCGCCACACCCTTCGCCTTCAGCTCGCGGACGATGTCTTGGAGGTCGCCGATGGATCGCGCCAGCCGGTCGATCCGGGTCACCATCAGCGTGTCGCCCGGCTGCAGGAACTCCATCAGCGTCCGCAGTTCGGACCGACCCGACCTTGTCGTTCCGGTGACCTTCTCCTCGCGGACCACGAGGCAGCCGGCCACCATCAACGCCTCCCGCTGGAGCGTCAGGTCCTGATCGGTCGTCGAGACCCGCGCGTAACCGTAGATCGCCATCTTCCCCTCGGTCTGTTCCGTTAGGATCTAGACCATCATACCTTGCTGTGCCGTTTGGCGAAAGTGGACCCTAATGGCACAGGTGGAAGCTGGGTTCGGATGTTCCGCGGAACTGTTCCGCATGGGTGTACCCTACCGCTTGGCGGAATTACGCTGCTGACAGCGATGGCAGGGCGTCTCGTCTTTGCTGATTGAGTTCGACAATGCAGACCAGATAAGCTTCTGCCCACTCTCAAGCAACCGTTTAACTAATTTCGCCAAAGAAGGCGTATGGCGCCCGATATAGCAATAAAACACAATATCCACAATATTAATTCACCGGAAGCACCCTTAAAGTGAAGGCCGAACCCTTCGAATTCGATGGGATCAGCACCTTGCCTAAACAAAGCTACAACAACAAACGCCCCAATGAAAGAAAAAGGCAATCCTATTATTGCTGCAAAATTCTTTATTACTAGTTCTGAAAGAACAAGATCGAAACGATTAGCCCATAATGCAAAAATCAGCACAGCTGTTCCGCCAATATCAGCTATTGCTATAACTAAATTTATGGTCTGCCGCCACCCATCCATTTTTATGGTCCTTTTGTCTGAGGTTCTCTGCATTTCCTATGTAACCATATTTTCCCGACTTCCTCGGCAGAGACCGCCTCACAACGTCGATCATACAGCTTCGTCGTGCTCGCCCTGGCATGCACCGCCATCTGCTGCGCGTGTTCGAGCAGCCCGCCATTTTTCAGATAGGCCGTGATGCCGCGCGCCCGCCAGGAGTGGCAGCCGATCCTGGTATCCAGGCCCGTCGCCTCGGGGCGGCGCTGGATCATGCGGTAGACACCGGCGCGCGACATGGCCTTGTTGGTGAGCTGGCCGGAGCCTTTCGCGCCAGAACGGAAGAGGGGGCATTTCCGCTCTCCGGCGATGCCTGCCGCCTCGATATAGGCGTCCAAATAGCCTTGCAGCACCGGATTTGCGGCCATGGCGTGTTCCTTGGCGCCTTTCTCCCTGCGCCGCAGCCACCACTGTTTGCCGACCGGATAGTAATCTTCCACGCGCATGCCCAGCATGGCGGAGACGTGGGAGAAGATGTAGAGCAGGGTGGCGACCAGCGCCCGGTCGCGCAGGCCAATCAGTGCGTCCGTGGGGATACCGGCGAGCAGCGCCTTGGCTTCGTCGCGCGTCGGCATAGCGGTCTTGCCGGTATTGACGACATGGGAGGGGCCTCGCACGTTGGCCGCAGGATTGCTCGGCACGATCTGACCGACCACCAGCCAGTCAAACAGCATCCGCACGGTGGTGAGCTGCTGGCCCAATTTCTCGACCCACGCCGCCACATGCACCGGCTGGATGGCGGGGAGGGCGAGGCCGTGACCTTCGCCCCAGGCGAGGATTTGCGAGCAGGCGCAGGCGTAGGCGGCTCGAGTGGTGACGGTGAACAAATCAATACAACTATTGTTAGCTTTCGCACTATGAGAATTCAATATAAATGAAATAATAAATATTTTTGATACTCCATCATGAGAAAATCTGAGATCAACGATAATCATCAATTTTCTCAGCCTCGAAGTTGACATGAATTTCATCAGGTGTGTTGTCAAAATTTAGATTTTTAACTTTCCATCCATCAGCTTCATAACTTCTAATTATGTTATTAATATTCTACTTGATTGACCTGTCTTCTAAACACCTGTCAATCCATTGCTGAGTCCAATAATCGCCGCCTCTATCCTGTATAGTATTTAAGTCATCTTTTAATTCTAAATCTGAAATCGTTAATCTATCTCCATATCTCCTCAACAACTTTACAGACTCATCACGTTGCAACATGGAGTTAATATTTCTCACCATATCACCATAGCGGTTAGTAGTCTTATCTCTACCAACATATTCTCCAACATTACCACCAATATTGACCCCGCCTGGTTTTTCCTCAAAGCCTTCAACGCCGAGGCTCATGCCTATCCTTCGGACATCAACGTCAAGCCGCCTTAGCGATCGGAGCCGCATCAGGAAAGCCAACACCACACCGATCAGCAATCCGACTAACAGGCTGGCAAGGTCGAACGTCGCCCACAGTTGCATTGGAGACCCCCCGTTTAGTGAAACATAACGTCCTTCATGTGTCATAAAGCGAACTGTACTCAGCCAGATTGCGCCCTGTCCAAAGCAGGCAATGAACCTTGCGTTCGCTCGATTTCAGCATTCAGGCATATGGCGCGCTGTCCTTGACCGCCGGCTTCGCGGTGCCTGTCGTATCGCCTGAGAAGACGCCCCCGAACGCCGATGCCGGAGCTTCGGGATCGATATCCCGGATTGAGAAGGCGAGCAATTTGCCCAATAGTCCGGCCGCGAGGACAATCAGCACCGCGAGCGCGGCGATGGCAAGGGCGAGGCCACCCATCGACTGTGGCAGCAGGGATGGCCAACCCATGAAATCGGGCAGGATTCCATCCAACCAGCCGGATTGGCGGAGCCAATCGACAATCCAGGCCGTGAACAACGGGCTGAGGATAGCGAGCCCGATCCAGAACACCCAGTTCCAGGCGCGCCGCGCCTTCCATTTCGGCATTTCCTCCGACAGCCAGCGCCCTCCTTTCCCCGCCTCGAACTTGGGTATCTTGGGTGAGCTCGCCGGCGCCGAGGTGTCCAGGAACCAGGCGCAGAGTCGACCGGTCAAGCTGTCTTGGGCACCTTTCCGATCCCGGCGCGGCACGCCCAGGTACTTGACATGGCTGAGCAGCGGGATCGGGGACGAGCAGTAAGGGATGTTTCGCGGGCGCAGGCCTGCCGGTTTGGCTCCTACCTTGTCAAAGCTGTCGAGGCGACCGGATACAGGGTCCGTCTCGTCATAGAAATTGTGCCAGGTCGCCTCGCCGAAGGGCGTTTGATCACGCAGCGTCGGAATGGTGGCGGGCCAAAGCATGGCGAACTTGTCAAGTGGGGAGCCATAGGTGACCAAGCCTCGGAAGCGTTTGAAAAGCTCCTTGTGGCTGACGCACGCGTCGGGTTCGAGCCAAGCCGGCCGATCGACTCGGGTGTCTTTCGGCACCTTCGTTTCGTCGTTGAAAAGGGCGGCTTTCGCGTCCGCCTCCAGTCGCCTCCACCGTGGCTCGTCCAGGTAGCGCGCGATCAGGCCCTCCGGTGTCATCAGACCGGAAAACGCGACGACCGAACCTAGGCTGTGTGCCAGCACCCACCAACCATCATAGTCCCGCAAAGCGGCATCAACCGTGGTGCGCAACATCCGGGCGCGGATCGCGAACCGCGCGTGCTGACCCAGATGGTCGAGCGGGACGGTATCGGGTGAGGTCGGTTGGGTGTAGAGCTTGATGTCCGACATGTAGCTGACGGCCGTCATGACCGGGTCGGGAATGTTCTGGCGCGTGATCAGACGAAGCAGCGCCGTGACCAGATACAGCACGATTCCAGCCGTGATGACGAGGTAGCCGACGAGGAACAGGCGTGCCCGGACTCCGAGCTTGGTCAGAAAGCCACGGCCTTCGGGAGGATCGGGCTCGGCCAGGAATTCCCCAACCTTGCCGGGTTGGCCTTTTTCAAACGTCCTCCTGTGCTTCAGTGGAACTGCCCACATGGCGAGGCCCCAGGCGAAGAAGCGCAACGGCTGGAAGATGGTCGGCGGATCGATGATGTCGCCCCACCAGACCTCATGGATTCCGACGCGTGTCTCCCATTTTTCATCGAGTATGACGATCTCGGCGCTGGGGCCCGGCCCTTCACTGAGCGTCGGCGCTGCGGCCCCCACCAGCGACGCCGCAGGCGTATGCAGCACCACGGATACGATGGCGTTTTCCCTGGCCGCCTTGAAGCCACACTGCAGATCCCGAACGAGTGCGTCGAGGAAATGGAAACGCCCCTGATCGCCAATGCCATGGACCACGATGAGCCCGATCCGGCGGACCTCGCGCTCAGACGTGGTGGCGGATTCATTTTCCTCGGAAGAGTGCATTTTCCATGACTCCGCGCTGGAAAGGGGAGTGGGCATGAAGATTTCCCCTGAAACCAATCATGCGGTCACGACACCCACGAAGCAAAACATGTTTGCCATAAGTATGACAATGCTTCAGTTTTCCTCTTTTGATACTTATAAATTCTATAAGTTACCCAAATGTACATGATCTAGCAAAACTATTGACTAATAAAACCGCGAAACGCAATAATCAAAAGTAATGATATTATGATCTTTTGAGCCAGAACGGCCCCATTCATGGGTGATTTGGAACATCAAGATCAGTTCCAATCAGTTTTATGAATATCCGTGATCACAACCTATTCCATACATGGCATTCCGCCTTGTCATTCCGAAGCTAATCGAGAAACCGGAGGTCGCTCATACGTACCGGCAGGGGCCATACTTCGCTAATTCTTCCAGCCTTGCTGTTTTCAGTGATCTCACTCACGGGTTGCGCGGGAGACACGAGCATATTCAGAACCTTCGACGCCGACGCGCAGAGTGTATCGGCCGACGCCAAACAGCGCGTCATCATTTCCGCCACGCGTGGAGGGGTTCTGTCAGATCTCGGGGCAGCTTGCCGAGAGCGCGCCCAGCGGATAGGTTCCTCGGCCACGTTTTGAGCGATCAAGAAAGCCGTCATGGGCTGCCCGCACTGCCACATGTCGTCGACCACCGAGCGGGAGGGGCGAACGGTCCATGGCTTCCGGCGCTTCCACTGCCGGGATTGCGGGCGGCGGTTCAATGAGCGGACCGGCACGGCACTGAACCGGGTCCAGGTCCCGACTGACATCGTGTTCCTGGTCGTCTTCTGGAGGTTGCGCTACAAGCTCAGCCTGCGGGATCTGGCGGAGATGTTCCTGATCCGGGGCTTTGTGTTCACCCACGAGGCGGTGCGCGACTGGGAAGCCAGGCTGGCGCCGCTGCTGACCGAGGGCCTTCGCCAGCGCCGGGCCGGCAAGGCCGGCTGGTGCTGGCACGTCGACGAGACCTACGTCAAAGTCGCCGGCGCATGGTGCTATCTCTACCGGGCGATCGACCGCGACGGCACCCTGGTCGACGCCTATCTCAGCGCAACCCGCGACATGGCCGCGGCGAAAGCATTCCTACGCTCCGCCCGGTCGGTCACCCGGGTCGAGCCGGAGCAGGTCACCACCGACGGCCATACCAGCTATCCCAAGGCCATTGCCGACGAACTCGGCACCGACGTCGACCACCGCACCAGTCAGTACAAAAACAATGTGATCGAACAAAATCACCGGGGCATAAAAGGGCGCTATCGGCCGATGCGCGGCTTCAAGAACTTCGATGCGGCCCATCGCTTCTGCCGCGCCTTCGACGAGGTCCGCAATTTCCTGCGCCCGGCCACCTACATCAACCAGAACGTCTCGCTCGCCCATCGGCGGATTATCCACCTGCAACGCGTGGCCGCGCTGCGGGACCTGATCTCCGCCGCCTGATGCAGCTTCTGGTAGACATCAGCCTGGCACCATCTCTACTTTCCCCGAAAGCTGATGGGGTGGATGGCCCCCACCCGGCCTCTGTGTGCCACACTGGGGTCATCGACGATCCTCAGCAAGGGAGCCCCATCCATGACCAAGATTACCACGATCGGCCTCGATCTGGCCAAGCGCGTGTTCCAGGTTCACGGCGTCGACGCGACCGGAGCGGTCGTACTGCGCAAGCGGCTCCGGCGCGAGGACGTGCTGGTCTTCTTTACCCAGCTGCCACCGTGCCGGATTGGTATGGTGGCGTGCTCGACCGCTCACCACTAGGCGCGGGAATTACGGACGCTCGGTCACGAGGTGCTGCTGATGCCGCCGCAGTACGTCAAACCCTATGTAAAGCGCAACAAGAACGACGCCGCCGATGCCGAGGCGATCTGCGAGGCGGTTGGGCGGCCGAACATGGGTTTCGTTCCGGTCAAGACCATCGAGCAGCAGTCGGTCCTGGCGCTGCACCGCAGCCGCGATCTGCTTGTTCGTCAGCGCACTGCACTGGCCAACGCCATACGCGCCCACCTTGCGGAATTCGGCATCATCGAGGCCCAGGGCCTGCACAAACTCGAGCGTCTGACACAGATCGTCCAGGACGAGACGGATAACCGTGTTCCGGCCGAGGCCCGTAACGCCTTGACTGCGCTTGTGGCGCTGGTCGATGAGTTGAACACCCGGATCGATGCCATCGAGAAGCAGATCCGGACCTGGCATACCGCCAGCAAGGCCAGCCGGTGGCTGGCAACCATCCCAGGCATCGGCCCGATCATCGCCAGCTCCCTTACCGCAACCGTGGCGGATGCTCTGCCTTTGCCAACGGGCGGGCCTTCGCGGCCTGGCTTGGCCTGGTGCCGCGGCAGAACTCGAGCGGCGGCAAGGACCGGCTCGGGCGGGTCAGCAAGCAGGGCAACGGCCAACTGCGTCGGCTCCTGATCATCGGGGCGCAGGCAGCCCTGCAGTGTTCGAAGTCGCTCCGGGCGCATCCTTGGGTGGCAGCCTTACTGACGCGCAAGCCGCGCCTGGTCGCGGCGGTCGCCCTGGCCAACAAGATCGCCCGGATTGCCTGGGCGGTGATGAGCAAGAAGGAGGACTTCCGGGGGGCTCGCGGCGACGCCGGCTTAAGCCGCCGCCGAGCCCTCTTCCGAGGCTTGCAAGAGCACGATGATGGCACGTCGGTCGCTCCGACGGATCGAGACAAGCCTGAGTTCTGTCATGGGGTTCTGCCCCCGGAAAGCTGATTAGGCCTCGACCCGCGGATCCCATCAGGGCCAGCGGTCAAACGACCGCCCAGAAAGGCCGGACACATGACTGCAAGCGTTCCAACGTGGCTCAAAAAAGCTCTTGCACGCAGGGGGCCATCCACACATGACAGAACCGGGCCGAGAACTCCCATCAGCCAACGCGACGACGCGAACGACAGATGAAGCGGTTCAAGTCGGCCGGCCAAGTTCAGCGTTTCGTCTCGATCCACAACCCCATCGCCAATCTCTTCCATCTCCGCCGAGACCACGTCACTGCCAGCCAGTACCGCGCCGCTCGCGCTCAGGCTTTCGAGGACTGGGCCGAGGTCGCCGGCGTCCGTTTGGCCGCCTAATCACCGACCAGGGATGCGCCCACGCCCGCAAGCTCTTTCAATTACCCACAAGCTGCGGCGCGATCTCCGAGCCCAAGGTGATGTCGATCAGGCGCGCCATGCCGCGCCACATGACCATGTTTCCCGGTGGGGGATCGCAGCGACGGGCGAGATAACCGCCGAGCTTGGCGACTTTGACAAGGTAGATCTCGAGGGTGTTGCTGCCGGGTAGGTTTGGGGCCTTGTTTGGAACCAGGAAGTCAAGGATTTCCTGCTCGCGGTTCGTGAAGACGACACCGGCACCGATGTCGGGTGCCGACCGATTGATCATTGTCAGCCAGAAAACTCGCCAGCTCACCAAGCAATAGATGGCGATCAGCTTGACCAAGCGGTCGGCGCTTCGGAGCCTCGCTTCCTCTGCCTTGCACCCCGATTTCAAAATCTTGTGAAACACCTCGATTTTCCACCTCACTGCGTACCAGCGCAGCTTTTCGATCGCCGCATCAGGGGAGAGGACGGGCAGATCGGTGACGAGTTTCCAGTCGATCCGGGGCCGGTTGGCGGGCTCCTCGCGTTCCTGGGCATGCAGGACCGTCAGGGTGAGCCCCGGATAGCGCTTCTGCTTCCCGACCGGCGGCAGGACGCGCAGGCTGCGGTAGCTCAGTTCGACTTCCGCCGTGCCGACGTGGCCTTCGCGGTCCCGGACCTCGACGGCATGCACGCCTTGGACCGCGACCTCCTCCATCACGCGGTCGACGGTCGTGTCGCCGCCGAGGGCGAGCCGGTCGACGCAGGTCCGCACCAGGAAATGCGTCCCCAGTTCCTGAGCCAGGCAGAACAGCTCGTAGATGTCGCTCTCGCGATCACCGACATGGATACACCGCCCGGGATCGCCGAACAGCTCGGTGGTCCGGCGCAGGTTCTCCAGCCAGCGGATACTCTCCTTTTTCTCGATGGGAACCCGCGTCGGATTGATTTTCCTTTTGAGAGCGGCGGTTCCCTTGAACTTGGTCCGGGTCCAGAACTTGGCCGCGCCGAGGCCCAGCGGCAAGCCCTCGGTCGTGACCGCCAGGCTGGCGTGCATCAGCAGCCCACACACGGTGTGCATGCGGAACCGGCCGTCCTTGTCCTGGCCGCTGTTCACCCGGACGGTCTGGCCGATCTTCTCCGGGTGCTCGCGTTGGAAGGAGAACTCGGTGGTGTCCTGAATGACCAGGATGGGACCGGTGGCCGCCGCGACACGCCGGCGTGTCGAATCGAAGTGCCCGGCGAGGATGTCGCCTTCACTCACCCGGTCGTTGGCGAAGAACCGGTAGGCTGCCTTGGTGTTGGCCCAGTCCTGGCAAGCCAGGGGAATGCTGTCCCCCATCGCCCCGGCCAGCTGCTCGATCAGCGTGCGCAGCCGCCGGCCCAACCGTTCGTCGGCGAGGCGGCAGCCGGAAAGTTCATCGTCAATCCATGCGTTTGATCCCGTGGCCATCGGCGCCTCCTGAACATCGTTCAGTGCCAACAGACCATGGGCCACTCTTGCCCGGACCAGACATCGTCACCAGCGCCGGCACGGCGGCGGTTTGTGGGTAATTGAAAGGTTCCCCGGACGCTTACCCTGCCAAAGGTAGTTTTGGGACAAGACTGCATCTCCAAGCCTATTTCCGGCCGCCGCCGATAACACCGCCTTCTACACTTTGCCAAGCTCCCGACGCCGACTGCTACACCAAGGACAGTGAGGAAGAGAGGGAACCGTCGAAACGCAAAATTGTGAATACTTCCAAGTTATATGAAATCCGTCATTAGCTAGTTAAACCTTCGTTGCACCAACTCCGTATTTACTGCCCTTTCGTAAACTTTTTTTCATTGCTCCCACAATTGGCATGGCCGAAAAAACTATCCATTTGTCCCCGAAAAAGTAAGTTCTGGCTTCATAGACAAGATCTTCAAGTCGACGGTTTATAAGCCTGTCGGCATCTCTGGCTTCGGTGTGCCATTTCTTCAATATCGCTTCGCATATCGTTATGCCTCCACAAGGTACTGCATAGTATTGTTCTGTCATCTGAAGCGCTTCTCTGAGGGAAAATCCCATAGATACTGTAAGATAATTAACAGCAACTATGTCTCTCATGGTTAAATCAGACAAATCTGAGCAGTTCATGCCTGAGGATATTTCCTCATGACACTGATGATGGTTAGTGATGTTCAACGTCCTGTACATTGCGCTGCTCCTAAAGCCTTCAGTAACTGAACCTTGGTCCTGATCGAAAGGGATGAAAAGGGTCTTTTTTGCAGAGATGAAAAATTCCTGTTAAAGGTGTACCCGGTTCACCTGAGAACCCGAACGCCCTCCGGCAATGTGATGCGAAAATTGTCGGTTACGTTATCGCAGAGGGGAGCATGGCAGAGCGTGGGAGAAGGTGTCTGCTTGACCTTGCCCCCGTGCAGCGCCTCCCATAGCGCCTGAGTTATGCCGCCACCCTTTTGCTGCTGGCGACGCCAATTTTCCTCGAACACCATCGGGCTTGTGTAGCCCAGGGTGGAATGCATTCTGTTCCGGCTGTGGAAGGTCAGCCAGTCAATAACCTCATCTTTGGCCTGGCGCCGGATCTCGAAGTGCATGCCATGCAGGCGTTTAACCTTCAACGGAGCTATGGCGGAAACTGGGTGATGACGAGGTGAGGAAGGTGGCGTAACGAGGTAGGTGCTTGACGCCTGCCAGAACATCCATGAGGGAGCGCTACGCCATGAACGAAGATACCAGCATTGTCCGGCTTTGCCAGCCCTAAGAAATCGATGATCCGCTGACGACCCTTCTCCGATCGGGAGCACGCCAGTTGTTGGAGCAGGCCATTGAAGCCGAGGTGGCGACATTCCTGGCTGCCGGCAAAGACCTGAAGCTGGCTGACGGCCGGGACCGGCTGGTCCGGCATGGCCACGGGCCAAAACGCCTGATCCAGACGGGGATCGGGCCAATCGAGGTCCAGCGGATCAAGGTCCGTGATCGCGCTCCTGGCCCGGCAGCCGAGCGCATCCGGTTCAGTTCGGCGCTGCTGCCGCGCTGGGCGCGCCGGACCACCAGCCTCGACGCTCTGCTGCCGATCCTGTACCTGCGGGGGATTTCGGCCGGTGATTTCCAGGAGGCGCTGGGTGTCCTGCTTGGCAAGGATGCGCCCAACCTGTCGCCTTCCGTCATCGCCCGGCTGAAGGATAGCAGGGCGGAGGACTATACGCGCTGGCAGCGGCGGGACCTGTCGGCCCGACGCTATGTTTTGTCTGGGCCGACGGCGTCTACCTCCAGACCCGTATGGAGCCCACTGCCGAGTGCATGCTGGTGATGATCGGCGCCACGCTGGAAGGTAAAAAGGAACTGCTCGGCTTTCAGGTCGGCGTCCGCGAAAGCGCCCAGAGCTGGCGCGAACTGCTGATCGACTTGAAGGCGCGCGGGCTCACGATCGCTCCTGAACTGGCGGCTGCCGATGGTGCTTTGGGCTTCTGGAAGGCGCTTGGCGAGGTCTTTCCCGGAACACGGCACCAGCGGTGCTGATTTCACAAAACCGGCAATGTTATCAACAAAGTGGCGAAATCCATCCAGCCCACGGTCAAGCAGGGCCCGCGGAAAATCTGGATGGCGCCCGACCTTAAGAGGCGGTTTTCATAAATCGGCGAGCCTGTTTGGGATGACAAAGAAGCAGGCTGTGGTAAGCAGAGATTGAAAGATACCGGCAGAGCGGTCGTGTCTTCAATCGAGGCGCTTGTTGTTGAGCAGCCACGCGTTGGCGTTCTCGACGACGGAGTGGACGACGCCGAGGCCGGAGCCGTGTTCGGAACCAATCCCGCGGATCAGGGGCTGGATGCCCTCGCGCAGGCAGAGCCAGAGGTTGTCGGCGCTGTCGTAGCCGGCATCGGCGAGGAGGCGCGCGATCCTGGCGCCGACTGGCAGGGCGAGGCGCGGCAGTTCAGGGAACATTCGGGTATCATGAACATTCGCGGCCGACGCCACCGCGCCCAGCGGCAGTCCGTCGCTCGCGACGACGATGTGATACTTGGTGCCGCGTTTGCCCCGGTCGGTCGGGTTCGGCCCAGTCAGGTCGCCACCTTGCTTGGCTCGGACGCCGCAACTGTCGACGATCACGTCCAACTCGCGGGCGGCTGCTTCGGGATCGGACCGCGCCATGCGCAGAAGCACGCCATGAACCCGCGCCAGCACCGCCGTGTCACGCCATTCGCGCAACCGTCGGCGCAGGGTCGAGCCGGACGCGCGACCGTCGCGGGTGGGAAGTTCGCGCCACTGGACGCCTTCACGCAGAAAAAATCGTAACGTCCCAACCACTTCCGCCACAGGCGGACGAGGTCGTCCGCGTTCCGCCAGACTTCCTTCAATTCGTTCGATGATCCCAGCGACCAGACCGTCGATCGTCATTTCCAATGATCACTCCCATACTGTCCAGGAGCTACATATGGGAGAGCATCACCTGAATTTGTACATTGAATAGCCTGACCGCTGCGCTCGACCGCTTGGGCTGCGGATTATTGGAAACCGCCTCTAAGCCGGCGGAGCGTGCTCTTGATACCTTCGAGAAGAAGTACGGCGCCAAGTACTCTGGGGCCGTCGAGTGCCTGGGTCGTGTCGCTTGGTTGGTAGGAAATTGGCGGGTGGCGTAATCTCCTGAAGGTGAAGAACCCACATCGGCGGTCTGACCACCGCCGCAGGAGATCACGCCATGGAGAAGATTACAGCCAACGAGGCTCCGGTTCCATTGCTCGGCGAGGACTGGTTCGATCCATTGGAGGCTGGGGTGCGCCAGCACATCCGCTCTTTCATTGAGGCGATGCTGGAGAGCGAACTGGAGGCGGTCCTGAACCGGCGGGCGTTATGAGCGCGCCGGGCCGGCCACGGGGCATCGGCACGGTCACCGCGATCGCCAGATCCTTGGCACTTTCGGTCCGACCACGGTGTCTGTGCCACGTGCCCGGCTGGTCGAGGCCGACGGCACGACACAGGAGTGGCGCAACCAAACGCTGCCCGCTTACAAGCGGCTGACCAAACGGGCCGAGGCTCTGATTGCCGGAACCTATCTGGCCGGAACCAACACCCGCCGGGTCCGCCGTGCCCTGGGAGCGCTGTTCGGCGGAGCGGTCGGCAAGGACACCGTCAGCCGGGCGTGGCGCAAGGTCCAGGGTGACTGGGAGGCGTGGCAGAGGCGGGATCTGTCGCAGGACGACATCGTGCGTGTCATACTGGACGGCACCGTGGTCAAGGTCCGGCTCGACAAGCGCTCCACCGGCATTTCGGTGCTGGTGGCGCTGGGCGTCCGACGCGACGGCCAGAAGGTTCTTCTCGGCCTGCGCAACATGGGCGGCGAGAGCGAAGCGGCGTGGCGCGCCTTCCTGGACGATCTGGTTGCCCGCAAACTCGCCACCCCGGAGCTGATGATCATCGACGGCGCTCCGGGCCTGGAGGCGGCCCTTGCCGCTCTCTGGCCCACCGTGCCGGTTCAGCGGTGCACGGTGCACAAGCATAGGAACCTCGTTGCCCACGCGCCGAAGAAGCTGCACGACGAGATCAGCGCCGACTACACCGACATGATCTACGGCAAGACGGTGAAGGCGGTCGAAGCCAGGCGGAAGGCGTTTGTGCGAAAGTGGCGGCTGAAGTGCCCGGCGGTCGCTGCCAGCCTCGAAGAGGCAGGCGCCAACCTGTTCACCTTCCTGCTCTATCCGCCCGATCAGTGGAAGTCGATCCGGACAACAAATGCCATCGAGCGGCTGCATGAGGAGTTCAAGCGCCGGATCAAGACCCAGTGCCTGTTGCCGTGTGCCGAGACCGCCTGCATGCTGTTTTGGGCCCTGCTCGCCAGCGGCCAGATCACCCTGCGTCGCGTTGACGGCTGGGACACCCTGCACGTCGCTCCCGCCGACGAGCCGCTTGACCTCGCCGCCTGATCCGATGACCCTGATGCTCAGGAGAATGCGACCTCAGCAAATTCCTACCAACCTTCGGACACGACCAGTGCCTGACCAAGGACCGCAATGCTCTGCTGGCCTTCTACAATTTCCCGGCAGAGCATTGGGACCACGTGCGGACAACAAACCCCATAGAAAGCGTGTTCGCCATGGTCCGGCACCGAACGGTCCGAACCAAAGGTGCGCTTTCCCAGGACACTGCAAAGCTCATGGTCTTCAAGCTGATCTCGGCTGCATCCAGAACCTGGCGACGGCTCCAGGGCGAAAACCAGTTGCCCAAAATCATTCAGGGCGTCAAATTCCGCGACGGCATCGGGGTCAGCGTACCGACATCACAGAGCGCCGCCTGATCACCTCGTCACCCAATTTCCGCCATAGCTCCGCGCGGCTTCGTCTATCTCGCTGCCGTTACCGATTGGTTCAACCGGCGGGTTCTGTCCTGACGGTTGTCGATCACGATGGAAGCCGGGTTCTGCGTCGAGGCGGTCGAAGAAGCTCTGGCCAACCACGGCAAGCCGGAGATCTTCAACACCGATCAGGGCAGCCAGTTCACCAGCACGGTGTTCACCAGCCTGCTCACCGCCAACGCCATAGCTATCAGCATGGACGGCCGGGACGCATGGCGGGACAATGTGTTCGTGGAGCGGCTCTGGCGCTCCGTAAAATATGAAGAAGTGTACCTGCGCGCCTACTACACGGTAACCGAGGCGCGGAATTCGCTCGCCAGTTACTTCGGCTTTTACAATGCTGTTTCATACTACCTCACCCGGCTATGCCATTGATTAGAATAACAATCGCTGCTCGTTCGATGGTCCCGCGGGGTGCCTGTGGCGCCGGCGGGCCTGATCTGTAATCCGCTGTCCGGTTTCCCCCTCAAGTATGGCTCTGCGGAACAGCCATGGTCCATCGGCGAGGGGATGCTCGGCCTCGATCTCGCCGCCCTCGGCGGCCAAGCGCATTGTTTTGGTGCTGATGCCGAGGAACGCCGCGGCTTTGGTCAGGTTCATCCATCCTTCCCCGCCGGCAACCTCCGGGCGGTGAACCGGGATCCTGTTATGTGACCTGAGCGCGGTCACGCGTTCCCGCGTCCAGCGGTTGCCAAGACCCGTGACGAGGCCGTTTCGATTGAGCAGACCGGCGATCAGGTCGTCGCCGGCAATCCGGACCAGCACGCGCATGGCCTCGACGATCTCAATGGAGGTCCCGGTACACTGACCACGGCGCCGACGCGGCAGACGCAGTTCAGTGTGGACGCCTCCGGCCCAATGGACCACGAGGACGATTTCGGCAGCTTCATCGTCGACATCGACGACAACCTCCTCAACCAGGGTCCGCACGATCCGTTTCTTCAGCCTCGCGTCGGCAGACGGGTCCTGCCACACGATCTTCAGGTCGTCAGCCAGCGTCGCGAACTCATCGGATGTCACCGACGGTCGTTGGGGCACGGTCTGAACATGCGCCGCGATCCGGTTCTCGACGGCGACAACGCGCTCAAGGGCGCGGTTCCATCGCACTTCCAACTCTGCCGTGACCTGCCGGTTCAACGGATCAGCGGCATCGTATTGCCGGAAAGCTCGGTCGGCGGCATATCGGGCGGCCGTCAGGTCGCGCTCGAGAGCCTCGCGGACATCGTCGCGTCGTTGAGCTTCCTGCCGCTCCATCCGCAGGGCCGCTTCCACGGCCTCCGGGCCGACGGCTTGCAGCACCTGTTCCCCGATGGCGGCATCCACCGGCAATCCACCGAAGGCGATGCAGCGTGGCTCGCCATTGTCCATCCAGCCGCGGTTGCAGGCATAGCGCAGGATGTCATGATCGTTGCCGGTATAGCGGACGGTCAGTTTACGGCCACACCGCCGGCAGCGCAGAATACCGGCGAGCAGGGCATCGCCGCGCTTGGCTGCGCCACAGGCTTCACCGCCCTGAGTGTTGTCCTTGATCATCGCCCGGATGGCCTCGGATCGCTCCCAATCGACATAACCTTCGTGCGCGCCGGGATACAGCGCCAACCAGTCCTCCCGTGCTTGACGCCGGGTACCGCGCCGTGGGGTCGGTCCGTCGTGAAGCGCCACAGTCTTTGTCTTGCCATAGGCATAGGCGCCACCATAAACCGGGTTCGTCAGGATCCGGTAGAGCGTTCCATAACAGGGACGCTTCCAGATGACATCGGCACCCGATCGCCGGGCTGGGAGATCGAGGTTGTGCTCGAGGAACCACAGCAGGGCCTGACGGACGCTGCCGAGTTCGGCGAACTTTGAAAAGACCAGGGCGATGGCTTCCCGGATGCGGTGGTCGGGATCCTTTTCCAGGTGGTGGCCATCGGCCTTGATGTATCCGATCGGGACCATCACGACCAACTCGCCGCGGCGCGCCATCTCGTGGCGTGCGGCCAGGGAGCGCTGACGCAGGAGGTCGAGTTCGTATTCGTTCAGGCTGCCCTTCAGACCCAGCAGGAGCCGGTCATTACCTTGGCGCGGCGCGTAGATGGTCTCCTGATCGACGAGCAGGGTGTCGACAACACGGCACATCTCGATCAGTTGTTGCCAGTCCCGACTGTTGCGGGCGAAGCGCGACACCTCGAGCGCCGCCACCGCTCCGACTTTGCCAAGGCAGACGTCGGCCACCATCCGTTCGAAGCCTGTCCGCGCCACCATTCCGGCCGCGGAGCGCCCAAGGTCCTCATCGACAATCTCGACTTCCGACCATCCCAGGGCACGCAACCGATCCTTCATGGCGTACTGCAGCGCTCGGCTCTCGCGGTTGTGAGCAACCTGGTGAGGTGAAGATTGACGAACATAAAGCACCGCCTTGCGCTCAAGGTGATGCGACTGGATCTTGTCATTCATCAGTTTGTCCTCCCATCCGCCCGCCGACCACGTTGCCCGCCGCCGCCGTCAGGAGCATCCGCGCCATCAGACGCGCCGCCGTGTCGAGCGCCTCCCTGGGCAGGCTGGTCCGATCGGGTCCTGGGCAGGACTGAGGAAACAGGCTGAGTTGTCTGGTTGGGAGCGGCAGGTTCGTGCGTGGCATCGGCATCTCCTCGGCTCTGGTGGGAGGAATGCCTTGCTCCTATCACTGAAACGGCCGTCGATACTCGACCGATGATATGCGACAGCAGTGTTTTGAGATTATCCAGTGCGGCCACATCGACCCGTGGTACCTGGGCAGGGTGAAGATGAAGGCATGCAGCGCGATCGAACATCCACGATGGCACCGCTAAACATTGACCCTTCCGGTCTGCCGTCGTACTGCACCAGAACACGGGCATGTTGCCGCGCTTGACGACTTCGTGAACATGCGCCTCGCGGCCAAACCAGGGATGCCAGGGATAAAGAACTTCCCGTACCTCGGTCCCATGGGCGTTGTGTTGCTTCGTTGTACAATTCCCGCAGACCTCATTCCAGGCTTGACCGGCAAACACCAGATCAGGCCTACTTCACCCCACTTCCGCAGATCGCGGCAGCCTGAACCCGGCAGGCGCTCCACTTATCCGCCGAAAAATCTGTTCAGACAAGCGGAGCCAGCTCAGCGCGCCCGTCAGCGTCGGCTTTGGTCCCGAGCGGGTCGGGCGTGTGCCGTCCGCCGCCATCGCCGCCAATTCGGTCAGTACCTCATCCACGAAGGCATCGACGTCGGAGAACGCGTTCCACGACGCCGACGTGGTGCTTGCGGGACGAACGGCGGTGCCCATAAACTACAATCCAAGCGGTGAGAAAGAAGCCCACAGCGCTAACCAGATCGCTCCTCCGACGCAACGACTCCGTTCAGCTTGAAGTAGCATCCCGCTCAGTGCCGGCCGGGACGGCCTCGCTACAAACATGCTCTTAGACAAGCGGAGCCACCTCACTTTTTGCCAACCTTGTGACCAATAACAAGATTGTTCCAAACTCGCGCACATAACGCATAGTGCCTCGATTTCGCAAAGGAAGTTCACGAACACGGAAAATGCATATGATCAAGGTAAAGTTTGAAAACTTATAAATTCATAATTAGAACAATGATGCGATTTTCCAATTCGAATATAATTTTTTAATGAATCCGATTCTACAAAGGGAAGTGCATTATCGACTTCTATGAGGTGACCATTATGAAATTAGGTATTGTCACACATTTCTCACAGGGTTGGAGCCTGGAGTTAATGAAATCGATAGATTCCTTTAGTTCTAATAGCATTCGCGACTCAATTTACTGGAAATCAGTGGAGAAGTCTCCGGGTGTCTATGCTTTTCCAGCAAGTTCCGGTTCATATATCGACAGCGCCACAAGTAAGGGAATCGACCCCCTGATCGTCGTCTCCACACCCAACCCACTCTACGACGGTGGTTTGACACCCTATACGGATGCGGGCCGTAAGGCGTTCGCTAATTACTGCGTCGCCCTCTTGGACAAATACGATGGTAAAATCGAACAGATCGAGATTTGGAATGAGTATAACGGCGGCGGCTTCGTGACTGGCCCGGCGCTGAACGACAGGGCGACGTACTATACGGCCATGCTGAAGACCGCCTACACGGCGATCAAGGCGGCTCATCCAGAAGTTACCGTCATAGGAGGTGCTTCGCATTCCATAGCGCTTGGCTACCTTGAAGGTCTCTTCAAGTTGGATGCCTTGAAATACATGGATGGGCTGGCGATCCATCCCTATCCATCTACTCCGGAATACGTTGGCAAGGAAATTGGCCAACTCAACGCTTTGATGGCCAGCTATGGCGGTGTCAAGCCGCTCCATGTGACCGAGATGGGGCAGGAGCTGGACGATCCGGCCGATGCCCCTGGCTACATGATCAAGATGGGCACCAATCTGGCCGCCGCCCATGTCAAGGAAAGCCAGTGGTACGCGCTCATCGATGAGCCCTGGTTCAAGAACATGGGCCTTCTGAAGGCTGATGGCGCGCCGAAGCCGGCCGCTGACTCCTTCAACGTTCTCCAGAAGCAACTCCTGGTCCACGGGGATCCCGTTCGTGAGGATGTTGGGGACAACAAGGTGAACGTCTTCGAGTATGCCCAAGATGTGCATGTCGTTTGGGGTTACAAGACGCCCGTGACCTTCACTGGAACGCCTACTTTCCTGGATGCGCGGGGACAGGCGTTGGCGACGGTGAAGATGCTCGACACGGAGCCGATCGTCGTCAAGGGCGATTTTGACATGAAGATCGGCAAGTCCAGCGTCCTGTCGAACAGCTTTCTGGATTTCCAGCAACCCGAATGGTCCTACTGGGGGCAAGGAAAAGATGGTGCGCTGGTCCCGTTGAGCGAAGTAACCTGGTTCTGGGGGTCCTATCTCGGGAACCGCTATCTCCAGCCCTTGAAGGTTGAGCCGCAGCGGATCACGCCCGCCGGCGATGGTGCCAATCCCATCTTTGCGGTCCAAAGGTATACGGCGGTCAAGGATGCCGCCATTGAAATCGATGGGACTTGGAAGCTCAACGGCGCTGGCGATGGCGTCGAACTGCGCATCTCGCTCAACGGCGAGACACTGCTGGATCGAATAGTCTCCGGAGAATTTCAACTCAATAATCTGGCAGTAAAAATTAAAGGCGGCGATCAACTCGATTTCGCACTCGGCCCCAATCAAAACACAAAAGACGACAGTACCATTGTCAACATCGATCTTAATTACTCAGGTGACTTCATGTCTACTCCTGTTACCAGCACTCCTGTGCCACCCGCCGTGTCCACTACTTCGACATCGGGCAACGATGTCCTGACAGGCTCCACCGGAAACGATATCCTCAATGGCGGGGCCGGCCTGGACCGTATGACCGGGGGTAAGGGCGACGATACCTATTATGTCGACACCGCGGGCGATACCGTCGTCGAATTGCCGGACGAAGGATACGATACCGTCCGCTCGACAGTGACGCTGACCCTGGCCGCCAACACGGAGAAACTCTACCTCTTGGGCGCCGTCGCCATCAATGGCACGGGTAATGACAGCGACAACGCCATCTACGGAAACAGCGGCGCGAACGTGCTGCGTGGCCTCGGCGGCAACGACAAGCTGTATGGCCAGCAGGGCGCTGACACCATGTTCGGCGGGACCGGCAATGACACCTATTATGTGGACGACGCCGGCGATAGCGTGGTGGAGGAGGAAAACGCGCTGAATGGCGGGATCGACGCCATCAACGTCGATGGCGCCTCCTTCGCTGCAACCGGCGGAAACTCCATCACGCTTGGCGCCTTCGTCGAGAATCTGACGATCACCGGAACCGCCGCGGTGGACGGGAAAGGCAACGACCTCGCCAACCGTATCACGGGCGGAGACGGCGCCAACAATCTATTTGGCGGATCGGGTGCCGACACCTTGGTCGGCAATGGCGGGGCCGATATGCTGGAAGGTGGCGCCGGGCAGGATAGCCTCAGCGGCGGCGCCGGTGCCGATGTGTTCGTCTTCCGTCCAGTCGATGCGTCGAGCCGCGACAAGGTGACCGATTTCATGGTCGAGGACCGGATCGGAATCTGGGCAGCCGACTATGGCCTGACCGAAGGGCATGGCCTGACCGGCGGCGCACTCGACGCCTCCTATTTCAAGGCCGTGACGGGAACGACCACGATTCAAGGCTCGGCGGCCGATCACGGGCAGTTCCTTTTCAACACGACGACAAAGACCCTGATGTGGGATGCGGACGGCGCGGGGAAGGCGGCGGGAATGGCCATGGCCGCATTCAACGCGCCTGTCACCCTCTCGAGCTTCATCATCCTGAAAAGTTCGAGTCAGCCGCCAAGCACTTCTCCCAACACCCCCCCCAAGCTGAACAACGCCCCGGTGGCCAACGCCGACACCGCCACAGTGTCCAAGGACGGGATACTGGCCGCCACCGGCGCGGTGCTGGCGAACGACACCGACGCCGATGGCGACACGCTGACCGTCAGCGAGGTGCGGGGTTCCGCCAGCAATCTCGGTCACGCCATCAACGGTACCTACGGATCGCTCACCCTGGGCGCCGACGGTTCCTACAGCTACACGCTCGCCAACGGCGCCACCAACGTGCGGGCGCTGGTAGCGGGGCAGGCCGTCACGGACACATTCACCTATTCCATTTCCGACGGGAAGGGCGGGACCGCCGGTTCCAGCCTGACGGTCAGCATCGTCGAGGCAGCCGAGCCGACCGCTGGCGGAGGCACGCTTTCCTTCGCCACGTCGACGAAGGGCATCGTCGCCAATCTTGAGGATAGGGAATGGTCCCAGGTCCTCAAGGTGATGCCGCTTGGCGACTCGATCACGCTCGGGTGGGTCAACGGTCCCAGCCTTCAGCTCGAAGGCTACCGCGCCCCTCTCTGGGACAAGTTCGCGGCGCAGGACATGATGATTGATTACGTCGGTCAGTGGAACACCGGTACGCCTGGCTTCATCGACCGTGACCACATGGGTGCCGCCGGCAAACGCGCGGACTGGTGGGCGCCGCAGATCCCAACCGTGATGAAGACTTATGATCCGGATGCCGTGCTACTGATGATAGGCACGAACGACGTGCTACAGGAAGGGACCGCCACTATCCCGACGCTGCCGGGCGACATCCGCAAGATCATTGACGGCGTTGCGGCGCAGCGGTCGGACGCCACGATCTTCCTGTCCACCCTTCCGCCGTCTGGGCCGACCCGTCCGATCCCGGAAGCCAACGAGGCGATCCGCGCAATGGCGGCTGACGCGATCAAGGATGGGCTTCATGTCAAGCTGGTGGAGCCGACGCTGACAATCAAGGATCTAGCCGACGGAGTCCACCCCACCAGCTCGGGTTACGCGAAGCTGGCGGCCACTTGGTTCGACGCCATCATGGCAACCCTCCCTAACGAAGGCGGAACGCCCGGAGGCACCGCCAAGGCGATAGTGTCCACCATCGGCAATCTCACGGGTAGCGGCTCCAATGACCTGCTGGTCGGCGACAAGGCGGCCAATACCCTTATTGGCGGCGGTGGCAACGACCGGCTTGTCGGCGGCGGCGCGGCCGATATCCTGACCGGCGGAGCGGGGGAGGACCAATTCGTCTTCCGCACGGGCGCTGGCATCGACAAGATAATGGATTACACGAAGGGAACCGACCATATCCTCTTCGACAGGATCGCCGGTCTTGACGCCTTCAGTGACCTTGCCGGCCACATCATACAACAGGGCGCTGACACGTTAATCGACATCTCCGACTTCGCCGCCGGAGTGAAGATCGTCCTGGCCGGAATCACGGCGTCGAGCCTCGACCAGACTGACTTCGTGTACAAATGAGTGTCCGCCGGATCGGGACGCTCCGTTCCCGATCCGGCATCGACCGCGCGGCGCCGCCCGCTAGTCGCCTTTCCAAGGTGCATGTCCGCGACCCGACTGGACAAATCCTCCTATACCCTTCACGACACGGCCAGTATCTGGCAGTTTAGACACTTTGCCCATATTGGTGCCCAAACCACTTAGCCAGTTTACGCCTCGGCTCTCCATAGCGCTTAACCGCGGCAAGGAATGCCATCGACGCATCTCCGATTGAGCCTCTTGCGGCGCACCATGAAAGTCGATAATTTATCTGGGCTTGTGACTATCCTTTGAAAAATGCGATCTACTGAGTGAGGCGCAAACAATCGTCTAGGGAAGAACGAAATTACTTTTTTTTCCCTAGACGTTTACTATGCGGTCGGATTTGTGCAAGCCAAGATTTTGGGGAGCGTTGTTCCTCAGGTTTCTTTGGAAATCCAGCCTTCCTCGCGAAAGGTCAGAAAACAGTCCGGCGTCATAGCTCCGGTGGCACCGCCACCGATCATCGGGAGGTTATTGATCGATATGCGCCACGCAACTTGGATGGCAATCGAGTCCTCGTCCATCGCCAGCCGGCTTTACCGGTCCTACCGGAAGCTTCCGGACTTCGTGAGGGCTCCCGCGCGGTGGCTCGTCATGCCGCGCTGGCACATCGTCACCACGATGGTCAGGGTCGCCGCGCGCGGAGCCGTGGTAAGCGGCCCGTTTCAAGGCATGAGGATGGACCTGTCTCCTGTTTCCAGCCGGCACCTGCTGGGCTATATCCTGGGAACGCAGGAACTGGAGCTTCATGGCGTCGTTGAGCGCATCGTCACCCGCGACTACAAGACGATCGTCAACGTCGGCGCCGCCGACGGCTATTATGCCGTCGGCTTGGCGCGGCGCCTGCCCAAGGCCAGAATTGTCGGGTTCGAAGGACTTGCCGAGTTGCATCCAGTGCTGCGGCACTCTGCGGAATTGAATGGCGTGGCCGACCGCTTTACCATCAACGGCTTTTGCGAACCGCCGGACCTGAAGCGCGCGCTTGGCGCGTCGGAAGGCCGAACGCTGTTGATTTCCGACATCGAAGGCGGCGAGATCGACCTACTGGACCCGGCGCGGGCTCGGGAACTCGATATCACGGACATCCTGGTCGAAACCCACGATGCCTTCGTGCCAGGCTGCACGGAAACCCTGATTGACCGTTTCTCGGCGACCCACAACATCGAACGGATCACCGCGCGGCCGCGAACGCTTAAGGATTTTCCGAAGAACATCCTGCCTTGGCTGCCGCGGCGGATGCCGGATTTGGCGGTCGAGTTGATGAACGAGCGGCGCACGGGGCTGCAGCAATGGCTCTACATGGAAGCGAAGCGGCAGGGCCGCTGACGGTCACGGTTCCCATCAAGAAGTTTTCCATCGAGAAACGTAGGCCGCTTCCAGAAGCTCTGGAGCGGCCACCGGTCGAAATCCGCACCAATCCAGGAGCGTGACGGCGCGTGACCCTCCTCTTCGCCTCCGGAACTCCACATCTCCCGCAGGTTTTCGGCGGTCTGGAGATCAATACCCATGAGATGGCGCTGGAACTCAATCAGCGAGGGCACCGGACGGCCATTCTGTCCAAGCTCTCGCTGTGCGATGGTTTTGGCGTGATCCGTTTAGTGGCGAACCACATCCGGCGCGCTGAGATCTCGACGGATATGGGGCTGGGGTATCAAGTCTACCGGTCGCGACGTCCTTGGAGCCAGCTCTCCGGACTGCCGATGCCGCGCTTGGTCGTCGTGCAGAACGGCAACATGGTTGAGATCGGCAAGGCTTTCGCCCGCCGAGGCGTACCGGTCATAGCCTATTTCCATGGGTTGGAATTCGAGTTGGGCCGCAACCGTTGGATGGGGGAGGGCAAGGACCTTCCGTTCCGTGCCTATATCGCCAATTCCAGGTTCACCGCGGCCCGCTTTAAGGAGCGGTTCGGGATCGATGCCCATGTGATACCCCCCGTCTTCCGCCCGGAGCGCTACCGCGCGGCCGGTCAGCGTCGTTGCGTCACCTTCATCAATCCGGTTGCCGAGAAGGGCTTGGAATTGGCGCTGGCGCTGGCGGCATCGTGCCCGGAAATCCCGTTCCGCTTCATCAAGGGATGGCCGTTGGGTCCTAAGGACTTGCTGAATCTGCGGCGGCGTCTGAGTCGGCTGCCCAACGTCGAACTGGCGGAACGCAGTTCGGACATGCTGCCGGTCTATGGGTCCACCAGTATCCTACTGGCGCCCAGTCAATGGCAGGCCGAAACCTGGGGCCGTGTCGCGTCCGAGGCGCAGTTCAGCGGTATCCCCGTACTCGCCAGCAACCGAGGTGGCCTGCCCGAGGCGGTCGGCCCCGGTGGCACGATCCTGGATGCCGAGGCGGCGCCGGAGGTATGGGCGGCGGAGCTTCGCCGGCTTTGGCATGACAAGGATTATCATGCCGCCAAATCTGAAGCGGCGCTGGCCCACTCGCGCCGGCCCGAAATAGACATCGACCGGCAGATCGAAAGCTTCCTGACCATCGTCGACACGGTGGCTTGAGAGCGATCTCCCATGCTGGCTGGAAGCTGATCGGTAGGGCTCAAATGGAAAAATACCAGTCGATCCAAGCCATGCGCGGTTTGGCCACCTTCCTGATCGTCGTGGCCCATGCCATCGAGCATTCAAGCGGGTGGGGCGCGATGACCAAACGGATGCTGGATGTGGCGTCGGGGACGGGCATTTTCGGCGTATTGATGTTTTTCACGATCAGCGGCTTCATTCTGCTCCGCACCTCGTATGAGAATTTCGGCCGGCAGGGAAGCGCGGGCAGGTTCCTATTCAAACGGATCATCCGAATTGTTCCACTGTACTGGCTCGCGACGTTGCTGGAGTATGGCCTGCGCGTGCGGGGCGGCACCGCACCGGATTTGTCCCACCTGCTCCAGTCGATGTTCTTCATTCCTTTCCTCGCCAAACCCGAGGTTGACGTCGCGATGCGGCCGGTGCTGGGCGTTGGTTGGACACTGAACTACGAAATGGGTTTCTATGCCTTGTTTGCGCTGACCTTGGTATTGCGAAGGCGGCTGGGCATACTAGTCACCACGATCGTCCTCGCCGGTTTGGTGACGGTGGGAGCCGCCTTCAAGCCATTGAGCGACACATCCTCACCGCTTACGGCCTTCACCTTCCTGACCGATCCAATCATTCTGCTGTTTGTCGCGGGAATGATGCTGGCCGTGTGCGAACGCGGCATGCCCAGCCTGCGCCAGCGGATCAACAAACCTGTCCTCGTGGCGTCCACCGTCATGTTCGCGACGATCGGAATCACCGTGGCATGGCTGGGAGCCTATCCGTTTCCCCTCGCATCGCAGGCCGCCGTGTACTTCATGGCGGTCGTCTGTATCGGTCTCTGCGTCTTCGGCGATATGCGGGGAGGTTCGCATTCGGTCATCCGCTTGGCCCGGTTCCTGGGCGACGCCTCCTACAGCATCTATCTCTTCCACTTCTTCGCCATCGTCGCTGTCGGGAGGACAATCCCTTGGGCCGATCCAGTCGTTTTCGTGGGGATCTCGTCGATCGCGGCCACTGCGGCGGGTGTGCTGATCTACCTGACGGTGGAAGTGCCGTTGACGGCCGCCTTGCGCCGCTTGAGCCATCCCCGATCGGAAGCTGTCGCGATCACGGCCTGAAATATCTCGCAAGCGACGATGGCGGCGGGGATGCGGGCTCCCTTCGCCATCCTCGCCCCTGCAGTTGTCAGACCGGCTTCCAAGCGAGCGTCAGATCGATTTCAAAATGAGAGTGCGCTCCCGATCCTTGGCGCGATGCGCTTGCACCGCTTGAAGCAGGCCACGAATACTCTCCGCTGTTTCATTCAGCACCGCGTGATGGGTGCCTGGATCAATGCCAGCCTCCAGAGCCGCCGCCAGGGTCGAGACGACGATGTCGGACGTCACCCCGTTCACTGGGATCATGAAGGCTTCTCGACCGACCGAGGCGAAAAAGCTGTCGACCTTACGGTCCCAGGGCAGGCCGACATGCGGGATCCGGAACGAATAGGCCGCGATATTGGCATGGAGTCGGTGCGCGATCACACCGTGGAAGCTCGATATGGTCTCGATCAGTTCTGAAGGTGTCGTAGGGCGAGGCACGACCCGGAAGTTCTCCGCCGTCAACGATCCCTGGATGAGCCGATCAGCCAACGCGGTCATGAACCCGTGGTCTTCTGGCGAGCCGTTGGTGAACAACACCGGCTTCAGCCCGAGTTTGTGGATTTTCTCAGCGGTTTCCAGGTAGAGACAAGCCATGGCTTCGGGGTCGATCTTGTTTCCCCGGTCGGAATGGTAACCTAGCACGTCGGGATGGCTGATGTTGATGCCGATTTCCCGACACCCTGCATCCGGTGGCTCGGACGCCGGACGGGGAGGGTAGACGCGGCTGGCCAGCAGCCCCGGGTCCCTGACCTGCCGGATTTGGACGGACGAACCTTCAAGGAACAGACGGCTCATATGCGCGGCGGACGATCCGTCGCGGACTGAGGCGTAGACAAGTTCGGCCTTGGTCAGTGCGGACCGCAGCAGGTGGCGTCCGATCGTCGACCAGTCGGCCGATACTCCGACGGAGTGGATCGCGACCGGTGTCCCGGTCGCGTGCGCCTGCCGAAGCACGGTTGATAATTTCAGCGGGAAGTTTAGATCGGAGTCCGCGAAAATTTGGCCGCCGCCGATGATCAGGATATCGGCGTTACGCAGGCGCGCTGCCCAGCCCGGCCCCAGTCTCAAGGCGAGTGATGGCAGCAGCGCGCCGCAGACCGCCGCCAGTCTCAAGGGCTTCGGCAGAGACTTCATCACTTTCAGATAAAGGCGCCGGTTCTTGCCGTATTCCGCGGCGTGACCGACCCGCCCCGCCAAGTCTATGGTGTCGATCGACGCCGAAGGCATCGCCGTCTCTATCGCGTACATCAGGCATTCGGCGATCAGGCCGTCGCCCAAATTGGGACTGTATCTCACATTTGCCAGACAGATCCGCATCGAATTTCCTCAACCCTGCGCATGTTGCCGATCCGGGGCGGGGTGCGCGCTCGATTGGCGGCGTAGCACCGAGGTATGATCATGAAACTGACGAGAGATCGGGAGCGTCCGAAAACTTCCCGAGCGCTCCCGGCCACCGCGCCAGCCGGTCGATGTCATAAGTCCGGGGTCGTCAGACCAGCCCAGAACGGAGGTCCGGCACCAGATCGGTCCGCTCCCACGAAAAGCCACCATCGGATTCCGGCGCGCGACCGAAATGTCCATAGGACGACGTGCGGGCGTAGATTGGCCTGTTGAGACCCAAGTGGGTCCTGATGCCGCGTGGAGACAAATCGACCAACTCCTGGAGCAGCGCCGACAGCCGGCTTTCATCGACACGCCCAGTCCCATGGGTGTTAACATAGACCGAGAGCGGCTTGGCGACGCCAATCGCGTAGGAAAGCTGGATCGTGCAGCGTTCCGCCAACTCGGCCGCGACGACGTTCTTGGCGAGGTAGCGCGCGGCGTAGGCGGCTGAGCGGTCGACCTTGGTGGGGTCCTTGCCGGAGAAGGCGCCGCCGCCATGGGGGGCGGCCCCGCCGTAGGTGTCGACGATGATCTTGCGGCCGGTCAGACCCGTGTCGCCGTCCGGCCCGCCGACCACGAATCGACCGGTCGGATTGACGTAGAAGAAGGCGTCGTCGCACATCCATTGCTCCGGCAGGGCTTTCCGGACATGCGGATAGACCAGATCCCGCACATCGGCCTGGGAAACTCCCTCGACGTGCTGTGTCGAGACCACGATCGCCGTTGCCCCAACTGGTATGCCGTTCTCGTAGCGCAGTGTGACCTGGCTCTTCGCATCCGGGCCCAGGATGTTGGCGTCACCGCTTCTCCGGGCGACGGATAGAGATTGGAGGATGCCGTGGGCGTAGTGGATGGCCGCTGGCATCAGCGCTTCCGTCTCGGTGCAGGCATAGCCGAACATGATCCCCTGGTCGCCAGCGCCTTCATCCTTGTCTTCCGTCGCGTCGACCCCCTGCGCGATATCGGCGGACTGGGCATGGATGAAGCACTTGACGTCCATGTTCTCCCAATGGAATCCATCCTGCTCGTAACCAATGTCCTTGACGGCGGAACGGGCCGTTTCCACCAGCAGCTCCGGCGTGATCGTGTCGGGTCCGCGCACCTCACCGGCAAGGATAACCCGGTTGGTCGTCGAGAGGGTTTCGACCGCCACGCGGGCCGTTGGGTCATGCGACAGATAAAGGTCGACGATCGCGTCGGATATTCGATCACAGACTTTGTCTGGATGGCCTTCAGACACGGACTCGCTCGTGAACAAGTAGTTTTCCATAGGTATCGCTAACCCCTGAAAAGGTGAAAGACGGGATATATTTTGAGGATCATTTTTCAGATTTTGAATTTTATCGTGTCTTCCTAAAATCTGGTGATCATATATTGGCGCACTACTGATGTAGCATCTATAATACCATAATATTAATCTAATCGTATCAACGCTCGGCATTAGGAGATCGGAATCTGACCCTTACGAGCCTAGTGAGATCCGGCTATGGCTGGTGCGCCGAGCGGAACACTCCGTCCGGGGCGGACTAGACCGGTTGGCCCTGACTTTCGAATACCGGGTGGCAATTCCATGGTGATAGCATCCTTGAACCATGTTCTCTTCAGATGATGTTGGGTGGCTGGACAATCATCCTGGGAGGCGAGTGAAAAGGACATGCCAGACGCGAACGCCTTTACCTCAACAGACGGCGCAGTACCTTTACCCGCACGAGGAGCATGCATGACAGGGTCGACATCAACAAGATGACGAGTGTATCGGCCAGGGATCGGGGGAGTCCGGCATTGCGATCGTGGATCGCCAGCACGAACAACAAGTGTATCCCATAAAGTCCAAGGCTGTAAGTTCCCAGATCGGATAGCTTCCGAATGGCTGGAATATCCGATGGCAGCTTTAAGGATAGCAGGAAGGTACCAATGCCGAATGGAACTGTGCCAAGCAGGAAATCATTCGCGGCGAAAGGACGAAAATGGGCAAAATCGAGAAAAAACGCTTCGGAAAGATGGAGAAGCATACCCAACACGCATAGGGATACAGCGGCCCAGACCGGATAGACTGGCTTCGCTTTGGCTATCCAGTATCCCACCAGGATGAAGAGGAACCCATGAAAAGGACCATTCCTCGTATTGAAAGGAAAATCGAACCCAATTTGCAATATTTCCTTGTATGATCCCAAGGTTAATCCCGTCACATAGAAAATAATCGCAATGCTAAATATTGTGAACCAGCCTCTTCCTCTGAGCAGGATAAGCATCGCTGCGGATAACGACAGTGAAGGCAGGAACCATAGATGGTATCCTGGACCTCCGCTGACGAGGCATGAAAGCAAAAATCTTACATTGAGCAAGCGCGCGATACCACCGTCGGTGATAGACACGTAAAACAACAACCAAAAAAGGAATACCGGAACGATCCGTTTCATGACGTTAATCAGGGCGATGACTGCTTTTTGCTCACGCTGGGCAAGAAAATAGCCGCTCGCTATGA
Organism: Skermanella stibiiresistens SB22; assembly: GCF_000576635.1. Classification (GTDB taxonomy): domain Bacteria; phylum Pseudomonadota; class Alphaproteobacteria; order Azospirillales; family Azospirillaceae; genus Skermanella; species Skermanella stibiiresistens. The sequence continues at coordinate 51,777 of NZ_AVFL01000031.1, forward strand.
AGAAGAACGGGACCGCAAAGCGTGACATCTGTCCTAATACAGCGCCAGCGTTGACTCCGTACTCGTTGACACTATCACTTCCAACGGTATGTATGAGGACAACGGCAACAAAGGCTGCGTAACGGACCGTGTCGATCCCCAACAATCTTCCCTTTCCAGTTTCCATCAAGCAACTCCTCATCATCTAATTTTTTGGTTCAGGCGTCAGCCAGCCTTCGATGTGGAGCAAAGATCACGCTCGACTTTGGTAAACTTCTATCAATCGAATTGCTGGATGGATTGCCGGAGTTCTCGATGAGGGTCCACAAGTGGGGGAGCAATGTGGCAGCGGTGCCGATCTCTTGTCAATCCACCCTTGGGAGCCTGATGGACCACTGGGATCAACGCTGACCGGCGGGACTCTCCCCGGCCCATCTTGACGTCCTGGCTAAGCATGGCTTGGGCGGATCCGTGTGCGGCCAGTTGGGGCGCGCGCGGCAATGACACTATGCCCACCCACTGTGTGACAACAGCTACGTTATCACCATGATCGTAATATAACAGCAATTTTTTCTCATTTAAAGCCAGAAATGACAATAAAATGGCCGTTTAAGATCCATATATTTCGTTGAACGATTCCTATTATGAGAATGACAAGGGGATCGATCGAAGCGCCGATGATAAATCGTCTGACTTGAACTATCGAAAAAGAGCAGGATCAGCGGACTACAATCACAAAAAATTTCATTAAATCTATGGTACAGCATCTTTCGACATAACGAATTTGTACCAAATGGGATCAGCCTGCCCCAACGGATTGCCCGAACGTCTCCATTTATGCACTGCAATATCCACTTATATGATCGCGAGAAACTCTGATCATCGCTAGTATGGCGGTGTCGCCGTCGGACCTGATGAAGTCGAGAAAGTTTTCGCCATGCGATGTGCCAAGAATATTGTTCACGAAAATCTAATCCAATAACTGACAGGCACTTGCTTAACAACCGAGTATAAGGGGGTAGTAAGCCATGTTCGAAACCATCTCCTTAGATGAGAATCCGATACGCACCGCCCTCAAGGGCGAGTTGTCAACCGGAACCGCTAGGCCACATCATTACCCATTGCCTCGGGATTCAAAGCTAAAACGCCTTATGGATGTAGCAATTTCGTCTATGTTACTAATTTTTCTATTGCCTTTGATGTTGCTGCTCGCGGTTTGCCTTGTGGCATCCGGATTGAAACCAATCTTTGTACATAGAAGGATCAGTTCGACCAGCATGTCGTTTCCTTGTCTCAAGTTCAGGACCATGAGAAACAATGCCGACGAGATTTTGAAGCGGCACCTGGCGGATCATCCCCAAGCCATGGAAGAGTGGCGGCGGACTGGAAAGCTCAGAAACGATCCCAGAGTGGGCCCTTTGGGCAAGTTCATGCGCCGCACCAGCCTTGACGAACTGCCCCAATTGTTGAATGTGTTTCTTGGCCAGATGAGCATGGTAGGGCCGCGTCCGATCACCAAGCCTGAGCTCAAGGAATACGGCGCGTGTATACACTTCTATTATCGCTGTCGGCCTGGACTCACCGGACATTGGCAAGTGAACGGCCGTAGCAATCTTGGCTATGAAGAGCGTGTCATTCTGGACGTGGCCTATGCCACGCAATGGAGCATCAAAAACGATCTGTTGATCATCTTGAAGACTTTCCGCGTGCTTCTGTCGTGCGTTGGCGCCTATTGAAGGCACGCGGCCGACAGATCCGACAACCCAACAAATATTGCGCCGCCGCCATTCGTGCGGTGGGGCCAAAAACGTGAAAGATTGGTCTTATGAAAGTGGCTATCATCCATTATTGGCTCGTTTCCATGCGTGGCGGCGAGGCGGTGCTGGAAGAACTGTGTCGAATGTATCCCGAAGCCGATGTCTACACGAACGTGCTCGATCGTTCGGCGATTTCGGAGGTTATCCGTGAACACGACATCCACACCACCTTCATCCAGAAACTCCCGATTGCGGTCAAGCTCTACAAGGCTTACCTGCCGCTGATGCCGCTAGCCCTGGAGCAACTCGACCTTACCGATTACGACCTCGTAATCTCCAGCGAATCCGGCCCGGCGAAGAATGTCATCACGGCGCCCCACGCGGTTCATGTCTGCTACTGCCATACGCCGATGCGCTACATTTGGGACATGAGGTCCAACTACTCCAGCCACCTCGGCACGGCGATCAGGATGGCCGCGGCGCCCGTAGCCCACTACGTGCGGATCTGCGACGCCTTGAGCGCCGCCAGGGTGGACAGGTTCATCGCCAACTCGACCTTCGTGGCGCAGCGGATCAAGCGCTACTACGGGCAGGAATCCATAGTCGTTCCTCCTCCGGTCAACACGAACATCGACTACTTGGAAAGGGAGCAGGAGGACTTCTACCTAGCTCTTGGGCAACTCGTCCGCTACAAGCGGTTCGATCTCGCTATCGAGGCGTTCAACCGGATGAACAAGCGCCTTGTCGTGATCGGCGCCGGCGAGGAGATGACCCGGCTTCAGAAGATCGCCGGCCCCACCATCAGCCTGCTCGGCTGGCAGCCCAAGGAAGCGATCTCCGATCTCCTCGCCCGGTCCCGCGGCCTGATCTTTCCTGGAATGGAGGATTTCGGCATCGTCCCGGTGGAAGCCATGGCGGCCGGGAAGCCAGTGATCGCCTATGGCAAGGGCGGCGTCTGCGACACCATCATCGACGGCGTGACCGGCGTGCTTTTCCACGAGCAGACCAGCGACTCCCTAGTGGCGGCGGTCAAATGGTTCGAGCGGAACTCGCACGCGTTCTCGCGGAAGACGATCATGGAGCAGTCCAGCCACTTCGCTCGCGCCAATTTTCGTGAGCGCATGAAGGCTGTCATCGAGGAGACGATGGACCGGACCGCCCAAATCCGTCTCAGCTCCAGGCCTCATTACCTACCGGCCGTGGCCAAGCAGATATGATCCGCCCGGACAAGATTCGAACTCGTCGGCACGGCGGCGGTAAACGGACGGAAGGCATGAAGTCATGACCGCTATGACGTTCAACCGCTCGACGAAGGCGCATCAGCCATCCGGAGCGCGGGCCAGCCAGATCCATCCCCGTGCCCTTTCGATTCAGCTCATCATGTCGGCCATACGGGGGGGATGGCCGGCCATATTGATCGTCAGCGCCGTCGCCGGATTGACCTGTCTCGCCTATACCTTGAGCCTGCCCAAGAAATACACATCCGAGGCTACGGTTCTGATCGATCCTCCGACGACCCGCGTAGCCGATCTGACCACGCAGGTCAGCGAGTCACGGATCGACCCGGCGATGGTGCAGAGCGAAGTGCAGGTATTGCAGTCGCCTCGCATCTCCGACTTAGTTGTCAAGAGCCTGAATGACGACGAGCGGAAACTGCTGGAAACGATTATCGATACCAAACCTTTCTACCAGCCTTACGCGGAGTCCTTCAAAGGCGTGTTCACCGCCACGTGGACCTTCATTGAGGACGAGATGTCGGGCATCATCGGCCCGGAAACGACGATCGATCCGATAGAGGGTCCGGGGGGTCCGACCAATCCCGCGGCTGGAACTGCCGTCAACCGGCCATCATCCCGGCCGCAAGCCGTGATGGGAGACCTGGGAGCCGCCCTCACGGCGAATGCGACCCTGCCGGACGGCGATGACGACGCCGAGGAAGGCCTGCGCGACCTCATCCTCAGCCGGCTGAAGATCCTTAACGACGGCCGGTCGCACGTCATCACCATCCGTAGCGAGTGGGAGTCGCCCCATCTCGCGGCCCATATCTCGAACCTGGTGGCCAAGGTCTACATCGACGAGCAGATCAACGCGAAGATCGCAGCGAATACTCATGCGAACACTTGGCTGAACACGACAGTCGAGTCGATGCGCAACCTTGTTGAGCAGTCTGACCAGGCGGTTCAGCGTTACCGCCAGGCGCACGAACTGGTCCAGACGCGCGGCAATACCGTGACTGGACAGCAACTCTCCGAATTGAACACGCAACTCGTCCTGGCGACCGCCGAGCGTGCCCAGAAGGAGGCCGCCCTTCGCCAGGCGAAGACGCTTCAGGACAACCGCAGCGGTGCGGGCGCATCCCCCGAGGTTCTCGGCTCGCCCTTGGTGCAGCGTTTGAGGGAGCAGGAGATCGCGCTGTCCCGGCAGGAGGCGGAGGCCGCAGCCGTTTACGGCAATTCGCACCCGGCGATGATCAATCTCCGGGCGCAGCGGACCGAAATTGGGTCCAAGATCGCGACCGAGATCGACAAGATCGTTTCAGGCCTCGCGGCCCAGCTTCGGATCTCCACCGCACGCGAGGAGAAACTGCGCGAGCAGCTTGGCACCTTGCAGGAGAACGCCGAGAGCCTCGATCGCGCTTCCGTACCGCTGGCCCAGCTGGAACGCGAGGCGGATGCCAACAAGACGCTCTACCAGGATCTGCTGGCGAGGCTGAAGCGGACGGAGGTCAGCGGCGAGGTGGAATATCCCGACGCTCGGCTTGTATCGGGCGCAGTGGTGCCGCGTCTCCACTCGTCGCCCAAGGTTGGGATCACGGTAGCGGCCTTCACCTTTCTGGTGATGATCTCGGCCTTCGTCGTGATCATGCTGCGTGAGCAGATGCGACACGGCTTCCAAAACGCCAAGGAACTCGAGACGGCGACTGGCCTGCCGATGCTGGGCATCCTGCCCCGGCTCTCCCGCCGCGATGTCAACAAGACGGCGCAACTGACTCGGACTGGGGGCGGTGGCTACACCAACAGGATGTTCTACGATCAGCTCTGCACCATCCGGACCTCCGTCATGCACAGTTCCGGCGGCGGACTGCCGAAGACGTTGCTGTTCACCTCGGCCCTGCCGGGCGAGGGCAAGACCACCACGGCCTATCATGTCGCTGTCTCGCTCGCCCAGATGGGAATGAAGGTGCTGCTGGTCGACTGTGACATGCGCCGGCCCAGCATGAGCCGCCTGCTTGGCCGCACGACCGGCAAGTCGCTGCTCGATGTCGTCTCGGGAACCTGCAAGCTGGACGATGTGATCGCGCAGTCGCGGACCCCCGGGCTTGATTTCATCGAGGGAAGTTTCGCTCCCGATCCCGAGAAGATGATTTCGTCCCGAGAGTTCAGGAAGTGCGTCAAGGAATTGGCGTCCCAATACGACACCGTCATCCTGGATGCGCCACCGATCTTTGTCGGCACCGACGCCCGCATGCTGGTCCGGCTGGTCGATGTCGCGGTGTTGGTCGCCCGGTGGCGTAAGACCCCCGCGCAATCGGTGACGACAGCGCAGCAGGAACTAAACCACGCCGGAATCACCATCCTGGGGACGGTGATGACACAGGTCGGACTGAGGCATTTCCAGAACTGGTCGCAGCCGCATGAGAGATCCCGCTATGAGTATGTTTGACGCCGCCCCGGAACGCGTCGCGTCAGCGGCGTCCGACCCGGGACAGCTGAATGGTCGGATCGTGATGGGACAGGCACCGCTGGAGCGCCTTCCGTTGGAACGCGTGGTCGTCATCAACGATTATTCAGAGGTCATCGGCGGAGCGAGCAGCATCGCGTTGTCGACGGCGCGCATGCTTCGGACCAAGGGGCTTCAGGTCACCTACGTCTGTGGCGATGCCGGCAGGTCGGCCGATCTCGAGCGGGCTGGCATCCCGGTAGCGGCCCTTGACCAGAAGAACCTGCGGTCGTCCGGGCAGCGCGCCGTCATCCGCGGCCTCTTCAACACGGCGGCACGGGATCTGGTCGCGACGGTCCTGGAGGCGGATACGCCGGGTACGATCTATCATGTCCACGGCTGGTCGAAGATCCTGTCGCCGTCCATCTTCGGTGCGCTGCGGCGGGTCCGCCACCGCGTCGTCATGACGGCGCACGACTATTTCATCGCTTGTCCCAACGGCGCCTTCACCAACTTTCGAACCAGTGACGAATGCCGCTTGATTCCGTCGTCGGCTTCGTGCGTGATGACCAACTGCGACAAGAACAGCTATGCCGAGAAGCTATGGCGGGTCGCGCGCGACCAGGTGAAGCTGGCGACTCTGGCCTCGATGAAGCGGGACTGGACCAGCCTCGCGGTCCACGAGGGAATGGTGCCCCGGCTGGTTCGCGGCGGGGTGGCGGCGGACCGTATCCGCGTTCTGCGCAACCCTGTAACCCCATGGACCGAACAGCGGGTTGAGGCCGAGCGGAACGACGCGGTCGTCTATGTCGGCCGGATCGACCATGAGAAGGGCGTCGATCTGCTGGCGCGGGCCTGCCGTGCCATAGGGGCGCCGCTGCATTTGATTGGCGACGGTCCCCTTCGGGATGCCGTCCAAGCCATCTATCCGGCCGCCCAAATGGCGGGTTGGGTCGAGCGCGGCCGGCTATCCGACCTCGTCAAGCGGGCGCGCGTGATCGTCGTGCCGAGTCGGTGGACTGAGACTTTCGGACTGTCCGCCTTCGAGGGCATCGGAAGCGGCATCCCAGTCGTAGTGTCCACCATGGCCTCGATTTCCGGGGAGATCGAGGCGCGTGGTTTCGGCGTGGTCTTCGATCCCAACCGCGAAGGGGAACTCGCCGCGATCCTGAAGCGCCTGATGGAGGACGACGCCGAGGTGGAGGCGATCAGCCGCCGCTGTCACCGCCAAAGGGACGACGTGATCACGACACCGACTGCCTGGATCGACAAGGTGGTTGATATCTACGACGACATCCTACGGCGGGCACCCCTCGGCGTCGCCGCGTAGAGCCTGCGATAACCCAGATTGGCGACAAGCCAGATAGATTAAGCACAGGAGCCAGTGACCAGTGACCATTGCTTCAAGAGCGTTGCGGCAAGATGCCTTCCTGTCGTTCTTTCGACAGAGGCCGGAACTGAAGGCCAAGGTTCGCCATCTGCTGGGCAGCGTCGGCTACGACACGACCGACTGGGTGCGGGTCGTCATGTATCAACGATCGTTCGACTTCATCCGCCAGCTTGGCCCGGACAAGCTCGACGCGCTGGAGATTTCGGCGGGGCCGATCTGGCAGCGGGAATTCCAGTTCAAGTCTTTCACCGGAACGCAATATCCCGGCTTCGACATCTGCGCGGGCGTACTTGAGCGGAAGTTCGACCTGATCATCGCGGACCAAGTGTTCGAACATCTGACGCATCCCCTCGAGGCCGCGCGCAACGTCCTCGCGATGCTCAAGCCCGGCGGATACGCCATAATCTCCACCCCCTTCCTGCTGCGCGTCCACAATTCGCCGATCGACTGCAGCCGCTGGACCGAGACTGGGCTGTCGCTCCTGCTGGAACAAGCGGGGTTCCAGACCGCGGAGATCAAGACAGGCAGTTGGGGCAACCGCGCCTGCCTGAAGGCGAACCTCACGAAGTGGCGGAAGCGGGGCTTCTTCGGATCGCTGAGGAACGAGCCGGATTTTCCGGTGATGGTCTGGGCTTTCGCCAGGAAGCCGACCGCCGCCGATTGGTCCGCTGGGTAAGCCGGCTGACTGGAAAGATGGACCATGCCAGACCCTGTTGAGCTTTGCCCAGCCGTCACGCCGCCGGCTTCCGGCCCCCTGACCGTGGTGGTCGCGATCGCGACGAAGGGGCGGCCGGAGACTGTCGGTCAGACGATCGCCCAACTGGAGCATCAGACCCGGCGGCCCGACCTCGTGATCGTGTGCGCTCCCGAGGAACGTGACATCGTGGGGCTTCGGTGCCGTTTTCCAGAGGTCAAGGTGCTCTTGGGAGGACGCGGGCTCGCGCACCAGCGGAACGAGATGCTGCGGGCCGTGGACAGCTTCGACATCGCGATCTTCCTGGACGACGATTTCCTGGCGGGGCGCGGTTACGTCGAAGCGACGGAGCGGGCCTTCCTAAAGGATCCCGGCGTCGTGATGGTGACCGGCACCGTGGTCAAGGATGGCATCCTGGGCCCCGGCTTCAGCCACTCCACGGCCCTGGCCTATCTCGACGAAGCCGAGGAAAGCGCCACGCCCGAGGCTGACGAATGGACAGAAGTCTACAACGGCTATGGATGCAACATGAGCGTGCATCTATTGGCCGCACGGGCGGCTGGCGCGCTATTCGACGAGGGTCTGCCGCTTTACGCTTGGCTGGAGGACGTCGATTTCAGCCGGCAGATGGCGCGCCATGGCCGCATCATCAGGATATCGTCGGCTTTCGGCGTCCACCGCGGAGTCAAGGGTGGTCGTCAATCGGGAGTCAAACTGGGCTATTCGCAGATCGCCAATCCCATCTATCTCGCGCGCAAGGGAACGTGTTCCTGGCGTAAGGCCTGCTTCTTGATGAGCCGGAACATGATGGCCAACGCGGCGCGCAGCTTCCGGCCAGAACCTTATGTCGACCGGATCGGAAGGGTTATCGGCAACCTTAGAGCGCTACTCGATTTGATCACGGGGAGATTGAGACCATCGAGGATCTCTTCGCTTTGAGATTTTTGCCCCGTGACGCCTGGGGCGCCATGAAGCGACAGGGGGAAAGACCTAGTGTCTTTGGGAATTACTGGAGTGTTCGTGCTGCTAGCCGGATTGATATGTCTGGCGAAGGGGCCGGACGTCGCCTTGAAGATCTTTTTTCCATCGACCTTGCTCCAGGCGGCCGCGGCGATCAATCTTCCCGCGCTCGGATCGTCGGTCATAACGCCTTCTTATGTCCTGATCGGCTTCTTCGTGCTGTCGCTGGCGACACGAGCGGAAATGTATCCCCGCATGATGCGGCCGCTGTCGTTTCCCGAACCGGGCTTCTACTTGCTCTGCACGACGATCTTCTGTCTATGGTCGGCGATGTTCCTGCCCCGCCTGTTCGCGGGCGAGATCATCGTGTTCTCGATCGCGCGCGGCGACGCCGGTGAGGGGATAGCGCTTCGCTTGCTGGCGCCCAGCGCGTCCAACATCACGCAGGCGGTCTATTTCCTCAGCAACCTGGTTTGCTTCGTCCTTGTTGCGAGATACATCGCGGTTTACCGCAAATGGAGCAACATCGCCGAGGCCGTGCTCATCTGCGGCGCGCTGAACCTGTTCTTCGCCGCGCTCGACCTGATCAGCTTTCGCATGGGCTGGCCGCTTCTGGAGATCGTCAGGACGGCGAACTACCGCATGCTGGTCGATGGCGAGATCCTTGGGCTCAAACGAATCGTCGGCTCCTTTCCGGAAGCCGGAGCGTTCGGCTACGCGACGATGGGCATTTTCGCCTTCTCGCTCAAGGTCTGGCTGGGCGGACATTATCAACGGGCGGCGGGATGGATAACCTGCCTGTCCTTCCTGGCGCTGCTGCTCTGCACCTCGTCGACCGCCTATGTGACGATGGTCTTGTTCTCGCTGTTCGTATACATGGAAAGCCTGATGGTGAGTTCGAGCGGTGATGGCCGAAATTCGTACAGGAACGTGCTGCTTTACGTGCCGGTGATCCTGATGACGATCGTTCTGATCATCGTCATGAACTCGACCCTGATCGACGGCCTGCAGCAGTTCTTCGAACGGACCCTGTTCAACAAACTGGAAACCCAGTCTGGCAAGGAGAGGTCGGAATGGAACATGCACGCCGCGCGAATCTTCATCGAAACCATGGGGCTGGGCGCCGGTGTCGGTAGCGTCCGGGCATCCAGCATCATTCTCGCCATGCTCTCCAACATCGGCGTGCTAGGAACACTGCTTTATGGCGGGTTCCTGTTGACCCTGCTGCGCCGGGACACCGGCAAAGGCCCCTCCAAAAAGAACATCCCGCTGGAAGCCGTAGTCCGCGATGGGGCCCGCTCATCCTGCCTCGCGATGCTGATCGCATCGGCGATGTCCGCCGGCTCGATCGACCTGGGATTGACCTTCTTCTTCTTCGCGGGCGTGGTCTGCGCCCCGATGACACGGCCCATTCCCAAGTCGGTCCCAGTCTGAACCAGCCCGGCCCTCGGTTCAGCCGCTGATCAGCTTCAGCAAGTTGCCAGTGGGCAGCCGCACGAAGGCGGGGGTCATGTCGACCAATCCGGACAGCATCTGGATATCGCTTTCCGGGACCGCGCGCAGCCATCTCAGGGCAAGGAGATAACTGACCATTCCGACCGGGATCGCCACGATCAGCGAGACCGGCGAGGGGATCACCGCGACGCAACCCGCCGCCGCCGCCGCGCAGAGCATCGCCGCCAGGGCGATGCGGCCCAGCGCCGCGAAGGGCAGGGGACACCGCAGGCGAACCACGATGAACCAGGCCCCGCAGATCACCAGGATGATCTGGATCGAGGCCCGGACGACCGCGGCTCCCATGACCCCGAAGACTGGGATCATGAACATGCCGGCGAGGGTGACGATCACCGCGCCGAACAGCGAGCTGAAGAAGACGAAGTCGTTCCGCTCCATCGCGAGCACGAAGTTGGTGCCGACCACCGTGGTGGCGCTGATCGCCGCCGCGCAGACGAGCACGATGGCCGCCGGTACTGCGGGGGCGAAATCGGCGCCGTAGATCATCGGCAGGATGACCGGCATCACCGCGGCCATGCCCAGGCACGACGGCATGACCAGCAGCGCAAGCAGCCTGGTCCCGGTGCCGCAAGCAAGCTTCATCATCGTCAAATCCTCGCGACCTCGATGCTCGGACAGCATGGGCAATATGCCCGTGGTTAGCATCATCGGTCCCTGGAAGGCGAGGCTCGTCAAGGCTAGGGCCACCGAGAAGATCCCCACCGCCTCGTTGCCCCAGGAGTTCCCCAGGAAAAATATCTCGATTCGCGACCAAACGAACGCGTTAGCCACGTTGGCGGCCCAGGCGTAGGCGGAGTATCGGCCAGCCCTGCGCAGCAGCGCCCGGTCAAGCCCGGAAGCGCCGCCGAGAAACCGCAGGCTGGCGAGCGCTGGAATGACCTGGCCGATCATGTAGCCGGCAAGCGCTCCTTCGATACCAAATAGCCAAGCGCCAGCCACCACCGCCGCGATCTGGCAGATGAACGACAGGGCGGCCAGCCGAGCAAGCAGACCGAACGCCTGGGAGCCCCTGAAGTAACCATTGGTGTAGGCGCCCAGCGTCTGCGTTGAAACGAAGGCGATGATCAGGATCCACAGGTGCGAACTATCGCCTGTGCCCGATCCGCGCTCCACCAGCGGTTCCCAGATCAGTTTGGAAAGCAACTCGTTGTGGAATATCAAAGCGAACAGGCAGCCCGTCACGGCCACCGAAGCCAACAGAATGCGGTAGATGAAGCGGGACAGCAGGTCGGCTTGCCTGGCGTTGCCCTGGCCCGTCAGTTCGGGAACGAACCGCGTGATCGTCGAAGCCGCGCCAAGATCGATGATCGGTGCGGTGATCTGGACCAGCCAGATGATGTAGGCAACCGCGCCGATGCCCTCGACGCCCAACGCCTGAGCAACCAGGACGCCGCTGATGAAGCTGCCGATCGTCACGGATATTCCAGCGAGCGCACCAAGAATGGAGTTGAGGGCGAATCGCCTCGACATCTACAGCCTCGCCGGTTTTCAGGATTGCGTGATCGATGGGCCGATTAACAAAGTTCGAGACTTTCGATCTCGAGACATGCATGTCAATCACACGGACATCAAGATACTTTACAGGCATTGGGCCAATGAATTAACTATAAGGAGTAGCGTTGTTTCCGATGGCTTCAGGAGTGTTTTGATTGGAACCCAACTGATCGGACGGCTATTTCCGTAGATTTCACTTGGTTACTCCCTGTGAATCGAAGTGAAACTGAGGCTGATAGCGACAATTGTGTATTGCCGATGCGGGCGTCTTTGGACCTATCTCGAGGGGTTTTCCCCAACTTCCAGCAAAAGGGGCAAGGCATGACCCGAGTGGCGGTGATCGCCCGGATCCTTCCGGTGCTGGCGATCCTGGTCTGGAGCCTTCAAGGAGTATCGAGGGCGGAGAACGCGTTGACGCTTGATCTTTCAGACTACGAACTGACCTTCGAGGAGGATTTCGATAGGCTGGACGTGTCGGCTTGGGGGCCAGGAACTCGCTGGATCGCCCATACTCCCTGGAATGGCGATTTCGGTGACGCCGCCTTCGCCGATCCACGGCCAGGATTTCCATTCACGGTCAAAGATGGCGTGCTGGCGATCGAAGCCCGCAAGGATGAGGGGGGCAAATGGGCGTCGGGACTGCTCGCCTCGGTCGATGGCGCAGGCAGGGGCTTCTCTCAGCGATATGGTTATTTCGAAATGCGGGCGAAGTTCCCGAAGGGGGAGGGGACGTGGCCGGCGTTCTGGCTGATTGGCTTGGACCGTCTGACCCACACTTCCGAGGTCGACGTGGTCGAACATTACGGCCATTTTCCCGGCCGCTATACAGCTTCAGTCCATGTTTGGGATCGCAAAACGGCATCGAAGAGTAGCAGCGTCCACCATCGCGTCCTGGTGGCTCCCGGTTCCCTTTACGACGATTACAATACTTTTGGAGCCAAGATCGACGCGGACTGGATCATCTTTTATTTCAACCGCCAGGAAGTCTGGCGGCAATCCACGCCGGAACACCATAAACAGCCCATGTACCTGCTGGTCGATCTCGGCGTCGGGGCCGGATGGCCGACTGAGAACACGCCTGATCCATCGGTGATGCTGGTCGATTACGTCAAGGTTTGGGCCAGGGAGGATTGAAAGGGTTCAGGCTTGATGAATCCCTGTTTCCGACGGAAGCTACAGTGGCGTAGCCGCGCCTGTCGAAAGATCCGGGTCCCGGTAGCCGTTTGGACTTTAAGTGGAAACTTTTCTGATAACGCCGTGGCGCCATGGCGTTGTCATCATCGCCGGGTGTCGCGATCGTTTAGCTAGGCCGGCCCTGGCGGGCTCCAGCGTCATGTGACGCGCTCCTTCGACGACCCCCTCTTCGTTTCGCTCGAGGAGAACCGCGCCGACGAGGTGCGTGAGGGCCGGCTCATTCGGAAGCTTGAGTCGGAGAGGCTCCGAGCCCGACGACCTCGGTGCGGCGCTTGACCTCGCCATTGAGCCGCTCGATGGAGCCCATGTGAGCTCCGCCCCGTTCCCCGTGGGCTGGTCGGGTGGATCATGACCCTTTGCTCGCTGGGGAAGATCATCTGAGCCAGCACGTCCGGTCCAGTCTCGTCCCGCTGAGCCGACAGCTTGGGCGATTTCAGTAAAAATTGATGAAAATTGGCGGCAACCAGAGCGCCTTCCAGATTGGTGCATGAATACGGCTAACTGATTACTTTTTTCGGACAAGATAATCCTGGACTGGCAAGTCAAACTAGACTGGCAAGTCAAATTTCGTTTCCGATGGCATAGCTCTAAATTTCTGCTAAAAGGTTTCATTAATGAGTTATGATGAAGGACCTTGAGAGGGTGGTTCCATATGAGAATAATAGATCATGGGTCAGGTTTGCTCGGGCTGAGGAAACTTGGCTTGATGGAATTCTTGCAGGTCTTCCGGAAACGTCGAGTATTTCTAAATAACCTCACTCTACCTAAAGTTCTTAATCTCTTGCGCTCTTTGATAGCGTATGTGGCCAAACGTCCTGAGTGGGTACGTTTTCCAGTTCATGTAAAAGTCGACGTAGCTCCGTCTTGTCAGTTGCGTTGTCCCGTTTGCCCGCATAGTTACTTGCCGACTCAACCGGGTCGGCAGATGCCAAAGCTGATGAAGCGCCCCCTGTTCGAGAAACTTGTCGATGACATCAGCCGTCACACCATCGCGTTGTCGATGTACGACCTCGGAGAACCGCTGCTGAACTCCGAATTGCCGGACATGATCACCTATGCGTCGAGTCGGATGATGAACACCTATATCACAACCAATCTTAGTCTCCCTATCCGTGCGGAAACCATTAAAGCGTTGGTCGCGGCGAAGCCTACGTTGTTGCTCGTCGCGGTCGATGGCATTTCACCGGAAACTTTTGGACAGCAAAGGATTGGAGGCGATCTAAAACTCGTCACCGATAATCTAAGAGCGATTGCTGCGGAGAAGGTATTGCAGCAATCAACCACATGTATAGTTTGTCTTCAATACCTGGTATTCGACTTTAACAGGCACGAGAAGAAAGCAGCCAAGCAGTTCGCGCGATCCATGGGGGTAGACGAGCTGCATTTCATTGAAGCGACCACCTCTCCCTGGTTGGAAACATACAAGCCTAAATCTGGCTTCAATCCACTGCCGGATCGGCTTCTACCCCGATGTGCGTGGCCGTACTTCTCGGCTGTCGTCCATGGGCGTGGTGACGTCCTTGGCTGTTGCAAATATCGAATGACTGATAAATACTTAAGACCTGATGAATTGAGAAGTCTTGGTAATTTGAAAGAGGAAAGTTTTGAGACAATCTACCGTAGTCAACAGTATCACCTTGCTCGATCTATGGTTTCTTCTCCCACTAAAACGGGAAATCAACCCAATCATTTTTGCTCAGGCTGTGGCACCCTTTATGGCGAACCTGTTGTAGAGGCAATACCATTACATTCTCAGGAAGTCTGATGCTCTGTTTGTAGACGAGCCTTCTGGCTCTTACTAATCAGAGTCCTACTTTGATCTGAATAAGAAACGGGCCGCGGAAGGCTGATGGGTCATGTCCGTGGCTGCCGGCAGCAGCATCAAAACAACCCCATGTGGTCACCGCCGTCATAATAGGCAGAATGTCACCAACCTGATGGGATGCGTCTACTGACGTCGATGCCTTCTTGGAAGAGGTAGCTCGGGGAAATGGTTGAGACCGCCAGTCGCCGTCACGACCACGCGAATGTCGTCTGGCCAAGCCTCGATGCCGGCGCGGACCGCATGGCCCAGCTTGACGGCGCGGTCAGGAGTCGTCTGGTTCGACGGATAATAGGTGTTGATGCTGACCGGGATCACGGGAAACACGCTGTCGCCCATGATCTTGTAATAGACATAGCCGAACGAGCGGCTCATGCCTTGCTCAGACATGTGAAATCCCGAGTGAGCGACGTCGAAGTCCGAATTGATCAGGTCGCCGATGGAGCGCTTGGCGTATTTTGACGCCACCGGATGATCGCGCAATTCCTGCGGGTACCAGAGTTCCTGGCTCAGGGTCTCGTTGTACTTCCACTTCATCATCGCCGATCAACATCACGACATCTGGATCAACCTCCCTCAGGATCAGGCTGAGGGTTTCCACGCCGCGCTGGTTGGCCTTGTGCCGCTCCTCCAGCACCTCCGGCTTGATCTCGTCCAGGACGCCGGGGCTGGTCTTCGCCAGCATCTCGTCATAGGTCACCATCTTGCCGTCGAAATGGTGGAGGGCGTGGATGTGCCTGTCATCGTGTTCGGCGCGTGCGACCCAGGCGTTGGGTTCCATCAGGAGGGTCGGGCTGTGGGAGGAGCCGATGCCCATGACAATCTTGGCCATGATCTTTGATTCTTTCTGGAGGTGGTTCCCAGGCTGGGAGGGCTTTTCGATCCTGGGGTCAGGTCGAGATCCGCAGCGGAACAGTGATTTTGCGCAGCGCCGCCACGACGCTGAGTGCCGCGATCCGGCCGGTCTTTGGGTTCTCGCTTGGGATGTTCTCGATCGTCATCTCGAAGCTGGCGGAATCCGCGTCGACGATGATCCGGTGGGTGTAGCGCCTCGGCGCCGACGGCGTCCGCTCCCGGGTTCGGGATACCTTGGACATCAACCAGCGGCGCCGCAAGTACCGCGATGGCATCATCCGCGTCCTGACCGACCGCGCCGGTTTGACCGGCGGGGAATGGGACCACGTCGTCGACTTCTGGAGCACGGAGGGGGAGACGCCGCGCATCCTCTAAACCCCGTGCGGCGTCAACGAGCTTTACATGGCGATGATGGCGCCGCTGGAGAACGTCGCGGCCAACGCCGTTCCGGTCCAGCCCGACATCTGGATCAAGCGGTTCCCCCAGCTGGAACCCGTGCTGTCCGGCCTGGGCGACCGGGGCCGCTACGACGTCTACGAGACCACCAAGCTGGAGACCTGGTCGAAGGGCCGCGTCGCGATCGTTGGGGATTCCGCCCATGCCATGCCGCCGACCCTGGCGCAGGGCGCTGGCTGCGCTATGATGAACGCGCTTGGCCTCGCCGTCGCCTTGGACGAGCATGAAAGCGTCGAGGAGGCGCTAAAGCACTGGGAGGAACGGGAACGTCCGCTGACCGACCATACCCGGCGCCGCGCCGCTGGCCGACACACGGCTGCTGGCCAGCGGCATGGCCTGGGATGACGAGGGATTGCTGGCCGCCAGCCACATCCCGACCGGAACGGCTTACGACCGCCTCGCCCAGACGGTCACCTGACCAGTCCATCGGAACACAGTCATCGGAGCCCAAATGAACAGGATCACGCCCTTCCACCTCGCTTTCCCGGTCCACGACCTGGACGCCGCCCGGCAATTCTATGGTCAAACCCTGGGATGCCCCGAAGGCCGCAGTTCCGACCATTGGATCGACTACGACCTGTTCGGTCACCAGATCGTCGCCCACCTCCAGGAGGGCGTCGGCAAGGCCGATGTCCACACCAACCCGGTGGACGGCCACAACGTCCCGGTGCCGCATTTCGGCGTGGTGCTGGAGATGGCCGACTTCAACGCCTTGGCCGACCGCGTGCGGAACGCCGGCGTCAAGTTCGTGATCGAGCCGACCATCCGTTTCAAGGGTCAGGTCGGTGAGCAGGCGACGATGTTCTTCTATGACCCCTCTGGAAACGCCCTGGAATTCAAGGCTTTCGCCGAAATGTCCCAGGTCTTCGCCAAGTAGTCCGATGGCCGGGGCGGCCCGTGATGACTGGCCGCCCCAAAAATTCGATTGTGTTGGTTTACCAAATATTTTCCGATTTTATGTTTTTGTAGCCTCTGATCTGAGATTGGTTATGACTTTCGACCGATCCACGGGCATATTCATTCTATCAGAGGCGCTATTCATGATCGCCAATTGGCGTATTCAAACCAAGACGTCACTGGCGGTGGCTGTCGTTGGACTGTTCTCCATCGTCATCGCCGCCGCTGGTTTCCATGGTTTGCGGAAGACGGGGGAGGGCGTGGAGGATCTGGTGCGCACCCAGAAGGCGCAACTGGAAGCCTTCGACCTGCGGATCGACGTCATCGCCTTGAGCCGGATGGAATACGAACTGGGCAACGATCCGGCCCAGGTCGAGAAATACGTGTCCCAGGCGGACAAGCGCATCGCGGAGATGAACGAGCGCTTGGATGGGTTGGCGGCACATGCCGTCGGCGATCAGGTGGCGTTGCTGGACGCCATCCGCGCCGGCTTCGCCGGATACGGGAAACACGTGCGGGCCATGCTGGAAACCGCCCGCGACTTCAACGCCAAGGGAGCCGGCGCCGATCGCGCCATGATCATCGAGGGGCTTCAGCGCAGTCGGGCGGGCCAAATGGCGCTGACCGACGCGGTGAAGGCGTACAACGCCGAGATTTCCAAGCGCACCCAGCAATCGACCGAGGCGGCGCTCGGCATGGCGCGGGCCATGCAAATCACGCTGGGGGTGACGGTCCTGCTGGCGCTCGCCATCGGTCTCTCCTTCGCCGTCCTGATCTCCCGCGTCGGTCTCGTCTTGCCGATCCGGGCATTGATGGGCGAGGTCAAGCGCTTGGCCGGCAACCAGCTCGACAAGGAGGTCGGCGGCATCGCCCGCGCGGACGAGATCGGCGAACTGGCATCCTCGATCGAGGGCTTCCGCCTGGAACTGTTGAAGGGACACCAGCTTGAGGCGGCCGCGCGCGAGCAGCGGGAAAAAGCGCTGGAGACGGCGGCCCGGCGCGACGCCATGCTGCGGGAATTCGACGGCGCGATCGCCGGCATCCTTCGCGGTGTCGCCTCGGCCGCGACCGAGCTGGAAGGCACCGCCCGGAGCATGACCGACATCGCCAGCCACTCGCTCCGCCAGGCGAGTTCGTCGGCGGCCGCGTCGGAGGAGACCTCCGCCAACGTCCAGACCGTCGCCGCCGCCGCCGAGGAGATGAACGCCTCCATCTCCGAGATCGCCCGCCAAGCCGAGGCCAGCGCCCGCGTCACCAACACGGCGATGGACGAGGCGGAGCGGACCAACGCCGTCGTCGGCGATTTGGCGCAATCGGCCCAGCGGATCGGCGAGGTGGTCGAGTTGATCAGCGGCATCGCCGCCCAGACCAACCTCCTTGCCCTCAACGCCACGATCGAGGCGGCCCGCGCGGGGGAGGCCGGCAAGGGCTTCGCCGTCGTGGCGTCCGAGGTCAAGGGGCTCGCCAACCAGACCGCCAAGGCGACCGAGGAGATCACGGCCCAGATCCAGGCGATGCAGGCGGTGACCGCCAACGCGGTCGGCGCCATCAAGGGCATCGCCGGCACGATCACCCGGGTCAACGAGATCAGCGCCGCCATTTCCGGCGCCGTCACCGAGCAGAACGCCACGACCGGCGAGATCAGCCGCTCGGTCCAGCAAGCCTCGCTGGCGACCACCAGCCTGTCGTCCAGCCTCGCCGACGTGACCGAGGCCGCGACCCAGACGGGAGCGGCGGGCACGCAGGTGTTGTCGGCGGCGCGGGAACTATCCCGTCAATCCGAGGCGCTCCACCGCGAGATCGACGGCTTCATGACCCGCATCCGGGCGGCTTGAGCGCGGCGGGACGGGTTGGTGGAGCCATGGCGGTGTGTAGCGTTGACACTGGCTGGTTGTGCTCGTAATCTATGAGCATGAAGAGCGCCGGTTTGATACGCGAGTTGATTGAAGCCGGATGGACCCTTGATCGCGTTCGAGGGTCCCATCATGTCTTCAAGCATCCAAGCCGACCCGGCATCATCGTGGTGCCTCACCCAAAGAAGGATCTCGGTATCGGCATCGTCGCCGCAATTCGAAAACAGGCAGGATTGTGATGCGCTACCCAATCGTCATCGAAACTGGTTCCGACGACACAGCCTTTGGCGTGGCGGTTCCTGATTTGCCCGGGTGTTTCTCGGCTGGTGCTACCTTGGACGAAGCGGTCGAAGCGGCTGCGGAGGCCGCATCCGCCTGGATGGACGCCGCCCTCGACGCTGGAATGCCAATTCCCGCTCCGTCAAGCCTGGACGCCATCCAACAGCGCCCTGAATATGCCGGCTGGACCGTCGGGATCATCGATCTCGATGAGGTGCTGTCCGACGACACCATCGAGCGCGTCAACATCACCTTGCCCAGGCGTGTGCTTCGGCGCTTGGATGATCTCGCCCGTGCCAAAGGACAGAGCCGAGGCGCGTTCATCTCGCAACTGACGCTATCGGCTCGCTGACCCGAACCATCTGGATGCCTCGCGCGAGGGTTCAGGTCATCATCAGTCCGCCGGCCACGTCGCAGATCTGGCCGGTCACGAAGCTCGCCTCGTCCGAGGTCAGGTACAGCACCAGATCGGCGACCTCCTCCGGACGACCCAGGCGGCCCATCGGCGTTTGATCGATCCAGCGCCTGTTGGCCTCGTCGCCGATCGCCTGGACCATCGGAGTTTCGATGCGCCCCGGTCCGACCGCGTTGACCCGGACGCCATAGGGGCCGAGTTCGCCCGCCAGATGCCGGGTGAAGCCGATCAGCGCCGCTTTGGTCGCGGCGTAATGGACGCCGACGATGTCCATATAGGCTTGGCCCGCCACCGAGGATAGGTTGACGATGGCGCCCCGGCGGGCGGCGCGCATCGCGGGGCTCAGCAGGCGCGCCGTGTTGAAGGCGCCCGTCAGGTTGACGCCAACCACCCGGTTCCACTCCTCGGGCGCCATCTCCCAGATGGCGTGGGCGCGGCCCTGGTGCTTGGGCGAGATGCCGGCGTTGTTGACCAGCGTGTCGAACGCCCCGCCGAGCCGTTCCTGAAGCATGGCGCAAGCCGCCTCCAAACCCGCGAAATCGGCGACGTCGGCCGCCGCGCTGGCCGCCCGGCCGCCAGCCTCGCGGATGCCGGCCGCCACGGTCTCGGCGTTGATGGCCGACATGTCGAGCACGCCGACGGCGGCTCCCCGCCGGCCGAAGGCGCGGGCGATGGCCTCGCCGATGCCTTGGCCGGCGCCGGTCACCAGCACGATGGCGTCGCGATGGCTTTGGCGGTCGCTCGAATCGCTCCTCCCGGTGCCCGCTTCGCTCACGGCGTCACCGGACGAAGCGGTTGGCGTGATCGGCGCCCAGGCCGATCCTCTCGTAGTGACGGCGGACGTTCTCCAGCTTGGTGAACACGTCCTCGTAGCCGAGCGCCTTGCCGTGGGGATCGACATAGGTGTAGCCGCCGGTGACGTGGAACAGCGTCGCCATCTCCTCGACGCCGTCCGGCACCACCAGCGTATGGGTCTCGCCCGGCGGTTCGAAGGCGTAGTCGCCGGCCTTGGCGACCCAGTCGTGTTCCAAGTAGTGCCAGCTGCCGCGCAGCGTGAAGGCGTGGACCGGTCCGCTGTGGCGGTGGCGCGACAGGATGCCCGAGGACCGGACACGCAGGATGTTGACGTAATAGCCCTGGCTGACGCTCAGCACGAGCGGCCTGAAGGAGACGTCGGCCGACTGCGGCACCCAATCCCGCTCGTCGCCATCCAAGTCCATCGCGCCGCCCAGGAAGATGTCCGGCATCATTCCGGTGGGCTGGGGCAGCTGGTACGCCACCTTGCTGGTATCCAGCGTGGGCTTTTCGAGTGCCTGCGTCATTGTCCCCTCCGGTTCCGTTTTTCGTTGCCGCCGGTATTTAGACAGGTTGGTTCGCCTTGATCCAGTCTCCTCCGCGCCAACCTCCTGTGAACGATATTCACAGACAGGGGTCGAGGGGAGTGGTCATGGACGTGCGGGACATCGCGGCCTTCGCACAGGTCGTCGAGGACGGTGACTTCTCGGCCGCCGCGAGGACGCTGGGGCTGACCCCCTCGACGATCAGCAAGGCGATGGCGCGTCTGGAGAACCATCTGGGCTGCCGCCTGCTTCAACGCTCGTCCAGGACCATGAGCCTGACCCCCGAGGGCCAAAGCTTCCTGGAAGCGGCGCACCGCGTGCTCGACGCGATGGAGGAGGCCGAAGCCGTCGTCTCGGCGATACCGACCGGCACGCTGCGCGTCCGCTCCGTCCCGACCTTCGCCCGCTATCAGGTGGCGCCACTGATGCCGGCTTTCCGGCGCCGGTATCCACGTCTCCGGATCGAGTTCGTGCTGAGCAACGAGCGCACCGGCTGGCTGGACGAGGGCGCCGATGTCGCCATCGCCAGCGGCCACCTGCCGTCGTCCACCCTGATCTCCCGGCGCATCGCCAGCAGCCGCTGGATCATCTGCGCCTCACCGTCATACCTGGCGGAACACGGCACCCCCACCTCACCGGACGATCTGGGGCGGCACGAATGCCTGAACTTCTCCATGCGGACGAAGTGGAACCGCTGGTCGGGCGCGGAAGGGGGCGAGAGCGGCGGCGGCATCGTCGCCAACCAGGGCGACATGCTGCTGGCGCTGGCCCGCGCCGGGACCGGCATCGTCCGTCTGGCGGAATTCCACATCAGCGAGGATCTGCGGGCCGGCCGGCTGGTCGCCCTGTTTCCCGAGCGCCAGGACCCGATCGAGGAACCGATTTACGTCCTGTATCAGGACAAACGAAACCTCAGCCCCCGCATCCGCGCCTTCGTCGACTTTCTCCAGGAATCCTTCGCCCAGCCGCCCTGGGCGACCGGGCGCTGATGGCCCCAGGAAAGTCGCCATCGACGGCGATTTTCAACGCACCGATCGGCGCGTTCGTGCTACGCGATACCGGCGTGACGGGGCCGCGAACCGGGGGCGGCGCCCCGCGAACGATCTCCCACCGAAACCCTTATCCACCTATCGCGACCATTGGAGACCACAGCCGTGGACCAAGCCCTCAAGTTCATCGGACGCATCCTGTTCCTGTCCGCCAATCCCGACGCGATCAGCCGCCAACTCGCCGGCGCCGATCTGACCTTGGCCGACTGCGAGCCGCTGCGCGACAACGTCTCGACCGACGAGATCACGCCGGTCACCGTCATGATGACCTATGACGAGCGCCTGGGCCGCTATCCCTATGTGGGTTTCAAGGCCGGTGACGCGCTCCCGGTCGGCGAGAACACCGTCCGGAACGGTGGCTTCGAGGTCACGGTCGCGGGTGAGCGCTATGGCAAGGGCTCGTCGCGCGAATCAAGCCCGCTGGCCGAGAAATCGGCCGGAATCCGCTTGATCATCGCGCGGAGCTTCGAGCGGATCTATCGGCAGAACTGCGACAACATCGGCATCCTGACCACCGATTTCGGCATCCTGGACCGCATCGTGGCGGGCGAGGCGATCCCGTTCGAAGAGTTCCTGGCGGGGCGGGACGAGGTGACGCGCGACGTGATCCGCGCCGGCGGCTTGCTGCCCTACAGCAAGCTCCACCTGCCCAAGGTCACCGGCAAGCATTTCGCCCCGATACCCACCAGCCGGCCGCTGACCCTGGCGGAGAAGATCATCGCGCGCCGCAAGGTTCTGCCGGAAGGCGAGGCCGCGACGGGAGACGGCATCATCCTGTCCGCCGATTGGCGGTTCAGCCACGATTACTTCACCGGCATGTGCGCCCACTTCATGCACGAGGCGTTCGGCGACGACGTGACGCTGGAACGGCCGGACGAGATCATCGCCTTCCAGGACCATCTGGTGCTGGTCAACCGCAGCTATCCCCACGTCAAGGACAACATGGTCCCGGCGGTCGAGGGTTTGTTCGATGGTCACCGCCACTTCGCGGCCAAGTATCCCGTCCGCTCCCACGGCCAGCTCAAGGGGGAGGAGGGCGTCGAGGGCATCTGCCACGCGATGATGGCGGAAACCTACGCCCTGCCGGGGCAGGTGGTGGTCGGCACCGATTCCCACACGCCGCATTCCGGCTCGCTCGGCTGCCTCGCCTTCGGGGCGGGCGCAACCGACATCGCCAACAGCTGGGCCACCGGCCTGATCCGCTGCAAGATGCCGGAGATCGTCCGGATCGAGGTGGTGGGGAACCTCAAGCCCGGGATGTCGGCCCGCGACATCGTGCAGTACCTGCTCCAGACCGAGTTCGTCCGCACCGGCAAGGCGATCGGCATGGTGTTCGAGTATACCGGCCCGGTCGTCAAGGCCATGTCGATGGACGAGCGCGCGACCCTGACCAACATGATGGCCGAGATGGGCGGGTTCACCGGCGTCGTCGAGCCCGACGACAAGACGGTCGCCTTCCTGCGCGAGCGGCGCGGCGTCGAGTTCGCCATCGAGGACTGGATGCGCTCCGACGCCGGCGCCGCCTACAAGGACGTGATCACCGTCGATTGCGACAGCCTGTCGCCGATGGTCGCCCGCCCCGGCGACCCCGGCAACGCCGTGCCGCTGGCGACCTTGGAGGAGCCGGTCGCACTCGACATCGCGTTCGGCGGCTCCTGCACCGCCGGCAAGCGCAAGGATGTCGACATCTACCACGAGGTCCTCAAATGGGGCCTGGACCCAATACCGTTCACTTTGCAATTCTGTGGTATTCACGGACGGGTCTGA
>NZ_AVFL01000032.1 GCF_000576635.1 Skermanella stibiiresistens SB22
CCGCGCCGCGCGCCGCTCCGCCGCCGCCACCGGCTTCCGCGCCCCGTCCGGCTCCAGCTCCGGCGCAAACGGCCGCCTTGCCGCCGCCGACGGCACCTTCCGCGTCGTCCGGTGGCGGGTTTCGCCTGCAGATCGCCTCGGTCAAATCGGAGGAGGGGGCCCGCGCCGAGTTCCAGCGTCTCCAGCGCCGCTATCCGGAGATCCTGAGTGGCTTGAGCGTCAACTATGTCCGCGCCGACCTCGGCGACAAGGGTATCTACTATCGTGTGCAGGCTGGGCCGGTCGACGAGGCGCGCGCCTCGTCGATCTGCTCCTCCCTGAAGGCTCAGAGCGTCGGGTGCATCATTGTCCGCCAGTAAGTCTCCATGCTCCGTCAAGCGTCCCGCCGCGATCGTCTATGGCTGCGCCGGCCTGAGCCTGACGGAGGATGAGCGGGAGTTCTTCCGTTCCGCCGATCCCTTGGGCTTCATCCTGTTCCGCCGCAACTGCGACAACCGCGACCAGATGCGCGCGCTAGTGGCCGATCTGCGCGCGACGGTCGGCAGGGCCGACGCGCCGGTGCTGATCGACCAGGAGGGCGGCCGAGTGGCGCGGATGCGTCCACCATCATGGCCCGGCCACCCGGCGGCACGCCGGATCGGCGACCTCGCCGTCGGCGATCCCGAGGCGGGAGCCGAGGCCGCTTGGCTGAACGCCCGACTGCTCGCCGACATGCTCCACGATGTCGGCATCACGGTCGACTGCGCGCCGGTCTGCGACGTGCCAGTCGACGGGTCGCACGACGTGATCGGCGACCGGGCCTTCTCGGACGATCCGGAACTGGTGGCGAGCCTTGCCCGGATCTCCTGCACCGGCTTGCTCGATGGCGGCGTGCTGCCGGTGATCAAGCATCTGCCGGGCCATGGCCGCGCCCTGTGCGATAGCCACCTGGAGCAGCCGCTGGTGGAGGCGAGCCGCGCGGAACTGGCGCGCAGCGATTTCCTGCCATTCGAGGTGGTGTCGGATATGCCGCTGGGCATGGTCGCCCATGTCGTCTATAGCGAACTGGACCCGGTCCACCCCGCCAGCACGTCGCGCATCGTGATCAACTCGGTCATCCGGGACCAGATCGGCTTCGACGGACTGCTGTTCTGTGACGACTTGTCCATGGAGGCGCTGGCCGGCGGTGTCGCCGAGCGTGCCCTGGCGGTGCTGGAAGCGGGCTGCGATGTCGTGCTCCACTGCAATGGCAAGCTGGAGGAGATGCGGCACCTGCTGGGTGTCGTGCCGCCGATGACGGATGCCGCCATGGCGCGCTGGGAGCGGGCCCTGACCTTCCTGCAGCCGCCGGGACGCGGCGATGTCGACGCGATGCGCGAGCGGCTGATGGGCTTGTTGGAAGGCGAGTCGCTCGATGGCGAATTGCTCGATGGCAATCGGGCCGATGGCGCGGATCTGGTGGCTTGATGGGCGACATCGGGCAGTTCCTGTTCGACGCCTCGGTCTGGGTGATTCCCGTGATCATGGCGATCACCTTCCACGAGGCGGCCCACGGCTATGTCGCGTGGAAGCTGGGTGACGACACGGCGAAGAGCCTGGGGCGGGTGACATTCAATCCGATCCGCCACATCGACCCACTGGGCACGGTGGTGCTGCCGGCGGTGATGTGGTTCACCACCTCGTTCCTGTTCGGCTGGGCCAAACCGGTGCCGGTCAACTTCCGCCGGTTGCGCAACCCGCGCTATGGCATGGTGCTGGTGGCGCTGGCGGGACCGGCGATCAACATCGTCCTCGCCTTCTTCGCCGCCTGGGCTTTGCGGTGGGTCGATTTCCTGCCGGCGGAAGCGCTGCTGTGGGTCCAGCAGAGTCTGGTGATCGCGGTCCAGATCAACGTCATCCTGGCCGTCTTCAACATGATCCCGCTGCCGCCGCTGGATGGCGGGCGTGTCGCGGTCGGGCTGCTGCCGCGGTCGCTGGCAATGCCCCTGGCCGGGCTGGAGAGGTACGGCATGTTCATCCTGATCGGCGTGCTGTTCATCCTGCCTCTGGTCGGCAACCAATTCGGCGTCAATCTCAGCGTGCTGCCGTGGCTGCTGGGGCCGCCGGTCGAATACGTCATCGAGGTCCTCGGCTTCGTGAGCGGTCACGGCTGAGCGGCCATGGACGACGCGATCGCCGAGGCGCCGACGGAAGGCACGCTGGTACTCGATCTCGATGGCTTCGAGGGGCCGATCGATGTTCTGCTGACGCTGGCGCGCGACCAGAAGGTCGACCTGACACGCATCTCCATCCTGCAACTGACGGATCAATACCTCGCCTTCGTCGCCGAGGCGCGGCGCATCCGCTTGGAACTGGCGGCGGATTATCTGGTGATGGCGGCATGGCTGGCCTATCTCAAGTCGCGCCTGCTGCTGCCGGAGAAGGACGAGGAGGAGCCCAGCGGCGAGGACATGGCGCAGGCTCTCGCCTTCCAGCTTCTCCGGCTGGAGGCGATGCAGGCGGCTGGCGCCAAGCTGCTCGACCGGCCGCGCCTGGGGCGGGACGTCTTCGCGCGCGGCGCGCCCGAGGGCATCCAGATCGTCACCAAATCGATCTTCGACCTGTCGCTGTACGACTTGCTCAAGAGCTATACCGAGCACAAGCGGCGCGAGGAGTTCGACACTTGGCGCATCCAGCCGACCGAGTTGTACTCGATGGAGGACGCCCTGGAGCACCTGTCCGAGATGCTGGGTCGCCTGCCGGACTGGACCTCGCTCGCCAGCTTCGTCCCGGGAGCGGGCGGCGATAGCTTGATGAGCCGCTCGGCGCTGGCCGCCCACTTCGTCGCCAGCCTGGAACTGACCAAGGCGGGAAGGCTGGAGTTGAAGCAGGACGGCGTCTTCTCGCCGATCTACCTGCGCCGGGTCCGGTCATCATGACACCAAGGCTACGCCTGCTGGAAGCCATGCTGTTCGCGTCGCCGGAGCCGTTGGACGCGCGCACCTTGGAAAATCGGCTGGGCTCGGACACCGAGGTCGGCGGCCTGCTGGCCGACCTCGCGGCGCATTACGCCGACCGCGGCATCAATCTGGTCCACGTCGGGGGCCGCTGGTCGTTCCGGACGGCGCCCGATCTGGCGGACAAGCTGCGCGTCGACGCCGAGGTCCAGAAGAAGCTATCCCGCGCCACAACGGAGACGCTGGCGATCATCGCGTATCACCAACCGGTGACCCGAGGCGAGATCGAGAGCATCCGCGGCGTGGCGACCAGCAAGGGCACCCTGGACATCCTGATGGAAGCCGGCTGGGTACGCCCCGGAAAGCGCCGGGAGACGCCGGGCCGTCCGCTGACCTGGATCACCACGGATGGCTTCCTGGACCATTTTGGGCTCGAAAGCCTCCGTGACCTGCCCAACCTCGACGACCTCAAGGCTTCCGGCCTGCTGGATCCCCGTCCGGTCCTAACCTCGATCGCCGGCGGCGGTGACGCGACGCCCGCGCGCGAGGATGAGGCGGAGGGGTGACGCCCGGCCTCAAGCCCGCCCGTCCTCCCCGCGTTTCTCCGCATGCGACGAACCTGCGTCGAACAGCGCCAGTGCCGCCAGCAGCGTGACCGGGAAGATGACCGAGGTGAAGCCGGTCGCGCGGACCGCGACACCGCCGGCGAGGGCGCCGAGCAGGTAGGCGGTCCAGGTGGCGGCCAGGACGATGCGGTGCTGGGCCGCGCTGGCGTCGCGGCTCCGGCCGGCCAAACCAGTGGCCGCCTCCTCGGCGAGGCTGGTCAGGGTGCCGGTCACGAAGGTCGTCCGGACCACCTTGCCCGCGACGCGGGGCAGGACGACGGTGTGCATGCCCATGCTGACCGTCAGCAGGGCCAGCATCACGTGATAGCGCCAGCCACCGGTGGGATCCTCGGCGTACCACCAGCCGATCAGCCAGAACCCGCCGATCATGATGGTCTCCAAGCCGAAGATGATCCCGCGACCGAAACGTGTCCTCAGCAGTCCATCCAACAGGGTTGCGCCGATGAAGGCACCCAGGATGAACAGGGGGATGGTGGCGGCGTGCCGCGTCGCCTCGGTCCAATTCCCTTCGGCGAGGTCGATGCCGAGCAGGACGGTGTTGCCCGTCATGTTGGCGGTGAAGATGTGGTCGAGCAGGACATAGCCGACCGCATCGACGAACCCGGAGATCCAGGCCAGGATGACGGCCAGCCGGCCGAACTCCGGGTTGTCCGCGATGGGCGTCGGCGACACGGGCTGGCCGTTCCGGCTAGGCCGTCTCCGCTCCCGCTCCCAGGGTCGCCGCCGTTCCAGGTTTCTTCAGCAGGATGACCAGTACCGCGGTCACCACCGTGCCGATGACGATCGCCAGGGCGTAGAGCCCGACATGGGTGACGGCGTTGGGAATGCCCAGCACGAAAATGCCGCCGTGGGGTGCCCGCAATTCACAGCCGAACAGCATCGACAGCGCGCCGGTCAGGGCGGAGCCAACGATGCCGGGTGGGATCACTCGGAGGGGGTCCTTTGCGGCGAACGGGATGGCGCCTTCGGTGATGAAGGAGATGCCGAGCACGGAGGCGGCCTTGCCGGCGTCTCGTTCGTCCTGGGTGAAGCGGTTCTTCGCCAGCATGGTGGCGAGCGCCAAGCCAAGCGGCGGGGTCATGCCGGCGGCCATCACCGCCGCCATCGGCAGGTAGGTTTCCGACGCCAACAGCCCGACCGCGAAGGTGTAGGCGGACTTGTTGATCGGACCCCCCATGTCCACCGCCATCATGCCGCCCAGCAGCAACCCCAGGAACACGGCGTTGGCGGAGGTCATGCCGCTGAGCCAAGCCGTCAGGCCGGACAGGATCGCCGCGATCGGCGTTCCCACCACATAGATCATCAGCAACCCGACAGCGACGCTGGCGAGCAGCGGGATGATCAGTACCGGCTTCAACCCCTCCAGGTTCTGCGGCAGCTTGATCCAGGCCCTGAGGTAATAGGCGATGTAGCCGGCCATGAAACCGGAGGCGAGACCACCGAGGAACCCGGCACCGATTTGGTTGGCGAGCATGCCGCCGATCAAGCCCGGAGCCAAGCCTGGTCGGTCGGCGATGGAGAACGCGATGAAGCCGGACAGGACGGGAACCATCAAGGCGAAGGCCGCCTGTCCGCCGATCTGCATCAGGGCCGCGGCCAGCGAGCCCGGCTCCTTCGCGGCGTCGATGCCGAACATAAAGGACAGCGCTATGGCCAGACCACCCGCGACGACGACGGGGATCGTGTAGGACACGCCGGTCATCAGATGCTTGTACGGACCCGTCCGCTGGGAGGACCGCTCGGCCTTCAGCCGCTCGACCTCGCCGGCCAGGTTCTTGCCGACGCCTGGGGTGGCGGCTTCCCCGCCTCCTCCCGGCTGGGCCGCTTCCGCGAAGGCGGTCGTGATAACCTGCTTGCCGCCCTTCAGCGCCTTGCCGGTCGAGGTCGAGTAGACCCGCTTATGGGTGAAACGGTCCAGGGCCACATTGGTGTCGGCGGCGATGATCACGACGTCGGCGGCCTCGATCTCCTCCGGCGTCAGGGTGTTGCCGGACCCGACCGAACCTTGGGTCTCGACCCGGATCTGGTGACCCATGGCCTTGGCCGCCTTGTTCAACGCCTCCGCCGCCATGAAGGTATGGGCGATGCCGGTCGGGCATGACGTGATCGCCACGATGCGCTTTGGGATCTCCGCCACGGGTGCGGCGGCGGGCGGTGGAGCCGTGGTGGGGCTGGCGGCGGGTTTGATGGCCTGACGCTTGGGCGCGGCGACCGGCATGGGTGCCGCCACTGCCGGCGCCAACTCCGCCACGGGTTCCAACTCGCGGTCGCCCAGCGCGTCGCGCAACACGCGGGCGGTGTGCCGGATCGCCTCGCTGGGAGTGGTGCGATGGATCGACTTGCCGTGGAAGCGGCCTTGGTCGTCGGGCTGGTCGGTCGCCAGGATCACGACCTCGGCGGCGCGGATATCACCCTCCGACAGCCGATCCATCGGACCCTCGGGGCCCAGCCGCTCGACCCGGATGTCATAACCCAGCATGTCCGCGGTGATCTCCAGCGCCTCGGCCGCCATGGCGGTGTGGGCGGCGGAGGAGCGGGACCCCGTTACGGCAACCACTTTTCTCATGGCGCTTTTCTCATGCTTCTTGTCTCCAGCCGGCGGGTTTTCTCTCACGGGGCGAGGATTTGCACATCGATCTCTTCCGCCGTCTTCTCGATGGTCTCGGGTGATGGCAGCCGCGGCCCGACCGTCGTCAGGGTGCCCGCCGAAAACGCCGTCGCCAGCCGGGCGCAGCCTTCCAGGTCGAGCCCGCGCAGCTTGGCGAGGACCAACCCCGCCACCATGGCGTCACCGGCGCCGACCGTGCTTTGGACGATCACGGCGGGCGGCCGTGCGCGGATGCGGGTGGTGCCCTCGGCGAAGATGGCGCCTTCCGCTCCCATCGACACCACGACACAGTCGATCCCCCGGTCGATCAGGTCCTGGATCGCTGCAAGGATCGACGCCTCGTCCGACAGCTTCCTGCCGGTCAGCTCCTCCAGTTCCTCCAGGTTCGGCTTGATCGCGTAGGGCAGGGAGGCCACGCCGCTGGCGAAGGCGGGTCCGCTGGCGTCGAGGATCACCTTCTTGCCGTTGCCGCGCAGGTCCAGGACCATGTCGGCGTAGACGGAGTCCGGCGTGCCGGCGGGGACGCTTCCCGAGAGCACGAACCAATCGTGATCCAGCCCCATGGCCCCGATGGCCTCGCGCAGCCGGTCGAGGTTCTCGGGCGCGAATCCCAGGCCCGGCAGGTTGATGTCGGTGATCCGCTTGTTGGGCGTGTCCAGGATCTTGACGTTGGCCCGCGTCCGGCCGGGGACCATCACGAAGCGATCCGTGATTCCCTTGGCGTGGAAGAAGCTCCGGAAGATGTCGGCGTTGTCCAAGCCCATGAAGCCCGTGACGCTGACTGTCGTGGAAAAGTCTGCTAGGAACGCCGCGACGTTGATGCCCTTGCCGCCGGGATCGGCCTGTTCCCATTCCACCCGGTTCACTTGACCGGCGGCGAAGTCGGGGATGGACAAGGTCTGGTCGATCGCCGGGTTCAGGGTGATCGTCGCGACACGAACTGTCGTGTCCGCTTCCGCCGAACGCTCCTGCTTGGTGTCGATATCGGTCATGGTGTCCATGGTCAGGCGGCCTCGCTGGTCAAGGCCCGGACTTCGGCGGCACCGTCGCAGGCCAAGGCGCGGCGCGCCAGATCCTTGGCGTCCTCATAGGCCATGCTCCGGATCTGCGCCTTGAGCGCCGGGATGTTGGGAACGCCGACGCTCAACTCGTCCACGTCGAGCCCGATCAGGATCGGGGCGGCGACCGGATCGGCGGCGAGGTTGCCACAGACGCCCACCCACTTGCCCTCGCCATGGGCGGCGCGGACGGTCTGGTCGACCATGCGGAGGACGGCGGGATGGAGTCCATCGGCCTCGCGAGCGAGAGCCGGATGTCCCCGGTCCATCGCCAGCGTGTACTGCGTCAGGTCGTTGGTGCCGATCGAGAAGAAGTCGACCTCGCGCGCCAGCAAGTCCGCCATCACGGCGGAGGACGGCA
The DNA here is from genome assembly GCF_000576635.1 of Skermanella stibiiresistens SB22. GTDB lineage: Bacteria > Pseudomonadota > Alphaproteobacteria > Azospirillales > Azospirillaceae > Skermanella > Skermanella stibiiresistens. Next base: position 7,569 of record NZ_AVFL01000032.1, read on the forward strand.
CTTCAACCATGATGCCGACATCGATTTCCGGGCCATCCACCTCGCGCCGGATCTCCTCGACCAGGGCGCGACCCCGACGGAACTCCGCCACCGACGTGATCATCGGGAACATGATCTTGATCTCGCCATGGGACGCGGCCCGCAGGATCGCGCGAAGCTGGGAGCGGAACAGGTCCGGCATCGTGAATGACAGGCGGATGCCGCGCTGGCCCAGGAACGGGTTATCCTCGTGCGCCATCGCGATGTAGGGCAGCGGCTTGTCACCCCCGGCGTCGAGCGTGCGGACGATCAGCGGCAGGCCACCCAAGGCTTCCGCCATGGCGCGATAGGCCTCGTACTGCTCCTCCTCGCTCGGCGGATCGGTGCGGTCCTGGAACAGGAACTCTGTTCGCAGCAATCCGACCGCCTCGCCTCCGGCCTGGACCGCGCGTCCCGCCTCCGGCACCGCGCCGATATTGGCGGCGACTTCGACGCGGTGGCCGTCGATGGTGATCGCCGGGCGGTATGCCGCCTGGAGAACCTCCGCCCGGCGTTGTCCCGCCCCGTGCTGGGCGCTCCGGGCGGTCTCCAAGCGGGCGGCGTCTGGATCGGGCAGTACGGTCCCGCGCGACCCGTCCAAGACGGCGGTGACGCCGGTCGCCAGATCCAAGACCTCGTGTCCGGCGCCGACGACCGCCGGGATGTCCAGCGACCGGGCGAGGATGGCGGTGTGCGAGTTGGGACCGCCGAGTGCGGTGAGGATGCCCTTGACCAGATCGGGATCGAGCGAGGCGGTGTCCGACGGCGTCAGATCCTCCGCGACCAGGATGATCTCGTGGTCGGGAAGGTTGGACTCCTGTTCGTTGCGGCGGATCAGCAGTCGCAGCACGCGGGCGCCGACATCCCGGAGATCGTTGGCGCGGCCGGCGAGCAGCGGATCGCTGAGTCCCGCCAAGTCTTCCGCCCGTTCCTCGATCGTCTCGCGCCACGCGTAGGCCGCGGTTTCACCCAAGCCGATGCGGTGGCGGACGGCGTCGATCAGATCGGGGTCGTCCAGGAACTCGCGGTGGGCCGCGAAGATCCGGGCTTCCATCTCGCCGGCGCGGCGCTCGACCGTACGATGAAGCTCGTCCAACTCCGCGCCCGCGCGGTCGATCGCATGGTCGAAATCGGCGCGTTCGGCGTCGGAGTTGATGGCGTGCCGTTCGATGTCCTCCTCCACCTGCTTTCGCAATTGGTGGAGCGGGGCTATGGCGATACCGGGAGCGGCGGCGACGCCTCGGATCAGACCGGGCTCATCATCCGGCGTGGCGTGAGGGATTGCTTGTCCGGCGGGTTGAACGTCCGGTGCCGCCTTGGGCGCCGCGTGGGCCGCCTCGTCCTCTTCCCCCAAACCGGACTCCACCGCGTCGATCAAGGTATGGAGCGCTTTCTCGGCATCTGGTCCGTCGGCGGAAATGCTGATGACCCCGCCGCTCTCGACACCCAGCCGAAGCATCGACACCATGCTCTTGCCGTTGGCGGTCTTGCCCTGATGGCTGACCCTGATATCGGAATTGAACTGTTTCGCCAGGGTCACGAAAATGGAGGCGGGACGGGCGTGCAGCCCGGTGCCCCCCGTGACCTCGACTTCGGCCCGCATGCCGCCACCCAGGAAAGGCACCACCGTCGCCGGCGGCGTGGGAGCCGAAGCCTCGCGGGAGCGGGCGGGGTCGAGGGCGGCGACGATCTCATCGATATCGCCGGTGCGGGCCAGCCGCATCACCGTCGCCTCGTCATCCAGCACGTCGGTCAGTTTCTGGAGAACGCCGATATGCTCATCCGACCGGGCGGCGATGCCGACGACGAGGTGGACGATCTCTCCGGGATTCCACTCGACGCCGTAGGGCAACTGAAGGACCGACAGGCCGGTGTGGAGGATCAGTTCACGATCCTGGGGCAGGCCATGCGGGATGGCGATGCCATTGCCGAGGTATGTGGCGGTGACCGTCTCCCGCCTCATCATACTCTCGACGTAACCGGGCTGGATGTAGCCGCCTTCGACCAAGATGCCGCCCGCTTGGCGGATGGCATCGGCCTTGTCCCTGGCGTTCGCCGCGATCCGCACATTTTCCGGTCCCAAGCTGACCATTCGGCTATCCTTTTCGGGCATCTGACTCAATCTATCTAACCCAGTGCCGGAGAAAGCGTTGCATTCGGCGGGTGTGGCCCGCAATGGGCCGGAACTGGCTTTGGAGGGATCCCGCATGGTGGCGCGAAAGTGGTTCGCCGTGGTGCCGCTGACCGCTTCCATGCTGGTGGCACCGATCCCGGCCGCTCTGGCGCAAGTGCCGGTCGATCTGGAGTTGGTGCTGGCGGTCGACGTCTCCGGCTCCATCAACGACGAGGACGCCGCACTTCAGCGCGGCGGTTACGCCCGCGCCGTCACCGACAAGCGGGTGATCGAGGCGATCCAAGCCGGGACGCTTGGCCGCATCGCGGTGACGTATGTGGAGTGGGCCGACGACCAGCTTCAGCGAACCGTGGTCGATTGGCGCGTGGTCGATGGACCGGCGACGGCGAAGGCCTTCAGCAAGGCCTTGGCTGGCGGGCCAACGGTGACGGAGGCGCGGACCTCAATCAGCGCCCTGATCGATCATTGTCTGGGCTTGTTCGCGGACAATGGGTTTGACGGCACCCGGCAGGTGATCGATATCTCGGGCGATGGTGAGAACAACGTCGGCCGGCCGGTGACCCTGGCGCGTGACGACGCCATCCGGGCTGGTGTCACCATCAACGGCTTGCCGATCCTCCGTGCCGGCCTGCTGCCTTGGGCGGAGGATCGCGACCGCCGGCGCCACCTGGATGTCTATTACCAGGACAACGTGATCGGCGGGCCCGGCGCTTTCGTGGTCGTTGTCAAGGACGCCCACGGCTTCGCCGACGCGATCATCGCCAAGCTCCTCAAGGAGATCGCGGCGCTGCCGGAACTTATGCCGTAGTCCCGGATTCCATAGCCCAGGAATGGATCGGGGCTTGGAATTGGGTGGATGGCTGGAGTTTTGACGGGGCGGCCCATTTGGGCGGCGGTGGTGTTCGCGCTATTTCTTGTTCCGGTCTGGGGATTCACCGCGACATCGTCGGTGACTTGGATGCGGATGCTGGATCTGGAAACCATCCGGACGACGGCGGACGTCTGGAATTATCTGATCAACCTGCGGACCGGAATTCCGCCCGTGTTGTCGACATTGGAACTGCTGTGGTGGGTGGCGTTCCGCGATTTGACCCTGTTCTCCGATGTCTTGTATCCGATTTCCATCGCGGCCGCCTTCACCCTGGCCGTTCTGATCCAGCGAGGCATGGCAAGCCGCGTCGCCGTGCTGGTCGCCGGATTGTTCCTGGCGCGGGTGGGGGTGGAGGTTCATGCCGGCAACCCAGCCAACTATGATCCGATCTTCGCGCTGCTGACGCTTGGATACCTCCTGCTGGTTCGGAGATGGTTGGACCGGCGTCGCGCGTTGGCGCTGGCGGGTGCTGGACTGTGCCTAGCCCTGCTCGAACTGACCCGCCCGTTCATGATCTTCCTGCTGCCCGTTTTCGTCGCGGTGGAGGTCCATCGGATCGCCGTGACCAGCCTCTCCCGCCGGGGCGCCGCCCTGGCCGCGTTCCTGCTCCCGGTGGTGGTGCTGTCGGGCGGCTGGCACCTGCATGTCTGGCTGGCCCACGACCACCAGATCACCTGGACCAATGTTTCCGGTTTCAACCTTCAGCGGGCCTGGGAGGATTTCGATCCCGAGATCGCCGCCGTCCGCCACCTCGACCAGTTGCCACGCGTCCGGGAGGGTGAGAACGAGCAGTGGGCCGATTTGAACACCGCCGAGATCCACCGCGAGAGCGAGGACCTGAAGGCTCTGATCCTCGCCAAGATCCTGGACGATCCGGCTCGTGCCGCCCGTCACGTGTTGAACCGCCTCGCGACGTTCGCGAGCGCTCCAACCCGCATGTATGGCAGCGATCCGCAAGGGGCCAGAATCACATTTTACCGAGGGGCGGTGACCGGATTGGTGATCACCCTCGTGGGATATGTCGTCGTGGCGGGAGCCTTGCTGGTCAGGCGCCGACATTGGCCATGGATGGACTGGCGATGGTGGCTGGCATGCTCGACGCTGCTGGTGACCTTGCTGGTGTCGCTTGGCGAGCAGGGGGAGGAGGGCAGGTTCCTGTTCTCGATCCTGCCCATGATGCTGGCGGTTGGTGGGTTCGTGGTGGGCGCATCGTCTTCCACGGGTTCATGGAGGATACTGATGGGCCGGCTGGGGATTTGCCATTCCTGATCCTCCCATCCTGTGCTTACGATGTTGGACCGCTGGGTGATTTGACGGGGGGTATCGTGGTCAGGAAAGTTGTTTTCACTGGAATGCTCGTATCCGCGCTGGCGGCGGCGAGTGCCGCGGTGGCGGCGGATCTCGGTCTTTGGGAAATGCGCGCCCAAATGGACAAGAAGGAGTGGGTCGACCTCACCCACGCATTCGATGGCGACATCCCGCACTGGAAGGGGTTCGAGGCCGCGACCACCAAGGTCGTGTACGATTACAAGCCGCATGGGTTCCACGTCGAACAGTTCACCCATGTCGGCCAGTGGGGCACCCATGTCGACCCGCCGTCGCATTTCCATGAGGGCAAGCGCGCGTTGGACGAAATTCCGCTGAAGGAGCAGCTGCTGCCTCTGGTGGTGCTCGATGTCCATGAGAAGGCGGCGTCCAATCCCGACTACACGCTGACGCTGGATGACGTGAAGGCTTGGGAGCGAAAGCACGGCGCCGTGCCGGAAGGCGCCTTCGTCGCGATGCGGACGGATTGGTCGAAGAAGTGGCCGGACCAAGCCGCCATGCAGAATCTGGACGCCAATGGTGTCGCGCACTATCCCGGCTGGAGCCAGGAGACTCTCAAGTATCTCTATGAGACTCGGAAGATCACCGCGTCGGGTCACGAGACGACCGACACCGACCCTGGTGTGGCGACCAGCAAGGACGACTACTCCCTGGAAAGCTATATCCTGGGCATCAATCATTACCAGATCGAGTTGCTGGACAATCTGGACAAGGTGCCGGAAGCCGGAGCCCTCGTGGTGGTGACATGGCCCAAACCGAAGGCGGGATCGGGTTTCCCGGCACGGGTTTTCGCCATCAATCCGTGATTTCGGGTGCCGCCTTACCCCTCGGCCGTAGCCCAGCGCCCTTCCGTGCGACAAAGGGCCCTGGAGCACGCCTGGTATTAAGAACCAATTGCAATCCTTGTCCGTCGTGCCTTAATAGCCATTCGCGTCTGATCACAAGAGCGGCGACTGGGACCGATGGACCATTCCTACTTCGATGACCGCACCGTCACCGCACGACCCTCGAGCCTGAGCGCCGCGCTGCGTGAACGCGCCGCGACTTGGCTGGGTAAACCGGCGGTCAAGCCAGTTCCCGTTCGGGGTTCGGGCAGTGGTTCCGTGACGACCCTCGACGCCGCCGGTCCCAAACTCCGCCGGGCCGCCGCGTCGAACGAGGCTCTCGGCCTGGATCATGTCCGGCACCGCTATGGCCGCATGACGGCGGTGGACGATGTCAGCATAGGCATCGCGCCCGGCGAGATCATGTGCCTGGTAGGCCCCAGCGGCTGTGGCAAGTCCACGCTGTTGCGGGTCGCCGCGGGTTTGGAGACGCTCCAGCGCGGTACCGTCCGGATCAACGGCAAGGTGGTTGCCGACGACACGGGCTGCGTTCCGCCCGAGAAGCGTGGCGTCGGGCTGGTGTTCCAGGATTACGCGTTGTTCCCGCATCTGTCGGTGATCGACAACGTCCGCTTCGGTCTGTCGGGACTGGCGGCGGAGAGCCAGCGCCGACGCGCGCTGGAGACGCTGGAACAGGTCGGCATGGCGGGTCACGCCGACCACTTCCCGCACGCGTTGTCAGGCGGTCAACAACAGCGGGTGGCACTGGCCCGGGCGCTGGCGCCGAACCCGGCGGTGTTGTTGCTGGACGAGCCGTTCTCCGGCTTGGACGCGCGGCTCCGCGAGCAGGTCCGCGATGAGACGCTTCATGTGCTGAAGAAGACCGGCGCCGCGACGATGCTGGTGACCCACGATCCCGAGGAGGCGATGTTCCTGGCCGACCGGATAGCCTTGATGCGCGATGGCAAGGTCATCCAGTTGGGAACCCCGGTGGATCTCTACACCCGGCCGAACAGCGACTACGCGGCCCGGTTCTTTGGCGAGGTCAATCGGATCGATGGACGCGTGCGCGGTGGTGCCGTGGATACTCCAGTCGGGCGGGTGCCTTGCGATCTACCCGAGGGTGCCGAGGCGCGGGTGCTTATTCGGCCCGAGGCGCTTCGGCTGTCCAGCCCCGATTCCAGCGCCGATGCCCGCGTGCCGAACCTGGGGCGCGTGATGGCGGCGCGCCTGCTGGGCCGCACCAGCTTGATCCACTTGGATGTTCCGGATGGCCGCGGCGGCTGCCACCTGCATTCCCGGATGCCCGGCCAGTTCCTTCCGGCCGAGGACACGCATGTCGCGATCTCGCTGGACGTTGGACAGGCCTTCGTCTTTCCCGCCAAAGATCCGACATAAACCGTTTGGAAACTCTTCATGTGCCGGGCCCCGTTTTGAGGTCCCGGAGCGTTGCGGTCGGTTTGGCTTTCTGCCAATATCCCGCCGCGACGCGCGCCCCTGAGCGGACTTTGGAGATTCTTCAATGAGTATCGGTATTTGGCAGGTCGTCCTGATCCTGTTGATCGTCCTGATCATATTCGGCGCGGGCAAGCTGCCGAAGGTGATGGGAGACGTCGCCAAGGGAATCAAGAACTTCAAGACGGGCTTGAAGGACGACGATGACGATGCCGCGGCCGATCATGGCAAGGTGGTCCATACGCCCGTCGCTTCGGCTCCGACGACTCCCGCCACGATGACACCGACCACCACGGTGGTTCCGGAAACCGGGCATCCCACCGTTCACGCCGCTCCCCAAGCCGTGACCCAGCCGGTGGTTCAGCCAGTGACGCATGCCCCCTCGACCGGCGTTCCGACCGTGGACCATACCGTCACGGTCAAGAAGGACGAGACGGCGAACACCTGATCGGCACCGGCGCCTTCGTGATGCCGCGTACCGTCCCGAACACTACAGGCGGCGCTCAATGCCGCCCTTGGACGATCCATAATGCTTGATATTGGTTGGTCCGAACTGCTCGTCATCGCCGTGGTGGCGTTGGTCGTCATAGGGCCGAAGGACCTGCCGAAGGTCCTGAAGACCGTCGGTATCTGGGTCCGGAAGGCGCGCATGCTGACCCGTGATTTCCAGAACAGCGTGGACGAGATGATCCGCGAGGCCGATCTGGAGGACGTGCGCAAGCAGGCGTCGGAGTTGCGGAACCTGAACCTGTCCCGCGAGGTCGAGAAGACGATCGACCCATCGGGATCGTTGCGTGACGCCTTCGACCCGAACATCACGTCCAGTCCCTCGGTCACGGCCCGGCCGCGCGCCGAGCCGGCTGAGGATCCGGAGGCCGCGGACGACAGACGAGCCCACGCCGACCAGATCACTGACAAGCCCGATACTCCTGAACCGGTCGCCAACCTTCCGGTGGTGGCACCGGAGCCTCAGCTTCCCGCCACGCAGGCCGACCTGAAGATTCCCGAGCCGGCCCCCGTGCCGGCCGCTACACCTGAAAAGCGGGCATGACCACCGTGAGCGACGACGGCCTCGACGACAGCAAGATGCCGCTGCTCGATCACCTGATCGAGCTGCGCAACCGACTGATGTACTCGATCGCGGCGGTCTTCGCCGCGTTCCTGGTCTGCTATTATTTCAGCCCCGACATCTACGCCTTCCTGGTCCGCCCCTTGGCCGACCTGCTGGGGCATGAAGGCCGGCGGATGATCTACACCGGCCTGACCGAGGCGTTCTTCACCTATGTCAAGGTGGCGTTCTGGGCGGCCATGTTCCTGGCTTTCCCGATCATCGCCAGCCAGCTCTGGATGTTCGTGGCGCCCGGCCTCTACAAGCACGAGCGCAACGCTTTCCTGCCGTTCCTGGTCGCCACCCCGATCATGTTCTTCATGGGCGGCGCGCTGGTCTACTACGCCATCTTCCCGCTGGCTTGGAGGTTCTTCCTCAGCTTCGAGCAATTGGCGCCCGGACCGGAGGGGCTACCGATCCAGTTCGAGGCGCGCGTCGGGGAATACCTGTCGCTCGTCATGACGCTGATCTTCGCGTTCGGCATCGCCTTCCAGCTGCCGGTTCTGCTGACCTTGCTGGCGCGTGCCGGCATCGTCTCGTCCGAGCAGCTGGCGTCCAAACGCAAATACGCGATCGTCGTCATCCTGATCGTCGCGGCCGTCCTGACCCCACCCGACGTGATCAGCCAACTGGGGCTCGCGTTTCCATTGTACGGGTTGTACGAAATCTCGGTGCAGATCGCGCGCCTGATGGAGAAGCAGAAGGCCAAGCGTGAGGCGGAGGCCGACGCGGCCTTGTGAGCCGCGCCGCATGGGCCGGATAGGTTGGCTGGGCTGGGTCGGGCGCGCAACAGAGTGCGGCCGAATCAGCACAGCCGGCGCCGCTCGAGTCCGCATGGCTGGACCGAAGACATGAGGGGCTTTATAAACAATCTCCCGTAACGTCTTCGATCCAGTGGTGTCATGCACGACTTACGCCTGATTCGCGATAACCCCGAAGCTTTCGACCTTGGTCTGGCGAGACGCGGGCTGTCGTCCATGTCGGGCGAGATTCTCGGCCTGGACGCCCGCCGCCGCGCGGCGCTGACCGCCCTGCAGGAGATGCAGGCGCGGCGCAATGAAGCTTCCAAGGAGATCGGCAAGGCAAAGCGCGAAGGCCGCGACGCCCAAGATCTCATAGCGGAGGTCGCGGCCCTCAAGGAGAACATCCAGCGGACCGAGGAGGAGGAGGCCGGGATCGGCGCCACGCTCGATAGCCTGCTCGCCAGCCTTCCCAACCTGCCCGCCGCCGACGTCCCCGATGGTCCCGACGAGAGCGGCAATGTCGAGCTGCGCCGGGTCGGCGAGCCCACGCGCTCCAACGCGGCGCTAGAGCATTTCGAGCTTGGCGAGAAGCTGGGCATGATGGACTTCGCCGCCGGGGCCAAGCTGTCCGGCGCCCGGTTCACCGTACTACGCGGCAAGCTCGCCCGGCTGGAGCGGGCGATCGGCCAATTCATGCTCGACCTCCACGTCGACGAGCATGGTTACACCGAGGTGATGCCGCCGCTGATGGTGCGTGATGAAGCCGCCTTCGGCACCGGCCAGTTGCCGAAGTTCGCGGAGGATCTGTTCCGCACCACCACCGGCCATTGGCTGATCCCGACCGCCGAGGTGCCGCTGACCAATCTGGTCGCCGATCGCATCCTGGATCTCGAGGACCTGCCGTTGCGCATGGCCGCGCTGACGCCGTGCTTCCGGTCGGAGGCGGGCGCGGCCGGCAAGGACACCCGCGGCATGATCCGGCAGCACCAGTTCTGGAAGGTCGAGATGGTCAGCGTGACCGGACCGGACCAGTCGAACGCCGAGCACGAGCGCATGACCCAATGCGCTGAGACGGTGCTGAAGCGGCTGGAGCTGCCGTTCCGCACGATCGCGCTGTGCACCGGCGACATGGGCTTTTCGGCGACCAAGACCTATGACATCGAGGTCTGGCTGCCGGGCCAGAACGCCTATCGCGAGATTTCCAGCTGCTCGACCTGTGGCGATTTCCAGGCCCGGCGCATGAAGGCCCGGTGCCGGCCGCGTGGCGATAAGAACACACAGTTCGTCCATACGCTGAATGGATCGGGAGTCGCGGTCGGACGGTGCCTAATCGCTGTCATGGAAAACTTTCAGCAACCAGATGGGTCCATAGTCGTGCCGGAAGCCTTGCGGCCCTACATGGGTGGACTCGATAGGATTGCGGCGGATGCTTAAGGCTCCCCTGGACGCTTCGAAGGCGCGTATCCTGCTGTCGAATGATGACGGTATCCATGCCCCCGGGCTGGAGGTGCTGGAGAAGATCGCCCGTACCCTGTCGGATGATGTCTGGGTGGTGGCGCCGGAGACGGAGCAGTCCGGAGCCAGCCATTCGCTGACCTTGCACCGGCCGTTGCGGATGCGCCAGATCACCGATCGGCGCTTCGCGGTGGACGGCACGCCGACCGACTGCGTGCTGCTGGCGATCAACCACATCCTGAAGGACCGCAAGCCCGATCTGGTACTGTCCGGCGTCAATCACGGCAGCAACCTGGGTGAGGACGTCACGTATTCCGGTACGATCGCCGCCGCGATGGAGGCGACGCTGCTGGGGGTTCCGGCCATCGCCATGAGCCAGCACCTCGATCCCGCCGTTCCCGCCTTGTGGCAGACGGCGCTTCATTGGGGTCCGGAGGTGGTCCGCAAGGCGGTCTCGGTCGCCTGGCCACGCAACGTGCTGATGAATGTCAACTTTCCCAGCGTCGAGCCCGGTCTGGCGAACGGCATCCACGTCGTCCGCCACGGTCAGCGCAAGGTCGGCGACGACTTGACGGAGCGGGTCGATCCCAGGGGCAGGGCCTATTTCTGGATCGGAACACTGCGCGGAGAGGCCGACACGCTGCCCGACACCGACATCGGGGTGGTGCTGGACAAGGGGATCGCGATCACGCCCTTGTTCCTGGACCTGACCCACACGCCAACCCTGGACACGCTGAGGACGGTGTTCGCTTGAGCATCGACGCGCGCAAGATCCGCCTGATCATGCAGCTCCGCAGATCGGGCGTCACCGACACGGCCGTGCTCGCCGTGATCGAACGCTTGCCGCGCGAGGCCTTCGTGCCGCCGTCCTTTCTAGACCAAGCCTATGAGGACATGGCCTTGCCGATCGGTTCGGGCCAGACGATCAGCCAGCCGCTGGTGGTCGCGATGATGACCCAGGCGCTCGAGCTGCATAACCGGTTGAAGGTGCTGGAGATTGGAACCGGCTCTGGCTATCAGGCGGCGGTGCTGTCCAGGCTGACCCGCAGGGTCTACACGATCGAACGCCACCGTCCGCTGCTCCACGACGCGGAGGCCCGCTTCCACCAGCTGGGGCTGCACAACATCACGACCCGGGCGGGAGACGGAACCAAGGGCTGGCCCGAGCAGGCGCCGTTCGACCGCATCCTGGTCACGGCCGCCGCCGATGGCGACATCCCGAAGGAACTGACCGATCAATTGGCGGTCGGGGGAGTGATGGTCGCCCCGATGGGGAACACGCGCCGTGATCAGCGCGTCTACCGCATCCGCCGAACCGAGGCCGGTTTGCACCGGGAGGAGCTATGGCCCGTCCGATTCGTGCCCCTGCTGCCGGAGCCGGTTCCGGTTCCGGTCGCGCGCGCCCGTTCGTTGTGACCGACATGGGGAAAACCAATCTCGCCATCGTGATGGTCGCGTCGGCGCTGGCGGTGACGTCCTGCGCCCGGCGCGACGCGCCGGCGCCCGTGTCGATCTATCAGGAACAGCCGGTTCCGTCGGCACCCGGCATGGTCACGGTCGCCCGCGGTGACAGCGTGTCCGAGATCGCCACCCGTTATGGCGTCCCTGTCCGCGACGTGATCGATCTCAACAACCTGAAGCCGCCTTACGCCCTGGCTGTCGGTCAGCGGCTGCGCCTGCCCACCGCGCGGTTCCATACCGTGCGGAAGGGCGACACGATGCTGGGCATCTCGCGCATGTACCAGGTCGGTATGTCGGACCTCGCCCGGAACAACGGTCTCCAGGAACCCTACGCGATCAAGATCGGCCAGCAACTTCGCTTGCCCGGTGGCGGTGACGCCCCGACCCTGGTCGCGGAGAACGCCACCGGGCAGCAGCGCAACGCCATGTCCGCGCGCTCTGTACCGGAAGCGGCGCCACGGCCCGCCGTATCGACCCAGGAGTTGGCGCCGCCCGTCGTCACCCAGGCCCCCAGCGATAGCTTCGTTCCGCCACCCGGCTACGGCATCGCGCGGTCCGGCTCGATGTCGGCACCAGTGGCGACGCAAGCCCCGAGTGCGCCACAAGTGGTCGTGGAGCAGCCAGCGGCGGTCCAGGAGCCAAGTCGGCAGGTAGCCGCGTTGGCTCCTCCCCCCGCTTCGGTGCAGGTGCCGCGGCCAGTTCCTCGGGTTCCATCGAAGCCTGCGTTGGCGCCGCCCCCGCCGGACACCGTGGAGCGGACGGTCGCGGCGACCATTCCCGAAGCCGCGCCGCCTGTCGTCGCGGCGCCGGCTCCGGTGGTCGCCACCAAGCCGCCAGCCGTGGATTTGGTGGAGCCCCGGAGTTCCGGACAATTCCAGTGGCCGGTGCGCGGCACGATCCTGTCGGAGTTCGGGCCGAAGCCGGGCGGGCTGCATAACGACGGCTTGAACATCAGCGCCGCCAAAGGATCCTCGGTCGTGGCGGCCGAGAACGGCGTGGTCGCCTATGCCGGCAACGAGCTGAGGGGCTTCGGCAACCTGCTGCTGATCCGCCACGCCGATGGCTGGGTCAGCGCCTACGCCCATCTGGACGATATGATGGTGGACCGCGGCGCCAAGGTGAAGCGGGGGCAGAAGATCGGCACGGTCGGCAGCACCGGCAACGTGTCGGCCCCGCAGCTCCATTTCGAGCTGCGCAAGGCCAACCGCGCGATCGATCCCCGCGATTATCTGTCCGGCGAGAAACGCGTCAGTCGAGACGTTTCCCGAGACGGCCAGCCAGATCCTGGATGAACTGCCACGCGACGCGGCCGGATCGGCTGCCGCGCGTCATCGACCATTCGATCGCCTCGGCCCGCAGCCGCTCGACCGGCACGTCGAGCCCGAAGCGGTCGGCATAGCCCTCGATCATCGCGAAGAAGGTCGGCTGGTCGCAGTTGTGGAAGCCCAGCCACAGGCCGAAACGATCGGACAGTGAGACCTTCTCCTCGACCGATTCATGGGGGTTGATCGCGGTCGAACGCTCGTTCTCGATCATGTCGCGCGACATCAGGTGGCGCCGGTTGGACGTGGCGTAGAATACGACGTTGTCCGGCCGTCCCTCGATGCCGCCGTCCAGAACCGCCTTCAGCGACTTGTACGCCGCGTCGTCATGGTCGAACGACAGATCGTCGCAGTACAGCACGAAGCGGCGGTCGCTGGAGCGCAGCAGGTTGAGCAACTCGGGCAGCGACGGGATGTCCTCGCGGTGGATCTCCACCAGCGCCAGCACACCGGGACGCTCCTCCGCGATGGTGGCGTGGACGGCCTTGACCAGGGAGCTCTTGCCCATGCCGCGGGCGCCCCACAGCAGCGCGTTGTTGGCCGGCAAGCCGTCGGCGAAGCGGCGGGTGTTCTCCAGCAGGGTGTCGCGCTGGCGCATGACACCCTGGAGGAGCGGCAGCTCAACCCGGTTGACGCGGGGAACCGGCACCAGCCGGCGGCCCTCGGCGTGCCAGGTAAAGGCGTCGGCGCCGGACAGGTCGGGCGACGGGGCGGACGGCGGGGCCAGCCGGTCGAGCGCGTCCGCGATTCGGGCGAGCAGGACGGGTAGGGATGTCTCGTCTTTGTCTGAAGCTGTTTGCACTGACCGGGAACCTGACTACATATGCGGTAGGAATGTGGAGCCCGGTCGTCTCGATCGGGCCGGATGGGCGGTGAACCCTAGCATAGCTCGGGCGCCGCACAAGTCGGGTGAACCAGTCTCCTAAGGAGTTCCGGCTGGCGATCCAGTCACGGCCGGTTTCGATTGCAACGCGGGCGCGGGCCGGTATAGTCCCGCGATCCGCCAAGAATAGAGTGAGAGGAGCACCGGATGTTCGTATCAACGGCCTATGCACAGGCCGCGGATGGGGCGGGAGCGGCTGGTCTGATGTCGTTTCTGCCGCTTATCCTGATCTTTGTCGTCTTCTATTTCCTGCTGATCCGTCCGCAGCAAAAGAAGCTGAAAGAGCATAAGGCGATGCTCGAGTCCATGCGCCGCGGCGACCGTGTCGTCACCGGTGGTGGCATCATCGGCACGATCATGAAGGTCGGCAACGACGACGAACTGGTGGTCGAGATCGCCGAGGGCGTCCGCGTCCGCGTGCTCCGGTCCACGGTCAACATGGTGCTGGCGAAGACCGAACCCGCCAAGGGCGGCCGGACCACCACCACGGTGGACGACAAGGACGGTGCCGTCACCGACGCCGTGGTCGAGCCGGTCCAGGACAACGTCACGGCTCCGTCGCGCGGCATTGGCAAGATGTTCGGCCGCAAGTAAGCCGCCGATCGTCCGTCATGGCTGGGTTGTCGGGGCGGGTACCCGACGACCCGACCGGGCGATTTAGAGCTTCCGGGAACCCTGGAGAAACCATCTTGGATGTGACGCCGCTGATCCCGGCCGACCGCCAGGTCATCGATTCCTACGGTCCTGGCATTTTCCGCGTTAGTGGAACCCTCTACGAAGGCCCGCTGCTGGTCTTCCCCGACCGCGCGCAAGCGTGGTCCGCGACGGATTTCGCCAGTCTGACGGTTGCGAGCTTTGACGTCATCCGCGGCTCCGAGCCGGCGGTCGAGATCCTGCTTCTGGGCTCCGGTCCCAAGATGGGGCTCCTGCCGTCCAAGCTGAGGCGCGAGTTGCGCGAGGCCGGCATCGTGGTCGACGTGATGGAGACCGGCGCCGCGTGCCGGACCTACAACGTCCTCCTGTCGGAGGAACGCAGGGTGGCGGCGGCCTTGCTGCCGGTTTGATCCCAAACCCTTCGCCGACACGAAAAAAGGGGCCCAACCGGGCCCCTTTCTTCATGCGCGGCATCGCGTCGGGGCTGGTCAGCCCTTGTGCATCAGCTCGGCGACGAATTCCCAGTTGACCATGTTGTCCAGGTACGCCTTGAGATAGTCGGCGCGCCGGTTCTGGTAATCCAGGTAGTAGGAGTGTTCCCACACGTCGCAGCCGAGCAGGACGGTCTGGCCGTGGACGAGGGGGTTCTCACCGTTCGGCGTCTTGGTGACCTTCAGCTTGCCACCGTCGACGACCAGCCACGCCCAGCCGCTGCCGAACTGCGTCAGGCCGGCCTGGGTGAAGGCCTCCTTGAACTTGTCGACGCCGCCCAGATCCTCGTTGATCTTGGTCTCGAGCTCGCCGGGGATGGAACCGCCGCCGCCCTTCTTCATCATCTGCCAGAACAGCGTGTGGTTCCAGTGCTGGCCGGCGTTGTTGAAGATCGCCTGCTTGGACGGATCGCCGTAGGAGGCCTTGACGATCTCCTCAAGCGGCTTGTCCGCCAGCGGGGTGTCCTTGATCAGGTTGTTGAGGGCCGTGACGTAGGCCTGATGGTGCTTGTCGTGGTGGAACTGCAGCGTCTGCGCCGACATGTAGGGATCGAGCGCATCGTACGCGTACGGCAGCGGGGGAAGTTCAAAGGCCATCGGTTCCTCATTATGTTATCGGGACAAGTGCCGCGGCGTTGATTGCCGAGGCAAATTCGCTTGAGGCTACGCCCGTTGAGATATGTCCATCGGGCTCCGATGTGAAGCCCGGATGTCGGGTTGGCCCGGCCTTTCGACCGATGAATACCTTAACAGCAGGGAAGCGGCGTTGTTTCCCGACCGAATGGCGCCTTCGATCGTGGCTGGTAAACCGGTCGCCGTCCAGTCCCCCGCGAGCGAGAGGTTCGGAAACCCGGTCCGGGCACCGGGGCGTTGTTCCGAGTCGGCTGGCGTCTGGCGGAAGGTCGCCCGCTTTTCCTTGATGATCCGGGCTGGCGGCATCGCCTCGGACAGGCCGCAGGCGCCGGCGACATCGCGCCACAGCAGCGCCGCCAAATCCCCGGCCGATTGGTCCATCAGCCGGTCGGCCGCGCTGACGGTGACGGAGATCACGTCGTCCCGCGCGAACAGCCATTCGGCCGTCCCGCCGATCAGGCCCAGGAAGATCTGGCCGCCTGGAAGGGTTGCCGGCCGGTCCAGTCTATAATGGGCGTTCAGGATCGCGGTGTGCGCCTCCGGCACCGTCAAGCCAGGCAGCAGTTCGGCGGTGCCGGCGGGAGGTAGGGCCAGAACCACGGCATCCCCTTGAGCCAGTTCGACGGTGTCACCGGCGAACTCCAGCGCCGCGACCCGCCCGTCGCGGACCTCCAACCGCCGCAGCCGGGCGCGTGTCCGCAGTTCGAAGCCGCGTTTCCCCAGCCAAGCCAGCGCGGGATCGATGAAGGTGTCGGACAGGCCGCGCCGCGCGATGAAGGGTTGGCAGGCCGCTCCACCGCGCATGAAGGTCTCGGCGACCACGGCGCCCATCAGGCGCGCCGAGCCAAGCTTCGGGTCGATGTTGAGCGCCGCGACGGCCAAGGGCTCCCACAGGCGCTTGTAGAGCGTCGATGTGGTGTCTAAGCGATCCCCCACGGTCGCCCCCGGCGCCGCCCGAAGGAGCTTCAGCAGGGCCAGGTAGTCACGAAACCGGGTGCCGGGCACCCGGCGGCTCGGGACCAGCATCCACCAGGGCAGGGGGCCCGCATTGGGCCGCAAGGTCCAGCGTTCGCCGGTGGCCAGGTCCAGGAACGGGAACTCGGCGGGTTCCGCCGCAGCGATCAGCCGATCCCGGGCACCGATTCGGTCGAGCAGGCCGAAGGCGGCGTGGTTGCCACCCAGCAGCAGGTGGTTGCCGTTGTCGATGGTCCTGTCCAGCACGGGGTCATGGAGCGAGCGGCAACGCCCGCCCGCCTGTCCCGCCGCCTCGTGCAGCACCACCTTCCGCCCGCTGTCGGAGAGGGAAACGGCGGCGGCGATGCCAGCCACGCCAGCGCCGACGATATGTATCGTCGTCATCGGGATATCACCGGGCCGGCGGCTGTCCAAGCAGGCAGCGGAACGTGATCCAGGCCTTCTCCGACTTCGTCAGCCGCGGACGTTGCCCAATGTCGCGCCAGCCGCGGGCCCGCAGGCGCGTCAGCGTCCTCCGGTACAGCATCATCATCGCCCGGGCCGCCCACAAGCGGCGCCTCGGCCAATCGGCCAGCAGCCTATCGGCTTCGGCGAAGCGGGCCTCCGCCATGTCCGCCAGCGTGTCGCACACCTTGGCGAGACCGGGATGGCGCAGCACCTCCGCCGGGTCGGTGGCGGTGATGCCGGCACGAATCAGCAGTTCGCGGGGCAGATAGAGGCGGCCGATCCGGGCGTCCTCCTCCAGGTCGCGGAGGATGTTGGTCATCTGGAGCGCGTCGCCGACAGCCAGGGCAAAGGCCTCGGTGTCGGGTTCCGCGCGGTCGAACACGCGGATCACCAGGAGGCCGACGGCGCCGGCGACCCGGCGGCAGTAGACCTTGAAGGTGTCGAGCGAGGGTGCCCGCAAGGGGGTGCCCAGATCCATCGCCATGCCGTCGATCACGGCTTCCAGCTCGCCCCGCGGCAGGTGATAGCGGGCGATGGCGTCGGCCAAGGCTACGGCAACCGGGCCGGTCGGAGCGCCACCGAGGTAGAGCGAGCGGATCTGTTCGCGCCACGCCGCCAGGGCGGCTCGCTTCTCATCGATCGAACCCGGTTCGTCCACGATGTCGTCGACCTGCCGGCAGAAGGCGTAGATCGCGAACATCGCGTTCCGCTTTGGCTTGGGCAGCAGCAGCATTGGCCAGTAGAAGGTGGTTCCGGACTTCCCGGCGATTTCCCCTGGATGGGCACCAGGATCGCGGGAGTCCGCCGTCTCGACGGTCATCTGATACTGAGTCCCGAGGCGATGCCGCGCAGGGTTGCCACCACCCGGCCGGAGGTCGTCAGCTTGACCCGGCGGGCGAGGGGATCCTGGCGCCGCAGCCGGCGCGACAAGGCCCGCGCCAGGGTCAGGATCACCGCCGACTCCAGTCGCAAGCCCCGATGGTTCACGAGGCTGGGCAAGGGCGCGGCGCGCTCCAGCAGGGCATCCACCTGATCCAGCGTGCGGTCCAGGATCGCCCGCAGGGCCTCGTTGGATCCCCGCTCGACCAAGCGCTCCGGGCTGACCTTGGACTGTTCGAACCAGATCCGCGGGATATAGCAGCGTCCCAGGTCGACCCAATCGTCGCGGCAGTCCTGCAGGTGGTTGAGGATTTGGAGCGCCGCGCACAGCGCGTCGGACGGACCCACGGCCTTTGGTCCCTCGCCATGGAGATCGAGCAGGTAGCGGCCCACCGGCGCCGCCGAATAGCGGCAGTAGAGCATCAGGTCGCTCCACGTCCGGCACGGCGTGTTCTTGGCGTCGCGGCGGAACGCCTGGAGGACTTGGCGGGCATGGGTGTCCGGAACGCCGGTCAGCTTCAGGCTGGCGGCCAGATCGAGCGCCGGCTGAAGGTAGGCGCTGTGCGCCTCGCCCTTGACCAAGGCGCGCTCCAACGCGTCCAGGTGGCTGAGCTTCAGCTCGGGCTCCAGATCGGGATCGTCGGCGATGTCGTCGGCCAGCCGGACGAAATGGTAGAAGGCCATCACATGAGGGCGGAGACGCTTGGGCAGAAGCCTCGACGCGACCGGGAAATTCTCTCCGGCGGCGTCCTTCTTGGCTGTCGGCTCGGCGCTGCCAGTGGTTGGCGGTGCTATGTTGAACTCGGCCATGGGTGTCCGCGTTAGCGAGGTCGGGCTACAGGGTCTGGCCGATCAGCCGCGCGAGGCCAATATGTCATGGCGCCAGAGGTCCACTATAGAGCATGTTGTCCCTGGTTTCCTTCGTCACGATGCGGCTTCCCCCGAAATTTCATGGCTAACTCCGACGCGGCCCTGTCCTACTGCGGACAGGAAGTCCGAAAATATGACAATGACCGGTTCCTCACCTGCCTGTTCGCTCCCGCTGACCGGCGGGAGGCCCTGTTCGCGCTCCACGCCTTCAACCTGGAGATCGCCAAGACCAGGGAAGTGGTGTCCGAACCGGTACTTGGCCAGATCCGGCTGCAATGGTGGCACGACAGCATCGGCGAACTCTATGACGGCGCGTCGCGCCGCCACGAGGTGCTGCTGCCCCTTGGCGAGGCGATCCGCCGGTTCGATCTGACGCGTGGGCATTTCGAGACCTTGATCGATGGACGTGAGACGGATTTGATGGACGAGGCGCCCGCCGACAAGACCTGCCTGACGAGCTATGCCGAGGTCACGTCAGCTCCGTTGGCACGACTGGCGCTGGAGATCCTGGGCGTGCGCGACCCGGCGGCCCATACAGCCGCCCGCCATGTCGGCATCGCCTGGGCCTTGACTGGCCTGCTGCGCGCCGTTCCGTTCCACGCCCGTGGCCACCGCCTGTATCTGCCGAAGGATGTTCTTGGAAAGCATGGAGTCAGCGAGCAATCGCTGTTCGATCTGAAGCCACCGGAACAGCTGAAGGCGGTGGTCGCGGAGGTGGCGGCCATGGCGCGGACGCATCTGGAGGAGGCGAGGGCCCTGCGGCCGCGGGTGCCGCGCGCCGCCCATCCAGCCCTGCTGACCGCCAGCCTCACCGACACCTATCTGAAGGTCATCGCCAAGGCTGGCAACGACGTGTTCGCCCCCCGGGTCCAGATGCCCAACCCGTTCCGACAGGCGGTGCTGGCATGGCGGGCGATGACCGGAAGATACTAGGGCCGCGGCATCGTGAACGTGAAGGTCGTGCCGTCGCGATCCGAGGACGTCACCTCCATGCGGCCGCCGTGTGACCGGGCGATCTCGGACGCGATGTAGAGGCCAAGCCCCAAGCCCGCCTGCGGCTTCGCGGACACCGAGCGGTGGAATGGCTGGAACAGCTGCGGTAGCGTTTCCCTCGGGATGGCGGGGCCGTGGTTGGAGACCGAAAGCACGAAGGCGTCCGGGCTTCCTCCGGAACCGGAACTGGCGGAAACGGTGACTGGCTGATCCGATGCGCCATGGGTCAGCGCGTTCATCAGCAGGTTCGACAAAAGCTGGGCGATCCGGTCCCGGTCGCAGAAAACAACTTCCGGGATTCGCAGGCTGGTGTGGATGACGCGGTTGGAGCCAGCGCCCTTCAGTTCGGCGATCACGTGCAGAAGCGCCTCCTCAAGGTCTCGGCACGGCTGCATGTCGACGGGAATGCCGCCGCCCAGCCGCCCACGCGCGAAGTCCAGGACGTCGTCGACCAGGCGGGACGCGCGCTCGCTGCTCGTCCGCATGTGATTGAGGATCGACAGCATCGTCGCGTCGGTGGCCCGGCGTGTCAGGAGGTCCGCTCCCGAACTGATCGCGAACAGCGGGTTCCGCAGGTCGTGACCGAGCACCGCGATGAACTGCTCCCGCAACTCGGCGGTTTGCCGTTGATCCAGCAGGTCCTCCTGCGCCTTCCTATGCCGGTCCTCGGATTCCAATTGAACCGAGATCAGCTTGGAAAAGGATTCCATCATGGAGGTGACCTTGAGGTCCGAGAGCTTGGCCGGCAGGGGATCTATGGCGCACAAGGTGCCGAAATACTCACCATTCACCTTGAAGATCGGGAACGAGATATAGCTCTCGAACTGGTACATCCTCGGTATCGGGTGGTCGCGGTATGTCGGGTTCTCACTGACGTTATCGATGACCACGGGACGCTTCAGGTCGCGAACCTCCGCGCAAAGCGTCGTCGTGATGTCGAGTTCAGCGCCGGGCCTCAAGCCAAAGTCGATCTTGTCCAGCACGGCGCATGCCGTCCACGACCCCTCGGTGACACGCGCCACGGTGACGAAGCGCATGCCCGTCGTCTCGGCGACCACTTCCAGGATGGAGGGTATCGCGCTGATCCGGCCCACGGCTTCCACATCGGCCATGACCGACCGGCGCCTTGAGCTCAAGTCTTTCGAGGGTCTTAAGGACTCGGGGTTCTCAGGATTCACAAGGGTTCCCACAGGCACCTAGGTTGGCCTTCCATCTTCACCGCTCCGATGCCTGGATTTGCTTGCCGTGAGCGTAGATCGACCGGTCCCCCGCATCAAGCGCGGGCTTTGGGGCGATGGGATGGCGTTGGACTATTCCGCCGCCTGCCGGGTCCCCAGCCACCCACCCAGATCGGATAGGGCGCGTCGCGTGTAGGCCAGCTTGCGGTCTCGACCTTTGATTTTACCGTCAAGATCGGGAAAAAGTCCGAAATTCACGTTCATCGGCTGGAAGGTCTCCGCCTCGGCACCACCAGTGATGTGGCTGAGCAACGCTCCCAGCGCCGTCGTCGGGGGAGGGTTGGGACACACCTGACCGGTCCGATCGGCGGCGGCGAAACGGCCGGTGAGCAGGCCCATGGCGGCGGATTCCACATAACCCTCCACACCGGTCACCTGTCCGGCGAAACGAAGCCGCAACATCGCCTTCAGCCGCATCTGCCCATCCAGCAGCTTGGGGCTGTTCAGGAAGGTGTTGCGGTGCAAGCCGCCCAAGCGCGCGAACTCGGCGTTCTCCAAGCCGGGGATCATACGGAATACCCGCGTCTGGTCGGCGTATTTCATCTTCGTCTGGAAACCGACCAGATTGTAGAGCGTGCCCAGGGCATTGTCCTGGCGCAGTTGGACAATCGCGTGGGATCGCGTTCCCGTGTGGGGGTTGGTCAAGCCCACGGGCTTCATCGGGCCATAGCGCAAGGTGTCGATGCCGCGCGACGCCATCACCTCGATCGGCAGGCAGCCCTCGAAGTAGGGGGTGTTCTTCTCCCACTCCTTGAAGTCGGTCTTGGGCGCGTCGATCAGGGCCTGGATGAAGGCTTGGTACTGATCGCGGTCCATCGCGCAGTTGATGTAATCCTTGCCCGTGCCGCCGGGCCCGGGCTTGTCATAGCGCGACTGGAACCACGCCTTCGACAGGTCGATGCTCTCGGTGTGGACGATCGGCGCGATGGCGTCGAAGAAGGCGAGGCTTTCCTCCCCGGTCAACTCACGCACCGCTTCGGCCAGGGCTGGCGAGGTCAGGGGGCCGGTCGCCACGATGACGTTGTCCCAATCGTCGGGTGGCAAGCCGGCGACCTCCTCCCGCACCAGGGTCACCAACGGGTGGTTCTCCAGAGCTTCGGACACGGCCTTGGAGAAGGCGTCGCGGTCGACCGCGAGCGCGCCACCGGCGGGCACCTTGTGCAGATCAGCGCATCGGATGATCAGTGATCCGCACCGGCGCATCTCCTCGTGCAGCAATCCGACCGCGTTGTACTCGGCGTCGTCGGATCGGAACGAGTTGGAGCACACCATCTCGGCCAGTCCATCGGTCTGATGGGCGTCGGTCTTCCGCACGGGGCGCATCTCATGCAGCACGACCGGCACGCCGGACGCGGCGATCTGCCAAGCCGCCTCGCTGCCGGCGAGCCCGCCGCCGATGACATGGATTTCCCGATCTTGGATCCGAGATGATGGGGTCATGGATATGCTTGCCTTCCTGATTTCAACTGCGCAGATGGCGCATCGGCCGCCGATTGGCAAGAGCTTGGTGACGCTCGCCTGAATGACCGCTTGCATGCTCGCGGACCGCGCGGGCAAATCATCGGCTTCGGATGTGAACCCCGTCGGGAGGTGCCTTGTGAAATCAATAGCCAGAGTGGCGCTCGTCGTGGTCTTGGTGGCGGTCGCCGGCTGGTATGGTTGGCAGCTTGGCCCCTGGGCCGACGCCACGCCTTACGCGGAACCGATCGACTTCGCCAATCTGGAACTGGCGTCGTCGCCAAATCAGTATCTGGTGGCACCCGTCGGCGCGACGCCGAAGGCGAAGCCGGATGCCGTCAGCCCCGTCTTCGCGGTGCCGGTAGACACCCTGCGCGACGCGGTGCTGGCGGTCACGGCCGAGGCGCCCCGCTTCAAGGTCCTCGATCGATCCGCGGATGGCACGCGGATGGTGCTGGTCCAGCGGAGCGCCATCCTGCGCTTTCCCGACTACATCAACGTGGAGATCCTGCCGGCGGGTCAGGATGGTTCCACGCTCGCCGTGTACAGTCGGTCGCGGTTCGGCTACTCGGACGTGGGCGTCAACCGCGCGCGGGTCGAGGCTCTGCTGGCCGACGTCCGTCGGCGGATCGGTGGGTGATCCTACCGCTCCCGCGTCACTGCTGTCGCGGGGGAGTACCCGCCGAGGGCGGTGGGTTGGCGCGGTCGTTCTGGGCCTCGCCGGGTGCCGTCATGTCGGCGGGGGCGTCGCTGGCCCGAGGTGTCGCGCCAGGCATTCCGGCCTCCCCTTGGCCGGTGAGTTCGCGGCTGGGAGCTTCCCCGGAAATACCGGGAGTGGGCGCCAGTTGATCGGTCGTTGTCTGGTCGCGCGGCTGGGGAGCCGTCATCAGGGGCTTGTCGCCGGGATCGTTCGCGGGATTGGCCGGAGCCTGGGCGAAGGCGGCGGGGGACGCCACGATCAACGATGCCGCGGCGGCGAGCAGGATCTTGCGCATGACGGTGTTCCTTTCGCGGTGTAGCATCATACAACAGCTCAACCGAGCGGAAATTCCCGCGGGTCCGGCCTTGGGCTTGGCCGAAGGGGGGACACGCGATGCGCGACACGGTTTTGGCGGTCATGGTGGCCAGCGTCTTCTTGGGTGGTTGCGCGGGCCCGATGACCGTCGGCTGCGGTCCCGGCGGCAGTCCAGGCGTGGTGGCCGAGGTCGTCTTCGGCCGTAATATCGGCGACGCCCTCGGCGTGAGTGACGCGGATTGGAACCGCTTCCTGGACGAGGAGGTGACACCGCGTTTTCCAGATGGCCTGACCGTCTTGGATGCGGGTGGGCAGTGGCGCGACACCGAGCGCGGCACGGTGGTGCGCGAGCCGAGCAAGGTTGTCGTGATCGTGCTGTTGGACGAGGTGCTGGACCGGCCCCGGATCGGGCAGATCGCCGAAGCCTATAAGACCAAGTTCAAGCAGCAGGCCGTGTTGACCATGCTGCGGCCGGCTTGCGTCAGCTTCTAGGCTCCGTCAGTCGCCCATGCCGTTGCGCCGGAGCATGAAGACGCCCTGTTCGCCGAAGAAGTTGGCGACGCCATCGGCCGAGGCGAGACGGGTGGGGCGATTGTCGCGTCCCAGGATCACGCTGCGGTCGATCGAGATGTCCAGCGTGTCGCACAGGCTGGTGAAATCCTTGATCGTGCAGAAATGGATGTTGGGTGTCTCGAACCACTCGTAGCCCAGGCGCTCGGTCACCGGCATGCGGCCCATCCATAGCAGGGCCATGCGGATGCGCCAGTAGCCGAAGTTCGGAAACGACACGATCGCCCGGCGCCCGATCCGGACCAACTCGTTCAGCACCGTCCGCGGTGCCCGCATGGCCTGGAGCGTCTGGCTGAGGATGACGTAGTCGAAGGCGCCGCTCGGATAGTCCTTCAGGTCGGTCTCGGCGTCGCCCTGGATGACCGACAGGCCGTGGCTGACGCAAGTATGCACGCCGTCCATGCTGAGCTCGATGCCGCGGCCGTCGACGTTCTTCTCGTGGACGAGATAGTCCAGCAAGGCTCCATCGCCGCAGCCGATGTCGAGCACGCGGCTTGATGGATCGACCATGTCGGCGATCAGCTTGAGGTCGAGCCGGATGCCGCCGGAACGGCGGCTTCGGATCGAGGTGCCGTCCAGTGGGCTCATACCAGGGCCGCCCTTCTGTTGGTCAGGCCGCGGTGCTCGGCGCAGCCGTCCATGAAACCCCGCACCACTTGATGGAAATGCGGCTCCTCGAGCAGGAAGGCGTCGTGGCCCTTGTCGGTCGCGACCTCGACGAAACTGACATTGGCGGCGACCGCGTTCAACGCGTGGACGACGGCGCGCGACTCGGTGGTCGGGAACAGCCAGTCGCTGGAGAACGAGGTCAGGCAGAACCGTACCGGGGTGGGACCGCCCTCGTGCCGGAAGGCGTTGGCGAGCACGCCGCCATGTTCGGCGGCGAGGTCGAAGTAGTCCATCGCCCGCGTGATATAGAGATAGGAATTGGCATCGAACCGGTCGACGAAGGTGATGCCTTGGTGCCTGAGATAACTCTCGACCTGGAAATCCGCGTCGAACCCATAGGTCACGGTTTGGCGGTTCTGGAGGTTCCGGCCGAATTTGCGGTGGAGCGCCGCCTCCGACAGATAGGTGATGTGCGCGGCCATGCGCGCCACCGCCAGCCCGCGGTGGGGGCGCTTCTCCTGGTTGAGATAGTCGCCGTTGCACCAGTCGGGGTCGGCCATGATGGCTTGGCGCCCGACCTCGTGGAAGGCGATGTTCTGCGCGGAGTGGCGGGCCGCCGTCGCGATCGGCAGGGCGGCGAACACGGACTCCGGATAGCTGACCGCCCATTGCAGCACCTGCATGCCGCCCATCGACCCACCGACCACGCAGAAAAGTTTCTCGATGCCCAGGTGGTCGATCAGCAGCTTCTGGGCGCGGACCATGTCGGCGATGGTGATGACGGGGAAATCGAGACCATAGGGCCGGCCGGTGGCCGGGTTGCTTTCCGCCGGTCCGATGCTGCCCATGCAGCCGCCGATCACGTTGGAGCAGATCACGAAATAGCGGTCGGTGTCGATCGGCCGACCCGGGCCGACCAGCATGCTCCACCATCCGGGTTTTCCCGAGACGGGATGATAATCGGAGACGAAGTGATCACCGGTCAGCGCGTGGCAGACCATGACGGCGTTGGACTTGTCGGCGTTCAGCGTCCCATAGGTGCCGTAGGCGACGGTGAACCCGGAAAGTTCGACGCCGCAATCCAGGCGCATCGGCTGATCCACGCCCAGCGTCACCCGTTGGTTCGATCTTCCCGAGACGAAACCCTCAACCTCGGCCGTGGCCGGCGGCTGATTTAACGGAATGGACGCGGTCATCGGTCGAGCGAACCTGCTTCGATGGGGTAAGGGCGGAACCGCATAGCTAGGGAGCAAGCCATGGGGGTGTCAACGTTTTCTTTGATTTTACCCAGGTCCGATACTACTACTATCCGGCTTCGTCCACCGCCCCGACCCAACTCTGACCGGCAAGACCTGAAGTCCATGTCCTCACCTCCGCCATCGCTTGACGACCTGCGCCGCGAGATCGACGAAATCGATGACAAGATCCATGATCTGATCATGCGGCGCGCGCAGGTGGTCGAGCTCATCGGCATCGCGAAGCGGCCGGACAACCAGATCGTCCGTCCAGGGCGCGAGGCGACGATCCTGCGGCGGCTGGCCGCCCGGCATACCGGTACCTTTCCCCTGCCGGTGGTGGTCAGGCTGTGGCGCGAGATGATCGCCACATATTCGCGTATCCAGGGACCGATGGCGGTGGCCGTCTACGCGCCGGAGGAACGGCGCGGTTTCTGGGACGTCTCGCGCGATCATTACGGCGGTTCGATCCCGATGACGGCGGTCAACACGCCGGCGGCGGCGATCCGCGCCGTGGCCGACGGCACCGCGACCGTTGGCGTGGTGCCGATGCCGGAGGAGGACGACCACGATCCGTGGTGGCGCTACCTGATGAACCAGGACCCCAAGACGCCGAGGGTGGTCGCCAGCCTGCCGTTCTGCGGCCGCGGCAACGCGCGGGGTGACGATCGGGAGGCGCTGGCCATCGCCTTGATCCAGCACGAGCGCACCGGAGACGACCGCACGCTGCTCGGCATCGAACTGACCGAGGACAAGAGCCGCGGGCGTCTGAAGGACGCCTTGGAGGCGGCCGGCCTGACGACCGTCAGCTTCCGCAGCTGGACCGGGCGGGAGACGGGCGGCGGCCCCCTTCATCTGGTCGAGGTCGCCGACTTCGTCGACGCCAAGGACAATCGGCTCGCCGCCTTCGCCGCCAACATGGGAGACATCCTGTTGCGGACCATCCCGATCGGTGGTTTCGCGGTGCCCCTGAGCCATGCGGCGGATGCCAGGAAGATCTGACGCATTCGACGATTCCCCAACGATCCCTTCCACGACTCCACAGATCGACTTCATCAGGAAAGTAGCGTTGCCATGTCTGCTCCGGCTCCCCGTTCCGGAATTCTCGACATTTCGCCCTATGTCGGCGGCGAGGCCCATGCTCCTGGCGCCGACCGGCTGATCCGTCTCGCCTCCAACGAGGGAGCGCTGGGTCCCAGCCCGCGCGCCATGGAAGCGTACCAAGCGGCCGCGGCGGAACTGCATCGATACCCGGACGGTGGATCGACGGCGCTGCGTGACGGATTGGCGCGGCTGTATGGGCTCGACGCCGCCAGGATCATCTGCGGCACCGGATCGGACGAGCTGCTGGGGCTCCTGACCCGGGCCTACGCCGGCCCCGGCGACGAGGTGCTGTACAGCGCCCATGGTTTCCTGATGTACCCGATCTCGGCGATGGCGGTCGGGGCCAAGCCGGTGGCGGCGCCGGAGACGGGCCTGAAGGCCGATGTCGACGCCCTCTTGGCGCATGTCACCGAACGCACCAAGATCCTGTTCATCGCCAATCCGAACAACCCGACCGGCAGCTTCCTGACATCCGACGAGATGCGGCGCTTGCACGCCGGTCTGCCCGAGCATGTCGTGCTGGTGATCGACGCCGCCTACGCCGAATATGTCGACCGTCCCGATTACACCGCCGGTGAGGAGCTGGTGGAGGAGTTCGGCAACGTCGTGATGACGAGGACCTTCTCGAAGATCTACGCTCTTGGCGGATTGCGGCTGGGCTGGGCGTATTGCCCCCCCGCGATCGCCGATGTCCTGAACCGGGTGCGCGGCCCGTTCAACGTCAACTCGGCCGCCCAGATCGCCGGCGTCGCCGCCGTCGAGGACACCGCGTTCATCGAGGAGTCGCGGCGTCACAATGACATCTGGCGCGAGTGGCTGACCGCCCGGCTGACCGAGCTTGGGCTTGAGGTCCATCCCAGCATCGCCAACTTCGTCCTGGTGTCCTTCGCGACCAAGTCGGGGAGCGGACAGCCGGGTGACGGGAACCAGGCGGCGGAGGCCGCCCGGCAATTCCTGAAGGCGCGCGGCATCCTGGTCCGGCAAATGGGGGGTTACGGCCTGCCGCACTGCCTCAGGATGTCGATCGGCACCGAGGAGGAGATGCGCGCCGTGGTGGACGCGGTCGCCGCTTTCCTGAAAGGGTGATGCATGACCGCGATTGAACCCGTGGAACGGCCGGCTCCCGCGGGGGAGCCGCTGTTCGACCGCGTCGCCTTCATCGGCATCGGCCTGATCGGCTCGTCGATGGCGCGCGCCATCGCCAAGCTGGGCCTGGCCCGCGAGATCGTTTGCAGTGCCCGCAGTCAAGCGACATGCGACAAGGCGCTGGAGCTTGGGCTGGTCGCCCGTGCTTCAACCGACGCCGCCTCCGTGGTGGCGGACGCCGATCTGGTCGTGCTGTGCGCTCCCGTAGGCGCCTATGCCGCGATCGCTCCGGTGATCGGTCCGCGGCTTCGGCCCGGCGCGATCGTCACCGATGTCGGATCGGTCAAGCAGGCGGTGATCCGCGACGTCGCCCCTTATCTGCCCGAAGGCGTGCATCTGGTTCCGGGGCATCCGGTCGCCGGTACCGAGCACTCCGGACCGGAGGCGGGCTTCGCCGAACTGTTCGAGAACCGCTGGTGCATCCTGACACCGCCTCCGGGCGCCAACGAGGCGGCGGTCGACAAGGTCGCGGAGATGTGGCGCCGGTTTGGGTCGAACCTGGAGTTCATGGAGGCATCGCATCACGACAAGGTGCTGGCGATCACCTCGCATCTGCCGCACCTGATCGCCTACACCATCGTTGGCACCGCCACCGATCTGGAGGAGGACACCAAATCCGAGGTGATCAAGTTCTCGGCCGGT
Source organism: Skermanella stibiiresistens SB22 (assembly GCF_000576635.1). Lineage (GTDB taxonomy): Bacteria > Pseudomonadota > Alphaproteobacteria > Azospirillales > Azospirillaceae > Skermanella > Skermanella stibiiresistens. The sequence goes on from NZ_AVFL01000032.1 coordinate 36,128, forward strand.
GGCTTCCGTGACTTCACCCGCATCGCGGCCAGCGATCCGGTCATGTGGCGCGACGTCTTCCTCAACAACCGTGAAGCCGTGCTGGAGATCATCCAGAGGTTCAACGAGGACCTGACGGCGCTTCAGCGCGCCATCCGGTGGGGCGAGGGCGACAAGCTGGAGGAGTTGTTCACCCGCACCCGCGCGATCCGCCGCGGCGTGATCGACGCCAAGCAGGCCTGAGCCGGCTTCGGCGGATCACTCCCAAGCGATCCGGGGGATTCTGACCAATCGGATCGGGCCAAAGTAGAGCCAGCCGTCCTGGGCCGTGAGCGACGCGTCGACGATCGGCTGGTTGTCGGGAGTGGCGCGGCGCGACAGCAGTGTCAGCGCCATCTTCGCCATGGCGGCGTCGCCGGGCCGCATCACGCCGGCGCTGGCGAGGCTGTCCATCGTCGGATTGACGCCTTCCACCGCCGCGCTGAGCGTGCCGATCGGCTGGAGGTCTCGGTCGAATGCCAGGGTGCCCTGACCGCCCAGGCGGAGCGGACCCCAGGCCAGACCCAGCGAATCGATCTCGATGGTGCCGCCGCTCTCGCTCCAAGCTGCGATTGCCGGCGGGCGCAGGCGGTCGGGGACGATACCCTTGACCCGCGCGGCGATCGACACGGTGTCGATATCACCCTTGAACGGCGTCTTGATCGTCGGGGGTAGTCGCACACCGGAAAGGGTGGCGTCGATCGTCAGCGCCGTCGCGGTGTGATCGGTTGGAACGGCCTCGGGAAAGGCCCCGCGAACCCGCGCCTGGGCCAGCGAGGCCTGCTGTCCATCGGGCAGGGTGACCGTGGCGTCGGCCAAGTCGGCCGACGCGGTCTTGATCGCGCCGGAGAGGTCGACACCGATCACGCCGCTCGCTCCCGATGGAGCCTTGACCGCCAGCGTCGGTCCGCCGCCGGCTGGCGCCAGACTGGCCGTTTGGGCGCCGAGGAGTTCGAAACCGATCACCAGAGGGTACCAGGGACGGGCGTGGGCGACCACCGCGGGTGCGCTCCATTCGAAGCCGTCCGCGCGGCGAACCGTGACATCGGTCGCCTTGGCGGTGACCGATAGGGGAAAGCCTGAGATTTCCGGGGCCTTGTAATCGATCAGGGCCGCTTCGGCGCGCTGCGCCGCCGCCCAATCGGCCACGCCGTCGCGGACCCGCCCGGCCAGATAGAACCACCAGGCGGTATAGCCGGCGATCACGAGGCCAAGCAGGACCGTGAACAGGAGGAAGGGCTTGGCGCGCATAGGTGAACCTCGATCGGTTGGGTGCGGACTTATACCGGGTCGTGCCGATCGCGGTCGAGGGCTGGTTCGAACTGTGTTAGCGTGGTGCTAGTTAGCGTGGCGACAGCGGCGAGGAGACACTATCTGTCGATCATGTCCGCCGAAGATTCATATCGCGGTGAGGTCGCCGAGGATGGGACCGCCACCGAAGACGTTTCCACCGCCGGAGAGCCAGTCACCAGCGAACCCCTGATGGTATTCGCTCCGTCCGAGGCACGCTCGTTTCCCAGGATCGAGGTGCCGCCTGGATCGGATCTGTGGGTTTTCGGCTATGGCTCGCTGATGTGGAACCCGGAATTCCCGCATGTGGAGCGCCGGCAGGCGCTGCTGCGGGGATATCACCGCAGGTTCTGCGTCTATTCCCATCGCTACCGCGGCACGCCGGATCAGCCGGGGCTGGTGCTGGGATTGGATCGGGGCGGCTCCTGCCGAGGCATGGTCTTCCGGGTCGAGGCCGCCGCCGTGGACGAGGCGCTGGACTACCTGTGGGAGCGGGAGATGGTCAGCGGCGTCTATTGCCCCAAGATGCTCCGGATGCGCACCAAGGCCGGCACCGTGTCGGCGTGCACCTTCGTGGCCGACCGTGCCCATCGGCAATACTGCGGCGACCTGGGGCTCCGCGATGTCGTGCGACACATCCGGCAGGGCATCGGCGAGCGGGGGCCGAACCTGGAATACCTCGCCAACACGGTCGGTCATCTGCGGGAACTGGGCTTCGTCGACCAGGGGCTGGAGCGCTTGCTGGAAGACGTGCGCCGGTTGACCGAGCCACCCGCGGGACCTTGAAACCTGGGGTTCGACCGCCATCTGAAGGGTCGCGGGGACGACCCCGCGTTCTCCATACGACAATCGGCCGGGACGACCCAGCCACGGACTTAAGAGGTCTGTGATGGCTTGGATATACTTGTTTTTAGCCGGCGTCTTCGAGATCGGCTGGGCGTTGGGACTGAAGCAAACCGCCGGCTTTACCCGCGTCGTACCCAGTGTGTTGACGATTGGCGCCATGGCGATCAGCCTGGGACTGCTCGGTTTGGCGCTGCGGACGCTTCCCCTCGGCACCGCCTATGCGATCTGGACGGGGATCGGCACGTTGGGGACAGTCGCCGCCGGCATCCTCCTCCATGGCGAACCGGCGACCGCGCTACGCCTTGGATGCGTGGCCCTGATCGTGACCGGCATCGTCGGGTTGAAGCTCGCGTCGAGCCCCTGAAGCCGCCGATCACGAACACGGGTGGTCCAGCGTAAACCGCCCGAGCGACGTCCAAATCCCCGGCTACCCGCGCTTCCGCGCCTTGTGCGCCGATCACAAGGCGTCGGAGGCGCTGACGCCGCTCAGCGCGCCGGCTCGCCGGTGATGGCGGGCTTCACCATCGATTCCTCCGCCGACAGCGCGCGATACGCCAGACCCCCCAGGACGCCGCCAATCAGCGGCGCCACCCAGAACATCCAAAGCTGCTGCAAGGCGAGGCCACCCATGATCAGAGCCGGTCCGGTACTGCGGGCGGGATTGACGCTGGTGTTGGTGACCGGGATGCTGATCAGGTGGATGAGGGTGAGCGCCAAGCCGATGGCGAGCGGCGCGAATCCGGCGGGAGCCTTGGTGTCGGTCGAACCCAGGATGACGATCAGGAAACCGAAGGTCAGGATGATCTCGATCAGCATGCCGGACGCCATGGTGTAGCCGCCCGGCGACGCCGCGCCGAAGCCGTTCGCGGCCAAGCCCTTGACCGCCAGATCGTAGTCGGCCTTGCCGCTGGCCACGATGTACAGGGCGATCGCCGCGACGATGGCACCGGCGATCTGGGCGATGATGTACGGCAGTATGTCCTTCGTGGGAAAGCGCTTGGCGGCCCACAAGCCGATCGTCACCGCCGGGTTGAGGTGGCAGCCGCTGATGTGGCCTATCGAATAGGCCATGGTCAGGACGGTCAGCCCAAAGGCGAGTGAGACCCCGAGCAGTCCGATGCCGACCTCCGGAAAGGCGGCGGACAGCACGGCACTGCCACACCCACCAAAGACCAACCAGAAGGTGCCGAGGAATTCAGCGGAGGTTCGACGGAACTGCGACATGACGTTCTCCTGACATGACCCGAAGGGGCTGACCATCATCCGCGCCGTTCATCGCGCGCGGCAGGCAAGCTCTTGCACTGGTTGCGCGAGAGTAGGTGCGGAGCGCATCGCTGGAACGTAGTTTACGGTAATCTACGCGTTCATCCCGTTGCTTGAATTGACGTTTCGCCCGACTGTCACTCGGCGCGCGCCAAGTTTTCGACGATGCTGGCGGCGAAAGCGCCTTGGGTCTCCAGCACCGGCTCGGTGATCGGCCGATCGTATGCCTGGGTCCAAATGTATGTGCCATTGGCGGTATCCACCAAGCTGGCGGTGACACGTACGGTTCCGGCACTGGTTCGGACGCTGCCTGTCAGGACCGATGAGGGGCGCCTATCCCGCGCGTATTCGACGGCGCCCCGACCGAAAACCGCGACGGCCCCCTGACGTGTCAATGCCTGGGTCAATTCGTCCGCCATTCCAGCGGCGATCGCGGCGCTGCGATCATCGTTGGCCGGGGTGAAGGGCAGGATTTGGATCGAGGACCCGCCAAACATTTCCGTCATCCGGTCAGATCCGCCGAACGCGTGAGCCCCAATCATCAGACAGGCGATGACCGACACCATCGCCGCCACGCCGGCGACACCGCGCCGGCCGTTCGGCGGTGTCGCGGAACCGCTCGATTGAACGGGGACCGACTGGACTGGCCTGAGGGAGAAAGCCGGGACATAACCGCCCTTCGGCAGGTCGATCACGATGGGATCGTTCCGGCCCCCTGTTAGATAGTATCGCTCCAACCGTCGTCGCAGCTGACTGGCCTCGATGCGGACCAGGGGATCCGCTTGGGGATCGAACGTGTCATCGCGGTCGAGGGCGGAGGTCGCCACGGAGAAGGCCTTCAGGCGCTCCCCGCGCCCAGCCAGAGTTTCTTCGACAATGTAGGTCAGGAAGCGGCGACTGCGGTCGCATCGCTGGAAATCCTCCGAGATGGCGATACGCCGCAACTGCGCGCGGACAAGGTGTCCGGGTATCGGGCTCGAGTCCTCGAGACGGGATCTCGGCTGGTTCTCACGACTCATGGAAAGCGCCTCCTACCCGCCACGCGACGGGCATCGCCAAGACGTCAAGATATTCCTGTCTGACGACTGGTTCGATGCGGTCCGGCGTTATAGTACCTTTGAGTATGATCTTGCTCTTGAAAGATAGCCGTAACGTGGATCTTCATGGACTGGCGTCCGCTAAGAGCGCGGACAAGATGCTGACTGGATGATGACTGGCCGGAGCGCATAACAGGGCTTCGGATGGTCGATTTCATTTGTTCTCCTGAAATGGGTTCTGTTCACATTTGGAGGAAACAATCATGAAGACGCTGGCTTTGTTTGTTATCGCTATGGTGTCTCTGGTCGGCATCGGGGGAGCCGAGGCGCAATTGCTGTTCGGCAGCCGCTTGGGAGAGGCGCTTTATCAGGGCGATGACACCAAGCTCATCATGGGCATAGGCGCCGACATGCTACGCAACGCGCCCGATGGCGAGTCCCGCCCATGGTCCAATCCCCAGACGGGCCACGGAGGGACCATCACCATGATACGCAGCTACCAGCGCGATGGCCTGCCATGCCGCGACGCCCGCGTCAGCAGCGTTCTGGGGCAGCGCGATGTCACCTATGTGCTGCCCGTGTGCCGTGTCGCGGATGGAACGTGGAAGTTCGTCGCCCGATGACGCGCCGATGAGGGAAGGGGCCTCCCAGGCGATGCCATCCGACCCATATTCGAGGCGGTCGAGGTATCCGCGGACGAGCGAGGATGAGGTTTGAGCATGGCTGACGAACACACGATCGTCGCGCGCTGGCGCGATTGGGCGGGCGAAGGACTGGAGCACCTCATCCTCCAGGTGGGCGTGAGCGGCATCGTGGCGGAGGCCACCGTCATCGGCACCGACGATGGTGGCGGCCCCTTCGCCTTGACCTACCGGATCTCCTGCGATCCGAAGTGGTGCGTCAGGACGCTGGAGGTCCTGCCCCTGGGCGCGGCCCAGCCGCTGCACATCGCCAGTGACGGCGCCGGTGCCTGGACGACGGGAACCGGAAATCCCCTCCCCATCCTGAATGGGGCGATCGATGTCGATATCCAGGTGACACCCTTCACCAACACGCTTCCCATCCGCAGGCTTGGCTTGGGGAAAGGTGAAAGCGCCGAGATCGTGGTGGCCTATGTGTCACTTCCCGACCTGTCGGTCACGGCCGATCGTCAACGCTACACCTGCCTGGAGTTGGGACGGCGTTATCGCTACGATTCGGTGGACGGGGACTTCAGCCGGGAGATCGAGATCGATGGCGACGGACTGGTCATCGAGTATCCCGGCCTGTTCCGGCGCGTCCTGTGAGCATTTATGGCTGGTCGAGCGGGTTTTTGACAAGGCGAGGGATCGACATATCTTCCTGTCGGATGTGATCAGGGGAAAAAATATCCAGGGCGGAGGTCGTGTTGGCATCGCTTGTGATTTCGGTCGAACCGACGTGCGGAGGGTTGGCCGATGATCGGATCCTGGAGCATCTCGACCAAATCTGCTCGACCGAGGAATTCAGGAAAGCCACGCGCAGCCGGAACTTCCTCCGTTACGTCGTCAACGAGACCTTGGCCGGTCGAACCGACCGGATAAAGGCCTACGCGATCGCGGTTTCCGTGCTGGGGCGTGACGAGAGTTTCGATCCACAAGTCGATCCCATCGTGCGGATCGAAGCCGGTCAGTTGCGACGGCGATTGGAACGCTACTACCTGACGGAAGGATCGGCATCCACTCTGAGGATCGAACTGCCGAAAGGATCCTATGTGCCCGTCTTCGCCCGGGTGCCATCGGCCGGCACCGTGATCCCGGCGGCGGTCATCGTGGAGCCCGACACCTTTTACGGCAAGCGGATGCGGTGGACGTTGCCGGGAGCGGTCCTCGCCAGCGCCGGTCTCGCGTGGGCTTTGCTGATCGGCGGGCCCCGGGCCGCCATGAACGCCGTTCCAACAATGCAGGTCAACGCGTTCATCCCGGTGGACGCGTCCAGCGCGGATTTGGCTTCCGGTCTCCAGGACGAGGTCAGGCGCACCCTGTTGGGTAGCCGCCGCCTGATGGTGGTCGACAAGCGGCACGCGGTGAGCAGGGCGGCGCCGGACTTCATCATGGAGGGCAGCGTGCGCTTGGTCGACGGGCGCATTCGGGTCAACGCCCGTGTGATCGACACGCGCACCGCCACCTATGTCTGGGCGCGTGGCTATGATGGCGCCGAAGGAGACGTTTCCGTGCTGGAGGATCAAACGCGGATCGCCAGCGATATCGTCCGACAGGTGGCGCTAAGCCCCCGCGATCAGGAACACTTCGAGTAGCCGCAGTTGGAGCACTGATCACAGCCCTCCTGCCGGATCAGCCCCGGTTGACCACATTGCGGGCACTGACGCAACCGAGGGGCGGGCGAGCCGGCGAATGCGGACGGCGGCTCCCCCACCATGCGGCGGGTCCGCACCGAGGCTCCCACTTCCCCGTCACCATCCTCGGGCAGGAATCCAATGCCGATCATGTGCCGCTCGATCACCTCGCCGATCGCCGCCAGGAGCGAGGGGACGTAGCGGCCGTTCACCCACTGACCGCCGCGCGGGTCGAACACGGCCTTCAACTCCTCGACGACGAAGGCGATGTCGCCGCCGCGCCGAAACACCGCGCTGATCATGCGGGTCAGCGCCACGGTCCAGGCATAGTGCTCCATGTTCTTCGAGTTGATGAAGACCTCGAACGGCCGCCGCCTGCCATCCTGGATGATGTCGTTCAACGTGATGTAGAGGGCGTGGTCACTCTCCGGCCAACGCACCTTGTAGGTCTGGCCAGGCAGGACATCCGGGCGGTCGAGCGGCTGCGTCATGTAGACGACGGCGCTGGCCGGAGCGCCCACGGGGTCCACCTTCGGCTCGGGTCTGGGCTCGACCTTCGGCTCAGGCTTCTTGAGCGAGAGGACGGACCCGGTGACGTCGTTCGGCCGATAGGTCGTGCAGCCCTTGCAGCCCAGATCATAGGCCTGCGTGTAGACATCCTTGAACGCCTCGAACGGTAGGTCCTCCGGACAATTGATCGTCTTGGAGATGCTGCTGTCGATGTACTTTTGGGCGACGGCCTGCATCACGACGTGCGCTCCCGGCGCCAGGGATTGGACATCGACGAAGTAGTCGGGCAGGGGCGCCTCGTCGCCGAAGGTTTTTCGGAACAGGCGATAGGCGTGATCGGAAACCTCCTCCTTTCGGCGCGATCCATCGGGCATCAGGACATTGCGCTCGTAGGCGTAGGCGAACACCGGCTCGATGCCGGATGAGATGTTGTCGGCGAACAGCGAGATCGTTCCGGTCGGGGCGATCGAGGTCAGCAACGCGTTCCGCAGCCCGTGCTTGGCGATGGCGCCGCGGACATCGGCATCCAAGGTCAGCGCGTTGGCGCCCGCCAGGAACTTCTCCGCGTCGAACAGCGGAAAGGAGCCCTTTTCCGCCGCCAGTTCGGTGGACGCCAGATAGGCGTGACGGCGCAGCGCCGCCAGCCACGCTTCGGTCAGGGCCACCGCCTGTTCGCTGCCGTAGCGCGCGCGGCACAGGATGAGCGCGTCGGCCAGTCCCGTGACACCCAAGCCGATCCGTCGCTTCGCCTTGGCTTCGGCCAACTGCTCCGGCAACGGAAAACGCGACGCGTCGACGACGTTGTCCATCATCCGGACGGCGAGCGGCACCAGGTCGGCCAGCCTCTCCATGTCCAACCGGGCGGACCCGGTGAAGGGATCGCGCACGAGTGCGGCGAGGTTGATCGAGCCCAGCAGGCAGGCCCCATAGGGCGGAAGCGGCTGCTCGCCACAGGGATTGGTCGCGGAGATATCTTCCGCGTACCACAGGTTGTTTCGCTGGTTGATCCGGTCGATGAAGATCACGCCGGGCTCGGCATACTCGTAGGTCGCCCGCATGATGCGGTCCCACAGGTCGCGCGCCTGGACGGTCTTGAACACCGCGCCGCCGAAGGTCAGCGACCAAGCGTCATCCTGCCGGACCGCGGCCATGAAAGCGTCGGTCACCAGGACGGACAGATTGAACATCCGAAGTCGTCCGGCCTCGCGTTTGGCCTCGATGAACGACTCGATATCGGGATGATCGCATCTCAGCGTCGCCATCATGGCGCCACGGCGGTGACCGGCGCTCATGATGGTGCGGCACATGGCGTCCCAGACGTCCATGAACGACAGGGGACCGGACGCGTCGGCCCCGACACCCAGCACGGGAGCGCCCTTGGGGCGGAGCGTCGAGAAGTCGTAGCCGATGCCGCCGCCCTGCTGCATCGTCAGGGCGGCCTCGCGCAGGCTGGCGAAGATGCCGCCCATGTCATCGGGGATGGTGCCCATGACGAAGCAATTGAACAGGGTCACCGTGCGTCCGGTGCCGGCGCCGGCCAGGATGCGGCCAGCGGGAAGGAACTGATGATCGGCAAGGGCGCCAGCGAATCGGGATGTCCATGACTCGGGATCGTTTTCCGGTTCGGCGAGGGCCCGGGCGACGCGCGTCCATGTGTCGCCGATCGTTTTGTCCACAGGCTGCCCATCAAGCAGCTTCAACCGGTATTTCATATCCCAGATCTGCTGGGATATGGCTGCCACCGAAGTCATTCCGCTCTCCGTCCGTCGCCACATCCTCAATCGATCAGACCGTCAAACACTTCCATCAACAAGCGATTTCGCGGGTCGGTCATGCGCGTAGCCGAAAGTCAGGGGTGCGGCCCAACACTCCCGATCCCCGATTGTACCACATTTGTTCTTTTTCGGATCGTGAGTCGGTAGTGGGACAGGAGCCTGTGACGAAGGGCTTCAGGCGCGGCGTCCGACCCTAAGCTTCCACAGAGTTTTCCACAGGCTGAAAAATGTCACGGGACCGTCGCGGCGGCGTCCTCACGCGGAACCTTGACGGGCCGTTCGGTTGGTGGTCCGCCCGCTTCCATCACCAAGCGGTCTGTTGCCGCCTCCAGCTTGTTCTCCAACTCGGCCAACACGGCATCTCGGCCGAGGCCAGGCTCGATCGGCGGCAGAAACTCGACCACGATCTTGCCGGCGTGCTTCTTGAAGCTCCGGCGCGCCCAATAGACACCCGAGTTGAGGGCCATTGGAACGATCGGCACGTCAAGATCACGGTAGAGCACGGCGACGCCCACCCGGTAGGGCAGGTAACGGCCAACGGCGGTCCTGGTTCCCTGCGGAAAGATGACGATCGGCCGACCTTCCGATTTAACCCGCTCGGCGCCCTCGACCATCGACGCGATGGCGCGTCCGCGGGCACTCCGATCCACCGAGATCATCCGCGCCTTGGCGGCGTACCAGCCCCAGATCGGCACGAACAGAAGCTCGCGCTTGAGGATGACGGCGGGATCTTCAATCAGCAGGTGCAGCTTCATGGTCTCCCAGGCGGACTGATGTTTGGCCGCCAGGATGAAGCATCCGCTCTTCGGCAGGTTCTCCCGGCCGCGCACCTCGTAGTCCAGGCCCAGGATCGTCCGTTCCAGGAAATGGATGGTGCCCATGTACCATGTGACGACGCGCACCATCTGGCGGCGCGGCAGCAGCAGCATCCAAAGCAGGCCGATACAGGCGACCGTCGTCCAGCTGAAGAACGCGATATTGAACAGAAGCGAGCGGACGGCGGTCATGGAACCATGGAGTGGAGGAGGGTGGTGAGGATGCGGATACGGATACCGATGAGCGGTCCCTTCTAGCCCGCTTCGGAACCGGATACCAGTCCGGCATTCCGACCTTGACGCCGCGGGGGATTGGCCAAGTCGTGGATCAGGATGGCCGCCGTGGCGGCGACGTTCAACGACTGCACCTTGCCCGAGCCAGCCAGGGTGACGATCCCCTCGCAGGCGTTCAGTGTCTCACGGCCCAGCCCTTCCTCCTCGTTGCCCAGGATCAGGGCGATGGGACGCCGGTCATCGGACCGGTGAAGCGACTGTTGGCCGCGGCCGAGGGCCGTGCCAAGGACCCGGTAACTCGCCGCCAGCTGTTTCAGGACTTGGGCGAAGCCGCTGGCGCGATGGATCTTGACGTGCTCCATGCCACCCTCGGCGACACGGTAGCTGGCTTCCGATGGCGCGGCCTGTGCGGGATGGTCGGAGATCACGATCCGGTCCAAACCGAAGAAAGCCGCGGTGCGGACGATGGCGCCAAGATTGTGCGGGTTGCCGATGCCATCCAGCAGCAGCAGGGGCTTGCCCTCCGCCGCCCAGCGAGCCGCTTCGGCGGGGTCGAAGGCGGGGATGTGGCGGGGACGCGTGACGGCGACCACTCCACCGTGCAGCACGGTGCCGGCGACACGGGCCAGTTCCTCGGTGTCGACTTGACGGAATGGCTTTCGCGCCTTGCCGAGTTCACGGCAGAAGCCAGCCAAGGCGGCGGCGTTGCGGGCGTCGAAGAACAAGCGTTCCACCAGCCTGCCATTGTGCTCGAGCAAGGCCGAAACCGCCGGCAAACCGGTGATCCGCAGCGACTTCTCATGAGACGCCTCGGTCCGTCGGGCATCCTCGGGACGATCGTGCAGTTCCGGAGGCTCGTTGCGCTGCGGGCGTTGCGTTTGTCCTGGACGCACGGGCCGGTCGGGACGTCCCGGACGTTCGGGGCGCTGCGAGCGCTGGGATTTCGACGTGGGTTGCGCCCTGTCGGGACGTTGCGGTCTCTCGGATCGCTGTGTTCTCTCAGGCCGCTCGGGCGCATCGGAATTCCGGGGGCGATCCTCGCGCTCCGGTCTGGCGGTGTTCTTGGGCCGGCCGGAGGCGGAGGGCCGGTCCGGATGCCCGGGTGTATCCGTCCGCGTGGGGCGTTCCGCGCGCGCCGGCTTCCCCGCGCGGGGCGGCATGCCCATGCGCTCGTCCTTGCCGGGCCGCTGGCGTCGCGCGGGGCGATCGGGACCGTCCGCGTTGGTGGGCGGACCGCCGGGCTTCGTCCGGGGCGTGGCCGGACGTTTGCCGGGAGGAGAGGGCGGACGGGGTGGTTTGGGCATGATACAGGGTCAATCCGGTCGGCGCGCCATCAAGAAAGCAGCGAGTGGCGCGCCAGGGTGAAGAGGTACTTGTTGTATTCGTTGACGATCAACGCCAGCGTTCCGGGCCAACGCCACCAGTCTCGGAGCTTGACCGCGTCCGGTGCGACGGGATGCGGTACCACATCGACACGCGGCATGGCCATGTCGAACTCCAGCAGGCTGCGGCGCATATGGTAGTTGGACGTCACCAGCCGCAATGAATGATAATCGCGGCTGGCCATCCAGGCCGCCGTCTCCGCCGCGTTGCCGACGGTGTCCCCGGCTTCGTAGCCAAGCACGATACAGCATTCCAGCGTGTCCGGGTCCAATTTCGCGGCGCGCAGCACTTCGCGAAGCTCGACGCCCTGATGGACGCCGGACACGAACAGCGTGTGCCCCAAACCCTTGGCCAGGAGCTGCACGCCGGTGCTGACCCGTTCGCTGCCTCCCGTCAGCACGACGATGGCATCGGTCGCCCTGTCGGCCCAACCTTCCTCCCTGGGAATCGTCTGGGCGAACCAGATCAACCCACCGAACCAACCGAGCAGAGCCAGACCGGCCAGGAAAACCGGGGGCAGCAGCACGCGCGCCACGCGCCGCGCCAGGATCAAGGCAAGCGCGCCAGGGCGCGGGAGACGGTGACGCGGGCCGTCACGGCGGCCAGCCCCGCGGCGCAGACGGGTACCAGCGCCAGCGCGACCAACTGGAACTGGCCAAGCGCCATGTCGGGCAGTAGCCCGGCCGCGTATTCCCCACCGGCATGCCTCAGCCCCAGCAGGGTCGCCGCCGCCAGCACGGTCCCGATGATGCCGCCGCGGATCGCGAGCCCCAGCACGTGGCTTTGGAACTGCCTGGCCACGTAGCGGTCGGGAGCGCCCATCACGTGCAGCAATTCGACCACTGGACCATGGATCGCCAAGCCGGCGCGCGAAACGAAGATCACCGTCGCGACGGCCGCGCCGCCGACCAAGGCCACGACTCCCAGCGCCACCGCCTCGACGGCGCGGGCGATCGCCAGCAGATCCTTCAGCCATGCGGCGTGATCATCCAACTCGGCGCCCGGCACCGCCGCCTGGAGCCGCTGGGCCAATCCCCTCATGTCGATCCTGCCACCCGCCAGCGTCACGTCGATCATGGCCGGGATCGGGAGGTCGGCGTTGAGCGCGCCAGTGCCAAGCCACGGCTCCAGCAGCGTTTGGAGATCCTGTCGCGGCAGCGCCTCGGCCCTGGCGATGCCCGGCGTGGCTCTTAGAACCGCCAACGCGGTGTTGACGCGGTCGCCGAGCGGCGGCGTCTGGTTGGGCAGGGGAGCGACCTGGACGGTCAGGGTGCCGGCGAGACCGCGGTCCCAGCGCCGCGCCATGTCGGACAGGACCATGGAGCCCGCCATGGCGAGCATCGCCAGATAGACCATCAGCGCGATGATCCAGGGCAGGAACTTGCCGGTGACGTCGCGCTGCAGCGGCAGATCGTAGTGGGTGCGGAACATCAGGCTATCCGGGTCGCGCCGCCGCCTCGCGGCAGGTGCTGGAGCATGCCCTTGTCGAGCACCATGCGGGCGTAGCCGAACCGCTCGATCATCATCTCGTTGTGGGTGGCGATCACGATGGTCGTGCCGAGCTTGTTCAGTTCCTCGAATAGATGCAGCAGCCGCATGCCGATCCTGTCATCCACGTTGCCGGTCGGCTCGTCGGCGAGCAGTAGGCTGGGCCGCGTGATGACCGCGCGCGCGATGGCGATTCGCTGTTGCTGGCCGCCCGACAGGGTCGCCGGCTTGTCGTTGAGATGATCGCCCAACCCGACCCAGCTGAGCAGTTCCGCCACATGCTCCTTGACCTGCGATTCGCGGGCGCCAGCCACGCGGAGAGGCAACGCGACGTTGTCGAGCGCTGAAAGGTGGTCGAGTAGGCGGAAGTTCTGGAAGACGACACCGATTCGGCGGCGCAGCGGCGGCAGCTCACCCCGCTTCAACGACGCGACGTCGTGCCCGAACATGGTGACGAGCCCCCTGGACGGGCGATGCGCCAGATACATCAGGCGCAGCAGGGATGATTTGCCGGCGCCGCTGGCCCCGGTCAGGAAGTGGAACGTGCCTGGTTCCAGCGTGAAGCTGACGTCACGCAGCACCTCCGGCCCATTGCCGTAGCGCATGCCGACATTCTCGAAACGAATCAAATCCTCGAACCTTGCTGTCCTCGTACCCTGTCGGCCGTTAAACGCGCCAACCCTGAACGGCGGTGATTTCCGCACCGCGAACGGCGCGCAGCATCGCACGCAACGCCCGAACGCGTCTATACCAGCGGCCAGCCGACGCCAACCACCGGCGTATCCATCGGAACGGGAGCGACTGGAAAGACGCTTCCGGTGAGGCGGCAAGCCCTCGACTTGCTTAATACCTCCTTAGTTTCTATAAGACATCCTGCAATTCCACGGTTTCCGCACAGCGTTTATGATCCTCACCTGCCCGGCCTGCTCAACCCGCTATCTGGTCGATCCCGCATCCCTGGGCAGGGACGGGCGGATGGTGAGGTGCGCCAAGTGTGAACATAGCTGGATGCAACGGCCTCCGGTCGATATGCCGAAGCCCGTGGATCTGGCGCCGCCGCCCGAGGAGATCGAGGTCAAGCCGATGCCGGCGGGCTCGAACCTGCCGGCGATCCGAAAACCGCCACCACCGAAGTCCAAGAAGCCGCTGCTGTTCACCACACTCGCGGCGGTGGTCCTGCTGTTGGTTGGCGGCCTGTTCATGCGGCAGGAGATCGCGGAGATCTGGCCACCATCGGCGCGGTTGTTCGAAGCCGTCGGTTTGCCGGTCGAGGCGCTGGGCGCCGGTCTGCAATTGCAGAACGTCCGGTCGGAAAAGCGCGTGGAGGACGGACTGACCGTGCTGGTGATCGAGGGTCAGATCGTCAACATCTCCGACAAGGAGCGGCCGGTGCCGCCGCTCCGCGCCGTGACGCTGGGTCCGGACAAGTCGCCGGTGGGCGACTGGACCTTCACGGCGTCGCACGAGACCCTGCTGCCGGGCGAGATCGCCACCTTCACCAGCCAGATGCGCGAACCGCCGGGCGTGATCACCGAAATCGCCATCACCTTCCAACCCGGTGGCGGCGGCTGAACTACTCCGGGCGCGGATATCGGCACCGCACCGGCGTCATGGACCATCGAACGCCATCCCGGCTAATCTGCGTGTGGGATCGAAACGATCAGTCGCGGGTTTAGCAATCGATGAGCCAGTATTCACGAGTTTCCGGGGCTCGCGTCCTCGTCGCCGAGGACGATCCCGCGGTGCGCGTCTTCATCACGCGGGCTCTGAGCCATGACGGTTTCCAGGTCACCAATGTCGAGGATGGCCAGCAGGCCTTGCAGGCGCTGGAGATCGAACAATACGACCTGCTGGTCGCCGACATCGTCATGCCTGTCGTGGATGGCATCACGCTGGCGCTGAGCGCCTCCAAGAGCCAGCCGAACATCAGGATCCTTCTGATCACCGGCTATCCGGCCGAGCACACGCGCGCGCACAACCTGGACGCCTTGATCCACGCCGTGATCCCGAAGCCATTCAGCCTGCAGGATATCCGCTCGGCCGCGCGGGAGGCGCTCGGGGCGGAATAGCCGGGGCGGGCACCGTCGCGCCGCTCAGAAGCGGCGCAATAAGCGATCGATGTAATCCAGTTCCGGCTGCGGTCGGTCGAACTCGCCGGCGCGGCGGCGCAGCTCGTCCAGGATCTCACGGGCGCGCTGAAGCTCCGACTGCTCGGGAATGCGGACATCGTTGGTGTCGGACCGGCCGAAGCCGGGCAGGGGACGGCCCAGCGGGTCCCGTCCGCGGTTGGACTGCCGCATCTGCTGCTGACCGGGCATCTGGCCGGGTTGCTGGCCCATCATCATCTGCTGCGCCATCTGTTCGGCCATCGACTGGAGGCCCTGCTGCAACTCGTCCAGCGCCTGGGTCTGCGGCGGGACCGCCGCGCCGGGCATCCCCTGCTGCAGAGCCTGTCCGGCGTCTCGCATGGCCCTTTCCGCCCGGCCGAGGGGGCGGGGTATCTCCCCGCCCATCTCGCCCAACTGCCGCATCAGCTCACCCAACTCGCGCCGCAGGGCCTCCTGCTGGGCGGCACCGCCGGAACCTTGGCCCTGTTGCCCTTGCTGGCCCTGGCCTTGTTGTCCTTGCTGCTGCCCCTGTTGACCTTGCTGTCCTTGGCCACGCTGTCCGGGGCGCTGCTGGCGGCCAGGCATTTGTCCCTGTTGGCCCTGCTGCCCCTGCTGGCTTTGTTGACCCTGCTCGCCTTGCTCGCCCTGTTGGGACTCGCGGAAACTCTGGTCCAGCAACTCGCGCTGGCGCTGGGCGAGATTCTGGAGATCCTGCATCATCTTGCCGGCTTGGTTTTGCTGGTTCTGCTGCATTTGGGCCATGTTGCCGTTGCGCAGGTTTTCCAGCATCTCCTGAAGCTGGGACAGCATCTCGCGGGCGGCGTCTCGGGAGCCGGTTTCGGCCATCTGACGCATCTGGTCCAACATTTGCTGAAGGTCCTGGCGGTCCATCGTCTGACCCTGCATCTCCGGCGGGATCTCCGGAGGCTGCTCGCCGCGCTCCATCGCTTGGCGCATCTGCTCTTCCATGGCGTCCAGGAACTCGTTCAGCGCGGACTGCAACTCATCCATCAGCCGCTGGAGTTCCTGATCGGGAGCGTCCTGGTTCAAGGCGTCCATCAGGCGCTGCTCGGCGTCACGCAAGTTGCGCTCCGCGATTGATAGGGTGCCATCCTCGACCCGGAGCGCCGTGTCCCATAGCAACTGCTGGACAGCGGGAACCGCGTCGTTGGTTTCATCCAGGTAGAGGCGGGCGACCGCGGCGCGGAGCGACAGGAATACGACGACATCGTCGCGGAACTGGAAGGGACGGGCGGAGATGATGCCAAGGCTCCGCGCCACCTCCTCGCGTCCGGCCTGCGGCCGCAGCGTGAGCTTCTTGCGCTCCTCGATGATCGCGCGGGCGACGGGGTGCTGGAACTCGCGCTCGGGCAGGACCAGGGCCACGTCCTCGGTGGTGCCGGTCTGGCCGGCGCCGTCGGTCGCCGACAATCTCAGCGTGACCGGCAGGCCGGCCCAGGGGTGCGGCGCCAGATCGTGGAAACTCGCGCCGCGCGCCGTCTTCGGGCGGACACCGGGCAATGGCAGTTGCAGTTCGATCGGGGCTCGGTCGAAACCCGGCTCGGCGCTGGCGCCATCGAGCCGCACGGTCCCCTGGACGTTCACGACGCCATAGTCGTCGCGCGCCTCGTATTCGAGACGCAAGGCGCCGCGTTCCGCCGCGGCGGGCGGCGTGGGCAAGGCGATGATGGGGGCGGTGTCCGGGACGACGGTGATCGGCCAGGACCCCAGGGAGCGCCCGTTTTGATCGATCGCGATGGTGCCGCCCTTGGTGACCGGCAAGCTGGCCTGATAGCTCGCCTGATCGATCCGCTCGAACGCGGAGTTGCCGCCATTGACGGTCAGCGCCGGAACTCCCGAGCCACCGGTGACCCGCGCGAGCAGGACGCTGCCGGTCGGCACGGCGATCGGAGCCGGCGTTCCGGTGCCGGCGGACCGGTCGGCCTCGGCGGGTTCCGGCTGTGCCGCGCGTAGGAAGATCGGCGGCAGGCCGGTGTATTCAGGCGGCGTCACCCAGACATCCAGCATTGCGGTGTTGGCGGCGGACCCGTCACCCAGATGGGGCGTCAGCGCGGCGGCGAGGCGCGGGCGCCAGTCACCCCAGGTGCCGAACGCCGCGACGAACAGGATCAGGCCGACACCGGCGCGGAACGCCCAGGGATCGCGGGCGGCGAGGTTGGGGTGGGGCAGGTTGACCCGCATCGAGCGCATCCGCTGGCGCGCCCGCTCTTGATAGAGCCGCCATAGCTCGGCGCTGGCGGGGTCGGAGCCGCTGGCCAGGGTGTCGCGGAGTGCCGCCAACGGCCGATGGGTCAAACCGCTGTCGCGCTCCAGCCTGCGCAGTGCGGCGGCGTCGTTCGGCAAGCGGATCCGCCTAACGCCGATGTACACGGCCGCGCCGAAGGCGGTGGCGAACAGGACAAGCGCCAGGGCGTGGAGCCAGCCTCCGAGCGATGGCAGCACGTTGAACAGGGCCACCGCGATGAACAACCCAGCGACGCCAACCGCCGGCCACAGGGCTGGCCAAAGCTGTTCCCAAGCCAAGGCGCCCCGCGCCAGGAGAAGCCGGAAGCTCGGTTCTCCCGGGACCGATTTTTGCCGGGCGGGGCTCCGCGTCTGATCGTCGGGTCCGTTCATGCCGCCTCACCCCTCCCAGTTTCGTCCCGCTCGCCCCAGTCAGGGATCAAGCCACTCGGGTACCCGTTCCGCCGCCAGCATCTCCTCGATCGTCGGACGTCGCCGTACGACCGCGTGCTTGGCGCCCGACACCAACACCTCCGGCACCAGGGGCCGTGTGTTGTAGGTCGACGCCATCACCGCGCCATAGGCGCCCGCCGACAGGAATGCCACCAGATCTTCT
Source organism: Skermanella stibiiresistens SB22 (assembly GCF_000576635.1). GTDB lineage: Bacteria > Pseudomonadota > Alphaproteobacteria > Azospirillales > Azospirillaceae > Skermanella > Skermanella stibiiresistens. The sequence goes on from NZ_AVFL01000032.1 coordinate 54,069, forward strand.
TGGTCCAAATGTGGCAGGTCCCGCTGCACGGCGAAGGTGTCTCCCGATTCGCAGACCGGACCGACCACATCGATCGGAGATCGTGGAGCATCCGGGTTCGGCTCAACCACAGGAAGGATAGTGTGCCAGGCATCGTAAAGCGAGGGGCGGATCAGATCGTTCATGGCGGCGTCGACGATCAGGAACTCGCGATGGACCCCCGTCTTGCGGAAGATCACCTTGGACACCAGCACGCCGGCGTTGCCGACCAGGGCGCGGCCGGGTTCCAGGGTCACGTGGCATCCCAGGTTGCCGGTGATGCTGCGGACCATGCCGGCGTAGGACGCCAGCGCCGACACCTCCTCGTCCCGGTACAGGATGCCGAGCCCACCGCCCAAGTCCAGGCGCTGGATGTCGTGGCCGTCGGCGCGCAGCGCGTGGACCAATTCGACCACCCGCTCGAACGCGTCGCGGAACGGCTCCAGGCTCGTCAGCTGCGATCCGATGTGGACCGCGACCGCGACGGCTTCGATACCCGGCAATTCCGCCGCGCGGGCGTACGTCGCCCGGGCGTGGTCGATATCGATGCCGAACTTGTTCTCCTTCTTGCCGGTCGCGATCTTCGCGTGGGTCTTGGCGTCGACGTCCGGATTGACGCGGATCGCGATCGCCGCTGTCCGCCCGATCGATGTCGCGACCTCGCTCAGGGCCTCCAGTTCGGGGATGGATTCGACGTTGAGCTGGAAGATGCCGGCTTCGAGCGCCGACCTCATCTCGCCGCGTGTCTTGCCGACCCCGGAGAACACGATCCTGTCGGCTGGCACGCCGCCCGCCAGCGCGCGGCGCATCTCCCCCTCCGACACCACATCGGCGCCGGCTCCCAGCCGGGCCAGCGTGCGGATCACCGCGAGGTTGGAGTTCGCCTTCAGGGCATAGCAGATGCCGGTGTCGGAACCCTCGAACGCGTCGGCGAAGGCGCGGTAGTTGGCTTCCAGGGCCGCCGACGAATAGCAGTAGAACGGCGTGCCGACCTCCGCCGCCAAGTCCATCAGGGATACGTCGTCGGCGTGCAGGACGCCGTCACGGTAGGTGAAGTGAGGGTTCATGGCGTTCCCGGCTGGGTCTGCGCCGGGGCCGGAGAAGGGGCCGGAGCTTGCCGTTGCGGTTGGGGTTGCGGGTCCAGCGCCGGGTTCGGGTAGACACCGGGGAAGCGGTCGGCGGCTCGTCCTTGCGGCGGCTCGACGAAGCTGGGCTTCTTGCCGCAGCCGGCCAACGCCATAACGGCGAGGCTGGCGGCCATGAGGCGGAGCATGGCCTGGCGGGAATTGGCGGGGCGGAGAAGGGAACGGCTCACAGGAAACGCTCCCGCGCGGCGGAGACGGCTGCGCGCACCGTCTCGGGCGCGGTGCCGCCGAAGCTGGTCCGGCTGGCGACCGAGGCGTCGACCGTCAGCACGTCGAACACCGCCTGGGTGATGCGCGGCTCCACGGATTGGAGGTCGGCGAGGCTGAGTTCGGCCAGCTTGGCTCCCCTGTCCTCCGCCAACTTGACGATCCGCCCCGTCACGTGATGGGCCTGGCGGAACGGCAGGCCCAGGACCCGGACCAGCCAGTCGGCCAGATCGGTCGCGGTGATGAATCCCGCCTCGGTCGCGGCGCGCATCCGGTCGGCGTCGGGCGTCAGGTCGCGGACCATGCCGGCCATGGCCGCGACGCACAGGCCAAGCGTGTCGTCGGTTTCGAACACCGGCTCCTTGTCCTCCTGCATGTCCTTGGAATAGGCCAGCGGCAGCCCCTTCATGACGATCAGGAGCCCGCTGAGCGACCCGATCACACGGCCAGACTTGGCGCGGACCAATTCGGCGGCATCGGGGTTCTTCTTCTGCGGCATGATCGAACTGCCGGTGGTGAAGGCGTCGGTCAGCCGGATGAAGCGGAAGGCGTCGCTGCACCAGACCACGATCTCCTCCGCCAGCCGCGACAGGTGGACGGCGCAGATCGCGGCGGCGCCGAGATATTCCAGCGCGAAGTCGCGGTCGGATACGGCGTCGAGCGAGTTGGCGGTCGGCCGGTCGAAGCCGAGATCCCGCGCCACGGAGTGGCGGTCGATCGGGAAAGAGGTGCCGGCCAGCGCCGCCGAGCCGAGAGGGCACTCGTTGAGCCTGGCGCGGGCGTCGCGCATGCGGCCCCGGTCGCGCCCCAGCATCTCGACATAAGCCAGCAGATGGTGACCAAAGGTCACTGGCTGGGCCGTCTGGAGGTGGGTGAAGCCGGGCATCACCGTTCCGGCGTGCCGTTCCGCCAGATCGATCATCGCCGACTGGAGGTCCTTCAGGCCCGCGTCGATGCGGTCAAGCGCGTCGCGAACCCAGAGGCGGAAATCGGTCGCCACCTGGTCGTTGCGGGACCGCGCGGTGTGCAGCCGGCCAGCAGACTCGCCGATCAGTTCCGCCAGCCGCGCCTCCACGTTCATGTGGATGTCTTCCAGTTCGGTCTTGAACGTGAAGCCGCCGTCGGCAATCTCTTGGGCAATGCGGTCGAGCCCGGTGATGATCTGTTGGGCGTCGTCCGCGGCGATGATGCCCTGCCGGGCGAGCATGGCGGCGTGGGCCTTGGAACCCGCGATGTCCTGGACCGCGAGACGCTGATCGAATCCGATCGACACGTTGATGCGTTCCATGATCGAGGACGGTCCGCTGGCGAAGCGCCCGCCCCAAAGCTGGTTGGCGGCGCTGCTGGCGTTTTTGGGCGTTGCTTGGTCGGTCATGGGGTGCGGTTTATTCAGGTCCAGGGGAGGGTCGGAAACGGGATATGAAAAAGGTGGTCAGTATGCGTAATTTCATCGCCGCCGCAATGCTCGGCATCGTTTGCGCGGTTGGAGGGTGGTTCGCGTCCGACGCGGGGCAGGCGAACGCCGCCCGTCCGCCGCTGGAGGGGACGATGGGAAAGTTCCAGCCCGCCGATCAACCCCGGCCGGTGCCCGATCTGGGTTTCATCGGACCCAGCGGCGCCCAGGCCAGCTTGTCCGACTTCAAGGGTAAGATCGTGCTGTTGAACCTATGGGCGACGTGGTGCGCGCCCTGTGTCAAGGAGATGCCGTCGCTCGACGCCTTGCAGGCGAGGCTGGGTGGCGAGGATTTCCAGGTCGTGGCCCTGTCGCTCGACCGGGGCGGCCGGAACGTCGTGCAGCCCTTCTTCGAGCGGCTGGGTATACGGAACCTGGAAATGTACCTGGACCCGCCGAGCGCCGCCATGGGAACGCTGAAGCCTCGTGGTCTGCCGACGACCCTGGTGATCGACCGCGACGGCTTCGAACTGGGCCGGTTGGAAGGCGAGGCCGACTGGAACAGCGAGGAGGCTGTCCGGATGCTGCGGCATTTCATCGATGATGGTGTCCGTCCGACCAGGATGATGAAGACGAGCGGCTGACGTGGCGCTTGAGACCGGCCGAAGCATGGGGCTGGAAATGGAGGAGGGCAGGGCGGTCCAGCTTGGCCGGTCTTCGGGCGAGTCGTGAGCCGGGAACCTAACCCATCGTCGTCCCGTTCCCTCGATACTCGTATGTTGCGGAGCACAATGATGCCCCGCGAACCCAGCATCCCATGAGGGCTCCAATGAACGGCTTTCGATCCAGCGCGTCATCGCGGACCGGCAAGATCCTGGCCGCTTCGGCGGCGGCACTCGCCGCGACCGCCCTGTACAACACCTACCGCACGCGGAAGGCCGAGCGGGAGCATCCGCCCGCCGGTCGTTTCGTCACGGTGGACGGCGTGCGTCTGCACTACATCGAGCGTGGCCAAGGATCGCCGGTCGTGCTGGTCCATGGCAACGTCGTGATCGCGGAGGACTTCGTCTACAGTGGCGTGTTCGATCGGCTGACCGCGAATCACAGGGTGATCGCCTTCGACCGGCCCGGTTATGGCTATAGCGAGCGACCTCAGGGATCGATGTGGACAGCGCGGCAGCAGGCCGACCTGCTCGCCAAAGCCTTCGATGCCCTGGGGATCGAGCACCCGGTCGTCGTTGGCCACTCATGGGGAACGCTGGTGGCCCTGGAACTGGCGCTGGGTCACCCCGGGAGCGTGAGCGGACTGGTATTGCTGGCGGGATATTATCAGACCACCTTCCGCGCCGATGTCGCGTTGGTCGCGGCACCCGCCGTTCCAGTGTTCGGCGACGTGCTGCGTCACACCCTCTCACCCTTGATCGGCTCGGCGTTGATGCCGCTGAACCTCAAGGCGATGTTCGCTCCCTTGCCGGTGCCGGAGCGGTTCGAGCGCGAGTTCCCTCATTACTTCCCGGTGAGACCAGGCCAGATCCGCGCCGAGTCCCAGGACGCCGTCACCATGGTCCCGGCGGTCATCGGCATGGAGGAACGGGCTCGCGATCTCAAGATACCCGTCGCCATCATGGCCGGCACCGATGACAAGGTCGTGGATCCCGAGGACCACTCCGTGTGGCTGCACGGTGTCATTCCTGACAGCGACCTTCGATTGGTCCCTGGCGTCGGCCACATGCTGCACCACGCGGTCCCGGGGCAGGTGGCCGAGGCCATCGACCAAGTCGCTGGCGGCCGGAAGCGGCCCTCCTCAGCCAATCCAATCCCCGACCTCATCGCGACTTCTTCTTGAGAGGGTCATGACCCCAGTTCATCAAGCTATGGCGCCAGCGGGACGTCTCGACATCGTGTGACGGACCCTGGGCGCAATGGCGATGGACGTAGGAGACGACTTTCCGCATGTGGGCATAATCGTCTTCGGTCAGATCTGCCTGCTTGGTGTGCGCCAACTCGACGATCCGGCGGCCCGACTGGTGGCCGACCGACTCGTCCTCTCCCTCACGGTTGAACCCGACACCCTCACTCTCCTCGGTCCCAAGCCACCGTTCGAGTTCCTTGGGCGTCATGTTCACCGCGTCGGCGTAATCGGCCCGGATACTGGCTTTTTCATCATCGCTGAACGGCACCTGATGCTCCTTGTGCTGCGACGGGAAAGTTTTCCCGTATCGCAGGAACATGGCGGTATGTCGCACGGAGGAAAGGGGCTCCTGGCTTTAGCCTCATAGGCGACATCCGAAAACGGCAAGAGGCCCCGGAATGCTTTTCCGGGACCTCTTGCCAGGGCACTCGGCGAGCCTTGCGGCGCGTCCTGTCGTTCAGCGCGTCGGGACCGGGACCGGCTTGCTGTAGTCGTAGAAGCCGCGGCCAGCCTTGCGGCCAACCCAGCCGGCTTCGACGTATTTCACCAGCAGCGGGCAGGGCCGATACTTGCTGTCGGCCAAGCCGTCGTACAGGACGTGCATGATCGCCAAGCAGGTGTCCAAGCCGATGAAGTCCGCCAGCTCCAGCGGGCCCATCGGGTGGTTGGCGCCCAGCTTCAGCGCGGTGTCGATCGCTTCGACCGAGCCCACGCCCTCGTAGAGGGTGTAGACCGCCTCGTTGATCATCGGCAGCAGGATGCGGTTGACGATGAAGGCCGGGAAGTCCTCCGCCACGGCGGCCTTCTTGCCCAGCTTGACCGTCAGCTCCCTGACCGACTGGAACGTCTCCTCATCCGTCGCGATGCCGCGGATCAGCTCGACCAGCTGCATCACCGGCACCGGGTTCATGAAGTGCATGCCCATGAACTTGGCTGGACGGTCGGTCACGGCGGCCAGCCGCGTGATCGAGATCGACGAGGTGTTGCTCGCGATCAGCGCGGTCGAGTTGAGGTTGGGAACCAGACGCTTGAAGATCTCCCGCTTGACTTCCTCGGCTTCCGTCGCCGCCTCGATGACGAGGTCGCAATCACCGAAGATCGCCAGATCGGTGCCGGTCGAGATGCGTTCGAGGGCCGTGTGCTTCTCGGCCTCCGTCAGCTTCCCCTTGGCGATCTGGCGCTCCAGGTTCTTGCCGATATTGCCCACCGCCTTGTTCAGCGCATCGGCACTGATGTCGGACAGCTTGACGTCGAAGCCTGACACTGCGCAGACATGGGCGATGCCCGCGCCCATCTGTCCGGCCCCGATGACACCGATCTTCTGAATCATTTAATTTCCTTGCGGCGACGTTGGAGGAAGAATGATCACACCTTGCCCAGTTCCTCCGTCAGCTCGGGAATGACCTTGAACAGATCACCCACGAGGCCGTAGTCGGCGACCTGGAAAATCGGCGCTTCCTCGTCTTTGTTTATGGCCACGATGACCTTGGAGTCCTTCATCCCGGCCAGGTGCTGAATGGCACCGGAGATACCGACCGCGATGTAAAGCTCGGGAGCCACGATCTTCCCGGTCTGTCCGACCTGGTAGTCGTTGGGGACGAAGCCGGCGTCCACCGCGGCGCGCGACGCGCCGACAGCGGCGCCCAGCTTGTCGGCGAGGGTCTCCAGCATGTGGAAGTTCTCGCCGGACTGCATGCCGCGGCCACCGGACACGATGGCCTTGGCGCTCGTCAACTCGGGACGCTCCGACTTGGAGAGTTCCTGACCGACGAACTTGGACAGGCCGGCGTCGGCGCCGGTGGCCGCCGCCTCGACCGACGCGCCGCCACCGTCGGCGGCGACCGCGTCGAACGCGGTGCCGCGTACGGTGATGATCTTGATCGCGTCCGACGACTGGACCGTGGCGATGGCGTTGCCGGCGTAGATCGGCCGGTCGAAGGTGTCTGCGTCATGGACCCCGACGATCTCGGAGATCTGCGCCACGTCCAGCAGGGCGGCGACTCGCGGCATGACGTTCTTGCCGAAGCTCGTCGCGGGAGCCAGCACGTGGCTGTAGCCCTTGGCGAGGTCGACGATCAGCGGCGCCACGTTCTCGGCCAGCCCATGGGCGTACTGCTCGGCGTCCGCGACCAGGACCTTGGACACGCCGGCGATCTTCGCGGCGGCCTCGGCCGTCCCTTGGACGTTGGAGCCGGCGACCAGCACGTGGAGGTCGCCACCGAGCTTGGTGGCGGCGCCGATGGTGGTCAGGGTGGCGGCCTTGACCGCGCCGTCGGCATGTTCAGCGATGACGAGGACGCTCATATCAGATCACCTTGGCTTCGTTCTTCAGCTTCTCGACCAGCTCCTGCACCGACTTGACCTTGATGCCGGCCGAGCGCTTCGCGGGCTCGACGACCTTGAGGGTCTTCAGACGCGGCGCCGGATCGACACCGAGATCGGCGGGGGACACCGTCTCGATCGGCTTCTTCTTCGCCTTCATGATGTTGGGCAGCGACGCGTAGCGCGGCTCGTTGAGGCGCAGGTCGGTGGTCACCACGGCGGGAAGCTTCAGTTCGATCGTCTCCAGGCCGCCATCGACCTCGCGGGTCACCGTGACGGCGCCCTCGGCGGGAACGACCTTGGACGCGAAGGTGCCCTGGGCCCAGCCCAGCAGGGCCGCGAGCATCTGGCCGGTCTGGTTGGCGTCGTCGTCGATCGCCTGCTTGCCCATGATGACAAGCTGCGGCTGTTCCTTGTCCACGATCGCCTTCAGCGCCTTGGCGACGGCCAGCGGCTGCAGATCGGCGTCGGTCAGGACGTGGATGGCGCGGTCGGCCCCCATCGCGAGCGCGGTGCGCAGGGTTTCCTGGCAGGCCTGGACACCCATGCTGACGGCGATCACCTCGGTCGCCGCCTTGGATTCCTTGAGACGAACCGCCTCTTCAACCGCGATTTCATCGAAAGGATTCATCGACATCTTAACGTTGGCAGTCTCGACTCCCGAGCCGTCCGCTTTGACACGGATCTTCACGTTGTAGTCGACCACCCGCTTAACCGGGACGAGGACTTTCATTGCAAATCCTTAGTTATCGGTACACGACAGTGGCTCATGCGCCCGCGCGAAAGCTTGGCCGCAGTGCACAAAATACACCGCGAGCGGTGGCGAACCATAGGATTTGGCATCAACCGTGTCAATCTGCAGGCAAGCCGCCATCGCACCGCAACATGCGACACAAAGCCTTTGCGATGATGGGGTGCTCCGGCGGTCGGATTGAAACCTAACGGTTGGCGCCGGGCACCCAAAGCACATCCAAAGCGCCTTTGCCGTTCACGTAACGGCTCAGCACGAACAAATGGTCCGACAGGCGGTTGATGTATTTCAGCGCCGCGGCGCTCACCGGCTCATGGCCGGCCAGTTCGGTCATCAGGCGTTCGGCGCGGCGCGCCACGGTCCGAGCCAAGTGGAGGTGCGCCGCCGCCGGCGATCCGCCCGGCAGCACGAAGCTCGACAGCGGGCTCAACTCCGCGTTCATGGCGTCGATTTCGCTCTCCAGACGGTCAACCTGGGAATCGATGACGCGGAGCGGCGGGTAGGGCGGATCCTCCTGTTCCGGCGTGCAGAGATCGGCGCCGAGATCGAACAGGTCGTTCTGGATACGCGACAACATGGCGTCGGTCTGGGGATCGTCGGCCGTGTGCAGTCGCGCCAAGCCGATCACGCTGTTCGCCTCGTCCACCGTTCCATAGGATGCGACGCGGAGGTCATGCTTGGCGACCCGCCTGCCATCGCCCAGCGAGGTTTCCCCCTTGTCGCCGCCGCGGGTATAGATCCTGGTCAGCCGCACCATGCGGGCAATCCTCCGGAGTTCATGTCTATAGGTGGCTCTGGCGTTGACTCTGGCGGCGCCGTGCTCAGGCCTATTTGGCGAGCAGGGCGAGGACGAAGATGATCAGTGCCACGCCCTGCAAGGTGACGCGCAGGCGCATCAGCCGGTTGCCGTATTTCTCGTTGAACTCGCCGCCACGCACCATGGCGAACAAGCCGACGAAAAGCGAGCCGAGCACGGCGAGCATCGCCACAGCCAGGAGGATGGTGAAAAATCCGCTCATCCCCTGGATATAGTACGTCGTCCCGCCGCCGCCCAGCCCAACTTCGTTGTCAGGCGCCTCAGTTCCGCCGGCCGAGCAGGCCCCGCGCGATCACCTGCGCCTGGATCTCGGCCGCACCCTCGAAGATGTTGAGGATACGGGCGTCGCACAGCACGCGGCTGATCTGGTACTCGGTGGCGTAGCCGTTGCCGCCGTGAATCTGGAGCGCGTTGTCGGCGTTGGACCACGCGACACGGGCGGCCAGCAGCTTCGCCATGCCGGCCTCGATGTCGCAGCGCCGGTCCTCGTCCTTCTCACGTCCCGCGAAGTAGGTCAGCTGGCGGACCAGCATCGTCTCGACCGCCATCCAGCCGATCTTGGCGGCGACGCGCGGGAACTTGATCAGCGCCTTGCCGAACTGGACCCGCTCCGAAGCGTATTTCAGCCCCAGCTCCATGGCGTTCTGAGCGACGCCGGTCGCGCGCGCCGCCGTCTGGATGCGGGCGCTCTCGAAGGTTTCCATCAATTGTTTGAAGCCCTGACCTTCGACGCCGCCCAGCAGGTTCTCGGCCGGAACCTCGAAGCCGTCGAAGCCGATCTCGTATTCCTTCATGCCGCGATAGCCCAGCACCTCGATCTCGCTGCCGGTCATGCCCTCGGCCGGGAACGGGTTCTCGACCGTGCCGCGCGGCTTCTCGGCCAGCAGCATCGACAGGCCCCGGTAATCGGTCGAGGTCGGGTCGGTGCGGACCAGCAAAGTCATGAGGTCGCTGCGGGCGGCATGCGTGATCCAGGTCTTGTTGCCCATCACCTTGTAGACGTCGCCCTCACGCACCGCGCGGGTGCGGAGCGAGCCCAGGTCGGAGCCGGTGTTCGGCTCCGTGAAGACGGCGGTCGGCAGGATCTCACCGCTGGCCAGCTTGGGCAGCCACTTCTCCTTCTGCTCCTGGGTGCCTCCCAGCCTGATCAGCTCCGCCGCGATCTCCGACCGGGTGCCGAGCGAGCCGACGCCGATATAGGCTTGGCTCAGGATCTCCGACACCACGCACATGGCGGTCTTGCCCATGCCAAGGCCGCCGAACTCCTCCGGCACGGTCAGGCCGAAGACGCCCAGTTCGGCCATCTGCTCGACCACCTCCAGCGGGATCAACACGTCGCGCTCGTGCCAGCCATGGGCGTGCGGCACGACGACGTCCTGGGCGAACCGGCTGAACTGATCGCGGATCATATCGAGCGTTTCGTCCTCCAGCGCCAGCTTTCCAAAGCTGTGGCTCTCGGCGACCAACTCGGCGATGCGGAGACGGACGGCGGAGGTGGCGCCCTGGTCGATCAGCGTCGTGACGGCGGGCGTGCGGTAGGCGGCGAGGGCCTCGGCGGGCACCCCAAGGTCGTTCGGCCGGACGATCTCGACCTGGCTCAGCGGGACGCCGCCCACCAACTGCGCGAGATACTCGCCGAACGCCGCCTGGAGCATCAGGGCTTCCATCTCGCCCAGTTCGCCAGAGTTCTGGAGCCGGGTGGCCCAACCCAGCATCTGGCGCAGGCCTTCGACATAGGTCGCCATCCAGGCGTAGCCGTGGGCGGCGGTCTGGTTGGCCTCCAGCAGGTCGGCGTCGATCTTGCCGCCGGAAGGAGCCACGATCCCCAGGACCGACGCGCGCGCGGCGTCGACCAGCCGTTCCGCGGCGGGCAGGGCCTCGGCGCAAAGCGGCAGCAAGCCGTCCAGCGTCTGGGCCGCGGACGGGGCGGGATCTAGCGTGATGGCGGCGCTGGTCATTGGGAACTCCGTATACTAAATGCGGATCGGTCAATATGCTGCCCCGCAAAATGAGGGACAGTGTGCGGTGCGTCAATGAAACAATGGAACGATACTGGGGTTAACCAAGCAATGATCGCGAAAGAATGCCCGGGCGTAACCCTTGGGCGTCGCCGGTTCCTGGGCGCCGCGGCGGCGACCGCGCTGGTCGGCGCCGATCTCGTCGGAGGAACAGGAACCTTGATCGCGCCAGCCACCGCGCAACAGCCGGTGAGCCCCCGGTCGGTGAGGTTTCCGGACGGATTCGTGTGGGGCGCCTCCACGTCGTCGTACCAGATCGAGGGGGCCGCCACCGCCGATGGGCGCGGCTCCAGCATCTGGGACACCCTGAGCCACACGCCGGGCAAAGTGCTCAACGACGACACCGGCGACATCGCGGCCGATCACTACAACCGCTATCTAGAGGATGTGGCGCTGATGGCCGACGCCGGCCTCTCCGCCTACCGCTTCTCCGTCGCGTGGCCGCGAATCCAACCGAGCGGCACGGGACCCGCCAACGCCAAGGGCTTGGACTTCTACGACCGGCTGGTGGACGCGCTGCTGCGCCGGGGGATCGAGCCGTGGCCATGCTTGTACCACTGGGACCTGCCGCAGGCGCTTCAGGACAGGGGGGGCTGGACCAACCGCGACATCGCGTCATGGTTCGCCGACTACGCCTTGATCGTCGCCGGGCGGATCGGCGACCGCGCCAAAAACTGGGTCATGCTCAACGAGCCCTCCGTGGTGGCGATCTTCGGCCACGGGCTTGGCGGGCACGCTCCCGACCTGCGCGGGCGCGAGAACTACGCTGCGGCGATCCACCACCAGAACCTGGCGCAGGGGCGGGCGCTGTCCGCGTTGCGCGCGGCGGGCGGCAAGGATTGGAAGCTGGGCACGGTCCTGAGCGTCCAGCCGGTGAAGCCCGCCACTGGGCAGCCGCCAAATGAGGAAGCGGTGGCCAAATGGGATGCGGTCTGGAACCGGGTTTGTCTCGATCCGCTGTTCAAGGGTGAATACCCCGAGAACATGGGCGTGGACTTCCAGCCGCTGATCAAAGCCGGCGACATGGAGATGATCCACCAGCCGATCGACTTCCTGGGCCTCAACTACTATAGCCGCATGCACCAAACGGCCGATCCCGCCGGCCTGTTCGGCACCGGTTTCGGTGCGTCACCGGAGGGGACCAAACACACCGACATGGGATGGCCGGTCGAACCCGATGGACTGTACGAGCAGCTGATCGAATTCAGGGATCGCTATGGCAACCCTCCCGTTTATGTGACCGAGAACGGCGCGTCCTATGCCGACTGGGTGAGCCCGAGCGGCAAGGCGGAGGACGGCGGCAGGATCTTCTATATCCGCGACCACCTGCTGGCCTGCCACCGCGCGATCCAGGACGGCGCCAACCTGCGCGGCTACTTCGTCTGGACCCTGCTCGACAACTTCGAATGGGGTTTCGGCTACACCCAGCATTTCGGTCTGGTGCAGGTGGATCGCGAGACGATGGAGCGCCGGCCCAAGGCCAGCTACTACTGGTACGGCGACATCGCCAAGTCGAACACCGTGCCGATGTGACGGCTTTCGCCGGGGAGGCTCAACTCCCCGGCGACCATGAGGCGGACCGGCTTACGCCTCCGCCACGTCCTCCAGCGTCCGCAGGCCTGGCTTCAGCGCGTTGACCAGCACGGCCATGTTGCCGGGCTTGTGCTCGTTGCGCAGCATCTTGGTATGGGCGCGCGGGATGTCGTCCCACGAGAAGACCTCCGACATGCAGGGGTCCAGGCGCCGCTCGATCACCAGCTGGTTGGCCTGGCTGGCCTGTAGGAGGTTGGCGAAGTGGCTGCCCTGGATGCGCTTTTGCCGCATCCACACGAAGCGCGCGTCGAAGGTCAGGTTGAAGCCCGACGTGCCGGCGCAGAACACCACCATGCCGCCGCGTTTGACCACGAAGCACGACACCGGGAAGGTCTGCTCGCCCGGATGCTCGAACACGAAGTCGACATCGTTGCCCTTGCCGGTGATGTCCCAGATCGCCTTGCCGAAGGGGCGGACCCGCTTCATGTACTCGGCATAGGCGGCGCTGTCATCCACGTCCGGAAGTTGGCCCCAGCAGTCGAAATCCTTGCGGTTCAGCACGCCCTTGGCACCGAGCGACAGCACGAAGTCGCGCTTGGTCTCGTCCGAGATGACGCCGATCGCGTTGGCGCCGGCCGTCGCGATCAGCTGGATCGCCATCGACCCCAGCCCGCCCGACGCGCCCCAGACCAGGACGTTGTGGCCCGGCCGCAGGATGTGCGGGCGGTGGCCGAACAGCATTCGGTAGGCGGTCGCCAGCGTCAGGGTGTAGCAGGCGCTCTCTTCCCAGGTCAGGTGCTTGGCGCGCGGCATCAGCTGACGGGCCTGGACCCGGCAGAACTGGGCGAAGGAGCCGTCCGGCGTTTCGTAACCCCAGATCCGCTGGGATGGCGAGAACATCGGATCGCCGCCATTGCACTCCTCGTCGTCGCCGTCGTCCTGGTTACAATGGACCACGACCTCGTCGCCGACCTTGAAGCGCTTGACCTTGGCGCCAACCGCCCAGACGATGCCGGACGCATCGGAACCGGCGATGTGGTATTCCGCCTTGTGGACGTCGAAGGGCGAGATGGGCTTGCCCAAGCCGGCCCAGATGCCGTTGTAGTTGACGCCGGCCGCCATCACGAGGATCAACACCTCGTCCTGGCCCACGGTCGGAGTCTCGACGACTTCGAGCTGCATCGCCTGTTCCGGTTCACCGTGCCGCTCGCGGCGAATCGCCCAAGCGTGCATCTTCGCCGGCACATGGCCAAGCGGCGGGATCTCGCCCACGTCGTAAAGATCCTTGACCGCCGGACCGGCCGGGCGGGTGATGACGTTCGCTGCCTCGGTCATGCCTTCTTCCCCAATAACTTCAATCTGGCGTGTGACGCGGCGGGATCCGCTTTCGGATCCATACCGCACCTGCGTCGATGTCGATGCGTCCTGAACCCCAAAGACCCCACGAAGCGTGGAGTTTTGGCAGTCTAAACAGGAAGATCCTTCCGATGCAACGCACAATACGGTAATTTGTTTCACCAGTCACCCGGTCAATGAAACAATCATTCGAAAGCACTAACGGTTGCAACAGGTTGTTCGCATCTGCGGTATGATCGAGATCCGAAGGGGTGTCCCATTGGATGAGACCGAGCCGCTTGCCCGCCGGCGGTTTTCGATGGTAGCGCACGCAGGTCGCCAAGGGATCGGCGGCGGGGTGGTTGACCGGATCGATTTTTTTCAAGCGAAGGGGAAAGCGCAGCAATGAGTGGACATCGCGACAAGCCTTGGCTGATCCGGACATATTCCGGCCATTCGACGGCGGCGGCCTCGAACGCGCTCTACCGCACGAATCTGAAGCGCGGGCAGACCGGCCTGTCCGTCGCCTTCGACCTGCCGACCCAGACCGGCTACGACAGCGAACATCCGCTGGCGCGGGGCGAGGTCGGCAAGGTCGGCGTGCCGGTCTGCCACCTGGGCGACATGAAGACGCTGTTCGATGGCATCCCGCTGGCCGAGATGAACACGTCGATGACGATCAACGCGACGGCGCCCTGGCTGCTGGCGCTCTACATCGCCGCCGCCGAGCAGCAGGGCGCCAGCCGCGCGCAGCTGGCGGGCACCACCCAGAACGACATCATCAAAGAGTATCTGAGCCGCGGCACCTACATCTTCCCGCCCGAGCCGTCGCTTCGCCTGACCACGGACATGATCGCCTTCACCTACCGTGAAGTGCCGAAGTGGAATCCGATGAACGTCTGCTCCTATCACCTGCAGGAGGCGGGAGCGACGCCGGTCCAGGAGTTGGCCTACGCCCTGGCGACCGCCTGCGCGGTGCTCGACGCGGTCAAAAAGTCGGGTCAGGTGCCGGCGGAGGATTTCCCGCAGGTCGTTGGTCGGATCAGCTTCTTCGTCAACGCCGGCATCCGGTTCGTCACCGAGCTGTGCAAGATGCGCGCGTTCACCCATCTGTGGAACGACATCACGCGCGACCGTTACGGCATCGAGGACGAGCAGTTCCGCCGCTTCCGCTATGGCGTCCAGGTCAACAGCCTGGGCCTGACCGAGCAGCAGCCGGAGAACAACGTCTACCGCATCCTGATCGAGATGCTGGCCGTCGTGCTGTCGAAGGACGCCCGAGCCCGCGCCGTTCAGCTTCCCGCCTGGAACGAGGCGCTGGGCCTGCCGCGCCCCTGGGACCAGCAGTGGAGCCTGCGCCTGCAGCAGATCGTCGCGTTCGAGACCGATTTGCTGGAATACGGCGACCTGTTCAACGGCAGCCACGTGATCGATTCCAAGGTCGACGAATTGAAGGCGGAGGCGCTGGAGGAACTGGCCCGGATCGACGCCATGGGCGGCGCCATCGCGGCCGTCGAGTCGTCATACATGAAGCAACGGCTGGTCGAGTCGAACAGCCGCCGCCTCTCGGCGATCGAGTCGGGCGAGCAGACCGTCGTAGCGGTCAACAAGTTCACCGAATCGGCGCCATCGCCGCTGACCGCTGGCGACGACGGTGGGTTCCTGGCCGCCGATCCCGAAGCCGAGGCGGACCAGCTTGGCCGGCTGGAGGCGTGGCGCGCCTCCCGCGACGCCGCGGCGGTGGAGACGGCGCTCGCCGACCTCGGGGCCGCCGCGCGCGAGGGCCGCAACATCATGGATCCCAGCATCCGCTGCGCCCATGCCGGTGTCACCACCGGCGAGTGGTCGGCGGTGCTGCGCGAGGTGTTCGGCGAGTACCGGGCTCCGACCGGCGTCGGCAAGGCCGCCAGCGCGGGTGGGGCGGACACCCTGGACGCCATCCGCGACCGGGTGACGCGGGTGTCCGAGCGTCTTGGCCGCCGCATCAAGATGCTGGTCGGCAAACCTGGCCTGGACGGCCACTCCAACGGCGCCGAGCAGATCGCGGTGCGCGCCCGCGACGCCGGCATGGAGGTGGTCTACGAGGGCATCCGCCTGACGCCGGCCCAGATCGTCAACGCGGCCTTGGAGGAAGGCGTCCATGTCGTGGGGCTGTCGATCCTGTCCGGCAGCCACGTGGCGTTGGTGACGGACGTGCTCGGCCGAATGCGGCGTTTGGGGTTGGGGGAGATCCCCGTCGTCGTCGGCGGCATCATCCCACCCGAGGATGAGCGCACGCTGAAGGCGGCCGGCGTCGCCCGCGTCTACACGCCCAAGGACTATGACCTGACGGCGATCATGGACGACATCGTCACCTTGGTCGACGAGCGCGGCGAACAGGCCGCGTGAGGTAAGTGGGGAGGGTGGCCCGGTGCCAGCCTCCCCAGCGGGATTGGCACAATTTCTTGCGTCGATGCGCTGTTCGGTATACCACCTGTCGTATTGAGCAGGGGCCGAGGCAGCCATGAAATTCATCCACGCCGCCGATATCCATCTCGACAGCCCGTTGAGGGGACTGGCCGCCTATGACGGCGCGCCGGTCGATCTGCTGCGGGGAGCGACGCGCCGGGCCCTCCATGCCATGGTCGATCTCGCGCTGGAGGAGGCGGTCGATTTCGTCGTGATCGCCGGTGACATCTATGATGGCGACTGGCGCGACTTCAACACCGGGCTGTTCTTCGTCCAGCAGATGGCGCGGCTGCGCCAGGGCGGCGTGCCGGTCTTCCTGATCCACGGCAACCACGACGCCGAGAGCCAGATCACCAAGAAGCTGCCTTTGCCCGACAACGTCACCGTGTTCTCGTCACGGAAGCCGGAGACGCACCTGCTGCCGGACCTGAAGGTTGCCCTGCACGGACAGAGCTTCAAGCAGCGTGACGTGGTCGACAATCTGGCGGCTGGCTACAAGGCGCCCGTGCCCGGTCACTTCAACATCGGGCTGCTCCATACCTCGGCGGACGGGCGCGAGGGGCACGCCGGCTACGCGCCCTGCGTCCCGGCTGACCTCGTCAGGCACGGCTATGACTATTGGGCCCTTGGCCACGTCCACAACCGGGAAACCCTGCACGAGCATCCCCACGTCGTGTTCCCCGGCAATCTCCAGGGTCGCCATATCCGTGAGACCGGCGCCAAGGGCTGTGTGATGGTCACGGTCGAGGACGGTCGCGTCACGCGGTTCGAACATCGCCCGGTTGATGTCCTGCGCTGGGCCCTGGTCGAGGCCGACTTGACCGGCTGCGACCAACCGGGCGAGGCGTTGACCCGGATCAGAAGCGCTCTGCGGGCCGAGTTCGACACGTGCGAGGGTCGGCCGCTGGCGGCGCGGTTGCGCCTGACCGGCGCCACGCCACTCCACGGCGGCCTGCTGTCCCATCACGATTCGTTCATGGCGGAGGTCCGCGCGGTGGCGCTCGATCTGGGAACCGACGCCGTGTGGATCGAAAAGATCGTCGGCGCCACCCGGCCCATGCGGGATCTCGCCACCCTTGGCCTGCGGCAGGACGCGGTCGGCAGCCTGCTGCGCTCGCTTGATAGCTTGGCGACGGATGCCGATCTGCGGGAGGTCGTCCGCTCCGAGTTGGAGGAGATGATGGGCAAGATGCCACGCGAACTGGATAGCGACTCCGAATTGGCGGCATTGCGCGATCCGGTTCCCCTGATCGCCGACGCCAAGGCGATCGTGCTGTCGCGCCTGCTGGATCGGGAGTTGGACCGATGAGACTGCTTCGCCTCGGCCTCGACCGCTTCGGCCACTTCACGGATGGTGGCATCGACCTTGGAGTGCTGCCCGATTTCCACATCGTCTGCGGCAACAACGAGGCCGGCAAGACAACGACGCTGCGGGCGCTGGGCGACCTGTTCTTCGGGATCGAGACGCGCTCACCTTATAACTTCAAGCATGATTACGCCGATCTGAGGCTGACCGCCGAGATCGAGGCGGCGGATGGGCGACGGCTGGCGTTCCAGCGGCGCAAGGGCAGGCAGAACACCCTGCTCGACGCGACGGGATCGGGCAGCCTTCCGGAAACGGCGCTGACCGCGTTCCTAGGGCCGATCGACCGCGACTTCTTCGAAGGCATGTTCGGGCTCGATCATAACCGACTGCGCCGGGGGGGCGAGGATATCCTGGCGGCGCGCGGCGACGTCGGGCAGAGCCTGTTCGGGGCGGGCGCCGGGGTGATGGGGATCTCCCAGGTGCTCCAGGAGTTGGACGCCGAGGCCAACGCGCTGTTCTCCTCCCGCAAGGTCGCGTCCAAGCCCTTCTACAAGGCGCTCGATCGCCACGCCGACGCCCGCAAGCGGCTGCGCGAGGCGGCGGTCAGTGGCGACGAATGGCGTCAGGTCCAAGCCGACGCGGAGGCGGCGGAAGCCAGGATCCGGGACAACCGCGACCGGCTGAACCACCTGGAGGCCGCCCGCGCCAAGGCCGAGCGGATCCGCCGGACGCGTCATCTGGTCAGCCAGATCACGGAACTGGAAGCCGAACTGACCTCGCTCGCCGATGCGGTGGCGCTGGCCGACGACGCGGCGGAGCGGAGGTTGACGGCGCTTCGCCAGCGGGACGAGGCGGCGCGGGATGTCGAACGCTGTGGCGCGGCCGCGGCCAAGCTCGCCGAGGAACTGGCCGGTGTGACCGTCCACGAGTCCCTGCTGGATCGCGACGGCGACATCGAGGCGCTGCAGGAACAACGCGGCGCGGTGCGCGATCAGAGGGCGGACCTGCCGAAGCGGGAAAGCGAACTGCGCCAACTGCGCGATCAGGCGGCCGACTTGCTGCGACGGCTGGGATCCTCCTTGCCGATAGATCGCGCGGCCGAGGCGATACCGCCGAAATCCGTTCTGACCGACGTGAGGTCGCTGATCGCTGATGAAGGGAAGCTGCGGGCCCGCTTCGAGGCCGCGACGGAGCTTTTGACGGGATGCAGGGCCGAGGCCGCGCGCCTGGAGGCGCGGTTGGAGGCGATCGGGACACCCGCCGATCCCGCCGTGCTGCTCGCCGCCATCGCGGAGGTGAAGGCGCGCGGCACCCTTGAACAGACGTTGGATGAGGGGCGGTCCCGCCTGCACCGCCTGAAGGAACGCATCGCGTCCCAGGTCGCGGCACTGCCGCTCTGGCAAGGCTCGCTGGAAGGCTTGCTCCAGGCCAAGGTACCGGACGACAGCACGGTGGCTCGGTTCGAAGCCGACTTCGCCGATCTCAACGCGCGTTCGACACGGGCACGGGAGAGGGTCGAAGAGTCCCGTGCCCTGCTCAGCCAAATCGATTCGGACTTGGCGGCCATCGAGGGCTCCAGCGAGGTCCCAACCGCGGAGGTCATCGCCGAGGCGCGGCGGCGGCGCGACACGGGATGGCGGGTGGTGCGCCGGACCTTCATCGACCGCGACCCGCCGCCGCTGTCGAAGGAGGAGTCGGATCTGTTCGATTCGTCCCACGACCTGCCGGGACTATTCGAGACGGCGCTCCACTCGGCGGACGCGCTGGTCGATCGCAAGGAGGCCGAGGCTCACCGTGTCGCCAGTTATGTCCAGCTGAAGTCGCGACAACAGGAGACGGTTCGGCGGCTGACATCGGCGGCGCACGAGGTATCGGGCTGCGACAGGTCGCGCGCCGAGTTGGAGACCGCGTGGGCCGCCGCATGGCGTCCAGCCGGATTGGTGCCTGCTTCACCCCGGGAGATGGCGGCTTGGCTGAGCCGGGTGGTGGGCCTGGTGCGTGATGCCGAGGCGGCGCGCGACCTGGAGACGTCTTGCCACCGGATGGGAAACGACCTCGCCAACACCCACGCTCAATTGGCGGCGGCGCTGTCGTCCCTTGGCTCCATGGCGTCTCCGCAAACCGGATTTGGCCAGAATGGATTGGGACTTCTGCTGCGGCAGGCGGAGGGCGTGGCGCAGCGGCTGACTGATGCCGGGCTTCAGCGTCAGACCTGCGGGGACCGTTTGGTCGAACAGCGGCTCAAGGTGGCCGAGACCGAGCGCCAATCCAACGCTTGCGCGCGGGCGCTGGAAGATTGGCGGCGATCCTGGGTGACTCTGATCGAACGGTTGGGACAGTCGCCCGACACGACACCCGCTGGCGGCGAGAAGACCGTGGTGGCGTTGGAGGACCTTGACCGCCTACTCGATGGCATCAAGGATCTGAGCCACCGCGTTGAGCGGATTCGCGAGAACACGGGCAGGTTCGAGGCCGAGACACGCCGGCTGGCGGTCTCGTTCGAGATGCCGTTGGATGGCGATCCGATCGATCTCGCCAGCGCGTTGTTGGTCCGCCTTGAACAAGCGAAGCGGGATCGCGAGCGTCGGCGGGATCTGGCGGATCGACTCAAGATCGCCCGCGATGAGGTCGCCATGGCCGAGGGAGCCGTTCGCGACGCGGAGGCGACCTTGGCGCGGCTGCGCGGCGAAGCTGGCAGCAACGACGATGGGGCCTTGGCCGAGGCCATCCAGAAATCCGATCAGCGGCGAGAGGCCGAGCGCCGGCTGGCGGAACTCCGGCACCAATTGCTGGCGGCGGGCGACGGCTTGGCTGCCGCTCAGCTGATAGCGGAGGTCGCGGACCGCGACCCCGACCAGTTGGCCGGCGACCTGCGCCGTATCACTGGCGAGATCGCGGATCTTCAGACCCAAGGGACGGAACTCGGCGCGGAGCAGCAACGGCTGCGCCAGCGGCTTGGCGAGATGGAGCGGGGGAGGGGAGGCGGTACGGCAGCGCAAGAAGCGCAAGAGGCCTTGGCTGATCTTCGCGACACGGCGGAGACCTACGCCAGGCTCCGCACCTCGGCGTTGCTGCTGCGGAGCGCCGTGGATCGCTACCGTCAGGAACAGCAGGGTCCGCTGTTGCGGCGGGCGGCCGATCTTTTCAGGACGCTGACACTTGGGAACTATGTCGGGCTCAAGGTCGAGTTCGACGAGCGCGACCAAGCGATCTTGAAGGGGGAGCGGCGGGCCGGCGCGTTGGTCGATGTGCTGGGCATGAGCGACGGCACCCGCGATCAGCTTTTCCTGGCGCTGCGCGTTGCGGCGATCGAGCTCTATGTCGCGGGGGCCGAGCCGATTCCCTTCGTGGCCGATGATCTCCTGATCAATTACGACGACGATCGCGCCGCCGCCGCGTTGTCGGTGCTGCATGACCTCAGCCGCCAAACGCAGGTGCTGTTCTTCACCCACCATCCGCATCTCTGCGAGGTGGCGAAGCGCCAGCTGGGGGCGGGAGCCATGAAGGTCCACACCCTGGATCAGGTGGTGACCGCCTGAGGTGAACCGGGCGGCCCAACAGGCGTCGGCTGGAAAAACGTCACGCGGATGAAAAAGGCTCTGGACAGGGTGGGATGAGCCGCCCTATATACGGCCTCCCGACGCGCTGAGGCGGTCGGGGGCACCACAAAACGGTGGGAAATCAAGCCAGCGTGCTTCGGCACGCCGCGCTGTGTTTCGCGGGATCTTTGACAAGTTGATCGATAGAGAGAAGGGATGC
>NZ_AVFL01000033.1 GCF_000576635.1 Skermanella stibiiresistens SB22
TGCGCGGCGCGGCTTTCCAGGCGGCGATCGACTCATCGGTGAACCACACGGCCAGACTGCCCCGCTACCGCGGCGCCTCGTCATAATCGGCCCAGTTCGTCACGCGTCGCTTCGGTCGCGGAATGTGGTGGCGACGGGCAGCGTTGGCTTTATGCGGCATGAAGACGGGGTCCGGAGCATCGAAGCAGGCCGTCCCTTACGCGATCCCGCATATCCCTGCAACACGCCAGCGCCGGGTCATGGCGAGGAGAAACCTTCGGCAAACCTGGCGCGTTTCACAAACGAAGGACGTTGCCATGGTGGCGTGACCAAAGCCAAATGACCTCCGATACATCCGGCCCGGTTCAACCGGCGACATCCGAAACTTCTTGACACCCTGTTTTTGGAATCGTTCTAATCTATCTTGTCAGATGGGGAGCGGGCCGGAGCGGAATTGATGGCGCGCCCATCATGGCCGGCGCTCCGGAACCGCGTCCGATCGGGGCACGAAGCCGGCATGATCATGCCGAGACGAGAGTTTTCGCCACAAGGAAACCATAAGGGAAGAAGGAGGAAATGATGGACACGAGACTCGAAGAAGGCGCGGACAAGTGCCCGTTTACCGGCGGAAGCCGCGTTCGCAGGAACCGCGAGTGGTGGCCGGAAGCCCTCGATATTGAGATGCTCCATCGGAACTCATCCCTGTCCGACCCGATGGACAGGGATTTTGACTACGCGAAGGAGTTCCAGTCCCTCGACCTTGATGCGGTGATCAAGGACCTGCATGCCCTGATGACCGATTCGAAGCACTGGTGGCCCGCGGATTTCGGGCATTATGGCGGGCTCATGATCCGCATGGCTTGGCACAGCGCGGGCACCTACCGCATCACCGACGGCCGCGGCGGCGCCGGCTCCGGCCAGCAGCGCTTCGCGCCGCTCAATTCCTGGCCGGACAACGCGAACCTTGACAAGGCGCGCCGCCTGCTCTGGCCGATCAAGCAAAAATACGGGCGCAAGATCTCCTGGGCGGACCTGATGGTCCTGGCCGGCAACGTCGCGCTCGAATCGATGGACTTCAGGACCTTCGGGTTCGCCGGCGGCCGCGTGGACGTGTGGGAGCCCGAAGAGCTCTTCTGGGGTCCCGAGGGAACCTGGCTCGGCGACGAGCGTTACAGCGGCGAGCGCCAGCTCTCCGAGCCGCTCGGCGCGGTGCAGATGGGCCTGATCTACGTCAACCCGGAAGGGCCCAACGGCAAGCCCGACCCGGTCGCGGCGGCCAAGGACATCCGCGAGACGTTCTACCGAATGGCCATGAACGACGAGGAGACCGTGGCGCTGATCGCCGGCGGCCACACCTTCGGCAAGACGCACGGCGCGGGCGACCCGTCCTTCATGGGTCCGGAACCGGAAGCCGGCGCGCTGGAGGATCAGGGCCTAGGCTGGAAGAGCAAACACGGCACGGGCTATGGGGCCGACGCCATCACCGGCGGCCCGGAAGTGATCTGGACGCAGACGCCCACGAAGTGGAGCAATTACTACTTCGAGAACCTTTTCAAGTACGAGTGGGAGCTGACCAAGAGCCCGGCCGGCGCGTGGCAGTGGCGGGCGAAGGACACCGAGCCCTCGATCCCGGACCCCTTCGACGGGTCGAAGAAGCGCCTGCCGACCATGTTGACGACCGACCTGTCGATGCGCTTCGACCCGATCTACGAGAAGATCTCCCGCCGGTTCCACGAGAACCCGGACCAGTTCGCGGATGCCTTCGCCCGCGCCTGGTTCAAGCTCACCCATCGTGACATGGGGCCGGTCGCCCGGTACCTCGGCCCGCTCGTGCCGAAGGCAACGCTGATCTGGCAGGACCCGGTCCCGGCTGTCGACCACCCGCTGGTCGATGAAGGCGACGTTGCCGCGCTCAAGGCCAAGGTCCTCGAGTCCGACCTGTCGGTCTCGCAGCTCGTCTCGGCAGCCTGGGCCTCGGCCTCGACCTTCCGCGCCTCCGACAAGCGCGGCGGCGCCAACGGCGCGCGCATCCGCCTCGCCCCGCAGAAGGACTGGGAGGTCAATCACCCGGCGCAGCTCGGAACGGTCCTGCAGACGCTCGAGGGGATCCGGAGCGACTTTAACGCGTCCGCCGACGGCGGCAGGAAGATCTCGCTCGCCGACCTGATCGTTCTCGCCGGTGGCGCCGCTATCGAGAAGGCCGCGAAGGACGCCGGTCTGTCCGTGCAGGTTCCCTTCATGCCGGGGCGTACAGACGCGTCGCAGGAGCAGACCGACATCGACTCCTTCGCGCCGCTCGAACCGCGAGCCGACGGCTTCCGCAACTATCTCCACAGCAAGAAGCAGCAGTTCATGAAGCCCGAGGAGGCGCTGGTGGACCGGGCGGCCCTGCTGCGCCTGTCGGCACCGGAGATGACCGTCCTCGTCGGCGGCCTGCGCGTTCTCGGCGCCAATGCCGGAAACAGCAGGCACGGCGTGTTCACCACCCGACCCGAAGCGCTGACGAACGACTTCTTCGTCAACCTGCTCGACATGGGCACGGAGTGGCAACCCCCCAACGCGGAGGGGGTCTACGAGGGCCTGGACCGCGAGACCAAGTCGCTGAAATGGACTGCAACCCGCGTCGATCTGATCTTCGGGTCGCACTCGCAACTCCGCGCCCTCGCCGAAGTCTATGCCTGCGGCGACTCCAAGGAGAAGTTCGCGAAGGACTTCGTCTCGGCCTGGACCAAGGTGATGAATGCCGACCGCTTCGATCTCGCGCGGGGACTGGAATGATCCCGGAAGCTCCCGACTGAGCCTGACCGCGATCTGACTTGCAACGGACGCAAAGGGCGCTTCAAGTTGACTTGAGGCGCCCTTTGCTGCTCTGGTGCACGGAGGCCATAGAGCGGAGTGCTGCCCTGGTCCCTTGATCATCAGGCGGCTCGGACGGAAACCGGACTTCCGAGGTCGAGCATTCGGTTGAGAACGTTGACGGACTATGGTGCAGAAATCAGCATTAGGGAAAATTTCGCCCCTCCCCGCCGGGATCAGGTGATCCGGCGGCTAATCGGCACGCCAAGGCAGATCATGATGTTGATAACTTTGCAGGCGACCCTCGGCCTGGAGTTGTCACATTAAATTCCGACGGCACCCGCGCCTGAGGCTTTCATTCTCACCTTACACCAGAAAATCGCCTATCCTTGCGTAACAAACTCTTGGAATGACATATCATTGTGCGATCAATTCGCATTTCGAGTTAATGTGACTACGCCCATACGGTAGCATGATGACACGGACGGCCTCCCGCATCTGGCACGTCAGTGCCATGTGAAGGATAGGTCCCGCTTATCAACGCTGGCGATCGCGCAACAGCTGGTGCGACCGGCTGTTATCCCGACAAAGGAGGTCCACATGAACAACAACATACAGGGTGACGATATGCGGGACGGCGATCCCAAGGCCGTATCGTCGCACGCCTGGAGATTGGCTGAACAAGGGCTGCATGAACAGGCTCAAGGCCATGATGCCGAAGCTGATCGGCTCTTGTCGCAGGCGCTTTCGATCGACCCCGGAGCGGTCGATGCTGTGCTTCAGCGGCACGATGCCGCGCGCGCTCCCGATGCGCGGGATCAGGCGACATCCAACCGGGATGTGGATCGCATGCCACCGCGCTCCTAATCGTGATTCGGAGGAACGGCAAATTGCCCTCGGCGGCACCGTCAACTTGAGCGCCGGGGCTCGCGAAGGCGGGTGGCTGGCGGGCATGGGACGGAGTTGACGACGATCCCTGCTACTTCCCACGTCGGCTACCAGTTCCCTGCCGAATTGATCACCTATGCGGTCCGCCTTTATCTTCGTCTTCCGCTGAGCTTGCGTATCGTCGAGGGGCACCGTCAAGTTGGCGGCGGACGAGCTGGCGGGATCGGTCGTGGCAGGTTATAGATCACCATGACGACGCCTCGTGATCGCCGCTATGCCGGCTACCGCTTCCCCGCCGAGGTCATCGCGATGGCGGTGTGGCTCTACTTCCGGTTCCCCTTGAGCCTGCGGAAAGTGGAGGAGATGCTGGCGGCCCGCGGCATCACCGTCAGCCACGAAGCGGTGCGGCAGTGGACCCTTAAGTTCGGCCGCGGCATCGCGGATCAGTTGCGCTGGCGGGCCCCGCGCCGAGGCGACAAGTGGCACCTCGACGAGGTTGTCCTGACTATTGCCGGCAAGAGGCACTACCTGTGGCGGGCGGTCGACCGGGACGGCTTCGTGCTTGACGTGCTCGTCCAGAGCCGGCGCGACGCCAAAGCGGCCAAGCGCTTGCTGCGCAAGCTGCTGAAGAAGCAGGGCTGGGCGCCCCGTGTGATGGTAACCGATAAGCTGAAGTCTTACGCCGCAGCCAAGCGGGACGTCATGCCGGGGGTGGAGCACCGGCAGCACAAGGTGATCAACAACCGGGCCGAGAATTCGCACCAGCCGACCCGACGACGCGAGCGGCGGATGAAGCGCTTCAAATCAGCCCGTCAGGTCCAGCGATTCCTGTCCATCCACGACCCGATCAACAACCTCTTCCACCTCCGCCGCGACCACCGCACAGCCTCCGACTACCGCACCGCCCGAGCCCAAGCCTTCGCCGTCTGGGTCGAGGTCGCCGGCGCGCCACTGGCCGCATAATCACTGGCCAGATGCACGCCTACATCCGCACGCTGCCCCACCGAGGTCAGGCGCCAATCAAGTTGACGGTGCCTTTGGCGCCCAGCAAACTTGCTCACACTCACTGTCCTTCTATTGGCGCCAGATCCGCAGGGCGGGGCGATTGTTCGGACCTGTCCGGGCCTAGACCAGAGCTCAGTCGTCTCTGGAGTGGATATGCTGTTTCACGATACTGCTATAAAAGAGCGCATAACGAATGGACTGTTTCTCAGAGTAGTGACAATGCACGACTTGGATGCGCTCCAGATTTTTGCTCGGGTCGCCGAGATGGCGAGCTTCACGAAAGCCGCGAAGAGCCTTGGCATTCACAAGGGCCGCGTCTCGACCACGGTACGCCAGCTTGAGGTGGACGTCGGTGCGGCGCTGCTCCATCGGACAACCCGCGCGGTTCAACTGACTGAAGATGGCCGTGCGTTCTACACCCGTGCCCGAGACCTGCTCGCGGACGCCGAAGATCTTCGTTCCATGTTCGCGAGCGAGCACACCTCGCTACGGGGCAGGCTGCGTGTCGATCTACCCACCGAACTTGCGCGCTCGACCCTCATCCCTGCCATCCCGCAATTCATGGCGGCAAATCCAGAACTCGAACTGGAAATATCGAGCACGGACCGGCGCGTTGATCTGGTCCAGGAAGGCTTCGACTGTGTCGTACGAATCGGACCGGTTGTCGATGAGACCTTAATTGCGCGTCCTATAGGCGCGTTGCGAATGGTCAATGCGGCCAGTCCCGCCTACCTCGCCCGGCGCGGCACGCCTCACACGCTCGAAGACCTTGTGAGCCAAGGCCACGCCACCGTTCATTACACGCCGACGCTGGGGTCGAAGCCGTTCGGCTGGGAGTATCCGGACGGGGATGGTTACTCGTCGCTGGCGCTTCCGGGCGCGCTGAGTGTCAACAGCGTCCAAGCTTATCACGCGGCGGGAGTCGCTGGCGTGGGTCTTGTCCAGGCGGGATTGGCGGCAATGTCGCCCTATTTCGAGAGCGGCGAGATGGTGCGAATCTTGCCCGATCTTCCGCCTGAGCCGCTGCAAGTTTGGTTCGTGGTGGCACATCGTCGAAACATGTCGCGGCGGGTGCGCGCCCTCATGTCCTGGATCGAGACGACGATGGCGCCGTACCTGGATGGAAGTTCAAGCCCGCGCGCCTCAATATGATCGCCAAGGAATCACGCCGGCGTGGAAGGACTCCCACCGGCCGGGCGACATGTCGCCAGATGCCCGCTTGAGCGCCATCGTCGCCTTCCAAAACGTCCAGAAGCTATGGCGTAGAGCCGGACGCCAAACTCATTGGTCGAATCAAGAGAAACAATCCGTTCTAATTGAGAGGATTTATACCGCCTTAAGAAAACATTAGATCGGAGCTGAAGATGCCCGATCAGTGAGCCTGTCTCGGGTCGAAACAACAACGCCCCAGGAGGCCGATATGAACACGCCAGCAATCAACACGATCGTCGTCTATCACTCCGGCTATGGCCACACGCGTCGGATGGCCGAAGCCGTCGCCGAGGGCGCTGGCGGAACGCTGCTGGCCATCGATTCGGACGGAGATCTTACGGATGAAGGATGGGCAGCGCTTGATACCGCGGACGCGATCATCTTCGGCGCGCCGACCTACATGGGAGGCCCGAGCTGGCAATTCAAAAAGTTCGCCGACACCTCCTCCAAGCCGTGGTTCGCCGACAAGTGGAAGGACAAGATCTTCGGCGGCTTCACCAACAGCGCCAGCATCAACGGCGATAAGCTCAACACGCTTCAGTACTTCGTGCTCCTCGCCGGGCAGCACGGGGGCCTGTGGGTCAGCCTCGCCATCAAGCCCGCCAATGTGAAGGCCTCTAAGCGCGACGATCCGAACCGGATGGGCTCGTACATCGCGCCGATGGCTCAGTCCGACGCCGACGCCGCTCCGAGTGAAATGTCGGTGGGCGATCTCGAGACCGCCCGCCTCTATGGCGCACGCGTATCGCAAGTCGCCCATCAGTTCGCTGCCGGCTTGAGTCAGCGTGATGCACGGCTGGGCGGGATGGCGTAGGGGGGACCGTTCCTGCCATTCGGATCTCGTTGTCATGCCGCACAAAGTGAATGCTGCCCGCCGCCACCGCATTCCGCGGCCGAAGCGGCGGGTAACGAATTGGGCAGCATACAATGAGGCGCCGCCTCGGCGGGGCAGTCGGACCGTGTGGTTCACGGACGCCGCCTTGCTGCCTAAAAAGCCGCGCCGCGTACCACGCCGGGCGGACACCCGCACTACTCCGATCTCGCGACCACGACAGGTCTGATGTTGCGAGCGGGGTTCCGCTCGGCGCCGCGCCAGACCGAGGGACTGATCGGTTCGATCCCGCGGCTGCTTGGCCTCAACCTGTTGATGTCAAACTTCTCCACCCTCAGCCGGCTAGCCCAGAGCCTGAAGGCGCCGGCGCAGCCCCACGCGACTGGCGGGCCGATCCACTTGATGGTGGACAGTTCCGGGTTGAAACTAGGTGGCCCGGGCGAGTGGTTGGTCGAGAAGTACGACACCAGCAGGCGGCGCTCCTGGCGCAAGCTGCACATCGGCTTTGTGTCAATCGGCTTCGGAATCCGGCTCTTCCGCAATCTTGATGACGCTGGTGGGCAAAACGGCGTGGGAGGCGCACATAACAGGAACACCCCCTTGATCGGATTACAGGCTTGTCCAAGTAAATTCACCCCTTGATTCCCTCTGGCATACTGGCTCAACACGTCGTGCCATCCGCCGACACCGTCATGATCACGACCGCTCCGGAGGGCCTTGTCACGCGAAGTGACCCGACGCGCGGAGGGCCGGGACCCGTCGACTGGTTCAGGCGGCGACCGCGGCATTCCCCTCGGCCATGGCCCGCGCCCGGAAGGCGCGCGAGGTTCGGCGGGAAATCAGATGGCGCTGGATGTTGAAAGTGTCGTGGGTGGCGGCATGCATGGAGACGAAGCGCTGGGCGGAACCGGGCGACTTGAAGCGCCGCATCTTCCGTTCCCGTCGGCGGAGTGGTTGGTGGGAAACCTCGGCCCGATTGTTCTGGTGGACGCCTCGTTCATGGTCGGCGCTCACGCCGATCTCCTTGAGCGCGACCCCGTGGGAGCGCGGCTTATCGGTCGTGATCCGGGTCGGCGCGAAGCCGTGTTTCCTGAGCGGCTCGCGGATGAGCTTTCGGGCCACGGCCCTGTTCCGTCGCCGCTGGATCAGGACCTCCAGCACCTCGCCCTCATCATCAACCGCCCGTCACAGGTACATCCGCTTGCCGGCAACGCACACCACCATCTCATCGAGATGCCAGCGAGCACTGGGCTCGCACCGCCGTCGCCGGAGGTTCCGCGCGATCGCCGGGCCGAACTTGCCGACCCAGCGTCGGACCGTTTCGTACGAAACATCCAGTCCCCGCTCGGCCAGCAAGTCCTCAACATCCCGGTAGCTCAGCGTGAACCGAGGATAAAGCCATACGGCATGCCGAATGACGGTCGGCGGGAACTTATGACGGGCGTATGAGATCCGCTGCATCCAGGTAGGTTATCGTCGTCGCTGATGGAGCGCCACGGTTTCCGTGACAGTGCCCATAGGCGGCCTGGGTGACGATGTTGCGCTCACCAACACCTTTTCCCTGCCCTTTTCTCATCATCACCAGAGTCTCTCAACCAACCAGGGTGCGCCACGCGGACCGAAAATCCTTGAAGGCCAAGCCCGTGCGGACCAGCCATTTTATTCGCTGGTGATCTTGTTCCACGATGTTGTTCAGATACTTGACTTAGCGCAGGCTGTAGAAACGCCAAAGCCGCTTGTCCTTCTTCATGTTGGCGACCGCCTTCGGATAGGCGGCGTTGCTGTCAATCGTGATGGTGAGCGGGTCAACCGTGTTTGGCCGGGTCAGCGCCCCTGCGAAATAAGAGCTTGGCGGAAGCAGTGTCGCGCCGAGCGCTTAGCCGGAAGTCGATGGTCCGGCCGTCGACCAACACGCAGCGGTCCCGAAGCATCAGTTCAAGATCGCGATACGAGAGCGGGGACCGTGGATACCAGCGTATCGCCCACAGGATCACTCCCACCTTGAACTGCAGGCTCTTGACGGGTTATTCCGACTCAGCAGGCCTTGGTCGTTTCCCTCGCCCCAAAGCACGCCCTTCTATCCAATCCACTGACCCGCGAAAAGCTGCAACAGAGCCGGCAGGCCGGCGGGATTCGAGGCGGAGACCCCGGCCGGATTGCGGTGATCGAGGCGGCGGCGTGGAGTTGTGTTGAGCCGCTCGGCAACCTTCGCCAGCGCGGCCGATGGGCGTTCCCCGGCCGCGCTCGCGAGGGGCAGGTGCCGCCGGATGCGTCCGTTGGCATGCTCCGCACCACCTTTCTGCCAGTGACTGCGAGGATCGCAGAAGTGGCATTTTGCGACGTGCGCCAAGCGGCGAACTCGGCGTCGCGATCGAAGGTCACAGGTGCCCAGTGCCATGATGCTCCAGCCGGCTGAGGCGGGCGGCTTCGTTCCTGGTTGTCGAGCGGTCCTTCGGCGGACCGGCATGCCGGGGGGCGTGGCATTCCCTTAGTATTCCCACTCGTACAGCACCGTGATATTGCCGCCCGAGTTGGTTCCGACATCGGTGCGGATCCTCACGTTCCGGGTCAGGTTGATCTCCACCACGGCGCGGCTGCCCGCCTCGCCGACGCGCTGTTCGGCGCCGACATAGACGTCGCGCATTATGTAGCGGCCGGCGGCGACCGCGGTACCCGATACGCCGTCGCCCTGGTTGTCGGCCACCAGCCTGAGCCGGTCGAGGCTCAGCGATCTGCGCATCTGGCTGAAGATACCGGGTGTGCCGCCGCCAATGCCCCCGATCCCGGTAAGACGGCTGATCGACTGGGCGATCAGGACGGCCTCGACCGCGTTCAGGTTGCCGAGCGGCTTGTTGAACAGGACGCGCGCAAGGATCTCGTCCTCCGGCAGTTCCGGCGTCGAGGTCAGCGTGATCCGGGGAGCGGAAGCCCTGCCCGTCAAGCCGACCCTCGCCGTGACGTCGGCGGCCCGTGCCTGGGCGCTGATGTCCAGCATCGGATCGACGCCGACGCCGTCGGCGAAATCGATATTGGCCTGGATGAACTCGAACCACAGGGTCAGCAGTTCGAGCGAGCCGTTGACCAGCCTCAGCCCGCCGCCGAGGTCCGGCTTGGCCGCCATGCCGCCGACCGTCACGTCGGACGACAGTTCGACTGCCAGCCCCCGGCCGCGCACGAAGATCTGGTTCCGCGCCTTGACGGCCAGGTCGAGCCGGAGCTGGAACGGCGACGTCCCGACCCCAGCCGGCTCCACCGGGGCCGGGTCGCCACCCGGCCGGTTGATTTCCTTTACCTGGATCTCGACCACGCTGGACGGCATCCGCTCCGGTATCCGGATGTCGGCGCGTACGATAGTGACCAGCCCTTGCAGCAGGGGACTGGCAAGTGGCCCGGTCAGGCTCAGCAGCGTGTCGATCTGCGCCGTGACGAGGTCGATCCGAACGAGTTGGGCGTTGCTGGCGCCGACGCTGATGTCGAAGGCTTGGGCATCGGCCGGATCGACGTTCACCGAGCCGGAGACCTTGACGGTACCGCCGTCCGGGGTTTGTCCATCGAAACGGCTGATGGTCAGGCGCGTGCCATCGCCGCGCACCCGCATGGTGATCCCGCTGATCACCATGCCCGCCGCTTGGTTCTCGTACCGTCCGTTGGCGATCCGGGCATCGCCGCCGAGCTGCGGATCGCCCAGCGAACCGCCGAGGGTAAGATCGACGTCGAGCCGCCCCTGCGCTTGGTCGCCTGATGTGGCTAGCAGGTCGTTCAAGGTCACAAGCTCGACATCGCCGCTAAGAGCGGCGCTGATCGGGGCGTTCCGTGGCAGGTCCAGGGTAAGCGGCTCCTGGCGTAGCACCAGCGGGACATCGGCCTGAAGCTTCATGTCGATGCCGCCGCGCTTGCGCGTCCTGGCGTTGCCGTCCAGAGCCAGCCTGCCGTTCCGCCAGCGGCCCGTGGTGTCGATGTCGATCCCGCTCAGGCCGGCGGCTTCGCCGCCTTCCAGCGACATGTCGGTGATCTTCAGGTCCAGGTCGGCGCGTGGGTCGGCGATGGTGCCGGTGAAGGTTGCTTTGCCGTCCAATTGCCCACCCAACTCCAGGTCGGGGGTCGCCAGGGACAACAGGGACAACGGTGCCCGCGTCAGGATCACCGTGCCTTCGAGAGCATCGCGGACGAGACCCGCATCAAGGGCGATGCGGCCTTTGCGGCTGGCGAGAAGCAGGTTGCGCACCTCGTAGCGGTTCGGGCCGATGGCCGCGGTGGCGGGGTTGACCAGCCGGAACGGCTGGGCGCCATAGGCGCCGTCCAGCTTGTCGATCCGGAGCTTCCGGAGCGCGCCTTCCTGACCGAAGCTCCCGGAGAGAGCCATCCGCGCCGGTTGGGCCGGAAACCCGGCTTTCCCCTTCGTCTGCGCCTGGAACCGCGCCTTGGCGGGCGTGCCGGAAGCGGATGCCGTAAGCGTCGCCAGATCGGCGCCGCCGGCGGTGACGCCGGAGCTATCAAGCTGGGCGTTGAACCGCATCGCTCCCAGCACGTCCTTGACGTCGGCGTCGAGGTTCAGCCGCTTGACGGTCAGGACGGGACCCTGCGGCCCGGCAATGGAGATGTTCCGGCCCCGTACCATGGCGGTCGCGGCCTGCAGTCCCCTGGGGTCGTCCAGCTTGACGTCAAGCCGCCCGTTACCGCCCAGGGTCTGGCCGGCCAAGGCGGAGAAGACTCCGAGGTCGCGCATGTCGCCGCCCAGTTTCCCCGAAGCGGTCATGCGGTCCAGCGCCACGCGGATAGCACCCATGATGCGGTTCTGCTCCATCCCCAGCGAGATGTCGGTCAGGTTCAGCCTTTCTCCCTCCAGCGCGAAAGCCGTCCGGGCGTCGAACGGCTGTTTGTCAACGACGGCCTGGGCCGTCAGGGTGCCGCGCGGCGAACCCGGCAGATGGGTTGCCCGGACCGCCAGATCGGCGCGGGGCACGGTGCGGCTGGACAGGAGCAGGTCGCGGGCGGCGAGATCGGCCCGAACTTCCAGCGCGTCGAGCGGGCCAAAGGCGGCGCCGTCCAGCACGGTCGAGCCCGCTATCGGGGTTTGCAGTGGCCCGGCCAGGACGGCGAGGCGCGGTAGGCTGGCGCGCCACTTGGCATTGAGGGTGTTCTCCTTGAGGGTGCCGGATACCGTCAGTGCCATGTGCTGCCCGTCGATCTTCAGGTTGGACAGATCTACTGATCCATCTGTGCCGACGGTGACCAGTCCAACGAGATCCATCTTGCCGCCGGCCAGTGCGTCGGCCGGCGGCGTGCCGGTCCGCAAATCGATCACATCGCCGGACAGGTCGGCTCGAACCAGCATCGCCCCGTTGCCGCCGCTGAGATCGGCGTTGAGCCTTGCGGCGCCTTCGAGCGGGACGCCGGCCACGCCGGCGAGGCGGGAAAGGTCCGGTACGTCGAGGGACGCCTGCACGTTGACCGCCCTGTCCCATTCGTGGATGAGGGCGGTAGCCGTGACGGCTCCGGCTGTGGCGTCCGCTCTCAGGCCAAGAACGCGGATTTCGCCGGTACCGGGCGTGATCACGGCATTGCCGACGATCTTGACCTCGGGACCAGCCACCTGCGCCAGTCGTGGGTCGCCGGCCATGGCCGGGTTGGTCAGGCCGCCATTCAGCGCTACGGCTATGGTCGAGCCGGCCTGATCGAGCAGGCCGGCAACTTCCCCCGACAGGCGGATGGTATCCCAGCTCAGGCCGGGCGCCAGAGCCCGCAGGGAAGAGTCGGGACCCGCTTCCACCCCGTAGTCGAAATCCAGTTCCCGCAGGTCGAACCGGTAGGCACCGGAAAGGTTCAGGGTTCCGGCAGCCATCGTCACTCGGGCGGGGGTCAGGGCGATCTGGCGGTTCGGGTCGATCGCGGCCTCGGCCTGGAACTCCACGCTGTCGCCGACGATCTGGGCAGCCTGCGGATCGAGCATCCGGGAGAAGGCGGCATCGCCACGGATCGTCAATCCACAGCCCTGGCCGCCTTCGGCGGTCGCGATGCCTCGGATATTGGCGTCGGCTCCTATTTGGGCAACGTCGCCGGCATGGCCGTCAAGTCGTCCGTCCCAGTCGGAGAGCGGCCCGGAACCGCGCAAGGCGACGTTGACCGGCGGCAGCCCTGGGATGCCGGCGACCCTGGCGATCAGGCCGCCTTCCGGTTCCTCAACGATCACATCGAGGTCGAGTTGTTCGGTGGTCGGCGCATAGTCCATCTCCAGCTTGGCTCTACCCTGCTTGTCCAACCGGTCGATCCTGAAGTTTGCCGTGACGCCATGCCCGGCGCGTCCCAGCTTGGCGCTGCCGTCGATCGTCAGGCTGACGGCTTCGTCGTCGAGCACGGAGGCTCCCAGATCGAGCTTCCCGACCGAGAAGCGTTGGAGGTCGAGACCCACCGGCATGTCGGGCAATCGCGGCAGGGTGAAGGGTTCATCACTGGGCGAAGTTTCCGGTAGGCGCTCCAGCGTCATGCGGTCGAGGTCGAGGCCGCGGATCCGGAACTCGCGGCGGAACAGGGCGCTCGGTTCCCAATACAGCTTCGCCTGATCGACGTTCAGCCAGACGCCCTTGTCGTCGGCGATGGCAAGGTCACGGATGGCGACATCGAGGCTCCAGCTTGAACCGAGACTGCCGATCGTTACGACGCGGCCAGGGCCGCTCAGCAAGTCCTGGATCTGACGGGTGACCCAGCCGGGCTCGCTCTCCCCGGATCTCTCCTGGAAAACCACGGGGCTCGATGCGCCCACGATCAGCAGTGCCGCAGTCCACCAGCGAAACCGACCTTTCATAAAACTTCGCCTCAGCTTGCATTCTTCCGAGACATCGTCATCAGATCGTTTGGACCGACACGCCCTCGCTCACTCGGGAAACTCGGGAAGCGGAGACGGGCTGTTGATCTCGATTTTCCGCGCGACCGTCGCCGCATACCGGACCAGTTCGTACTCGAAAGGCGACCCCGTCGAATGATAGCGGAAAGGGATCCGATAGCGGGCGTCGGTCGGCTGCAACCCGGTCGGAGCGTAGTCATAGACGGTCTTGTCCAGGATCGAACTGGGAATGGCGAAAGAGAGCGTCGCCCAATCCACCGCTGTTCCGACCGCGTCGCGCATGTTGGAAGGACCAAGGGCGGGCAGCACGAGGTAGGGTCCGGTGTCCGCGCCCCAGACGGCCAGCGTCTGGCCGAAATCGGCGATCTGCCGGGGGATGCCGAGTTCGGTGGCGACGTCGAACAGGCCGAAGAGCCCGAAGGTCGAATTGATCATGAATCGGCCCAGCGTCGGGGTCGCCTTGCTCGGGCTCGCCTGAAGCACCGAATTGGTGAAGATGCTGATCTCGCCCAGGTTCAGGAAGAACGACGTTACCCTGCGGCGTAGGAAGCTGGGGACGGCGAACTGGTAGGCATCGACAACCGGAACGAGGACGTACTGGTCGAGTTGGGCGTTGAACTTGTAAACGCGGCGGTTGGCGCCCTCCAGGGGGTCGGAAACGAGCAGGACGTCGCGAGCCTGGGCGGGATCCGTTGATACCGTGTCCAGGCTCCTGCGGGGGGGCTCATACTGTCCGGTCCCGGATGAACCGGAGCATCCGCCGGTCGCCAGCAGAAGGACCAGGGAAATCGGAACCAGGGGATTTGGCCCGGCGAAGCGCGGAAGCATATGGCGCCTCATCGAGTGAAATAGTCGGTTATGAAGGCGGTCACGGCGCGGTGCTGGAGGTTTCCCATATGGCCCCCGTTGGGAAAAATCCGGGTGCGCGGGCCGAACAGCCGAAGAAGTTCGTCCAGGTCGCCCGGCGCCAGGATGATGTCGTCCTGGTTCGTAATCAGCCAGATCCTGTCCTGGTGCGACAGCCACTCCCCGATGGTGGCGAGGCTTGTCCCGTCGAGCAGATCCCGCCGTGAGCGTCCTGGTTTCCTAGGCAAATAATTCTCCGCCAGCATGTCGTCGAAGTAGTCGAGCAAGCTCGTTCGAAGCGCCACGGCCAGATAGTCCGACATGGGCGTCTTGGACAGGAACGGGCGGTTCCGGGGGAAAATGTACCCGGCCTGCGTCATCACGTCGGAGGTGAGAACAAGGTTGGCGGCGGCCAGCCGGAAAGCGAGCCCGATCACGGCGGCGAGCTGGTCCTCGGTGGGGCGCATCCGCTGGTAAGCCGCGACCATGAAATCCGGATCCTGGAAATTCAGCGCGTCGGCGCTCGGATATGCCGCCAGACGGGCGAGCGCCCGGTTCAGGAAAGCGTCCAACCCATAGATCCCGTCGGGCAGGCCACGCTCCAGCATGGCGTCGATCTCCTTCACGGAATGGTAGACGCTGAGGGGAGGATTGATCAGGAGGACCCGTTCGAATCCGAAGCCGGATCTTTCGACGCTTTGCCTCGGGTGGCCGGCCTGTTCTTCATCCAGCTTCGCGACATAGGCGGCATTCCACCCGCCCAGGCTGTAGCCGGTCAGATAATATCGGGAAATGCCGACGGATGATTCTCTCAGCCGGTTGTCGACCAGACGCATGACGTTGAGCAAGTCTGCGGCGTCCGATTCCGGATAGCCCGGCAGATGCGTGGCACTGGCGTTGACGATGAAGTTCGCGTGCGTCGGCGACGGAAGGAGGACGACATGCAGGCCGGCCGCATGCAGGGCTTGCCCGAGCATCAGCATGTGGCGGGACTGGTCGTCGGCGCCGGTGCCCGCGATCACGAAGACCAGCGGCGCTTCGCCATCCTGAAGGAGGGTCGAATATTGAAGGCGGTCGTTGTGCCAGAACCCTTCGGGCGCCTCGCCGCCTTCGAAAACCCGGAGGGTCCGCCGATCGATCCTGGCGTCCGCCGGGAGCTGGGCTTGAAACTGCGACGGCGTGCCAAGCACCGTCGCGGTCCACGGATTGTCAAAGGGATAGTCATAGTGTGACGCGGCATCCGATGCGGCTTGGTCCGCTGGCGGGTGCTGGGCGCAGCCGGCCGCGAGGAGCAGGCAAAGTGCCACGGAGAGGATGCCGGCTCGCGAGATCACCGGCGGACGACGACTTCGGCGGCGGCGAGGCGGAGGAAAAGGCGCCGGCGGCGGTCCGGAGGCATCCACTCGTACAGGAACATCTCGAGCGGTTTCCAGATCGAGACCCATCCCAGAATGACGAAACTTTCCTGGACGATCCGCGTGATCGGGCGCGCGGGCAGGTTTTCCGTCACGTGCCAAGCGAGCAGCAGGCACGTGGCGAGCGTCGCGAAGCCAATCAGTCCCGCGCGCCGGCCGGCCCTGAACAACTCGCTGATCTTCTTTGACTCGACTTTCGCGCACCAGTCGAAATGGCTGGTCATGGTAGCGGCGATACTGGCCGCCGAGCGCTCCGCCGCTTCGGCGGCCGGCAGGTGGATGACGATGCGGACAGGCTGCTTCTCCGGCAGTTCCTTTGCCTTCAGGAGGAGATACTCGACCGCTTCCGTCGTGAGGCTGCCTTCGCGGAACGGCGACGGGTCCAGGTCGTTGAAGATCTGCGACAGGCTGCGCAGCCTGATCTCGATGTCGCCGCCGGCTTTTTCGGCCTGCATCGCGTGCTCTCCGATTGCCGTCTCTCCACTCATTGCGGTACCTCCCGGTTTTTCTCCTGGCGGCTGAACCACGTCACATACAGCGTCGGCAGGAAGACGAGCGTCAGCATCGAGGCGACGAGCAGTCCCCCCATGATCGCGAAGGCCATCGATCCCCAGAACACCGTGAAGGCGATCGGGATGAGCCCGAGCACGGTGGAGGCCGCCGTCAGCATGATCGGGCGGAAGCGGGAACTGCTCGCCTCGACCACGGCGTCCGTCACGCTCCGTCCCGACTTCCGCTCCGCCTCGATCTGCTCGATCAGGATCACCGCGTTCTTCGCGATCATGCCAACCAGGGCCAGGATACCCAGGATGGCGACGAAGCCGAGCGGCTGAACGAACAGCAGCAACGCCAGGACGACGCCGATCAGCCCGAGCGGCACCACGCTCAGCACGAGGAACAGGCGCTGGAAGCTCCGGAGTTGGAGCATCAGCACGATCAGCACCAGGAACACCATCAGCGGCACCACCGCGAAGACCGAAGCGCTGCTCTCGGCACTTTCCTCCGCGATGCCGCCGATCTCGATGCTGTAGCCCTTTGGCAAGGTCTCGGACAGCCTTTCAATCTCGGGCGCCAACGCGTCGATGACGGTCTCGGGCAAGGCGCCCCCCGCCACGTCGGCCTGCAATGTCAGCGTCGGCACCCGGTTGCGCCGCCAGACCAGCGGAAAGTCCTGGGCGTATTCGAACGTGGCGAACTGCTTCAGCGGGATGGTCCGCTGGTTCGGCAGCGTTATTTCCAGGGTGCGCAGCGTCTCCACGGAAAGGGTCTGCCCACGGGCCTCGCGGGCCAGCACGTTGATCAGGTAGATCCCGTCGCGAACCTGGGTGACGGTGGTCCCGGATATCGCGGTGTTCAGCACGGTGGCGATGGCCGCCGAACTCAGGCCCAGGCGTCTCGCCTCGTCCTGGTCGATCCGGATGCGCAATTCACGGGCGGTTTCCATCCAGTCGAAATTGATCCGCCGCGTCTCCGGAGCGGTCGCCATGATCTGCGCCAGCTTGAGTGCGATTTCGCGCACCTCGGCGGGATCGGGGCCGCTGACGCGGTACTGGAGCGGCCATCCCACGGGCGGCCCGAGTTCCAGCGGATAGACGCGCCCGACGACCTCCGGAAACTCCTCGGCCAGCAGCTTCTCCAACTTGGGTTGCAGCCGCTCGCGCGCCTCGATGCTTTTGGTGACGATTACCGATTGGCCGATGAACGGGTTGGCCAACTGCACGTTCAGCGGCAGGTAGAAGCGGATGGCGCCCCGCCCGACATAGCTGCTCCAGCGCTCGATGTCGGGTTCCTCGGCAAGGAGCGCATCGAACCGTTCCATCGTGCTCTGCGTGGCATGGATCGACGCGTTCTGCGGCAGCCGGAAATCGACCAGAAGCTCGACGCGATCCGATGGTGGGAAGAACTGCCGGGGAACGAGGCCCAGCAGCAGGACCGAGGCGACGAAGAGGCCGAGCGTGATCGCGATCGTCAGCCAGCGCGCCCGGATCGCGGTGGTCAGCACGCGGCGGTACAGCCGCAGCACGACGCCCGGCTCGGTGCTTTGGGCCGCCTTGGGCGCGCGCAGCAGCATCGTGCCGAGGAGCGGCGCGAAGATCATCGCGACGAGCCAGGAGGCGATCAGCGCCACCCCGACGACTGCGAAGATGGAGAAGGTGTATTCCCCGGCCGAGCTCTGCGCGAAGCCAATGGGAACGAAGCCCGCGATCGTCACGAAGGTGCCGGCCAGCATGGCGAAAGCCAGCGACTTGTAGGCATAGACCGCGGCCACCTCCATCCGGTCGCCGGCCGCCAGCCGCCGAGTCATCGCGTCGATGGTCGTCATGGCATCGTCCACGAGCAAGGCCAGTGCGATGATCAGCGCGCCCAGCGAAACCCGCTGGAGGTCGATGTCGATCAGGTCCATCACCAGGAAGACGATCGCCAGCGTCAGCGGTATCGCGATGGCGACGACGGCGCCGGCGCGGACGCCGAGTGCGATGAAGCTGACGGCCAACACGATGAGGATCGCCTGCCACAGGGAGGTGGTGAAGTCGTTGATCGCCTCATCCACCGTGCTCGCCTGATCGGCCACCAACTCGGCATTGATGCCGAGCGGCAGGTCCGCGACGATGCTCGCCATCTCGGCCGCGATGTTGTCGCCGAGCGCCAGGATGTCGCCGCCGTCGCGCATCGCGATCGCGAGCCCAAGTGCCCGCTCGCCGTTCACCCGGAAGAGCGGCTGCGGCGGGTCGGCATAGTCACGGCGTATTTCGGCCAGATCGCGCAGGCGCAGCAAACGGCCGTCCGCCGTGAAGTTGACGTCGATGATGTCTTGTTCGGATTTGAAGGCCCCCGAAACCTGAAGGGATATCGCTTCCTCGCTGGTGCGCAGCACGCCGGCCGGGCGCACCACGTTCTGCGCCTGAAGCGCCGCGATCAGCGCACTGGGATCGACCCCGAGCCCGGCCAGCGTCTCCGTCGAGAAATCGACGAAGATGCGTTCGTCCTGCTCGCCCAGAATTTCGATCTTCGAAACGTCCGGCACCAGCAGCAGGCGGGAACGGACCTCCTCGACATGGTCGCGTAGTTCGCGGTGGGTAAATCCGTCGGCGGTGAAGCCATAGATGATGCCGAACGTGTCGCCGAAATCATCGTTGAAGCCGGGTCCGACAATGCCAGCGGGGAGGGTATGGCGCATGTCGGCGACCTTCTTGCGCACATCGTACCAGGTGTCGGCCACGGCTTGGCCCTGGGCGTTGCCCACGAGATCCACGAAGATCACGGTGGTGCCGGGGATGGTGTAACTGCGCAGCCTGTCGAGATTGGATATCTCCTGAAGCGTCCGCTCGAGCCGCTCGGTCACTTGCTTGAGCGTCTCGTCCAGCGTGGCGCCCGGCCACTGCGCCTGTACGACCATCGTGCGGATGGTGAAGACGGGGTCCTCCGCCCGGCCCAGCTTCAGGAACGCCATAGCCCCGGCCACGACGATGCCGATCATGAAGAAGATAACCAGGGAGCGGTTTCCGACCGACCATTCCGACAGGTTGAAGCCGCTCACGGTGTCGGCCCCTGCGCGGCGCCGAGGATGCGGACCTGCTGTCCGGGCCGAAGCGCCTGCACGCCTGCGGTGACGACGACGTCGTAAGCCTCCAGCCCTTGCGCCACGACGACCCGTGCCAGATCGTACCGTTCCAGGTCGATGTTGCGCAGCGCCACGGTGCTGGTCGCCCGATCGACGATCCAGACCGCCGGCTGGCGGTTGGATTGCGTCAGGGCCGAAGCGGGGATCTCGATGGCGCCGGCGCCGCCAAGCTGCATCGACCCGACGACGGTGGAGCCGAGCCGCATCGCTTCAGGTGGATCGTTCAGTCCGATCCGGATCTGGAAAGTACGGGTCACGGGATCGGCCTGGGGCGATACCTCGCGCACGCGGCCTGTCGTGCGGACGTTCACGTCCGAGGTCAGCGCCACCGATATCACGGGATCGGCGGGCGCGCTCTGGATCAGCCGGGGCGGCACGTCGAAGACGGCGTCGCGTCCACCCTGACGCGCCAGCTGCACGATCATGCGGCCGGCCGCGACGACCTCGCCGGGTTCGGCACCCCGCGCGGTGACGATACCGGGGCCGTCCGCCACCAGTTCGGTATAGCCAAGCTGGTCCTCCGCTATGTTGAGCTGGGCCTGGGCCGAGTCGAGCTGCGCCTCGGCGGACTTCCGCGCCTCCTGAGCCTCGTCATAGCGGGCGCGGGTGGTCCAGCCCTGGGCGAGCAGGGTTTCCTGCCGGTCGTAATCGTTGCGCACCCTGGTCGCCTGCCCCATGGCGGCGGCAAGATTGGCCCGCGCGGTTTGCAGGGCGTTGCGTGCCGGTTCGGGATCGATCCGCGCGATCACCTGTCCGGCTTCCACCCGGTCGCCGACGTTGACCGGGCGCTCGAGCATCCGCCCGCCGACACGGAACGACAGGCTGACTTCCTCCTGCGCCTGGATCTGCCCCGTCAGCGAGACCGTCTCGCCCGCCTCACGCTTTTCGACCGTCACCACCCGCACGGGACGGATCGCCTCGGCCACGGTTTCTTCGTCCCCCCCGCATGCCGTCAGCAGCATCAGCGATGCGAGCGCCAGCACCACGGGCGCCGGCACCGGCACTGGCTCTGGCATGGTCCCCACGTTCCGCCTCGACGGGCAAATCCAGCTTCGTCTTTGGTTCACGGTCTTCTCCTTTGATACCGATTCCCGGCGAAGACCCAGCGGTTCAAGCCCGGTCCAGGCTGATTCAGATCGGGCGTATTCGGGTCAGGCGGATTCAGGATAGCGGGCGTCGTTCGGATAGCGGTTGAAGCCCGCGCCAAACGCCCGCCAGTCCGCCAACCACTGTTGCGCAACCATTTGACCTTCTTCGCGAAGTCTGGCGAAATGGGCGGGACTGCGGTCGAATTTGGAGGTGTGCTTCAGTCCCCAGGCGGTTTCGGACGTCATCTTGATCGTCCTGACATCGACGATCTTCCGGGTGTTCAGCGGAGGGTGATCGTTGCCGTACTTCCTGATCCACTGGTTGATCGTCATGATGGTGTCCAGTTCCTGGTTCAGGGACAGGTTTCCGGACAGGTCGTTCACCCGATCGTCGATGTCCTCAAGACTGATGTTCGACGAAGGGACGGTGAATTCCTGCGGATTGATGCGGACGATCCAGATTTCATCCGGTTTCTCGTCCGGTGTCTGGGCATCCAGCAGGTCCCGCACGGGCGGATTGCGTGAATACAGGCCATCCCAATAATATCCGGTGCGGGTGATGATCCTGCCATCGTCGCACGTCGGAAACGTCACGTTCCTGATGACCTGCGCCGGCAGAACCTCGGGAAGCGTTCCCGAGGCCGCCACGCCCTCCAGCGAGATCGAGCGACGCATCCGCCATCGGACACTGTCGTACTGATCGATCTCTCGTCCGTCCGGAAGCAGACCCATTTGTTCAAGGGTCTTGTCGCTGTCGAAAATCTCGAAGTTGCCGCTGAGAACTTCGATCGCGCCGACGATAATCCGCAGATCGGATCTGGACAGCCGGGACCAGTCGATTCGGTCAAAGTCTGGACATACCGCTTTCAGAAGAGCCGGATAACCCAGGTACTCGTGGCGGACGCCCATCAGGGACAGGCCGGTTAGACCAAGGCTGGCCTTTGTGTCGTAAGGGTTGGAACCTGGGAAAGGCACCCCCTGCGACTTCCAATGCAGGAGGGCTCCGACCATCTTGTTATGGGCGGCTTCGGCTGGGGTGGTCGCCGCGAAGGTCGTCCAGAGAAAATCCAACCGTTCGATGGCCTTGTCGATGGTTCCGCAGTCCGCATCGGATGTGTTGGGAGCCAAACCGTACCACGCCGCGAGCGCGCATAGCGCGCCAGCCGAGGTGCCGCTGACCGCGATGATCTTGAAGGTGTCGCCATCCTGTGGATTCGCGTCCCAGCGCTTCTTCGTCGCCAGAATTGTTCTCAGCACACCCCAGGTGAACGCGGCATGCGTTCCACCGCCTTGACAGGCAATCGCAACTTTTCGGATGCCCATGAGTTTCCTACTGTCCGCGGATAGGAAAGACCGCTGGAAAGGAGTGGCCGCCCGCATGCCGACCACTCCATATACGACCATGACCCAGGGTTCCGGGTAAGGCCTACTGCATCGAAACCGCGGTGGCGTAAGGCACCTTGACCTTCTTTACGGTCAGATCGATCGGCGCACGCATGGGTGGAGCCACATC
The DNA here is from genome assembly GCF_000576635.1 of Skermanella stibiiresistens SB22. Lineage (GTDB taxonomy): Bacteria > Pseudomonadota > Alphaproteobacteria > Azospirillales > Azospirillaceae > Skermanella > Skermanella stibiiresistens. Next base: position 22,038 of record NZ_AVFL01000033.1, read on the forward strand.
GCCTATGTACATGAAGGTTCCCGCTGGCAGGGATGCGCCGGCGGGCAGCGTTGTGCCGGCAGGTAGGCAGGCACCCGGCGGCAGAGACATTCCCGCTGGCAGTTTGGTGCCTCCTGGCAGAAACATGCCGGTTGGCAAGATCGATCCCTTGGGCCAAGTCGTGCCTCCAGCCACCACCTCACCATCCGGCATCATCGCGCCGTTGGGTAGAGTCATGCCCTTCGTGAGCGTGACACCGCTGGTAAGGGCGAAGCCGCTGACCAGACTGATGTCCTCATTGACGTCCATACCGTTGAGCAGACAAATCTCCTTGAACAGTTTGACTCTGTTCTTGAGGTTGACGTCATTCGTCAGCAGTAAGCCGCGGCTCATGCTCACACCGTCGACAGTCATTTCGTCCGCCAAGCTGATACCGGAGAAACTACAAAGACCGACGGCAACCACCATGAGCTTGGTGAAAATTATGGTCTTTCGCCTGGATGATTTGCGCATGACTTCTCCTTTTTTAAAGACACAGATTCGAAAGAGCAGGAACTGCACTGCGCTCAACCGACACATAATGGGAAAGATCAAGGCGTAGGCAGCCTTAGGGCTTCAAATAACTTAAACATGATTGTCTTTATTACATAAGGCTGAATTTGATTGTGATGCGTTGATGAGGCACAACGTTGTCGTATCTCACATTTCAGCCCGAGTTGGTGTTAAGTCCAAACGGCGGGATTATGCCCTCGGTCGGCCATGATCCGCTCCTGCCAACCTCCCGCGACTTTGGGCTAAGTTCACCCATTGCGTTCGCGTTGCCATTGATCGAAAAGGCGCCGCTCCTCGATCTCTCGGCGGACTTCTTCATCCTGCAAGGCACGTTGGCGCTCGAAGTCGAGTTGCCGTCGAGCACTGGCGTCCCGTGAGGCCTCGACCTCCTGTATCCGCCGATTTTCAGCTTGTCGATCCAGGGTCATGTTACCAGCGAGGCCCCCGGCAGCGGCCCCGATCAGCATGCCACTCGTGCTGTTGCCAAAAATTGCCCTGCTGGCGCCGGCGCCCGCGGCGGCGCCGCCTACGGTGCCTATACCGGCCGCCGCGGTTCCGCCGCCGGTGTTCTCGCAGCCAGCCAGCGCCAACCCGATGAGAAGCCCAAGCAAGGTGATCCTCAGTCCAACATGGGACGCGTGATGCGGCTTTCTCATCTTACGGCTCCTTGATCGGCACTCGCGGCATCGACCATTTCTTTGAGGGACAACCCACCGTCACCATCCTTATCGCCGGCGGCGAACGCCCGAGCCTTGTTTCTCATCACCTCAGAGAAGGTCAGAACGCCGTCACCATTGGTGTCTATAAGGGAGAATCTGGCTGGGTCATGTGGTCCAAGCTCACTTCGTGTCAAAGTCCCGCTGCGGTCCTTGTCGAGAGAGCTGAACCCGACCGCCGCGTCCCGTGCGAGTTCGCCCTCGCTGACCACAGCATCGGAATTGGTGTCGGCCGCCTCGAACGCCAAACGCTCGTAACCCATTTCCCCCACTGCGGGAGCGGCGTCCCCTGCCTTTTGGGCATTTGCGGATTTGATTGGTACAGAGAGTAATGTGAGGGCAAAATACAGTAAAATCGCGGCGACTCTGGACCATGTCAGGCGCAGAGCCCATCGTTCTTTTCCATATTCAACAAGCATACTTGCGCCCTTTTTTCTGTTTTACCGCATCTTTGCGGAATTTGGGTCACTGTAACTTATTGTCTCTTCGGAAGTTGGCCTTCAGCACATCATTTTGTAATGATCACGAACTTCGATAACAAAATGCAGTGGCTTGTGGGGCTTTCCGGACGGACACTTGAACTGGGTCGATTTAGCTATTTCTGAAACAAATTACGCCATTGGTAATCAGAACAATAAGCATTCAATGAGGTAGATTTTTCGCTATTTCGAATTCCACTAAATTTCATTTTTAAAAAACATGTCTACAACGTTTTCTATAAATAATACTTTATATTTTTATCTGTCATTCCGATATTTTGGCTCAGTGAAACAATATCATTTCCAATGAAATCATTCCGTGAATTCCTTTACAAAAAGAGTTGTTTATCGGTCAGTATCCAAATAGTCTGCCATCTTGGTATGATACTCTTTTTCTAATATCCATAAGTGCTTTTTCAACCAACCAGTGACGCTGCGAAAACTTGAACCATGGATCTATTGTTTTGCGTGAGGATGAACGAAATTTCAAGAATCGGTGGATGGTCCGGGCAGACTCCCAGGACGCTTTCACCGGAGCACAAAGAACCTGGATACACGGAAGAAGGTGAGCATCATGCGAATCTGGGCCGCAAGGATGTTGAAGCGGACTGCTGCGCTGCTAGCCATGGTCGCCGTAGCATTGCTTGTCGTCCGGATATACGATTCCCAGCGTGGTCAGCCGCTTGAGCCTTGGCACAAATACGTTCCCACTGAACTGAGCGTCGACGAAATCGATGACGGCGGTTGGAACGAGTACCTTGACGCGGAAGGGGCTCTCTTCGAGACGGTGCGGGCTGAAGTCACGCAGAAACTGCCCCCGGAAGACCGGATACCAGTCAATCGGTATTTCGACGGCAGCCCGATCTATCCAGGGAGATTTTCTCAGGATTGGAATCGATCGTACGAGCTCGAACCCGACGGCCCGGTCCGAGGCGCAGTCGTTTTTCTCCATGGCTTGACCGACTCCCCCTATAGCCTGCGCCATATCGCCAGGCGGTACCGTGACCACGGTTTTGTCTCCATAGCCATCAGGCTGCCCGGTCATGGCACGGTCCCCGCCGGATTGACCGATATCGAGTGGGAACATTGGATGGCGGCCACCCGATTGGCGGTCAGGGAAGCTCGGCGTCGGGCAGGTCCTGGACTGCCGGTTCACTTGGTCGGATTTTCCAACGGCGGCGCGCTTGCAATGATGTATGTGCTCGACGCGATGGAAGATGAGCAGCTGACGCGGCCGGAGCGTATCGTGCTGATTTCACCGATGATCGGGGTCACGGCATTCGCGCGTTTCGCGGGATTGGCGGGGCTGCCCGCGATTTTTCCGGCATTTGCGAAAGCCTCATGGCTGAGCGTGCTGCCAGAGTTCAATCCGTTCAAATACAATTCGTTCCCGATCAACGGGGCGCGCCAATCGCACCTGCTGACGGCGGCGCTTCAGCAGAAGATCGCTGCCCGCGCGTCGGACAACCGCCTGGCTGAATTGCCTCCAATCATCACCTTCCAGTCGGTGATGGACTTCACGGTCAGTACGCGCGCGATCGTGACCGCCTTGTATGCCCATCTGCCCGCCAACGGCAGCGAACTCGTGCTGTTCGACGTAAATCGCAACACCAAGTTCGGTCCACTCCTGAGCTCCGCCTCCGATACCATGCTGACCCGTATTCTGCCGGATCCGCCACGGCGGTTCAGGACCACGATCATCACCAATGCCAGCCCTGACAGTCCCGACGTCGTCGAACGCGTCGTGGAGGCTGGTGCGGCGACAGAGTCTGTGCGCGATCTGGAATTGTCTTACCCGATCGACGTCTATTCGCTTTCGCATGTCGCCATTCCGTTCCCGACCACCGACTCCCTTTACGGTTTGCACCCCGATCCCGCGGATGATTTCGGCATCAACCTGGGAGCATTGGCGGCACGGGGTGAACGCGGCGCCCTGATCGTCAGCATGGACTCCCTGCTTCGCATGTCGTCAAACCCATTCTTTCCCTATCTCATAGGACGGATCGAGGAAAAGCTGATGTCGGATTGACGACCGGGAAACGACCTCACATCGACTTTCATCCTCATGCCCCCAACCCCTCACAGCCATAAAAACTCACGGCTACCGGGCGGGATCATCTTGGAGGTCGGCGGCGATGCGTGATGGATGGGATTTCACATCCTGCGATCCAAAAAGGATCGTGAGCCAGCGGGTCGATGGATGATATGCACATAAGGTGAGAGTCGTGAAGGCGATTGGGACGCCGAGGAAGGTGCCCGAGAGTCCCCACAAGTACGTCCAGAGAAAAATCGAGAACAGGACTACGAACGGTGACATCGCGAGGGCCGTTCCTGAAACGCGCGGCTCGATGTAACTCCCGCTCAGAAACTGGATCCCGTTCAGGGATGCGAAAACCACCGCCATGGCTTCCCAGCTTCCAAATTTGACCATGGCCAGAACGGTCGGAAACAGGGTGGCCGTGAAGGGGCCTATGATCGGAATGTAATTGAGCGCGAATGCGATGACGCCCCATTCCCGGGCAAGCGGCAACTCGAAGAGCGAGGCGAAAATCCAGAAAAGCAGTCCGGTCAGCACGCTCATGAGAGTCCGTACGGCCATGTATCTCCGCACTTTCGCTGCCGTTTCCGCACCGCCTTCGATCAGCATGCGAACTGCGTTTAGGTTCGACAGAGTTCTGATCCTGTCTCCCGCCCTGTCAACTTCAAGCAAGCCGAGTATCACATAAACAAGCACGATCACCCAGAAGCTCAAGGTCGTGTTCAACTGACCCGTGACCCTCTGCATGACACCGAACAACAATCCCACGTTGAAATGATCCGCCCAGAGTCCTGCGACGGCAATCCCATGCTCCTCCAGCCCCGCCGTCATTTGGTCATAGAGGGCTTGGAAAAGACCCATATTGGCGACGGCCCAGCGGCCGACGCGGCTGAAACCCCAGACGATGATCGAAGCGAAGCCGAAGAATGTGACGAAGAGGACGAGAATACTGATCACCAAGGCGATCAACCGGGGCAATCTCCGCTGAAGCCAGCGCTGCATGGGCCACGACAGGGCGATTAGGAAAAGGGCAAAGACCACCGGTGCGAAAACCGCGCTCGCGTGACTCAGGGCCCCCAGGATAACCGCTACGGCGATCAAGCCAACCCATGCAGTCAAGGCTCTTCTCCTCGTTGTTACTGATCGAGTTCCGCTTACTGTCGGGGCATGGGATCGAAGCTGGCGGGGACGGCGGCGCCATGACCGTCCTGAGCAACCCGAACCGACTCATTGCGCCGCCGTCCCACCTCGCCATCATCCAATTTCCACATGGACCCTGTTAAATCCTGCTCAGGCACAGGCTTCTCGCCGGATGCTGCAGGCAGGCCGAATACGCGTCATCGTCACTTCCCGATCGATCAGCTCCCGATCGATCAGCGGGAGTCTCGTCGGGCTTGAGCGACTTTGATGAATTGCGACATGCGGCCGATCTCCCGAGGATCCACGGTGACCGTCGCGTTGGGATTTTCGATCACCGTCATCGGGCCATTAGCGTTTCTGGTCGTGCTTGGGTGATGGCGGACGCGATACCGCCGTTTTAGTTCAAGCGCGCGGCGGGCATGGGCACCTTGGATTTTTTGGCTCTCCTGTTTCTTGATCCGCGAAAGCTCCCGATTGACGCGTTTCAAGGCGCTCGCGAAGATTTCCCCTTTCCGCTCGGTGCCGCTATTGTCACCAACGGCGACAGCCGCTCGCGGCGGAGACTTTCCGCGCATCTCACGGCGCTGCTGGCGGGAACGGTCGCGCGCCTTGTTCCGATAGTCCCGCAGCAGCTTCAAGATATTCGACAAATCCTCCTTGGGTAGTGCCATGATCGCCGGATAGTGGGTCTGCTCGACAACTTCGAACTCGGTGGCGGTCAGCATTCGTTTCTCGGCCGAAATGGGTATGCTCATAAAATCCCTCCTTCGTTTATGAACCGACCTTCCCGCCAGCGCAGCGCCTATAGGGCGGCCAGGATCCGCACCCAGGATCGAATGCCCTTGTGGAAGCTCTTCAGGTCATACTTTTCGTTGGGGCTGTGGATCCTGTCGTCGCTGAGACCAAAGCCCACCATCACCACGTCGATCCCGAGTTTGTCCTTGATCAGCGTCGTCACCGGGATCGAGCCGCCGCCCCCCACGAAGACGGCTTCGCGTCCCCATTCGGCGGTCAAGGCGCCCTGTGTCTTCTGAAATGCCGGAGCACCGGTATCGAAGGCCGCGGCGGTTCCAGACCCGTGCTCCATGAACTCCACCCGGCAATCGGCAGGGACGCGAGCCTTCACGAATTCCCGGAACGCCGCGCGTACCTTGTGCGGGTCCTGGTCGAACACCAGCCGGAACGAAATCTTGGCCGAGGCCTGCGCCGGGATCACCGTCTTGAAGCCGGCGCCCTGATAGCCGCCGCCCATGCCGTTCACCTCGCAGGTCGGCCGCGACCAGACCATTTCAAGCGCCGAGCGGCCCTTCTCCCCTGCCGGCACCGAAAGCCCGACCTCGCCCAGAAACGCTTGCGTGGAAAAATCGAGTTTTGCCCAGCTTTCCTTCAGCGCCCTGGGAAGTTCGGGCACGCCGTCGTAGAAGCCCGGTATCGTGATATGGCCCTCCTCGTCGCGCAGGTCGGCGATGATGCGGGCCAGCACGTGGTTGGGGTTCGCGGCGGCCGAGCCGTAGAATCCCGAATGCAGGTCGCGGTCGGCGGCGTGGATGGTGATCTCCTCGCCGCACAGTCCACGCAGGCTGGTCGTGATCGCTGGCGTCTGCGGGTCCCACATGTTGGTGTCGCAGATCAGCGCCAGATCGGCGCGAAGTTCATCAGTGTTGGCGTCCAGGAACGGCGGCAGGTTCACCCCACCCGATTCTTCCTCGCCTTCCAGCAGGACTGTGACCGGGATCGGCAGCTTGCCCGTCACCGCCTTCCAGGCGCGGCAGGCCTCGACGAAAGTCATCAGCTGCCCCTTGTCATCCGCCGCCCCGCGCCCGACGATCATCCGGGAGCCGTCCGGTCGAGTTTCGACCGAGGGCGCGAAGGGATCGTGTTCCCATAGTTCGAGCGGATCGACCGGCTGCACGTCATAGTGCCCGTAAAACAGCACCGAAGTCCCCGCCACTGAACGGTTATGCGCGACGACCATCGGGTGGCCGGCCGTGTCGCGCACGCTGGCGTCGAAGCCGACCGAGGCGAGATCGGCCGCGTGCCATTCGGCGCAAGCCCTCGTTTCGGCGGCATAGGCCGGATCGGTCGAGATCGATTTCAGCCGCAGCGTGGCGAACAGGCGGTCTATCGCCGCGTCGAGATCGGCGTCGACACGAGCGAGGACTGCATCGAGATCGGACATTGCTGGAATTCCTCCTATGGTTTTTACCTGTGGTTTCTTGCTTGTGGTTTCTTGATGTTGTTCAGGGATTTGCCGCGACGCTTGCGGGACCCGGGGTTCAGAATGGCCAGATCATCGGCACCAGGACGACGCCAAGGATGAAGCACCAGATCAGCATCGGCAGGCCGAGCTTCCAGTAATCGCCGAACTTGTAGGCGCCTGGTTCCATGACCATCAGGTTCGTCGCCGTCGCGACCGGCGTCAGGAAAGCTCCAGCGCAGGCGACGCACACGCACATCAATACCGGCTGCGTCGAGACGCCCATCTGCTGTGCGGCGACCACCGAAATCGGAATGATGATGAGTGCCGTCGCGGTGTTGGAAATCACTTGGCCGAGGACTGCCGAAAACACGAAAAGGCCGGTAAGCAGCGCATAGGGTCCGGCATCCCCGACGAGCCTCACGAGACTTTCGGCCAGCAGGAGCGCCGCGCCGGTCTGCTCCATCGCGGTCGAGAGCGGCATCATCGCGCCGACCAGGATCACGGTCGTCCAATTGATCGAGCGATATACCTGCTCCACGCTCAGGACTCCCGAGATCAGAATCATGCTGGCGGCCAGCAACCCCGCCACGGCCGGGGGAACAAGCCCTGTGGCCAGCAGAAACACCATGATCGCCAGCGCCGCGATCACCACCCGCGCGCCCTGTCCCATCGGCACGGCTTGACGCCGCACCAGATCTGGCGAATTCACCACCAGGACTTCGGACTGGTCGAGCCGCGTTTCGAGCGCTTTCCAGGTGCCTTGCAGGAGCATCGTGTCGCCCGCCGCCAGGGCGTCGCCCGGCGTCAGGTCGACGCCCTGGCGCTGAAGCGCCAACACGATCAAATCGCCGCTTTCGGTGACCATGCCGGGGAAAAAGCGCTGCCCGATGAGAGCCGACCGGGGCGGGATCAGCACTTCCGCAATCCCGTCGTCACGGTTGAAGAGCTGGTCGGCGATCTCTTCTTCTTGGGTGTCTTCGCGCAAGGCAAGGCTGAACTCCTGGGCAACGTCCGCCGCTTGGTTGGCGGGTCCGCGCACGATCAGCAGATCGCCTTCCCTTATGGTATCGCCCCGCGTCACGGCCCCTCTTGCGTCCCTGAACGTCACGAAGGTCAGATCGCCTCTTTTCGCGAGGCCGATGGTCTCGCGCGTCTTTCCGATCACGGGCGATCCCGCAGGCACCTGCAATTGATGCACGTCCTTGGACAGACGATACTGTTCGAACAGGGTTGTAGCGTGCTGGCTCAGGTCGGGCGGCAGCGATCGGCTGGTGCGGCTGGGCAGCAGACGTTCACCGAACAGCACCACGATCGCGATGCAGCCGAGCACGATCGGCACGCCGATCAGCGCGAATTCGAAATAGCCGAAGCCGCCGCTGCCCGCATCCGCCGAGGCTTCGACCACAAGCACGTTGACGGGGCTGCCGGTCAGCATCAGCAGGGAGCCCGCATGGGCTCCGAAGACCAGCGGCATCAGCAATTGGGAAGGCGACCGGCGTAGACGGATGGCCATGACGACGACGACCGGCAGAAGTGCGGCCACCGCGCCGTTCACGCTGATCAGGGCGCTCAGAACCCCGACGAAGCCCATCATCAGCAGGATCAGTCGCGTCCGGCTGTCGCCGGCCTGCCTGATCAGAACCTGTCCCGCCCAGGCCGTCACGCCGGCCACCTCCAGCCCGGCGCTGACGACGAAGAGTGCCGCGATGAAGATGACCGCCGGGTCGCCAAAGCCCGCCAGACTCTGGTTCAGGGTCAGAATTCCGGTTGCCCAGAGCGATAGTGCCGCGCCCAGGCAAACGGCGATGACCGGGACCCGGTCCCAAATGAACAGCACGATGATGGCAGCGATGATGGCGAAAACGATCCAGATATCGCTCACGGCTCCACCTTCCAAATATTTTGTGAATGCCGATAGTTAAGGCATGGCCATGCCAGCCGATGAGTCGAAGCCATATCGGGTATGTATCGATCGTCTCCGTCATTTAACATGCGTGCAGTATGCGATGCTAGAAGATAATCATGCCTTACCATGCGAATCTTCAATGTGGATACGCCATTATGAACATTTCATATCCCAACGCATAAAACTTAATTATCAAGTCAACACAATGAAATCTGGAATGAATATTTTGTAACTGTTGCGATCGTTTCCATAACTGGACAAATTTGAAAGGCTTACATTATTGAAAACTAGCTGAATTGGAGTTAACACTAGCCTGTGATATCGCTTCAGCCCTTTTGTTTGATAAGTTCAGGCAAACCCGTCGAAAGGGAGGGTGATGTCGAGCATACCCAAATACCAAACGCCGACACCGGCCAAGAAAGCAGGGGATAAGAAGCCGGGCGCCATGGACCGGTTTCTCACGACTATCGAACGCGTTGGAAACAAGGTGCCGCATCCGGGCATCATTTTCTTCATTCTGATTGCCATCGTTATCGTCTTGTCCGCTGTTTTCGGCCTTCTGGGAACCTCGATCACCTATCAGGTGGCCGATCCAATTTCGGGCGAGATCGAGACGCGGGTGACGGCTGTGCGCAGCTTGCTGTCAGCCGAAGGCCTGCGCTTCATGATCACATCCCCCGTGTCCAATTTCCTGGGCTTCGGGTCGGTCGGCGTCATCATCATCGCGATGGTCGGTGTGGGCGTCGCCGAGGAGTCAGGGCTGATCGCGACGCTGGTGCGCAAGATCGTCCTCGTGGCGCCTCGCTCGATCTTCACGTTCATCGTCGTGATGCTTGGGGTCGTTTCCTCGATCGCGGCGGACGCCGGATACCTGGTGCTCGTCCCGCTGGGAGCCGCGGCTTTTCACAGCCTCGGGCGGCATCCCCTGGCAGGGCTCGCCGCCGCCTTTTCCGGGGTGGCGGCGGTATTCCTCGTCAATGTCTTCGTCACCCCCACTGACGCGCTGCTGGCTGCAATGACCAACGACGCGATACGCCTCGTAGATCCGGCGCGCGAGGTGACTCTCGTCGGAAACCTATATTTCATGATCGTTTCAAGCCTTCTGATGGCCGTTCTCTGCACGCTCATCACCGAAAAGATCGTTGAACCGCATCTGGGACCCTATACCGGCGGCGTGCCCATCGAGCCCGCCGAGGGCATGACGCCCGAGCAGTCGAAGGGCCTGCGCAACGCCGGCATTGCGCTGGTCGTGTTCGTGGCGGTGATGGCGCTCCTGACCGCGCCGCCGAACTCGGTGCTACGCAGCCCGGTGACTGGCGAGATCCTGTCGGGCTCCCCCTTCATGGACGGCCTGATCATCCAGATCAGCGCGCTGTTCTTTGCGGTCGGCTTCGCCTACGGCAAGGGAGCCGGCACGATCGCGAACCTCACCCAGGCGATCGGCATGATCGTGAAGACCTTCTCGGGACTTGCGGGGCTGATCTTCCTGTTGCTGGTGATCGCGCAGTTCATCGCGTTCTTCAACTTCACCAACATGGCGACCGTACTTGCCGCCAACCTAGCCAGTTTCCTGCAGAACGCGCCGATCAACGGGGTCGGCTACATCATCATTTTCGTGCTGATCATCGCCCTGCTCGACATTCTGATCACCGGGGCCGTCGCGAAGTGGGCGATCCTGGCTCCCGTGTTCATTCCGCTCTTCATGCAACTCGGCGGGGACCCGAACCTCGTTCTGGCGGCCTATCGTGTCGGGGATTCGCCGATGAACGTCATAACTCCGCTGAACGTCTATCTCGGCGTCATGGTGGGCTTCGCCGCGAAGTATCAAAAGGACGCGGGCATCGGCACCATCGTCTCCCTGATGCTGCCCTACACCGGGATCCTTTTGATTGCCTGGACCCTGCTCCTGATTGCCTGGTATGTGGCCGGCCTTCCGCTGGGGCCAGCTTGAGGAAACGGCGTGACAGTGATTCGGGCTCTTCATAACACAGTGAGGAAACAAAGATGTCTGATCTGATCTGCGTCGCGTTCAAGGACAAGGATACCGCCGACTGCGCGCTCAACGAACTGCGGGCGATGCAGCGGGAATATCTCATCGACCTCGAGGATGCGTGTGTCGTGGTCCGGGATGAGGACGGCAAAGTGCGGCTGAAGCAGGCGGTAAACCTGGTATCGGTGGGAAGCACCAAATCGGGACTTTCCGGCATGCTCTGGGGCTCGCTGGTCGGCCTGCTGTTTCTCAACCCTCTCGCCGGCATGGCGCTAGGAGGCGCCATCGGCGCCGGTACCGGCGCGCTGGCCGGACACATGACCGATTACGGCATCCCCGACGACTACATCCGCAAGATCGGCGGGACGATCGAGCCGGGGACATCCGCGCTGTTCGTGCTGGTGCGCAAGGTCAACCCCGACAAGGTGCTGCCCGAGCTCAGCAAGTACCAGGGCACGGTGCTACGCACGTCTCTGACCGACGAGCAGGAGGACCGACTCAGGGGGGCCCTGAGCGGAGCAACGTCATCGGAGGCGTCGACAGAGGCCACATAGCTTGGCCCAACAGAAGCTCGGGATCTTTCAAGGGTTCCGTCAGGACTCGCGCCAGATCCTGAGCGAAGGCACAGATCAATCCTGGCGAGTATTACCGTCGGTATTGTCATATCAACTTGGATAGACCGTGCGAAAATGTCGAAGTTCCGTAGGTCGACCTTGGCATTGTCACGGGAACTAGGCAGGCTCGCTGAGGCCCTGAGTCATGGGCGGCCCTCACGCAGCAGTGGCCGCAGCGTTCCAGTCGGTCCTGGCCCGCGCCCGGAAGGTGCTTAGAGTTCGGCGGGAAATCAGATGGCGTTGGATGTTGAAGGTGTTGTGGGTGGCGGCATGCATCGAGACGAAGCGCTGGGCGGAACCGGGCGACTTGAAGCGTTGCATCTTCCGTTCCCGTCGGCGGAGTGGCTGGTGGGAAACCTCGGCCTGATTGTTCTCGTAAACTCCTTGTTCATGATGGGCGCTCAGGCCGATTTCCTTGAACGCGGCCCCGTAGGAGCGCAGCTTGTCGGTCGTGATCCGGGTCGGAGCAAAGCCGTGCTTCCGGAGCAGCTTGCGGATGAGCTTTCGAGCCGCGGCCTTGTTCCGCCGGCGCTGGATCAGGATCTCCAGCACCTCGCCCTCATCATCAACCGCCCGCCACAGGTACATCCGCCTGCCGTTGATCCGCACCACCATTTCATCGAGATGCCAGTGTGAACTGGGCCTGGGGCGCAGCCGCCGCAAGTTCCGCGCGATCACTGGCCCGAACTTGCCCACCCAGCGACGGATCGTCTCGTAGGAGACATCCAGCCCACGCTCCGCCAGCAGATCCTCGACGTCCCGGTAGCTCAGCGTGAACCGGAGATAGAGCCAAACCGCGTGCTGGATAACGGCGGGCGGAAACTGGTGGCGGGCGTACGAGATCGGCTGCATTAAAGCATATCATTGTCATCGCCCACGGAGCGCCACCGTTCCCGTGACAATGCCGCAGGAAGAACTATCTCTTCGCCGGCTCGGACGCCGACGGCGGCGTGATCGCGGACGCGATGACGATCATCGAGACGGCAAGCTCTCGGGTCTCGATCCCGAGGCCTACCTGGCGGCGGTGCTCGACCGCATCGGCGACCATCTGGTCAGCCGCCTGCACGAACTCCTGCCTTGGAACTGGGCCGCCACCGAGGCGCTCCGGGCACAAGCCGCCTGACATGACCGCGGTCAGCTCCGTCTTCACCATCGCCCGCGTCGCCGAGATGCTCGGTGAGGACGAGGATCTGCTGCACCAGATCAGCCTCGATATGGAACTGGAACCCGAGGACGGCGTCCTCTGGATCCACGGCGTCGGAGGCGCGGGAGTCCTGGCGTTCACCGCCTTCGGCATCGAGACTACGCGACCTTATCCACCTCTACAAAAAACCCGTCCCTGGGCCTTGAGTGGCCGGTTACGATGGGCCAGAACCTGGACACCTCGAAAAATGTCGAGGTCGAGGCCCCAGCGGCCATCTCCAACGCGGGCTGACGCCCTCAGTGATCATCGGTCTGCGGCATTGTCATCGTCACGTCGACTTGGATCAGACGCGTGAGGCATGATGTATTCCGCCACCCAGCGCCACACGAAGGGTGGCGCCAAGCCATCACCCCAGATCGTGTGGCGCCATCGTCCACTCGTCGGTCGCCGCCCCGGCCTCGCCTTTCCCGGCGCTCAGCACGAATAGGGGCACGTCGCCTGGGTAAGGCGGCGTGGGGAAGAGGTGGTGCCAGGCGGTGGCCTCGCCGAAGCCCGCCTCGGCCAGCATGCGCCGCATCGCGTCCTCGGTGATGCCGTCATGGAGGGGCAGGCGGGCGGCGACCTCGGGGGCGTAGGTGGCGCGATACTGGGGCGCCACCGACCAGACGCCGTCGGAGACGACGATGAGCCCATCCGGCCTCAACAGGCGATGGGCGACGCGCAGCGCCTCCAGGGGGTCTTCGAGCGTCCACAGAACGTTGCGCATCGTCACGATGTCGGCGGAACCGGGCTGAGCCGGAACGTCCTTGATCAGCGCCACCTCGAACTCGATCGCGACCCTGGCCCTATGGGCGGCGGAGCTGGCGGCGGCGAGCATTTCCGGCGAGCCGTCGAACGCCCTGACGCGATGGCCCAGCGAGGCGGCGACGATGGCGCAGGCGCCGGTGCCGGTGCCCAGGTCGATGACGTCCCTGGGGCCGTCCGCCTGGAAAGCGGCTTCAAGCACGTCGCGCCAAAGGCCGGGAAATGCCGCGTGGGAGGCGACGCCGTCGAATTCCGGGGCGCGGGCGCTCCAATGGGCGGTGATGGCGGGTTGGACGTCGTCCTTGTCCGGGCCGGGCGTGGCGGCTGGTGTCATGGGGTCTCTCCCTGATCGCCGTCGATGATGTATTCGATGTGCCGGCGGCCGCCGGCACCGTCGTGGATGCGAACCTCGACGCCGAACACCCGCCGGATCAGGTCCGGCGTCAGCACGGCTTCCGGCATGCCGGCGGCCACCAGCTTGCCCGCCGACAGCACGCAGATCCGGTCGCAGAACAGCGATGCCAGATTGAGGTCGTGGAGCGCCACGATACAGGTCAGGCCAAGCCGGCGGATCAGCGCGAGGGTCGAGAGCTGGTGCTGGATATCGAGGTGATTGGTCGGTTCGTCGAGGATCAACTCGCGCGGTTCCTGCGCCAGGGCGCGGGCGATGTGGACGCGCTGGCGCTCGCCGCCCGACAGCGTGTGCCAGGGCTGGTCGTGACGGTCCGTCAGGCCGACCCGCTCCAGGGCGTGGTCGATGGCCTCCTCGTCCTCCCGCGTCCACGAGGCGAAGGCCGCGCGATGCGGCGTTCGGCCCAGCCGCACGACATCGCAGACGGAGAGGTGGACATCGGTGGTCGCCTGCTGCTCCACGAAGGCGAGGCGCCGCGCCAGATCGCGGCGCGACAGGTCGCCGATGTCGCGCGCGTCGAGCGTCACGACCCCGCTCGCCACCTTGCGCATCCGGCACAGCAGCCGCAGCAGGCTGGATTTCCCCGAGCCGTTCGGCCCGATCAGGCCGAGCATGCGGTTGGGTTCGACGGACAAGGTGATGCCGTCGACGATCAGGTGTCCGCCGGCGCTCCAGCGGACGTCATGGGTGGCGAGCGTCATGCCGGCCGCTTGGCGCCGTAGAGGATCGCGGCGAAGGCGGGTGCGCCGAACAGCGCCGTCACGATGCCAATCGGCAGGATCTGCTGCGGTACCAGGACGCGGGAGAGGATGTCGGTCAGGATCATGAAGACGGCGCCGATGACGAGGCAGGCGGGCAGGAGCCGCGCGTGGCCGGGACCGACCAGGAAGCGTGCCGCGTGCGGAATGACGAGACCGACGAAGCCGATCGAGCCGACGATCGCGACCATGGTGGCCGTCAACAGGGCCGTCGTCGCGAAGAGGACGAACCGGACGCGCCCGACCGCCACGCCGAGCGACCGCGCGGCGTCGGTGCCGAAGGCGAAGGCGTCGAGCGCCTTGGCGTGCGACATGCAGATGATGAAACCGATCAATGCCACCGGTGTCGCGACCCACAGGTCGGGCCAGCGCACGCCACCGAAATTGCCCAGCAGCCAGAACATCACGCCCCGCGCCTGCTCGGCGCTCGCCATCGTCGTCACGATCGCGGAGGTCGCCGCGGTGAACAGTTGCGAACCGGCGACGCCGGCGAGGATCACGCGGTCGCTGGTGCCGCCGGCGCCCGCCGCCAGGAGCGCCACGAGCGCCAGCGCCGCGACCGAGCCCACGAACGCGCCGCCCGACAGGCCGAGGGTCGTGCCACCCAGGCCGAGGATCATCACGCAGACGGCGCCGGTCGAGGCGCCGGCGGAAACGCCCAGGATATAGGGCTCGGCCAGTGGGTTGCGCAGCAGCGCCTGGAGGATCGCGCCGGAAATGGCGAGTGCTCCGCCGCAGAGCGCGGCCATCAGGGCGCGGCTGAGCCGGTAATGGAAGATCACCCCCTGCTGGATCGCGCTGGTCGGAAAGCCGAGGTCGAACAGGCCATTCCCCAGCGCCTTGAGGGCCGTTCCCAGCGGGATCGTCATCTCGCCCACGGTCACCGCCAGCGCCACGGCGAGGACCAGCGCCACGACGGAGAGGACGGCGACGGCGATCCGCGCCGCCCAGTTGGGTCTGAGGACGGCGTGGCTCAATGGGTCAGGCCGAACGTGTCGATCGCCTTGGCGATGGTCTCGACGCCGTTGATCGCGTCGAGACCCGGCCGGGTGGCGCCGACATCGATGGTGACGACGCGCCCGTTGCGCACCGCGGAGAGGCTGCTGGCTACGGGATCGGTCCGCAGGAAGTCGAGCTTCAAGTCGATGTCGTCGGCGGGAAAGCGACGCCGGTCCATCTTTACCACCACGAGCACGTCGGGGTCGGCGGCGGCGATGGTTTCCCATCCGACCAGCGGCCATTCCTCGGTGGTGGTGATCACGTTGCGGGCACCCAGCTTCGACAGGATATAGGCCGGCACGCCGTTCTTGCCGGCCATGAAGGCGTCGCCCTTGATCTCCTTGCTGGAGAACCAGACCGCCATGGAGACGTTCCTCGTCGCCATCCCGGCGACGGAGTGGACCGCCCGCTCCTCGCGTTCCTGAAGGTTGGTGACCAAGGCCTCGGCTCGATCCGACACGTCGAAGATTTGGCCGTATTCCCGGATGTTCCGATAGAGGAGTTCCATCGAGTACATCCGCGTGCGCACGCCGTCGCCCGGGCCGGAATTGTCCTTGCCGACGCAATCGGTCGGCGAGACATAGACGGGGACCCCCACTTGGTCGAACTGGTCGCGCTTGCCGACGATGCCGTTGGGGCCGATGTGCCACTCGTACATGGCCGTGACCAGATCGGGTTCCTGACCCACCACCGCCTCGAAGCTCGGATCGTTGTCCGCCAGCCGCCTCACCTTGGCGTCGATCGTTTGATAGGGCTTCGCCACCGGGCCGAACCAGACCGCCGTGCCGACCACGCGGTCGCCGAGGCCGAGCGCGTAGAGGATTTCCGTCTGCGCCTGGCCGACCGAGACGACGCGCTGGGGCGCCTTGTCGACGGTGATGGTGTGGCCGCAATTTTCCACCGTGAGCGGATAGTGGGTACCGTCCGCCAGAGCGGGTACCGCCAAGCCGACACCGGTGAGCAGAAGGATGATGAAACGCGGGATCTGGGGGAAATACCGCATTGGAAAACTCCTTCTAGAATGGGTGGTGGCGTCCGCCCGCGATCCGAGATCGCCACCGTTCTCCAGCCACGAATATGTTATGTTATAACATAACATGCTTTTTTCGATTCGGAAGGTAAGAATTAGGAGACGCGCGCCCTGACGCCGCCCTGCCGGTCGACAGCCTGAAGGCCGCCCGCCACGAGAGGGCAGATCCAAGCATATGGGAAACGGTCGCCGTGCTCAATCTTCGGCACCGCGGGAGCCTTCATTCGTGGCGGACAGGCTTCTCGCCATCCGCGGCGCGCATGTTTCCTTCCCATTCCAGCCACGACCGGAAAACGGCGGCGAGTTCCGTCTTCTCCCGCGTCTCGGGCAGATAGGCGCAGTAGCTCCGGGCGGGTAGGAGCGGGCCGGGGAAGGGGGCGACGAGGCGGCCGCGGGCGAGGTCGTCCTCCATCAGGGCGGTTGGTCCCATCGCGACGCCGAGCCCGTCGACGGCCGCCTGAAGGGTGAGATAGAAGTGGTCGAGGACCAGCACCGCGTCGGGCCGGAGGTCGGCGGCGCCCGCTTTGGCCAGCCAGTCGTCCCACAGCCGGGGCAGGCTGAGGCTATGCAGCAGCGTGTGGCGCCGCAGGTCGTCGGGCGCGCGGAGCGGCAGCCGGTCGAGCAGGGCGGGGCTACAGACGGGTAGCCGATGCTCGGACAGGAACGGGTGCGCCTCATAGCCATAGAAGGTGTCCGGGCCGCCCCGGATAATGACGTCGTGGGGATCGCGCAGGGATTCCAGCGGCGCGTTCGAGGTTTCCAGCCTGACCTTGACGGTGGGGTGATGTTCCTGGAACCGCGCCAGTCGCGGCACCAGCCAGCGCAAGGCGAAGGTCGCGGGCGCGTTGACCCGCAGCACCGCGCCGGTGTCGTACCCGTATCTCTCCGTCGCGGACGCCACCCGGTCGAGCGCCGGGCCGATCTCGGCGAGATAGGCCCGCGCCGCCGCCGTCAGCACCACGCGCCGGTTATGCCGCTCGAACAAGGGGGCCCGCAGCCAGTCCTCCAGCAGGCGGACGTGCTGGCTGATCGCGCCATGGGTCACGCACAGCTCGCTGGCGGCGGCCTTGAAGCTGCCGAGGCGGGCGGCGGACTCGAAGGCGCGGAGCGCATTGAGGGGGGGCAGGGCAAGGCGCATTCGCGTGAGTTTTCCTGACGGAAATTGGCAGGTTTACTGGTTTGTAGCGGGTTTCCGCGAGAGATATTCTAACCTTCAAACCCAGCCGGAGCCAGTGCCCTTGTCCACCATCCCCATCTTCCATGCCCATTTCCGCCGCGGCATCTGGCGGGGCGCGTGACGCCGGGCGTCCTCGCCGCCGTGATGTGCGCGGCGCTCTTGCACGCGGGATGGAACGCGGTGCTGCGGGGTGGCGGTGACCGGCTCTGGTCGATGACCCTGATGATGATCGCGGTCACCTGCGTCACGGCGGTGGCGTCGCTGTTCCTGCCCTGGCCCAACGCCGCGAGCTGGCCCTATGTGATCGCCTCCGCGATCATCCACACCGCCTACAACCTGTCCCTGGTGCGAACCTACCGGTCCGGCGACCTGGGGCAGACCTATCCCATCTCGCGCGGGTCGTCGCCGGTCCTGGTCGCCTTGGGTGCGGCGGTCTTCGCGGGTGAGACGCTCGATGCGGCGTCCTCGCTCGGCATCGCGCTGGTGTCCGGTGGCATCCTGTCGCTGGCGTTCCAAGGCCGGGGCGTCCGGGCCGACTTCCTGCCCGCCGCCGTGACCACGGGCGTCCTGATCGGGGCCTATACCGTCGTGGATGGGATCGGAGTCCGGCTGTCGGGGGACAGCCTGGCCTACGCCAACACCATGTTCCTGCTGTGGAGCGTCACGATGCCCGTGATCTTTCTCGCGACGGGGCGAAGACCGCCGCGATACACGCCGGCGCGGACGGTGATGGCGCTGGCCGGCGGCCTCGTCTCGATCCTCGCCTATGGCATCGTCATCTGGGCCATGCGGCACGACGCGATGGGCGTCGTTTCCGCGTTGCGCGAAACCAGCGTGGTCTTCGCGGCGCTGATCGGATGGATCTTTCTCAAGGAGAAGCTGAGCGCGCGCCGGATGATCTCCTGCGTGGCGATCGCGCTGGGAGCGGCGTGCCTGGCTTACTGACGGGGCGGCCTTGGCGCGGCGGGATACCCCTTTGTCGCCCGGATCGGGAACCACGACAGGCGGCCAGCCTCGGTGCCGGCCAGCAGGTGCCGGCCGTCGTCGCTCCAGGCGGCGGCGCTGACCGGCGATCCATCCGGAGCGGCGGCCGTGACCGGGTTGGTGCCGTCGAGCGGGACGATCAGCAGGCGGCCGTCGTCGTGGCCGGCGGCGATCACCGCCTCCCGGGGATGCGGCGCCACGGCCGTGATCAAACCATCGCCGATGCCGCCCAATTGCAAGGGTTGCTTCCGCCAGGGTCCGCCGCCGAAGAAGGGCCAGCACACCACGGAATCGGCTCCCGCCGTTGCGAGGTGGCGGGCACGGTTGGTCCAGGCGATCGAGCGGATCTTGGTCGCGTAGCCGTCCATCCGCATCTCGGCCTTGTCCTTCAGCCGCCAGCCGTGCAGTCCGGATTCCTGGAGGGTGGTCATCAGGTGGGTGCCCTCGGGATGCCAGAGCACGCCCAGGTGGGAGCCCTTCCACTCCAGCCGCGAGGGTGGACCTGGGCGTGAGGTCCACCAGAGGCTGACTCCGCCGTAGTGGGCGACGGCCAGCCGCTTGCCGTTGGGCGCGAAGGCGAGGCCGCCAACGGTGCTGGGATGTTCCAGCGGGGGCATGGCCTCGTGGCCCGAGGCGTCGAGCAGGTGGACCCTCCGTCCGGCGGAATGGGCGCGCAGCCGGGAGCGCGGACAGGCGTCGACGTGGTCGATCCAGCGTCCCGCGGCCTCGGCCAGTGTTTCCATGGCGTGCCCCGGCACGATCCGCCGCAGGCGGCCGTCGTCGCCGCCGCTGAGGAACGCTTGGCCGTCGATGTCGCGCGCCAAGGCGAGGCAGACGCCCCCGTGGGCCTGGACGATGGCCGGGGGCTCCTGGGGATCGGTCAGGTCGATCAGCCAGACCGAGCCGTCGCCGAGGGCCGCGGCGGCGTGGCCGCCGGCGCGGTTGACCGCGACCGAGACGACATGGGCCCCGGTGTCGAAATGGCGCTCCAGGGATCGAGGCGGCGGCTGGGTTTGGTCGCGTCTGACGGTGGGGTTGGCCGTGACGGTCATGGCGCGGCGCAGGCGGCGAAGCCGGCGCGCAGCCTGTCGCCGTCCAGGTTCCGCCCGATCAGGACGAAGCGGCTTTCGCGGGGTTGCCCCGCCGGCCAGACACCGAGATTTGCGCTGTCGGCCAGCATGTGGACGCCCTGGATCACGGTTCGCCGATCACTGCCCTTGAACGACAGGATGCCCTTGTAGCGAAGCAGGTCGGTGCCCTGGACGCGCAGCAGGGTGTGGAGCCAGCCGTCGAAGGCGACGGGATCGAGCGCCCGATCCTGCCGCAGCGAGACGCTGGTGACGGACTGGTCGTGTTCGTGGTCGTCCTCGCCCAGGAAATCGGGCTCCATCGCCAGGATGCGATCGAGGTCGAAGGCGCCGAGCCCGATCACCTCGTCCAGCGCCACCTCGCAGCGCTGGGTGCGCCGGATGCGGGCGAAGGGGTTCATCGACCGGATGCGCTGTTCCAGGACCACCATGTCGGCTTCGTCCACGAGGTCGATCTTGTTGAGCAGGATGACGTCGGCGAAGGCGATCTGCTCCTGCGCCTCGTGGCTGTCGGCGAGGCGGTCGGCCAGATGGCGGGCGTCCGCGACGGTGACGATGCCGTCCATCCGGGTGCGCTTGGACACGACGGGATCGACGAAGAATGTCTGCGCCACCGGGGCTGGATCGGCCAAGCCCGTGGTCTCGATCAGGATGCCGTCGAAGCCGTCCTTGCGCTTGAGCAGGCCGTTGATGATGCGGATGAGATCGCCGCGCACGGTGTAGCAGATGCACCCGTTGTTCATCTCGAACACCTCCTCGTCGGCGCCGACGACGAGATCGTTGTCGATCCCGATCTCTCCGAACTCGTTGACGATGACGGCGAAGCGCTTGCCGTGCGACTCCGACAGGATGCGGTTCAGCAGGGTCGTCTTGCCCGCGCCGAGATAGCCGGTCAGCACGGTGACGGGGATGGCGGACATCGGCTGTTTCCCTCCAATTGAAATCCGTTATGATATGTTATAACGTTACATTTAGATCTGACAATCCTTCATGGGCCGATGATGACCGAAAGCGTGGATCCCGCCGGTGATCCTGACGAACTTGAGAGCGCGTTCGATTTGGTGCGCGCGCTGTGGGTCGAGGAGGCCGATGGCGGCCCACCCCGGCAAGTCGTCGCCTGGGCGATGATGGTCGAGGCCGTCAACCACCTGACTGTCCTGCATGGCCCGGACGCCATGGCCGGGATGCTCGACGAGCTGAGGCTGGCGGTGCTGGAGGAGCCCGGCTCGGGAACGCTCCCCACCTCGGGGACGCTTCCCAAACCGGGAACGCTTCAATGAGCGGGACGGTGTCCGGGTCGGCGGATGTCTGGTCGGGCCGGGAGGCGAACAACGGCTTCCTCGGCGCGCTGTCCTGGCGCATGGCCAAGCCGGTTGTCCTGCATCCCCGGTTCTTCGAGGGCTTCCTGGACTACCTGGGCGGGCGCCCGTTTGACTATCGCGGGCTGGACGGCTGGCCGCCGCTGGACCAGCACCGCTACGAGAACGGCCGCGAGTTGGCGGCCGAATGCCGCGCGGCGGGGATATCCGTGCGCTGGCGCGACCGCACGCGCATTCCCCGCGACTTGAAGGCCCTTGTGGCGGAGCGCGCCCGCCATCGCCACCGCCACCGCCAACAGGGTCGCCGTTAGCTGGCGGATTGCCGTGACCGGGGGGTGACTGGAGTTAGCCTCTGTCGCCCATCAGGGCGAGGGGTCGCCATGACGCGTCGCGCGGGACCGGGAGCGATGCCATCGTGATCAGCCGATATGACGATGCTCGGTGCCCTGATCACCCTATGCGTTTCTCGAAGAAAACGCGGTTGAAGCCGTCTTCCGCGCGTCGGTCCACCTCGACGTAGCCGAGCTTCGGGTAGATCGAGAGGTTGTCGGTCATCTTTTCATTCGTATAGAGACGCGCGGCGCGACAACCCAGCCGCCGCGCCTCATCCTCACAGAACCCGATCAACGCTTTTCCCACTCCCTGGCCTGACGCCCAAGGCCATACCGCGACATTCTCAAGCAGCATCGAGTCTTCCTGGGGGAAGAACACGATGAATCCTTGCATGACATCGTCTTCACCCATGGACACATGAACCTGACCAGCGGCGATTTGCGCCGCGAAGTCGGCGACCATGGGAGCGGGTTCGCGCCCGATCACGGCGACATAGCCGACATAGGCGCTTTCGGCACAAGCCCGGATATCCGCCTCGTCACTTGGAATTGCTGGCCTGATCACTCGTCATCCCCATGAAGCATCCCCACGGCGGGAAAGCGCGCGCTCGTGCCCCGAAACGGATGCCTGGCTTCGTTCTGGGCATGTCTGGTCATCACAACCATCCTCTTTCCAAGAAGACCTAACCGTGGCCGAAGAGATGATGACGCTTCGCCCGATGCTTGGAAAGAGGACCGCCAGGGGAAGACCGCTCCAGGCGATCAACTTCGCCGCCAAGCGCCCGATGGCATCGAGGGTTCCGGGCGCGCCTCCGCGGTGACGCGGATTTTGGCCAACCGGGCGCGGAATGTGGAACAGCGAGGGGGAGGGCGCCGCTTCCATGATCCCCTTTCAATCAGGTGCTTGTCTAGAATCGCGAAGGCGCCTATGGACGCGGGAAGTGACGCTTCGGCCAAAGGATGACGCATGAGCGCGGATGAGCGGATCACCGAGCCACGGAACACACAGTCATTCGGCCCTACGGGAAAGGCGTCGGAGTATCTGGAGAAATTGATCGCCGACAGCTTCAAGCGGGAAATGGATCAAGAAGAAAATGTCATCCGCAGCCTGCCCTTCTTCGCGACCTCGATCGGCGTGCTGGTCACATTCGTCGGCTTCGCCCGTGGTCTGCTCCCAGCCTTCTCTCGGACGTCATGGCCAGAGCTTGGCTACGGAATACTCGTCCATGGCGCGCTGGCCGGTTTGCTGGTGAGTTTGCTGGCTCTCCTGCTGTTCTTGTACAAGGCGGTTCGCGAGAGACAATTCGAATATCCCATGTCGGAATCCGAGATGCTGGATTACGCCGCCAGCTTGACGGCCTATTATCGTGCTTTGGCGGATGAGGCGACGGCCTCAGGCGGCGGAGACGATGATCCAGTGGAGGTCATCGAGCGTGCCGTGGTCGATGACCTCCGCGCCACCATGATGGGCCAGATGGCCGCTTCGGCGAAGCTGAGCCGCGCCAATAACTTGGCTCGCCTCAAGGCGCGCGCTCGGGCGTTCTCGGCGCTGATGACGGCTTTGGGCTTCGCTCTGGTGTTGATCGTTGCTATATTGATCCATGATGCGCTGAACGGAGGTTCCCATGGACAAGACGGCGTCGCGCGCCCAGGAATTGCGGAATCGCAGCGGGCGGGACCTGAAGACGGGACGCCTTCTGGAGAAGCCAAAGGCGCCGGCCATGCGGGAAGTCGTGAAGGGACCCTGGAATTACGGGGAAGTCCCGCCGAAAAACGCGACACCGGCCGTGGAGAGCAAGAACCGGTGAACGGTCGGCCAACGCCTCTTCCGAACGAGCGGGTTCCCGCCGCCGGGGCGACGTCGGAACCCAAGTTCGAACATCGGTAGGGGTGACTCGGCGACCGACCGCTCAACACCCTGGATGGCGGCATTGGGAGCGGTCGGCGCCGCCCGTGATCCTCACAGCCGGGACCCTCACAGGATGAGCGCCTTCTCGCGCTGGACCTCGCCGGACATCCTGACGATTTCCTTCCGGTCGAGCAGATGGCGCAACTTGGGGAACTCCACCTCCTCCTCCTGGTGGACATGGCCCTCGATCAGGATCCGGAGATCGCGGGCGATGCCGCTCCAACCGGGATCGTCCTTGGGGGTTCGCTCCAAGGCGTGGATCAGGATCTTCATCTCGGCGTGCTCGCCGTAGAGGTGCAGGGCGTCGGACTTCTCGTGCGCCCTGTCGTGGAGCAGCGGATAGATCACGTCCTCCTCGGCCATGGCGTGTGCCGACAGGCGGCGCTTCAGGCGCAGGAAAAGCTGGGTCCGGTGCAGGACGGCCGAGTTGGGGCTGTGCTCCATCCGGTCCAGCAGCGAGAGGATGATCCGGTGGTCGTGGATCAGCGCCTCGAACGCGTCGGTCCCGGCCGCCGCGCGCGCCGACCCGGTCGCCTGGGCCACCAGGGGCGGCAATAGACGGCTGGCGAGCAGGGCCGCGGCGGCGCCGCCCGCGACGGCGGCCAGCCCGCGCATCGAGATCCATCCCGTATCGTCAGTCATGAGGTCGGTCCTCCGCGTGTGATCCCATCCCAGGGACCAACAGGCGGGAAGGGCTCTCGTCACATCCGGATCGGGCGGTCATGTCCTCAACCAGCAATGGATTTCACGATGCGGGATAAGACCGTGGCCGACCCCGGTAAGGTTGGCATATGGCATTGTGTATACCAGGAGACGTAACATTCCTTCGGAGGAAGCGATCTTCACGCAACGAAAATAAACCCAGGGAGGAAACAATGACCGCGAACGCGATTCGACGGGATCCAAAAAGGGATCCGTCCCCGGCCACCGCCTTGACCAAGGAAGAGCCAAGGGACGCATCGAAAACCATCACCTTGAAAGCCCCGGGAACGGGGATCGCCGACACGTGGCGGGCCATGGGTCCGGGCATCGCGGCCGCGATGACGGGGATCGGGGCCAGCCACATCATGCACGCGCCGACGGCGGGTGCCCGGTTCGGCTATGATCTGCTCTGGGTGATCCTGGCCGCCTACATCATCAAGTACTTCGCCTTCGAATTCGCCCACCGCTACACGATGGTCAAGGGCGAGACCATCATCAACGCGTACCATCGGGTCGGCAACTGGCCACTCTGGTTCATGATCTTCCAGGGTTTCGTCAACACCGTCGGCATCGCCGGCCGCGCGCTCGGCTGCGCCGCGCTGATGTGGGCGGCCTTCCCCTTCATGCCTCTCGAGATGTGGGCGGTCACCATCCTGGTCGGCACCGTAGCCATCCTCTGGCTCGGCAGCTACAAGGCGGTCGAGGGCATCTGCAAGCTCCTGATCATCGTCTTCGCCGTTTCCTGCTTCGTGGCGTTCGCGCTGCAGGCGCCGCCGCCGGCCGAGTATCTGTCGCGCCTGCTGCCGACCCTGCCGCCGATTGGCGCCATGCTGCTGTTCGGCGCCATGTTCGGCTACTTCCCCACGACGCTGGAAGTGGCGCCCATGCAGTCGAACTGGGCCGTGGACAAGAAGGCCGGCATGGTGAAGGTGAACGAGATGCGGGCCCAGGGGCACACTGTGCATCTGGAAACGGACTACATGAAGAACAGCCTGATCCTGTTCAAGCGCGACATGAACATCAGCTACATCATCTCGATGCTGTCGGGCATGATCTTCCTGATCGTGGGCGCCGCCGTGCTGAACCCGTTGGGGCTGGTTCCGAGTGGCAGCGAGATGGGCGTCACGATCGCCCGCATCTACACCGATACCTTCGGCCCGTGGATCTTCCCGGTCATCATCGCCGGCGGCGTGGCCGCCCTGTTCTCGACCGTCTTCACCTATTTCGATGGCCAAGCCCGCATCTTCGAGGAATGCGCCGTCCGCCTCAAGAAGGACTGGGACACCCCGCGGATCCGCAAGCTGCTGTACCGCGGCATGCAGGTCTTCTGGCTGATCGCCGGCGTCGCCGTGGTCTTCGGCCTGCCCGAGCCCATCTTCGTCGTCCAGGTCGCCTCGGTGCTGGCCCTGGTCTTCTCGCCGATCCTGTACTGGCTGACCATCAAGGCCATCAAGGACAACTTCACCTCCGAATTCGAGCGTGAACACCTGCCGAGCAGGTTCCAGTTCGCCTGGGCCTGGGCCGGAGCGGCCAGCTTGTTCCTGCTGACGCTCTACGTCCTCTTCAACCAGTTCCTGGCCTGATCGCCTGGCCGATCCCTTCCCCCGAAGGGATCGGCCACCGAAACGAGAGGAAGGCGAAAATGCGCGCGAAAGATATCATGACGACCCATCTCAAGACGGTGGGTCCCGATAGCTTGATCCACGAGATCACGAAATGCCTGCTGTCGAAGCACATCAGCGCCGTGCCGGTGATCGATGGCGACGGGCGGGTGCTGGGCATCATCAGCGAGGGGGACATCATCCACCGGGTCGCGGCGACCAGCGACGGGCACCGCTCGTGGTGGACCAAGCTGTTCGACGGTTCGGAAAACGACGCGGCCGAGTTCATCAAGACCCACGCCATCCGCGCCAAGGACATCATGACCCGCGAGATCACGACGGTCATGGAGGACACGCCGGCCGGTGAGATCGTCCGGTTGCTGGAGAAACGGCGGATCAAGCGCGTGCCGGTGCTGCGCGACGGGCGGCTGGTCGGCATCGTCTCACGCGCCGACCTGCTCCGCGTGGTGCTCGCGTCCTGCCCCGAGACCGGGGCTTCCGTGAACGCCAACGACCGTGAGCTTCGCGAGAGGATCATGGCCAATCTGGAAGGGCGGGATTGGGCGCGCGTGTCGCAGCTCAACATCGTCGTGTCCGAAGGGGTGGCGCAACTCTGGGGATTCGTGGAAACGGACACCGAGCGGGACGCCCTGAGGGTCGCCGCCGAAACCGTGCCGGGCATCCGCAAGGTTGAGGATCACCTGAACCTGGCGCCGATCTCCTGGGCCGGCAGTCGCGGCCGCGGCTTCGGCGGGGCCGGCGGCATCGTGTGACACGCCGCGGCGAGGCGCGGATCAGGCGAAGAAGTAGTCGACCCCTTCGACCAAGCCCACCTTGTCGACCACGACCTTGCTTGGTCCGTAGTCTCCGCCCGCGGCTTGTACAGTGAACTGCGTCCTGCCGCCGACCTCGGCGATGCTGGTGAGAAGCGGCCGGCCGTGGCTCATGTCCTGAAAGAACAGCTTGTCGCCGCCATCCACCCCGGCGCCGTTGAACCCGAGGATCCTGGCGTCGGCGCCGCCGAAGACATCGAAGTAGAACATGTCGCTGTCGGAGGCGCCGCTGATGATCGTGTCGGTGCCGCCGTATCCGCTCAGGAAGAAGAAATCGTCACCGCCGCCGCTCCGCATGATGTCGCTGGCGCTGTCGCTCTGGAAGATGTCGGCGCCAGCCGTTCCCGTCACGTCGATGCCGCCGGTGAATTCCCAGCTGCCGTGGAATTCGAGCGGCCCGGAGCCCGTCACGGTGAGTTTCTCGATGCCGGAGAAATGGCCCGCGCCCTGGGAGACGCCGCTGGTGTCTTCGAAATGGATGCCGCCCTCGCCCTTGCCAGTGACGATGATCTTGGTGGGCGCCGTCTTGCCGTGGATGTGGAGCGTGTCGATGCCGGTGCCGCCGCTCAGTTCGCTGCTCGCCAGTGCCGCTGCGATCGGAGTGGGGCCGGTGCCGATGGGGCTGTAGTGGAGGATATCGTCGCCGTCGCCGCCATACAGCCGGGAGGCTCCCGGGCCGCCGTATAGGATGTCGGCGCCGCTGGTCCCCAGTGTCGAGGCGTCGCCCTTGGCCCTGATCGTCGCCAATCTCTTCTCCGGGAGTGAATTTGCTCGTGATGACTTCGCGTTCTATAGTTAAGAATTGTTTACCAATATTTTCAATTCCAAGGAACGACCTAATCCGAAGGTGCGGGCGGGCGGGGAGGGACCTTCCATTTGCCCAGGGGAGTATCGGCCGATCGGCTCGTCCAGGATGTCGGGGGCGCGGCCGTCGCGCGTGAGGGTGACGGTTTTCGAACCGCGTCAGGGGGGGGCAGGCGATGGATCGGTAACCGCCGCCAAAGCGCGCCGCATGCCCATGAATTACACCACCCGTCAATCTACTATCAAAAATAACGAAAACCCAGTGTTTTGTATTGACATTGAAAAATCCCAAATTTACCATGTTTGGCAAGTAAATATCTTGAAAAAAATTCAATACGACCGCATGATATCTCCAGAATATGCTTAGATATGCAATGGTAATCTTTTAATAATTATAAATATAAGAAGAAAAGGAAGTTTCATGAGATATAAATACATATGGGGCTTCATTCCCGCTTTGTTGATGGGGGCATGCTCAAGCTTCGATGCCATCGATTCTCCCTACCCGCCCCACGCGTCAAGCGAGAGGATCAAGGATGAGAGCTCAAGACTGACGCTCATTGAGAATGAAAGCTTTCCCTTCCCGGCGGAGGCCGCGGAACTTCTGAAGTCGCAATGCCAGCCCGCGCCCAGAATGGAGAACGACGCCGCCCTCCTCGCCTTGGGCGTCTCGCTGGTCACCGACATGGCGATCAAGGAAGCGAAGTCGTTCATCGAAAGAGAGGTGAAAATGTACGAGGCCAGTTTCAGCGCCCGGGCGGCGGGACAGTTCTACCGGGAGGATGGCGAATTGCGCTATCTGTGCTTCCGAATGAGCCGGTCCGTGGCGGACATCAAGGAGCCGGTCTTCGATTTTTATGGGAAATTCGAACTGTCGCCGGATGCGGCCGCCGTGCATGCGATTCCCTTGTACCTCAACTACTCCCACACGAAAGCGCGCACCGGGTCTGGTGGGCGGTTCGTCTCGAACATGATCTTGACGATCGAAACGGTCTGGATGGACGAACGCAAGGACGTTCGCGCCGTGAAGGAGACGGCTTTCACATCCAATATCAACTTCGGTCAACTCAGCCTCGACAAACCCGCGCTTCGACTGAATGGCGTCGACGAATCCGCCGCGAGCACTTGGTTCCCATCCGTTCCCCGTTCGGTCCTGATCGATGATCAGGGCAAGGTCTCCCATCGGGGTGACGGCAACTTCACGATCACGGCGACGGTGTTCGAAACGGCGGCGGCGAAGGATGTCATGGCCCAACTCCTGAAGGTGGTTCAGGAAAACGAGGAGGCCATCAGGCGGGAATCGACGTCGCTTTTCAGCGGCGACTGAGGGTTGGGGAGCTTGGACTGGGCGGCGCTCGACACGAAGGATGGGAACGGCCTTGCTGTGCGCTTTGGCATTCGGGGTTCCGATCGGGTGGATCGCCGCTTGGTTCGTCCACACGGCCCGGGGTGGGTGGCGGTCGCTGCTGTTCGCGTTCGGCCTCGTCTCCTCGGCGCTGGCGACGGTTCAACGAGCCGGCGTCGGACCGATGGCGGGAGCGGTGATGGTTCTCGCCGGTGCTGGAATTGGTGTTCTCGGGTATTGGGCTTTCGTCACCCATGCCCAGGGCGGCCAAACGGGACGGAGACCCCGCGACGGAAGCCAGAGTATCGGATAGGAAGGGTCGAACATGGTCATCAAGTTGCTTGGCGCCGGCTCCTTCGGAGTTCTGATCGGCTGGTACATCTACTACGTCAATCGCTACCGCAAGGGTGATGTCCAGCTCAGTGACATAACGACCCTGGTCGGCGTGATCGGAGGCGCCGCGGTCACGACCTTGTTCGATCCCAAGGCCGACCTGTTCGGGGCTTATGGCGTTGGCTTGTTCATAGGTTTCTTCGGGTATTTCACGGTGCTGATCGGGCTGGTCAAGAAGTCGCCGAACTTCGACATGGACTGGTTTCTCGATGGCCGCCGCAAGACCGTCCCAGCCGACTACTACATACCAGGGGAGATCGAGGCGGCGACACGGCCGGCGTTCGACGCCCCACAGCCGGACATGGCACCCGTCGCCGCGGCGGCGAGCGCCGCAGCGATCGCGGCGGTCGGAGCCGTCCTCACCGAGAAGGTCCGGCTGCTCTCCGATGCCGACGCCACGCCGGTCATGCCTGGGGACGCCAATCGCATCATCGCGGCATGCGAGGCCGAGTGGCCGGCCAACAAGGCGGATTGCAGCGGTTTCGTCAAGGATGTCGCCGCGCAGCTCGGCATCACCCTGACCGGCGACGCGGATGGGATCGTCGGCGATATCCACTCGGCCGGGTGGCGGATCCTGCGACGGGGCGTCGACGCGAAGGACGCGGCGGACAAGGGAGAGTTCGTGATCGCGGGGCTGAAGTCCTCCGATCACGACCCGGCCCGCGGTCACGGCCATGTCGCCGTCGTGGTGAGCGGACCGCTCGACGCCGCGTATGGCAAATACCCGACCGTCTATTGGGGGTCGCTCGGCGGCACCGGTGAACGGGCGAAAACCCTGAACTGGGCTTGGCGGAAGTCGGATCGCGATCGCGTCGTCTTCGCGGCCAGACCGATTTGACCAGCGGAAGGGCTGGAGGGGTGCGGGAAATCATGGGTGTCGTCGAATTGCCCGGACCGCTCGATCTGGAGGGCTGGCTTGTCAGGGTCGTCCTGCTCGACGTGTCCCTGGTGGACGCTCCGGCCATCCAACTGGCGGAGACGCGGTTTCCGGCACCCGCCGGCGTGCTCTCGTCCTTGCCTTTCAGCTTGGCGATCGGAGCCGTGCCACCCCGCGCCAGACTGATCCTGAGCGCCGAGGTGCGGCGGGACGCGGCCGCGGAACCTCAGCCGGGCGATCTTCGCAACGTGGTCTCGATACCCTGGGATGGCGTCGATCCGCGCTGGGCCTGGAGAATTCCAGTGGCCGTGACCCAGTAAAAATTGGGTAAAAAAGCAGAAAAAGAGCGGTCATCACAATAATAACCAAACATAGGTTTGCGAAAAGGAGAGTGGAAATGACTGATCAACACAAGCATGGCTATCTTGTTGGGGGCGAGGTCCACAGAGCGTTCATCAAGCCGCAACACGACAAGCCCTGGACCGCGGTCCAGTATGCGGCGGTCGAGGTCGATGACTACGAGCATGTCACGGACGAGGACCAGCAACCGGGCAAGAAGACGCTGGCCGTCTGCGAGGGCTGCATCATCCTGGGCACCCATGCCGACATGAAGGCCACCGCCGACCATCTGCTCGCCAATCCGAGCCAGTTGGAAACAAACGAGGTGATGGGCAGCGCCATCATAGGCGACCGTTACAGGTGGAAGAACGGGAAGATTCCATTCCGGATCCATCCGGCCCTGAGGGATCAGTATCGCGTGTACGACGCCATCAAGCACTGGCATGAGATGACTCCGATCAGGCTGGAGCCCCACTCGGCCGGTTCCGACTATGTCGAGTTCGTGCCCGGCTCGGGATGCGCCTCCGCGGTCGGTCGCCAGGGCGGTCGGCAGGAGATCATCGTTGGGCCAGGTTGCACCACGGGCAACCTGATCCATGAGATCGGCCATACCGTCGGGCTGTGGCATGAACAAAGCCGCATCGACCGTGACGCCTGGGTCGAAATCCTGTGGTCGAACATGGATCCGCGATACAGCCACAACTTCGAACAGCACATCACCGATGGGATCGATCTCAACTACTACGATTACGGTTCGATCATGCATTATCCGTCCAACGCGTTTTCCAGGAACGGGCAACCGACCATTCGGCCGCGCCGGAACGGACCGGAGATGGGCCAGCGATCCGGCTTGAGCGTCGGCGACATCGCGGCCGTCAGGGCCATCTGCTCACGTATCTGAGGATCAACCGGCCGGTGTCGGAACGGGGTGGGAGCGAGCGCCATGTCCAATTCGCTGATCATCGATAATCGCGCGGCCGTCAAAGGTCCCGGACTTCACGCGCTGATCGTGGGGGTCAGCGAATACGACCATCTGCCGGACCACGACGATCCCCCCGATCCCGCCACGTGGGATCTGAAGAAACTGGGAGCTCCCGCCCTCAGCGCCTTTCGCTTGAAGGATTGGCTGGAACAGGCGGGAGCGACCTTGGCATCGCCGCTCAAGACTTGCCGACTATTGCTCTCGCCATCGGAGACGGAATTGACGGCCGAGCCCGCGTTGCGGGCCTTTCTCACGGCTCGCGCCAATCTCGGTCCCGGCAACGACGTCCCGTTGGCGACCCGGAGCAACTTCCAGATCGCGGCGAGCGCTTGGCGGAAGGATGCCATGGATGATCCGGAGAACGTCACCTTCTTCTATTTCGGAGGTCACGGCATCCAACTTGGGCCAGAAGAGGCCATCATGATGTTCGCCGACATCTTCGAACCGGATTGGACGGCTCTCGACCGTTGCGCGCGTTTCAGTAATGTGCGGAATGGGATGGCGCCCTCGGCCCAATTCGCCAAGATCGCGAACCGGCAATTCTACTTCGTCGATTGCTGCCGATACATGCCGGATCCCGCCAAGAACCTCCACAATCCCCAGCCACCCGACGTCTTCGACGTGGCGGTCAACACCTTGGATCGGCGGGAAGCCCCGGTTTACTTCGCGACGGTGGACGGGTCGGTGGCGACCGGCTGGCGCGGCCGGGAAACCGTGTTCGCGCGAGCCCTGCTGCATGGGCTGGGGAATGGGGCCGATGATCCGGAGGATGATGGCGAGGGCGGCACCACCTGGCCCGTCAAGGCGACCAGCCTGAAGGTCGCCATGGAGCGCCATATGACACTGCATGGCCCCGTCCAGGACATCGTCCTGTCGAGCCTCGTCAAGGATCCGGTGCTGGTCAACCTCGCGGAGCCGCCCAGGGTCGATGTCGAAGTCGAGATCCTGCCCACGTCGCTGCTGAACAACTGCGCGATCGCGATCTCCGATCAGGAGACGAATCACATTTTCAACGAGCGGCCCTGGCAAACCGAACGGATCAGGGCGACCGGTGTCACCGCCGGGCCGTATAACCTCAGGGTGACGTCCGATCGCCTCCGCGTCAGTCCCTATTCCAAGCTGATTTTCATCAACAACCGCTTCAAGGTGCCTTGGCGGCATAACCTGTCGTCCGTTCTGACGCCTCCCGTGGTGGCGACCGCGCCGGCGGGGTCTGGAGCCGGACCGACGGAGGGTGGACGATGACGACCGAAAAGACCGGCGCCGTCGTGGTCAGGGTCGATCGATCGGCGTCGGGCGAGGGTGGGGCGGTTCCGGTGGAGATCCGCGACCTCCGAAGCATGGTCGTGCGCGCGCGGGGTTTCTCCGATCAGCGGATCAGCCTGTCGCCCGGCAGTTATCTCGTCACTGCGACCCTTCCCGATGGGGAACAGGCGGCGGCCGACTCCCCGATGGAGATCGGCGCGGATGTTGGTGACGAAGCCCTGGAGGTCATCCTATCGAGCCTGTCCTCGGTCCTCGATGAGGACTTGAGCGAAGGAAGCCCAATGGAGTTCGACGCCGTCGCCGTTCCTCCTTCCCTTTCCATTCCGGCTCTGGTCATTCCCTTGTCCAGGGATGCGCAGGACAAGTCCGAGGTGCCGCCCGAGTGCGAACTCATCCAGGGTTCCTGGCTGGATTACTGGATGAATCCAAATGGACCATCCTCCCTATCGCGGGCTTCGTCGAAGGCCGGGATGTCGACGCTGACGATCACCCGGGAGGATCAGCCATGCCTCTTGCGGGTGACCCAGGGCGACCAGATCCGGCATTTCGCCATACCTGTCGATCACGCGGGGCCGACAACGATCACGCTATGCCATGATCCCGATCGCCAGCCGGCGGCCGAACTGGATTTCGGACGGGCGGACGTCAACGCCTTCTTCCGTTACGTCGATCTTGGCTTCGCGCCGGAAGCGCGGTTCATGTCGAAGCGGACCGTCGATCAGGCCGAGTCGTTCCTCGGCGGAAACCGGCCATCGATCCTCGGCGGCATTCTTGGGGGCTATGTCCTGCTGCGCGCCAACGAGATCGATTTCATGAGGTGCTGGATGGCCGGCAACAGCACGGAACACCTCATGTCATATCCCGATGTCAGGGCGATCCGGATCGAGTTTTTGGCCCGGGAGGGCAGGCACCCCGAGGCGGTGAGAGAATTGTTGAAGCTGCCCGATGCCGGTGCTCCGTGGTTCAGGTCCGGCATCGCCTATTTGGCCGACCGAGCGCGGACATACATGTTGCTGGCCCAGCGGGAACGCGACCGTTTCAAGAGCGAGGGTCATGAGGGCGAACCCCTCATTCCGGAGCTTGATCTGCGCCTTTCGGCGGATGTCCACTCCCGATTGACGCGGTTGGACGCCACCCTGTCGCGTTTGACCTCCGCGCTGGACCTGAGATCGACGACATCGGTCTATCTCGGGCTTCGCCCCTCGCTCTCCGACCCTCGATGAACCGGGATCGCCTATCCTGGATGCGGGACAGGCCGAGGCCAATCTCCGGCCGTGGATGGCGCCTTCCGATCAGGTCCCGGCGGCCAGCGCGTCGCGTTGCTCCGAGCGGGTGACCTCGCGCCACATCTCGCGGAACCGGGGCTGGCGCGCGATCAGCTCGTCCAGGGTTCCGGCGTCGGCGATCTGGCCGTCGCGCATGAAGACGATGGTGTCGAACCGCGTCAGCAGGTGCAGCCGGTGGATCGAGGAGACGAGGCAGGCCTCCGGGAACTCCGCCATCAGGTTGGCGTAGACGCGTGCCTCGGTCGCGGGGTCCAGGCTGCTGGTCGGCTCGTCCAGCATGATCAGGGAGCTGCGCTTGGCCGCCAGGATGCCGCGCGCCAGCGCCAGCCGCTGCTTCTGGCCGCCCGACAGGTTGCCGCCGCGCTCGACGATGACGGTGTCCAACCCCAGGGGCATGCGATCCACGATGGGGGTCAGACAGGCGAGATCGCAGGCGCGCTGGATTTCCGCCGCCGAGTAATCGAGCCCCATGGTGATGTTGTACGCAACCGTGTTCTCGAAGATCTCCGGATCCTGCGGGATCAGGGTGGAGATGGCGCCGAGCCCCGCCAGATCGGGATGCGGCACGCCATCGACGGCGATGCCGATCCGGTCGGCGTCGTAGAGGCCGCTGAGCACCCGCATGAGCGAGCTTTTGCCTGATCCGCTCTCGCCCACCAGGGCAATGCGGGAGCCGCGGCGAAGGCCGATCGCGATATCATCCAGGGTGGGCTTGGGGTCCAGCGTGGGCGAGCGGTGGTTCGGGTGGCGGAAGGTCAAGCCGCCGATCGCGATCGCGCGCCAATCCGGCTCGATGGCGCCGGTCAGCCCGGAACGGCTCGGCGCGTCCAGGATCTCGTCGGCCCCGCCGAGGTCGACATGGGCGCGGACGACGCCCTGCCAGTGGTTGGCGATGGTGCCGACGGTGTCGCCGATTTGCTGGGAATACTGGTAGACCATGACGGCGGTGCCGACCATGATCGCGGCGCCCTCGCGCCAGAGCAGCCAGACATAGAGCGCCACCAGCCCCAGCCGGAAGACGTTGCCGACGAGGTCGAGCGTGCACCATTTGGCCTCGTTGATCAGGACGCTCCGCCGGATCGGGGCGAACATCTCGCGCAGCCGCCGGGTCAGCGCCACCCGCATGGCGTCCTGGAGGCGCAGCGTCATGACGGTGGAGACGTTGCCGAGGCTGTCCACCAGCTCGGCCGAATAGCGGCGGCCGGCCCGGTTCTCGTCGTCGGCCAGCCGCGCCATGGCGCGGTCCAGGTGATACAGAATGACGCCCAGCGCGGCGTAGCCAACCATGGCGACGGCACCGGTGACGCCCGAGATCGCGCACAGGGCGACCACGGGACCAATCAAGCCGACGACGCTTTGGAGATAGAGGAACTGGTTCTGCGAGAAGTCGAACAGCGCCGCGTCGGCCTTGCCGATCCGCTGGATCGTGTCGCCGGTGTGGTGGCTCTCATGCCAGCCCATCGGCAGCGACATCAGCTTGCGGTACAAGACATCGACGAAGCGCTCGCGGAT
Organism: Skermanella stibiiresistens SB22; assembly: GCF_000576635.1. Lineage (GTDB taxonomy): Bacteria > Pseudomonadota > Alphaproteobacteria > Azospirillales > Azospirillaceae > Skermanella > Skermanella stibiiresistens. The sequence goes on from NZ_AVFL01000033.1 coordinate 57,548, forward strand.
GCGCAGCGCCGTGAACCGCTCGATCACGCGGCCCGGGCCATGCAGCGCCCAGCCCAGGATCGAGAAGCCCAGCATCCAGAGCATGTCGACGGCGGCCTGGGGCACGCCCTCGTTGCCGCCCTTCTGGAGGTCGTTGACGGCGTTGCCGAAGAAGTACGGTATCGCCAGCCGCGCGGTTTGCGCCGCGACCAGCAGGACGACGAAGGCGACGACGAGGTGCCTGCCGCCTTCGGCGTGACGCCACAGCGCACCGTAGAGCTTGCCCAGTCCGAGGCCGGAGCCAGAGCCGGAGGCGGCGCGCGGCCGGCCCCCCACGTCGGTTGATCCCATCGTCCCTTGATCCCTACGCCATGGGTCTCGGCCGGGCGGCGGGTGCCGGTGGCTGTTCCTCGACAGCGCGACGATATGGTGGGGCAGGGGAGGCGTTGAAACGTCCCGCGGCGAAAAACGCCATCACCTGGACGAGACGCCGACCCGCGATTCCAGCATGGCGCCGTGGACGGCGGGGATTGGTTTCAGAGACCGTGCTGGTCGAGCAGGAACTGGCCATCGCGCGCCACCTCGTCGCCATGGGCGAACATGTTCCGCCAGGCCGCGACGCCGGCGGTGATGTCGGGGTGGGACACCGCCGAGGAGAACGCCTCGACTCCGATCAGGCCCTGGTAGTCGGCGGCCTTGAGCCGGCGGAGCATGGGCGCGAAGTCGATCGAGCCCTGGGTCAGGCGGCCCCTGTGGTTCTGGTCGATCTCGAAATAGCCCAGGTGGGGAATGGCGAGGTCGAGGGCGCCCAGCATGTCGTCCTCCTCGATGTTCATATGGAGCGTGTCGAGGTGGACGAAGACATTGTCCATGCCGATCAGCCCGATCATGCGGATCGCGTCGGCCGCCGTGTTGATCAAGTTGGTCTCGTAGCGATTGACGACTTCCAATGTCAGCCGCATGCCCATCGACTTGGCCCGCTCAGCCACGATCCGCAGCCCGTCGGCCGACGCCTGGAAGTTCTCCTCCATCGCGACCTTGGTGGCCTTGCCGAAGGCGCCGTAGAGGATGCCGCCCATGCGGTCCGAGCCCATGTCGCGCGCCAAGGCCAGCGCCGCGCAATGCCGGTCGACACCGCGCTCGTGGATCTCCGGAGCGGTGCTGGAGATGTCGTTGTCGACCTGGAGCGGCGAGGTGCTGACCGCCTTGATGCCAGCCTTTTCGCAAAGATCCGCGATGGCGCCGGGCTCGATCGTCTCGTGGTCGCGGATCGGCACGACGATGTGGCCTTAGCCCAAGGCCGCGGCTCGCTCGATCGCGTAGGCGCCGTCCTGGGTGCTCCAGCGGGGGATCCAGGTGTAGCTGCGGATGGAGCGCTTGTTCATGGGATCCGGTTCCTCGGTGCTGAAGTGGCCGTTCAAGGTTGCTTGTTCGGCGGGATTGGCTGTTCGAAGAAGTCGCCGTGCCGGCTGAAGATGTCCTCGCGCATGGATTCGAGCATCTTGAGGTGGGCCAGCGATTGCGCCTTGGTCGCCTCGACGTCGTTGGCCGTGATGGCCCCAGTCGGGAGAAGCTTGGCGCACGGGAGTGCGGCTGACACCGAATTCCTCCGCGACCGCGTTCTCGAAGATCATCGAGCCAGGGCGGAGCGCCAGCGAGATGATCCGCTTCCGCAATTCGCCATGGACCATGCTGTCGAGCGTGTTCCTTTCAAGTACCACCCTGTCCGTCATCATCTTCTCCACCTGGCGCTCACGGGCTCCATCAAGGGTACCGGTTGAGGGGAGCTACCGTTTGCTCCCCCCGGAGAAGCTACTCCGGACGGCGGCCGAATCCACGGAGCACGCCGCGAGGGCTGTCTTGTCGAAGACGATGCCGTGCCCCGGCCGGTCCGACGGGATGCCGACGCCATCCCGGGTCGCGATGGGGATCTCCAGCAGCCCAAGCTCGGTCAGGCTGCCGCCGACCACGTCCTCCAGCATGAAGCCGTTGGGCACGCCGCACAGCAGCGGCAGCGACAGCTCCATCATGTAGTGGGGGGCGATCGGCTTGCCGAAGGTCTCGGCCAGGTGGGCGATCTTCAGCCATTCGGTGACGCCGCCCACGAAGGCCACATCGGCCTGGACGATGTCGACCGCGTCGGCGCGCAGGTATTCGAGGAATTGCGACTTGCCGTGGAGGCTTTCGCCCAAGGCGATCGGCATGCTGGCCTGGCGCCGCAGCTCGGCGTGGCCGCGGACATCGTGGTGGACCATCGGCTCCTCGATCCAGGCGAGACCCAGCGGGTCCAGCTGGGCGACGGCCTGGATCGCCTGCGCGGTGTCCCATTTCTGGTTGAGGTCGACCATCAGGCGGCCGCCCGGCGGCAGCGTTTCCTTGACCACGCGAATACGCTCGATGTCCTCGTCCAGGTCCGGCTTGCCGATCTTGATCTTGATGCTGGAAAAGCCCCGCGAGACATAGTCCCTGGCGCGCGCCGCCAGATCGCCGGCCGTGTCCCCGGCGCTCAGGTTGATCTCGCTGATATAGGAAGGAATGCTGGAACGGGCACCACCCACCAGACGGTGGAGCGGCATGCCGTGATGCTTGCCGATGATGTCCCAGACGGCGACGTCGATCGCCGCGATGGCCATCGAGTTGACACCCAGGCCGAGCCGGCGGGACTGACCGGCGAGTTTGGTCCAAACCCGTTCGTAGTCGAGCGGATCCATTCCGATGATAAGGTTGGAAAGATAATCGTCGATCAAAGTTCTGATCGCGGTGCCGCCAATGTCTACCGTGTAGCTAAGCCCAGTCCCAACTATTCCCGTGTTGGTGACAAGTTCCACGACGATGAATTCGAGCGACTGTACCTTGTTCGTCGCATCCTCCCACGGCGATGCCGGCGGCAGGCGGTGCAAGCTGGTCGAAATACCTTCGATTCTCATTATGGCTCTCCCTTGGATAGCTTAGTAGCATTTTTGCATTCTTGGATACAAGTGTGCAAGATCGGCTGGAAACGCGAATTGTTCGGTCAAATCAAAAACATCAACTGGGGAGATGATAAAGTGAACACCCTCAAAAAGCGGCTGGCGACCCTGCTGGGCGCCACCGGCCTCATGCTGTCGGCGAATGTCGCGACCGTGCAGGCACAGGACTACGTTCTCCGGTTCAACCACGTCCATAGCCCGGCCGAAGCCTATCAGCAGGCTTTCCTGAGCGGGTCGAGGAGTGGACCAAGGGCGGCCAGAACACCGACGCGGCCCGCCACGGCAACTATGTCCGCGAGATCACGGTGCCGAACGGTCCCTATTTCGTCGAGACGCTGAAGGACGCCTTCGCGCTCGCCGAGCTGGAGGGTGTCAAGGGATGGCGGTGGGAACTGGCCGAGACTCATGGCCTGAAGGTGGTCCGCTTCGATTTCGTCCAGGGCGAGCGCCACATGTTCACCAACTCGGACGTGCGAAACCCCGGCGACCTGTCGGGCCTGCGCATCCGCACCCCGCCGGCCCCGATCTGGCAGGAGTCGGTCCGGGCGCTGGGTGCCGCCCCGACCGCGATGAGCTTCGGCGACATCTATCCGGGATTGCAGCAGCGCGCGATCGACGGCGCCGAACCGACCTACGCCAACATCCGTCCATCCAACCTGCAGGAAACGCCGACCCGCGTCACTGAAATCGGCCACATCCTGCTGATCCTCATCCGGCGACTGGTGCTTCTGGTGCCGAACCTGATCTTCGGATAGAAATGGCATGGAGCGCGGATCCAGGGTCTTCGCGGGCACTGGATTTGGCGCGAACGGGCGAGGCCGGAGACGAATGGACAGCATACCCGCGGCGCAAAGCTTCCTCCTCGCCCTCTCCGCCCTGTTCTCGATCGTCAATCCCCTCGGCTCCGCGTTGATCTTCAGTCAGGTCACCGCCGACCGCAGCCACGCCGAGCGGTTGAACATCGCGCGGCGGATCGGTGTCTATTCGGCGCTGGTCATGCTGGGGGCGCTGTGGGGTGGCGCCTATATCCTGGCGTTCTTCGGTGTCAGTCTGGCCGCCCTGCGGATCGCCGGCGGCATCTATGTGGCGTCGCGGGCCTGGAGCCTGCTGCAGGCGCCCGAGACCACCGAGGAGCGGAAGCAGGAACAGGCTTCCCACGCCGAGGGCGCCGAGGACGTCGCGTTCTTCCCACTGACCATACCCTTCACGACCGGCCCCGGCACCATCGCGGTGGCGATCGCCCTGGGCTCCAACCTGCCGGCGGGCGAGCGGGGCTTCCTGTCGTTCTTCGTCGGCGCCTCGGCGGCGGCGCTGGTGATGGCGCTGGTCGTCTGGCTGGCCTACGCGTCGGCCGACCGGCTGGTGGGGCTGCTGGGACAGGCCCGCTCGCGGGTCCTGACGCGGCTGACCGCGTTCCTGCTGCTGTGCATCGGCACCGAGATCGCGGTCAACGGCGTGACCGACGCCCTGCGGCCGCTGATGGCGGGGCGGTAGGGCGGAGCGGATGAATTCAAGCTGGTTCACCGATCTCATAATCAAGATTATGGAAATGTTTTTGGGTATATAACGCGTGATGCTTTGGTTTCGACGATCGTCCGTTCGGCGGCGCCTTCAGGACGGCACGGAACATTCCCGCGCACCTCCTGAAGGGCTTGTCGAAACTCAGCTCTTCGACACGATCCAATCGCCTCGCGTCAGCGCGCGTCCAGCGTCATGACCTTGCCGCCGATCCTGTCCAGACGTTCGAAGTAGGCTCGGGATTCGAGGAGCTGATACGGGAAGTAGAGGCCGGGCGGTGTCGCCGGCTCGCCGTCGAGGCCGATCAGCCGTTCGAGAACCATGGCGACGCCGAGAGCGGTCAAGGGCATCTGTCCTTCGGGATGGAGGATGGCGTGGCGGGTGCGGAGGGGCTGGCCCGCGTGATCCTCACCGGCGAGTTCGATGATGATCTCTGTCGACATCGGTTCCCCACGGCGCCGTGTCGAGCTGACGCCCGTGGCGAGGTTGAATTGGACGTTCGGGGCACTGGTCGCGGCGGCCAGTCCCATGACGTCGAAGGGTGAAAAGGCCACGGCCTCCATCTCGGTGCCGTCGATGGCGCGGAACCGGGCTTCGGCATCCTCGCCGAGGCGCCAGAAGAAGGCGCCGTCGCGGCGGGTGAGCGCCGCCGGCAGGATCTCGCCCAAGCGCCGCATGTCGATGGCCGCCGCCGGTCCGCCGGTATCCTGTTCGTCCAACAGCGCGCCGATGGTGATGTCGTGGACGTGGCGGAAGTCCTTGACGAACTCCAGCGCGGGTACCGTCACGGCACCGACCAGCCATTCAGCGCCGAGAACCACCGCCGAGGCGCCCGGCGATTGGACATAGGCCGCCACCTCGGGGGCGATCTCGGACGCGCCAGAGGAGATGCCGACATGGGGCACGCCCCGTGCCTGGGCGAACCGGAGGCTGGAAATCGCGTCATCCTTGACGAAGACGGCGACGGCGCCGACCTCCCGCCCGCCAAGGCCGAGATCGTCGGCCGTGAGATCGAGCGCCACGCCTTCGGCGTTGCCAATCACAGCCGCGACCTCTTTCGCCTTGGCGAGGTCACGGCCGCCGATCAGCAGGGGAACGTCGGGGCTGGCGGCACGAAGATATTGGGCCGTCCGACGGCCAACCATGCCGGAACCGCCGGCCAAGAGAACGGGAGCTGGTGACATTGCGATACCTTTCGAACCTGGGTCATCATAACCTACCATCTGTAGATTACGGTTAGTAGATTACCTATGGTAGGTTCTACAAGAAGGAAATCCACATCGTGACCAATTTTCCGTGACCGGACGCGCCCGAGACGGTCCCGGGCCGACTCTCGAAGGTGGATCGGCGGCGCCAACTACTCGATGTGGCGCTCGCCGTTCTCCACGAGGAAGGGGCCGACCGGTTGTCGTTGGGACATCTGGCCGCCCGCGCCGGTGTCTCCAAGCCGATCCCATACGAACACTTCGGCACACGGTCGGGCTTGTTGATCGAACCTTGCAAGGAACTCGACGGGCGGCAGGTGACCGCCTTGCGGGACGCCTTGAGGAGCGTTCGAACGAATTCGGTGGACACCGCCGATGTCCTGGCGACCGCCTATATCCACTGTTCCGCCGATACCGGCGGCGAATGCGCCCTGATGATCGGGGGTCACCGCCGCGAGAAGGAAGCCGCCGAAGCGTTTTCCGCCCTGATTCAAGGCGGCCTGATCCGGGCGGCCTGAACCGGGCGAACTGATCGGGCGCGCGCCATCGCCGGCCGCGTTCGGAAAGGCGCGGAACATTCCCCGGCAAGGTTCGTTTCCGGCGTGCGAGATTCGGTGATAACCGCGCTATGCGGCGGAAAGGCGGGATTCCGGGGTGATGAAGTCCACATGTCGTGGGCCGCACGCCGGTAGGATTCCTGGCTTCGGCGCCAACCAAGCGTCGGGATTCGATCCGGACTGGAGCCGCCGACCGTCCAGCGGGAAACCGCTGGAGGGTTCCCCGTCCACTTCCTGAAGAGCTTGGCCGAACTTGCCGGATTTCCCAACAGAAACACGATCGTTCCCCAAGGCGCTCCACCGGACGATCCATCGTCCCGCCGGCGCCCGGATCCCCCGAGCCGTGGCGGCCCTGGCGGCGACGTCGCCCCTCGTGGCGGCCTGCGCCGGTCCCCAGTCGACCTTCACCGCCGCGGGAACGGAATCCGAAAGTGTCCTATTCCTGTTCTACGTCATGGTGGCGGGCGGTACCGCGATCTGGCTGTTCGTCATCGGGCTCAGCCTGTACGCCGTGCGGACGACGCCGGCCAAGGATGGCGCGCGGATCGGCGTGCGGCTGATAATCTGGGGTGGCTGCGTCTTTCCGACCGTGGTGCTGACGGCGCTGCTGTTCTGGGGTCTCAAGGAGATGCCGGGATACCGCCGCCCCGCCGATGGACCGCGGATCGCGGTATCCGGCGAGCGGTTCTGGTGGCGCGTCGCCTATGACGTCGAGGGGGAGCCCGGCATCGTCAAGAGCTTGCCGACCGGCGGCGTGGAGAGCGCCAACGAGATCTGGATTCCGGTCGGACGCCGGACCGAGATCCTGCTGGGCAGTCCCGATGTCATCCATTCCTTCTGGGTGCCGGCGCTCGCCGGCAAGACCGACATGATCCCGGGGCGGGTCAACCGGCTTGTCCTGGAGCCGACCGTCGAGGGCGTCTACAACGGCGTCTGCGCCGAGTTCTGCGGCAGCGCCCACGCCCAGATGGCCTTCCGCGTCGTCGTCGTCTCGGAGGATGCGTACGCCGCCCATGTCGCGGCCCAAGCCGAGCCGGCTGCGGTGGTCGCCAGCCCCGGGCTCGATCGGTTCATCGAGAATGGCTGCGCCGCCTGCCACACGGTGCGGGGCACGCCCGCCGACGGCTCGGTCGGCCCCGACCTCACCCATGTCGCCTCGCGCCGGACCATCGGCGCCGGCCTGCTCGAGACCACGGAGGCCAACCTGGCCGACTTCATCCGCGCCACCGACCACGTCAAGCCAGGCGTGGAGATGCCTTCCTTCGGCGCGCTGCCCGATGACGAGGTCGCCGTGATCGCCCGCTGGCTGGGAGAACTGCGATGACCGGCACAACTGGGGGCACGCCTGGCGGCGCGGCGGCGATCCCCGACGACGAGGCGATCCGCCGGGGTCAGGAGGAGCGGCTGGAGAAGGTCTGGGAAACGCCGAAGGGTTGGCGCTACTGGTCGGCCGTCAACAATACGGAAGTTGGCATCTGGTATACCGCCACCGCCTTCGCCTTCATGCTGTTCGCCGGCGTGCTGGGATTGATGGTCCGTGTCCAGCTGGCGGTGCCCGAGAACGATTTCCTGACGGCGGCCTTCTATAATCAGGTCTACACGCTGCACGGCACGGTGATGATGTTCCTGTTCGCCGTGCCGATCTTCGAGGCGGTGGCGATCGTCATCCTGCCCCAGATGCTCGGTGCACGCGACCTGCCCTTTCCCCGGCTGTCGGCGTTCGGCTATTGGTGCTTCCTGATCGGCGGCGTCTTCGTCTCCGGCTCGATCTTCTTCGGGGCGGCGCCGGAGGGCGGCTGGTTCATGTATCCGCCGCTGACGACGCAGGAGCGGTTCACGCCGGGATATGGGCCGGACATCTGGCTGCTGGGACTGTCGTTCATCGAGGTCGCCTCGATCGCGGCGGCGGTCGAACTGATCGTCGGCACGCTGAAATGCCGGCCACCCGGCATGCGGCTCAACCTGATGCCGCTCTACGCGTGGTACGTCCTGGTCGTCGCCGGCATGATCCTGTTCGCGTTCCCGCCGCTGATCGCCGGCGACATCCTGTTCGAGATGGAGCGGCTGTTCAATTGGCCGTTCTTCGATCCGGAACGGGGCGGCGACCCGATGCTGTGGCAGCACCTGTTCTGGATCTTCGGCCACCCCGAGGTCTACATCGTCTTCCTGCCGGCCATCGCCTTGGTCGCCATGATCGTGCCGACCTTCGCGCGGCGCCCCCTGATCGGATATTCGTGGATCGTGCTGGCGGCGGTCGGCACCGGCTTCCTGTCGTTCGGGCTGTGGGTCCACCACATGTACGCGACCGGGCTGCCGTCGATCTCGCTGGGCTTCTTCTCCGCCGCGTCCGAGGCGGTCGCGATCCCGACGGGTGTCCAGGTCTTCGTCTTTATCGCGACACTGCTGGCGGGCCGCGTCGTGCCGTCGGTGCCGCTGCTGTTCGTCAGCGGCGCGCTGGCGGTCTTCGTGATCGGCGGGCTGACGGGCGTCATGGTGGCGCTGGCGCCGTTCGACTGGCAGGCGCACGACACCTATTTCATCGTGGCGCACCTCCACTACGTCCTGATCGGCGGCATGCTGTTCCCGATCGTCGCCGGCGTCTATTACTACTGGCCGCTGGTCGGCATGAGGCGGCTGTCGGACCGGCTGGGCAAGGTCGCCTTCTGGCTGATGTTCGTCGGGTTCAATCTGGCGTTCTTCCCCATGCACCTGTCCGGTCTGATGGGAATGCCGCGGCGGGTGTGGACCTATCCGACGGGAATCGGGCTCGATCTGCCAAACCTGCTGTCCACGATCGGCGCCTTCGTCTTCGCCTCCGGCTTCCTCATCGTCGTCTTCGACGTGCTGCGGCCGAAGGGGAAACAGCCCTACGCGGAGCGCAACACCTGGAACGCCGGGACGCTCGAATGGCTGGCCGAGGTTCCCGGCAAGGAATGGGGCGTGCGTTGCGTCCCCGTGATCAAGACACGCTACCCGCTGTGGGAACAGCCGGGGTTCGTGGAGGACTACGACAAGGGCCGCTTCTATCTGCCGGACGCCGAGGAGATGGAACGCGAGACGATGGTGACCAGCGTGCTGGACGGCGATCCGGTGCAGTGCCTGCGCGTTCCCGGTCCGACATTCATGACCATGGGCGCCGCGATCCTGCTGGGCGCCGTCTTCATCTTCGCGACCTTCCACTGGTGGTGGGCCACCGTTGTCGCCATGGTGCTGACCACGATCTCGGTCCTGGTCTGGCTGTGGCGCGGCACGGCGATGATCCCGGAGAAGGCGGAGAAGGACATCGGCCTCGGCGTGACGGTGCCGCTCTACATGTCGGGCCCGAAATCGGTCGGGTGGTGGGCGATGTTCATCACCATGATCGGCGACGGCACCGCCTTCCTGTCGCTGATCTTCGCCTATTTCTTCTACGTCACTATCCATGACAACTTCCCGCCGGCCGGAACGGAACCGCCGGGGCTGTTCTGGCCGCTGGCCTCGGCGGCGCTCACCCTCGGCGCCTGGGCCGCGGCGCGGCTGGCGCGGCGGGTCAACAAGGCCGGGTCGGTCGGCTTGG
>NZ_AVFL01000034.1 GCF_000576635.1 Skermanella stibiiresistens SB22
CAAGGGCATGAACCGGTCGATCTTCAACGTCATCCTGGGCGGCTTCGGCGGCGACAGCGCGGCGGCGGCCGCGGGTGGTCCCGCTGGCGACCGCGCGGTCAAGGCCGGCTCGGCCGAGGACGCGGCGTTCATCATGAAGAACGCCTCGTCGGTCATCATCGTGCCGGGCTATGGCATGGCGGTGGCGCAGGCCCAGCACGCGCTCCGCGAGATGGGCGACATGCTGAAGAAGGAGGGCGTCGAGGTCCGCTACGCCATCCACCCCGTCGCCGGCCGCATGCCCGGCCACATGAACGTGCTGCTGGCCGAGGCCAACGTTCCGTATGACGAGGTCTTCGAGTTGGAGGAGATCAACCGCGACTTCGGCCAAGCCGATGTCGCCTTCGTGATCGGCGCCAACGACGTGACCAACCCCGCCGCCAAGACCGACCCGACCTCGCCGATCTATGGCATGCCGATCCTGGATGTCGAGAAGGCCAAGACGGTCCTGTTCATCAAGCGCTCGATGGCGGCTGGTTACGCCGGCGTCGAGAACGAGCTGTTCTTCCGCCCGAACACCATGATGCTGTTCGGAGACGCGAAGAAGGTGACGGAAGAGGTCCTGAAGGCCCTGGACTAAGCTGTCCGGGGCTTCCCCAAGGTTTGGGGCAAGGATTACCAGAAGGCGGTGGCGCCGTGGGGCGCCACCGCCTTTTCCATGCCTGCCGTTCAATTTTCCTACCATCGCGATAACGTGATAAGGTTTTCTCTTGCCGGCGGTCCAGAGGGGAAACCACCATGCTCGCCTCTCTCCAAGACGCCGTCGACCGGCGCAACGCGATCTTCCAGGCGATCGCCGATGGGGCCGCCGCGATGGTGGGCCATTCGGACTGGCGGACCGGGATCGACCATCTGCTCGGCCGGCTCGGCACCGCCGCCGGCGTCAGTCGGGTCTACCTGTTCGAGGTCCACGAGGCGGCGGGGCAGGGGCCGGCGCAGACCTGCCGGCATGATTGGGCGGCCCCGGGGCTGGCGCCCCTGGCCGGCGATCCGCGCAACACCGACGAGAAGCTGGTCGGCGCCGACCCGACGCTGACGGACTGGACCGAGCGCCGCCGCCGCGGCGAGTTGATCCAGGGATTGACCCGCGATCTGTCCGGATACCTGCGGGAGGACTTCGAATATCAGCGCATCCTCTCCTTCGTTTCGGTCCCGATCCTGTTGGATGGTGTCTGGTGGGGGCATCTCGGCTTCGACGATTGCGAGAGCGAGCGGGTATGGTCCGAGCTTGAGCTGGACGTTCTGAAGACGGCCGCCGCCCTGATCGCCGGCGCGGTCGAGCGCGGCCGGGCGGCCGGCGTCCTGCGCACCAGCGAGGCACTGAAAAGCGCCATGCTCGACACGGCGCTGGACTGCGTCATCACGATCGACGACGGCGGGCTGGTGGTGGAGTTCAACCGGGCTGCGGAACGCACCTTCGGCTGGCGCCGCGAAACCGTGATCGGGCTGCCGCTCTCCGAGGTGATCGTCCCGCCGGAGATGCGGGGTCGCCATGAGGCGGGCCTCAGCCGCTACCTGACCTCGGGCGAGTCCCGCGTCCTGGGCTCCAGGATCGAGGTCGAGGGCATGCGGTCCGACGGCGGCCGGATGCCGCTGGAACTGGCGATCACCGAAGTGCCAACGTCCGAGGGCCGGTTCTTCACGGCCTATCTACGCGACATCACCGAGCGCCGGCAGGCCCGCGACCGGCTGGAACGAATGGCTTATTTCGATACTGTAACGGGCCTGCCCAACCGCGCGCAGCTGCTGAAGCAGGTGGCTGGGCGTCAGACCACATCCAAGTCGCCCTGGATCGTCGCGGTGGAGCTGATGCGCTTCGGCAGCCTGAGGATCAGCCTGGGCACGGCTTTCGCCGATACGCTCCTGTGCGCCCTGACCGCCAGGCTTCGCGAGCGCCTGGGTCCCGACGCGCTGCTGGCCCGCACCGGCGACCGGCAGCTGGCCGTCCTGGGAAGCGGCGGCGGCGCCGAGGAAACCGCCCGCCGGCTGGCTCAGGCGCTCTACGACGCGTTCCACCTGGATGGCAGGACGATCTTCATGACGGCGAGCTACGGCATCGCCGTCGGCCCCGCAGAGCCCGAGGCGCTGCTGCGCGACGCCGAACTGGCCTGCGAGCGCGCGGTCGAGTCGGGAGGCGGGACCTGCCTATATGACGAGACCATGCACGCGGCACAGCTGGACCGGTTGAGCCTAGAAACCGACCTGCGCCATGCGATCGATGCCGGCGACCAGCTCTGGGTCGCCTACCAGCCGATCGTGGCCTTGCCGGAGGGCCGACTCGCCGGGTTCGAGGCGCTGGTTCGCTGGGACCATCCGACCCGCGGCAGGTTGTCGCCCACTGTCTTCATCCCGATCGCCGAAGTGACGGGCCTGATCGTGCCGCTCGGCCGTCTCGTCCTGCACAGGGCCTGCCACCAGATGGTGCGCTGGACGGCGATGAGGGAGCAGGGCGCCGAGCCGCTGTTCATGAGCGTCAACCTCTCCGCCCGGCAGCTCGGCGACCGCGACCTGCTGGAGACCGTGACGGAGGCGCTGGCGGAAAGCGGCATCGATCCCGCCCAGGTCAAGCTGGAGCTGACCGAGAGCGCGGCCATGAGCCATGCCGGAGAGACCATCGGCCTGCTCTGGCGGCTGAAGGCGCTGGGATTGCGGCTGTCGATCGACGATTTCGGCACCGGCTACTCGTCGCTCAGCTATCTCCACCGATTTCCGGTCGATTCGCTGAAGGTCGACCAGTCCTTCGTCGCGGCCATGTGCCGGTCGACCGAAGGCCGGGACATGGTCCGGATCATCGTCGACCTCGCCCATATGTTGAAGCTGGACGTCATCGCGGAGGGCATCGAGACGGCGGAGGACGCGAAGTTGCTGTCCGACATGGCCTGTGGCTTCGGCCAGGGCTATCTGTTCAGCGCCCCGCTGCCGCCGCGCGAGGCGGCCAGCTGGATCACGTCATCCGAAATCGCCGGCCGGTAGACAGCCTGACCTGAGAAGGCTTGGTCTGCCACGATCGCGACTCCGAGCCGTGATTCGAAAACGCCAAAAACCGCCGCCGGACGATGCCGGGGCGGTTTTTGCAAGCTTGGTCTGAAATCCGCAAGCCAGACGGGCGCGGATCGTCAGTCGATCAATAGCCTTCACGCTCCATGCGCTTGCGCAGCAGCTTGCGGGTGCGGCGAACGGCCTCCGCCTTTTCCCGCGCGCGCTTCTCCGAGGGCTTCTCGTAGTTGCGCCGCAGCTTCATTTCACGGAAAATCCCCTCGCGCTGCATCTTCTTCTTCAGCGCGCGCAGGGCTTGATCGACGTTGTTGTCACGAACCAGCACTTGCACGGTTTGTTGTCTCTCCAACATTTGAATTCAAACGCACGATGCGCAAACAGCACCCGTCCGACACTAAGTCGTGGGTTCTAGCATCCGGGGAGCCCTCTCTCAAGGACTAAACGGTGGCTGCCCACATCCGTTCCGCCAAACCGGGCCGGTGCGGGCTTTGCTTCCGCACCTTATACACCCATACTGGGGCCATGGCTATTCTGAAGATCGCCCGCATGGGCCATCCCGTCCTGCGCCGGATCGCCGATCCCGTCGAGGACCCGTTCGACCCGGAAATCCAGCGGCTGATCGCCGACATGGCCGAGACCATGGCCGACGCCTCGGGCGCCGGTTTGGCCGCTCCCCAGGTGCATGCCGCGAAGCGGATCATCATGTTCATCGTTCCGGCGGAGCGCGCCACCCTGGAAGGGGAGGAGGACCGGCCCCGTGGGCTCTCGGTGCTGATCAACCCGGTGATCGAGCCGGTGATCGGACCGGGCGGGACCGGGATGGTGCCGGGCTGGGAGGGCTGCCTGTCGATCCCCGGCCTGCGCGGCATCGTGCCGCGCCACGCCCATATCCGCTATCGGGGTCTGGACGCCAAGGGCCAGCCGGTCGAGCGGGAGGCCAAGGGCTTCCACGCGCGTGTCGTCCAGCACGAACTGGACCATTTGGACGGCATCCTCTATCTGGACCGGATGCCCAGCCTGGACCTGCTGACCTTCAACGAGGAGATCCGCTATTTTCCGGATGACCTGTCGGAGTTGGCTTTCCGGGGCCGGGACGCCACATCGAATGATCGGACGCCTGGAACGGTCAGGGACGGAAGCGGGACGCCAGAATGAATGGGGCTGATATGAACGACGGCGAGTTCGATCTCGACGGGATCAGGGACGAGATGATCGAGGCGATGCTGCCCAACGTCATCTTCGACGGCTGGGGCACCCAAGCGCTGCGCGACGCGGCGGCCTCGACAGGCCACGACGCCGACACGGCGGCCTTGGCCTTTCCGGGCGGCATCCCGGGGACGGTCGAGTATTTCAGCGGCTGGGCCGACCGAAAGATGCTGGTCGAGTTGGAGAAGCACGACCCGGGCGCAATGAGGGTGCGGGACCGGATCACCCTGGCGGTGCGCTCCCGCCTGGAGGTGCTGGCTCCCCACGAGGACGCCGTGCGCCGGGCGCTGACCTTCCTCGCCCTGCCGCAGAACACCGCGCTGGGCGCCAAGATCGTCTACCGCACCGTCGATGCCATCTGGTACGCGGCGGGCGATACCTCGACCGACCACAACTACTACACCAAGCGGGCGCTGCTCGCCGCCGTCCTGACCTCGACCACGCTGTTCTGGTTGAACGACCAGTCGGAGGACAAAGCTGACACCTGGGCCTTCCTGGACCGGCGGATCGGCGACGTCATGCGGGTGGGGCGGACCACGGGGAAGCTGGCGGGCGTCGGCAACGTCCTCGCCAACCTGCCGTCACCGTTCCGATTCGCCCGCCAGATCCGCCGCCGGGCGTCGGGCTTCTAGCTCTCTCGCCGGCCCTGTAGGGTCACTCCGCCGCGAGGCTGCCGGAGATCGCCGCCAGCGTCTCCCGCAACCCCTCGGTGACGGGAGTCTCCGCCGTGAAGCCGAAGGCCTCCGCCGCCCGCCGGGGGTCACCCAAGGATTCGCGGATGTCACCGGCGCGGGCGGGGCCATGTTCGATCCGCGGCTCCACCCCGCCAAGGCGGGAGATGATCCTGGCCAGTTCCAGCACGGTCGTCGGCCTGCCGGTGCAGACATTGAAGACCCGGCTGCCCTGATGCCCCGAGTCCATCGCCGCGACCAGATGACGGACCACGTCGGTGACATAGACGAAGTCGCGGGTCTGCCCGCCATCGCCGTTGACCGTGATCCCGCGACGCTCGGCCACCTTGTCCGCGAAGATCGCGATCACGCCGGAATAGGGCGACTTGGGGTCCTGGCGCGGTCCATAGACATTGAAGAAGCGAAAGCCGGTGGACGGCACGCCGTGGACCTTCCAGGCGACGCGGGCGTGCAACTCGCAGCCCAGCTTGTCGGCGCCATAAGCCGACAGCGGCGCGGTCGCCGCCGTCTCCGGAAGGGGCATTTCGGGATTGTCGCCATAGACGGCGGCCGAGGAGGCGTAGACCACCGGAACCGCTCCATTTCGCCCCTTGGTCCGGGCGGCGTCGAGCACGGCGACCGTGCCGGTCAGGTTGACCCGGTGGGTGCCCAGCCAGTCCTCGTTGCCGCGTTGGACCGAGGCGACCGCGGCCAGATGGAAGCAACCGTCCACCCCAGCCATGGCGCGGGACACCACTGCGGCGTCCGCCACGTCGCCGACGAGCAACTCGACCCCTTGCGGTAGATTGGAGCGCCGCCCCGTGGATAGGTCGTCGAGCACGCGGACGCTATCGCCCCGTGCCAGCAAGCTGTCGACGAGATGCGAGCCGATGAAGCCGCAACCGCCCGTAACCAGCCAAAGAGCCATTGGAATTCCCCAGGTATCCGAACTTCCTGGGAACCGCTGATATAGCGTCCGGTTGCAAATCTGGCCGTGAGTAAAGGTATTAAGTCGTGGGAGTGCCCACGTCTTGGTGTGCCGTTCAAGTCACAGCGCTACGCTCGAATAAAAGTCGACTAAATCCGTAACAAAAACGACGCCTATCCTCGCGCATGGTCCGCGTCGGTCGTGCCTTTTAAAGGCATTACCAATCAATTGGATCACGCGAGGCGTCATGACATCGGCAAGGCTGTATCTTCTCGGCACGGTTTCCCTTTTGGCTCTGTTGGGCGGCGCCGCGACCGCTTCCGCCCAGGCGATCAATTCGACCACGACGGGAACCACCGTCGGCCAGAACGCCGATCGGTCGATCGCCGCCGGGGTGACGGTGTCCAACGCCACCGCCAAGAACGCCCGGTCGGTCACCATGACTTCCGGCACAAACGCGGCGACGGCGGCCACGCGCACCCGTTTGACCAATTCCGGTACGGTGCGTTCGGTCACCGGCAGTTCGGTCGAGGCCGTCGGGCTCAGCGCCAATGACAACGTCACGATCACCAACACGGCCACAGGCGTCATTTCCGCCGAGGGTACCGGGCGGGCGATCCAGTTGGACGACAATGTCACGATCGACAACGCCGGTTCCATCTCCGCGGTTGGTGACCGACGCGGTCGTCGTCGACGCCAACGCGTCGGTCACCAACCGCGGGACGATCGCCACCAGCCTGTCGCCGGCCGCCGCCGCCGCGGTCTACGCCGTGAGGACCGGCGCCGGCGCCTTCACCAACACCAGCACCGGAACCATCACCGCGACCGGCAACGCCATCGCCGGAACCAGCGATTCGACGCAGGTATACGCCGTCCGGGCCGCCGGCACCCTGGTCAATGACGGCGCCATCAGCGTGACCGGCAGCGCCACCAGCGTGCCGACCGGCGGCAACGAAGGCGTCGTGGTCGGCGTCCGGGTCGATGGCGATGCCAGCACCTTGACCAATACCGGCACGATCTCCGCCACCGGGGCGATCATCACGCCGGTCGGCACCGGCGCCGCTCCGGAGGTGGGCAAGGTGCAGGGCGTGCGCCTCAATGGGCTGGCCAACACCTTGACCAACTCGGGCACCATCACCGGCACCAAGGACGGCGTCCGCGTCCAGAGCCGGGCGACCGGCACCGTCACCACCATCATCAACGAGGCGGGTGGCGTCATTCGCGGCGCCCAGGACACGGGGATCAGTGGCCGGGCCGCCGCGGCGGGCGCCACGACGGCGGCGCCGGGAGCCAATGGTGGCGCCAACGGCATCGTCATCAACCGCGGCCTGATCGAGGGACTCGGGGATGATGGCATCGACTTCTCCTCCGTCTCCGGTTCCACCCGGATCGACAACCATGGCACCATCCGGGCATCCGGCAGCGTCGATCCGCTGGGGCAGGCGGGAACGGAGACCAACGAGGCGATCACCATCAATGCCGGCACCGTCAACAACTTCGCGGGCGGCGTGATCCAGTCCCAGCATCACGGCATCTACTTCGTCGTCTCGGCCAGCGACAGCCCGCTGGCGACCGGGGCGGGCACGGTCGTCAACCAGGGTAGCGTGATCGGCGAGCAGGGCTATGGCATCCGCTTCTTCGGCGCGTTCAATGACAGTGTCACCAATACCGGCGTGATCTCCGGCGGCAACGGCACCGCGATCGACTTCGGCGCCGGCGACGACAGCCTGGCGCTGGGAACAGGATCGGTGGTCACTGGGGCGGTCAACGGCGGGGCCGGCGCCGATGGCGTCACCCTGACCGGCACCGGCAGCCATGCCGGCACCTTCCTGAATTTCGAGACGCTGACGGTCAGCGGTGCCAATTCGGCCTGGACGCTGAGCGGGGCCAGCACCTTCGGCGGCGCCGGCACCACCGTGGCGGCCGGCACCCTGACCAGCACCGGGCGGCTGCTGGGCAAGGTCGCCGTCGCCTCCGGGGCGCGGTTGAACGCCTCAGGTGCCACCGGCGCGCTGACCAACTCTGGAACCCTCGCGATTGGCGACGGGGCGATCTCGGCCCTGACGGTCGCCGGGGACTTCGCCCAGGGCGCCGGCTCGGTTTGGGAGGTCGACATCGACGCCGTAGGCGGGAACGACAAGCTGACCGCCGATGGCGGCGCCACGCTGGCCGGTGGAACCATCGCCCTGACCGGAGCATCCGGCGAGTACCAGCGGAACACGGTCTACACGCTGCTGACGGCGGCCGGTGGCGTGACCGGCACCTTCGCCGACGTCACCTCGAACCTGCCGGCCCTGGGTTTCACCTTCCTGAAGCCGGAGCTTGGCTACACGGTGTCCGACGTGCGCATGAGCCTGGTCTTCAGCGACACCACCTTCGCCAGTGCCGCGCGGGGTGCCGCCGAGTCGCGTGTCGCCACGAGCCTGGACCACGTCAAGCGCACCGCCGGCGGGTCCCTGGCGCCCGTGCTGGACGAGGTCGCGCGCATGACCCCGTCGCAGGCCCGCACCGCCTTCGCCCAGCTCGATCCCGAGGTGGCCGCGATCAACGCCGGCATCGGCTCGGTGTCGGCGACCCGCGTCGCGGGGCTGGTGTCGCGGCGGCTCGGTCAAGTCGGGGCCGGCGCCCTGGCCGCGACGCCCGGCGCGTCCTCCTTCGCCGGACCGCAGTTCAGCTTCGCCGGAACCGACGGGGATTTCGGCCACGGCGCGCCGCTGGCGGCGTTCGGCGGCATGTCCAGCGATCCTGGTGCCGCCTGGGGCGGCTGGGCGCGCGGCTACGGCATGCTGGGCCACGCGGACGCGTCGGGCGGTGTCGGCGGCAGCGACAGCAGGACGGCTGGCACCGCCATGGGCCTGGATTATCGCCTGACCGACGATCTGACGGTGGGCGTGTTCGGCGGCTACTCCCGCACCGATCTGTCCTATGATGGGCGGTCCGACGACACCGACATCGACAGTTGGCAGGCGGGCGTCTATGGCGGATTGACCATCGGCAACAGCTACGTCAACGCCCAGGCCGGCTACGCCCGCAACACCCATGAATCGGTTCGCGTGGTCCAGGTCGGCGCCAGCACCTTCCGGCCGCGCGCCGACTATGACGGTCACGAGTTCAACGGCTATCTGGAAGCCGGCCACCGCTTCCATCTAGCCGACGGCTTCGGCCTCCAGCCCTTGGTCTCGCTCCAGGCTGGCCAGATCGTCCAGGACGCCTACAGCGAAACCGGTGCCGCCGGCGTGCGGGTGGAGAAGGCGACCTCGGAGTCCCTGCGTCCGTCGGTGGAGGTCAGGCTCGACCGCGCGTTCACCGTTTCCGACGATGGCGCCAAGCTGACGCCGGAGCTGCGCGTCCGCTACGCCAGGGAATTGCTCGACACCGACCAGTCCGTCACCGCGTCGTTCGTCGGTGCCACCGGTGGATCCTTCGTGGTGCCGGGCCGGTCAGGCTCCCGCGACATCGTGGGCTTGGGAGCCGGCGTCACCGCCGCCGCCGCCGATGGCGTCGCGTGGTTCCTGGACTACGACGCCGAACTCCGGGACGATCAGAACGTCCAGGCGATCAGCGCCGGACTTCGCCTGAGTTGGTAGGCCAGAGCTGGTAAGGGGAGAGAACGCCAAAGGCCGGCCGACGGCTCACTCGGTGATGGTCTTGCCGGCCTGCGTCTTGTGGGCCGCCAGGGCCATCAATCTCCGGTCGCGCCAATCCTGCCGGGCCTGCAAGCGGTCCTCGGAAAGCAGTACGCGGCGCTGACGCTCGATCCGATCGGCGACGTTGCCATCCCAGGCCCGCGGCTCCGCTTGGCTCTGGGCCATCTCGTAATACATCGGCCCATAGCGGGTGATGTAGTCGACGATGCCGCCCGGCGCGTTCAGATCGATCGTCTCGAACGGTCCCATGAACGACCAGCGCAACCCCAATCCCTCGCGGATCGTCTTGTCGACGTCCTCGACCGTGACGACGCCGTCCTGCACAAGCTTGAACGCCTCGTTCAGCAAGGCGCCCTGAAGCCGGTTCAGCACGAAACCGGGAACCTCGCGGGTGGTCCGGATCGGCTCCTGCCCCAGGGCGGTCATCAGCGCCTGGGTGCGCAGAACCACCTCCTCGTCGGTCCACGGCGCCGGGATCAGCTCGACCAGCGGGATCAGGTAGGGCGGGTTGACGGGATGGGCGACCAGACAGCGCGCCCGACCGGGCAAATGTTCGGTGAAGCTGGAGGCCGGCAGGCCCGACGACGAACTGGCGATGGCGGCCTCGGGCTCCGCCATCCGGTCGAGCTTCGAGAACAGCTCGCGTTTGACGTCGACCTGTTCGACGACGCATTCCTGGACATGGCTGGCGCCACCGACCGCTTCCGCCAAGTCGGAACTGGGCTCGATCCGTTCCAGCAGACGGGCGGGCTCGACGGCGATCAATCCAAAGTTGAAAAGATCCCGCAAGTTGCCTTCGATGACCTGCATCGCCAGGGGAAGGGCTTCGGGATTGCTGTCGTATAGGGCGACCCGGCGGTTGGCGCGGGCGCACACGATCGCCCAGCCGCGTCCCACCAATCCGGCTCCGACAACGGCGATCTTATCCACCATGGCCATGGGGTTTCTCCATTCTCTTCGCTATAT
Organism: Skermanella stibiiresistens SB22; assembly: GCF_000576635.1. Classification (GTDB taxonomy): domain Bacteria; phylum Pseudomonadota; class Alphaproteobacteria; order Azospirillales; family Azospirillaceae; genus Skermanella; species Skermanella stibiiresistens. Next base: position 10,455 of record NZ_AVFL01000034.1, read on the forward strand.
CGCGGGGCTGCCCCAGGATCCTCGCGCCCGCGCCGGATTGGGCCGGGAAGATCACCTGGGAGCGCGACCCTAAGCCTTCGGACCATTTGAATCGAGTCCGAAACGTTCCATAACTCATATATTTCGCTTCTACTTTGAAACGAGTTTGTGGATAGTTTGCCGCACCCGGGAGACCGCCGGGAACGGTTATCCGTCGTCATTGGGACGTCCCCGGATGACCGTCAGACAACCCGGTGATCCGGCGTCCCGCCGCCAAGCAGGGTCACAACCCCGCCGACGACACCCATCCCCATGCGTTCCATCGATTCCGCCGTGGCGGCACCAATATGCGGCGTCGCGACGAAGCCGGGCAGACGCAGGAGCGGGTGACCGGCTGGTGGCGGTTCCTGGACGAAGACATCCGTGGCGGCTCCGGCGATGGTGCCGTTGGTCAGCGCGTCATGGAGCGCCGTCTCGTCCACCACGCCGCCGCGCGACAGGTTGAGCACCATGGCGTCCCGCTTCATGAGCGCCAGCCTTCGGGCATCGATCAGCTTCTCGGTGTCGCGGTTCAGGGGAATGTGCAGCGTCAGCACGTCGACGCGCGGCAGCAATTCATCCAGGCTGGCGCAGCGCTCGGCGTCCGCGGCCGCGAAAGCCTCTGGAGGGGCGAAGGGATCGTACGCCAGGATGGTGGAGCCGAAGGCCGCCTTGAACAACGCGGCGGTGCGCCGCCCGACCCCGCCCATCCCAACCACCCCGACCGTCCTTCCGGTCAGCTCGATGCCCTGCGGCGGCGGGCTGGTGACGGCGCCATCGCGCAGCATGCGGTCGAGCAAGGCGATCCGCCGGGCCACCGCCAGCGCCAAGCCAACCGCCAGTTCGGCGACCGCGTTGGAGTTGGCGCCCGGTGTGTTGATCACCGCGACGCCTCGGTCCCGGGCGGCATCCAGATCGATGTTGTCGACACCGACCCCGTGCTTGCCGATCACCTTCAAACGTTGGGCAGCGGCGATCATGTCGCGCGGAATCTTGCTGGTTCGGACGATCACCCCATCGGCGTCCTCAAGCCACCTGCCTTTGCGCTTGTCGTCATGATCGACCACGTCGCAACTCTGCCTCAAGGTCGCGACGGCGCTCGGCGCGATCGGATCGAGGACATAGACGAGGGAGCGTTCCACCATCTCGCTTTTCAAAACCCTGGTTTTCGGCCTCGGCATTCGGCCGGCCTGATCATCACAATTGGCCAAGTTAGTCACTCGGCGGCCGGGATGGCAAATACCGATGACCTCTTCCGCCGTGCCGGCCCAACGCCTTGACTACCGCGGCGGAGAACCCCTTTGGAGAGACTTGACGGTAACGCCCGACAGGATCGGACGTTCAGCGCCAAAGCCCCATCGCGGTCGCGACGCGCCAGCCACGCGCGGCGCGCGCCGATGGACCGGTCGGCAACGGACCGGACGCTTGCCAGAAACAGGGTATTTGTTCAAGACCTTGCGGGAGTTCCGCGGGCGTATCCAGGCGATTGGGTGATGACGATCGGCTGATTCGAACCGACCGCCTTAATCCCTTATTGCCAAGGATCAAGGCGTGTTCCGCGGCGGGGTAGCCCCAGCCCGAGGGCGTCGCCTGGGTATGCCGGTCGCCCCTATGCTCCAGCTATTTCCCGGTCGGGCGGCTCACCGCGAATTCGTGGACCGCGTCGTCGTGCCGGTAGCGGACCATGGTCAATTCTCCCTGCTGGCATCGGAGGTCGATCCGCTCCGGCACGGTCTGATCGTCCCCGAAGGTCAGGGGAAGCTCGACCGTGTCGCCGACCTGGATCACCCGCATGCCATCACTCGCGATATCGGACCGAAACCGCAGCCGCAGCGATCCGCCAGCGCCGGGCAGGTCGATCGGCCCGAAGCTGATCGGTGGCGCGTCGGCCCCGTTCCGCAACAGCTCCAGGGGCAGGATGACGCTTGCGGCGTCGAACCCCCGGCATCCCGCCAGCCCCACGGTGACCGTCCGCGTCGCGTGGAACCGCGCCGACAGGAGATAGGCCGTGACTCCCCCCGCGACCGCGATCAGGACCAGCGCGGCCGGGATCAGCCAAGCCGGGATCAGCCAAGCCGGGATCAGCCAAGCCGGTCGGGGCCACCCCGGTGGCCGGGGGGAGTTCGGGCGCCGGTCAATAATGCCCGGCCTGATACGACCGGTCGCGGGTCAACTGCCCGACGATGGCGGTGAGCTGGGTTTCACTGGTGTCGGCCACGATGACGTAGCTCTGCTCGCCGTTGCTCCAGTACCCGACGCGCACTCCCCCAACCTCGGCGACATGCAGGCCATCGACCGGTCCGTCGTCGCGCGGCGACAGGCAGATGGTCAGGCGCCTGCCATCCTTGTCCTCATAGACCAGCCCGGCCAGCGGATGCTCCATGCCGCCCATCACCCGGCCACCGACCAGCTTCAGGCCGATCGGCGACAGTTCCGGGATCTCCACCCGCTCGCCGAGACGCGCCGACATCACCCGCGCCAGATCGCCGCCGACCGGGCTCGTCACGCCGACCTGGGTCATCGGACCCTCCGCGAACACCAGATGCGCGCCGGTCGCCTCGACCACGTATTCCGGCAGGCGCCCCCCCGGCTTCATGTGGTGCCACAGCTCGTTGGTGGTCCAGCCGGCGGCGACCAGCGCCACGACGGCGGCCGCCTGGCGCAGCCACGTCAGCGAGCGCCACCGTCCTGGAAACTTATGGCGGTGGCTTTCGAGCTGGTCGGACAACTCGCCGGCCAGTTCCTCCGTGCGCGTCGGATCGCCACCCGCCAGACCTTCGGCGGCGCCGATCGCCGTCAGCAGCTTCTGTTCGGCGTAATCACGCAGCCTGTTCCGGGCTTCGGGATCGCTCTCCAGCCATGCCAGCACCAGGGCTTCCTGCTCGGGCGCCAGCTGGCCGTCGAGGAAGGCGTGAAGGTCGTTCTCATCGATTTCGATCGTCATTGTGACCTTCCCACCAGCCGAAGTGTCGGCCGCTTGGCCTGATTGAGCATGGAACGCAACGCCGCCCGTCCGCGGCCCAGCCGCGACATGAAGGTCCCGATCGGGACGCCCAGCCGCTTGGCCGCCTCCTCGTACTTCAACTCCTCGGTCGCGATCAGCGTCACGGCGCGGCGCTGGTCCTCCGGCAACTGGGACAGCGCCGTCATCACGTCGCGCACCTCCAGGTTCCGGTGCTGCGCCGGCTCGGCGACGGTGTCGTGTCCGGCGGCTTCGGCGTCGGCCTTGACCGCGTTCTCCAAAGTGCGTCGCCGCAGGCCGCTGACATGGACGTTGTGCAGGATGCGGAACAGCCACACCCGCAGATCGCCGTCTGTGCGGAACGTGTCGGCACCGGCGATCGCCCGCGACAGGCATTCCTGTACCAAATCCTCCGCCTCGTCCTTATTGCGGGTCAAGGCGATGGCGTAGCGGCGAAGGCTGGCGATATGGGTCGCCATCTCCTCCTTGAGCTTGCCGTGCGGCATGATCGCTTCCTAGGTCCCTCTCCGCCATTCCCCAGCCGGCATTCCCATGCCGGGCCGCCTTCCTATCATGCCGGCACCAGGCCCGTCATGCGCCTGCCACCCGCCATCATGCGCTGGAGCTTCTCGATCGCCCGGGCCTCGATCTGGCGCACCCGCTCCCGGCTGATGCCGAACTGGCGGGACAGGTCGTCCAGCGTCAGCGGCTCCTCGGACAGCCTGCGCGCCGCCAGGATCGACCGCTCGCGCTCCTGCAACTGCTGCATCGCCCGCTTCAGCTGGTTGCGCCTGCGGTCCAGTTCCTGACGCTGAGCCAGCATCTCCTCCTGCGTCTCGGACGGGTCGACCAGCCAGTCCTGGGCTTGGCCATCCTCCATGCCGGGCAGCGGCAGGTTGAGCGACTGGTCCGGTCCGGCCAAGCGGCCATTCATGCCGGAGACGTCGTGGACCGGGACCTTCAGGTGCTCAGCCAGCCGCTGGGCCTCCTCGGGGCTCAGGTCGCCCTCCTGCAGGAGGTTCATGGCGCTCTTGGCCCGCCGCAGGCTGAAGAACAGTTTCTTCTCCGCGCCGGTGGTGCCCATCCGGACCATCGACCACGACCGCAGAATGTATTCCTGCATCGCCGCCCGGATCCACCACAGGGCGTAGGTGGTGAAGCGGTAGCCGCGGTCCGGGTCGAAGCCGTTGAGCGCCTGGACCATGCCCATGTTGCCCTCGGCGATCATGTCGGCCATCGGCAGGCCATAGCCGGCATAGCCGCGCGCCACCTTGGCGACCAGACGCAGATGGCTGCCGATCAAGCGGTCGGCGGCGTCGGGGTCGCGGCGGTCGCGCCACGCCTTGGCCAGTTCCTGTTCCTCTTCGGCGCCGAGCATTGGATACTCGCGAATCCGGGAAAGGTAGCGGTTGAGATCTGTCCGGTTCGGCGAAGGCTGCATCCAAGTGCTCCCGTGTTTTCCGTCTGTCTTCTGGTCGATCATGTCGATGATCCGCGTTTCCCCAATTACGCGGGGCTCGGCGCTTTCATCCCTGATTTTTCGAATTATTTCGCGGCGTGGTGCGATTTCCCTGCCGCACCCTCCGCCACCTGGGTGTGGATGACGGCGAATTCTTTGACGGCGCCGCTTTGGCTGACGTACTGGACCAGCGCCACGACATCGTTCCGGCAGTGCAGCAGGATGCGGCGGGGCGGATCGGCGGGGTCGCCTTGGTGGACGGGCAGATGGATCACGTCGCCGACCCTGGACACCGTGCCGGCGTCGCCTTGGGCGTCGGCGCCGAACCTCAGCCGCACCACGTCGGCGGAGCCCTGCTGCGCGAAGGGACCGAGCCAGACCGGCACCGGCTGCCGCCCGCCCAGGCTGGCGTCCGTGCGCGTGATGTCGAGCAAGGGGCCGGGTAGGGTGAAGCTCGCGGTGTGCTTGGGAACGCCGCAGGGAACCTGCGCGATCTCCACCGGCAGCGGCGTTTCCCGGCCCAGCGTGAAGCCGGCGATGGCGGGCGCCATCAGGGCCAACGCCCCGACCGCGACGACCCAACCATTCCTGAAACCCCAACGTCCGTCCCGCCGCACCACGCCTCTCCCCGTGCCAAAGGTCCCGGCCCCGAAAGTCTTGGCCAAAGCCTTGATCGAGACGATTACGCGGGCGGCGGCGGTTTAATCCCGGGGGTTCATCGACGAGACGGAAAATCTGCACGAGGGAGCGGAGAGTGGGTTTGGACCAAAGCTGACCCGACGGATCGCGGCCACGCTCCTTGACCCTTTCCCGCCGCCCGCCTAAACTCGCGCCATCATGATGGGCTTCACGACCATGGACGCCCCCGGGCTCCGGCGAATTATCTGCCCGGTCCTCCCCTGAGGGCCGGGCACCAAGACGTTTGACCAAGCGGCCCAACCTTCGGGGGAAGACCGGGCCGCCGGTTAAACGCGGTTTTCGCGCCGCCACGGCTGGACGCGGGAGCCCCCGCGATGCTATCGCTCTTTCCTGATTTCACCCGACGGCTTGGCCGGTGCGAGCACCAGCCGGTTGGCGGCTGCCTGGACCCGATCATGACCCGCGATTATAAATCGACCGTCTTCCTGCCCCGCACCGATTTTCCCATGCGCGCCGGCCTGCCCGCCAAGGAGCCCGAACTGCTGCGGCGCTGGGCGGAGCGCGGGTTGCACGACAAGCTGCGCGAGACATCGGCCGGACGGCCCAAATTCATCCTCCACGACGGCCCGCCCTACGCCAACGGCAACATCCATGTCGGGCACGCGGTCAACAAGATCCTGAAGGACGTGATCAGCCGGTCGCGGCAGATGCTTGGGCAGGACAGCGTCTACGTTCCCGGCTGGGACTGCCACGGCCTGCCGATCGAGTGGAAGATCGAGGAGAAGTACCGGGCCGCGGGGCAGGACAAGGATCAGGTGCCTCTGCTCCAGTTCCGCGAGGAGTGCCGGCAGTTCGCGCAGGAGTGGATCGACATCCAGTCCGAGGAATTCCAGCGGCTGGGCGTCATGGGCGACTGGTCGCATCCCTATAAGACCATGACGAACGCCGCCGAGGCGACGATCGTCCGCGAGATCCACAAGTTCGCGCTCAACGGTGGCCTGTACAAGGGCGCCAAGCCGGTGATGTGGTCGGTGGTCGAGAAGACCGCCCTGGCCGAGGCGGAGGTCGAGTATCACGACCACACCTCCACCACCGTGTGGGTCAGGTTCCCGGTCTCCGCCCCGGCCACGCCGGAGCTGGACGACGCCTCCGTCGTGATCTGGACCACCACGCCCTGGACTCTGCCGGGCAACCGCGCGATCGGCTATGGCCCCGACCTGGAATACGGCGTGTTCAAGGTGCTCGCCGTGGCCGAGGGTAGCGCCGCCAAGGTGGGCGAGCGGCTGGTGGTGTCGACCGCGCTGGCGGAGGACCTCGCCAAGACGGCCGGCATCACCGAATGGCGCAAGGCCCACACGCTCCCCGGCTCCCGGCTGGCGGATACCCGCTGCGATCATCCGCTGCACGGCCAGGGCTACGACTTCCCGGTACCGCTGTTGCCCGGCGACTTCGTCACGGACGACGCCGGCACCGGCTTCGTCCACATCGCCCCCGGCCATGGCGAGGACGACTTCCATCTTGGCCGCAAGCACGGCATCGAGGTGCCCCAGACCGTCGCCGACGATGGGACCTATTACGACCATGTGCCGCTGTTCGCCGGCAAGCGGGTCTACACGCCGGCCGGCAAGACCGGTGACGCCAACGGGGCCGTGATCTCCGCCATCGCCCATGCCGGCGGCCTGCTCGCCAAAGGCAAGCTGGTCCACAGCTACCCGCATTCCTGGCGATCCAAGGCGCCGCTGATCTTCCGCACCACACCGCAGTGGTTCATCTCGATGGAGACGAACGATCTTCGTCATGTGGCGCTCAAGGCGATCGACGATACCCGCTGGGTGCCGCCGCAGGGCCGCAACCGGATCGCGTCGATGATCGAGAGCCGGCCCGACTGGTGCATCAGCCGCCAGCGCGCCTGGGGTGTGCCGATCGCCCTGTTCGTCGAAAAGAAGACGGGCAAGCCGCTCCGCGACGAGACGGTGCTCGCCCGCATCGCCGACACCTTCGACCTGGAGGGCTCCGACGCGTGGTTCGCCCGCGATCCCCAGTTCTTCCTGGGCAACGCCTACGCGGCGGCCGATTACGAGCAGGTGTTCGACATCGTCGACGTTTGGTTCGAGTCCGGCTGCACCCACAGCTTCGTGCTCGAGGCGCGGCCCGACCTTCAATGGCCGGCCTCGCTCTACCTGGAAGGCTCGGACCAGCATCGCGGCTGGTTCCACTCCTCCCTGCTGGAAAGCTGCGGGACGCGGGGCAGGGCGCCTTACGACGCGGTGCTGACCCACGGCTTCGTGCTCGACGAGCAGGGTCGGAAAATGTCGAAGTCGCTGAAGAACGTCACGGCCCCCCAGGAGGTCGTGGACAAATACGGCGCCGACATCCTTCGGCTTTGGGTGGTCGGCTCCGATTACTCCGAGGACCTGCGGATCGGGCCGGAGATCCTGAAGTCGCAGGCCGACCTTTACCGGCGCCTGCGCAACACGCTCCGCTATCTGCTTGGGGCGCTGGCCGATTTCTCGGAGGACGAGCGGATCGACGTCGCCGAGATGCCCGAGTTGGAGCGTTGGGTGCTGCATCGCTTGACCGAGCTGGATGGCGTCGTCCGCCAGGGCATCGAGGATTACGACTTCCACAGCCTGTTCTCCGCGCTCCATAACTTCTGCGCGGTGGATCTGTCCGCCTTCTATTTCGACGTGCGCAAGGACAGCCTGTACTGCGACCGTCCCGATTCGACGCGGCGCCGGTCGGTGCGGACGGTGCTGGACCATCTGTTCTCGTGCCTGACGGCGTGGCTGGCGCCCGTCCTGTGCTTCACCACTGAAGAGGCTTGGCTGAGCCGGCACGGCGAGGACGCCGACGTGTCGAGCGTCCATTTGCGTACGTTTGTTGACATTCCCGGGGAATGGGCGGCGCCGCGACTGGCCGCCAAATGGGCCGTCGTCCGCGATGTCCGCCGTGTCGTCACCGGCGCGCTGGAATTGGAGCGGGCGAGCAAGCGCATCGGCTCCTCTCTCCAGTCGTCGCCCGACGTGTTCGTGACGCCGGAGCTTCACGCCACGCTCGAAGGCGTCGACATGGCGGAGGTCGCCATTACCTCGGCCATCCGCGTCGTCGACGGCGCGGTGCCGGAAGGCGCCTTCACCCTGGAGGACGTGCCGGGCGTCGGCGTCGTGCCGGTGCTCGCCGAAGGCGAAAAGTGCGAGCGTTGCTGGAAGGTGCTGCCGGAGGTCGGGACCATTCCCGCCCATCCCACCCTCTGCCACCGCTGCGCCGACGCGGTCGATCACCTTCCGGAGGCGGCGGAATGAGCGACCGCGTGGATGGGGAGGCCGGGTTGGGCGCGCGTTCCCGATCGATGGTCCGCATCGGCCTTATCGTCGCCGTTTTCGTGATGATCCTGGATCAGGCATCGAAGTGGTGGATGTTGGAGATGGTCGGGATGGCCACCGATCCGCGCGTGATCGAGGTCAATTCCTACTTCAATCTGGTCATGGCATGGAACAGGGGTGTAAGTTTCAGCCTGTTCTGGCACGAGGCGGAGTACATGCCCTATGTGCTATCGGCGGTTGCGCTGGGCATCGTGGGATTTCTCTTCACGTGGCTGCGCCGGGCGGATCGTCCTTTCCTGGCCGTGTGTATCGGCATGGTGATCGGCGGTGCGATTGGCAACGTGATCGACAGGTTGAGGTTCGGCGCGGTGACCGACTTCCTGGACTTCCATGTCCTGGGGTATCACTGGCCGGCCTTCAACGTGGCCGATGCCGGGATCTCGGTCGGCGTCGTCCTGATCGTGCTCGACAGCCTGTTCGCCGGGCGGAGCGCGTCCGGAGACTGACCGTCGCGCGACCCGGTGATCGGTCGATCGGGCCATCAATCGGCCGGGCCATCAGTCGGCCTGGGCGTCGTCCTGGGCGTTTGGACCAACACGAGCTGGATAAAGAGAAGAACGGCAATGGACGCGATCAGCACCCCTATATCCCGTCACGATCGGCGCGCCTCGCGGTGCGTCGCACCGCTGGTCTGTCTGGCGCTTGGCACCCTGGTGCTTTCCGGTTGCGGCGGCGCCCGTCAGACCTTCGGCCTGGACCGCGCGCCTCCCGATGAGTTCAGCGTCGTGACGCGGGCGCCGCTCGCCGTGCCGCCCGAATACAACCTGCGCCCGCCCCAGCCGGGAGCGCCGCGCCCGCAGGAGTCGGAGACGCGCCAGCAGGCGGCGTCCGCCGTGTTCGGTTCGGCGCCGGTCACCCGTCAGCAGGCCACGGCCGCCAGCCCGGCTGTCACGACCGGCGAGTCGGCATTGCTGGCCCAGGCGGGAGCGACCCAGACCAGCCAAGGGATCCGCTCGACCGTCAACCAGGAAACGACGGCGATGGCGGCGCAGGACAGGCGGTTCATCGACAGCCTGCTGTTCTGGCGCACACCCGAGCCGCCCGGCACCGTCGTCAACGCCCAGAAGGAGCAGCAGCGTCTGCGCGAGAACTCGGCGCTGGGCAAGCCGGTGACCGAAGGCGACACGCCGATCATCGAACGGCGCAGCAAGGCGCCGCTGGAAGGCTTGTTCAATTAACAGGCACCCCCCAGCTTTCTGTCCATCGGACGATCCCCGCGGCGGCACGCCCGCGGGGATCGGTCCAGCATCGTTGAAACCAGTCGAGGTGTCGCCGTGATCGAACCGTTGCGCCGGCTGATCGCCGCGCCCGTCGTCGCATCCCTGCTACTGATCTCCGCCGGCGGAACCGTCCTCGCCCAGGACCCGCCGAAGACCGCCGATCCCAATGTCACGCCCAATACCGCGTCGGCTCCGGCGACACCCGCGGCTCCCCTCCAGGCTCCCGAAACCGCCACACCGGCCGCCCCGCGCAAGGGCGTCTTCTTCCCCGAGACCTTCACGCTGGACAACGGCATGCAGGTGGTCGTGGTGACGAACCAGAGGGTGCCGGTGATCACCCACATGGTTTGGTACAAGGTCGGCGCCGCCGACGAGGAGACCGGCAAGTCGGGTATCGCCCACTTCCTGGAACACCTGATGTTCAAGGCGACGGACGAACTGAAGCCGGGTGAGTTCAGCCGGATCGTCGCCCGCAACGGCGGCCGCGACAACGCCTTCACCTCGTGGGACTACACCGCCTATTTTCAGAACGTCGCCGCCGACCGGCTCGAACTGGTCATGAGGATGGAGGCGGACCGGATGGCCAACCTCCGCCTGACCGACGAAACCGTGCTGCCCGAGCGCGACGTCGTACTGGAGGAGCGCCGCCAGCGGACCGAGAACGAGCCCGGTGACAAGCTGTCCGAACTGGTCCAGGCGTCCCTGTACGTTCACCATCCCTACGGCACGCCCATCATCGGGTGGGAGAACGAGATCCAGAAGCTGACCCGCGACGACGCCAACGACTTCTATCACACCTGGTACACGCCCAATAACGCCGTGCTGGTGATCGCCGGTGACGTGACCGTGGATCAGGTCCGCCCGCTGGCGGAGAAGTATTTCGGCCCGATCGCGCCCCGTCCGGTGCCGGCCCGGGTCCGGGTCGAGGAGCCGCCGTTCGGCGCCGAGCGCCGCGTCATCCTGCGCGACGCCGAGGTTCGCCAGCCCAGTCTCCGCCGTCTCTATGGCGCGCCCAGTTATAACAGGGGCAAGACGGCCCAGGCCTATCCGCTCCAGGTCCTCAGCGAGATCGTCGGCGGCGGCGCCACCAGCAGGCTGTACCGGTCTCTGGTGGTCGAACAGCGCCTCGCCACGGCTGCCGGCACCGGCTATTCGCCGGACGCCTTCGACATGTCGGTGTTCGGCGCCTATGTCAGCCCCAATCCGGGCGTCGACATGGACAAGCTGGAAGCGGCGCTGGTCGAGCAGCTGGAGAAGGTCGTCAACGAGGGCGTCACCGCCGCGGAGGTCGAGACCGCCAAGACCCGGATGGAACGCGAGGCGATCTTCGCCCGCGACAGCCTGCGCGGTCCCGCGATGAGCTTCGGGGTGGCGCTGACCACCGGCAGGACGATCGAGGATGTCGAGGCGTGGCCCGAACGGATCGCCGCCGTCACGGTCGATCAGGTCAACGCCGCCGCCCGCGCCGTGTTGGGCCAAGCCAATCCGGTGACCGGGCTGTTGCTGCCGGCCCCCGTCCGGGAGGCCGCCGCCGGTCAGGCCGGACAACCGTCGCCCACTCCGTCCGCTCCCCCCGTTTCCGGAACCTCGGGAATGATCCGATGACCCGCCGCCTGTCGATCCCGGCTTTCCTGTCCACCTTCGTCCTGATCGTCACCTGCTTCATCTCGACCGCCCAGGCGATCGATATCAAGCGGGTGGTCAGCCCCGGGGGCATCGAGGCGTGGCTGGTCCAGGACACCAAGATCCCGCTGTTGGCGATCAAGTTCGCCTTCAAGGGCGGCGTCGAGACCGATCCCGCCGGCAAGGAGGGCTTGGCCAACCTCACCTCGACCCTGCTGGACGAGGGAGCCGGTCCCCACGACAGCCAGGAATTCCAGCGGCGGCTGGCCGACAACTCGATCTCAATCAGCTTCACCGCCACGGTCGATGGCTTCTACGGCGGGGTGGAGACGTTGGTCGAAACCCAGGACGAGGCGTTCGACCTCACCAGGCTTGCCTTGACCGAGCCGCGGTTCGACGAGGAGGCGGTCGAGCGGATGCGCCGCGCGGTCCTGACCCAGATTCGCCGCGACCAGGGCGATCCCGATTTCATCGCCCGGCGGGCCCTGTACGAGACCGCCTTCCCGGACCATCCCTATGGCAAGCGCGCCCGCGGCACGGCCGAGAGCGTCGGCGGCATCACGACCGACGACCTTCACGCCTTCGTGCGCGAGCGGTTCGCCAAGGACAACCTGACCGTCGCGGTCACCGGCGACATCTCACCCGAACAGCTAGGCCCCGTGTTGGATCGCCTCTTCGGCGCCCTGCCCGAAAACGCCAAGGTCCAGCCCCCCGCCGACACGACTCCCAAAGGCGCCGGGGAAACCATCCTGGTGCCCCGGCCGCAGGCCCAGAGCGTCGTCCTGATGAGCGAGCCCGGCGTCAAGCGCGACGACCCCGACTGGTTCCCGGCCTACATCATGAACTACGTGCTGGGCGGCGGCAGCTTCAGTTCCCGCTTGATGAACGAGATCCGGGAGAAGCGCGGGCTGACCTATGGCGTCTACAGCTATCTGGTCCCGTTCCAGCATGCCGCCATGGTGATGGCCGGGGGCTCGACCGCCAACCAGAACGCTGGCAAGATGGTCGAGCTGATGAAGGAGGAGTGGCGGAAGATGCGGGATGAGGGCATCACCCAAGCCGAGTTGGATGACGCCAAGACTTTCCTGACCGGATCGTTCCCGCTTCAGTTCACCTCCAGCGAGGCCATCGCCGATGTCCTGCTCCAGGTCCAGCGCGACAATCTCGGCATCGACTATCTCGACCGCCGCACCGCCCTGATCAACTCGGTCACGCTGGACGATGTCAAGCGCGTCGCCCAGCGCCTGCTCGATCCGGCGGCGCTGCTGACCGTGGTGGTGGGCAAGCCTGAAGGAATCGAGCCGACCCGGACGATGGATGACGTCCCGAGCTAAACAATCAAACTGGCTGGGGCGCCGGGATGGTGACCTTCGATGACCTTCCGGCGTATGGAGATGCGGCCGAACACCCGTCCGCGATGTTCATTCGGCAAAACTGGATCGACCAACGAGAGGCAACATCTCCATGTCCGTTCTGACCGACTCCTCCGCTTGGCAAGCTTTGGCGGCACACCGCTCCCGGATTGACGGTGTCCACACGCGTGACCTGTTCGCGCGCGATTCCGACAGGTTCTCCCGGTTCTCCGCCCGCCTCGGCGATCTGACGCTGGATTACTCCAAGAACGGAATCACCGAGGAGACGGTGGGCTTGCTGCTCGACTTGGCGCGCCAGCTGGACGTCGCCGGCTGGCGCGACCGCATGTTCTCCGGAGAGCGCATCAACACGACCGAAGACCGCGCCGTTCTCCACACGGCGCTCCGCAACCGCTCCAACCGCCCGGTGATCGTCGACGGCAAGGACGTGATGCCCGAGATCAACGCCGTGCTGGCGCGGATGGGCAGGTTCGCGCGGGCGGTGCGCGACGGCGCCTGGACCGGCCACGACGGCTCCCAGATGACCGATGTGGTGAACATCGGCATCGGCGGGTCGGACCTTGGCCCCTACATGGCCTGCGAGGCGCTGAAGCCCTATGGCCACCCGGACCTGCGGATGCATTTCGTCTCCAACGTGGACGGCACCCACATGGCGGAGACCCTGAAAAAGTGCCGTCCGGCGACGACGCTGTTCATCATCGCCTCCAAGACCTTCACGACCCAGGAGACGCTGACCAACGCCCACACGGCGCGCGCGTGGTTCCTGGAGACGGTCGGAGACGAGACCGCCGTCGCCAAGCACTTCGTCGCGGTATCGACCAACCAGGCGGAAGTCGCCAAGTTCGGTATCGACACCGAGAACATGTTCGAGTTCTGGGATTGGGTCGGCGGGCGCTACAGCCTGTGGTCCGCCATCGGCCTGCCGATCGCGCTGGCTATCGGCATGGACAATTTCGAGGCGATGCTGGCCGGCGCCCACGAGATGGACGAGCACTTCCGGACCGCGCCGCCAGAAGCGAACCTGCCGCTGCTGCTGGGGCTGATCGGGGTCTGGAACGCGAATTTCCTAGGTGCCGACAGCTACGCCGTATTGCCTTACGATCAGTACATGCACCGGTTCCCGGCCTATCTTCAGCAACTGGACATGGAGAGCAACGGCAAGTCGGTCGACCGCTCCGGCAACCGGGTCGACTACGCCACCGGGCCGATCCTGTTCGGTGAGCCGGGCACCAATGGGCAGCACGCCTTCTACCAGCTGATCCACCAAGGCACCCGCGTCGTGCCGGCCGATTTCCTGGCTCCGGTCCATAGCCAGAACCCGATCGGCAAGCACCACCGGATCCTGCTGTCCAACTTCCTGGCGCAGCCGGAGGCGTTGATGCGCGGCAAGAACGCCGAAGAGGTCCGAGCCGAACTGGAAGGGGCCGGCGTGATCGGCGAGGCGCTGGAAGCGCTGGTGCCTCACAAGATCTTCGAGGGCAACCGGCCGACCAACTCGATCCTGTTCGAAAAACTCGATCCCCGTACCCTGGGGATGCTCGTGGCTCTCTACGAGCACAAGGTCTTCGTGCAGGGGATCATCTGGAACATCAATTCCTTCGACCAGTGGGGCGTCGAGCTTGGCAAGCAGTTGGCCAAGGTGATCCTACCCGAATTGACCGAGGCATCCGATCCGGTTGGACATGATTCCTCCACTTCCGCGCTGATCCAGGCTTGCAGGGAGTAGCGCCGACACACCCGCACACGCTATGCTGTCGATTATAGGTAAATGTAACCGATCTGGCGCGCGTAGGTTTTTATGACACAGTCCCGTCCTCTGACGCGGATAGATCAGGCACAGTTGGATGTCGTCGTCAAACGGCATGAGATGTTCCGCAACGCGCGGATGGGGGGATCGCGGGCGACCTTGTCGTTCTTCGACCTCTCCGGCCTGAGCCTGGCTGGACGGGACTTGGCCCATGCCGATTTCGTCGGTTCGGCGATGCGGGGCGCCAATCTCGCGGGCGCAAGGCTGGACTGCGCCGCCATGTTCGCCTGCGATCTCAGGCAGGCCAACCTGGAGAACGCCAGCCTGGTCAAGACCGACCTGCGCGGCGCCTGCCTGCGGGGCGCCGTGCTGATCGGCGCCAACCTGTTCGAGAGCGATCTTCGCGACGGTACGTTGGCCGAGACGGATCGAGGCGGCAACCTCAAGATCCTCCAGGTGGAAACCCAGCCGACGGAAGCGTCGGGGGCAGACCTCAGCGGCGCCAACTTGACCAACGCCCGACTGTCGGGCGCCATGGCGCTCCACACCGACTTCACCGACGCCGTCATGCGCGGCTGCAAGCTGATCCGCGCCACCATGCGTGGCGCCAACTTCACCGGCAGCAACCTGGAGGGCGCCGATCTCAGCGGGGCCGACCTACGCGGCGCCTGCCTGCGGGGCGCGGTCCTGACCGGCGCCTCCATGACCATGACGGAGATGGCGGGCGCCGACACCGAGGACATGCTTTCCGATCAACCCGCCGGCCTCTCGCCCGATGGGCTCGGGAAGCCCCTGGATGAACTGGCGCGCGATCATACCCTATGGGTCGGCAGCGGTGGCGCGCAGGGCGCCAAGCTCGTCCTCACCGGCTACGATCTGCGCGGCAGTCCTTCGCTGGCCCGCATGTGCCTGACCATGGTGGTGGCCGGCGGGGCGGTGTTCTATGGGATGAACCTCGAAGGGGTCCAACTTCAGGCCGCCAACCTGGAGGGCGCCGACCTCCGGACCTGCAAGCTCGCCGGAGCCGACCTCCGGGGCATCAACCTGAAGCGGGCCAAGCTCAACAATGCCGACTTGGGCGGCGCCAACCTTCGGCCCCTGATGCTGGACGAGAAGCGGGCGATGCGCTCCGACCTGGAGGGCGCCAAGCTACGCTACGTCAACCTGAGCGGCGCCTGTCTCAGGGGAGTCAGTTTCGCCGGCGCCGACCTGTCCTTCGCCAACCTGCTGGGCGCCGACATGACCAAGACCGACTTTCGCAATGCCAAGCTATTCGGCGCCAGGGTCGAGCGATCGGCGATGCAGACCGCCAACCTGGAAGGCGCCGCTGGTCTCAAGGTGTGATCATCCGCGAGGGCTGGTGACAGATCACGTTTCACCGCCTACATTTTGCGACATGACGATCCGCCTTCTCCCCGAGACACTGGTCAACCGCATCGCCGCCGGCGAGGTGGTCGAGCGCCCGGCCGCCGCCGTCAAGGAATTGGTCGAGAACGCCTTGGACGCCGGCGCCACCCGGATCGACATCGTGATCCGCGACGGCGGCCGATCCCTAATCGCGGTCACCGACGACGGCTGCGGCATGACAGGCGACGAACTGGAACTCGCGGTCGAGCGCCATGCCACCTCCAAGCTTCCTGGCGAGGACCTGCTTAATATCGCCACGCTGGGCTTCCGTGGCGAGGCGCTACCGTCGATCGGCGCCGTCAGCCGCATGACGATCACCAGCAAGGCGGTGGGTGCCGACAGCGCCTGGTGCATCGCGGTCGAAGGAGGCGCCAAGGGCGGGGTCCTGCCGGCGTCCCATCAGGAGGGAACCCGGATCGAGGTCCGTGATCTGTTCTACGCGACTCCGGCCCGCCTCAAGTTCCTCAAGCAGCCACGGACCGAGTTCGACCACGCGGTCGACGCGGTCGAGCGTCTGGCGATGGCGCATCCCGGCGTCTCCTTCACCGTCACCGGCGATGGCCGAACGCCGTTGCGCCTCTCCGCCACCCAGGGCGAGTTGCTCGACGCGCGCCTGACCCGGCTGGGCGCCCTGATGGGGCGGGAGTTCTCGGACAACGCCGTCCCGGTCGCGGCCGAGCGCGGCGCCGTCACGCTGACCGGCCATATCGGCCTGCCGACGCTCAACCGCCCGACGGCGCGGCACCAGTACCTGTTCGTCAATGGCAGGCCCGTCCGCGACAAGCTGCTGGTGGGCGCGGTCCGGGGAGCCTATGCCGATTTCCTGGCACGCGACCGCCATCCGATGCTGGCGCTGTTCCTGGACATCCACCCCGAGGAGGTCGACGTCAACGTCCATCCGGCCAAGGCGGAGGTCCGCTTCCGCGACAGCGCCCTGGTGCGCGGCCTGATCGTCGGCGCCCTCAGGCACGCGCTGGCGCAAGCGGGACACCGGGCATCCAACACGGTCGCCACCGCGACACTCGACGCCTTCTCGCCGAGGACCGACGCGTCGGCGATGCCGCCCACCCGGTTCGACTTCCAGTATGGCCAGGGCGCCCCACGGTCCAGCACCGTGCCGCGCGATCTGGCCGAGGCGGTGGCGGCGTTCCAGGCGCCGCTGACCGGCTTCTCCGCCCAACCCTCCGCCCGGCCCGCCGCCTTTTCCGATGGGCCGGCGGCGCCGGTACAGGACGACCATCCCCTCGGTGCCGCGCGGGCGCAGGTCCACAATACTTACATCGTCGCCCAGACGGGTGATGGCATCGTCATCGTCGACCAGCACGCCGCCCACGAGCGTTTGGTCTACGAGAAGTTCAAGCAGGCGATGGTCGACGGCGGGGTCAAGCGCCAGGGGCTGCTGATACCCGAGGTGGTCGAGTTGGACGAACCCTCGGCCGCCCGCCTCGTCGCCCGCGCCGAGGAACTGATGGAACTCGGTCTGGTGCTGGAGCCGTTCGGCGACGGTTGCGTGGTGGTCCGCGAATTTCCGGCCCTGCTCGGCAAGACGGATATCAAGGGCCTCGTGCGCGATTTGGCGGACGAATTGGCGGAACTCGGCGATACGCTGAGCCTGCGCGAGCGGCTGGACGCCGTCTGCTCCACCATGGCGTGCCACGGCTCGGTCCGCGCCGGCCGCGGCCTCAATCAGGATGAGATGAACGCCCTGCTGCGCCAGATGGAGGCGACCCCCCACAGCGGCCAGTGCAACCACGGCCGCCCCACCTATGTGGAACTCAAGCTCTCCGACATCGAACGGCTGTTCGGCCGACGTTAGCCGACCCGCAGGAACAGCACCCGGGTATCGCCATAGGCGCGGTCGTCCAGCGGCTCCGCGAAGGCGGGGGCTTCCCAGGGGTCTTCCAGCCCGATCTCGACCACCGCGACCGCGTCGGGCGCGCACCAGCCGCGATCACGCAATGCCGTCAACGCCGTGGGCGCCAGTCCCTTGGCGTAGGGCGGGTCGAGGAACAGGAACGCGCAGGCCACCTGCGCGCGGGGCGGGCGGGTGGCGTCGGCGCGGATGATGTCGCAGTGGCCGGCGACCGACAGGGCCGCGACGTTGCGCCGGACCAGGTCCAGGGACTCCCGTCCATTGTCCAGGAAGACCGCGCGCTTGGCTCCGCGCGACAGCGCCTCCAGGCCCAGCGCGCCCGTGCCGCAGAAGGCGTCCAGCACGACGGCGCCCTCGATCTCCGGAGCCCAGTCGGCGTGGGCCAGGATGTTGAAGATCGCTTCCCGGGTGCGGTCGCTGGTCGGCCGAATGTCGCGTCCGGCCGGAGCTTCCAGGCGCCGGCCGCGCAGGTTACCGCCGACGAGTCTCATGTCTGCCCTTGGGTGGTTCGCCAGTTGGGGAACGGCGCTCGCCTTCACCTCGCGCGCCAGGCTTGCCGGCCGGTTTCGCGAAGGGCTTGCCGTGGGGCTTGGGTTGCGGCTTCGCCTTGGCGGTGCCGGTGTTCGGCTTGGCCGGCTCGTCGCCCCGGTCCAGGAAGAACTTGGAGACTTGGTCGCGCAGCACCCGTTTCGGCACCTCCTCGACCTCGCCGCGCTCCAGCTTGCCCAGCTGGAACGGGCCATAGGCGACGCGGATCAGCCGGTTGACCGTCAGCGCCATGCTTTCCATGACGTTGCGGACCTCGCGGTTCTTGCCCTCGCGGAGCGTCACGGTCAGCCACGCGTTCGCGCCCTGCTGGCGGTCGAGGACCGCCTCAATCGGACCATACTGGATGCCGTCGATCGCGACGCCGCGCGCTAGGCCCATCAGCCGGTCGGGATTGACGAAGCCGTTGACGCGCACGCGGTACTTCCGGGCCCATCCCGTCGTCGGCAATTCCAGGAAGCGCGCCAGCTCGCCGTCGTTGGTCAGCAGCAGCAGCCCTTCGGTCGTGAGGTCCAGCCGGCCGACGGAAATGACGCGCGGCAGATCCGCCGGCAAGACGTCGAACACCGTCTGGCGGCCCTTCTCGTCACGCGCCGAGGTCACCAGACCCTCCGGCTTGTGGTAGCGCCACAAGCGGGTCGGCTCCAGGCTGGGCAGCGGCTTGCCGTCGACGACGATGGTATCCCGCGGACCCACGACGACCGCGGGGGTGGTCAGCACGGCGCCATTGACGATGACGCGGCCATCGGCGATCCAGCGTTCGGCGTCACGGCGCGAGCAGAGGCCCGCGCGGGCCAAGCGCTTGGCGATACGTTCGGGGCCTCCCGACGCCTCTTCTGGCGAGGGATCGGTAACGGAATCGGTCATCGGCGGGCTCCTGCCCGGTGCGGCGGCATGGGTATCGACATGCCGCGACTGTACGGGGCGGGAGACACCGCCGCAAGGACCGTGCCGCTTTGGGTGCGGGCTCCTAGACGGTCAGTCCTCCAGGCGGAAACCGACCTTGATGACGACTTGGTAATGCGCGACCTTGCCCCCCGAGATATGGCCGCGCGTCTCGACGACCTCGAACCAGTCGAGATGGTCGTGCATGGTCGCGGCGCGGGCGACGGCTCCCTGGATCGCGTCCTCGATGCTGGTGGGCGACGATCCGACGATCTCGATTTTCTGATAGACGTGGTCGCTCATGGTGGATGGCTCCCCTGGGGTTGAGGGTGAAGCATGGGCCGGTCGAGGCGTGCCGCGCAACCATGCGGGGCGGGAGCCGCCAGTTTGCCGCGGGCGGCGGTCTCACCGGCTTGACGCGGTCTCCCATTACTTGCCAGTGTGCGGCCATGACCAAGGCCTCCGCCGATCCGAAAGCGATAACCCCCATGGCGCTGGCGTTCGCCGAGGCCGAGGCCGCCGCGGCGCGGGGAGAGGTGCCGGTCGGAGCCGTGATAATCGAGTCGAAAAGCGGGCGGGTGCTGGCCGCGGCGGGCAATCGGACGGAGGAGTTGGCCGATCCGACCGCCCATGCGGAGCTTCTGGTCATCCGTTCGGCGTGCGCCGATCGAAGGGAGCCTCGCCTTCCGGATTGTGATCTATACGTGACTTTGGAGCCATGTGCCATGTGCGCCGCGGCAATCAGTTTTGCCCGGTTGCGTCGAGTGTACTTCGGGGCTTATGATGTAAAAGGCGGTGGGGTCGAACATGGGCCCCGCTTCTTCCACCAGGCGACTTGCCACCACGTTCCCGAGACTTATGGCGGGCTGGGGGAGCGTCGGGCGGCGGAGCTGTTGAGGGTGTTTTTCCGTCAGCGGCGCTAGTGAATGTAAACAGGTTGTAGGCGCGTTTTGGGTCGGGCATGGCAGGGATGGGTAGGCGAGGGCTCACCCACGGGGGCATGGGAAACCATGAACCTCTTGACGTGTTCGGCGGCCAGGGCGCGACCTTCGAGACTCCACGGATCGGCTATCCCATGCGCTTCAACGCCCCGCGTCATAATTTCCAGCAGCAAACTCCCGTCGCCGAAAAGATCAAGGCGACAGTCAAGTGGTTCGACCCCAACAAGGGGTTCGGTTTCGTGGCACCCGATGACGGGTCGCCCGACGCGTTCCTGCCCGCATCCGCCGTGACGGCGGTTGGGCATGATCGCCTGCCCGAGGGATCGACCGTGACGGTCGATCTTGTCGCGGGCCAGAAGGGTAATCAGGTGAGCCGGATCTACGATGTGGACGTCTCGACCGCGTCCCCTCGTCCGCGTCGCGATGACGCGGCCCGTCCCGCTCCCCGCATGGGCGGCGCTCCGCGTCCGGCCTATGGCAACGAGCGCCCGGCTTACGGCAACGATCGCCCGGCCTATGGCAACAACGACCGCGGCGGCTACGGCAATGACCGTGGCGGCTATGGCAACGATCGTGGTGGCTACGGCAACGACCGCGGCGGCTATGGCAATGATCGTGGCGGCTACGGCAACGATCGCGGTGGTTACGGCGGTGGCGGCTACGGCAACGATCGTCCGTCCTATGGCGGCGGCGGTTACGGCAACGACCGCGGTTCCGTCTCCAGCGCGGGCGCGGAGGAGGTCGAAGGCACCGTCAAGTGGTTCAACACCACCAAGGGCTTTGGCTTCGTCGCTCCCGACAGCGGTGGCAAGGACGTGTTCGTCCACATCACCGCGGTCGAGAGGTCCGGGACGGGTGCGTTGCAGGAAAACCAGCGGGTCCGTATGAAGGTCCAGCAGGGTCAGAAGGGTCTGGAAGCGGTCAGCATCGAAGCGCTGTAACGATCCCAGGTTGAGTTTCGAGTAAATGGGGGGTGCGGGCCGTAGGGTCCGCGCCCCTTTTTATGTGCGCCGGTTCAGGATTTCGGCGGTGAGACGCTCCATCGCGGCCAAGGTCTGGTCGCTGGCGTGGTGCTCCATGCCTTCCGAGTCGGCTTCGGCGGTTTCCCGGTCGATGCCGATGGCGCGAAGGAAGTCGAAGACGACCCGGTGACGCTGCCGGGCCATATTGGCCATGCGCGTCCCATCCTCCGTCAGGAAGATCGACCGGTATGGCCGGTTCAGCACCAAGCCCTCGCGTTTGAGGCGGGCGATGATCTTGGCCGCCGTGGCGTGCGTCACGCCCATATGGGCCGACACATCGACCAGACGCGCCTCTCCGCGTTCGGCGATCAGGTCGTCGATCAACTCCACGTAATCTTCCGCGACCTCGGTCTGATGGGCGTCCCTGATGCGCGCGAACGCAGCGGCACGGCGATCCGGCCTCGTGTCCGCCTTCGTCTCCGTCAAATCCTTCCTCCCCAATACCCTGGCCCGAAAACCCAGCCCAAATCCTGGCCGACACCCCGGTTGTTTCCGTGGCTCCGAGTTGGTTGTCCCGAAGCCCCCTTCAATGACCTTTTTTCGCTAAAACGGCAACTTGACGGATTGCCCAAGCGATGACAATTGATTGCTCATGCAAAAAACTTTAGCCATGGCAAAACCTGAAGGGTCGCAGCCGATGAACAACGCTGCGGCCGCCCAGTCGCTATCGGACAGGACATCCGGAGCGATCCAGGATGTCCTGTCGGGACGTCGGCGGGGTGGGGTGATGAGTTCGCTGCTGTTTGTCGGGCCGGCGGTGATCTCGTCGATCGCCTATATGGATCCCGGCAACTTCGCGACAAACATCCAGGCCGGCGCTCGCTATGGCTACACGCTGCTGTGGGTCGTCATCATGGCGAACCTGATCGCCATGCTGTTCCAGGCGCTCTCGGCGAAGCTCGGCATCGTCACCGGCAAGAGCTTGGCGGAACTATGCCGGGATCGCTTTCCCAAGCCCGTCGTCCTGGTCATGTGGGCGGTCAGCGAGGTCGCCGCCATGGCGACCGACTTGGCCGAGTTCCTGGGTGGAGCGATAGGGTTCTCGCTGCTGTTCGACATGCCGCTGATGGCCGGGATGGTGGTCACCGCCATCGTGACCTATGGCATCCTGCTGTTCGAGAGCAAGGGGTTCCGCCCGATGGAGTTGATCATCGGCGGTCTCGTCGGGGCGATCGGCCTGTGCTACTTGATCGAGATGCTGCTGGCTCCGGTCGCCTGGGACCAAGCGGCGCTCGGCGCGGTGACGCCCCGCATACCCGACGCGGCGGCCTTGGCGATCGCCGTCGGCATCATCGGCGCCACCGTCATGCCGCACGCCATCTACCTGCATTCGGGGCTGACACAGGGCCGCGTGATCACCCGGAACGACGCCGAGCGGCGCATGCTGCTGCGCTTCTCGAACCGCGAGGTGGTCGTTGCCCTGGCCGTCGCCGGCATGGTCAACATCGCCATGGTGGTGATGGCGTCCAGCGCCTTCCACGCCGGCCATCCGGAGGTTGGCGAGATCGAGACCGCCTATCATACCCTGACGCCGCTGCTGGGTGCCGGGGCCGCGACGATCTTCCTGGTCTCGCTGATCGCCTCGGGAGTGTCCAGTTCCGTCGTGGGAACCATGGCGGGGCAGATGATCATGCAGGGTTTCCTCCGCTTCCGCATCCCTCTCTGGTTCCGCAGGCTTGTCACCATGGCGCCGGCCTTCATCGTCGTGGGATTGGGCGTGGATTCGACCCAGGCGCTGGTGGTCAGCCAAGTGATCCTGAGCATGGCCCTGCCGGTGCCGATGATCGCCTTGGTGATGCTGACCGGAAATCGCGAGATCATGGGAGGATTCGTCAATGCCCGCCTGACCCGCATCGTCGCGATGGCGGGCGGCGCGGTCGTGCTGAGCCTCAACATGGTGCTGCTGCTGCAAACCTTCGGCGTCTCCATCCCCGGCCTGGAAGGTTGATCCCAGCCGGTTGCCCCATCCCTCGATAACGAAGGATATCTGGAACAATCATCGCGGGCGGGCTATTGACTCACCTGATGGATCCGATTTCACAAACGGGGGCTACCGTGGAAAACAACATGAACCACGTGATCGTGATCTCCTCGGTCGCGATCTCGATCCTACTGCTCCTCATCATCACCGCGTAGAGGTTGACGTGATGACGACCCTGACAGTGGAGGGCGAACTGCGCGGCCATGTCGCCGGGGCCCTTCGCGATTACATCACGAAGCTGTATGAATTCAAGGCTTCGACGCCTTCCGCCGCCGCGAAGGCGGATTACGATAGAACCATCGCCGAGGTTCAACTGCTGCTAGACAAGGTCGAGCAGTAAACCCGCGGGGCTGTTCGGTTCAGCGAATCTTCGAGATCGAGACGAGCCGATCGCACCGGTCCTTGACCCGCACGCTGAAGCGACGGCGGCTGGCATTGGGTTTCACGTTGACGATATCACCGCTATTCAGCAGATAGTTCCGATCGACGATCTCCGGCTCGTCCAGCGCCTCCTCCTCCTCGGGGGTGGCGAAACACGTCCAGATCGTGCCGTTGGGCGTCCGCGCGTCTTTCCGCAGATGCTCGACCGGCTTCGGGCGATGCCTGAACAGCCCCATGGGCATGGTCTCCTGATGACAGGACGGTTAAGATTTGACGGGTTCGTCGTGCAACCGGTGCCGCGACGCTAAGTTCCCATATTCAAAAGGTGTGCTTGCGCGCCGCGGCATGATTGTGGAAGGGAAGGAAGCATGAAGCCGGTCAGGGTCACCGTCTGGAACGAGTTTCGGCATGAGAAGGCAAACCCCGAAGTCGCGGCGCTCTATCCCGACGGCATGCACGAAACGCTGGCCGCCGCCTTGCGCGCGGCGGGTCACGAGGTCCGCACCGCCACCCTGGACGAGCCTGAGCACGGCCTGACGGAGGCGGTGCTGGACCAGACGGATGTGCTGCTGTGGTGGGGACACCGGCACCACCGCGATGTCGCCGACGCCATCGTCGACCGGGTCCAGGCGCGGGTGCTGGGCGGAATGGGATTGATCCCGCTGCACTCGTCCCATTTCTCGAAGATCTTCGTTCGGCTGATGGGCACCACCTGCCACCTCAAGCACCGCGTCGCCGGGGAGCGCGAACGGCTATGGGTGATCGCGCGCGGTCATCCCATCGCCGAGGGCATCCCGGAGCATTTCGACCTGAAGCCGGAGGAGATGTACGGCGAACCGTTCGACATCCCACCGCCCGACGAGTTGGTGTTCGTCAGCTGGTTCCAGGGGGGCGAGGTGTTCCGCAGCGGTTGCTGCTACCATCGTGGACAAGGGCGGATCTTCTACTTCCGCCCCGGCCACGAGACCTATCCGACATACCACGACCCCAACGTGCTACGGGTGATCTCCAACGCGGTGCGCTGGGCGGCGCCACGCGATGTGGCGCCGCGCCAGTTCGGCCGGAGCGCTCCGCTGGAGCCGTTGGACCCCACCTGAGCATAGAGTTGGCGGCTTACGTCAGCGCCGCCGCCATGGCGTCATCGACCCGTTCCAGCCAGACGAAGTTGAGCGCGTTCCGCGCCGCCTCCGGGATCTCCTCGTAATCCCGGCGGTTGCGGGCCGGCAGCATCACGGTGGTGATGCCGGCCCGCTGGGCCGCCAGCACCTTCTCCTTGATGCCACCGACCGGCAGCACCAGACCGCGCAGGCTGATCTCGCCAGTCATCGCCAGGTCACTGCGGATCGTCCGGCCCGTCAGCAGCGAGACCAGCGCCATGAACATCGCCACACCGGCGCTGGGGCCGTCCTTGGGGATGGCGCCGGCCGGCACGTGGACGTGGATGTCGAACTTGTCGAACTCGACGGGTTCGGCGCCCAGGAGCTCCGGCCTCGACTTGACCAGGCTGAGCGCCGCCTGCGCGCTCTCCTTCATCACGTCGCCCAACTGACCGGTCAGGATCAGCCGTCCGCCGCCCGGCGTCCGGGTCGCCTCGATGAACAGGATGTCGCCGCCCACGGGTGTCCAGGCCAATCCGGTCGCGACACCGGGAACGCTGGTCCGCATCGCGGTCTCGCTCTCGAACCGGCGCGGGCCCAGGATCTCCGTCACCTGATCCGGACCGACGATCATCCGCTCGATGTCGCCCTCCGCGATCCGCATGGTCACATTGCGGAAGACACCGCCGATCAGCCGCTCCAAGTTGCGGTTACCGGCTTCCCGGGTGTGATAACGGATGATCTCGCGGATCGCGTCGTCGGTGATGCCGGCCTGCTCGGCGGACAGGCCATTGGCCTCCAACTGACGGCGCACGAGATACCGCTTGGCGATTTCGAGCTTCTCCTCCTCGGTGTAGCCGGCGAGGTCGATCACCTCCATGCGGTCGCGCAAGGGGCCTGGGATGCTGTCCAGCACATTGGCGGTCGCGATGAACAGCACGGCGCTGAGGTCGAACGGCACGCCCAGGTAATTGTCCTTGAACGTCCCATTCTGCTCCGGGTCCAGCACCTCCAGCAGGGCCGCCGAGGGATCGCCGTGGAAGCCCTGGCCCAGCTTGTCCATCTCGTCCAGCATCATCACCGGATTGCGGGTGCCGGCCTTGCGCAGCGACTGGATGATGGTGCCGGGCAACGCTCCCACATAGGTCCGGCGGTGGCCGCGGATCTCCGCCTCGTCGTGCAGGCCACCCAGGCTGACGCGGACGAATTCCCGCTCGGTCGCCCGCGCGATGCTCTGGCCCAGCGAGGTCTTGCCGACGCCCGGCGGGCCGACGAAGCACAGGATCGGGCTGCGGCCGTTGGGGTTCAGCTTGCGCACCGCCAGGAACTCGAGGATGCGGCGCTTGATCTTGTCCAGCCCGTAGTGATCCTCGTCCAGGATGCGGCGCGCCGCCGCGATGTCGATCGCGCCTTCGCTTTGTTTCGACCACGGCAGTTCGATCAGCCAGTCCAGGTAGGTCCTGACCATCGAGTATTCGCCGGCGGCCTCGGGCATCCGCTCCAGCCGGCGCAGTTCCTTGGTCGCCTGCGCCTCGACCTCCGGCGGCATGCCGGCCTTGGCGATGGCTTCGGACAGTTCCTGGATCTCGACCTGCTTGGCGTCGGTCTCGCCCAGTTCCTTCTGGATGGTGCGGAGCTGTTCGCGCAGCACGTATTCGCGCTGGCGCTCGTCCATCGTTTCCTTCGTCTGCTCGCTGATCCGGCGCGACAGGCGCAGCACCTCCAGGCGGTGGGCCAGGAAGTTGCCGACCTTCTCGAGCCGACGGGCGAGGTCGAAGGTTTCCAGGACCTCCTGCTTCTCCTCGGGCTTCAGATCCATGTAATTGGCGACCAAGTCGGCCAAGGCCGAGGCGGTCGGGACGTTCTGGACGGCGGCCAGCAACTCCTGCGGCGCCTGGGGCAGAAGCTGGACAGCCTCGACCGCTTGCTGGCGCAGGTTGTGGAAGCGGGCCAGGATCTCCGTGTCCATGGTCTCGTGTTCGGGAGCCATCTGGACGCGGGCGACCAGGAACGGATAGCCGTCAAGGTATTCCAGGATGCGGAACCGCTGCTGCCCTTGGGTCACCACGTGGTGCGTACCATCGGGAGCCGTCAGATAACGCAGCACGCCGCCGACGGTGCCGACCCGATGCAGGTCGAGGCCGCTCGGTTCCGAGACGGTCTCGTCGCGCTGGAGTACGACTCCGATCGGCTTCTCCGACCGCACCGCGTTCTGGGCCGCCGCGATGGAACGTGGCCGTCCGACCGTGATCGGCAGGACGACGCCCGGAAACAGGACGAGGTTGCGAACCGGCACGATGGCCAAGGCGTCGTCCGGCAGGATCAGCCCGCCCTCGGGGGTGCTACCGGCGGTGCCCCCAACTGGGCTCGAAGCGTTGGAGCCGGGATTGGGGGAACTCGGGTAATTCGTGATGTCGTTCAGTGTGGTCGTCGCCATGTCATCGACTCCTCAGCCCACCTTGCGCAGGGACAGCACCAGGCAGCCATCGGCGAGTTCGCGCCGGCCCAGTTCGAGCGGACCGGGCGGCAATTCGATATGCCGTTCGAACCGGCCGTGGGGAATTTCCATACGGTGGATCAGCCCGGCCTTGCCGGACACCGGCAGGGCGCGTTCGCCCACCACGGTCAGCACACCACCGTCGATCACCACTTGGACCTGATCGGGACGCACGCCGGGGAGCGCCACCACGACGAGGTATTCCTCGGCGGTTTCGATCAAGTCGACCGGCGGTTGCCACGTCGGACGGCGGGCGGAGCCGGGATTGCCCGGAACGCCGGGTTGGAAGAACTGGCGGTGCATGCGCTCCGCCTTGTCCATCATGTCGAGGGCTTCCGCCCACATCCAGATACGGGGGTCACGCGACGGCATCTTGCCTTCCCCTCCTGAGAAATAGTCACTTCCTTCTCAAGTGGGCATGCGACTGGCGAAGTCGAGGGAATGGCATGGGGTATGCCGTGGAGATCAGCCCGGCGTGGCGCGCATCGCGCCCGCCCTTGAAACCGATCCTGGAACCGATGGCCCCGTGCGGGGGCCGCTCAGTGGGACGCGAGCCGGCGACCGGCGCGGCGCATCATGTGGCTTGGGTTGCAAACGGCCGCCATGCCGGCGGACCATATCGCCTTCGCGAAGCGGTGCTCAGCCAGATGCATGATCGTGTTCCGGTAATGGATCCGACCCTTGTCATCCAGGTAGCGCGCCATCCGCCGTGACAGCGGCTGCGCCTCCAGGTCGCGCCAAAATTCCTCGATCGTCAGGTCCGAGCCACGCAGCCGGGCGAGATTGCGCTGGTGGAGGTATTGGAGGACGCGGTGCTGGCGTAGGAAGCGGGTGGCGCTGACACTGCCGCCATGCAGCCGATACAGCGCGATCTCACGGGGGATCACCCGCACCGGTCCAAGCTCGGCCAAGCTGTTCATCAACTCGACATCGTCGGCACCGTCCATGCGGTCATCGTAGCCGCCAAGGTCGAGCGCCAAGTCCCGGCGGAACATGCAGGTCGGGCTGACCACCAGGATCACCCGCCCGTCCTTCCGGGCATCGAGATAATCCTGTTGCGTCTCCGGACCTAGCCTGACCTGCCGCATCCGTCGGCTCCACCGGTCGATCAGTCCGGCCCAGGCGCCCCACAGCACGACCTCTGGGTTCGCGCGCACCGCCTCGGCGAGCACCGCCAAGCGATCCGGCAGGGAGATATCATCCGAATCCATGCGAGCCACCCAAGGGTACTTCGCGGCTCGCAGGCATCGGTTGCCATTCTCGGCGGCTCCGACATGATCGGCCTGGATGACCTTCACCCGGGGGTCCTTGGCGGCATACGACCGCGCGATCTCAAGTGTGCGGTCGCTTGAGCCATCGTCGGAAATGATCAGTTCGAAGTCCTGGAAAGTCTGATTGAGGATACTCTCCACGGCTTCGACGATGAAGGCCTCCGAATTGTAGGCTGGCATTATGACACTGATCATGATCGCTCCTTCCACGTCGCCGATCTCGCTACCCCAAAACCTCGTCATTTTGACGGCTTCATTCCGACTGAAGCTAGGCTTTCGGAGTCACGTCCGACGATCGTGTTCCTGGGACGGGGGAAAACCATCGCCACAAACAAACGCGGAGGTCGTTCATTCAACCTGCAACTATTTTTCGCCGGTCCTCACCCAAATTTGGAAGGAGGGCCAAGCCGATACCGGCCGCGCTCGTCACGGTCGAGTGCGTGGGCCTCACGCAGGTCGCTCCAGGCGTTCAGCACCGCCCGGTAGGATTGGTCGCCCAGCGCCTCCAGCACCTCATGGAAGAACACGGGCCCGCCGCCAAGCAGTGCCTCCAGCCGGGCGACCAGCGGGGAGGCTTGCGGCGACGCGGAGGGTGGAACGCTCACAGGTAATCCTCCAGCCTGACCGCGTCCTTGAACGCGGGTTCGATGCGCTCGTAGCGGAAGGCGGGAATGCCTTCGGGAATGGTGGCGTCGATACCGAATTTCGAGGTAATCGGCAGTTGGCCCGGTGGCAGTTCCCAGGGGCGAACGCTGGGATCGACATGCTTGCCCTTCAGGCCGGACAGCACCACCACGTCCTTGTCGGCTTGGCAGCGGAAGGTCACCGCCCATTCGACCTGCGCCGGATCGTCGATGTCGATGTCGTCGTCGGTCACGATCACCTGCTTGACCACGGGCAGCGACAGCAGAGCCGCTATGGCGTTCTTGCCCTCTCCGGCGCGCTTCCTGATCGCCACGACGATCGACCAGCCGCAGCAGCCGCCTTCGGTGGCGCGGACGGATGTGACCTGGACGCCGATCATGCCGAGGATGCGGAAGCAGGCCGCCTCCGTAGCCGGGCCGTTGAGCCAGTCGTTCTCCCACGGCATCTGAAGGGCGTAGAAGATCGGTCGCGCGCGGTGGGTGATGGCGTTGACGCGGAAGATGGGGTTGTGCTTGAGATCGCCCTGCATGCCGGCGAACTCGCCGAACGGTCCCTCGTCCGCCGTCCAGCCATTGGGCAGCAACTCGCCCTCCAGGATGATCTCGGCATCGGCGGGCACGCGGATGTTCATCGTCCGGCACCGTACCAGACGTGTCGGCTTGCCGCGCAGGCCGCCGGCGATCTCCATCTCGTCGACGCCTGCCGGCGCCTTGTAGGCGGCGGCCATGTGCTCGAAGGCGTGGACGCCGATGGCGATGGCGACCGGCATCGGCTCGCCGCGCTCGAAATACTGGGTGTAGTGGCGGCGCAGGTCGGACGCGGTGAACAGGTCGATCGTCATCTCGCGCCGGGTGCGGAACATCAGGCGATAGCATCCGGCGTTCGGCCCCAGCTTGGGATCGTCGGCGAAGGCGACCCCGGCCGAAATGTAGGGACCGCCGTCCTTCTGGTGCATGAACGGGATCGGCAGGCTGGTCAGGTCGACTTGATCGCCCAGCATGACCCGCTCCTGGCATGCCGCCTCGGTCACGATGGTGGGCGCGAGCGGCTTGGCGACGCCCGCCGCGAAGCGCCGGCCAAGCTCTCCCTCCGGCCAGCCCAACGCGGAGGCTGTTCTGGCGCGCGTCCAGAACAGCCCGCCGACGACCGGGATGCCATAGTCCTCGACCGCGTCGAACATCAGGGCCGTCGGGGCCTTGCCGGTCAGCGCCGTGATGTGCTGCGGCCTGACCGGCTTGGCGATGCGGCGGAGTTGCCCCTCCCGCTCCATGCGGGCGAGCATGCCGCGGAAGTCCTCGAAACCCGCCTCCGCCTCGATCCGGACCTCCGTCGCGGCGGTCACAGTGGCAGCCCGGCGGCGCGCAGGATGTCGCGGGCGCGACCGCGCTGTTCCTCGGTGATCACCAGCCGTTCGGCGAAGTCCTTGCCGGTCGGGCGGGTGGCGTCGATGCCCATCTTGGTCAGGGTGAAGGTTTCCGGATCGGAGGTCGGGTCCAGGATGGCGCCCTTGGCATTGGGAATCATGAAGATGTCCTTCTCCGCCCGGACCCGCGTCGCGATCGCCCACATCACGTCGTTCATGTCGAAGATGTCGACGTCCTCGTCCACCACGATGACGTATTTCGTGTACAGCTCGGTTCCCAGCGCCGCCATCACCGCCAGTTGAGGCTCGCCCTCGGCGGTCTTCCTCATGGAGATGATTGCCATGAAGGCGCCGCAGGTGGTGTGCGGCACGTGGACCGCCTTGACGTTGGGAAGGTTGCGCCGGAGCGTGTTGAGGATCTCGCCCTCCCGCGTGACGCAGGAGATCAGGATGTGATCCTTCGCCATGCCGGAAACCACGCTGTGGTACAGCGCGTCGCGCCGCATCCGGACCCGGTGGGCTACGAACACGTTCTGGGTGCTGCGATAGGACGCGTAGCCGGTGAACTCGCCGAACGGACCTTCCGGCTCGTGGACGCGCGCCAGGATCTCGCCCTCGATGATGATCTCGGCGCCGGCGGGCACCTCCAAGTCCTGGACGCCGCAGCGGGCCAGCCGGTACGGCTCCTGGAACAGCCCGCCGATGATCTCGAACTTCCGCACGCCGGGGGGATAGGCGTAGGTCATCGACCCCATGTAGTGCAGCGGATGGATACCCAGCGTGATCGCGGCGGGCAGCGCCTGGCCACGCTCCTCCGCCCGGCGGTGGAACTCGTACATGCGCCGGCGCGAGTGCAGCGAGATGCCCAGCCGGTTCTTGCCTTTCAACATCAGCCGGTGGAAGCCGGTGGTGT
Source organism: Skermanella stibiiresistens SB22 (assembly GCF_000576635.1). Taxonomy (GTDB): domain Bacteria; phylum Pseudomonadota; class Alphaproteobacteria; order Azospirillales; family Azospirillaceae; genus Skermanella; species Skermanella stibiiresistens. Next base: position 41,701 of record NZ_AVFL01000034.1, read on the forward strand.
CGACCCCCGTGACGGGGTCGCGCGCCACGATCTGGCCGGCGGTGATGTAGGGTGCGGCGTCGACGCTGAATTGGAGCGGGATCGGCAGCTTGGTCAGATCGACGTCGTCACCCTCGATCACGACCTCGTTCCACGGCGCCCAGTCCACGGTCTCGCACGGGATGTAGGTTTGGCAACGCTCGCGGAAGGCGGTGGGCAGGTCGCCGGGTTCGACGCCGAGGCAGGCGGCCAGCAGCTTGCGGCTGGCCGCGACGTTGGTCACGACGGGCATGTCGAAGCCTTCGACCTTCTCGAAGACCAGCACCGGGTCACGCCCCATCTTCTCCAGTTCGAACGCGACGGACGTCATGTCGAAGGTGCTGCTGACCGGCTGCTTGATCCGCAGCAGGTCGTCCGGGAACTCCCGCTCCACGAAGTCCAGGAATCCGCGCAGGGATTGGCGGTCGAAGGGGGGGTGCTGAACCAACGTCTCTTCCTCAGGTCGCTTCAGGGGCGGTGGGCTTTAAGGGCGGTGGGTGGGTATCAACTCACCGAGACGGCGGGTCAGGATGCCGTCGGGCGAGCGCAATTCGTCGAGCACGGTGAAGTGGTCGGCGCCGGTGATCGGCACCAGCGCGCCCGTGGCTCCGGCCGCCGCGCGGAGCGCGTGGAACTCCTCGGAATTGGCGACCAGGGCCGGCAGTTCGGCGGCGCCGTAGGAGACCATCAGCGGCTTCTGGACGACCGGCAGCCGCATCGGCGACAGCGTCTCGATCTCGGCGTCGGTCAAGGCCAGCTTTTCGTTTAGATAGGTGTCGCGGATCGGCCCAACCTCGTAGACGCCCGAGATCGCCAGCCCGGCGGCGACGGCGGGATGGTCCAGCACCATCGCGGTCAGGTGCCCGCCGGCCGACCATCCGGCGGCGACGATGGGACCCGCGACGCCATGTTCCACGCCGTGGGCCGCCAGCCAGTCGAAGGCGGCGCGGATCTCCGCGACGATCTGGGTCAGGCTGGCGTCGGGCGCCAGCGTGTGGCTGGGCATCGCCACCGACCAACCCTGGGCCAGGGGGCCTTCCGCCAGACAGGCGAAGCCTTCCCGGCTGTTCATCTGCCAATAGCCGCCATGGATGAAGGCGAGGCAGGGCGCCGCTGGGTCGGCCGCGGGGTAGAGGTCCCACTTCAGCCGCTCGGATGCGCCATAGGCGAGGTCCAGCTTGGCGGGACGCCGCGCGCGGAACTCGGCGGAGGCGGCGTTGCGTTCGGCGCTGTGGGCCTTGCTGTTGGCGACCGCCGCGCCATTGTTATACGCGGCGTCGCGCTCGGCTTGCGGCAGCTTCAGCCAGTCGTTCGATGGCCCGTCCTTCGATGACATGGCGGCCTGATGTCCGTTGTTTTCGCTCATTACCTTCTGGGACCCATGGCTTTCGAGGCTTGCCTCGGTTTCAGGAGCAAGCAGTATGCCATGGGCCGAACAGGGCCGCCCGCCCCGATGACGGTGGCCGGTATACGGTATGAAATCGACCGGCTGCCGATAAAGCGCGCTCCGGGCGCCGCTGGATCGCGCATTATCGACAACGCGCGCGGGAAGGCGCCGAAGCCCAGCCTTGAGGCGGCGTTTGCCGCTTCGCTCCCCAAGTCACCCCGATAACAGCCTGAATTCCCTTGGCACATCGCTTGCTGACCCTCCGTGGTCCAGCGACACACGGTGGAGGGGATGTCATGCCGGAAATCACCAGACGGGGTTTGTTGGTCGGGTCCATGCTGGCCGGGTCGGTGCTGGCGGCACCGATGATCATGAGCCGCCGGGTCCACTCCCAGGAACGCCGGAAGATCTCGTTCACGCTGCCGTTCCTCGCGGAAGGCGGCAACGCCTACGCCTATGTCGCCAAGGCCCAGGGATATTGGGATGCGCTGGGCCTCGACGTGGCGATCAGCCGGGGGTACGGCTCGGTGGCCGCCGCCCAGGCGATCGGCGCGGGGCAGTTCCAGTTCGGGTTGGCGGCGCCCTCGGCGGCGATCCAGCAGGCGGCCAAGGGCGTGCCGCTCGTCTCGCTCGCCTGCGCCGGATACGACGCGACCATGGGTATCTGCCTGCTCAAGGACAGCCCGATCCACAAGCCCAAGGATCTGGAGGGCAAGAGGATGGCGTCGGTGGTGACGTCCGGCGAGCATCCGTTCCTGCCGGTGTTCGCCGAGATGACCGGCTTCGACATGAAGACCGTCAATATCGTCCAGACCGATCCCAATGTCCGCCAGCGGCTGCTGGTGACTGGCCAAGTCGATTGCATGTCCGGCTTCGCGGTCTCCTTCATCCCGCCGCTGGTCTCGCAGGGCTTCGAGGCGCGGGCGATGCTGTACAACGATTTCGGCCTGACGCTCTACAACAACGCCCTGCTGACCCAGCCGGAGATGGTGAACAAGGAGCCAAAGCTGTGCGCCGACATCGCCAGCGGCTTGCTGCAGGCGATCAAGTTCACGATGCTGAACCCGGAGGAGGCGATCAAGCTGTTCCTCCAGCAGGTTCCGGAGGCGGGCCTGTCCGCGACGGGCGTCGAGCAGATCCGTCTGGGCGTCGGCATCTTCAACAATTCGATGCTGCACGAGCCGGCGTTCAAGAACAGCATCGGCTACGCGGTTCCCACGGACTACGAGACCATGACCGATTTGGTCATGAAATATGTGGCGGCACCGGGCGAGAAGCCCCCGAAGGTCGGCGACCTCCTCACCAACGACTTCATCGGCAAGCTGACCTTCACCCCGGAGGAATGGGCGGCGGCCCAAGCCAACGCCAAGCCGTACCGGAAGTACCTGGGGGAAGAGACCTGAGCGCGCGCCGGACATGACCGGCTCGGCCGAAATCATGGGTCGACAGGGAAGCGGTGGCGCGGGAAGATCGGTAATATCCTCCGAATTCAGCGCCCACCCGCCGATGATCAAGCGCCACAAGGCCGAAGTGGAATTCATGGTCCCGCACGCCCTCCCCCTGGGAGGGGCTGGGGATGGAGCTGCGGAAACGCTGACCAGCACCGTCCGGCACGCCTTGAGGCGCGACGTGCTGACCTTGGCCTTGCCACCGGGAGCGCGGCTGTCGATCCGCGACCTGCGCCTGCGCTACGATGTCGGCGCCACCCCGATCCGCGAGGCCTTGTGGAGCCTATTGGGGGAGGGGCTGGTCGTGGTCGAGCCCCAGATGGGCTTCCGAGTCGCGGAGGCCGACCGCGACCGGCTGGTCGGGCTGATGCTCCTGCGCCAGCGGATGGAGCCCTGGCTGCTGGGCAAGGCGCTCGAACTGGGCGGTCCGGCGTGGCTGCGATCGGTGGAGCGCGCCTATGCCGAGTTCGAACCGCTCGACAGCAAGGTCGGAGACCTTCGTCCGATCGACGAGCGCTGGGAAACGCTGCACCGGGCCTTCCACATTTCCCTGGTGGAGGGCAGCGGCGTTCCCACGCTGGTCCAGGCCGTCGCCCATTGGTACGCGGAGACCGACCGCTACCGCCGGCTGGCCTCCCCCAACCTCGGCGCCACCGTGGGCGCCAAGGGCGATCACGACGAGTTGTGCGAACTGGTCATGGCCGGCGCCGCGGCGGAGGCCGTCGCCGTTCTGGAACGCCACATCAGGGACACGGCGGAGCGGCACTTGGACTATTTCGACGCGGGGGGAGTGGGCGACGGGTAGGGAAATTCCGCGCGAGTCCGGGGATGAAGGGGCCAGACCCGCACCAGACCGAAGGTCAGCTGGCTGCCGTCTCCGCCAATCTCTGGGTGATGAGCCTGATATCCAATATCTTCAAATTGTATTCCTTGTCGCTCTTTCTCTTCCAGCGCAGATGCTCGGCCACCCTCGTGTCGAATTCGGACCACCAATGCACGAAAAGATCGAAGAGAGGCTCGTCCTGGGCACATTCGAATGTCGAGAAGCGGGCCTTTTCGTCGAGCAAAAGCTCGACCAAGTGGTTCCGGCGACCCTCGCCGATCCAATCATATAACTCCCGGGCCTTTCCGGGAGTCATCAGCCACAGATGGAAGAAAACCGGGGCGACTCCGGAGTCATAGAGTGCCGTGATCCGCGTCGCCATATCCTGGATGTCGATCCTGCTGGCGATCGACGACGCCGTTTGGCGTTTTTCCTCGAGTTGACCAACGAGCTTGCCCAGGAACTCCCATCGGACCAAATCCAGTTTTCCAGCCTGGATGTTGGTCATCAATGACGCGAGCCCCGCAGCGTCGCTTTCGGGAGGATACAGGTCGCTTCTTATGTCATCCAAACCGGTGTCGATCATTTCCCTCACTTTCTCCAGCGCCTGTCCGATATCGCGTTCCATATGCCTCAACCGTTTTTCGAGCTTGATCCGATCTCCCGCCGACGGTGTCGACGATCCTGGCTGATCGATCCGCCGCTTCTGGAAATGCGTATCCGCGTCGCGCATCATCTCCACCCACTCGCGGGCCGCGTCGAGTGCCGGCATGTTCGCCATGGTGTACAGAAGCCCGGTTCGCCTGATCAATTCCCTGGACATGCCGAAGTTCACGACGGTGACGAAATCCATCACGCCCGACCCGTCCCGTATCGCCGACAATCCCGGCAAGGATCCGACGAAGACTATGGGTGGATACCGCAAACTGTTGTATGTGAAGGAGTTGATCCTGTTGGTGATCCAATAGAGATGATGAAGGTCGGCGGCCTCCATGGCTTCTACGAGATCGGACCAGGCATCACGGTAGACGTCTTCGATCAACGGATGATTGACCGTCGCGAGGTCCAGTTGGGTAGCGCGTTGGATGATGGCGGCAAAGTCGTCATCGATCACCTGGTAAACCTCGTACTTCGCTCCCGCGATCAGGGATCCCATTTTCCGCTTGGACAAATTTGGCTTGGTTATCCTCTCCCTGAGAAGTCGGGCCACGATGTCGGGTATGAGCCACCCGTTCTGAACGAAGCCGATGCGGATCAAGCTGCTGGCTTCGATCATGTGGCGAGGAGCGAAGCCCTGGCTGCCGATGACGACCAAGCGCAGGTGGGAGAGTTGGCGCAACCCGTCGCGTACCCAATAATCCAAATTCCTCGAAGGAAGTCCTTGGGGAAAAAGCCCGTGGGCACGCGAAAACTCGACGAGGGAGTGAAATGGAATGGTGGTTTGGCCGATGAAGATCGTCCAGAGGCAGACGCCGAGCCAGATCAGATCGAAGTCGCCCTGACTCCTCACGAACGCGAGTTCGTTCGAGAGGCGGCGGGAACCACCTCGAAGCACATAGAAGAAGTGCCATTGTGAAAAAGTACGTCTGAGATCTTGATACGGAATGGTTCGTTCACCACGGGTTTTCAGAATGTCCTTCTCATTGTCAGCCGCCCAGTCGAGAAGTCCGCTCAAGGTGCTGGGCCAGTCTCGATCAAGTGAGTCATAATCTTGCGGGGCGGATTTCAGGGAGTAATCCACCGCGATGTCGCGTTGGATTTGTCCTTCGGATATGATGTAAGGCTTGAAGTCGTTCGCATACACCAACAAGATACCGATATTTTTCAAAGATATAGAGTTCTTGTCCAAAGCATTGATGACATCCGCCCGCAAGGCATCGCGGGTGTGAAAATCCTCAACGATCAGGATCATGGGGACGTCGAACCCATCGAGGTCTTGCAGGAACTTCTCGAACTCATCGAGGGTGACGTCATCCTCAATCATGTCGGAGCACGATACGAGCTTGATCGAGTACCCCTCATCATGGAATCGCCGGGCTATGAACAGGGCCTTGGCCGTCTTCCCCGATCCAGGTGGTCCGAATATCAGATGATATCCCCGGTCCCTCACGATTTGTTCAGCCAAAGTGATGGACGGGGGTTCACACGCGATGGCGGTATCTTCTGGCTGGAATGGCTCGGATGAGATTATTCTCTCCCAGGATGGAGCGCCCGTGTAATCGATTGTTCGACAATAACGGTGAAAGGGGGATATCCGCCGCTTGGACGATAGTTTGTCCAAAACACGGACGGGATCGCCAAAGTATTTGTAGAGACAATCGTCAAGCTGGATGGTGCGATCGCGGCCGACGATGTGAACCTCGGTAGACCGCGCCATTTCGACGAGCGTCGCTCCAAGCTGGACGATGTCGATGTGGGACAGGTTGACGCCAACGATGATCGGCCTTTGCGAAGAGGGAGCCGCCAGGACCGCGGATAGGCGGTCCATGATTTCTCCACCCATCGCGATCAGGCGGACCTTTCCATCTGGCGCCCGGCCGGTTCGCAGGAAGAAAGGCTGGCGCTGAACCCGCGCGGCACCCTCGATGACAACGCCTGGGCCGCATCGCTCCACCACGCCTTTCCGCAGGCCATCGGTCCATGACAGTTGGATCACTCCCTTGATCACGTGCGACGTAATCAGATCCATCACGGCTTCATGTGCCGGCAGCCTCGCGCCTCCACCATCATGCTTGTCCAAACAAGCCGTGAGCGGTTCCCCCAGAACCGGGTCCGCGTCGAACCTCGAATAGGCTTCGAGCCTCAGCCGCAGGTACCTGTCCAGCGTGATCCTGCCATGGACGAGACTGGAGAGGGACGGGAAGACGGACTCCAGGAAACTCCTGCCGGTGGCCGCCGGAGCCGAGACGGAGCTTGTGAAAACGGTGGGATGATCCTCGATGATGCTTTCGATCACTCCGTCGACGCTTTCGAGGGAGGGATATGTCGGGGAAATCTCGTCGCCTCGGCCAATGATGAGGACGACGCCCCGGGAGCGGGCGGCTTCGATCAAATGGCGCGTGGTCTGTTCCACCAAGGCCGACAGGGCGCCTTCACCGAAGAAATGGACGATCAGGTCGTCGTGCCTCAGAAGCATCGACGAGAGTTTCGTCCTGTTCCAGATTTCCGCTTCGTCAATGCCGATCCGCTTCGCTTCGCGGCGGAGGAAAACGCGGGTGGCGTCGGTCGGCACCGAAGACGTCACCAGTATGTACTCCTTGGGCCGCTCCTCCGCCGGGATGCCATCCAAGCGCGTGATTTCCGCGGCGATGTCGCTCCGATCCAAGGACTGGGTGCGTTTTGCCTGGATGCCGATCCGGTGTCGCGGTGACGTCGTGGAGATGGCCCACATGTCGATGCCGCGATCGTTGCCCTTTTGCCCGCTGTCCTCGACCGAATGGAAACGGGTGGTGTCGCGATCGGCCAGCATGAATACCAGCCTATGGAAATCATTCGGCGAAAGCTGGTCGAATGGAAAATCCTGCGTTGTCCTGACGATGAAACCGCTCACGGCAGACGTTCCCACCAAGCATCTATCTTTGCGACGCTAGATGCTCAGGGAACGATAAGCAACCATGACGGGCTGCGTCATCTTTCACCTCTGGAGAGCGCGCCTGCCGCTTAACCGTGGCCGCGCGCCCAGAGTGACGCTTTCCGCTATTCGACCGTGACGCTCTTGGCCAGGTTGCGCGGCTGGTCGACGTCGGTGCCCTTGATCACCGCCGTGTGGTAGGCCAGCAGCTGCATCGGGATGGCGTAGAGGATGGGGGCGACGAAGGCGTGGACGGTGGGCAGGGTCACGGTCCAGCGGACCTTGTCGCGCATCCGCTCGACGCCGGCCTCGTCGGACAGCAGCAGCACCTGTCCGCCGCGCGCGGCGGCCTCCATGATGTTCGACGCGGTCTTGTCGAACAGCCCGTCGTTGGGGGCCAGGGCGATGATCGGGACGTTCTCGTCGATCAGGGCGATCGGGCCGTGCTTCATCTCGCCGGCGGCGTAGCCCTCGGCGTGGATGTAGGAGATTTCCTTCAGCTTCAGGGCGCCTTCCAGCGCGATGGGATAGCTGGTGCCGCGGCCGAGATAGAGAGCGTCGCGGGCTTCCGCCACGTCATGGGCCAGCAGGCGCAGGCGTTCGTCGTGGTTGAGCACATCGGAGGCGCGGGCCGGGACCTCGCGCAGCGCCGTTGACATGGCGGATTCCTGCTCGGCGGTGATGGCGCCGCGCGCCCGCGCCATGGCCAGGGCGAAGCAGGCCAGCACGGTCAGCTGGGTGGTGAAGGCCTTGGTCGAGGCGACGCCGATCTCCGGCCCCGCCAGCGTCCCCAGCACGGCGTCGCTCTCGCGCGAGATCGTGCTCTCGGCTACGTTGATCACCGACAGGATGTGCTGGCCCTGCCGCTTGGCGTAGCGCAGCGCCTCCAGGGTGTCCAGCGTCTCGCCCGACTGGGAGATGAACAGCGCCAGCCCGCCCGCCGGCATCGGCGCCTCGCGGTAGCGGAACTCCGACGCGATATCCAATTCCACCGGCACGCGGGCGATCTGCTCCAGCCAGTATTTGGCGACCATGCCGGCGTAGAAGGCTGTGCCGCAGGCGACGATGGTGACGCGCGGGATGGCCGTCAGATCGAACGGCAGCTCGGGCAGGGTGATGCGGCCGGTCGTTGCCTGGACGAAGGCGTTCAGCGTGTCGCCGATCACCTGCGGCTGCTCGTAGATCTCCTTAAGCATGAAGTGGCGGTGCTCGCCCTTGCCGATCATGGCGCCCGACACGGCGGAGAGCTTGATCGCGCGCTCGACCCGTTCGCCCGCAGCGTTGCGGATCACCACCGAACCCCGATTCAGCACCACCCAGTCGCCGTCCTCCAGATAGGACAGGCGGTTGGTCAGCGGCGCCAGCGCGAAAGCGTCCGACGCCAGGTACATCTCGTCATTGCCGTTGCCATAACCGACCGCCAGGGGCGTGCCGCGGCGGGCGCCGATCATCAGGTCGTGCTCGCCGGCAAAGATCAGCGCCAGGCTGAAGGCGCCCTCCAGGCGCTTCAGCGCCTCCGCCGTTGCCTCGACCGGACCGAGCCCGCGATCGAGATAGTCGGTCACCAGGTGGACGATGATCTCGGTGTCGGTCTGGGTCTCGAAGACGTGGTCGCGGGTTTCCAGCTCGGCCTTGAGTTCCTGGTAGTTCTCGATGATGCCGTTGTGGACGACGGCCACCTTGCGGGTGGCGTGCGGGTGGGCGTTGGTCTCCGTCGGGCCGCCATGGGTCGCCCAACGGGTGTGGCCGATTCCGATGGTGCCGGCGAGCGGCTGCTCGCGCACGCGGTTCTCCAGGTTGACCAACTTGCCCTCGGCCCGGCGCCGGTCGATCCGGCCGTTGACCAACGTCGCGACGCCGGCGCTGTCATAGCCGCGATACTCCAGCCGGCGCAGTCCCTCGATCAGGAGAGGGGCGACGTCGTTCTTGCCGATGATGCCGATGATGCCGCACATGATCTTTTCGCTCAGCCTTCACACTTCGATTCCGCACCGCACCTTACTGCCACACGGCGCGAGCGCAACCCAAGTAAACTTATGTTGCACGATGTTGCACGGACCTTCTCCACCGGGGGTCGTCATCACCGCGTGTGGCTTATCACTTGACGCTGATGGGAACTGGCGCTGAACTACGCGCGTTAATCCACATTCCCATCGCACGCAGGATCAAGATGCCGCCCAGAGTGAACCCGCTGAAGCTCAACCCGCTCCAGCTCAAGACCCTGACACTGTTACAGGAACTGGGCCGGCTGATCGGGTCTCCCGCTCCCGACGAAGGCGAGGGGACGTTGCTGGTCGATCAGTTTCCCCATGCCCATGGCAACCACTTCCACATGGGCAGCGCCGTCGTCTCAACCGCCGACGCCACCGGCCTTGCCAATCCCGCCGTCTGGGTGGCGCTGGAGCGGAAGGGCCTGATCAAGTCCCGGTTCCCCCAGGCCGCCGTCATCACGATCGAGGGCATGGGCTATGAAACCGGCATGACCGACGAGATCCTCCACCGCTCGGATCACTGACGGCTGGCACGCCTTCGGTTGATCACCGGTTCGACACCCAGGGCCATCGCCAGCAGGCGGTGGTCGTGGTGTCGCTTACCGACCAGCATGACACCCACCGGCAGGCCGTCGGTGGCGCAGGGCAGGGTGACGGCCGGACGGTCCAGGAAATTGAACAGCGACGGATTGCGCAGCATCATCACGTTGAGCCGCGCGTAGTCGGCGTCCTTCTCCAACTCATCGAAGCGCGGCGCCACCAGGGGCACGGTCGGCAGGACCAAGGCGTCGAAGTCCCGGGTCTGCGCCGCCGCCTCCGTCATGATGGACGTCCGCGCCGCCAGCAGATCGATGTAATCCACCGCCGATTGCTCGGCGCCGCGCCGAATGCGGACCGCGACGCGCGGATCGTACTCGTCGCCCCGGTCTTCCAGCAGGTCCTTGTGCCACGCCAGGGCCTCGGCGGTGGCGAACCCGCCCTTGCCGTTCGCTTCGGCGATCCGGGTCAGAGCCGGCATGGAGAACTCTGCGATCCGGGCACCCGCCCGCGACAATCGGTCCAGCGCGCGGGCGAAGGCGGCGGCGACGGTCTCGTCCAAACCGTCCAGCACGATCTCCCGGGGCACCGCGAGGCGCAGGCCGGAAACCGCCATCGCGGCGGGAGCCGCGGGGGGCTCGCCGGCCAGGACGGCGTCGAGCAGCGCGCAGCACTCGACGGACCGGGCGAGCGGGCCGATCGTGTCGAGCGTCCAGGACAGCGGCAGCGCTCCCGTCCGGGGGACGCGCGACTGGGTTGGCTTGAAACCGGCCAAGCCGCACAGCGCCGCAGGGATGCGCACCGACCCGCCGGTGTCCGAGCCGATGGCGCCCGCCGCCATGCCGTCAGCGACCGAAACGGCGGCACCGGATGAAGATCCACCGGGAATGCGGGCGCGGTCGAACGGGTTGCCGGGTGTGCCGTGGTGCGGATTGAAGCCCAGTCCGGAGAACGCGAACTCGGTCATGTTGGTGCGGCCGACGATCACGGCTCCCGCCGCCCGCAGCCGCGCCACCACGGGAGCGTCGGCGCCAGCCGGCGGGGCGCCCCGCAGGACGACCGAACCGGCCGCAGTGACCTGTCCCGCCACATCCAGGAGGTCCTTGACCGAGATCGGGATACCGGCGAGCGGCGAGGGCACGATGCCGGCCGCGCGCAGCCGGTCGCTGGCTTCCGCCTGGGCCAGGGCGGTGGCGCGCGCCGCCGCCGGATCGGGAGAGATGAAGACGCGCGCACCTTCCCCCGCCGGATCGGCGATCCGGTCCAGCGCGGCCTCGGTCAGGGCGACGCTGGTGGCGCGGCCGGCGGCGAGATCGGCCGCCAGGGATGCGATGGTTTTCTGTGTCGGGGGCATTCGGGAGTTTTCTCCGGGCAACTTGGGATGGCGGGTGCCGGCCGCCATCGCGGTTCCCCGATTTCTAAGGTCAAAGCGGATTCGTGTCCACGGGACTGATCGCCGGGATTGGCCGGAGTGACCGGGGCAGGGGTGCCGCTGGCCCATGGCTGCCGTGCCCCTTTTCCGTTTGCCCAACGGGATCGATTCCGATACTTAGCGGCCCGGTGCGTCCGGCCCGCGGGTCGGGCAACCCCAATGTGGACCGGGACCCCTTGCCGTCATGACCGAACCGATGAACAGAGCGCTGCTGCCCGCCGGCCTGCACGATGTGCTGCCGCGCGAAGCCGCCTTTGAGGCGACCATCGTCGAGCGGCTGATGGCGGAGTTCGCGTCGAACGGCTTCGAGCGCGTCAAGCCGCCCCTGATCGAATTCGAGGCGAGCCTGCTGTCCGGTCCCGGCGCCGCCATGGCGACCCAGACATTCCGGCTGATGGACCCGGTTTCCCAGCGCATGCTGGCCATCCGGCCGGACATGACGCTCCAGGTCGCGCGCATCGCGACCACCCGTCTCGCCAACGAGCCGAGGCCGCTGCGTCTCAGCTATGGCGGGCAGGTGCTCCGCGTCAAAGGATCGCAGCTTCGGCCGGAGCGGCAATTCGGCCAGGTCGGCGTCGAGCTGATCGGCACGCTTCAGCCGACCGCCGACGCCGAGGTCGTGCTGCTGGCCTATCGCGCGCTGAAGGCGGCGGGCGTCACCAACATCTCGGTCGACCTGAACGTGCCGACGCTGGTCTCGTCGGTCTGCCGCGGCCTCGATCTGCCGGAGGACGAGACCTTCCGCCTGCGCCAGGCGCTGGACCGCAAGGACGCCGCCGAGGTCGCGGCGGTTGGTGGCAAGGCCGCCGATCTGCTGACCGGCATGATGGGCGCGTCCGGACCGGCCGACCGGGCGATCGAGCTGCTGGCGGCCTTGGACCTGCCGGAGACGGCGGAAGCCGATCGCCGGCGGCTGAACGAGGTCGTGCGGCTGATCAGGACGGCGGCGCCCGAGTTGATGCTGACGGTCGATCCGGTCGAGCATCGCGGCTTCGAGTACCAGACCGGCATCAGTTTCACCCTGTTCTCGCGCGGCGTGCGCGGCGAGTTGGGGCGCGGCGGCAGGTACCGCGCGGGCGGCAAGGCCCCCGCGGGTGACAATGGCTCCAGTCTTTCGGGCGAACCCGCCACCGGCTTCACGCTCTATCTCGACACCGTGCTCCGGGCGGTGCCCGATCCGGCTCCGATACCAAAGGTCTTCCTGCCGATCGGGACCGATCCCACCGAGGGCGAGCGGTTGCGGGCCGAGGGTTGGGTGACGGTGCGGGCGCTGGACGCGCTGGACGATCCGGCCGCCGAGGCGCGACGGCTGCGATGCACCCATGTTTTCGCTGGCGGCCAGATCCTTTCGGCCGTCTGATGTTCGCCTGCTTATCGAGATCCGGTGCGCCGTCCGGCCGCCCGGCTGATGTTCAGGAGAAGGCGCCAACCTTCTCCGCTGAATAGCGTGGAGAGACACTATGGCAAACGTGGCGGTGGTCGGCTCCCAGTGGGGCGACGAGGGTAAAGGCAAGATCGTTGACTGGCTGTCCAGCCGGGCCGACGTCGTGGTCCGCTACCAAGGTGGTCACAATGCCGGCCATACGTTGGTCATCAACGGTGTCGAGTACAAGCTCAGCCTGCTGCCGTCCGGCGTGGTGCGGCCCGGCAAGCTATCGGTCATCGGCAATGGCGTCGTGGTCGATCCCTGGGCGCTGATCCGGGAGATCGACGCGATCCGTAAGAAGGGCGTCGAAATCTCGCCCGCGAACCTGTTGATCGCCGAGAACGCCACCCTGATCCTGCCGATCCATGGCGCGGTCGACCGGGCCCGCGAGGAGGCCCTTGGCACGTCGAAGATCGGCACCACCGGCCGCGGCATCGGTCCCGCCTATGAGGACAAGGTGGCCCGCCGGGCGATCCGCCTGTGCGATCTGGCGGACGAGGACGTTCTCGAGGAGAAGGTCGACAAGCTGCTGTTCCACCACAACGCGCTGCTGCGCGGCCTGGGATCGGAAGAGGTCGGCCGGGATCAGGTGCTGGAGACGCTGCGCGAGGTGGCGCCGCTGGTGCGGCCCTACGCGGCGGTCGTCTGGGAGAAGCTGGACGAGATGCGGCGGGCCGGCAAGCGCATCCTGTTCGAGGGCGCGCAGGGTGCCATGCTCGATGTCGATCATGGCACGTACCCGTACGTCACCTCGTCCAACACCGTCTCCGGCAACGCGTCGACCGGTTGCGGCATGGGGCCGGGCGCCGTGGGGTACGTGCTGGGCATCACCAAGGCGTACACGACCCGCGTCGGCTCCGGCCCGTTCCCGACCGAGCAGCTGAACGAGGTCGGCGACCGGCTGGGCGAGCGCGGCCGCGAGTTCGGCACGGTCACTGGCCGCAAGCGCCGCTGTGGCTGGTTCGACGCCGTGATGGTTCGTCAGGCCGTCAAGGTCGGTGGCATCAATGGCATCGCGCTGACCAAGCTGGACGTGCTGGATGGCTTCGAGCAGTTGAAGGTCTGCGTCGGCTACCGCTACCAGGGCCAGGAACTGCACCACTTCCCGGCCGGACAGTCGGCGCAGGCCGGCGTCGAGCCGATCTTCGAGACGATGCCGGGCTGGTCGGAGAGCACCCAGGGAGCCCGCAGCTGGGCCGATTTGCCAGCGACGGCGATCAAATACGTCCGCAGGATCGAGGAGTTGATCGAGGCGCCGGTGGCGATGGTCTCGACCAGCCCCGAGCGCGACGACACGATCCTGGTGAATGACCCATTCCAGGATTGAGGAAGACTTGACCCGTTGGGAAACGGCGCGGTGGGTGACACCGCGCCGTTTCGCGTTTCAGGCTTCGAAAACGTCTTCCCAGGCGGCTTTCAGCGCCAGATCCACTTCCGGCATGGTCACCAAGTGGCCAAGCGCGTGCAGGCTGGTGACGCCATGCTCGCTGATGCCGCAAGGCACGATACCGGCGAAGTGTCCCAGATCGGGATCGACGTTGAGGGCGACACCGTGGAGCGTCACCCAGCGCCGGACTCGCACGCCGATGGCGGCGATCTTGTCCTCCCGTCCAGTCAATCCGCCATAGGGGCCCTTGTCGACCCAGATGCCGACGCGGCCGGACCGCCGCTCGCCCTTGACGTTGAACTGGGCCAGGGTTTGGATCAGCCACTCCTCCAGCTTGCAGACGTAGCCTCGGATGTCCGGAGCTTCCAGGCCGGCGCGCGGGCGTTTCAGGTCGATCAAGACATAGGCCACGCGTTGACCCGGCCCGTGATAGGTGTACTGACCGCCGCGGCCCGACTCGTAGGTGGGAAAGCGGCTGGGCTCCAGCAGGTCGGCCGCCCGCGCGCTGGTCCCCGCCGTGTAGAGGGGGGGATGTTCGAGCAGCCAGACCAGTTCCGGCGCCTCACCGGCGCGGATCGCGGCCACCCGGGCCTCCATCTCCGCGACCGCATCCGGGTACGGCACCGGCTCGTCCGTGATCCGCCACTCGATCGATTGGTGGCTGATGGAAGGTTGCCGCAGGCCTTGCGGGGCGGCGTTGGGGGCGGGCGTGGCCATATGCGACTGTGATCCTGTTTTCTTCGAAGAAGCCGCTTCATTCTCTTGATCGCGGCATCCGGATTTGGTATTCCCCCCGCACGCTTCAAGCAAGCCCCGTGCTGGTTGAGGCGGATGTTGAATGCGGTCGTGGCGGAATTGGTAGACGCGCAGCGTTGAGGTCGCTGTGGGCTAACCCCCGTGGAAGTTCGAGTCTTCTCGACCGCACCATCTCTAAGTGCTTGATACTACGAAAAAGCTGTGCCGGAACCTTGACGGCACGGCTTTTTTGTCGCCCCTTGTGTCACACAAACTGTCACACAAGGGGGTGCGGTGGCGTACAAGCATCTGCTCAGACGAGGCGACAAGTACCACTTCAAGATGCGTGTTCCCACTGA
The DNA here is from genome assembly GCF_000576635.1 of Skermanella stibiiresistens SB22. Classification (GTDB taxonomy): domain Bacteria; phylum Pseudomonadota; class Alphaproteobacteria; order Azospirillales; family Azospirillaceae; genus Skermanella; species Skermanella stibiiresistens. Next base: position 56,815 of record NZ_AVFL01000034.1, read on the forward strand.
CCTGCTTGAATCGGTCGGGAAGGAGTTTTGGCAACTCAGTCTGCGCACTGGCGATAGGGCAGTGGCTGAGGCGCTCTGCCGTGCTGAGACGGATAAGCACCTTGCGCTGATCGAGCGTTTGCGAACGGGGTCGGCGCCCGCGCGTGCTGCCCAGGAACTTGGCAGGATGCAAGCGGAAGACCGTGAGGCATTCGTGGCAAGAGCGCGCCAACTGCTGTTCCTGTCTGATCCGAACGATTATGACGACTCCAACCCATTCACGGCTCGACCTGATCCCGCCTGCTATGGGGATGAGATGCCGCACGTCCGCGAACCACGTAACGATACTGAGTTGGTGGAGATGCTTCGCGCGACCTTGAAAAGCTTCATCAGCATTGCTGAGTACGGGGAACGAGGAAAGGCGTTGAAGGATCCTGAGGGACGCAGACGTTCTAGGTTGCTCCCCCCCAAAGATGCTCCTGGGAACGAACTGCTGCGCCCGTATACAGAGTTGCTCAATCAAGTCAGCTTTGATTATGAGGATCTGGAGGAAACCGTCACAAAAGTTGAACAAACGCCGAAGCGGAAACACGTTGGGCTGAATGAGATTGTTGACGACTGGGCAAGTGATAGCGGAGCGCCAGAGCAGCACGTTGGACAGTACCGATACACTGCCCGTAGGTTCATCGAGCTGCACGGAGACTTGCCTGTAGCGCAGATTACCAAGGCACATATTAGAGATTTCAAATCGGAGGTTGCTAAGCTTCCGGTGAGTACGCGCGCCGATATCCGCGCGATGGCAATTCGCGATGCCATCGCCACTGCTGAGGCTGAGGGCTTAGAGAAGATCGGAACGCAGACGCTGCGGAAGCACTTGGCCGCTATAAGCACGATCCTGGGGCGCGCGGTTGCTTTCGGATATGTGGAAAATAATCAGGCTGAGGGCATCAAGGTAATAAAGACGAGAGCGCAACGAAGGGAGAAGCGGAAGAGCTTCACCGATGAGAACATGACTACGCTCTTCAAAGCTCTTCGAGAGAGCGTGCCTGAAGAACGTTCTGACGATTTGTTCATTCCACTGGTTGCCCTCTATACCGGCGCGAGGCAGGAAGAAATTTGTCAGCTTCACACTTTTGATGTTGTCCAATATTCTGCCGGATGGTACTTCAGCATCAACGACGACGACGGCAAGAAGATTAAGAACGACACGAGCATTCGTGTCGTTCCGGTTCATCCTGAGTTGATCCGGTTTGGGCTTATCGGTCGTCTGGAGCAATCGAAGGCGCGTGGTAGCAAGCTGCTGTTCGATCAACTTCAGCCTGACCAGCGAGAGCGCGCCGCTGGTCCATACGGAAAACGGTTCGCTCGAGTCTTGCGAGAGAAAGCTGGCATCAAAGACGATGGTTTGGTGTTCCACTCATTTCGCCATACCTTCAAGACAGCCGCAAGGCGCTGTGAGATGCCCGGTGATACCCAGAACGCCCTCGTTGGGCACTCTGGAGAGAACGCGGTGGCTGATCGGTACGGCGATAGGCAGGGCTTGGATATCTTGGAAAAGTGGATGCGGCGTATTTCCTACTCCGTTGATGTGGTGGGAATCCTTAAAGGGGAACCGGATCTGGTTTCAGATGAAAGCGAGAACGGGATTGCGCAGCGCGCGGATGTGGTTTGAGCAGGAGTCGTATTAGTTCGCACATGTCCATTGACAGCTTCTGATTGATCGAATTACATGTCCGCTTGGGGCTCGCGCCGCCCAGACTAAGGACGCGGCTCGCGCCGTTCGAACGCGAATAAGGCGAAGGCCCGCTAGGATTCTAGCGGGCCTTCGTTTTGTCAGCTTCGGCGAGTGACGAGCGAGCTTAAGCTCGCTCTGGATCGGGATTACTCGTCGCTGGGCGGTGCTGGACGGGGCGTCTCAAACTCGGTTCGCTCGAAGAGGGGTTTGGTTCTCGCGGGCTTGCGCGGCCTGGGCACCGTTGGGACCTTCTTGAAGATCCAAGCGTTATCACGCGACTTTTGGTTAGACTGGGTCATACGGGAATTCTCCGTGAGCGAAAATGCTGAACGAGGCGCGCCAGGGTGTCTTCGAGCGATGCCTCAATAGTGTCGGTGTCCATCGATGCCCAACGGTCTTCAATCTCGACGAGGTGCGCCAGGATCATCTTATCGGCATCGACCTTCGCCGCGTTGGTCGCCATACGGGAAAGGCGGCTGCAACCGTTGAAGATCAAGTGGGAATATTCCTGAAAGGTTGTGGTCACGACTTCGGCGCCTGTGCGTTGATGGCGCGCCATTCGGCGAGAAGTTCAGGCGAGCTGGCGTAAGGTCGTTCGATGAATTCCGTAATCTCACGATCGGTCGGGACGAACTGCAGGCCTGGTTCGATGGTGGCGAGGTATTGCTCTGTCAACTCTTCGGCACCCGCGTCGGTGCCGGTCATGGTTGCCAGCACCCTACGGAAGCGTCGATTGACGGCGTGTTGGGTTAGCGGGCTCATTCCGTGCCTGTGAGATAAGGAGCGACGATAACGCGGGCCTGGGCTACGTACTGACCGGATCGCGCTTGCGTGCCGTCGAAGGTACCAGCGTGATCGATGGCGTTGTTCATCATGTGCAACTGGCTCGTCTTGTGGGAAGCCTCCCGAATCTCAGCCTCCATGGCCGGGTGGGGCACCTGAACGTGGAAGCCATGGAAGTCGCGCGTGAGCTGCTGGCTGACACTGCGCTTCAGCTTGCTGATGGTGGCCAACTGTTCAGCGTATCCCAGCAACATGGCGTCAGCCTTCTCGGCAGCGGCCTCGATCTCAGCCAGGGCAGCGGCGATCTCCTTGGCCTGGGCGCGCTTGGCTGCGGCTTCAGCGTTCAAGCGTGCGGCTTTGGCCTCGTCCTCAGCGGCTTGGAGGATCATTGCGGCGTTCTCAGCCTCGATCCTGTTTCGGATGGCAGCCTCGTTCGCGATTTTGAGTTGATCGATGGCTTGCCGCGTCTGCTCTTTCGACGTGGCGAGCTTCTTTCTCACGTCAGAGAGGCGCCGCTCTTCCTCCTGGAGTTGCTCATATTGCGCCTGGGCGCTGGCAAGCTTTACCTGGGCGTTGTGAAGTTCGTTGGTGTTCATGGTGTTGTCCTATGGGATGGTTGGATAATTCAGAAGGCGTCAGCGAGACGTCTTGAAGATTTGGATCTCGGATGCGAGATAAAGAATGCTTGAACCCACTCGCTTTTGAGTTGGTGTCCAAAGGTTTCGCGCACGAGCTTTTGAGAATTTTCTCCACATGGTTACGACCGAGCAACCGAGGTGTGCGGCGGCTTCACTTGTGGTCAGGAGTTCTAAGCTAGTCATGGAAAGACCTTGAGTAAAATGATGTTCTGGAAATTCAGCGGAGAGTAAGCTCCGAATATTTAGAAAGTATAGCACAAAAATTGAGCCAATTGCAATACAAGTACTTCGGTTATTAAGCCAATATTTGGAGCTTTAGCTCGTGACTTGGTTGGGTCCTTACCGCTGGGGTGTCCCAGGGGGTACTACCCGCCAAGGTACCATCTGATAGTTATACAACCCTGAGTTAGAAGCGCTTCCCAGATGCGGGCGAGATGCTGGAAGCACCCCGCTGACGCGGGGCGCCTCTGGCCATGTCTCAGTGTCTCACCAACACGCCTGGGGCTGTGAGCCTGGGCGACATGGGCTTGGAGGACATCGACATGCGAATATCATGAACAGATTACCCGCTCTGGGAAATGGCAAGGAGAAGATCGCGACATTGATCTGGCGTATCGGATATACCCACTTAAAATTGTATTAAAGGTGGAAAAATCCCCTTTTTTCGGGCTTCGCACCCACACCCTCAGTGATCGGCGAGCCAGCGACGGCGTATCGGGTGATACAGCCTCCCGGCGTGGGGCAGACAAGGATTTTCATCACGCTGGTCAGTAGTATCGTCTGTTCGCCTGGGACAGCGGGACGGCCTCTTTCCCGGTCCTCGCGCGCGCGGCCCAACCGATCGGCATGCCGCCCTCGATCGGGACGTAGCGTGGGCGGGTTCCTCTGTTGTCGTAGAACGCGATGTCGAACCTGCGACGCCAGAACCCTGACCCCTTGATCGCGTCATCCAGATTGTCCAATCCCCTGACGCCGATGTAGACCCCAGCCGCGAGTTTCACGGCGGCGCTGATGAACAGGAACCTGTAACCTTCGACGGTCACCTTCTTCGGTTCCAGGCATCCGGCGAGGGCGTCGGACGTCAGGATACCAAGGGACCGGATGCACTTCACGGCCTCCTGGGGATCGACGGTTTCCGTCATCAGCACCCTGTGGAATTCGTGGAATGCCAGGATGATCACGCCAAGGGCCACGAGCATCTCGATCACGCCGTAGATGGCCCGCAGCTGAACCCGAAACCAGTAGAAACAGATGAACAGTACTAGGGTTTGGATGAATGTCACTACACCCCACACCGGCCCGACCGTGAATAGGCCGGTGGCGATGAACGTGTAGTTCAAGCACGTCCACAACGTTATCCCCGTCATCATCAGGAACTTGTTGAGTGAATGACCGGTATCGCGAGTTTTCTCGGTGGATTTTGACATCAGCGGGACATCTTTGCGAGTTTGACTAACGCCAAGTTTAGCCCAAGCCAGCAGCCCATTGTCTCGGCAAAAATCGTGCCAACGAATCATTCTTGCTTTTCCATACGCAGCCGTTCCTTTGTGTATGAAAACGTTTGTGTATGGCGACTGTGTATGACAGAAAGGGGCGGACGAAACGAGGGAGGCAACAATGGCCAAGGCCAAGAGCAACATCGCGGTTGGTTATGTGCGAGTCAGCACCGCTGACCAGACTGACAGCGGCCTGTCATTGGAGCATCAAGAAGCGCGCATCAGGGCATATGCCGCCGCCCAGGGGCTGGAGCTGCTCGACATCGTGTCCGACGCTGGCGTGTCAGCAGGGAAGGAGCTGTCGAGCCGCCCAGGTGGGGTGCGGGTGCTGGCGATGTTGACCACAGGACCAGCGCGCCACCTGATCGCGTTGAAGCTCGACCGTGTGTTCCGCAACGCCGCTGACGCGTTGAACCAGACAGCGGCATGGGACAAGGCGGGGGTCGGCCTCCACTTGGTGGACATGGGCGGACAGAGCATCAACACGCAGTCGGCCATGGGCCGGATGTTCTTCACGATGGCCGCTGGCTTCGCTGAGATGGAGAGAGGCCTGATAGCGGAACGCACCGCTGCGGCCATCCAGCAGAAGAAGAAGCGCGGCGAAGTCTATGGGCGCCCGGTTTTGGGGTTCGATGCGGTAGGCGGTCGGATGGTCGAGAACGCGGAGGAGAAGGCGCTGATGCAGCGTGTTCTGGAGATGCGCGACGCTGGCGTGTCCATGGCGAAGATCGCGGACAGGTTCAACGCTGAGGGGGTTCCGACCAAGCGGGGAGGTGTCGCTTGGCATGCTTCGACCGTCAAGCGCATCTGCGACCGTATGTTGTGATGCGCGCTAAAGTTGATCTTCCAAAAGATGGGAACCAGACATATGAATTGGCCCGACGAAGATTTTTAGCGCATATGTTACATATTTCTGTTGCGGGTGATTAAGGCGATATGTAACATAGACAGCATCCGCAGCAGGAGGAACAAGCTATGATGCCCGTAGTTAGAATAAGCGATGGCACCTTCACCGACCTAAGCACCCTCAAGGCTTGGTATGGCACCAAGACACCCAGCGAGACCATTGACCGCATTGTACGGGAAGCGATGGAGCAGCTCGGCATGGAGCGGGACGATGAGCCGGATGAGACAGCGCCCACGACAAGCGATGGCGCGATGCAGTTTGATGCTGCGCCTGGGCTTGCTTTCACAAAGCCCCTGTCAGCTTCAATCAATGGGATGTCGCTCCGCAACCCCCGTTGGTCAGCCATCCTGCTCGCGGTGATTGCACAGGTGAAGGCAAAGGGCATTGAAGGTAAAGAACTAGTTAGCCAATTGGCGATTCATTCCCGGACGGAACGGTACGAGGATCACGGGTTCAAGTATTACCCTGACCTCGGCATCTCCGTGCAGGGTCAGTCGGCGTCGGACGCCTGGAAGGAGGTGGACCGTCTGGCTAAGAAGTGGCGTATTCCGGTTACGGTGGAGTTCTGGTGGCGGCAGAACCCGAAAGCTAAGTACCCTGGCAAGGTGGGCGTGCTGCAGTCGGGAAAAGCGTAACGACACTTGCTGCAGGCTTGAAGGCCACAGCTGCAACGACGGCAGCCATCCCAAAAGAAATGTCACATGCCGTCGGTCACCATCGTCTCGTTCTGGACAGAAGGGCGCGCCACTGAGGCGCGCCCTTCTGCTTTAGCTAGCCTTTAGGTGCAAAGGTTTGGCTTTACAGAGCTTTAGTTGCTGGGGCGGGTCAGAGCCAGCGGGTCAGGCGTTTCCTGGGTGCCCAGGGCTTCAGCTCCAAATTTCTGGCTTTAGTGTCTTCCCGCCGGAGTGCCTGTTTCGCCTTTCGACGGGCGCTGGTGGGCGCTGGAGTGGCTTGCGAGCTGGGAGCCGGGGAACACCTGCCGTAAGCGGTCAGGCCAGCTTTGGCGCGCTCCAGACGGCGCTGATATGCGAAGGTCATATTCTGGACGCGGGTGACATAAGACAGGTTGGACAGTCGGTTGTCGTGGCGTGTCGAGTTGGCGTGATGGATCTCGTACCAAGGTTTATGACGAGGACCAACGAAGGCGAGCATGACGAGCTTGGCGACGGCAATGTCTTCCTGAACGCCATCATGGGACAGGACACAGCGGGCATAACCATCCCGGTCCAGTCTTGGGCGAAGGACGCGCCCGACGTAGGTTCCCCCTCTCCCAGGTTTGGAACGGCGGATGCGGCCCATGTCTGAAGCTTGGTAATAGGGATAGCCGGGGATGTCCCGCCATGTCTCGGTGCAGGCGTCGGAGTGGAGTTGGTCATTCGTGGGGTGTGGTTGGTCGATCATGAACTAGTCTTTTCTGTAAAATGTCGAGGGTGGTAATGGGTTGAGACGTTGAAGCGGCGAATCGGTGAGGCCTTAGAAGCGGCGGGACTTGCGCGGGGCAGACGTAGGCGCTGGCGCTGACGTGGTGTCGCCTGTCCAGGCCAGAGCGTCAGCCTTGTCCAGTGTCTCGACCAGGGCGTTGTTTTCCAGCTCGGCTAAAGCCTGCTGTCGATCGTCCCAGAGCTGCTGAGTTAGAAATTGGTAGTAACGCTGGGTCTTGGCGCGCTGGCTCAAGTTTTTGGAAACGTCTTCCTGTTCATAGATGTCAGCGCTGATGAAATCGGAGAGCGGACGGTAAATGCCGCCGTCGCTCATCGATTCGCCAGCTTCAAGGTAGGCCATCGTAATGCGCTCAGATGAGTTTTCTTGTTCCTGCGCATTGGTCAGGCGCTGCTTGAAGTTGGAGTTGGTCCATAGGTCGTGACGGGCGATCTTTTGAACCGTCCCGTATGAGATGCCCAGGAAGCTTCCGATGCGGCGGCTTGACCATCCATCGACATGGGAGAGCCAATACGCGCGCCATGCGGCGTCTTCGGAGAGCTTGGAGTTTCCGTTCCGCTCGCCAGTTGGCGTGGTGCCGTGGGCGTCCTTGTCTCTGGCGTTGGCGAGAGGCGACTTCCAACGGAGGTTGGAGTAGTGGTTGTTCAGCTTGTCGCCGTCCAAATGGGAGGCGCACAGGCGTTGGTTACGAGGGTTGCCATGGTAGGCCAGCGTAACGAGACGATGGACCAGCTCGGGCTTGGAGGTGCCGTTGGTGAGCTTCAGCGTTACTGTTAGGTAACCGGCCTTGTTCGGGCGTGCCTTCAGGTGCCTGCCGGTCACGCCGTTGCGGACGGTTCCCGTCTCGATGTTCACCTGATACCACGGCGCCACGCGGACAGGGCGCCACATGTTATCGGGCACTCAATAATCCCCACTTGAGGGCATTGAAAATTCCTCAC
>NZ_AVFL01000035.1 GCF_000576635.1 Skermanella stibiiresistens SB22
AGGGTGTGCTATTGGCTCGATCAGCCATCTTGACGACTCCATGTGTCGTTGGGGTGGTCAGGCCGGGCCGGGGAGGTTCCAGCTCCCCGGTTTGGCCGCCTCGCGGTTGCGAGTCGGTCGGACACTGGCGCGGTTTCGCGAGTGTGTCAATGGCCGAGGCGGTGTAGCGGGCGCGTCGGTGGCGGTGGTGCTCGTTGGGCGTGAGACGGTGGCGTACGCCCCCGGAGCAAGGCTGGAAATGTCATCATTTGTCATCGCGGGCGTGTGGATGGCGGAGTGGCGATGGTTTTGTAGACGTGTCGGATGGCAACCGTAGGTCGGGTAGAGCGAAGCGGCACCCGACAAGCCGGCGTGTTGGTGTCGGGTGCCGCTTCGCTCTACCCGATTTACGAGTGGAAACGCGCTGATGTTAAACCGGAACTTGAAGCCGAGTGTGGCGGGTCCGGCAATGGCCTGAGAGCCGAGGATGATGACGCTGAAAAACCCCTAAAACGTCACTGAAGGTCATCATCTGGGGCGTGTGGGTGCTCGGGATTGTTTCCAGAGCAGGGCCGAAGCCGTTGACGACCGCACCGCTCCCGGCGCACCGGGTTTTGGTATTCACGCTTCAAAGATCCCGCTTGGAACAACCGAGCGTCCGCGCAGGGGTACCATATAGGAATTTATGCAAACTTTCCAGAACCAGTTGCCGTCATTCGGCTTCCGGCTTCAGCGTCGCCTGAAAGTCGCGGATTGTCCGAACATCGTCAAATCGCTGGAGCTTTTCCGCTGCGGATGCGGTGTGATCAAGGACACCGTAAGCATCTTCATTCTGCCCTAGAGCGGCGAGTAACTGTCCAAACGCACGGCCAACCACAAAGATAAAACCAACCGCGCCTAGCTGTAGGAATAAACCAAGGCTTTCACTGAATTCGTCAATAGTTCTTTGAAGTTCGTCAGTGTTCTTTTCGCCTCTTTGAACACGGAGGTCGGCGCAACGGTAGAGAATATAAGCGATGCTGTGAACATCCCCCATACACCGATGTATAGGCAGCGAATCTTCCAACCGAACACGCAGCGACTCGTCCAGTTCGCCGCAGGCTTGCAGGATGTCGGCGATCTTGCCCATCGTCACCGCGCGGGAGCGCACGTCGCCCAGCCGGTCATAGACCGGCAGTTCCTCCTCGCGGCGGATGCGCAGCGCCTCGTCCAACTCGCCGCGGGATCGGAGGATGTCGGCGATCTTGCCCATCGTCACCGCGCGGGAGCGCACGTCGCCCAGCCGGTCGTAGACCGGTAGTTCCTCCTTGCGGCGGATGCGTAGCGCCTCGTCCAACTCGCCGCGGGATCGCAGGATGTCGGCGATCTTGCCTATCGTCACCGCGCGGGAGCGCACGTCGCCCAGCCGGTCATAGACCGGTAGTTCCTCCTCGCGGCGGATGCGTAGCGCCTCGTCCATATCGCCGCGGGCTTGCAGGATATCGGCGATCTTGCCCATCGTCACCGCGCGCTCGCGCACGTCGCCCAGCCGGTCATAGACCAGCAGTTGCTCCTCGCGATGGATGCGCAATGCCTCGTCCATTTCGCCGCGGGCTCGCAGAATGTCGGCGATCTTGCCCATCGTCACCGCGCGGGAGCACACGTCGCCAAGCCTGTTGAAGACCGGCAGTAACTCCTCGCGGCGGATGCGCAGCGCCTCGTCCAGTTCGCCGCGGGCTTGCAGGATGTCGACGATCCGGCCCATCGTCACCGCGCGGGAGCGCACGTCGCCGAGGGTTTCGAAGTGGCTTTTCGCTCGTTCAAGGAGACCTTCGGCTTCATTGAGGTCGCCGGTCTGGCGTCGACGATCCGCGACTTGTGCCAGCAGCATGGCGTGGCGGGATAGGTCATTCGCCGATGCCTCCAGGCCGCGATCGAGCAAATGATCGAGTAAATCGGTTTCACCCAGCCTTTCAGCGCATTGTGTACCGACGAGAATCAAGGCCGGGCTGGGTGGCGCTTTCCGCTCATCCGTGATGGCGAGCGCGTTCGTGCAGAGGTCCAGGGCGGATCGGGCGTCGTGCAGGCGATTGAACAGGAAACGGCCACCAGCGTATGCCGTGGCGCTGATGATGGCGGTTGGTGCGCGGCCCAGGAGTGCGAGGTGTGCGGCGGCCAATCTGCGCTGGTCCCATGGCAGCTCGCCGTCATCGTCGGTCCAAGCGGCGACCAGTGGCTCGATCACCGCCGCCGCCAGCTTCTCGGCTTCCTTCGGTGATAGCGGCGTGACCAGGGGGCGGACCAAGGGACCGCACATGCCGTCGGGAGCAGTGCCCGGATTGTCCGTGTGGTCGAGCAGACCCAACCCGTGCAGCCGGTCCAATGCCGCCGCCGGATCGCCGACGCCCGCGGCAGTGCCGGTCACCGCCAGCACGGATAGCGGTACCGGCAGGCTGAACAGCGTCGTGGCGCCGAGTTGCGCCACTTCGGTACCGGTCAGCATCGCCCGGAAGGCATCGAGCGGGACACGCCGGAAGAACTCGACCGCTTCCGCCGCGTCCTTCGGGATCGTGCCGGTCTGGAGATAGCGTTCGGACGCGCCGACCAGCCGTTCCGCGGCGGCGAGGTCACCCGCGAGCAGGGGGGCGGTGAGGTCGTGCTGGAGGCCGGGATTGCCGCCGGAGGCGTGCTGGATGCGGGCCTCCAACTCCTGCCGCGCGGCGCTGGACTGGTCGCGGTCGGTGCCGGCTTTGCTGGCGGCGGCGCGCATCTGCTTGGCGCGCTCGACCGCGTCCATGGGCGGCAGCGGGATGGTGGCGAGGCAGGCGGCGAGGTCCTTGCCGCGGCGGTCGGTCAGGTCGAAGGTGTAGCGGCTGGTGAGCAGCAGGCGCGACGCGGTGGTCCTGGCATCGCGGAAGGCGGCGATGATGGCTCCGAACACCGTCTTGTCCAACGCGGTCTTGAAGGGGGTCGCGGTCTCGCCGGGCTGGGGTTGCTTGAGGCGCTGTTCGAGATCGTCGATCACCAGCAGGATCGCGGAGTTGCCGTTGCGGCCGCTGAACGGCCCCTTCAGCAGGCTGTCCAGGGCGTCCTTCAACGCCTCGGGGTCCTGGTCGACCTTCTGGCTCCAGGTGGATCGGAAGCTGGCGCGTTGCTCGGGCGGGAGTGCCTGTTCCAATTCGTGAAGCAGGGCGTCGGGGCCGTAGTCGTCCACCAGGACGACGGTGTGGTGGCCGCGCAGGCGGTTGGCGACGCGGGCGGCGAGGCTGGACTTGCCGGCGCACCCCATGCCGTGGATCAGCACGCCGGCGGGCGCCGTGGCGATTCGGGCCGGGCCCAAGGCCCGGAGGGCGCGCTGGATCTGGCGGCGGCGGCCGACGAACTGGGCCGCGGTGGCGACCGGGACGCGCTCGCCCTTGCGGTCCAGGAATTCCTGGATGCCGGCGCCGTTGTCGAACTCGCGCCGGTCGGCCGTCGGGTCGCACAGGGCCTCGCCGCCGCCCGGCCCCAGATAGACCCGCGCCAGATGCCAATGGCGGCCGGTGTCGGGGTTGGCGGTGTGGGCTTGGAGCAGCGCGCGGCGCGCCATGGCCGCTGCGGCGGTGACGGGTTGGCTGGCGGCGAGTTCGCCATAGAAGGCGGCGGCGAGGCTGGTGGCGTCGCTGTCGTAGACCGATCCGTCCCAGCCCAGGGCGTTGGGGATGCCGGCGCGGATCACCTCCTGGATGAAGGAGCCCGCCGACCCTTCGGCCTCCGCCGTGCGGCAGGCGGACAGGACGACCAGCCGGGGGTAGCGCTCCTCCGCGCCCAGGGCGTTCCGCAGGCCGGCGATGCCGACCGGGTCGAGCGTGCCGTCGGGTGCCTCCAGCGCCAGCAGGGGCTGGCCGTTCACGATCTCGCCGTGGGAGGTGATGTGCAGCGCCTCCACCGCGCCGGTCTGGGCGAGCCGGTCGCGCAGACCTTCGATGCCGCCGCTTTCCTCCACCAGCAGGTGCAGGCGGTCGAGACTGGCGGTGGCGTCGAGGATGGCGGCCTCCTCGCGCTCGTAGCTGAGGGAGTGCTGGCCTTCGACTTCGGCCGCCATGAACAGCAGCGTCAGGTCGCCGGGCAGCGGCGTGGCGGGCGCTTCCGGCGAGGGAGGCGGCGGCGTTCCGATGCGGCGGGCGACGCGGAACAGGCGGGTGTGGTCGAGGGCGAGGTAATGGCCGGAGGGGCCGGGGGCGGTCAGCAGCTCCCACGGCAGGTCGAGCAGGGCTTGGGCGAGGGCGCGGTCGTCCGGGTCGGTCGGGTTGGACGGCACGCGGATTTCCAGCGCGATGTCGCCGACGCTGTCCAGCGCCCGCTCCAGCCAGCCGCCGCCCTCGTCGAGCAGGGCCGCGATGTCGCGCCCGATGGCGGGCAGCGCCTCGGGCTGGCGGGCGCGGACGGCGTTGTCGTAATCGGTGGCCCAGCGGCGCAGACGCTCCTGCCGCTCCGGCGTGAGCGGGATCAGGGACGCGCTCGCGCCGGGGCGGGTCGTGGAGCACTTGAGGGCGGCGCCAGCGAGTTCGATACGCGCGTTGAGCATGACGGGGGCGGCGCCTCGTTGGGGATAACCTGATTTCAGCCTATCCGAACGATATAGGTATGGCTGTGCCGGTGCAATTTTTTGGTTGGGCGTGGCGGCGCTTGCTTGATCGCGTCCGTTCCGATGTGATCGGCCTTCAGTGTCGAGTATGTTGGTGACAGGTGCCGAGTTGCCGCTGAAAATTCGAAGGGGTTCGGGATGAACCTGGCAACTCTTCCGCAAAATGGATCCTCGGATCAAGTCCGAGGATGACGAGTTTATTTGGATGAGTTAAATTTTTGTTTGTATATTAATTTCCGAACTCTTACTATCTATCAATTCGTCATCCTCGGACTTGATCCGAGGATCCATTGTGCTGGAGATGATCCAGGATGATATCATGAAACCTGTTGATCAATGGCTGTGCAGGACCGATTGGGTTGACGCGTCGGCGCGCATGACGCCCATGTAAACGCCGTGACTGGACAGACCAGTCCGGGTTGGTCCAGATTGGGCGGGCACCGAAGCCTGGGGACCAGACGATGCCGGCCGAGTATTTCCAGCCTCCCGAGGCGACCCTGTCGAAACCGGAGGCTTATGGCGAACTGGCGTCGCAATTGGCTGGGCTGATGGACGGTGAGACGGATCTGATCGCCAACGCGGCCAACATGGCCGCCGTGATCTATCACGGTCTGCCCGATCTGAACTGGGCGGGTTTCTACCTGATGAGGGATGGCGGGTTGGTGCTGGGGCCGTTCCAGGGCAAGCCGGCCTGTATCCGCATTCCCGTGGGCAAGGGTGTCTGCGGCACCGCCGCCGCTACCGGCGTCAGCCAGGTGGTGGCCGATGTCCATGAATTTCCGGGACACATCGCCTGCGACGCCGCCTCGCGGTCGGAACTGGTGGTTCCGATCAAGGTCGGCGGCCGGGTGATCGGAGTGCTGGATCTGGACAGTCCGGTCGTGGGGCGATTCGACGATGAGGATCGTGTGGGGTGCGAGGCTTTGGTTCGCGTCTTGGTTGACCATATAAAGTGACGGGATCAACGGAGGCGACTGAAAACGCCCTCCGGTGGAAGGAAACAGGAGGGGAATTGGTATGTCCGATGTACAGCCGCTGACGATCCGTCTGAGCGCCGCCGACAATGTGGTCGTGGCCCGTGTCAACATGCTGCCGGGAGCGCCGATCGGGGTCGATGGCATCGCCTGCCAGGGGCAGGTGCCGCGCGGGCACAAGATCGCGACGCAGCGGATCGCGGCCGGCGAGCCGATCCGCAAATACAATCAGATCATCGGCTTCGCGACCACGGACATAGCGCCAGGGGACCATGTCCACGTCCATAACGTCGAGATGCACGACTTCGCGCGCGACTACGCGTATGGCGCCGACGTCAAGCCGGTGGACTATGTGCCGGAGGGCGAGCGGGCGACGTTCATGGGGTTCAAGCGGGCCAACGGCAAGGTCGGCACGCGCAACTACATCGGCATCCTGTCGAGCGTGAACTGCTCGGCCACGGTGTCGCGCTACATCGCGGCGGAGTTCGAGAAGCCGGGCGCGCTCGACGCGTTTCCCAATGTGGACGGCATCGTCGCGATCACCCACTCGACCGGCTGCGGCATGGCCGACAGCGGCGAGGGCTACGCCAACCTCCAGCGGACGCTGTGGGGCTACGCGCGCAACCCGAACTTCGCGGGCGTGCTGCTGGTCGGGCTGGGCTGCGAGGTCAACCAGATCGACTTCCTGCTGGAGGCCTATGGGATCGAGCGCGGCCCGATGTTCCAGACCATGAACATCCAGGGGTTGGGCGGCACGCGGCGGACCATCGAGTTCTGCCGCCAGCGGGTGCTGGAGATGCTGCCGCTGGCCAACGAGTTCACCCGCACCGAACAGCCGGCCAGCGAGTTGCTGGTGGCCTTGCAGTGCGGCGGCTCGGATGGCTATTCCGGCATCTCGGCCAATCCGGCGCTGGGCGCCGCGGTCGATACGCTGGTGCGGCACGGCGGCACGGCGGTGCTGAGCGAGACGCCCGAGGTCTATGGCGCCGAGCATCTGCTGACGCGCCGCGCGGTCAGCCGCAAGGTCGGCGAGAAGCTGGTGGAGCGCATCCACTGGTGGGAGGAGTACACCGCCCGCAATGGCGGCGAGATGAATAACAACCCGTCTCCCGGCAATAAGGCCGGCGGTCTGACCACCATCCTGGAGAAGTCGCTGGGCGCCACCGCCAAGGGCGGCACGACCAATCTGGTCGAGGTCTATAAATACGCGGAGCCGATCACCGCCAAGGGCTTCGTCTTCATGGACACTCCCGGCTATGATCCGGCGTCGGCGACCGGGCAGGTTGCGGGCGGCGCCAATGTCGTGTGCTTCACGACCGGGCGCGGCTCGGTGTCGGGCTTCAAGCCGGCGCCGTGCATCAAGCTGGCGACCAACACGACCATGTACGATCACATGGAAGAGGACATGGACATCAACTGCGGCACCGTGGCCGATGGGCTGGAAACGGTGGAGCAGGCTGGTGAGAGGATCTTCCGGAAGATTCTGGAAGTGGCGTCGGGCACACCGACCAAGAGCGAGGCCCAGGGCTTCGGAGACAACGAGTTCGTGCCGTGGCAAATCGGCGCGGTGATGTGAGTACTCGGACCGCATAATCCGGGACCCTAAAATAAAGAGTGGAGAACCAAACCCAATGAAGCTGTTGCGCTATGGCCCGCCCGGTGCGGAGAAGCCCGGTATCCTGGACGCCGAGGGGCGCATCCGCGACCTGTCCGGCGTGATCGACGACATCGGCCCGGCGACGGTCAGCGACGCCTCGCTGGATCGGCTGCGGGCGCTCGACGTCACGTCGCTGCCGCTGGTCGAAGGCGACCCGCGGATCGGACCGTGCGTCGCCGACGTGTCGAAGTTCCTGTGCATCGGCCTGAACTACGCCGACCACGCCGCCGAATCGAACCTGCCGGTGCCGCCCGAGCCCGTCATGTTCATGAAGGCGACGACGGCGATCTGCGGCCCGAACGACACCGTGATCATTCCCAAGAACAGCACCAAGCCGGACTGGGAAGTCGAACTGGGCATCGTGATCGGCAAGAAGGCGCAGTATGTCGAGGAGGCCGACGCTCTCGACTATGTCGCGGGATATTGCGTGATCAACGACGTGTCCGAGCGCGCCTTCCAGATCGAGCGGTCGGGCCAGTGGGTCAAGGGCAAGAGCGCCGACACCTTCGGCCCGATCGGCCCTTGGATGGTCACCCGCGACGAGGTTCCCGATCCGCAGAAGCTGAAGCTGTGGCTGGAGATCGACGGCAAGCGGTACCAGGACGGCACGACCGAGACCATGGTCTATGGCGTTCGCCATCTGGTGCATTATTGCAGCCAGTTCATGACGCTGCTGCCGGGCGACCTGATCTCGACCGGGACGCCTCCCGGCGTCGGCATGGGGCAGAAGCCGCAGGTCTGGCTGCAGCCGGGCAACACGATCCGTCTGGGCATCGAAGGTCTGGGCGAGCAGGTCCAGAAGGTCGAGGCCTATTCGGGGTCCTGACGCTTAAGGCGGGTTGAACCGGATCAAGGCCCGGCGCGGTAGGAACCGCGGGTTGTTCCGCTGGCGCTCCGAGAAGGGCGTCAGCGGATCGCGGTCGACGTTCGGGTTCTCCGACACGATCGCCGTGGTCCGGAAATCGAAGAAACTGGCGTTGATGGTGAAGTCCGGCAGGCGCCAGACGACGCGGAGCGATTTTGGCACCGCAGCGGTGTTTTGCTGGTCCGACTTCTCCGGCGAACCGAACCGGTCCGTGAGAGCCTTGACGATGTCGTCGAAAACCACCGGCGACGCTTGGCGGCCGCGCCGCTCCAGCAGGATCTGGCCAAGGCCGCCGGTCTGGCGGTCGATTTGGAGGAAGGCGCGGAAGCCGATGCTGGCGACCTGAACATCCTCGACGGTCGTGTCGGCGTAGTAGCGGCCGAAATCCCAACGGCCGGGCAGGCGGGTGGCGTCGTCGCCCAGCGCCTTGGCGATGTCTGGCGGCGCCATGCCCCAGCGCACATTTCTCAGCACCTCGATATCGGTGGCGAAGGCCGGGTGGAGCGACGCCAGCAGGAGCAGGGCCGCGAGGCGGGCCCTCATGGGACGCCGCCGGGGGCGGTCTCCTGGTAGAGGCGGCGGATGTCGTCGGTCATCAGGCGGCGCTGGTCGGCGCGCATGTAGAGCATGTGGCCGCCCTGATAGGTCTTGACCGCGAGGTGCGCCTTGATCTCGGGCGGCAGGCGGATTTGGTCGATCAGCCAGCGCGACGACAGGTAGGGCGTCACCAGATCGGTCATGCCGTGGGTGATCAGGACACGCATGTCGGGGTTGACCGCCAGGGCTTCCTGGAGGTCGTCGGTGACTCCGGCGTAGCCCTGCTGGCGGCCGAGATCCCAGTTCCACTCCCCCGAGACGCGGCGGTTGAGCAGACGGTAGGGCGTGTCGCTCTCGAACCCGAGGGTCGTCCTGGCATAGTCGTTGAACACCGTGGAATAGGGCGCGATCAGGGCGTCCAGATAGGGGTCGGAACCGACGGCCTGACGTTCCGGATCGGGATCGGGCACCTTGATGGTGCCGTCATAGAGGCTGACGACGCGACCGGGTTCCGCCGGCATCTCCTTCGCGAACAGCTGGATCGGCAGCTTGGCGTGGAAACGCTCGACGATTTCCAGGGGCAGGCCGGTCATGGCGGCGACGCGGGCGTTGAAGCTCTTGGCATCGGCGGTGGCGCCGCCGCGCAAGGACGCGAGGCCGACGAGATAGTCGGACAGGGCGAAGCGCTCGGCCTCCTCCTGGGTGATCGAAGGGTCGCCCTTGCCCAGCGCGCGGGCGGAGGCGGCCATGGAGGGCAGGGGCATGGCCCAGCCGAGCAGGTCGAAATCGCCGCCGCGCAGCAGCGAGAACTCAAGCGCCGGCGAGACCAGGACCATGCCATTGAGGGCTATTCCGGCGTCGCGCTGAAGCTGGAGGGCCATGACCACGGCGCGAAACCCGCCATAGCTCTCCCCCGCGATGTATTTCGGCGATGACCAGCGGCCCTCGCGGGTCAGCCAGAGGCGGACGATCTCCGACATGCTGCTGGCGTCACCCCGAACGCTCCAGAACTTCTTCTCGGCGTCGTCCTCCTTGCCGGTGGCGCGGGAATAGCCGGTGCCGACCGGGTCGACGAAGACCAGATCGGTGAAGGCGAGCCAGGTCTCGGGGTTGTCCTGGAGCCGGGCGGGAGGCGGCGCCAGCGAGCCGTCGGGGTTGGTCACCAGGATCCTCGGGCCGACCAGCCCCAGGTGCAGGAAGGCGGAGGCGGCTCCGGGGCCACCGTTGAACAGGAAGGTCACGGGACGGGTGGCCGGGTCGGCGCCGTCGGCGCGGTAGGACGAGACGAAGATCCGCGCCGTGGTCTCTCCCTTGGCGTCGACGATCGGCATCATCTCGGCGGTGGTGGTATAGGCGAATTGCCGGTCGGGTAGGTCGAGCGTCAGCCGCTTGGTGGCGGGGGCGGAGGTGGGCGCCTCGGCTTGGGCGGCGGGGGCCGGTGGCGGGGTCTCTTGCGCGAAGGCCGGCGGGGCGGTCAGGAGCCACGCGGCGGCCAGGGCCCCGGCCAAGGTGGAAACCAGCGGGCTGCGGAGGGCGGCGGGAGTGCTGTTCGGCATGCTGGACCTGCGGTGACGGGGTGTTCCATCGTACAACCGGCGGTGCGGCCGATTGGCCCTTGCGACCGGTCACAATGAAGTAACTAATTTGAGCTAAAAACGACGATCGTTCGCCACCCGCCGTCACGCTTTCCGAAGGGATGGCGGTTGGCTGGATCAAGAATAAACGACCTTCTGGTGGAACATGGAACTCGGCACCGCGGTGACCACCGTCAAAGGCGATCCGATCACGGTCGCCGACGTGATTCTTCATTTGAAGGCCAAGGGCACGTTCCGGACCGCGATCTATGAGATCATCGAGCGGCGGGTGGTGGAATACAAGCTGGAGGAACAGGGCGTCCGCGTCACCCAGGCGGAGATCGACGAGCGGGTGCGGAGCCGAAAGAACACGCTGGCCCTGTGGGACGCCAAGACCTTCGACGCCTATCTCAAGCATTTCGGGCTGTCGCTGGAGCAGTGGCTGGACACCATCGCCGCCGACATGCGGCGCGAACGCCTGCGCGACATCATCGTCACGAAGGAGTTGGTGCAGGCGCATTACCGGCAGAACAGCGCCCGCCACACCTGCGTGTCGATCGCTCGGATCGCCTGCCGCACAAAGGCCGACGCGGAGCGGGCGTTGGCCGCCGTGGGCGAGCGGCAGGCGGACTTCGTGGAGTTGGCGCGGATGTACTCGGTCGATGACAACACCAAGCTGGCCGGCGGCTACATCGGCAACCTGAAGCGCGGCATGCTGCCGGCCGAGGTGGACGAGCGCGCCTTCACCTGCGCCGACAACGAGATCATCGGGCCGTTCTCCGAGAACGGGCTGTGGACGATCTACAAGATCTACTCCCGCACGGTGACCAAGCTGAACGAGGCGCTGGGCAAGCAGATCAAGGACCAGATCTTCGAGGAATGGCTTCGCCATCAGGTCTGCGTGGCGCCGGCCTAGCGGACGATGGCCCCAAAGCGCCCCGGCTCCGCCGCGAAGCCCGCCAAGCCGGTGAAATCCGCCAAGCCGGCCAAGCGGATCGCGGGAGAGGACAGGCATCCGCTGAAGGCGGCGACGCTGCTGTTCTCGTCGCCCAATCCGGCGTTCCGGATCCCGGTCTATGTCCTGTTCGTCACCCTGTTCGGGCTGCTGGTCTATTCGTTCAACGCGTCGAAGGACACGACGGTCGAGGGGCCGCTGATGCTGCAGCGGCAGGCCATGATGATCCAGGCAATGGGCGGCGGCCTGATCGAGGCGGTCGATGTCAGCGAGAACGCGGCGGTCTTCGCCGGCGATCCGCTGGCGACGATCCAGGAGAAGATCCGCGCCGCCACGACGCCGGAACAGGAGGCCATGCAGCACCAGATCGCCGAGCTTCAGCGCAAGGAGCGGGAATCGGTCAAGGACTACGATTTCCGGCTGAGCCAGCTGGAGTTGGACCGCCTGAACCTGGAGCGGCGGCGGGCTACCGAGCAGGGGGCGATCGACAACCGGATCCGCCAGATCGAGATCCAGCTCCAGATCACCCAACGCAACCGGCAGGGCATCGAGGAGGACTTGGCCAACGCCCGGAAGGATCTGGGGGTGCGCCAGCAACTCTACGCCATGCGCGACATCCCCCAGGCGGAGTTGCAGCGGGCACAGACGCGCGTCAGCGATCTCCAGCGCGCCCAGGTCAACGCCGATTCGGACATCCAGAACGTCAGGCTGGCGCTGGAGACGGCGCGGGGCGAGCGGGCGCAGATGGCGCAGACGTTCTCGCAGTCGCGGTTGGAGAACGAGATCGAGAACATGCGGAGCGCCCGTCAGCGCGATCAGACGTTGATCCACGAGCGGATCGGCGAGCTGACCAACCGGCTGCTGGAATCGAGGACGCTGGTGCCCGGTGTCCGGTATGACGGCGAGAAGGCGCTGTATTCCAGCGTGGTCGACGGTGTGGTGACGGCGGTTCACATCCAGCGCGGTTCGATCATCAACCCCGGCATGCCGATGTTCTCGATGGTGCGCGACACCGCCCCGCTGGAGGCCCATGTGCTGATCAAGAACCGCGACATCGGCAAGATCAAGCGCGGGCAGAAGGTCCAGATCATGTATTTCGCCTATCCCGGCGAGGATTATGGCGTCCAGAGCGGCATCGTCGCCGATATCGGCGCCAAGCCGGAGGGCCAGTCGGGCAAGCCGTCACTGTATGTCGTCAAGGTGGCGCTGGAGCGCGAGACCGTCACCGGCAGGACAGGAGTGACCAAGACGCTGGAGATCGGCCTGGAGGGTTTCGCCCAGATCAAGACCGGCGAGAAGCGGCTGATCGAGATCCTGTTCGCCCCCGCCTCCAGATTCTTCCAAAAGCCGGAGGAGTGAGGGCTAGGCGGCTTGTTCCAAGTTGCCGGTCCGGGCGAAGTCGATGAGGTATTGGGCCAGCGATCCGAACACCGTGCGGCGGTGCTCGGGCGGCAGCCACATCACGAACGGGCCGGGGTTGCAGTCGAGATAGGTCAGCGTGCCGTCGTCGCCGAGGATGGCGTCCCACGCCGCATAGTGCAGCCCCAGCGAGCGGTTGGCGCGGACGATGGCGGCCTCCTCAATCGGGTCGAGCGTCACCGGCTCGAACCCACGCGTCGCGGTTCGCGAGTCGACGCCGTCGGCCAGGATGCGGAGCGGCAGCACGACTCGGTCGCCGACGATGTGGATGCGGATGGTCGAGCCGGGCAAGCGGTGCTGGAACAGCGCCGGGCACATCAACAATTCGTCCAGGCGGGCGCGGTCCTCGACCGTGACGCTCCGGGTCGAGCCGACGCCGATGGCGGGCTTGACCACCGCCTCGCCGACCGCGTCCAGGAAGGCGGCTGCGGCGTCGGGGCAACTGGTGCTGAGCGAGCGCGGCACGCGGAAGCCCGACGCCCGCAGCTTCTCGTAGAACTGCGCCTTGCTGTTGTGATCGACATAGGCGCCGGTCAGCCGGTTGATCACCAGCCGCCCGGTCAGGTGCAGGTGCTCGAAGAAGCCGTAGGTTGCGGCGTTCATCGCCTGTTCCTGGAGGTAGGCGACGCGGTATTCGGCGTGGCTCGCCTCGTTCAGCAGGGGCGGCAGGACGGGCAGGGTGCGGGGAGCGGTGCAGCGGATGTGGATCGCCCGGATCTCGCCGAAATCGACCCCGCCCCAGCGCGGCGCCGTGCCGGACCCCGGCGCTCCCAGGCTGACCGAGGGCTTGCCCGGACGCCCGATCTGGATATCCAGCACGACGGGTTCCGCCCCCTGCTCGGCGACCTGATCGGCGATCTCCGCGATCTGGGCGCTGTCATGGTTGGCGAACAGGGCGATCTTGACGGTCATCGGCGCGGTTCCAGCGGGGTTGGCTGACGAGGGAGGATTGGCGATCAGAAGCTGATGTTGATGGAGCCAATGGCGGTGTTGTCGGCGATGTCGCCACCGAAGGCTCCGGCCGCGGCGGAGGCGGAGTTGGCGGCACCACCGAACCCGGTCGCGTCGGCTTGGCTGGCGAGCTGGTCGTGCCCGCCGGCGGCGCTGGTCCCCAGACTGGAGCCGCCCAGGCCGAACGCGCTGGAATAGCCCTGCCCGAAGGCGTCGCCACCGGATTTCCCGCTCTGGGCAAGGGTCAGATCAGTGCTCATGCAGGACCTCCTCGGCGCCGCGCGCCCATCGCCGGACGGATCGCCAAGCACAACCCGCGGGAAGTTGCGGGCCGCGCGCGTATGTCATGGCGAGTATTATACAAAACGGTGTACCATTTGTTGCGCGCGTCGTCCACGCCTTCGATGATGATCCCGCGAGGTCGCGGTCCAGGGGAGGATGACGGTACGCGCGGGATGTCGGCAATTTTATATTTACCTTGAAGCGTCAAGGCTTGGATGACATTAACTCGGGGCGGCCCTGGTTGCCTCTGGCGGGTGGTGGCCCCCGATCAGGATGATTTTCGAATGACAGCCCGTAGCGCCAACCCAGCCATTCCCCCTTTGGTGGAACCGACATCAGTTCAATTCGCCGGCCTCACGGATGTCGGACGGGTACGCTCCCAGAACGAGGATTCGTTCCAGATCGACAGCGAGCTGGGGCTGGTCCTGGTCGCCGACGGCATGGGCGGCCATGTCGGCGGCGACATCGCCAGCCGCACGGCGATCGAGGCGGTCAACGACTTCATCCTCGAATACGAACCGATGCCGGACGAAGCCGAGCTGGCAGGGACGGAGGGGTCGATGGAGATCGTCCGAACCGCCGTCCACCGCGCCAACCAACGGATCGCCGCCCTCAACCACGAGCGCGGCCTCCCGGAAAACCGCGGCATGGGAACGACGATCGTCGGGTTCTGGCTGCCGTCGGACCTGTCGCACGCCATCGTCTTCCATGTCGGCGACAGCCGGCTCTACCGGCTGAGGAACGGCCATCTGGACCAGATCACCCACGACCACAGCCTGTATCAGGCCTGGGTCGACGGGGGCCACCGCGGCGAGCCGCCCAACCGCAACATCATCATGCGGGCGCTGGGCGTGATGGAGGATGTCGAGGCCGACGTGGCGGTGGAGGAACCCCGCGCCGGTGACCTCTACCTGCTGTGCTCCGACGGGCTGAACGGCATGGTTCCCGACGACACGATCATCGACATCCTGATCGAGCAGGCTCCGCTCGACGAGGCGTGCCGCAAGCTGGTCGAGGCGGCCAACGCGTTCGGCGGCCGCGACAACGTGACCGTCGCCCTGATCCGGTTCGATTGACCGGTTCGACTGGTCCGGCTCAGTCGGTGTCGATCGTTCCATAGCGGTAGCGGATGACGTTGTCGGGGTCCTCGGCCGGCGCGATGCCGAGCGAGATCAGCCCCGAGGTCAGCAGGTAGGTCGCCTCGCGCTTCAGCATCATGAGCTGCTGGCTGTCGTCCACGCAGAAGGTGCCGTTGGTGCTGTGGTCGGTCAGGGTGAAGCGGCCGTTGAGGATCTCCAAGGTCGCGTGGCGCCGTGACGCCCAGTCGCTGTTGACGATCAAGCCGCAGCCGCCGTCGCGTCCGATCAGCACCGGTGCCGAGTCGGTGTCGAGACGAAGCTGCCGCCCGCGATGGGTCAGGATCAGGATGCCGCGGCGCTTGCCGGCCGATCCGTCGACCTGGAAGGCGGTGACGGTCACGTTCTCCGGATCGCCCAGCGTGCGATAGATCTCGACCGCGTCGATGCCCCCCTTGACCACCGCCTTGTCCAGCCGCTGGGTGTTTGGCCGGTAGGCCGGATGCAGGGCGTCGACGCAGGCCCGGGTCATCAGTATCTCGCCGGGACTGGCGAGGGCGGCCAGCCGGGACGCGAGGTTGACGGTGGCGCCGAACACGTCGTCTGCGGTGACGATCACCGGGCCGATGGTGAAGCCGATCCGAACCCGCGGTTCCGTGCCGCGCAGCGCCTCCTGGATGTGGGCGGCGGCGCAATAGGCGGCGTCGGCGGACGGGAAGGTGGAGAGGGCGCCGTCGCCCATGGTCTTGACGACCATGCCGGAATAGCGTTCGGTCGCGTCGATGATCTGGCGGACGCAGCGATTCGTCAGGGCGTGGGCGGCGGCGTCGCGCAGCACCTGATAGAGGCGCGTGCTGTCGCAGACATCCGCGAACATCACCGCCATCGACTCACCCGACCGCACCGCCACCACCACGTCCTCTCCTCCTCGGCCCCGCTCCTTCTCAGGCCGGATTCGACCCCAGGAACTCCTTCCACTGGTTCAGCAGCGGCAGGTCGCGGTCCTCGACCGACTTGACCGCCGAGTTGAACAGGACGTAGTCGACCGACAGGTACCGGTTCGTCTCGCGCCGGATGCGGGTGAAATCCAGCTTGACCACCTCCAGCGCGTGGATGCGGTCGCGCGGCGGATGGTTCGGCACGAGTTTCGAAACCTGCGGAAACTCCGCCGACAGCGCGCGCAGGTCGATCAGGATGCGCGCCAGTTTGACCAGTTCCCGGGTGATCGCCACACCCTCGGCCGAGCCCGGCTCGGCGTCGGCCGGGACGCGGGTGGCGATGCCGTCCAGGTCGGCGGCGAGGCGGTCGGTCAGGCGGCGGACGGATGTCAGGTCGCCCTTGGCCAGCAGCGGCAGGAACTCGCGCTCGTAGGTCAGGAACTTCATGCGGGCGGTCAGGTCGGCCAGCGCGGCGTTCTGTTCCGTGGCCAGCAGGCGCCCCCCGTCGGCCACCGCCTCGGCCAAGTCGTTGAGGTCCTGGTCGAAGGAGACGGCTTGGCCGCCGCCAGCATATTGGGACGCCCGATCGATCACCCGCTTCCGGACCATGGCGGATCGCTCCACCGCCTGCTCGACATACTGGCGCTTCTTGTGGATCGGGTAATAGACCGCCGCGGCACCGCCGATCGCGGCCAGCAGGGCCGCGACGATCGAACCGCGGACGAGGAGGCCGCCGAACCGGGACGGCCCGCGCTCCTCCCCGGCATCGTCGTCGTCCTCGATCGCCAGCTTGATGGGCGCCTCGACCTTGCGGACCGCTTCGAGCACCGCCTTGCCGGCACCCAGGCTGCCGACCATCATGGTCCGTTCCGAAAGGTCGTCGTCATGGGGCGCCGCTGGTGCCGCCCGTCCACCGCCCATCGCGGACGCGGCGGCCGGGGGCCGGTCCAGTTCGAACCGGAAGGCCAGCGAGCCCAGACGGACCTCGTCGTTGTGCTTCAGCCAGATGGTCGTGATCTTGTGGCCGTTGACATAGACGCCGTTGGTGCTGTTCAGATCCTCGACGCCCCAGGTGCCTTCCCCCCGGAACAGCTTGGCGTGCTGGCGGGAGAGCTTGCGCGACGCCACGACGAAGGTGCTGGCGTCGCCCCGCCCGAGCGTCACCGCCTCGCCACCCGTCAACGGCACGATCAACTGGGCCGGGGACCCGTCGATCTGGGCCGGGTCCAAACAGATCAGCTTGCCGTCCGGATCGCGGGAAACCGCCTTGACCACGGCGCCGGCACCGGGTTTGCGGGCGGTGTCGCGGACCATCATGGTTCGGTCGTGGTTTGGATCGATCATCGCTTTATGGGGTGTCCGAGCCGGAAAAATGGGACGGTCGCGGTCCTAAGCCGCTTCCACACTATGCCGAAACATTGGATTGTAAGCAACTAGAGTGACGTGTGTTAATTTTTGTTCATCTTAAAACGGGTTAAACCCTTGATCATGTCCCGCCTTTGCTGCGCTCCATGTCGAACTGGATGCGCAGCATGCGGCGAAGGAACAGGCTTTCACGCGCGAACACATCGGGAGCTGCCGGGGCCGGGGCCACCTGTCCGCTGAGCCGCGCCGCCAAGTGGTCGAGCAGGTATTCCGACAGCGCCCGCGGCAGGTCCGTGATGACGGGATCGGCGTCGATGTCGAAGACGACCGGACCGTCGGGGCCGGCGACATAGAGGACCGAGCCCCAGCCAAGCCCGGCCGCGGACAGCGCGGCACCGGAGATGACCGCCTCGGTCGTCGGCAGAGGGCCGGCGAGGGGCTGGAACAGTTCGAGCCGTTCCAGCCCCTCGTCGGTCGGCGGCGCCGATTCCAGCGTCAGCACGGTCGTGCCCGACAACACGTAGGCGCGGCGCACCGGGCCTGGGACGATCGGGGCGATCAGCACCGGTGGCTTGTCGGCTCCCATCAGGTGGGAGCGCTGCCGGTCGCGGAAGATCTGCCACGCGCTCCGTCCGGTCACGGTGCGCCATACCGCGAGACCGCCAGCCTCGGTCAGCGCGTGGTGGAAGTCGCGGGCGACTTCGGCGTCATTGGTGCAGAGGGTCCGGGCGACCGGCACGCCGGCCTTCTCCAGGAGTTCCAGTTGGTGGTGGCGGGAGAACGCGTCGAGATGCGCCGAGGGGGTGTTGAACAGGGTGGCGGGCCCCGCCTCCAGACGGGACAACAGGCTGTAGAGGAAACTGTACCGTTGCTGGCGCCGGACATGCTCCGCCTGCCAGAGCGACCAGTCGGCCACCGGATCGGCGGCGGGGATGACGGGATCCTCGTACCGGAAGCCTTGGATGAACAGCGTGTCGAACCCATTCAGGTCGTGGCCATCCCAGTGGACACCGGTCTCGCCGAGGCTGGCGCGCGAGCCTTCGGGCAGGGTGGCGTCGAACCAGGGCACGCCCGGCCCCAAACGCTCGACCAGCTTGACGTGGAGGCGCCCGCCCAGGATGGAACCCTTGGGGGCGATCAGGCCAGTCTTGTTCGGGCCGGTCTTCATGGTTTGGCATCCGTTCTGGTGTCCGCGCCCGATCGGGCCGCGACGGGTTTGAAGAAACTCAAGTGACCAGCGTCGGCCAGCAACCCGATCCGGGCGCGGTCGAACTGGCTGGCGGCGGTCCGTTGCGCCAGCGCGCCGGCGATGATCCCTTGGGCGTGGAGCAGGCCGCTTTCCGCCTGCTTGGCCTCGACCCGGGCGCCGGTCAGGCTGAGCCTCGCGCCGAGCAGCCAGCGGGTCGCCACGATCAGTTCATCTTCCGAAACCGTTCCGGTGATCGCCTGCTGGCGCTCCAGGCTGGCGACGGCGGTCGCCAGGTTCTCGACCTCGGCGGCGCCGGCCTGGGCGCGGGCACGGGACGACTGCACGGCGGCCAGCCTTTCGGTGACCTCGCGCCGGACCCTGTTGTGGAGCGCCTTGCTGGAATAGTCCTGGTCGCGCGTCCCGAGCCTCGCGATCTCGGCTCCGGCCTCGGCCGAGCGGTTCGCCCACGGATATGTCATCGCGAGGCCGTAGCTCTGGTTCAAGCTGTCGGGGGTCGCGACGGCGGCGTGGCTCTGGAGCGGATCGGCGTAACCGTAGGTCGTCCCGGCCTGGCTCCCGGTGGCGCTGGCGGAAAACCTGATATCCGGCCTCGCCTTGTTCCGGGCCAAGGCTTCGCTGATGCCCCGGATCGTCCGATTGAGGTCATCCACCTTGAAGTCCGGCCGGTTTTCCTCGGCGGTCCGGACGGCGTCGTCGAGCGTGATCGGACCGACCCGCGCCAGATCCTCGGCGTAGTCGACCGGCAGGTAGATGGCGTCGGCCCCGATCAGCGCGGGATCGCCGATCAGCGACGATAGCGTCTGCGATACCGCGATGTAATCGTTGAGCGCCTGCTCGACGCGGACTTCGGCCTTGACGGCCTCCGCGTCGATCCGGGCCTTCCGCAGCCGGGTTGTCTGGTTGAGGGCGTAGAGCCGATCCATCCGCTCCTTCTGTTTCCGGATCAGGTCGCGGTTCCCGACGGTGGTCTCCAGCGACTCCAGCCCGCGCACGGTGTCGAACCAAGCCGTGTCGACCTCCAGCAGGATGGCGTTGAGGATGACCTGGAGATCCCAGTCCGCCCGCTCCGCCACCGCCGCCGCGGCGCGCGCGCTGGCGTTCTTTTCATTGTCCAGCCCGAAGTCCTTGGTGAAGGGCAAGGGCATGTTGAGGCTGCCGGTCAGGTTGGTGCTCCACATCCCATCCTGCCAGTAGTATCCGTCCCGGTAATAGACCTCGCGCTGGGCGGTCCGGTCGGTGATCGAGAGGGTTCCGCCCCACGGCAACTCCTGGGTGACCTGGAGCGTGTAGTTCAAGCTCTCGTTGGGGGCGCCGAACTGCCGTCCCGGTGTCGCCTCCACCTCTAGTTCTATCAGTTCGCCGCCCTTCACCGGCCTCAACCGCATGTCCATCACCTGGGCTTGCTCCGTCTTCTCGGTCGGAGGCAGGTTCTTGAAGGGCGAGTTGATGTTGAATCCATCGGCGTTGACGGCCTTGGTGATCGCCTTGCCGATCCGGGTGCGGTGCTCCGCGTCGACCCTGCCATAGCCGATGGTCAAGTCCAGCACGGGATCGAACACGGCGGACGCTTCCAGCGACAAGGCGGCCGAGCGTTCGGGTGTCGTCAATCCGATGGTGAGGCGCAGGTTGTTGCCGAGCCCGCTCGCGATGGCGGACCGATGGTCGATCGTCTCCAATGTCCGGGTGCCGGCGATGTCGGGCCGGGTCTTGAGCAGCTCGCCGACCATGGCGACCCGTTCCAGGTCACGGGAACTCGGCAGTTCGGCGATTTGCCGGCGCACCAGTTCCGTCACGGCGGCGCCATGCCGCTGGATCACGCCGGGATCGAGGGGGGCGGAGGGCCCACCGGCTGGTGGCTGGGCGGTCGCCGGCTGGCTCGGCAGGGTCAGAATCACTCCAGCCGCGGCGAACCCGATCACCAGCGCGGCTGCCGACGCGCCGATGAGCCGCCGGGCCGTCATCCGGTCTGTCATAGCGGCTCTCCGAACGTCGCCATGCCGCCGGTCTCGCGGAGCAGGGCGACCCTTTGGCGGTCCTCCGCCGTCTGGGCGGTGCGTTCGCCGTGGCGTTCCGCCAAGGCTCCGACGCTGGCGAGCATCCTGCTTTCCGCGACACGCGCGTCGATCCGCGCCTGGACATGGCCGAGCCGCGCGTCCAGCAGGGTGCCCAACCGCTCGATCGTCTCATAGGCCGTCACGACACCGCCAGCTTCGAGCCGGACGGCGCGCTGGTACAGGTCCTGGGCGAGGTCGAGCCGCTTCCGGGTGTCGTCGATCCGCTGGCGGGCGCTGACCAATTGCATCCGCGCCGTCTGGTAGTCTCCCCGGATCTGGCGTTCGACCTGCCGCGCCAAATGGGTCTGCCGGGCGATGTCGTGGTCGGTCGCCGCCAGGGCCGCCTTGGCCGCCCGATTGCCGAGTTGGTGGCGGTAGAGCGCCCCGATGCTCAGCGAGACCGTGTCGTAGCTGATCAGGTTGGACAGGGACTCGATCAAGCCGGCATAGCCGAAGACGGCGTTGCTCTGGCCCACCTGGGCCGATCCGCTGACGGTGACGTCCGGCCGCGTTTGCGCCTCGCGCGTCTGGCGGACGCGCAGCGCCATCCGCACGGCGGTTTCCGCCCTCAAGTAGTCGGGGCTGTCCAGCACCTGGAGGGCGGCATCGGCGACCGCCGCCGCCGAGGGTGGTTCGGGTGGCTGATCCAGCGAGGCGCTGTATTCGACCGGCAGGATCAGGACATCGCCGGGCTCGTCCAGGAGGTCGCGCAGCGCCTCCGACGCGGTCAGGACATCGCCGAAGACCTGCTGCCGGGTCGCCCGCAACCGCTGCATCTGCGCCTCGACCTGGCCGCGGTTGCTTTCACTGGCGAGACCCAACTCCATCTTGCGGCGCATCCGCGCGGCGCCGTCCTCGGCGATGGCGACGGAACCGGCGGCCGCGTTGAGCCGCTGGACCGAGCCGACCAGGGTCCAGTACAGCGTCTCGACGCCGAGCAGGATCTGATTGACGGTGCCCCGCACCACGAAGTCGGCGACATCCAGGTTGATCCGCGCCACGTCGATCGCCAGCAGGTTCTCGTCGCCATCGCGGTAGTTCTTGGTGTAGGGCAACGCGTGGTCGGCGCCGATCGACGCGCGCGATGTCCACGGCCGCTTGTAGGAACCGTAAACCCTGGTCGAGGCGTCGTCGGGGTTGTTGACGTAGTAGGCGTCCTTGTAGGTCGTGACGAGACCAAGGTCGACGCTGCCGCCCCACGGCAGTTTCTGGGACACGCCCAAGGTGCCCGTGTAGGTCTTGGTCTGCCCGTTGGGGCTGGCGGCGCTCGCCTCCTTGCGGAACGGGTAATAGCCGGCGACCCGCTGCTGGTTGAACGCGATCAACGCCACCGGGGCGGTGGAGGGCAGGGTGCGGACATGGCACTGATCGTTGCTGTCGGGTTTGATCATCCGGCCGCTCAGGAACTTCACTTGCAGTTCCTCCGGCTGCGATAGGATGTCGGCCATCTCACCGCATAGGAAAATGTCATCCGCCCGGTTGCCGGTCTTTATCTGCTGGCCCCGGACATATTCCTGGGTGGCCGGCTTGTACTGCATCGTGCGTTCGGTTCGCTGGAAGCTTCGCGACAGCGAACCAGTGCCCGACAGGCGGAAGACGGGGTCGAACACGGCCTCGGCCTCGACCAGCGCCCGCTCCGTCACGGCCTTGTTCAACCCGGTCCGCTTGATATCCAAGTTCCGCTGAAGCGCCGCCAGGGCGGCCTCGCGCGGCGACAGTTCACGCGTCGCCTCGGGGGCGAACAGGACGCCGGTGCTGGCGAGCGCGGCTCGGGTCGTGCCGACCACGGCGTTGACCGCGCGTTCATCCGCCAGCCGGGCGGGATCGCCGGTGAACAAACGGGCCGGCACCTCCTCCGCGCCATCGGCGGCCCCGGGGTCGTTTTGGATCGCCGTCTGGGCGGCGCTGACGCCGACCGCCACCGGCGGAAGCGCCCCGGAGCCAAGCAGGAGGGCGGCGAGCGGCAGGGCGGCGAGGCGGTGGGCGGCGAGACGGCGGGCGGCGAGGCGGTACGCGGCTGGGCATCCCATCACCAGATCTCCTCTTCCAGGGTGCCCTGGGCGGCGCTGAGCCTGACCCAAGCCTTGTGCATCTCGACATTGGCGCTCGCCTCGTTGAGCCGCGCCGAGAGGATGTCCTGATAGCGGTTGACCACCTCGAACTCCGTCGCGAGACCGCGCTCCCGCTCGTCGAGGATCCGCTCGTAGGAGAAGCGCGCCAGTTCCGTGTCGCCCCTGCTGACCAGCATCACTCCCTCCGCGCCGCGCAGATCGGCCAAGGCCCGGTCGACCGAGTTGACGATCCTCTGGCGGGCCAGCCTGGCGCGGTCGAACGCGTTCCGCTCGTCGATCCGGGCACGGTCGAGTGCGGCGCGCGCGGCCTGATTGCCGAGCGGGTAGAGGTATCGGATCCCGATGAAGATGTTGGTCTGGTCGGGTTTCCGCAGGTTCAGGAGCGCCGAGCCCGGATTGGAGAAGCCGAAGGTGGCGTCGCTCTGCGTCAATTGGGCGGTGATCACCAGATCTATGTCGGGCAGGCTCTGGTTGTCCCGGAACTCAAGCGCCAGTTTGGCGAGATCCAGGTCCCGCTGGGCCACCATGATCTCCGGGTTGCCGATCAGCGCCCTGTCATAGGCGTCGGATGGCGGGTCGGGTACCTTGGTGACGAGCAACGCCTCGGCGTCGACCGGGATCAGCACGGTGTCGGGATCCGCCGCCATCAGGGTGAGCAGGGAATTGGAGCGCAACAGGTATTGCGTCCAGGCGGCCTCCTCGCGCAGCGTGAACGCCGCCAGCTCCTGATCGATCTGACCAAGCTCATACTGGGTGAAGGTGCCGCTGCCGATCAACCGCTCCACCCGGGAGTGACGCTGATCGAGCACAAGTTTCAACTCGTTCAGGATCGTGATGTCCTGAAGGTTGCGGATCATGTCCCAGTACAGCTGTGTCGCTTCGGCGAGGGTCGCGTTGCGGGCGGCCCTCTCCGCCAGCATGGCCCGCTGGTCGGTGACGCGGGCGGCGGCGAGAGCGAAACTTTCCGGTGAACCCGCTTGTCCGAAGCCCTTGGTGTAGGGCAGGGGCATCGTCGCGGAGAGGGACGCTCCGGCGGTCCAGAACAGGCTTTCCCCCCAGCCGAAGGGGTCCTCCGCGGAGATCGGGCGGGTCAGCGCGGGCGCCTGCGCTCCCGTCTTCTGATTGTAGGTGGAACTGAACGACAGGCTGCCTTGGCCGCCGAAGGCGAAGACCTTCGACACACCGATCGAGCCGGTGGCGCGCTTGTTGGGCGCGCCCTTGAGGCTGGCGGCCTCCAGCTTCTCGGAGTAGACCGGCACCGTGCCGCAGAGGCCTGGCCCGATGCCGCCATTGACCAGTTGGTCGTCCTCGTAGACGCAAGGGATCTTCTCGCCGTCGACCTCCTCCACGGTGTTCGTGCCGCCCTGGACGAAGTCGGGAATGCCATCGGCGTCGTCATCGCGCGTGAGATCGGTATCGGCGGTCCGGGGGCGCCCCACCGTCTGGATGCGGTCGGCCGTCTTGCTGACGCTGAGATTGACGGAAGCGAACATGCCGATGTCGAACGCCGCGTCCTTCTGGACGATCGCGGCGCCGGTCGAGTTGACCGCCTCGCTCGCCGCGAGGAGACTGAAGTTTTCCCGGAGGATCGTGTCGGCCACGATGTCGAGCGTGACCTCGCGCGGGATCAAGCCGTCGAGCAGGCTACGGACCCCGGTGGAGGACCCCGCCGCCGCCGCGCGCACCATGGCGACGGCGTCCAAGGGCCCGCTCCGCACCGACACTTGCCCCAGCGCTTGGGATTGAGCGGATGGCGGTGGAGCCGCCGCGATGGGGGACGGCGGCACCGCGAGCGAGGCGAGAAATAGCAAGGCGACGGGAAGCGGGTGCAACCACCTACGAATTAGACCAATAGCTTGTACAACAAAAAATTGCATTGGTGCCAGGTTCTCAAGCACGATGACTCTTCGCCTCAATTCATGCCACTTTCGAGGGGTACGGGCAAGCCATTGTCGGTGGACAAGTTGATTGGGTTGCTAGTAAAGCTAGCGAACCCGTGTGAGAAACCACCCCCTTGGCTCGATCGTGAATTCTTCATTCCCACTTGAGCAACCAGTTATGCCAGCGGCCATGGATGACGATTATCGTCAACCAAGCCCTTATTCCGCCGGCATGTTCGCCGACAGCGGCGGTGACCACATCAATGAATGCATCGCCCGGATCGAGTCCCTGAAGTTCAAGGTGCTGGGGAATTCACGGCTGTTCGACTTCGAGCAGCAGGAGTTCATGAGTGAGCTGAACACCTTGCGGGCGGCCTATCTGCATCTGTGCACGTTGACACCGCCGGCTCCCGCCGCGATCAGCGAGCGCGTCAAGCCGGCGGTGGCGCCACGTGGCCGGGAGAACCTGGAACTGGAAGGTGTCCTCGGTTCGAACCACCAGATCGCCGCCAACCTGGATCGGATCGCCCGCATCGCTCCGTCGCGGCTGACCGTCCTGCTGGAGGGCGAGACTGGATCCGGCAAGGAGTTGTTCGCCCGGATCATCCACTTGAACAGCAAACGCGACAAGTTCGTCGCGGTCAACTGCGGCGCGCTGCCCAGCGGCGTCATCGAGTCCGAACTGTTCGGGCATTCCAAGGGGGCCTTCACGGGCGCCACGGCGGATCGCAAGGGCCGGTTCGAGGAAGCCAACAACGGCACCATCTTCCTGGACGAGGTCGGCGAACTGGAGCCGCTGGCGCAGGTGAAGCTGCTGCGCACGCTGGACGTGGGCGAGATCCAGCGTGTCGGGTCGGACAAGGTGACGAAGGTGGACGTCCGTGTCATAGCGGCGACCAACCGCAACCTGGAACAGATGGTCAGCGCCGGCACATTCCGCGAGGACCTGTTCTTCCGGCTGAACATCTGCCAATTGCTGATTCCGCCGCTGCGCGAGCGGCGGGACGAGATCCAATTGCTGCTTGAGTATTTCATCCGCAAGGTCTGCGCCGACAATGGCATCCCGGTGCCGGTACTGGATGACGAGTTGAAGCGGTTCCTGGTCGAAACCTATCACTACCCCGGCAACATCCGCGAACTGCGCAATTTGGGGATGTACATCGCGCATATCTACGACGGCAAGCCGGTCCGCGTCGGCGACCTGCCACAACGCTACACCCGAGCCCACATCGACCCCGCGCCGACCCATCCCGACGACGATCACCGCGTCGTCCGCGACCGCGCGGAACGGAGCCACCTGAGCGAACTGCTGCTGCGGCACGGCGGCGACATCAAGGCGGTCTGCGCGGCCCTCGACTTATCGCGGGCACGCCTCTACCAACTCCTGAAAAAACACAACCTTCGGCCGGACGAGTTCCGCCAGCGCTGAGGCGGTTGACGGAATCTGCTACTCTTGAAGGTGATTTCGCGGATTTCGCAGTTCGGGTAAAGTAGCGAAACCCGACACAAACTCTTCTTTTTGTCGAATGCCGCTACGCATTACCCGACCTATAATTGAATTGATAGCGGGCACCTAATTGAGGCAAAGTTGATCCACTCGCTCACCTGAGGCGGCTGGCGAGATCCAGCAGGTGGGCCATCAGGGAGCCAGCTAGGCAGAGGGCGATCCAGCCCCACCATCCACCACCCAGCGCCAAGCGGAGTGCCAGCAGCAGGCACGCGCCTGACGCGAGATTTGGCAGCAGCGCCGATATCGGGCCGAGTCTGGGGCCGAGCTTGGCGTGGTGGCGCGCCAGCAGGGCCAGACCGGCCGTCTCGACCGCCACGAACACCAGGATCAGGTCGACTATCCGGCCAGAGGTGAAAAGCTCTTCCAAAGTCCCATCCCGTGTTTGGTGCCGCCCGAGCCGAAACCAGAAGCCCGAACGGGAAACGGCCCGGAAGTTTCCTTCCGGGCCGCTCCTTCGACAGCACTCGCGAAATCGATACCGTAAGGCGCCTTACGCGGCGGCCTTCGAGGCGATGACCTCGTCGGCGACGTTGCGCGGAACCGGATCGTAGTGGCTGAACTCCATGGTGAAGGTCGCACGGCCCGAGGTCATGCTGCGCAGGTCACCGATGAAGCCGAACATTTCGGACAGCGGAACGTGCGCTTCGACCGCGAGGTTCATGCCACGCTCCAGCTGGCCCAGGATCAGGCCACGGCGGCGGTTCAAGTCGCCGATGACGTCGCCCAGGTGGTTTTCCGGGGTGACGACCTCGACCTTCATGATCGGCTCCAGCAGGACCGGAGTGGCCCGGCGGATCGCCTCGCGGAAGCAAGCCTTGGCCGCGATCTCGAACGCCAGCGCGCTGGAGTCGACGTCGTGGTACTTGCCGTCGACCAGGGTCGCCTTGAAGTCCACGGTCGGGAAGCCGGCGAGCACGCCATCCTCCTTCTGGACTTCCAGACCGCCACCGACCGCCGGGATGTACTCGCGCGGGATCGAGCCGCCGACGATCGCGTCGACGAACTTGAAGCCCTCGCCGCGCTCCTGCGGTTCGAAGATGATCTTGACCTCGGCGAACTGGCCCGAACCACCGGTCTGCTTCTTGTGGGTGTAGACGTGCTCGATCTTGCTGGTGATCGTCTCACGGTACGCCACCTGGGGACGGCCCACGACGGCATCCACGCCGAACTCGGTGCGGATACGGTCGATGGTGATCTCCAGGTGAAGCTCACCCATGCCGCGCAGGATGGTCTGCCCGGTCTCCTTGTCCAGCTCCAGGCGGAGCGACGGGTCGGCGCGGACCATCTTGCCCAGCGCGGCACCCAGCTTCTCCTGATCACCCTTCGCCTTCGGCTCGACCGACACGCTGATGACGGGGTCGGGGAACTTCATGCGCTCCAGGATGACCGGGTGGGCCGGATCGCACAGGGTGTCACCGGTTTCCGTCTCGGCCAGCGAGACGAAGGCGATGATGTCGCCCGCGCGGCATTCCTCGATCGCGTTGGTGTCCTTGGCGTAGACCTCGACCATGCGGCCGATGCGCTCGCGCTTGCCGCGGGTCGAGTTCAGCAGGGTGGTGCCCTTGTTCGCCACTCCCGAATAGACGCGGGCGAAGGTCAGCGCGCCGAACTGGTTGTTGATGACCTTGAAGGCCAGCGCCGCGAACGGCTCCTCGTCGGAGCAATGACGCTCGCCGACGACCTCGCCCTCCTCGTCGACGACCTTGATCGCCTCGACGTCGGTCGGGGACGGCAGGTACCAGACGACGGCGTCCAGCATCTGCGGCACGCCCTTGTTCTTGAACGAGCTGCCGGCGATGACGGGAGTGAACGCGCCGGTGACGGTGCCCTTCCGGATGCAGGCGCGGAGCACGTCGACCGACGGGTCCTCGCCGCTGTCCAGATAGGCTTCCATCGCCACGTCATCCTGCTCGAGCGCGGTGTCGATCAGTTCCTGGCGGTACTTCGGGACATCCCGGAGGATGTCGAGGTCTTCCTTGACGTCGATCTTCAGCTTGGCGGCGAGATCATCGGTGATCTCCCACTCCTCCCACTGGGCGTCCTTCTCGTCGGAGAACCACACCAGCGCCTTCATCGTGACGAGGTCGATCAGGCCGCGGAAGTTGTCCTCCGAGCCGATCGGCAGCGACAGGATCATCGGGCGGGCGCCCAGACGGTTGATGATCATGTCGACGCAGCGGCGGAAGTTCGCGCCCGAGCGGTCCATCTTGTTGACGTAGCACATGCGCGGGACGTTGTAGTTGTCCGCGAGGCGCCAGTTGGTCTCGGACTGCGGCTCGACGCCGGCGACGCCGTCGAACACCACCACGGCACCGTCCAGCACGCGCAGCGAGCGGTTGACCTCGATCGTGAAGTCGACGTGGCCGGGGGTGTCGATCACGTTGATCTGGTGATCCTTCCAGAACACGGTCACGGCCGCGCTCTGGATCGTGATGCCCCGCTTCTGCTCCTGCTCCATGTAGTCGGTGGTGGCGGCACCATCGTGCACCTCACCGATCTTGTAGCTGCGGCCCGTGTAATAAAGGATACGCTCGGTGGTCGTGGTCTTGCCGGCATCGACGTGGGCGATGATGCCGATGTTGCGCATGTCCTTGAGTGGCGTTCTGCGTGCCATGAGTACTATTCCTGAGCCAGCCTCCACCGACGCCTGGGCATCGGAGGAAAACTCCGGCTTTATGGGTTGGAGTTCGCCGACCGCGACCGTCCACCTTCCAAGGGGGCAAGCGGGCAGGGGCGGCAGTTGCGCGCTCAGGCGGCCGGGTCCGGAGACCCGCCGCCATTGCGCTGTCCTATACAGGAAATTTGATATCGAAAATATGGCAGTGGCCTTAAAAAGGTAAGTGCGACATTTCGTCTCTCCCCTCCGATGGGATCAGAATCGAAATTTCCACAAGGTGATGAAGGCGTGCAACACCAGCCCGCCTGTGGTGGCGACGACCGGCCAGTGGGAGCCACCGCGTCGCGGATGTTAGCGATGCTAAACGATTTCATGCGGTTATCCCCATTGCACAAAAAGTAGGCAATAGGTCGGGACCCCTGTCCTCACCGTTGGAGGCACACTTCTCCAATGACTTTCCCACAAGCTTATCCACAGGATCTGGGGAAACTATTAACGGCGCCTGACGAGATCGGGGCGGGGTTGGGTCCCACCGTGGCGCCAACCCGGTTGCGACTCGATCGATGGGGAAGGCGGCATAGGAGGATGGCCGCGCGCCATCATCTCTCCCCGGTGCGACGCCGAGTCTAGGTGATCGGCAACTCACGCGGCCGTAAACAATCGGTAAAAAAGCTTACTATCCTATAATAAGTAAATAATCTTGTTCAGAGTGTACGAGTCTTTATTCCTATGGTGCGAAACGCGCCGTCGACCACAGGCGTGTGTGTTCCTGACATCCGCGCGGAACGTTCTGCGGAATCGCAGGGGATGGATGCTGCATTTTCGCAGCTCGCGGCCGCATCATGATTTTTCATCATGGGCAACTGGCTGAATTCGGGGTGACGACTGGCTTGATGGGGGTATTCGCCACCGCCAAACAGTCGATCGATATCCCGTTAAGGTGGGGTGTAGCTGGGTGCGCGGTCGGCGACCAGCCAGGCTCAAAGGCACGTGTTGAATATATTCAACAACATCTCGTTGAAGATTTTCAACATGCGGCGGCTTTCCTCCCGCCCTCTGGGCCACAACCCCACCTGCCGCGCCACCCACTACCCCTTATTTGAGCATCCCAGCCACCCGGTATTCGCGCACCATGGGAGCGCTTCGAAATCCTTCGGAATTCAGGCATGGGAGGAGGGAAAACTCGATGCTCAAGCTCGGAATGAAAGTCGGATTGGAGGATCAGGTCGGACGCGTCGTGGGGCGCACGATCGAGTACCAACCCAAATACGACGTCATGCTCGCCAATGGCACCATCCGCTCCTACGTGCGGGAAGTCGATCTGGTGGTCGCGCCCCAGTCGGATGGCAAAGCCGATGCCGGAGCCGAGATTGGAGTTGTGCCCACGGCTGTAGGTGGCGGACTGGACATGGCGGCTCGCTCGTCCATATCGGTTCAGCGAAACGACGCGAATGAAGAGGAACTGGATGCGGATCCTGATCGTGGAGGATGACGGAATCCTCGCCGCCAGTCTCGGGATGATGCTGGAGGGTTCCGGGCACGAGGTCGTGGGCCACGCGGCCACGGTCAAGACGGCCATGGATCTCGCCCGGCGCCATCGTCCCACCCTGACCCTGGTGGATATCGACCTTGGTCCCGGCGGCAGCGGCATCGCGGCCGCGCGAGGCATGAGGAAACACCTCGGATTGACCTGCCTGTTCGTGACGGATCAGGTGGAGCGGGCGCGTGGGGCCGCCGACGCGGCGCTGGGCATGCTCGCCAAGCCCTACACGCGCGACATGGTCGTGGCGGGCGTCGGAGCCGTCGAGGCGCTCATGAAGAACAAGCCGCCCGGCGACCTGCCGGACGGCTTGCAACTGTTCACGGATGGTTCGATCACGGCGGCGGTGTTGGATAGAAAGCCGGCCGCTCTTGGGTTGGAGGGCTAAGCTGGCCCGCGTGTGGACCGGCTCACCCGTCGTCCTTCACGTGTCGGGCCTTCAGGCAGCCAGACAGCGCGCCTCGTCCCGGCGGGAGCGCCGGATCCGGGCGATCATCGCCTCCAGCTTATCGCGCTCGACCGCGTCGCGCCGCATCAGGAGTTGCACGATCGGATCGTTCAGCAGGTCGTCAAGAGAGGGCTCGTTCCGCTGGCTGCAGGTCATGACGTTTCTCCCCCTTGGATGCGCAGGTCTTGAGACTAGCACAGTCACCTTACCGGTGCTTTGCACCTTTATGACGTAAATGCTAACTCAAGTCAGCGGCGCTTACGAGAGTAAACTTCCGATATCCAGCCGAATAAAGCGCCGGGAAGTCTTAACGAGTATCGGATAAATTCCCGGCTACTTTTTCACACTTCAACTGGTATTACCGATTCTCTCTTCGCAACTGCGAAGGGCGAAGTCTCACTCGCTTTGATAAGCCTCCGCGCGGGATGTGATCAGGACATCGCGCTTGCCTACGTGGTTGGCGGAGCTGACGATGCCCTCGGCCTCCATGCGATCGACCAAGCGGGCGGAGCGGTTATAGCCGATCTGCAAGCAGCGCTGGATGAAGCTGACCGACGCCTTGCGCTCCCGGGTGACCAGTGCCACCGCGTGCTCGTAGAGTTCGTCGTCGCTGCCGGTGAAGGGGGTGGCGCCTTCCTCGGGAGTGGGGGAGGGGGCCTCGTCCTCCTCGCCGACGTGGTCGTCGTCCTCGGTGATCGAGTGCAGGTAGTCGGGCGTGCCCTGCTCCTTGAGGTGGCGGACGACATCCTCGACCTCCTCGTCGGTGACGAAGGGGCCATGGACGCGGGTGATGCGGCCGCCGCCGGCCATGTAGAGCATGTCGCCCTGGCCCAGCAGCTGTTCGGCGCCCTGTTCGCCCAGGATGGTGCGGCTGTCGATCTTGCTGGTGACCTGGAAGCTGATGCGGGTCGGGAAGTTGGCCTTGATCGTGCCGGTGATGACGTCGACCGACGGCCGCTGCGTCGCCATGATCAGGTGGATGCCGGCGGCGCGCGCCATCTGCGCCAGCCGCTGGATCGCCGCCTCGATGTCCTTGCCCGCCACCAGCATCAGGTCGGCCATCTCGTCGACCACCACCACGATGTAGGGCAGCGACTTCAGCTCCATCGGCTGTTCCTCGAAGATCGGCTGGCGCTTTGCCTTGTCATAGCCCACCTGGACCTGACGGAAGACCTGCTCGCCGGCTTCCAGCAACTCGCCGATGCGGATGTTGTAGCCCTCGATGTTGCGGACGCCGAACTTGGCCATCGCGCGGTAGCGGCTCTCCATCTCGCGCACCGCCCATT
Source organism: Skermanella stibiiresistens SB22 (assembly GCF_000576635.1). GTDB lineage: Bacteria > Pseudomonadota > Alphaproteobacteria > Azospirillales > Azospirillaceae > Skermanella > Skermanella stibiiresistens. The sequence goes on from NZ_AVFL01000035.1 coordinate 31,796, forward strand.
TGAGCGCCACGACCGCCTTCTTCGGCTCGGTCACAACGGGTGCCAACAGGTGCGGGATGCCGTCGTAGACCGACAGCTCCAGCATCTTGGGATCGACCATGATGAACCGGCACTTCTCCGGCGGCAGCCGGTAGAGCAGCGACAGGATCATGGTGTTGATGCAGACCGACTTGCCGGACCCGGTCGTGCCGGCGATCAGCAGGTGCGGCATGCGCGCCAGATCGACGACGATCGGCGTGCCGCCGATGTCCTTGCCCAGCACCAGCGCCAGCTTGGCCGGCGTCTGCTGATAGGCGTCGCAGTCCAGCATCTCGCGCAGGAACACCTTCTCGCGCGTTGGGTTGGGCAATTCGATGCCGATCACGCTGCGGCCCGGAACCACGGCGATGCGGACGGTCAGCGCCCGCATCGAGCGCGCGATATCCTCCGCCAGGTTGATCACCCGCGACGACTTGAGGCCGGGCGCCGGTTCCAGCTCGTACAGGGTGACGACCGGACCTGGGCGAACCTCCATGATCTCGCCGCGGACGCCGAAATTCTTCAGCACCACTTCGAGGTTGCGGGCGTTGTGGGCGAGCGAGGCCTCGTCCATGGTCGCCTTGTCCGACGGCGGCGCCGGCTGCAGCAGCTCGACCGGCGGCAGTTCATAGGGCGCGTCGGGATCGCGTGGCGGGTGCTCGGCACCGTCATCGGCGCCGGCCACGGGATCGACGGCGTTGGTGACCGGCGCTTCGGGAAGGGGAGCCAGGTCGGCCGGCTCGTCGTCCTCGGCTCCGATCGTCGGGGCCTTCATCATCGCCTCGGCCCATTCGACGCCAGCCATGAAGGCGAACGCCGCGATCACGGCGGGCCCTTCCTCGCGCTGGCCGGTGCCATAGGCGATGGTGGCCTCCGGGCGTCCCGGCCAAGTCTCGACGTCCCACTCGACCGCGCCGTCGGGCCAGACGCTCTGGCACAGCTTGAACGGCTTGCTGTTGATCGCGCACCACAAATTGAATTCTTGCGCGGTCGTGATTTCGGAAGTGGCCGTGTCGAGGGGCAGACGGCTTTCCTGCTGAGTCATGGTCTGGTCCATACCGCCTAAAGTACAGGGAATCCGGAGCCGCCGGCGGTGCGGGGCGCTCGCCGCATCCTAACGCCGGTCCGTCTCCCAATGGTAAATGTTCGTCAACAATATGGGGCGGCCAATTTTTGGCCACCCACGCGATGGGAGGGCCGCGACCGTCCGTCAGACCGGCCGGGGGGTTCCCATGCCGATCGGATGGGGGCGGTCGAGCTTGTAGGCTCCCACCAGCAGCTTGCCGACCGTGGCGCCATCCTCGGACAAGGGCAGCACCAGCCGTTCCCAGGTGGAGGGGACGCCGTCGAAGTCGGCGGTGTAGACGCGCGCCACCGGCTTGATCTCCGACCGGACCGTGTCGTACTCCGCCCGCAGGATGTCACTCTGGCCTTCCGGCAGGCGGGCGATCGACTGGCCGACCCGATCCTCGCCGAACGAGTCCGAGAACGACTGCCCATAATACGAGTAGACGAAGTCGGCGCCGCGGACGACGTCCATGATCAACAGGTTGCCCAGCCACGGCCGCAGTTCGGCCGGGTTCAACGCCGAGGCCAGGGGCAGCGGCGCGCCGGCGCACTGTTCCAGCCAGAAGGCGTACAAGCTGAGCAGCTTGGGATGGCGGAGGACGAGGGTTTCGTCGGTCATGTCTATATGCGCTGCCCCAGGTCAGCGGATGATGGTCGAACACATCGTGTGGATCGGAGCCCTACGGGTATCAGGCGGGCGGAGTCGCTGGCAAGGTGTTTCTGAAACTTGTCACCCTCCGGTCGTTCGGGGATCAGCCGGGGGTGATCCGGGGGAACACAATGGCAACGATCAGTCCCGGATGATTGTCGTCCATTTCCAGCCGCGCGCCGTGCAGCCGGGCCACCGCGTCGACCAAGCTGAGCCCCAATCCATTGCCCGGCGAGCTTCGGCTGGACTCGAGGCGGACGAACCGGCGCAGCACGCTCTCGCGCTGCTCGGCGGGAATTCCCGGGCCGCTGTCGGCGATCGAGACGCAGGGCCCGCGTCCCTCCCCGATGCCGGTGACGGTCAATGTGACGCGACCACCCTCGGGCGCGTATTTCAGGGCGTTGTCGAGCAGGTTGGCGATCGCCTGGGCCAGCAGCTGCTGGTTGCCGAGCACGATGGGCTCGGCCCGGATGTCGCTCTCGAAACCGAGACCGGCCTCCTCGGCGGCCGGCTCGTAGAGGTCGGCCATCTGACGGGCGAGATCGGCGAGCGGGACTTGCTGGAAGCTGCGCTGGAGGGTGCCGGCCTCGGCCTCGGCGATGCTGAGCAGGGCGGAGAAGATGCCGAGCAGACGGTCGGCCTCGCCGATCGCGTCCTGGATCGCGGCGCGGTATTCGTCCTCGGTGCCGGCCTCGACCAGGGTGATCTCCAGCCGGGAGCGGAGCCGCGTCAGGGGTGTGCGGAGATCGTGGGCGACGCTGTCGGAGACTTGGCGCATGCCGACCATCAGGTGCTCGATCTGGTCCAGCATGGCGTTGAGGTTGGCGGCGAGCTGGTCCAGCTCGTCGCCGTTGCCTTGCACCGTCATGCGCTCCTGGAGAGCGCCCGACATGATCTGCCGGGTCGTCCGGTTGATCGCGTCGATACGATGCATGACGTTGCGGCTGATCAGCACGCCGCCGGCGGCTCCCAACCCAACCGTCAGAAGCAGGGCCCAGGCGAGCGCGTTCAGCACGCGCTCCTGGAACTGCTGGCGCTCCCGCGTGTCGCGGCCAACCAGCAGGTGATAGCCGCCGGGCAGGGTGAAGACGACCGCGCGGGCGTCGTGGCGGGAGCCGTCGTTGTTGACCGGCGCGTCCTCGATCTCGAACGTGATCCAGCCCTCGGGATCGGGCTGGGCGTCCGGCCACGCGGAAAGGTTGCCCGCCAGCGGGGTATAGGTCGGGGTCGTGACGAGATAGAGCGTGCTGGTCCGGGGCGTGGCGCTGCGGGCGTTGACCACCTCGACCAACCCCGGCAGCCGGCGCTGGCGATACTGCTCGCGCAGGCCGGCGATCTCGGCGGCGATGGTCTCGTCGGTCTGGCGCTCGATGAAACCGGCGGTGAACCAGTAGATCATGCCCAGGATGACCAGGACCGAGGCCAAGAACAGCCCGAGGTACAGCAGCGCCACCCGGAAGGTGGTGGTCCGGAGCAAGGCGAAGTCACGCACGCAGGCAGTATCCGGCGCCGCGCACGGTGTGGATCATCGGGGTGGGGAAGTCGCGGTCGATCTTCTGCCGCAGCCGCGCCACGTGGACATCGATCACGTTGGTCTGGGGGTCGAAGTGGTAGTCCCAGACGCTCTCCAGCAGCATGGTCCGCGTGACCACGTTGCCGGCGTGACGCATCAGGTATTCCAGCAGCCGGAACTCGCGGGGGAGCAGGTCGATCTGCTTGGCCCCGCGTTTGACCTTGCGCGACAGCAAATCCATCTCGAGGTCGCCGACCTGGAGCTTGGTCGTCGTGGCCGCCGCGGCCGATTTCCTCCGGCCCAGCGCCTCGACCCGGGCCAGCAATTCGGAGAAGGCGTAGGGTTTGGTCAGGTAGTCGTCGCCCCCGGCCCGCAGACCACGCACCCGGTCGTCGACGCTGCCCAGCGCGCTGAGGAACAGGACCGGCGTCTCGGTGCCGGCCCCGCGCAGGATCTCGACCACCGAAAGCCCGTCGCGGCCCGGCAGCATCCGGTCCACGATCAGCACGTCGTAGGCCTCGGATCCCGCCATGAACAGCCCGTCCTTGCCGTCGGACGCGTGGTCGACGACATGGCCGCTTTCCTTCAATCCCTTGACCATGTAAGCGGCGGCCTGGGCGTCGTCCTCGATGACCAGAATCTTCATGCCGCCATCATAACCGAAGAACGGCCGGTCGCCAGGGGGATCGCCTTCGCGATCCCCGGCGCCGCGGTTCCCCGGCATCCGATCGCCGGACGGGCCGCCGGACGGACCCTGGAAGCCGCCGGACATGATCACGCCTTCTTGATCGAGACGGCGACGAACTGCTCGGTGCCCTGGCGGTTGACCCGCAGCAGCACGGCGCCGCGTCCCGCGTCCTTGGCCTCCTGGACCTTGGCCGCGACTTGGTCGGGCGCTCCGACATGCTCGTTGCCGACTTCGGTGATGACGTCGCCCGGCCGCAGGTTGAGCTCGCCGGATCCGTCCTCGAGGCCAACCACCAGGACGCCGTCGACGCCGTCGGCGAGGCCGTAGCGGCGGCGGCTGGCTTGGTCGAGCGACGACAGCGTCATGCCCAGCACGGTGTGGGTGCCGGACTTCTCCGGAGCCGGCGTGGCCGAGGCGACCTTCTGCTGGTCGGGCATCTCGTCGAGCTTGACCGAGACGGTCTCCTGCCTGCCCTTGCGCAGGACATCCAGCTTGACAGTCGAGCCGGTCTTGCTGTCCGCGACCATGCGGGTCAGGTCCTTGATGGTGTCGACCGGCCGGCCCTCCAGGCCGAGGATCACGTCTCCGGCCATCAGCTTCGCCCTGGAGGCGGGGCTGTTGGCGGTGACGTCGGCGACCAGCGCGCCCTTGGGCTGCTTGAGACCGAGGCTGTCGGCGATCTCCGGCGTGACCTGCTGGATCTGGACGCCGAGCCAGCCGCGGCTGACCGAGCCGTTCTCGCGCAGCTGGGCGATGACGCCTTTGGCCAAGTTGGACGGGATCGCGAAACCGATGCCGACGCTGCCGCCGTTGGGCGAGAAGATGGCGGTGTTGATGCCGATCACCCGGCCCTGGACGTCGAAGGTCGGGCCGCCCGAGTTGCCGCGGTTGATCGAGGCGTCGAGCTGCAGGAAGTCGTCATAGGGACCGGCCTGGATGTCGCGGCCGCGGGCCGAGACGATTCCCGAGGTGACCGTGCCGCCGAGGCCGAACGGATTGCCGATCGCGATCACCCAGTCGCCGACGCGCGCCGTGTCGCTGTCGCCGAATTCCAGGTAGGGCAGGGACTTGCCGGCGTCGACCTTGAGCAGCGCCAGATCGGTCTTGGCGTCGCGGCCCACCAGCTTGGCGTCCAGCTTGGTGCCGTCATGCAAGGTCACGCTGATCTCGTCGGCGCCGTCGATCACGTGGTTGTTGGTCACGACATAGCCGCCGGCGTCGATGATGAAGCCGGAACCCAGCGCCTGCTGACGCTCCTGCTGGCGCGGGCGGGCGCCGCGCTGCTGCTCCTGGAACTGACGGAAGAATTCCTCGAACGGCGAGCCGGGCGGGAACTCGGGCATGCCGGGGACGCCGGGCCGCTCGGGCGCCGCGGCGGCGCCCTGGACGGTCGAGACGTTGACGACGGCCGGCATCACCCGGTCGACCAGATTGGCGAAGCTGCCCGGCAGCTCCTGCGACACGCCGGGAACCGCGACGGGGCCGGCCGCGAAGGCGTCGGCGGGGAGCACGGCGGTGGCGGCTCCCGACAGGATGGTGGTGCCCAGCAGGAAGGCGGCGGTGGCGTTGCGGAGGCGTCCACCGGGACTGCGGATGACCGAGGAGAGCGAGATCATGGGAAAGCTCCTGGCTAGCGAAATCATGAGCCGCGCCGGGCGGGACGGACGGGTCCCGGGGGACCGTGATCCGTCACGACGGCTGGCGGCGATGGTCCCGTTCTAGCCGGTCGCGCCTTACCGTGGCCTTGCGGCAACATTAAATCGCTGAAAGCTTTGGAATACCCCGATCCCTCGGACTGTGTCGGGGCGGTCAGTCCAGGACTTCGCGGAGCGCCGCGACCAGGGCGTGGTTCTCCTCCTCCGTGCCGATCGTGATCCGCAGGCAATCGGGAAGGTTGTAGCTGGTCAGCGATTTGACCAGGATGCCATGATCCCACAGGTGGCGCTGCAGCGTCGCGACGCTCATCGCCGGATCGGGCGGAACCCGGATCAGCAGGAAATTGCACACGCTGGGATAGACGCGGACGCCCATCGCCCGAAGCTCGTGCGCCAGCCAGGCGCCGCATTCGTCGTTGTGGGCGAGGGTCGCGGCCTCGTGCTCCTCGTCGCCCAGCGCCGCGGTCGCGGCTGCCTGCGCCGCAAGTCCGACATTGTAGGCCGGGCGGACGCGGTCCAGCGTCTCGATGATCGCGGGCGGACCATAGGCCCAGCCGACCCGGAGCCCGGCGAGGCCATGGGATTTGGAGAAGGTGCGGACCATCAGGACGTTGTCGTGGTCGTCGACCAGCCCGAAACCCGGATCGTAGTTGTTGCGCCGGACATACTCGGCATAGGCGCTGTCGAGCACCAGCAGGGTATGGGCCGGCAGGTCGGCACGTAGCCGCTGGACCTGCTCGACCGGGACATAGGAGCCGGTCGGGTTGTTCGGGTTGGCGAGGAAGACGATCCGGGTCTTGTCGCCCGCCAGTTCCACCAGCGCCTCGACATCGACCGTCAGGTCGCGCTCCGCCGCCACCACGGGAGTGGCGCCGACCAGACGGGCGGCCTTGGCGAACCCATGATAGCCGTACTGGTGGAACAGCACCTCGTCGCCCGGGCCGGCATAGGCCTCGGCGACAAGCTGGATCATCTCGTCCGAACCGTTGGAGCAGGTGATGTGATCGAGCGCGATGTCGTGCCGCCGGGCGATGGCGGCGCGCAGCATCGTGTGCTCGCTGTCGGGGTAGCGGTGGAGGTTCGACGCCGCCTGCCGATAGGCGGTGATCGCCCTGGGGCTGGGCCCGATCGCGTTGTGGCTGAGGGACAGATCGATGAAGGGGCGCCCGCCATGCGGAGCGCGGACCGGCTTGTGTGGGGCGATCTGGCCAATGCCCGCCCGCGGTGTCAGCCGTTCCATCGGCGATCCTCTCCCTATTCGCGGCCCCGCGCGCCGACCGCGCCCATGGCGTCGTGAAAATCAAAACGAATGCTAAATGCCGTGGACCCCATCGGCGCAGGGGTTTCTCACGGAAAGGAGCTTTTCACAAGACCTGACCGGCCGTCCGTCCAACCGGCAGAGGGCGGCCCTCGCCGTCGACGAACCCGCCGGCCCGCAGGCGGTCCAGGGTCGCGATGAAATGCGCCGGAGTCGCCGGGCGATCGTAACCTTCCAGCCAGTTCTGTTCCAGGAACGCGAGGATGGCCGGCTGGCCCAACTCGGCCTCCCACAGGATGCCCAGCAGCGAGGTCAGGCCCTCCTCGTCCTGCCGCTCCTCCTCCGATACGGCGATGACGGCGTTGGCCTCATCCGGCCTGCCGGATTCGGGCCCGGCACCCAGGCCGAAGTCATAGAGCCCCCGCCGCTCGGGCGCGCAGAGCTGCCAATGGGCGATCTCATGGATCACGACCGACGGTTCGCTCCTGGTCCTGATGCGCTGGCCGTCCCAGCTGAACGCCTCCGAGGGAGCCTCGTCCAGCGTCTCGATGCCGATCAGCCCTGCCAATCCGACCGCCCGGGCGCGGTGGGCGTCCTGGTCGCCCAGATCGCCATCCGCCGGGATGGAGGCCGCGATTCGCCTGAAGGCGGCGACGGCGAGCGGCTCGCCGGCCAAGCCGCGTTCGAACCGTTCGATCACGGTGGGAAGGTCGGAGGTGTCGATGGGTGTCAGGATCATGGCGTCGTCGAGAGCTTGTCATCTGGTTCGAATGTCGGGGCCGCCGCTGGGAAAGCAGCGGCCCCGGGCCGCACCATAGCACCCGCTGGCGCCGCGTCATCCGCCGAAAAGTCGCAGCCAGCCATGCTGGCGCCCGGCCCGCCCGCGGAGCGCGGGAGGGTGATCGATCGGGTTCGAGCGGCGCGCTCACGAAAATTTAGGAAAGTCTGTCTTAAGTCTTCGCGAAGGTTCGTCGGGGCACGCCGCCACGCGGGCCCAATAACCCAATTCCAGGTGTCTTCCCATGGCCTATGGCAACGAACTCAGCGCCTCTGATAACGCCGGCACCCTGAGCCGCCAGGAACTGTCAGCTTCCCTGCAGGAAATCAGCCGGGAGCTGGAAGGTCTACGCAGCGAGATCGAAAAAGTCGGGACCGTCGCCCAGCAGATCGACGCGATCGCCAAGCAGACCAACCTGCTGGCGCTGAACGCGACGATCGAAGCGGCGCGTGCCGGCGAGGCCGGCAAGGGCTTCGCGGTCGTCGCCGGCGAGGTCAAGAACCTGTCGGGCCAGACCGCGGCCGCGACCGCCGAGATCTCCTCGGTCCTGCAGAGCCTGACCAAGCGTACCCAGCATCTGGGCCAGTTGGTAGAGAAGGCGATCAGCTCGGTCTGAGACCGAGTGCCGCGCCGAACAGCTTGAAAACCCCTTTCCCAAAGCTGGGGAAGGGGTTTTCCGACGCGTCCCGGTCTTCCCGGTCCGGTTGGCGGAAGGGGCTTCAGGCGAAAAGGCTGTATATGCCGTAGCCGATGCCGATCACGAGACCCCACGAGGCCAACGCGGCGGCGACCAGAACGCCCAAACGCCGGCGGGGCGACCAATCGCCCTCATCACGCCGTCCCACGTCGTACCGTGTGGACTCGCTGGGGGCTTCCGCGAACGGTTGTACTTCAGGCTCTATTTTTTGATACAGGGCAGCCTGTTTCACGGTCAATCCTCGTCAGACCAGAACGTTGCTCCGCGCCATTAGGCGGCCCCAATGCCTAATGTATCGTAAATGGTAGATGAGCCTTGACCGCCTCCTTTGTTATACATCTTCGTGGTTATATCCGACGCGTCATCACTTCGCCTTGGGTGCCGATGACGATGGCGTCACTCCGCCCGCCCGGAGGATCGACTTGGCGACATCCTGGTAGTCGCCATCGAAGTGATGGCCGCCATCCATGCGGATCGTCTCGGCATGCGCCAGTTCCGGCGCGGTGCAGCCGGTGTCGTCCTCCTCTTCACCGTAGATGCACTGCAGTGTCACGGGAGCCATCTTCCCGACCTCTGGAAGTGTCTCCACCGCGTCCGCCGAGTCGACACCCAGCCAGCCGCCGATCCTCACCTCGAAATCGGCCTTCGTCGCGAACCCCAGAAGGGAAACGAGTTTGACGCGGGAAAGGCTCCCGGCCGATAGGCGGTTGACGGCGAAGGGCATGATGTCCGCTCCAAAAGAGTAGCCGAGCAGCAGCACCTTCGGGCGGCTCCATTTTTTGGCGTAGTGGGAGATCATCTGATCCAAGTCGCGGGCGATGTCCTCGGGTTTCCGCTCCCGCCAGAAATAGCGCAGCGAGTCGACGCCGACGACGGGCACGCCGGACCGGGCGATCTCCTCACCGATCTGGCGGTCGATGTCGCGCCATCCGCCGTCGCCGGAATAGAAGATGGCGAGCGTGTCGCCGCCCTTGACCTGATCATCGCCCAGGATCTCGACCACCGGTATGTCGGGCATGCCGGACCGCGCGGCGTCGGCGGCGATGCCGTCGAGTGTGGCGGTCACCGTCGCGGGTGAACCATCGGCCAAGGGCTCGGCACCGGCCGTTCCGTCCATGACGGCGCTGGCGGCGTGGGCGGAGCACCCAGCGCGGATGGTCGCGAACCACGGCGTCGCCAGGCGGGGTGCCGGTCCGAAGGCGTGGGTGCCGGTGGCGTCGGCGGGCGGTGATGCCGAGGGCGCGTCGGGGCAGAAGGGCCGGGGCGCCAGATAGACAGGGCAGAAGTCGAGCCCCACGCCGGCGGCGAAGGTCGTTGGCAGCGACTCCGTCACCGACGCGTAGGCGACGGCGGCTCCCGCTCCCACTCCCAGGATGACCGGCGGGCGGTACTGGTCGAAGGGCGCGGTCTTCTGGACTTGGTGGCTGACCTCCTCCAGGTCGTTGACCGGGAAGGAGCAGGTGTCGTCCGTCTTGTCCATGCCGGCCTGGAACGCCTTCATGTCGATGCCCAGGACGATCCGGCCCGACGCCGCGACGGCGCGCGCCAAACCATCGGAACGGGCGTCCCAGCCCGCGGCGTCGGATACCAGCAGGACGACGTCGGAAGGCTTGGCGGGAGGATCGAAGCGCCGTACCTCTCCCAACCGTCCGGTATCCGCCGTCATCATGACGGGAGCGTCGGCCGCCAGCGTGATCGAGGCGTCGGCCGAGAGGGCCAGCAGGACGCCGAGCGCCAGTTTGCCGATCCTGTTCACTTCGCCAGCACTCCCCGCACGCCGCCGGAGATCAGCGTGGTGGCATCGGTCAACACACGGGCGGAGCCGATGCCGCCGGGGCAGGCGAGATAGCGCGGTTCCCACTCCGGCGAGAACTTCTGCTTGTACTGGCGTAGACCGCGGAAATTGTAGAAGTTCTCGCCGCGGCGGAAGATCAGCGCGCCGATGCGGTTCCACAATGGCGCCAGCGACCGCGCCTCCATTCCGGAGAGGGGCGCCATGCCCAGGCTGAAGCTGGCAAAACCCTTGTCCTTGGCCCACAGCAACAGCTTGGTGAACAGGTAGTCCATGGTGAAGGGCGACAGGTCCGGCAGGTACCGCATCAGGTCGATGCTGGCGAGGCCGCCGGGCGCTCCCTGCCAGATGTTGGCGAAGGCGATGATCCGGCCCTTGAGCCGAACCACGGCGATGTCGAACTCGCGGAGATAGCCAGGATCGAAGTAGCCGACCGAAAAACGCTTCTCGCTGGCGTGCTTCTGGGTCAGCCAGACGTTGGAGATCGCCTCCAGATCGTCCATCATGGCCGGAACCTCCGTCTTCGGAACGACCGCGAACGACAGGCCGTCGCGTTCGGCCCGGCGCGTGACGTAGCGCAGATCCTTGTTCGCCGGACCTTCCAGGCTGAAGGATGGCAGATCGACCCGCGCCTCCTCGCCCAGCTTCAGCAGGGACATGCCGACATCCAGGTAATGCGGCAAGGCGTCGGCGGAGACTTGGTAGAAGGCGGCCCGGCCGCCCCGCCGGTCGACCATTTCGCGAAAGCGCCAGACAAGCTCCGCCTGTTGTTCGGGTGTGCCGACCGGATCACCCATGGCGACCCAGGAGTTGCCGCGCACGCCATACATCAGGAAGGCGGTGCCGGTATCGTCGAACAGGAAGGACTTGTCACCCAGCAGGGCGATCGCGGCGTCGGAGCGTCGTTCGCCGGCCAGGATTCGCCGCACCTTCGCCAAGTCCTCGGGAGTGGAGGCATGGGAGCGGGGTGGCGACGCCCGGAGCAATTGCGCCAGGCAGACGGCGGCGATGACGAGCACGACGATGAACCCGGCGCGCAAGCTGCGCGGTGCGTCATCGAGCACCGCGAACTGCCACCACAGGCTGTTGGCGTATTCGACATGGCGGAACGAGAACAGGGTCAGCCAGATCGAGCTGGCGACGGCGCCGACCAAGGTCAGCATCCATCCGGGAGTGAAACGAATGTCGGTCAGGGTGGCGCGGCGGTGGAATTCGGCGCGGCAGGGCAGCAGGATCGCCAGGAAGACCGCCAGGATGATGGCCTCCTCGTAGTCGAGGCCTTTCGCCAGCGACAGCACGATGCCGGCGGCCAGCATGCAGACCGACAGAAGCCAGGCGGCGTCCAACCGGCGCATCAGCCCCCGCGCCAGGATCAGCAGGCCGAGGCCGACCATGCTGCCCAGGATGTGCGACGCCTCGACCACTGACAGCGGCATCAGATCGGTGACCAGCAACAGGCGGTCCTGCACGCCGGGAGTCGCTCCCGACATGAGCAGGACGACACCGCCGATGAAGACCATGGCGGCGCCAGCCGAGGGAACCAACCGGGGTGTCCAGCCGCCGACCCGGCGCAGCGTGCGGGCGGCCGAGAGGCGATGCTCGACCACCTCGCGCCCGGCCAGCATGACTCCGGCCAAGACCAAGGGCAGCAGGTAGTAGATCGCGCGGAACGCGATCAGCGCGCCGAGCACGCCGCCTGCCGAGGCCGCGTGTTCTCCCCGCGACAAGCCGAGCAGGATCAGGGTTTCGAAGACGCCGAGACCACCGGGCACATGGCTGACCAGCCCAACCACCAGCGCCGCGCTGTAGATCGCCAGCAACGCTGGAAAGGATATGGACAGTTCAGGCGGCAGCAGGATGTAGAGCACCGTCCCGGCCAGCACGATATCCACCGAGGCGATCAGGATCTGGGCCAAGACGATTCCGGGCGACGGCAAAGCGATCAGGAAACGTCCGATCCGGATCGGACGGCGGGCGAACGCGGCGCCGAACACGGCGGCGGGTAGCGGCAGGATCAGGATGGCGGCGAGGAGCCTGATCACCGCTGACGGGACGCCCATCATGGCGGCGGTCGCGCCGGGAGCGACGATGAGACCGACCGCGCCCACGGCGCAAAGGCCAAGCCCGAACGTGAGACCACAGAAAGCCACCACGCAGGCGATGGCGCCCGTCCCCAGCCCGGCCGCCGAATAGATCCGGTACCGGATCGAACCGCCGCTCAGCATCGAGAACCCGACGCTGTTGCTGACGGCGTAGGCGGTGAATGACGCCAGCGCCACGGTCGGCCAGGGCAAGTCGGCGCCGACATAGCGGATCGCGGTGTGGTCGTAGCCCGTCAATGCCACGTAGCTGAGCGCGGTCAGGAAAACCGCTGCCGCCAGGGTGGAGGCGGGCAGGGCGGTGACATGCGCCGCCACATCGGCGTAATCGAAGGAATGGGCGAGATGGTGGAGCGCGAACAGCGCCAGCGTGAACATCACGGCGCCTGACAGGAGCCCGGCCTGCTCGCGCGCCCAAGCGAGGGCGGCTGGCCATCTCCGCGACGGTGGGTGCGTCGAGGACAGTTGGGTGGGCTCGGTCTCGGATGGAGCGTCCTGCCGGAGCGTGGCGGAGATGGCGGTCATTGCGTTACCGGATGGGTCATCGACGGCCGTGGTTATGGACCGGTCAACCTTGCGGCTCCATTGAGGCTCGATGAATCCGATGTAATGTTCCGTCCACGGGCACCGGTGGCCGCGGGGCCGGAAGCCGACTGGCCGGAAGCCAGTGGCGAGATCAACTGGGCACGGCGTAAAAAGAATGGGGGAGGAGCGGACCCGCGGATCCGCTCCTCCCCCATCATTCTAATTCCACCGAACAACCGATCGCAACATGGCGCGGTCGAAGCGGCTGACCGCCATCAAGCCCGTGTCGGCGGCTGTACGTCGGGCGGCGGCTCGATGACCGGTGGGATCTCCGGCGCCGGATGCGGCTCGGCCGGGGGATCCACCTCGGGCGGAATTTCCGTCGGTGGAGTGCCGGGAGAGTCCGGATCGCCTCCCGGCGGTCCTGTCAGATCGAAACGTGTCATGATGAGTTCCCTGCTGTGTCCGGGCGCTTTCCCAACAACCGTTGGCGTTCGGAAAAGTCCCGGACAGCGGACCGGATCATCGGGGCCGCCTACCCGGCTTCAGGTGCTCGGTCCCGTTACTTGGCCTTGTCCTGCACGGCTTCGCCAGCGCGTTCGGTGTCGCGGCCGAAGCCCTCGATCGTGTTGCAGGCGCCAAGCAGCGTAACCAGCGCCAAGGCCCCGGCCGCCACCGTGAGCGTGCGAGCCTTACGGTTCGGACGGTTGAGCTTCATCATTTCAGTCTTCTCCAAAGTTGATCGCATTCGTCCTAAGGAACACGGCATCCGCGCGGATGTTCCATCAGGCGCCATGGCATTTTCACAGCTCATGCGGGTAACGCGATGGGAAGCGATGGCACGACGAAAGCGTGTGCCATCGCCGCAAACCCGCTATGTCCGCGCGAAACTTGACGGCGTGCCGGGAACTCCGCTTTCTGATCGCGCCCACGCGCACCGCAACGGCTGGAGAGAACACCATAACGACGCCACAGCGGGATACCGGCAACACCCGGTCCACCCTTCGCCATCACCTCGTCGAATTGCTCAGGCTGGCGCTGCCCGTGATCGTCGCGCGCGCCGGACTGATGGTCATGTCCGCCGTCGATATCCTGATCGTTGGCCGGCACAGCTCGCGTGAGCTGGCGTATCTCGGCCTCGGCACCTTGCCGGCGCAGATGCTGGTCACGACCGGGATCGGTTTGCTGCTCGGTACCCTGATCATGACATCGCAAGCGGTGGGAGCCGGCCGCCTGGAGGACTGCGGCGTCATCTGGCGCCGTTCGTTGCCTTACGCCGTGCTGTTGGGACTGGCCGCGACGGTCCTGAGCCTGCTGAGCGAACCCTTCTTCCAGTTGACGGGACAGGATCCGGACGTGGCGCGGGGCGGTGCGGGCGTGGCGATCGTGCTGGCCGTCGGCATCCCCGCCGCCATGCTCTACACGACAACGGCCTTCTTCCTGGAGGGCTTGAAACGTCCGGTACCCGGCATGGTCGCGATGATCATCGCCAATCTCCTGAACGTACCGCTGAACGTCGTCCTCGTCTGGGGTGCCTGGGGCATCCCGGCCATGGGGGCGGAGGGGTCCGCCTGGGCCACCACGACGGTGCGCTGGCTGCTGGCGCTGTCCCTGATGGCCTATGTCTGGCACCTGCGCGACCGTGAAACGTTCGGCGTCCGCCGTGCCATGCGGGGATGGTGGAATGGCGCCGAGCGCCAGAGGCGCCTGGGCTACGCGGCGGGAATCAGCCTCACGCTGGAAAGCAGCGCCTTCTCGATCCTGGGCCTGTTCGCGGGCATGGTCGGTCCCCTCGACCTCGGCGCCTACACGATCGTGCTCAACCTGATCGCCCTGTCCTTCATGACGGCGGTCGGTCTGGCGACCGCGACGGGGGTGCGGGTCGGCGTCGCCTATGGCAGGCGCGACCGGCGCGAGATCATGGTCGCGGGTTGGATGGGCTTGGGCGTCACCACCGCCTTGCTGGCCGCCATCGCCGTGCTGTTCGCCCTGATGCCGAAGAGCATCGGCGGGTTGTTCACGTCGGACGCCAACCTTCTGGCGATCACCGTCCCGCTGATCGCCTACAGCGCCTTCATCCTGATCGCGGATGGCGGCCAGGTCGTGATGGCGAGCGCGCTGCGGGGGCAGAGCGACGCCTGGGTCCCGACCGTGCTGCATTTCATCTCCTACTACGGCGTGATGATCCCGGTCGGGGGGGTGCTGGCACTTTGGGCCGACCGGGGTGTCGGAGGTTTGCTCGAAGGCATCCTGATCGCCAGCGTCGTGTCGGTCGCGGTGCTGTCCACCCGCTTCCACCTGCTGTCGCGGGCTTGATGTCCACGGGGCTGCCCTTATGATGCCCAAGGTGATGCCGGTATAGGCGAAAGGCCGTTCCCGCGGTAAGGTCGATCACCGGCCGCACGATGCGTCCGGCACGGCCTGCCTCGTTGTTAGCATCTGCGAAAGCTGGTACACCGACCTTATATATGACGGGTGTGCCGTTCGCCGGATCGCTTCACCAGATCAAGTCCGGCGGTCCAGGCCGCAGTCGTCGTTTAACCTGAAACCGAGAACGATTTTTGACCGCCAACCTGACTCCTCCGCCTTCCGATATCTCGCCGGTCACCATCGAAGAGGAGATGCGGCGCAGCTACCTCGATTACGCCATGAGCGTGATCGTCAGCCGCGCCCTGCCCGACGTGCGCGATGGTTTGAAGCCGGTCCATCGCCGCATCCTGTTCGCGATGAAGGAAGGCGGCTACGACAGCAACAAGGCCTACAAGAAGTCCGCGCGCATCGTCGGCGACGTGATGGGTAAGTACCACCCGCACGGCGACAGCGCGATCTACGACGCCATGGTCCGCATGGCGCAGGATTTCTCGATGCGCCTACCCCTGATCGACGGCCAGGGAAACTTCGGCTCGATGGACGGCGATCCGCCGGCCGCCATGCGCTACACCGAGGCGAGGCTGGCAAAGGCGGCCGAGAGCCTGCTGGACGACATCGACAAGGACACGGTCGACTTCCACCCGAACTACGACGAATCGTCGGCCGAACCCGACGTCCTGCCCGCGCGCTTCCCCAACCTGCTGGTCAACGGCGCCGGTGGCATCGCGGTCGGCATGGCGACCAACATCCCGCCGCATAACCTGGGCGAGGTGATCGACGCCTGCTGCGCCTATATCGACGACAACGACATCACCATCGAGGAGTTGATGGAGCACGTGCCGGGACCGGATTTTCCGACCGGCGCGCAGGTGATGGGCCGGGCCGGCATACGGGCGGCCTACCACACCGGCCGCGGCTCGATCGTGATGCGCGGCAAGACCGAGATCGAGGAGATCCGGAAGGACCGCTGGGCGATCATCATCAACGAGGTGCCTTATCAGGTCAACAAGGCCCGTATGATGGAGCGGATCGCCGAGGTGGTCCACGACAAGACCATCGAGGGCATTTCGGACCTGCGCGACGAATCGGACCGTGATGGCGTGCGGGTCGTGATCGAGTTGAAGCGGGACGCCGTCGCCGACGTCGTGCTCAACCAACTCTACCGATACACGCCGCTCCAGACATCCTTCGGCGTCAACGCGCTGGCGCTGAACGCAGGCCGCCCGGTGACGATGACGTTGAAGGACATCATCGTCGCCTTCGTGGCGTTCCGCGAGCAGGTGATCACGCGGCGGACCGAGTTCGAGCTGGGCAAGGCGCGCGAGAAGGCCCACACCCTGGTCGGCTTGGCGATCGCGGTCGCCAATTTGGACGAGATGATCGCGCTGATCCGGCGGGCTCCCGACGCCGCCGTCGCCCGCGAGCAGATGATGGCCCGCGAGTGGCCGGTCCAGGACGTCAAGCCGCTGATCGAGCTGATCGACGAACCGGGCCGGGGTGTCAGTCCGGAAGGCACCTACCGGCTGTCCGAGGCCCAGGCCCGGGCCATCCTGGAACTGCGCCTGAACCGCCTGACCGGGCTGGAACGGGACAAGATCGGCGCCGACCTGCGCGAGGTCACCGATCGGATCGCCTATTATCTCGAGATCCTGTCGTCCCGGGTCATGCTGCTGGAGATCCTGCGCACCGAATTGCTGGAGATGAAGGAACGGTTCGACACGCCCCGTCGCACGACGCTGATGGAGCTTGAGTTCGAATCGGACATCGAGGACCTGATCCAGCGCGAGGACATGGTCGTCACGGTCAGCCACTCCGGCTACATCAAGCGCGTTCCAGTCTCGACCTACCGGGCGCAAAAGCGTGGCGGCAAGGGCAGGTCTGGTATGAGCATGAAGGCGGAGGACACGGTCAACGACCTGTTCGTCGCCAATACCCACACGCCGATGCTGTTCTTCTCGTCGCGCGGCATGGTCTACAAGTTGAAGGTCTGGCGTCTGCCGCTGGGCACCCCGCAGGCTCGGGGCAAGGCGCTGATCAACCTGCTGCCGCTGGTCGACGGCGAGACGATCTCCACCGTCATGGCGATGCCGGAGGACGAGACGACCTGGGGCGACCTGTGCGTGTTCTTCGCCACCAGCAAGGGCAATGTCCGGCGCAACAAACTTTCCGACTTCACCAACATCCGCGCCAATGGCCTGATCGCGATGAAGCTGGAGGAGGAGGACGAACGCCTGATCGCCGTCCGCACCGGCACGGTCGACCAGGACGTGTTGCTGGTGACGCGCGGCGGCAAGTGCATCCGGTTCCCGGTCGACGACATCCGCATCTTCAGCGGCCGCACCTCGACCGGCGTCCGTGGCATCCGGCTGGCGGAGGGCGACGAGGTGATCGGCATGTCGATGCTGACCCATGCCGATGCCAGCCCCGAGGAGCGCGCGGCGTATCTCCGGCAGGCCAACGCCGAACGCCGGGCGGCCGGCGAGGACGCCACCAGCGACGAGGCACCCGATCCGGACGCCGAGATCTCATCCAATGTCGCGCTGTCTCCGGAACGATACGAGGAGCTGCGCGCCAAGGAGGAGTTCATCCTGACGGTGTCGGAACGTGGCTTCGGCAAGCGGACGTCATCGTACGAGTACCGGGTGGCTGGCCGGGGCGGGCAGGGCATCTGGAACATCGAGATGAATGAGCGAAACGGGCCGGTCGCGGCGACCTTCCCGGTGACGGATGACCATCAGATCATGCTGGTTACCGATGGTGGCCAGATGATCCGGATGCCGATCCATGACGTGCGGATCGCCGGCCGGAAGACGTTGGGCGTGACGCTGTTCCGGGTGGCGCCGGGCGAGCGGGTCGTGTCGGTTGCCTGGTTGATCGAGGAGGCCGACGCGGAAAGCGCCGTGGCGGCCATCGAGGGTGCCGGTGATGCCGTCGCGGGTGACACTGATGCGGTCGACGCGGAAGGCGGCGATGCCGCCGATATTGACGAGGTTGACGGGGGCGACGATGCGGCACCTGAGTGACAAGTGTCCTGACCAGAAGGGAAGTGGCGGCAGATGAGCGAACGGATCGGCGTCTATCCCGGGACATTCGACCCGGTGACCAACGGCCATATGGACATCATCCAGCGAGCCACCCGTGTGCTGGACCACCTGATCGTCGGTGTCGCCCGCAACGCCGGCAAAGGACCGCTGTTCTCGACCGAGGAGCGGGTCAGGATGGTCGAGGAGGACGTCGCGGCCCTGAAGCCGAATGGCACCCGGATCGAGGTCAAGCCATTCGATAGCCTGCTGATGCGGTTCGCGGTGGATATGAACGCCTCCATCATCATCCGCGGCCTGCGGGCGGTGTCCGACTTCGAGTACGAGTTTCAGATGGCGGGCATGAACGCCCGCCTAAATCCCAAGGTCGAGACCGTCTTCCTGATGGCGTCGGACAGGCATCAGTTCATCTCGTCCCGCTTCGTCAAGGAGATTGGCCGGCTGGGCGGTGACATCACGCATTTCGTGTCGCCCAGGGTCGCCGACCGCCTCGCCACCCGTTTCGCACAGGACGAGGACGACCAGACCAAGCACGTACAGACCCTTAAAGTCTGAGGGAACGGTTCGACCGTTCAGGGCGTCGCCCGAAGGTAAAAGCGGGTTGACCCGAGGCATGCCGAACCCTATGGTGCGCCCCGACCCTGAGAGCGCGTAGCTCAGCTGGTAGAGCAACTGACTTTTAATCAGTAGGTCCTGGGTTCGAACCCCAGCGCGCTCACCAAAAAGCCCCTGGAAAACAGTGTTTTCCAGGGGCTTTTGCTTATGCGGATTTAAGCTGCGTCAGCAGTTGGTCGACTGGCGTGGGCCATTTGGTGAAGCAGCGCAGCACCATTCCGTCGAGAACACGCTCCAAGGACATATCCGTCAGCAGTCCGCTGGCGATGACGCAGCGCTGGTACGTCTCGACCATGTGGCGGCCACACAGGTACATCTTCGCGCGCGAGGCCGCGAAGGGCCGGATGTGGCGGCCGGCGGGGGACAGGCAGAATTCCGCCATGGCGGTGGGCACACCGGGCCATTCGGGATCGAAGCAGTCATCCAGCACCAGGATGCCTTGGCTGGTCAGGAGCGGGGCGAAGTTGTTCAGGTCGTTCAGGACGGAGGGATGGTCGTGGACGGCATCCAGGTGAATGAAACGGACGCTACCGCGGCCGACCATCTCGGGTGGCTCGCCGCGCTGGCGGAGATCCTCCCGAACGAGGATCAGCTTGTCCGCCAAGCTGGGGCAAAGGTCGTCCAGGGTCGCCCGCACCTTGCGCGCCGGTACCTCGTGAAAGATGTCGAAGCCGTATAGCCGCTCATCCGCCCGCGCCAAGCGCCCCAAGGCGATCGCCGACTTCCCCTGGTAGACTCCCAGTTCGCACAAATCGCCACGCCAGCCGGCTTGCTTCTGGATGAAGTCGAATAGCCAGAACAACAGGATGTCGTGATTATAGAACCACCCCTCGATCCTGCCTTCGACACGGTGCTTGTAGAAGTCGAAAAGTTCGCTGATTTCCATGGCCGGCCCAACCGTCGCCCCGCGATAGCAACGCGGTCCCAGGGGCCAGCCTACGGGAAAACCGTAAATGAAAAGGGCGCCTTGGGAAGAAGTCCTCCCAAGGCGCCCACGGCTATGATGACTGGCCGCCTCGGCCAGCGCCAGTCTTGCTCAGTAGCGGCGGAGCAGGCCCACCAGGCGCCCCTGGACGCGCACGCGGTCGGCGCCGAAGATGCGGGTCTCGAAGGCGGGGTTGGCGGGCTCCAGCGCCACCGTCTGACCCTTGCGGCGCAGACGTTTCAGCGTCACCTCGTTCTCGTCGATCAAGGCGACCACGATCGTGCCGCTGTCCGCCGTCTCGCAGCGGTTGATGATGATGGTGTCGCCGTCCAGGATGCCGGCCTCGACCATGCTGTCTCCGGCGACCTCCAGGGCATAGTGGTCACCCGGGGGCAGCATCATCGCCGGGACGTTGATCATGGCGCTGTTGTCGCGCAACGCCTCGATCGGCGTGCCCGCCGCGATTTTGCCGTAGAGCGGCAACTGGATCGAATCCGCCTCGGTCGTGACCTCGCGGCCCTGAAGGGCGCCGGTGAAGTCGCCTTGGATGACGTTGGGCTGGAACTTGGGTCGCTCCGCCGCGCGCTGCTTCTGGCGGACCGCACCCGCTTCCGAGCCTTCGGGCAGGCGCAGGACCTCCAGAGCGCGGGCGCGGTGGGGTAGGCGGCGAATGAAGCCACGCTCCTCCAATCCGGTGATCAAGCGATGGATACCCGACTTCGACTTCAACCCCAGGGCATCCTTCATCTCGTCGAACGAGGGCGAAACCGCACCCTCGCCCAAGCGATCGTTGATGAAGAGTAGAAGCTCGTATTGTTTACGTGTCAGCATCCACGCCCCCTACGCGCTGGACCCGCAGGTCCGGAACAAAACAAAAACATTAATCCATGTTCTAGTTTGGTTCGCACTACGCGTCAAGCATCGACTTAATAAATTTAACCTCGTTTCACAGGTACTGTCCTCTAGAAACTCAAGACTCCGCCCCCAAGAGGAAGAATTTCGACACTGTCACCCGCCTCGGCAGGCGGCGCGAAGGGAGGGCGGACCACCAGACAGTCGGCGCGGGCGAGCACCGTCAGCAACGAACTATCCTGCGACTCGAAGGGTTTGGCGATCAGGTTTCCAGTGGCGTCGACGCTCAGGGTAGCCCTGAGATAGTCTTCGCGCTGATCATTCCTCTTCACGGATCTCCCCAGCAAGGCCTTGCGACGCGGTTCGGACCCGATCGCCATACCCATCAGGCGGCGCAGCGCCGGGATCAGGAAGAGGATGGCGCAGACTTGGCTGGAGACGGGATTGCCGGGCAGTCCCAGCACCGGGACATCGCCCAGCCGGCCGAACATCAGGGGTTTTCCGGGCCGCATGGCGATCTTGTAGAAGTCCAACTCCATGCCCCTGTCGCCTAGGACGTCCCGCACCAGATCGTACTCGCCCGCCGAGGCGCCGCCAGACGTCACCAGGATGTCGGCGCGCTCGCCACCCTTGATGAAGTGAAGCAGCGACTCCGCGGTGTCGCCGGCGACACCCAGGTTGATCGGGACGCCACCACAGGCGGCGACCAACCCGGCGATGGCGAAGGCGTTGGAGCTGACGATCTGGTCCGGTCCCAGGGGCTCGCCCGGCAGGATGATCTCGTCACCCGTCGCGAGGATGGCGACGCGTGGCCGCCGCCGCACCCGCAGCCAGGGCCAGTTCATCGCGGCGGCCAGTCCAATGTCGCGGGCGGTCAGCGGGCGCCCGGCTGGGATACCGACATCGCCCGCCTTGAAATCGATACCGGCCCGCCGCACGTGCCGGTCGGGCGGCACCGGGTGAAGAACGGTGACGGCGTCACCCTCCGACTCGGTGTCCTCCTGGATGACGACGGCGTCGGCTCCGTCCGGCAGCGGTGCGCCAGTGAAGATCCTCACGGTCTCGCCCGCACCGACCCGCCCCTTGAACGACTGGCCGGCCGGGACTTCGCCGATGCGGCGCAGCGTGGCTGGTACCGTGCCGACATCGGCCGCCCGCACGGCATAGCCATCCATCGCCGACATGGCGGCGGGCGGCTGGGTCAGGCGCGAGACGATATCCTCCGCCGTTACGCGGCCCAGCCCGTCGGCCAGTCCCACGACTTCGGCCGGCAGCGGCGAGAACGCGGATAGGATGCGCTCACGCGCTTCGGCGACCGGTATCATCCCGCACTTCCGGAGGAGCTGACGGCTGGAGCGATGCCGAAGTCGCCGCTCTTGCCGCCGGCCTTGTGGACCAGCCGGATCTCCCCAATCGTCATGCCCCGATCGACCGCCTTGCACATGTCATAGACGGTGAGA
Source organism: Skermanella stibiiresistens SB22 (assembly GCF_000576635.1). Taxonomy (GTDB): domain Bacteria; phylum Pseudomonadota; class Alphaproteobacteria; order Azospirillales; family Azospirillaceae; genus Skermanella; species Skermanella stibiiresistens. The sequence goes on from NZ_AVFL01000035.1 coordinate 53,799, forward strand.
GCGGCGACCGACACGGCGGTCAGGGCCTCCATCTCGACGCCGGTGCGGCCCTTGAGCTTGCAGGTCGCGGTGATGTCGACGGCGTGGCGATCGGGATCGCAGGTCAGGTCGACCTTGACCGACGCGAGCGCCAGCGGATGGCACAAGGGGATCAGGTCCGGCGTGCGCTTGGCTCCCATGATGCCCGCCAGGCGAGCCACGGAAAGCACGTCTCCCTTCTTCATCCCACCCGACATGATCAACGCCAAAGTACTTGATTCCATTGCGATCGAGCCTGTGGCCGTCGCCGTGCGCTCGGTCTCGTCCTTGGCCGAGACATCGACCATGACTGCCCGGCCCTCGGCGTCGAAATGGGTGAAGCCGCCGCCGGTCATGCGGCTTCCCGACGCGCCAGCAGAGCGCGGGTCGCCGCCGTCACATCGGTCTGGCGCATCAGGCTCTCACCGACCAGGAAGCAGTGGGCGCCGACCTTGGCCATGCGCTCAAGATCCTCGGGACCGTACAGACCACTTTCGCTGACCAGGACGCGGTCGGTGGGAACGCGGCTGGCGAGTTCCTCCGTGACGGCCAAATCAACGGACAAAGTCTTTAGATTACGGTTGTTTACGCCGATCAGCTCACAGGGAAGTTGAAGCGCCCTGGTCAACTCCTCGCCGTTGTGGACCTCGACCAGCACATCCATCCCATAGCGGGCCGCGACATCGGCCAATTCCCGGGCCGTGCCGTCGTCCAGCGCCGCCATGATCAGCAGGATGCAGTCCGCCCCCAGAGCGCGGGCTTCAACCACCTGATAAGGATCAAGCATGAAGTCTTTGCGAAGACACGGTAAATCGCATGCCGCCCGGGCTTCGACCAGGAACGAATCCTGCCCCTGGAAATAGGGGATGTCGGTCAGGATCGACAGGCAGGCCGCACCGCCGGCTTGGTAGGCCCTCGCAAGTTCGGAGGGGTTGAAATCCTGGCGAATCAAACCTTTGCTGGGCGAAGCTCGCTTGATTTCCGCGATCAGGCCATGCCTCCCGGCATCGACCTCGCGGCGCAGTGCCGCCTTGAAGCCGCGGGGTGGCGAGGCCTTCAGGGCCGCGCGGTCGATCTCCGCGAAGCTGCGCTCGGCACGCTTGGCCGCGATGTGGGCGCGCTTGTCGTCACAGATGCGGGTGAGCACGTCGCTCATGCCGGGGCTCCGCTGTTGGTGATGGCGATCAGGCGGTCGAGCACGCTTCGGGCTCCGCCGCTGTCCAGGGCCGCGCGGGCGAGTGCCACGGCTTGCGTGAGATCCGGAGCCTTGTCCGCCACCAGCAACGCCGCCGCGCTGTTCAGCAGCACGATGTCGCGATAGGCGCCCCGGGCGCCGGCGAGCACCGCCGTCAACGCCTCGGCATTGGTTGTGGCGTCGCCGCCCTTGAGGTCGGCGGGGTTGGACAGGAGCAGGCCAACCTGGGCCGGCTCAATTTCGAACCGGGTCACCGCGCCGTTCCTCAGCTGCGCCACGTGCGAGGCGCCTGTCGTGGTCAACTCGTCCAGCCCGTCGGATCCATGGACAACCCAGGCGGTCTCGGAGCCGAGCCGGGCGAGGACATGGGCGACTGGCTCCAGCCATTCCTTGGCGAAGACTCCCAGAAGCTGCCGCTTGGCGCCAGCCGGGTTGGACAGCGGCCCCATCAGGTTGAATATGGTACGGGTTCCCAATTCGACCCGCGTTCCCGCGACGTTCCGCATCGCCGTGTGGTGACGGGGCGCCATCAGGAAGCAGATGCCAATCTCGTCCAGCGCCCGCTGGACCAGGGCCATGTCGCACTCGATATCGACGCCCAGGGCCGTCAGCACGTCGGCGGCTCCGGACTTGCTGGAGGCCGCGCGGTTGCCGTGCTTGGCGACGGGCACGCCGCAGGCCGCCACCACGAACGCGGTCGCGGTCGAGATGTTGTAGGTGCCAGAGGCGTCGCCGCCGGTGCCGCAGGTGTCGATCGTGCCTGGGGGCGCCTTGATCGGAACCGCCTTGGCCCGCATGGTCCGTGCGGCACCGGTGATCTCCTCGACCGTCTCGCCGCGCACCCGCAGGGCCATCAGGAATCCGCCCATCTGGGCGGGCGTGGCGTTGCCCGACATGATGATGTCGAAGGCGAGTTCGGCCTCGGCCTCGTTCAGACGCCGGCCGGCGGCGACACCCGCCAGCAGGGCCTTCATATCCGACATGTCGGCTTTCATGCGGCGTGCCCCATCCGGTCGACCGGGCCCGTCATCCGGACGAAGTTGGCCAACAGATCGTGCCCATGCTCCGAAGCGATGCTTTCCGGATGGAATTGCACGCCATGAATTGGCAACTCACGGTGCGCCAGCCCCATGATCAGGCCATCCTCGCTCTCCGCCGTCACTTGGAGGCAGTCGGGCAGGGTCTCACGCTCGACGATCAGGGAGTGGTAGCGGGTGGCCGGGAAAGGCGAGGGCAGCCCCGCAAGGACGCTCTCGCCGGAATGGGTCATCATGCTGATCTTGCCGTGCATCGGCACCGGCGCCCTGATGACGCGCCCGCCGAAAGCCTGCCCGATCGCCTGATGGCCCAGGCAGACACCCAGCAGGGGCAGGTGCCGCTCGGCGGCCGCCGCGATCATGTCCAGGCAGATGCCGGCCTTGTCGGGATCACACGGGCCGGGCGAGAGGACGATGCCGTCGGGACGCAGGTCCAGCGCCTGCGCCACCGTCAGTGCGTCATTCCGTTTCACCACCATCTCGGCGCCCAATTCCCCGAGGAAATGGACGAGGTTGTAGGTGAAACTGTCGTAGTTGTCGATCAGCAGCAGCATGCGGGTGTCCGCGGCAAACAAATGGGAAACAGCGAACCCACACCCTACTAGGCGCGGGGGCGGATTTCCAGCGCGCCGCTTGGCCGCCCGCTGGTTTAAAGCGGTGCCGAGGCTTGACCTTCCCAGCGCTGGAAGCCCCATATCCGCTAATGGGTCAAAGTTGGGTAATGATCCGTTAATGATCAGAACCGATCGTTACGGACCAGCGTGACTGGCCGGGAGGTCGCCGATCGGTTGGCCGATTGTTTTGACGTCGGAAGCGAGGAACACGGTTCATGAACATCGGAACAGCTTCGAAGCGGTCGGGAGTGACGGCCAAGACGATCCGCTATTACGAAAGCATCGGACTGATCTCGTCGGCCGGTCGTGGCGCCAATGGCTATCGGGTGTACACGGACGAGGAGGTCGAAACCTTGCGATTCGTCTCCCACGCCCGCTCGTTGGGCTTCTCCGTCCGCGACGTCGGCAGCCTGCTGGCGTTATGGCGCGACCGCGGCCGGGCCAGTTCCGACGTCAAGGCGCTGGCCCGCGGCCACATCGAGGAGATCGACGCCAAGATCGCCGAATTGCGGAGCATCCGCGAAACCCTGCTCACGCTGGTCGAGCGTTGCCACGGTGACGATCGGCCGGAGTGTCCCATCCTCGAATCACTGGCGACCTCGTCGTCAGCGGAGCGGCACGCCTGACATCATGCCAAGTCCCATATCCAAAACGTCCAAGCCGCGCGGTGGCCGCCGGTCCAAATCCTCGACCGCCGTGCCGCGAAGACTCACGGCGCTACCCAGGTGGGGAATGGGCAAGCTGAGGAGCATCCGGAAGCGCGCGCGCCCGGCGACGGTCGCCGGTCTGGTGATCGCCGCGACCTTCGGCGCCGGCGCGCTGGTCGGCGTCCTGTACCAGCACGAGCGGGGGCGCTCCGACGGCGCTCCGGTCCAGGTCGCGGCACCGGCGCCGGCACGGCCGATGGTGCCGCCAGCCGTGCCGAGGAT
>NZ_AVFL01000036.1 GCF_000576635.1 Skermanella stibiiresistens SB22
CGCTGGAACGCGCCGGGGAGGCGGTGGCGATCCGCCGCGAGCTGGCGGCGGCGCGGCCAGACGCCTTCCGGCCCGACCTCGCCCTGTCGCTCAACAACCTGGCCAACCGGCTGAGCGCTCTCGGACGGCGCGAGGAGGCGCTGGAACGCGCCGGGGAGGCGCTGGCTGTTTACCAGGAGCTGGCGGCGGCGCGGCCAGACGCCTTCCGGCCTTACCTCGCCGGCTCGCTCAACAACCTGGCCAACCGGCTGAGCGATCTCGGGCGGCGCGAGGAGGCGCTGGAACGCGCCGGGGAGGCGGTGGCTGTTTACCAGGAGCTGGCGGCGGCGCGGCCAGACGCCTTCCGGCCCGACCTCGCCCTGTCGCTCAACAACCTGGCCAGCTTCCTCAGCGCTCTCGGGCGGCGCGAGGAGGCGCTGGAACGCGCCGGGGAGGCGGTGGCTGTTTACCAGGAGCTGGCGGCGGCGCGGCCAGACGCCTTCCGGCCCTACCTCGCCATGTCTTTAGCTGTCCTTGCTAATTGTTTTGTGGCTACCGATCGGCTGACCGAAGCGTTGGCGGCCAACCGAGAAGCTATCGAGACTCTATGCGAGCCCTTTCTCGCTCTGCCACACGCTTTCTTTCATTGGATGTTGCCGATGGTACAGCAACACCTCGAGCGGTGTAAGGCGTTGGACGTCGAGCCGGACGAAGAGCTGTTGGGGCCGATCAATCCAGTGCTCAGTGAGTTGATGGATCGGGAGCAGAAGCAAAAAAACCAAGGAGAGCAAGCATGATGGATCCGGTGAGTTTGGCCACGGCGGCGGTGGCGGTTTTGAGCCCCTATCTTGTCGAGGGCGGGAAGGAGGTGACGAAGACGGCGGGTAAGGACCTTTATGCCTGGATCAAGGGCAGGTTCACCGGCCCGGTGCCGGTGGCGGAGGCGATGGACGATCTTGAAGCGAACCCAACGTTGGAAGATAACAGAGCGGATCTTCGGAAGCGGCTCGCGAAGGCACTGGCGGCCGATCCGAGCCTCGTCGAGGAACTGAAGGCGCTGCTGCCCGAGGCGACGGGCACGGGAGCCACGACGCAGACGATCGATCAGTCCAGAAGCACCGGCGCGAAGGCGGCGCAGGTCAGCGGCAACCAGAACACCACCTCGATTGGCTGATCGCGGCTAGCCCTTGGCAGCCGGCGAAGGGCACCGGCCCTCTTCCCAGCACTGGACGCGCCACTGCTTTGGCGTGACCTGTCCGGGGAGGGCCCAAGCGCCCCGGCGATTCGCCTTCGCCTCGGCCTGGGCGTCGGCGGACGCCGCGTCGCGGATCCAGTCGCCGCGATCCGGCAGCTATCCCCATCCCGACCTGAGCATTTCAAGGTTCACGTTCTTCCGGCCGCGTCCGCGTCCGCGGTAGATATGACAGACCAGCCGATCGTAGACGTCGACATCGTAGCAGGTGGCTTTCACCTTGGCGCCGATCGGCAGCAGGGAGAGCAGCTGATCGCGCGCGGCGTCGCCGCCCCGCTGCCCAGGCCGGGCGGAACCATGACCGATCTCCGGGCTGTCGTAATCGGACATTCGGACGGTCACCAGGGTGCCTTTGGCCGACCGCAGGGTGATGGTGTCACCATCCTTGACCGTCTCGACCGTGGCCGACGCGATCGTGACGCGCGACGGCCTCGCGACTGGCTGGGCCGGGGAGATGGCGAAGAGGACGGCCATGGCGACGACGGCCCCGGCCGCGCGACTGGGCAACTGACGGCGTAGCTGGTCAGCCAAGCTGACGCTCGGTATCGCGGCCGATGGCGGCGTCTTCGTCGGGGTAGGTCCAGAGGTGGCCATACAGGTCCATGGTCATCTGCAAGGTGCTGTGGCCCATTAGCTTCTGGATCCGCTTCGGCTGCAAGCCCAGTTCGATCCAGAGCGAGGCCGCGACGTGGCGGAGGCCGTGCATCCCGAACCTCGGCGCCGGCTTTCCCGCCGGCTTTCCGGGGGGCGCTTCGCTGACCAGACCGGCGGCGATCATCAGCGGCACCCACCAGCGGTTCCATAGGTTGGCGTAGCTTTGGATCGTGCCGGACGCCGTGGGAAAGATCAGCCCGCTGTCCGACTGGGGGATCGACGGCAGCCAGGCGCGGACCGCCGCGACGGTGTCGGGGCCGATCGGCACGCGGCGCCGGCTCGCCTTGCTCTTGCACGGGCCGGCCGCCTGGTAGCTGTCGGCGCGCTGGAAGATCCAGACCTCGGGCTGGGCGCCGGTCAGCATGACGCCGCGCCGAGTCAGGCCCCGCAGCTCGGATATCCGAAGGCCGGCGAACATCATGAGGCTGATCATCGCCATCGACCGGCCGGTCTGGTCCAGCTTGGCGGCGGCGACCAGGGCCTTGAGTTCGGCCTTCGTGGGAATCGCGACATCCCCCTCCTCTTCCCGATCCGATCGCTCGGTCGTGCGGATCTTGACGTCGGATGCCGGGTCGTGGGTCATCATCTCCATCCGGCGCGCGTAGCCCAGCGCCATCTTGAATGTCCCAAACACCTTGCCCGCCAGATCGGCCGACAGTTCCGCCTCCAGCTCGGTCACGAAAGCCATGACGGCGGAGGGCCGGAGCTTGGTCAGTTTGACGCGGGCGACGTCACGCGGCGCTATGTGCCGGCGCACATGGGTCCTGTAGCCCTTGAGGGTGATCCGCTCGCGGGTTCCGGTGCGGACTAGGTGCTCGATATCGGTGAGCCAAGCCTCGCACACGTCACCGACGGTGCGGCTGTCCCGATCGGCGACGTGGGTACCGGCGGCGAGTTGCCCCTCGATCCGCACCCGCTCGGCCTCGGCATCCCGTTTCATGTCGTGCAGCGAGCGGTGGCGCTTGCCGGCGGCGTCGAAATACGACAGCTCCCAGCGCTTAGATGTGCCGGATTTCTTCTTCCAGGTGACTTGGCGGATCGATGCCATGATCGGCGATTTTCAGCGGTGGCGCGGAAGGGTGCCAGCGGATTCCGCCCTCGCCGCAAAGTACGCGTCGAGTTGGGACTTCCTGGCGCAGATACCGACACCCGGTTCGCTCCAGATTGGCAGGCTGGTCTCGCCACGCTTCGCCAGATCCACCAGAAGGTAGACCCTCCGCTTGGGCCAGCCGAGATAGGCGCCGATCGCCTCGGCGCCAGTCAGCAGGTCGATGGCGAGCGGCGCCGGCGGTGTCGCGGCTGCGGAACTCGGTGTCGGGGCCGTGGTTATTCCGGCGCTCATATCGTCTGCCCTCCGCGAGCGGTGGCGGGGTTGGCCGGCGCGGCCGTGCCGGAGCGGAAGCGCTGCTGGATCGTCTTCGCCGAGGCGAAGGCGAGTTCCGGGGGGAGGTGGCGAAAGGCGTTCGCGGATTGGGCGATCGCCACGATGGCTTGGCGGAGTTCGCTGACCTTGGCTTTCGCCCATTCGTGCCGGTCGCCGAAGATCAGCCCGACGCTGTCGGCGAGGTCGAGGAGCTGGGCCTTGTCGAGGGTGGCGACATAGGCGGCGTCGACGGTCCAAACCTCCGCCATGTCGAGGTCGACCGCCGAGGCCAGGGCGATCTGGAGCGGGGTGTCGCCGAGGTTGTCATCGCGCCAGGGGTCGGACCAGACGCCCAGCCGCTGCACCACCAGACAGGCGTGCAGGTCCTCCAGCGCGGGGCGGTCGAGTTCCCGCAGCGCCGCCCAAAGCTTCGTATCTCCCCTGCTCCGGGCTTTGAGGTAGGGATCGAGGTCGACCAGACCGGCGCCGAGTCGGTCGCGCCACTCGCCCAGCCGCAGCGCCAAGCCGGCATCCAGGGCGTGATTGTCCGGTCCCTTGGCCTCCGGACGGATGGCCACGACGTCGTCGCCCAGCAGCCCCATGATCGCGACACGCAGGACCGTGGCGGTGCCAGTCTCCAGCGTGGCCCGCTGGAGCGCGCGGCTCTTCGCCGCCTTCGCGTAGATCCGTCGTCCGGTCGATACGCCCGCGACCGGATCGGTCTTCTTGGCGAGCGCCTTCTTTTCGGCCGTGCTCATCTCGGCGGGCTTGGTGTCGCCGGACCAGCGCCGGACCGGCTCGACGATCTGGACGCGGTAGTCGGGCATGATGACGATCGCCGCTCCGCCGCGCTCATCCCGCGCGTAGGTCTTGGAGAGTTTCGCCGGGTCCAGATCGAGCCATGTCGTCTTGGATCGAACGATCTCGACGAAGGCGTGCGTCTCGCGGAGTTCCACCGCCTTCGCCTCGACGGCGGCGTCCTGGAGCTGGCGGAACAGGGTGACGTCGCAGCATTTCAGGGTCTTGCCGCCATAGGTGTTGTGGTCCTCGGCGAGGTCGCCCGTGTAGAGGGCTTTGTCGAACAGCGCGTGGCCCAGATTCGGAAAGCCGGCGTGGATCTTTTCGTGGAGTTCGGACGCCGTCTTGTAGCCCCAGTCGGCCTTCAGCAAGGGGCCGAGGTGGCTGAGTTGGACATCGTGCGGCACGCGGACCAGCTCGCGCGCCATCTCGGTGGAGATCCTGCCGGCGGCGAAAGCTTCGGCGGCGGCCGGGGCGAGGTCTCGTGCCATCTGCATGCGGAGTTGGACGAAACGCGGAGTCTTGGCGATCACCCGGGCTATCTCGGCCGGGTCGGCCTTGCCGGCACGCTCCAGATCGAGGAAGGCTTGGCCCTCCTCGAGCGGGTGCATGTCCTGGCGCTGGATGTTCTCGGTCAGCGCGATCTCGATCAACTCGATGTCGGAGCATTCGCGCAGCGTGCAGGGGACCATGCCGCCGGGGAGCCGGTCCTCGGGCCAGCGGCCCTCGTCGTGCAGCAGCTTGAGCGCGCGGTACCGGGTGCCGCCGATGTAGACCTCGGCGAGCTGGCCGACGGCGTCGAGGATGTCACGGGTTCCGGCGCGGATCGTCAGCGGCTGGAGCAGGCCCTTGGCGGCGATGCTGTCGGCGATCTCCGCGACGGCGGCGGGGTCGAACCGCTTGCGCGGGTTGAGCGGCGATGGGAACAGCTTCGTGATGTGGCGGGTGACGCGGTCGCCAGCGTCCTCGTCGGACGTGGCGATCGCCGGCGCCGGAGGCGCGGTGTCGCCCAGCAGCTCGGTGAGGTGGCACCCGAACGCCTTGGCGAGATCCTGGACGGTCGAGACTTCAGCGGTCTGCGACTTGCCGCTTTCCAGCAGCGAGATCTTGCTCTGCGCGACGCCGGATTGCTGCGCCAGTTCGCGCTGGCTCCAGCCCGCCATTCCCCTTCGCCGCGCCACTTCCAGGCCCAGGGTCGAGGGCGAGAGGGTGTCGACCGGTAAGTTGGTGTCCATGTGCTCTTCTCCTTCGCGGCGTCAGAGACCGGCCATCGCCAGGAACTCGGCCGCCAATTCGGGCGGGAGGAAGTCGGGGCTGGAGTGGAATTCCCACTCGCAGTCGGGCAGCGGCGGCGGGCGGTGCAGGACCTGGATGGCCCGGGCTGAAAACGGAGTGCGGCTGATCCAGCCCTTTTTCACGAGCGTGGCCAGCAGCCGCATGGCGTTCGCGGCTGACGAGGTGTCCAACTCCCAGGCCAACTCTTTCAGCGAGGGGGCGACATGGTGGATGTCGGTCCACTCGACGATGATCCGCAGCACCTCCAGCTGGCGCGGGGTCAGCGGGTCCGGGCGCTGGGCGGTGGGCGTGGCAGTGGGGCGAGCGGCGTTCGCGATGGTGGTGGCGGCTTGCGGGGTCATGCCGTCACCTCATCGCGCTCTACCGGATCGTCACACCAGGACGAGAAGCTGTCCCTGTAGCTGCGCAGGGATGTCTCTTCGATGTTCAAGGCGCCGGGAACTTCGCCACTGTCCACAGGATGCTTGTCAGACCAGATCAGACCACGCTTCTTTCCATTGGGCGGGCCTGGATCGAAATAGATCCACCCATTCGTATCCGACTCGGCGTCTGTGGGGTTCCAGACCTTGCGCGCGGGATCGGCGGCGTCGATCATCTCGCCGAGAGGGAGGCCCGCGGAATCGGGCGCTGTGGGTGCTTCGAGGTTTTTCATGACTGCCTCCTGTGTGTGACGGGAGGCAGCGTAGGATTTATCCTACGTTTGTGTCAATGGTGATCGTAGGCAATATCCTACATTCCTACACTGTTGCGCCGTAGGGACATAGGAACCTGACAGGTTCAGCATATCCACGTACGGCGACGATGATGTGGCGCGCGATGCCATTTCGAATTTGTTGAGAACGCGCTTGGTAATTTTGGGAGGTCACGTTCAAGGAGTTTTATGATGGGCATATTCGCTTCACTCACTTCGCTATTCCGCCGTACCCAGTCGGCCCCGCCTCCAATGGTCGCTAGTTTTCATCCGGATGGTTTGGATGTTCCAGACAGTTTGGACATGCCAGGTTCAGTCCCGGCGGAAATCAGCATTGATGACGTCAATGATGAAGCCCGTACCGATATTGTTGGGTCGACCTTCGCGATCGAGTACAGCGACGCGGCAGGCAACTTCAGCAGGCGCCGCATTACCGTCAAAGATCTGCATCGCGAGGGTGCGATCCTGTACCTGACGTGCCTCTGTCACGAACGGAAAGCCATTAGGTCCTTTCGATACGATCGCATCGAGTCCGTGATCGATTTGGATGGCGTCATACACGATCCTGGCGACTTCTTCGCTCGTGAACTCCAGGCGACCGAGTTCATGGACTTCTCCAGCGCACCAATTCAAGCGCGGGTGAAGGCCGCCTCCCCCGCTGTGGAAAAGCCCGGGATGGCTCACAGGAAAGCAGCTAGGGACGGTCTCAGGGTGCTGATCGCCCTCGCCCGTGCGGATGGCTTGCTGCACGGTGATGAGCTGGAAATCGTTCTGGACTACGTCGCGGAGAAAGCTGATCGCGCCGGTCTAGTCATGGGCGAGGCCGATCGATCCGCTGTGGCGGCTTATCTGCGCCGGCAACATCCCAGCGCCGATGTGCTCGAACGCTGTCTTGGAAAGCTTGAGGATGAGAACGCGTCCGACCAACGCTTGTTCTTGCGCAGCGCGATCGCCCTTATGGATGCCGACGGCCTTCAGCACCCCGCCGAGTTTGATTTGATAATGGATATCCAGCGGCGCCTAGCGCCAGCGTAGTATGGGTCAAAGCTCGATTGAACCGCAAATCCGGTAGATCCCCTGGATCCCATCAATCGGGATTTCGTACTCCTGGTCAGGGGTCAGTTGACGCACCGTCAGCTGGCCCTCGGTCAGCTTGACGAACAGTCGGATGATGGCTTGGTTCTCCATATCCAGCACCACGATCGGCTTGCCCGGAGTTGGGAGCCTATTCGGATGAACGATTACCTTGTCTCCCGCGCTGTATTTCGGCTCCATCGAGTCGTCGGGAACGAAGGTGGCCCAAGGGTCCGCCACGCCCGCGAGTTCCATGGGACGCCTTTCTAGCGCAGCAGGCGGACTATCAAACTTTATCACGGTAAATCGCGCCCCTGACACTATCTTACCGTATACAGGTAGGTATATATCACTGTATGCGGGACCAGAAGTTGTGCCAGCAGTATCCGCAGAATCATCCTGCGAAACAAGATGTCGAATATTGTTATTTGATTGTTCAGGTCGCGAACTATTTCGTAAGAATATTTCTCGCCCAGCGTCATCTATGAGCGTCGGTTCGTCTCGCAAAATCTCCGGATCGCAACCCAACACCTCCGCGAGTTTGAGGCGAGATCTCTCAGGCAAGTGCGCGGGTGTTCCGTTCTTAAGGTACTGCTGCATATAGGTTTGGTTTTTACCCATGCGCCGGGACGCCTCCGCAAGGGTGAGGTCGCGGCTTTCTAGCAGCTGACGGACAAGTTTTCGCACATCGTTCATAGGATGCATCCTACTTAACGAAATGTTACCTGGGAAATAGGATTTATCCTGCACATGCGGCTTGACGGATCGTAGGTATAATCCTACGTTCCGATCCTATGATGCTCGATGAAACACGCCTCCTCCCCGAAATCCGCTCGTTCCTTGAACGAGCGGAGATGTCCGCCACCAGCTTTGGTCGAAAGGTCGCTGGGGATCCTCGACTGGTTTTCGACATCGAGGGCGGCCGAGAGGTTCGGAGGAAGCTTCGCGCCAAGATTACCGAGTTCATTTCAGCGAATGATCCATGCCGGGATGGCGGTCAATCTGGTCAGGGTGATTGATCGTGATCGCCTCCCAGCATATCCGCGCGCAACTCCAAACGTGTCTTCGCACGCTCTATGGACATGGCGCAGTCGGCCATCGCTTCGGACATCCGTCTCGACGCCGCGAGAATGTCCGCCGAGATCCTCCCCAGTTCTGCGGCGGTGGATCGAAGTTCCTTCGACGCCTTCGTTATTCGGGCCTTTGTCATCGCTCGTCCCATAGTGGCTCATACACCCGTACTGAGGTGCATCTGGGATGCCAAGCGAGTCTATACCCACGATGCGGGTATGAGCCGAATTCCTATGCGAAAGAACACTCAGCCTTAGAATTGCGTCTCCAAAACGGACGACAACTCCGCATTGGTTTGCAGAAAGCAAAGATCGCTCGCAAACCGCATGTCCGGCTGATCGCTTTTCCAACTCTTCCCTACCCCATCCACTAAGGAGCCGCCGCAGGGCGGGACGAAGAACCATGTCCGCGAACAAAGACGCTGAGGCGTACCTCCGCTTGCTGGAGGAACGGGACGGGGCGCCTGACGATGGCGCGACCGACAGGACGGATGCCGAGTTTGGCGCGGGCGTGCGCCTGACCTGCTTGGAGCTGGCGTGCAAGCGTGATGGCGACGTGTCCGAGCGGGTGCTGCCGCTGGCCGCGATGATGTCCGCTTTCGTGCTGCATGGCGTCGTGCCGAGCCCCAATGCCACGACTGGCCCCGATGACGCTGTCGATTTTGGCCGACGCAAGCGTCTGGTCGAGATCGCGGCGCCGGGCGCTGGCGGCGAGGCGCCGGGATATCTGGTGTCGATCGTCGAACAGGGCGTGTCGAATTACTCGACCTACCTGTCGCCGACGCAGTCCAACGCCCTGGCCGTCGCCGCCCTGCTGCTCGACGGGTTGCCCGTGCCGGCGGGATACCAAGGCCTGCCCTCCTCCGGTCCCGAACCCAGTCCCGCCGCAGCGGGCTGATCGGCCGCAACCATGCCCCCGGGTTGGCTGGGGCGCGACTACAACTACTGGAGGGCATTGTGACGGTGCAGAAGATACGCAACGCGACAAGTATTGCCGGTGTCATCCACCGGCTGCTGGTCGAACTGGCGGGGTCCGAGGACATCGGGCCCGGTGTGGCGATCGTCGCCGAGGCGTGCGCGCGGTCGGTTTCCACTGTGCGCGGCTGGGCCGACGAGGACAGGCGGGATCAGCCGACGATCGAGGCATGCCTCGCGATGGATCGGCTGTATCACGACCGCACGGGCCTGGAGCCTCCGATCGGGCGGTACTACGCGGAGCAGGTGTCGCGCATGACCGGCAACTGTTTCGGTGCGGTCCGGTACGACATCGACCGCGAATCGCTCCGGCTGCACCACGCCGCCAGCGACCTGACGCGGGAGATCGCGGCGGCCCAGTGCCCGCACTCTCCGGGCGGGGCGATGATCACGCTGACCGAGGCGGCCGGGATCAGCCAGCGCAACGCGGTGGTCGACGAGACCCAGATCCGGCTGGCGAAAGCGGTCGAGCAGGCTGGGCCTGGGAGGTCGGCGCCATGACCGAGAGTATCCTGGAGGTCAACCCAGACATGTTCGACCGCGGCTACCGCGCCGCGCTGGAGGGGCACGACGGTGCTGGGTATCAGTTTGGCAGTTCGATTCATCTCGGCCATGCGTTTGGCCGGCAGTGCCTGGCCGCGCGCTACAACGCGGCGGGTTGCGGTGCGGCGGCGCGGCTGGAGGGCCTGCCGCGCACCATTAACCCGTGGGTGCCGGACACCCCAAGCTGGGACCACTGGGACCACGCGTGGTCCGTGATGGACGCGTCGCGGGGCGAGATCGAGCGCGCCCGGGTCGAGGGCATCCGGGTCGCCGGCATGCTGGAGCGCGCGGAGTGATCGGGCTGGCGGAGCTGCTGGCGCAGCGGGCGGTCGAGGGCGACGCGGCGTCGCTCTACCTCGACAGTCTCGGCTTGTCGCGGCCGGATTGCGTGGCGTGCGGCGAGTTGCCGATCTCCGGCGCCGACGGTCGTCGCCAGCTGGGGCTGATCCTGCCGGTCACCTCGCCGGATGGGTCGGCGAGCGGCGCCGCGTGGTGCCAGCCGCTGGAGGCGAACGGCGTTCGGAGCGGCGAGCCGGTCATCTTGGGGCCGTGGCGTGCGACCGACGCGGTTCGGTTCGGGCCGCCGGTCGGGCGGATGATGGGGCTGGCGTCGGATCCGATCGAGGCGCTGCGCGTGTCGTCGCTGGCGTGCATGGCCGCGCCGGTATGGTCGCCGATCTCCTCAATGATGCTGATGGACGTCGAGATTCCGGCCTCGGTCGAGACGGTGATCCTGGTCCGCGTGCGGGGCACGGAAAAGACCGTGGAACGGCGGATCGCAGAGCGGTTGGCCGAAAAGCGCGACGTGACGGTGCTGTGTTTCGACGGGCAGCACGTCGCCTGGGCGCTGATGCCGCCGATCTCGCCGCGCGAACCGGCTCGATCGGCGCCGACGCGGCCGTCGTCGGCGCGCGGCGGTGACCGCCATGAGGTGGTCGAGGTCGACACCAGTCGCTGGGGTTAGGTGGACATTCTGTAACGGCGCCCGGCAGCGCCGGGCCAGGGAGGCTTGAACATGGATGATGACTTGGTGGGTGCGCAGAGCGGCACGGGTCGGCGGGGCACCCTGCTGATCACCCTGGCGCCGGGGTTCCCGGCCGCGGAGGTGGCTTTGGTGGAGGCGGTGATCCGCGAGCGCGGCGGGCAGGTCACACGGCATGGCCGGACACCGGCACATGACGATGCCCTGTACCCCGCCGGCTCGGACGACTTGCTTCGCGCGGCGGTGGCGTATCTGGCTCATGAGATCGACCCAGCCGGCGGCCTGACGCGGGCGCTGTACCCATGGGACGCCGGCACGTTCCGGCCCGGTCAGGGATCGCGGAACTTTGAAAAGGGCTTGGCGCTGGGGTTGGCCGCGATGGGCCAGCGGGCTCGGCGGCGCGATGCGTGAAGTGCCTGGGTCGGAGCTGCTGGTCGCCGCGCTGGCCTACGCGGCGCGGGGATGGCGGGTGTTTCCTTGCCGCGCCGGAGGTAAGGAACCTTGCAAGGCGGACGGCTTCTTCGAACACGGGTGCCGGGACGCGACGTCCGACCCCGACCGTGTCCGCGCGCTGTGGCGGCGCTGGCCATCGGCCAATGTCGGCTTGGCCTGCGGTCCGGACAGTGGCGTGTGGGTGCTCGATTCGGACATCGACGCGGCCAAGGGCAAGGATGGCGAGGCGACGCTCGGCCGGCTGGTCGCCGAACACGGCGCCTTGCCGGAGACGCTGCGGCAATTGACGCCGTCCGGCGGCATCCACCGGATCTTCGCCAACCCCGTGGGGCTGGACGTGCGAAACTCCAGCCAAAAACGGCTGGGCAACGGCCTGGATACCCGGGGCGAGGGGGGCTACATCCTGGCGCCGCCGAGCATCCACCCGAACGGCGGGCGGTACGCCTGGGCGACGGACGCCGAAGTGCCGATCGCCGAGGCGCCGGCCTGGCTGCTCGCCATGCTGCTGGACGCGCCGGCGCCGAAGGTCGGGCGGCCGGCGCCGCCATCCACCGACTCCATGCCGGCCTACGCGCGGAAGGCGCTGGACGACGAGGCACAGCGCGTCAGGGGCACACAACCCGGCGGGCAGAACGACGCGCTCAACTCGGCCGCGTTCAGCTTGGGTCAGCTTGTCGGGGGCGGCGCCCTGCCCCGCTCCCTCGTCGAGCAGCATCTGACGGCGGCGGCGCTGGCGTGGACCCATGATCCGAAGAAAGACCGCTGGACGATCGCCCAGATCGAGCGGCGCGTGAAGGACGGGATCGACGCCGGCATGGCCCAGCCGCGCGGCGTGCCGGAGCCCTCGCCGTCGACGCGGGGTTCGATGACGCGTAGGGGCGATCGGCTAGGACCGCGAGACCGGCGGCCGGCGGTGTCGGAAGCGGCGGCGCATGCTGGGCGGGCGGTATGGGGCGGGAGGTCGCCGATCGACGGGACGCCGGCCGACGGCTATCTCCGCGCGCTCGGTATCGAGGTCCGGTCGCTTGGCCAGAGCTTGGCCTCGCTGGGTTACGCGGAGGTCGACTATCTCCACGCGGCGGCGAAAGGCGAGCCGCCGCGGGTGATCGGCCGATGGCCCTGTCTGGTGGCCGGCTTGGCGGGTGACCAGCGGCGCGTGGTGGCTGTGCATGTCGTCTACCTCGACGCCGCGGATCCGACACGCGCCGCGACGATCGCGGCGCCGGAAACGGGCGAGATCCTGCCGGCGCGCCGAACCATCGGCGCGATCCACGGCGCCAGCGTCCGGCTTGGTCCCGCCGGCGCGTCCATGGTGCTGGCCAGCGGGATCGAGACGGCGCTCGCCGTCCGGATGGTCCGGCCGCATGACCCGGTCTGGTCGGCCATCACCTTGGACAACCTGCGCCACGTCGTGCTGCCTCCGGAATGCCGGGCGGTGACGCTCGCCGTCAACGGCAAGGGCGCGCGCGACGCTCGGATCGCCCGCCACGTCGAGGCCGCCGGCAGCGCCCAGGCGGCCGGCGGCCGAGGAGTGAGGACCATGTGGGTGCCCTCGCTGGTGTCATCGGCGGCTGGCTCGGCGGGTGCGCGATGACCGAAGCTGAAGCGAGATTGGTCGCGTTGGAATTCATGCTGGGCACGTCGATGACCGCGCTTCAGGTCTGGGAGGCCGTGCTGGCCGACTTGGGTCGGAAGCCCCGACCCCGGAGGGTGAGCGTGCCGGCGTGGTCGGAGGTGTTCGACCTGCTGGTGGTCGTGCTGCTGGATATCCAGCCCTTGGTGACGGCGGCGGAGGGGCGGAAATTGGCGCTTCGCGCCCAACGCGCCGCTGACGGGCCTGACGGGACAGGCGAGGTGGATGGAACGCTGACAGGCGCGGGATTGCCGGTCCTGGAGTTGGCACGGTGGGCCGCATGACGACTGGGATGGTCACCGGGCACCTGCTGGCGAACGCCGTTCGCGGTGAGGGTGTCGATGGGCCGGCGCGGGGGTGGCGCTGATGCCGCCGCCGGACCTGCGGGTGATCATCGGCAAGGCCTTCGACGAGGCCGAGCCTTACGAGCCGGACAAGCCGCGCGGCCGTGGCCCCGGGGACGAGGAGTTCGAGATCGAGCTCGCCGGCTATCTGAAGAACGACTTGGGCAACGCGAAGCGGTTGATCGCCCGGTTTGGCCGGGACCTGTTGTATGTCGCGGAGGTCGGATGGCACGTGTGGGTCGGCACCCACTGGTCGCTGGAAGACGGCGGGCGGCGGGCGAAGATGCTGGCGGACGACACCGCTATGGCGATCTTCTACGAGGCGGAGGCGTTGCGGGCCGCTGGACCGAAGGGCAACGAGTCGCCGGAAGAGTTTCAGGCGCGGTTGGAGAAGCACCGGAAGTGGGGAGTCACGTCCGGTAACGGGCCGAAGCTGGCCGCGATGCTGGCCCAGGCGCAACCCTATGTGACTCAGCGGATGGAGGAGTTGGACGCGCACCCGGACCTGTTCAATGTCCGGAACGGGACGCTTGAGGTCCGGATGGATGTGGAGGGCCTGATCCATTTCCGGCCGCATGACCGGGATGATCTGATCACCAGGCTGGCCGATGTCAGCTATGACCCGGACGCGGTGTGTCCGGCTTGGCTTCAGTTCATCGGCGATGTCCAGCCAAGCGCGGCGCAACGGGAATACCTGCAACGCTGGCATGGCTATGGCTTGACCGGGCGGACCAGCCTGCAAAAGGTGGCCATGTATTATGGCTTTGGCTCCAACGGGAAAAGCACGTTCCTGGAGACGATCGAGAAGTTGATGGGCAACTACGCCCTACGGCTGCTGTTCGCGTCGCTGCTCCAGGATGACCGGCGCCGGGGCGCGGACGCCACGCCCGACATCGCCAATCTACCCGGGCGGCGGCTGGTGGTCGCGGCCGAACCGGACACCGGCGCCACCTTCTCGGTCGGGACGATCAAAATCCTGACCGAGCGCGACACCATGCAGGCCAGGCACCTCAACAAGGGCTTCTTCTCGTTCATTCCTCAGCATCACCTGACGCTGATGTTCAATGAGCAGCCGGTGATCAAGGCGACCGACGACGGGACCTGGCGGCGCATCGACCTGGTGCCCTGGCGGGCGCGCTACATCGAGGCGCGGGAGGCCGCGACATATCCCGACCTGCCGATCAAGGACTACGAGCTGCCCGCCCGGCTGCTGGGGGAGTTGCCCGGAATCCTCAATTGGTTGCTGGACGGGCTCCGGCTGTACTTGGAGACCGGCCTCGAGGTGCCGGAGGACGTCGTCGAGGCGACCGAGAAGTACCGGGCGGATAGCGATCCGGTCGGCGAGTTCATCCGCGCGGCCTTGAGGGCAACGGCGGTGACGAGCCCACCAGCGTTCATATCTGGCAAAGAACTGTACATCGTCTATCAGCGATGGTGCGAGGAAAGCGGTATGCAGCCCTTCAGCATGACGCGGTTTGGGAAGTTGGTGAAGACGAAACTCACCTCCGAGACCAAGGGAACGGTCCGATATCTACATATCGAGGTCGATCCCCGATGGCTGAAGATTTGGGATCGACTGTGATGGCGCGCGTTCCTTCCCCGCTCCCCCATCCTCACGGCGGCGGGGCGACCCTCCGGGGATGACAGACCCTCCACCAACCCTCGTCAGAAAAGGACTAACGATTACAGGGCGTTGCGAGGGTTGGAGGGTTCGAGAGGGTTTGCCCCCGCTCCATGAAGGGGGGTTCGGGGGAAGTCACATTAGGTGTGTGAAAACCCTCCAAACCCTCACCAACCCTCTTAAGTGTTTGATCTATCTAGCTTTCAGCTTGAACAAACCCTCCATCAACCCTCCAAGAACTCTCCGGGGAAAGCATCATGTCTCAGTCGCTTAAGGACCTCAGGGGAACCCAGGCTTGGGATGATCAGAACTTGGCGCTGCGGTTCTGGCCGCTGGTGGAGCGGATCGCCGCCGTTGCGCTGAAGGCGGGCGGGGAAGCGGCGCGGGACGCGGTCGGCGCGCTGGCGCTGGCGCTGGGCGAGGACGCCGAAAGGGGCGGTCATGAGCGCGGGGCCGGGCTGGGGTCCGTGCCGATCCGGATGCAGTCCGAAGCGCTGCCGGTTGGGTACGCGGCGCATCGGGCCGAGGCGCTGCTCGGCAATCCCGGACGTGGGGACGGGTGGCCGGTCAACGGCCTGTTTTCGAGCGGGAAGATCGGGGCGGAGGAGCTGCGGGCGGCGACATTGATCCGTGCGGCGGCGGAGATCGGGACTGGCGCGGGTCGGATCTCCGCCATGGATTACGGCAAGGTCCGGGTCGACGGCGGCAAGCTGTGGTCGGGTCACCTGTCGGGGCTGGCGGATGGCGCCGACATGTCCGCGCTGACGCGCTGGATCCAGGCGATGGACGCGCGGGCGGGGTTGCGGGAGGTCAAGGGCTCGCACATGACCGTGAGCGCGCTGGACTTGGTCACCCACGTCGTCGTGCTGTCGGACAGCACGCGGGCGCTGGATCGGCGCGTTGGTCTCCGGAATGGCAAGACCGCTGATATGGTCGCGGTTGCGTTGAAACTCTTCGTCAGCAGGAACTGGAAAAAGGAGGATCCTCACCCCAAAGACCCTTGACGGTTGGGGACGGGTCTGCGTACTGTCCCCGCATGATTGGCATAGTTGGGCTCGGCGGATGACTTCCGCCGGGCCCAACGCGTTTCGGGGGTTCGGTTCCGGTGGCTGGGGTGCGGGCGGCGGTGGTGGGAGAGGTCGAGGCGCGGGCTCCGCATGCCCTCGCGCTCACCTCGCCGCCGCATCCTCCGGCAATCACCCTGGCTCTTGGGCGTCACGGGTCCTTCCCGGCCAAAATCCGTATACGGTCGGCAAGGGCGTTCTGTATCGGTCGTACCGGGCCGAAAATTTGATGCAACAGACGTTGCCCTAGCAACGATCCGAGCAACAGACAGCAACAAGCATGCAACAGACGTTGGACATAGCCGCGACCGGGAGACCCGGCCGCGATGTGAACCTTGTGACCGTGTCACAGGCTGCCGAGCTGCTTGGCGTCAACAAGTCGACGGTGTCCCGGCAGGTTGGCCGCCTCTATCCGAACCGAGGCACCGAGAAGCGTCCGCTCATTGACATCAACGAGGCCAGGACCGCCCGCTCCGCGAACCTCAACCCGGCCATGCGTCGAGTCGACGCTATCGAAACCTCCCCCAGATCGGTAGCCGTCACCTTCGAGGAAGATCCTCCGCGAGTGGCACCAACCGCCACCGCCGCCCCTGCCGGCTCCCTGGATTGCGTCCCCGTCGCCACCCTCGCCCAGTGGCAGACCGAGAAGGTGAAGGAGCAGGCGCTCCTCGCCCGGGCCCAGCGCGAGGAGAAAGCCGGCCTCCTGGTCGAGCGCCAACTGGTCGACGAAACCGCGTTCGAGTTTGGCCGCATGCTGGCCGACTACCTGGGCCATCTGGCGAGCGACCTCTCGGTCACGCTGGCGAGCATGCTGGAGCCGCGCGAGATCGCGCTCTACCTCGATCAGCGCTTCCGCCAGATGCAGGAGCGCCTCGCCGCCGAGTTGGAGCGCCGCCTCGGCGCCAGCCCCGAAGCGAGCGCCGCCGAGGAGGAGCTACCCAGTGCGGCCGAATAGCGCCAGCGCGCTGCCGGGCTTGGCCAACGGCGCCACCGTGTTCGCGGCCTCGCTCGCCCGTGGCTTGCGCCCGCCTCCACGCGTGACGGTCAGCCAGTGGGCTGCCGACAAGCGCATCGTTGGAGCCGAGAGCGGAAGCCCGCATCCGGGTCCGTGGGACAATGACCGGGTGCCGCACTTGGTCGAGCCGATGGATTGTCTCAGCTTCAGCGATCCGAGTACGCACATCGTGATCCTCGGACCCGCGCAATCGGCCAAATCGGAGGGCGGGGTCAACCTGGTTGGCTACGTCATCGATGTCGAGCCAGCGCCAGTCTTGATCGTCCTGCCGTCGTTGGACGAAGGGAAGAAGTACAACAAGACGAAGCTCCAGCCGACGATCGACGAAACCCCGTCGCTCCGCGACAAAGTCCGCGATGACAAGTCGAGGGATGCGACCGGCTCCACCGCCTTGATGAAGCGGTACCGAGGTGGTTTCTGCATCGTCACCGGCGCCAACAGCTCCAAAGGCCTACAAATGATCTCCGCGCGGGTCCTGATCCGCGAAGAGATCTCGGAATGGCCGTTCGACGTGGACGGACGCGGCGACCCCATGGACCTGTCCGAGGACCGGCTGACCGCGTGGCGCCAGCGGGGCGTCAAGATCTTGGACGTCTCGACCCCGGGATTGGCCGGCTATTGCCGAATCTCCGCGAACGAGGCGAAGGGCGACCGCCGCCGCCGTTACCTGCCGTGCCCGGCGTGCGGCTGGTACCAGCAGCTCGAATGGCGCCGCCTGCGCTATCTCGACGAGGACGGCCGCCGGGTCCCCGCTCATTTCCGGTGCCAGCACTGCGACGGCAGGATCGAGCACCACCACAAGCTGGCGATGAACCGCGCTGGCGTCTGGCTGCCGACCTACGTCGATGACGATGCCGTCAACGACAACCCAGCGCCGCCGGCCTGCATCGCTCCCGAGATGATCGACGTCTGGCGCGGCCGCTCTCCCCGTGGCCGTCAACCCTCCTATGCGTTCTGGGCGGTCATCAACCCATTCACGTCGTGGGAGGACCTGGTCAAGGATTACCTCGACCGTAAGGACACCCCGTCCAAGCTGAAAACCTTCACCCAGCAAAAACTCGCCGAGCCCTGGGAGGAGACCGTCGACGTCCCCGAGGCCCAGCTGCTGGTCAAGGTCACCGCCGATTTCCCGGTGCGGCGCCTCCCCCCGGGCGCGGCCATCCTGACCGGCATGTGCGACGTCCAAGGCGACCGGCTCGAATGGTCCGTATACGCCTGGGGACCGTACATGAGCGGCTGGGAAATCGACTGGGGCGTCATCCCCGGCGACACGACGCTGCCGGGCGTCTGGGAAAAGCTCTGGCAGGTCGTGCGCCGCCAGTATCCCAACGCCGCCGGCAAGCTCTGGCCCGTCGACGCCTTCGGCATCGACAGCGGCTACAACTCCAACCAGGTCTACATGTTCAGCCGCAAGGCGGCGCACCTGTACGCGACGGACGGTCGCGCCGGCGCGCTCCGGCCGGCACTGGGCGCCGCCAGCCCGGTGGACGTGTCGATCGCCGGCAAGACCCTGAAGGGCGGCGCCCAGATCTGGCCGATCGGCACCCACCCGATGAAGGCGGAGGTCTACGGCGCGCTTGGCCTCACGCTCGCCGGCGCCGACGAACACGGCGCCTTCAGGCCCGGCGCCCTGATCTACTCCAAGCTCCGTACGATCGAGCATTTCGAGCAGCTGACCGCCGAGCATCTGGTCAAGTCCGAAACCGACAACCGGACATCCTGGCAAAAGCGCAAGGCCAACCAGCCGAACGAAGCGCTCGACATCGCCGTCGGCGCCCGCGCGCTCGCGTACCATGTCGGCGCCGGCTGGCTCGACGACGCCGGCTGGCGGCAGCTCATGACCGCGCGCCAAGCCCCGCCGCCGGCGGGCCATGCCGACCTGTTCAGCACGGCGTTGGCGGCCCCCTCGATGGAACCGTCGCCCGGCGCGAACGCCGTTCGCCCCGAAGACGCGCCGGCCGCGGAACCGGCACCGCCAGCGCCGGCCCCTGCCGCCACGCCGCTCTCCAACCCTCTGTTGGCCCTCGCCAACCTCTGAGGCCCTGAGGATCCAATGACCGACGAAACGACCCTGCGCCGCCGCCTCACCGAGGCGGAGGACGCCTTGCACCGCCTGACCATCGGCAAGTCGGTCACCGTGGCCAGCGGCGACGGCAGCAGCATCACCTACGCGCCGGCCCAGTCCGCCCAGCTGCGCCTCCATATCGCCGAGCTGAAGATCAAGCTCGGCGAGTGCGCCGGCTACGCCCCCGCCATGCCCCGGTTCTTCTGATGCTGAACCCCTCGCCCATCCTCGACGTCTCCGGCCGCCCGATGCCGCGCGCGTCGGCCGCCTCCGGCGCGACCTCGGCCTATCAGGCGGCCGAGCGCTACGCGTCCGAGTTGGCTGGCTGGATGCCGACGCTCGCCTCCGCCGACGCCGACCTCCTCCCCGAGCGCGACACGATCGTCGCCCGGTTTCGCGACCTCGCGCGCAATGACGGTTGGGTCAAGGGCCTGCTCAAGCGGGAGCGCGACGCCGTCGTCGGGGGTGGCCTGATCCTGCAATCCCGCCCCGACTATCGGGCGCTCGGCCTCAGCCATGCCCAGGCCACGGAAGTGGCGACCCAGATCGAGGCGGCGTGGCGCCAGTGGGCCGACGATCCGCTGATGCGGTCCGACGTCGCGCGGCGCCGCACCTTCGGCGGTCTCCAGCGCCTCGCCTATGGTCATTGGCAGACCGATGGCGAGGCGCTGGCCGTCCTGCATTGGCGCCCGGACGCTGGCGGCCCCTGGGCCACGACGTTGCGGATCGTCGACCCGGATCGCCTGTCCAATCCGCACGAGGCTTGCGACACGGACCGGATCCGGGCCGGTGTCGAGCAGTCCGAGGACAGCGCGCCGATCGCCTATCACATCCGCGTGCGCCACCGCATGGACCTGTGGGGCACCTCGCGGGCCGACGCCTATCGCTGGGAGCGGCTGGAGCGCGAAACCGCCTGGGGCCGACCCATCGTGATCCACCATTTCGAGGGGGACCGAGCCGAACAGAGCCGGGGCGTCCCCTCGGCCGCCGTGATCAAAGC
Source organism: Skermanella stibiiresistens SB22 (assembly GCF_000576635.1). Lineage (GTDB taxonomy): Bacteria > Pseudomonadota > Alphaproteobacteria > Azospirillales > Azospirillaceae > Skermanella > Skermanella stibiiresistens. Next base: position 19,873 of record NZ_AVFL01000036.1, read on the forward strand.
CGTCAAAATGCTGTCGCACGGCGCGGACCTGGAGCTGCAAGCCTTCATCATCAACGCGGTTTTCGCCGCCTTCATCGAATCACCGATGGATCCCACTCTCCTGGATCAACGTCTCGGCCTCGGCGACATGACGAAGGGCTACCAAGCGCAACGCGCGGAATATCACGCGTCAGCCAACATGCGCTTCAATGGCGTCAAGATCCCCAAGCTGTTCCCCGGCGAGCGATTCCAGCTCAACGCCGCCCAGCGCCCCGCCGCCGGCTTCGGCCCCTTCATGGGCCATTTCCTCCAGCACCTCGCGGCTGGCACCGGCCAGACGTACATGCAGGTCAGCCAAGACTGGAGCCAAGCCAACTACAGCAGCGCCCGCGCGGCGCTGCTCGACGTGTGGAAGGGCCTGGTGGTCAATCGCGCCTCCTTCATCACGGGGTTCGTCCAGCCGGTCTATCTGGCCTGGCTCGAGGAGGCGATCGACGCCGGCGCCGTCACCCTGCCGCCCAACGCGCCGTCGCTCTACGACATGCCGGCCGCGTGGGTCCGTGCCCGCTGGATCGGGCCAGGACGTGGCTACATCGACCCGGTCAAGGAAACCCTCGCCGCTCAGATGCGGATGGAGGCGGGTCTCTCCACCCTCGAAGCGGAAGCGGCCGAGCAGGGCCTCGACTGGCAGGAGGTGCTGGAGCAGCGCCGGCGCGAGCTGGACGAGACCGACCGCCTCAACCTGCCGCGCCCGGCCTGGGCCACCGCCGACCTGGTCGCGGCGACGGCCACGTCGCCGACCGACGGCAACCAGCAGCAGGAAAAATCCAAGTGACCATCCCCCTGATCACCGGGCCGCTCCCGGCGCTGGTCGACCCGCGCCACGCCGCCGCGATGTCCGACACCCTCGCCCGGATCGCCCAAGGCAAGCTCCCCGCGACCGCGCAGTGGATCGGCGACGCGGTCGAGCGCCGGACCCTCTACCCGGTCGAGCGCGGCGTCGCGGTGATCGCGGTCCACGGCCTGCTGGTGCCCTACCTCGACTATGTCGGCTGGCCATGGGCGACCGGCTACAACGTGCTCCGGCTCCAGTTGGAGCAAGCGTTCCAGGATCCGGAGATCCGGGGCGTCCTGCTGCACGTCAATTCCGGGGGCGGCTATGCCTCGGGGTGCTTCGATCTGGTCGACTGGATGGCGGTGGCGAAGGAACCCGCCGGCAAGCCGATCGCCGCCGTGGTCGACGACGCCTGCTACAGCGCCGCCTATGCCATCGCCAGCGCCGCCGACAGCATCGCCTGTCCGCGCGTCGGTGGCGTCGGCTCGATCGGTGTCGTCACGCTGCACCTCGATGTCAGCGCGGCGCTCGAAAAGCAAGGCTACAAGGTCACCGTCATCCGGGGCGGCGCCCATAAGACCGACGGCAACCCCTACGAGCCGCTGCCGCCCGATGTCCTGGCCGATTTCACGGCCGAGGTCGAGGACCTGCGCACTCTGTTCATCTCCACCGTCGCGCGCAACCGCGCCTCGCTGGGCCTGACCGAGGAGATCGCCGGGGCGACCGAGGCCCGCGCCTACAGCGGCCCCACCCGCTTGGCCGAGGCCCTCCGCCTCCGCCTCGCCGACGCAGTGGCATCGCCCGATGTCGCCGCCACCGCCTTCATCAACCACTGCAACTGAGGTCCCGACGATGGGCAAGAGATTCAGCTTCGCCAACCTCCTCGGCCACAAGGCCGAAGAGGACAAGAAGGAAGACGAAACCGGCCAGGACGCCGGCGCCACGACGGATGGCGAGGAGGAGGACGAGACCTCCGACGACGACAAGGCCGAGGACGGCGAGGACGACGACACCGAGGAGGAGGAGAAGTCCACGCCGGCCGCGAAGGCCCGCACCGCCGAGCGCCAGCGGATCGGGCGGATCCTCTCCAGCCAAGCCGCCACGGGCCGCCTTGAGCAGGCGCTCCACCTGGCGCTCAACACCAGCCTATCGCCCATCCAGGCGATCGGCATCCTCAAGACCGCGCCTACCGCCCAGACGTCGACGAAGCCCAAGGGGTCGCCACTCGCCGACGCCATGTCCCGCCAGCCCAAGGTGTCGCTCGGCGCCGATGGCGACGGCGGCAAACTCGATGACGACGATCTCGCCAAGCAGATCGCCGCGTCGGCCCGTCGCCGTTAACCGCAGGAACCGCAGCAATGTCACTCGCATCCTACGAGAGCCGGGGGAGTTGGTCCCCCGACGACCTGATCGCCGGCGAATACCCGCGCGCCTCCGAGACGGTTACCATCGCGTCCGGCGCCGACTTGGTCGCCGGCTCGGTGCTCGGCCAGATCACCAAGGGCGCTGCCTCGGTCGCGGCCACCGGCGGCAACACCGGCAACGGTGTCCTGACCCTGGCCGCGACGCCGCTCGGCGCCAAGGCCAAGGTCGGCGCCTACGTGCTCCGCTGCACTGTCGCGGCCGTCAACGGCGGTACCTTCGCGGTCACCGATCCGGACGGTTACCGCCTCGCCGACGCGACTGTCGGCGTCGCCTACGCCGGGCCGCACATCAACTTCACCGTCGCCGACGGGTCCGCCGACTTCGCGGTGGGCGACACGATCACCGTCACCGTCGCCGCCGGGTCGGGCCAGTACCGGCTGGCGACCGCCGCCGCGCTCGACGGCTCCGCCGATCCGGTCACGATCTTGGCCTACGACGCCGCCGCCGCCACGGCGACGGTCCGCGCCGGGATCTATCTGACCGGCGAGTTCCGCGAGGGCCGCCTGACGCTCGGCGCCGGCCTGACCCTCGCCGCGATCCGCGCTCCCCTGGCGGCCCGCCACATCTTCCTGCGCAGAACCCTGGAGTCCTGATCCGATGGCCGACCTGTTCAGCACCTCCTTCCTGTCCCGCGTGGTCGAGCACCTCGACCAGCCCGCCAGCTTCATCCTCGATACCTTCTTCCCGAGCGAGCAAACGTCCGACGGCGCCGAGGAGATCGCCTTCGACATCGACAAGAGCAAGCCGCGCCTGACGCCGTTCGTCCACCCGACGCGCGCCGGCCGCGTGGTCGAGGGCCAGGGCTACGAGTCGAAGTCGTTCCGCCCGGCCTACGCGAAGGACAAGCGCCGGTTCGATCCGCGCGCGCCGCTCAAGCGCGCGATCGGCGAGCAGATCGGCGGCGTCCTCACGCCGATGCAGCGGCGGCAGCGCCAGATCGGCCAGGCGCTGGCCGACCAGTTGACCATGCTGACCCGGCGCGAGGAGGCGATGGCGGCCGAGGCCCTGACCACCGGCAAGGTCACCGTCAAGGGCGAGGATTATCCGACCGTGGTGGTCGATTTCGGCCGTGACGCCGCGCTGACCAGCAGCCTCGCGGACGGCCAGCGCTGGGGGCAGGAAGGCGTCAAGGCGCTGGACACCATCGAGGAGACCTCGGCGCTGATCCAGAGCAAGTCCGGCGCCGTCGCCCGCACCGTCGTGCTCGACCCGCTGGCCTGGCGCCTGATGCGCAACGACCCGCAGATCGAGAAGTACCTGGACCTGCGCCGGGTGGAACGTGTCAGCCTGGACGTAAGCCCCATGGCCCGCGGCCAGGGGAAGGACAAGGCCCGCTATGTCGGCTCGGTCGGCGACTTCGACATCTGGGTCTACCAGGACGTCTATGTGGACGAGAACGACGCCGGCGTGCTGACCGAATACAAGATGCTGCCGGACTTCAGCATGACGCTGGCCAGCGCCAGCCAGCTCGAAGGCGTCCGGGCCTACGGCGCCATCCACGACGAGGAGGCGGACTTCATGGCCGCACGCTACTTCACGAAGTCGTGGCTGGAAAAGGACCCCGCCGTCCGCTGGCTGCTGCTCCAGTCCGCGCCCCTCGTGTTCCCCTACCGCCCCAACGCGTCGGCCTGCGTGACCGTCGCCGCGGCGCCCTGAGGTCCACTCCATGGAACCCCAAGCGGCTCTCAACCTGGTCAGTGGCATCGTTGGCCTGCTCATGGTCTTCGGTGGCGTCATCTGGCGCGTCGGCGCGCTGCTTGCGGCCATGGAAGCGAAACTCCTGAAGGCGGTCGCCGACGAAGCGGTCGAGGGCCGCGCCCGCGCCGGCCGCATGCACGCCAGGATCGACGAACTGAAGGAGCGGCTGGCCAAGGTGGAATACCAAGTCGGCAACGACATCACGGGCCGGCGGGCCGTCGCCGAGATGTCCACCCGGGTCTCCTCGCTCGAAGGCCAGTTGGCTCAATTCGAGGGGACATCGCAGCTCGCCGAGGTCCTGACGCGCGGGATCGATCGAATCGCCGATCTGGTCGAGCCCCGTGGCCCCCGCCGCGTCGCCGCCGACCGCGGCTGACACTCTCCACATCCCGAACACCACGAGGACCCATAGATGGTCAATCCGCGACAGCCGGTCGCCACGCTCCCGCGCGGCATCCGCAACAACAACCCGGGAAATATCGAGCGCACCACCCCGCCGACCAAGTGGCAAGGGCTCGCCAGCGACCAGTCCGGCGACAAGCGGTTCGTCGTGTTCCAGGACCCGGCGTGGGGCATACGCGCGCTCGCCCGGGTGCTGATCACCTACGCCGACCGTCACGACTGCGGCACCGTCCGCAAGATCGTCACCCGCTGGGCTCCGCCCAACGAGAACGTGACGGTCGAGTACTGCGCCTTCGTCGCCGGCCGGCTCTCGTGCGGCGTCGACCAGCCGATCAACGTCCACGACCACGCCGTCATGCGCCCGCTGGTCGAGGCCATCATCACCAAGGAAAACGGCCAGCAGCCCTATGACGCCGCGACGATCGACAAGGGCCTGCTGCTGGCGGGCATCCAGCCGCCGCCCAGGCCGCTGGTCGCGTCGCGGACGATCATCGGCGCCGGTGTCGCCGGTCTCGGCGCGGTCGCCGGCGCCGCCGTCCAGTTGCTGGCCGACCCGGTGGCGCTCCAGGCGGTGACCGACGGCGTCGCCGCCCTGCCGCCCAGCTTCCCGGGTGCGTCGATCCTGTCCACGCTGGTCACCCTCGCCGGCGTCGCCATGGCCGCCTGGGCGCGGATCGACGATCGCCGGCGTGGCCTGCGCTGACCGAACGGCGTTCGCGACCATGATCGATTGGGACGACATCCTGCACCGCCCGGCTTTCGAGGAACTGGGCCTTTCGGCGCTCTACCGCGTCGGCGATCAGGGCGACGGCATCCCGGTCCGGCTGCGCCGCGACGCCGCCGACCAGGTGGTCCCGTTTTCCGGTGCGCGGATCGTGACCGAGGCCAGCGTCTACCTCGCCCGCGTGATGGAACTGTCGGCCGCCGGCGTTACGCCCGCCGCCGGCGACACCATCACGTTGCTCGATGGGGCTGGCCAGCCGCTCGAAACCCGCGAGGTCCAGGGCGAGCCCCGCCGCGAGGACTCGCGCCGTCTGTTGTGGACGCTGGACACCGTCGCGGTCTCCGGAGACGCCCCGTGAAGATCCACGCGGCCTTTTCCGGGAACCTGTCGAAGATGCTCGAGGCGGACCTCGCCGCCGGCCGCAAGGCCGTGACGGCCGGTGTCCGCGCCGCCGGCGACGGCTTGCGCGCCGATCTTCAGGCGCAGGTCCGCGCCGCCGGCCTCGGCGAGCGGCTGGCGCGGACCTGGCGCCGGGGCGTCTTCCCGAAGAACGGCCAGGAGAGCCTGGGCGCCGCGACGCTGGTGTGGAGCCGCGCTCCCACCATCGTCACATCCTTCGCCGAGGGGTCCACCATCAAAGGCAAGCTCGGCCTTTGGCTGGCGATCCCGACCTCGGCGGCACCGCGCCAGCGGGGAGGCCGCGGCTCCTCGCGCCGACCGACCCCGGCGTCGGTCGAGGAGCATTTCGCCCGGCCGTTGCGCTTCATTTACAGGAGCGGCCGGTCGGCGCTCCTGGTGATGGACATGCTGGTCGCCAGCGTCCGCAAGGCCGACGGCAAGGTGCGCGGCTACCGCAACATCGGCGTCAAACGCGCCAAGACCGGTCTGGGCCAGACCTCGGTGGTGATGTTCAACCTGGTCAAACAGACCCGCATGCCCAAGCGGCTGGACATCGACGCTGCCGCGCGGAAATGGCAGGGCGAGCTGATCACCCTGATCGTCGATGCCTGGAACCGTGAGGCCGCCAAGTGACCCTCAGCACGCGCGAGCGGGCGCTCGCCGGCCTCGAGGCGGTGCTGTCGCGCGTCGCCGGCGCCAAGGTCACCCGCAACGAGCCGCTGCCGCAATCGGCGCCGGCGGGTGGCCTGCTGATCCTCCGCGACGGCGATCCGGGCGATCCGGAAATCACCCTCTCGCCGCCGACCTACGAATACGACCACGTGGCACTGGTCGAGGCCATCGTCCAGGCCGCTCCGCGCGCGGCCCGGATCGCCAATCTCGACGAGCTGCTGCGCGGACTGGGCCAGGCGCTCGCGGCGGACCAAACCCTCGGCGGCACGGTCACGCGACTGACGTGGTCGGCGGCCCGCGATCTCGACGACGAGGCCATCGAGGGCGCCTCCGGCCTTCGCGGCGCCGTCGTCGAAGTGACGCTGACCTACTCCACCACCAACCCCCTGCTCTGACGGGACATCCCACGATGACATTCCGCGTCCTATCCGGCCTCGACTGCGAGCTGTTCGGCCGCCTCGAATCCGGCGCGATCGGCACGCCAGCCGCCGGCGATTATCTGCGATTGCCCTTCACGTCCCACGGCCTCAGCGGCCGGATCGGCAAGGAGACCTCGGACCTGCTTGGCCAAGGCCGCGATCCCACCGATCCGGATCGCGGCGACGAAACGGTGGATGGCGACATCGCCGTGCCGATGGACGTTCGCGGCACCGGTTTCTGGCTGGCGCTGCTGCTGGGCTTGCCGACGACGGCCGCCAGCAAGGCTTACGGCTCGGTCACCTTCGGCGCCGACCCGCGCGCGGGTGACACCGTCACCCTGGACGGCACCGTCTTCACCTTCGTGTCAGGCGCCCCCGCCACCGCGACCGAGGTCCAGACCGGCGCCAACCTTCTGGCCTCGGTCACCGCCCTCGCCGCGGCCGCCAACGCCTCGGTGGTGGCCGAGGTCGCGGCGGCGACCTACACCGTCGGCGACGGCGTCCGGCTGGATATCCAGCACGACACCTCCGGAGCGTCTGGCGCCGAGTACAGCCTGGCCGCCAGCGCCGCGACGGTCAGCGGCGCCACGCTGACCGCCACCTATACCCACACATACGGGTCCGGCTGCTCGGCCTCCGACATCCGACGCGCCACCATGGTCATTCGCTCGACGCCGGCGGCGCTGACCTGGCGCCAGCTCGGCGTCTGGATGACCCGCGCCCAGCTCGCCCTGGCCAGCACCGGCCGGGCCTCGCTGACCGCGAGCCTGATCGCGCACCGCGAGGATGAAGTCGTCAGCGCCGCGCTGGGCGACGTGGTCACCCACGCCTATCAGCGCTTTTTGCAGGCCCAGGGATCGCTCCTGGTGGACGGCCAGCAGGTCGCGGAGATCACGGCCAGCAGCATGGTCTACGACAACTCCCTGAGCGGAGTGCGGTCGCTCGGATACGGTGGCCGGATCGCCGACATCGATGTGGCGACGGCCAAGCTCGACGGCACCATCACCGCGCGGTTCGGGTCCGGCACGCTGAAGAGCCGCGCGGAATCCGACACGCCCGTCGATCTCCTGTACCGCTGGCAGCCAAGCCCGGGCGCCGCCCTGTCGATCGCCTATCCGCGTGTCTGGCTCCCCAAGCCCCAGCGGTCGATTTCCGGGCCGGCCGGAGTCGAAGCCAGCTACGCCTGGATGGCCGCCAAGCGCCAGGCGGCCGGCGCCGTCACCACCGCCGCCGCGATGACGGCGGTCCTGACCAACGATGTCGCGAGTTACGCACCATGATCAGGGTCGAGGATAAGCCGCGCGTCGCGGCCTGGGAGGATCTCGGCTACGGGGTCAAGGTCCTGCTGCGGCCACGCGCCTACGCCATCTGTTCCGCCGCGCGATCGGCGGCACATCGCAAGGTGCGCGACCTGCTGGAAACGCTCGATACCCTGCGCGCCAACGGCGTCGTCGGCCAGGACCTGCCCGACCTGTCGGACCCGGACATCCGCGCCGGCCTCGCCGACGCCTTCTACGTCCAGTCGCTCGGCCTCTACGCGATCAAGGAATGGACAGGTGTCGAGAGCGCGGACGGTTCCAGCCCGGCGCCGGTCACCGCGACGGCGATCGCCGACTTGTTCGACTTGGCCCCGGTGATCGCCGACCGCTTCCTGACCCTGTGGGACAAGTCGCCGGAGGTCGACGCCGAAAAAAAGCTCTCAGAGAACGTGCGATCTGGCACTTCGGTGGAGGCTCCGAATACTGCGGCTCCTGTTCCGACCGAGGCCAGCCTTGCGCCCGGGGCGAGCGCGGCGCCGACGGCCAGCTCTGTCCCTACGTCCGCCACCAGCCCCGCAGCGTAGAAGGCAACGCGGCATGGCAAGCGGCGATGCAGTGTCGGACCACGGACATGGACGGCTGGCGGCACGTGGACATGCCGGCGGCCCTGTCCGTGTGCGAGGCGTCCGGCGTGCCGGCCGACGTGGCGGCACCGCTGCTGGCCGCCGTCGAGCATGGCTTGCTGATCGAAATCCAGAAGCGGCGGGATCGGGAGCCGGAATGACCCCGAAGTCAGCGCTTGGCGGACACCGCCCAGATCATGGCCAGACCCCAGCCGATGAACGTCCAGCCGAAAATGATGTTGGTCGCGACGATCGCCCACATCTGATGATGCCGCCGCTCCACCGCGATGAACGTCGGCGCGAAGTAGATCACGATCGCGATACCCATGATCACCAAAAAACCAATCGAATCAGACATGCCGCCTCCCCCCGCGAACGCCGTTCGCGGAGCCATGTCCGATCGCGATTAATGAAATGACAACGCGAAATCTTTCGATCCGCCTCTCCGCCGAAGGGGAGGAGGCGCTGAAGCGGGCGCTCCGTGACCTCGGCAAGGAGGGCCAGGCGGCGCTGAGTTCCATCGAGCGCGGTTCCGCCGGTGCCAGCGTCGGCCTATTGGCGCTCGACCGCACGGTCGGCGCGCTGAAGGCGGGTGTCGCCGGTCTCGCCGCCGGCGTCACGGTCGGCGCAATCGCCCAGATGGGCGTGGATGCGGTCAACACCGCCGTGGAGCTGCAGCGCTCGGCCGACGCCGCCGGCATTAGCGTCGAGCAGTACCAGCGGATGGGGCACGCGCTGGAATCGCTGGGGCTCCGCGCCGGCGAATTCGCCGACGTGATGGGCGAGTTTTTGCCGAATCTGGCGGAAGCCGCGCAAGGTGGCAACGACACCGCCGAGGCGCTGGAAGGCTTCGGGGTTTCCGTCCGCGACGCCGCTGGCGGGATCAAGTCCACCGACCAGATCATCCTGGACCTCGCCGACGCGCTGGCCAAAATTCCCAGCCAGACCGAGCGCGCCGGCGTCGCGGCCAAGCTGTTTGGCGAGGAGGCCGGGCCGCGCGTCGCTTTGGCGCTGGGCCGGGGCCGGCAGGCGATCGAGGACGCCGGCAAACAAGCCGCGATCTTCGAACGGGAGAACATCGACGCCGCGCTCGCCAGCAAGAAGGAGTGGAGCGAGTGGGCCACGTGGTTCGATACCACGTGGAAGAACACCGTGCTCGGCGTGCTCCGCGAGGTCCATCTGGCGCGCGAGGGCTTCCGCGCGACCGAGGACCGCTCGCTGGAACGACTCCGCTATGACTTGGCGAACGAGAAGGCCGAGCTGGCCGAACTGCAGGCGACCCGAAATGCCCGCGTCGTCATCGGCGGTGCTGCTGGCCGCAAGATGCTCGACGACCAGATCGCCGAGCAGCAGCGGCTGATCAACCAGCTCGAAGCGCGCATCGCCTTCCTCCAGGGCCCGCCCGGCGGCGGCTCCGCCGGCAACGCTGGCGCCAGCACCAACGAGGCGCTCAATGGTCTGAAGAAGATCCGCGAGGACTTGGAGAAGGAGCTGGCGAAGGTCGCCACGCCGGCCGAACAGATCAAGGCGGTCAACGACCAGCTCGCCGAGACGCGCAAGAAGCTGGACGCGTTGCGCGCGCCCGACGGCTCCAACAAAACCGCCATTGACGACGCCATCGCCCAGGCCGAACTGATCGCCAAGCGCCAACGGGCCGACATCGACCAGAAGGAGGCCGACGCCGCCAAGCGGGACAACGCCCCGCTCCAGCGTGAAGCGGAGCAGCGCCGCGAGGCCGTGGCCACCATCGAACGCCAGATCGAACTGCTGGCGGTCGAGCGCGAGCAGATCGCCATGACGGATCGCCAACGCGCGATCTCCGACGCGCTTCTCAAGGCGGAGGAGGTCGCGCGCCGCGCGAACATCGAAGTCACCCAGGATCAAGCCGAGGCGATCCAGATCGAGGCCGGCCGGCGCTGGGACGCGGAACAGGCGGCCAAGGCGCACACCCAGGCGCTGGACGATGGCCGCCGAGTTCTGCAGGAAACCCTGACGCCCCAGGAGCAGCACAACGCGCGCGTCGCCGAACTGACCCGGCTGCACCAGGAAGGCGCCATCACCGCCAGCACGTACCAGCGGGCCGTCATGGCCTCGGCCGACGACATGCGCGAGGCCCTGAAGAAGCAGGACAGCGGCTGGAAGGAGCTTGGCGAGACCATCCAGGGCTGGGGCCGCTCCAGCGCCCGGGCGCTGGCCGACTGGGCCAGCGGCAGCGAGGCCAGCTTGGCGCGCGTGGGCCAGGCGATCGAGCGCGAGCTGTGGGAGAGGCTGTTCTTCAAGGCCACATCGCCCGCTTTCGACTTCTTCGCCAAGGCGCTGGAGAGCTTCGGAGCGTCGCTGTTCGGGACACCTGGGCTGACGGGCGACAACTTCTCGCTCGGCACTCCCAAGAATTACGTGCCGAAGCCGATGCCGCCTCGCGACAGCGGCGGCCCCGGCAGCGCCGGCCAGCCCTACCTGATCGGTCGCGGTGCCCAGCCGGAGATCTTCGTGCCGGACGTGCCCGGGCAGTTCTACCCACGCGGCCAGTATCCGGCGGGCATGGAGTCACGCGACAGCGGCGGCCCCGGCCGGGCCGGCCAGCCCTACCGGATCGGCATCGACGCCCAGCCCGAGCTGTTCATCCCGAACGGCGTTCGTCCGCGCGCCACCGCCCCGGCCACCGGCGCCGCGCCGTCCGTCGCGGCACCGGTGTCGATCACGATCATCGACCAGCGGAGCGGCGACGCGGCACCCGCCCAGGTGACCGAACGCAACGGACCGGACGGGTCGCGCGAGATCGAGATCCTGATCACCGACACGGTCGGCACCGCCCTGCTGGACGGGCGGTACGACATCGAGATGCGGGCGGCCTACGGGCTGCGGCCGGGAGGCGCCTGATGACCGTGGCAACCTGGCCCGCCTATCTGCCGGCGTTCCCGCTGCGCGAGGGCTACGGGGAGCAGCTCGGCCGCAACGTGATCCGCTCCGCCATGGACTCGGGTCCGGCCAAGCTCCGCCGGCGCGGTTCCGCTGCTCCCGACCCGGTGGCGCTCGTGCTGCTGCTGACCACCGAGCAGGTCACGACGTTCGAGACGTTCTTCCGCGCCACCCTGAAGGACGGCACCGAGCGATTCGCCTGGACCGATCCGCGCCAAGGCGTGGCGCGGGAGTACCGATTCACCGCCGACGCGCCGGACATCAAGCCTTCTGGCGTCAAATGGAAACTCACCGCCAAACTGGAAAGGCTCGCCTGATGCCGCGCCAAGTGTCCGAACGCGTCTGGGATGGCCTGCAGGCCAGCGAGACAGGACAAGCCTACATCCTGCTGGTCAGGATCTCGCACCCCGACCTGGAGGATCCGATCCGGCTCGCCGCCAATCAGGCCGACGTGATCAGCCGGGGTGCCCGCTATGTCGCCTACCCGATGGACGTGGCGCTGCCGGCGGATAAGGAGCGCGAGACCGCCCGCGTCACGATCCGGATCGACAACGTCGATCAGATGATCGTCACCACGCTCCGCCAGATCGCGACGCCGGTGTCCGTCGATATCGAGATCGTCGAGCTGGACACGCCGGACCTGCTGGAAGCGGGTCCCTACTCCTTCGAACTGGCCAGCGCGTCCTACGACGCGCTGCAGGTCTCAGGCTCGCTCGGCTACGAGCCGAAGCTCCGCAACGCCTGGCCGGATCTCCGCTACGATCCGGCCACCGCGCCGGGAGTGTTCTGATCATCATGGTCATGATGATGCCCGCCCGTGATCCGGCGCCGTGGGTCGCCGACTTCCAGCGCCTGCCCTATCGGCTTGGCGCGCGCGGTCCCGACGCGGTGGACTGCTACGGCCTCGTGCGCCTGGTGCTGCTGGCTGTCGCCGGAATCGAGATGCCGCTGTTCGCGGACACGGTTCCCGCCGGCGGGGCCGCCGATCGGGCCGCCCTGGCGGCGCTGGTGGCGGGATACGACCGTGATCGCTGGCGTCAGGTCGCGACGCGGTCGGCGCTGGCCGAGCCGCTGCGCTGGCACCTGGAGCCCCGCGCGCTGGACGTCGCCCTGATGCGGATCGGTCGCCACGTCTGCCACTGCGGCATTCTCGCGGCGCCGGGCTGGCTGCTCCACACCGAGGACGCCGGCGCCGGCGTGCGCCTGGACCGGCTCGACCGCCCGGACATCCTGCCGCGCTTGGTCGCCGTGGTCCGTCACCCCGAACTGACCGAGGCCGCGTGATGATGGATGGCTTGTCCGTCCTGGACGGCGAGATCCTGCCGCCGGAAACGCGCTTGCCGGTCGGCCAGATCCGCGTGATCGCCGCTCCGCGGCCGTTCGCGGCGGATCGGGTCGAGGCCCTGGTACCGGCGCCGGCCACGCTGGTGGAGTGCGCCGAGGCGGCAGGGATCGACCTTAGGCGCCAGCACTGCCTGATCTGGCTCGGTCCGCACCAAGTACCCCAAGCGCTGGCGCACCGGATCCGGCCGCGCACCGGGGTAACGGTGGTGTTCCGCGCCGTCGCCACCGGCGGCGGAGGTGGCGGCGGCAAGAACCCGCTCCGGACGATCTTGACGCTGGCGGTCATGGCGGCGGCCTTCGCCTTCGCGGGCCCACTGGCGGGCGCCTTGAGTTCGAGCCTCGGACTTGGTCTCACCGCCACCGGGACCGGCATGGCGCTGCTGACCGGAGCGATCAGCGGCGCGATCGGGCTGGTCGGCAGCTTGGCGATCAACGCGCTGGCCCCGCCGCCGAAAGCGAGGATCGACAGCCGGGGCGCGTCCGTCCGCGACGATCCGGTGTACGGAATCGCGGGCGCCGCCAACCGGCTGCGGCCCTACGAGCCAATGCCCGTGATCCTCGGTCGCCGCCGTCACGTCTGCGACTTCGCGGCCCAGCCTTACCGGGAGATGATTGGCGACGACATCTATTACCGCATGCTCTTCGTCGTCGGCCTCGGCCGCTACGATGTTTCGGCGCACCAGTTCGGCGACACCGCCCTGACGGCCTATGAGGGCGTCGAGATCGATGTCCGCCAGCCCGGTGATCCCGCCCATACCCTGTTCCCGGGCTCGGCCGCCGAGACCAGCGTCGGCACCCAGCTCAAGGCGGGAGTCGCGGTGGAGCGCGCGGCGCCGGCCGGCGCCGACGAGCTGGCGGTGGAGATCGAGTTCCCGCGCGGCTTGGTCGAATACAACGACCGGGGCGACCGCGTGGAGCGGATCGTCAGCATCGAGGTCGCGTACCGCGCCAGCGGCGGCAACTGGACCGTGGTCGAGACCCGGACGGTCACGGCGTCGCGCGCGAACGCCGTTCGGGTCACGGTGACGTGGCCGGTCGCGCGCGGCGACTACACGGTCCGGCTGACCCGCATCACCGGCGACAGCACCTCCGACCGGGTCGCCGACGAAAGTTGGTGGAACATCCTGCGGCGGTTTCGCAACGAGGCTCCGCTGTCCGACACCGTCATGACCAACGCGACCACCATCGCGCTGCGCGTCAAGGCGAGCGGCCAGCTGCAGGGCCAGCTCCCGGCATTCTCTGTTTTGGTCACATCGATCCTGCCGGACTACGACCACGCGACAGGACAGTGGATCGACCGTGCGACCACCAACCCGGCATCGCTTTACCGCCATGTGCTCCAGGCGCCGTTCGGCCGTGTGCCGGTCGGCGACGATCGGCTCGACCTGTCCAGCCTGATCGAGTTCCACGATTGGTGCCGGATCCAGGGCTGGAGCTATTCCTCTGTCGTCGGGGGCCAGACCGAACGTGAGCTGCTCGACGACATCGCTTCGGCTGGCCGCGCCGCCTTCGCGATGCCATCCGGTCGATACGGCGTGCTGATCGACCGGCCGCGCGCCGCGTCCGTCCACCTGCTGACCCCGCGCAACAGCTGGGGGTTCAGCAGCGTGAAGACATTCCGCCGCGATCTCCACGCGCTCCGGGTCAGCTTCGTCAGCGAGGCCGCCGGCTGGCGCCGCGACCAGATCACCGTCTACGCCGACGGCTACGACGCGACCAACGCCACCGTGTTCGAGGCGCTGGACCTGGGCGACGGCATCACCGACGCGGATCTCGCCTGGCGCCATGGCCGCTACCATCTGGCCTGCCTGATCCTCCGGCCGGAAACCTACACGGTCTATCAGGACGTCGAGCACATCGTCGTGGCGCGGGGCGACCCGGTCGACGTCGCCCACGATGTCCTGGTGGTCGGACTGGCCCAGGCGAGGATAAAGGCGGTGATCATCGTCGGCGAGCTGGCCACGGGTGTCGATCTCGACGACACGGTCGAGATGGTCGAGGGCCAGGACTACGGCCTCTCGATCCGGCTCGGCCGCGGCCGGCCGAACCGGCTGGCGGCGGTGGTGACCGCGCCGGGCGAAACGTCGGTCCTGACCTTCGTGGATCCGATCCCAGCCGATCTCCTGCGACGCGACTTGCTGGTCGCTTTCGGACGCCTCGGCCGCGAGACGCTGGCCTGCGTCGTCAAGGCGATCGAGCCGGGCCCGGATCTCTCGGCCAAGCTGACGCTGGTTGACATGGCGCCAGCGGTCCACACCGCCGATGGCGAGGCGATCCCGGACTACGACCCCGGTATCAGCTTCGCGGACGTGGTGGCACCAAGCCAGCCGCGCGGATCGGAAAGCCTGTACTGGTCGGCCGGGACCCGGCGAACCAAGCTGACGTGGCTGTGGCGTCCGACCGCCTCGGCGCTCCGCCACCGCCTCCGGATCGCCGGAGCGGACGGCCTCTGGCGGCAGGCGCTGGAAAGTGCAGCCGGTCGGCTGGAGATCCTCGACGCGGAGGAGGGCGAGCACCGGATCGAGGTGATCGCGGAGGGGGCCGACGGGCGCCTCAGCGTGCCGGCGAGCGCGTCCTACATGGTCGAGGGCGAGGGCTTGGCGCCCGGTGCTCCGGCCGCGTTGGCGGCGATCGGCGGCCACCGCGAAATCGTGGTGACCTGCACAGCACCCGCCGACCGCGATGTCGCGAGCATCACCCTGATCAGCGCCTCCGTGGACGATTGGACCGTGGCCTTACCCGTCGCGACGACGCCGGCGACGCCGCTGGCCCGCGTCACGCTGCGCCAGGGCAACCTGCGCGGACTGGTCACACATTATTTGTGGGCCTACGCGGTCGACGCTGGCGGCAACCGCGGCCCACTAAATTCGACCCTGGGCACGGTCGCGACCACCGAGCAACTCAGTCACGATGATTTGGCCAACCAAGTGGTCGAGCGCTCCACCCTGGTGCCGGACCTGCTCGAGACGATCGAGTTGATCGACACGACCGACCTGTTCAACGAGGTCGACGGCGTGCGGGTGCCGACGGTACCGACGATCACCGGCGGCCTGATCGGCCAGATCAACACCCTCGTACCCGACTTCCAATCGGCGCGAATCAGGCTGACCAAGGTCGAAACCACCGCGACCGACGTGGCCGACCGGCTCGAATCCGTGAAGGTCGAGGTGCGCCACCAGCTGGGCGAAGCGCTGCTGTCGCTGCACGCCAGCCAGCAGGAGACATCGAGCCTGTTGCGCGACGCCGGCATCCGGACCGACCCGGCCACCGGGAAGGTGGTGCTTTACGCACTGGAATCGTACCGTGGAGAGAACGACGCGCGGGTCAACAACGTCACGGTGACGTTGGACGCGATCAAGGCGTCTGTCTTGACCAAGGCATCGGTCACTTATGTGGACAACGTGCTGGCGGCGGCCGTGCTGGGCGAGGCCGATCTCGCGCTTTTTCAAGGTGTCACGCTGCGCCTGACCACGGCCGAGACGGCGATCGACGGTCTCACCGCGACGGTGAGTTTCAAAGCCAGCCAGACCTCGGTGGACGCTCAGGCGACGCGCCTCACCTCCGCCGAGACGACGATCGACGGGCTGTCGGCCGCCTTGCAGCTCGCCGCGACCAAGGTGGAGTTGAACGGCGAGTCCGAGCGACTGACCACGGCCGAGACCGCGATCGACGCGCTCGCCGGCAAGATCTCCAACGAGGTCGTGGCGATCGAGCGGCTGGCCGTCACCCAGACCGCCGGCGACGAGCGCACCCTCGCGGCGCTGGTCGCGTCGGCCGAGGGCGACCAAGCCGCGCGCACCTCGGTAGCCCGGGCCCGCACCGACCTGACGGCCGCGATCGTCGACGGCCTCGCCGCCGAGGCGGCTTCCCGGCTGGAGCTGTCCGGTACGGTTGGCGATGTCCAGGCGGCTCTGGTCGCTGAATCGCAAATCCGGGTCACCGCGATCGCCGCCGTCGCATCCGACGTAGAGACGATCCAGGTGGAGCTTGGGTCGGCGCTTACCCAGATCACCAACGAACGGCGTTCGCGGATCGACGGCGACACCGCGACCGCCCAAGAGACCCGGTCCCTGATCGCGGTCGCCTCGGACACCTCTGCCGAGCTGACACTGTTAGCCCTGGTCGCTGAAGCCGAAGGCGGCGAACGCGTGCGGGCCAATCTCGCTTACGCCAGGGAAGAACTCACCACCGCCATAGCCGAAGGCGTGTCGGCAGCCGCCACCGCCAGCCTCCAATTGACGGCGCGGATCGACGACGTGGACGCCGAAATCGCCGATGTCCGGACCGCCACCGCGAACGCCCTCACTGCCGAGGCGACGGCGCGCGAGGCGGTGGCCGCCCGTGTCGCCACCGCCGAGGAGACGATCGGCGACCATGGCACCCGGCTGACCACCAACGAGGCGGCGATCGAGAGCGAGCGGTCGGCTCGGGCCGACGCCCTCACGGCCGAAGCGACGGCGCGCGAGCTGGTGGCCGCAACCGTCGCGACCCGCAACAGGACCTACCGTCAGCCGACGGCGCCGGCGGCCGGCCTGGACGGCGACATCTGGTACGACGCCGACGATGGCAACCGCTCCTACCGCTGGGAGGCTGGCGGCTGGGTTGAGACCTCCGACACCCGGATCGCCGGCACCGAGGCCGGGCTCCAGGACGAGCGGCAGGCCCGGGCCGACGCTGTGTCGGCCGAGGCGACGGCCCGCGAGCTGGTGGCCGCGCGCGTCACCACCGCAGAGGGGACGATCGGCGATCACGGCACCCGCCTGACCACCAACGAGTCGGCGATCGAGACCGTGCGTCGCACCAGCGCTGACGCGCTCGGTGCCCAGGCGTCGGAGAGCAAGTCGCTGGTCGCGGTGGCTCAAAGGCGGGCGGACGAGGGTGACGTCGGTCAGCAGCTGGAGACCATCGCCCAGGAACGCGGGATCGCGCTGCTGAAGCAGGACCTGCTGACCCGCGTGATCGAGGGCGAGCTGGCCGAAGCCCACCAGCGCGGCTTGCTCGGCGCCAAGATCGCGGAGGCGGCGGCGGCGCTCCTGTCCGAGGCCGAAACCCGGGTGACCACGACCAGCGCCTTGGCGCGCAGGATCGACGAGGCGGCGGTGCGGCTTGACTCGACGACGGTCGCGGTGGCGACCGAGCGTCAGGCCAGGATCGACGAGGATCGCGCCATCGGCGAGCGGATCGACCAGGTGCAAGTCGTCGCGGACAACGGCACGGCGGCCGTACAACAAGTCGCCACCGCCGTCAGCAACTTAACCGACCAGCTATCGGCCAAATACGAGGTCAAGGTCCAGACCGTGGCCGGTGGCCGGAAGGTGTTTGCCGGCATCGGCGTATCGGCGGACGCGACGCTGGGCTCCGAGGTGGCGGTGCTGGCCGACCGCTTTCTGGTGGTCAATTTGGACGGCTCCGAGGTCCGCGCGCCCTTCGTCGTGAGTGGCGGCAAGGTCTCGATCGCCGACGGCTTCATCGAGCTTTTGACAGCGGTCAAGTTGCGGTCGACCGACGACAAGTTCGTGCTCGACTTCGACGGCAAAAGCCTTTCGATGACGGTGTAGGACCATGGCCAAGACCCTGTACGCGCGGGGCAGCGACGGTACCGTCGTCATCCACGACGGCACGTCCGCAGCGGTCGACAACCCGCTCGGCAACCTGCGCCACCTGTTTTTTCATTCGTCGTTGGACTACCTCGCCGTCGTGTCCGAGCACACCGGGACGCTTGCTTGTGGCGCCGGCTCCGGCTCGACCAGCCGGTCGCTCTTCGCGCACGGGCGCACCGGCACGCCGCTGGTCGCCGGTGTGCTGGTACCATCCGGTCAGCCGCTGGTCGGCACCACGATCACCTGGATGGCCCCGTCTCCCTGCGATTTTCGCGGCCTGACGCTGGGCTCGACCGACACCCACGTCGTCATCCACGAGATCGCGGTCAAGGCGCCGGCGCAAACCTTCAACTACAGGATTTTCGTCTTCGATCGGAACTTCCAATGACCGAAGTCTTGTATCTCTCACCGTCGGCTTTCCGCGCATCGGCCGGAAAACTGAATTCCGCGCGGAAGTACATCGCCAAGAGCGATAGTCCCGAATTCGCGCTGGTCGGCGGCAAGACCATCGCGCTGGCGCCATCGACCGGGGCTGGCAACGACTATCGCGGCGAGGGCGTCTCCTACGTTGTCAGCGGCTGGGTTTACCGTGGGGTGTCGGCGACCAACACGGGGGTCACGACACCATCGGACGTGTCCTTCGCGGCGGTCGTGGTTGGGTGCGCGTCATGAGCCTCAACATGGCGTCCGACCGCATCCACGTGACCAACGCCGCCGGGCAGACGGTGTTCGACACCAACCGCCGGATGTTCGCGATCACGAATTTGCTGACCGGCACCGTGTCGATCGCCGACAAGCCGTCGAATAACAACAGGATGCAGCGCGCGACTACCGTCCTGGGGTCGATCAACAGCGAAGCCGATTTCGTGATGGGGCAGGTCAAGGCGGTCAGCGCGCCGGCCGGCGGCGGGTTGCCGAATGTCGGCGTCTTCTCGGCTGGCGGCACGATCGTCTGGGGTTGGTACCGAGAGGACGTCCAGCGCACCATGCGCGGCTTATGGACGATCACGTTCCGCGCGGTCTCCGGCCAACTCCTCCTCGAGGAGGAGTGGTGGAACCAAAATTCCGGCACCCACCCCAGCCTGAACCTCACCCTAGTCGGCGGTACGCTCAGTTACCGCATCCACGCCGGCACATTCATCTAACCATGAGGATACAATGAGAAAAGTCGTGATCCGCTCAACCGCGGTGGCCTTCGGCGTGCCCAGGACCGAGGCCGAGGTCCAGCTGCTCGACGAGATCGGTCCGGTCAGCAAGGTGGTGGCCACCTACCACCTGACCTTCCCGGAGATCTTCGCGGCGCCGGCCGACCTCGACGCCGCCGTCGCGGCCCAGCTGGCGGCGATTGGGGAGCTGCCCCAATGACCTGGCTGACCGCGGGGACCGTCACCGTGGCGACCGGCTCGGACATGGTGCTCGGCGCCGGTACCAACTTCGGCGCCGCCGCGCCGGGCGACATGCTGGTCGGTCCCGATGATCGGCTGTACCGCCTGACGGCCATAACCAACGACGGCCACCTGACGATCGCGCCCGCGTATCGCGGCGCGTCGGGAGCAGGTCAAAGCTACTCGATCCTGCTGGTCAGCTTGTCGGCCGCCGGCCTCGCCGACTCCCTGCGCGCGACCCGGGCCGCGTACGATGCGGTGCTGGCCGGCGGTCGCCTGTTGCCGGTCGGCGTGATCGCGCCCTATGCCGGCGTCTCGCTGCCGCAGGGCTGGTTGTGGTGCGCTGGTCAGTTGGTTAGCCGGTCGGACTACCCGGCGCTCCACGCGGCGATCGGCTCGACCTATGGCGCGGGAGATGGCGCCACGACCTTCCAGGTGCCAGATCTCCGCGGCCGCGTGGCGGCTGGCCGGGACAATATGGGAGGCTCCGTCGCGGGCCGGCTGGCGACGTCGATCTCCGGCTCGACGCTCGGCGCTGCCGGCGGCGCCGAGCAACACCTGCTCGACATCTCCGAGATCCCGCATCACGCGCATCCTATGCCCACCGGCGTCAGTGCCGGCATCGCCGCGAATCCAGGCCGCTACATCGGAGCGTCCTACACGGACATCGGTAGCTTGGACACTGACACGTCGTTCGACAACGCCGTCGGCGGCGGTCAATCGCACCCCATCCTCCAGCCGACGCTGGTCGTCAACCACATTATCTACACGGGAGTTTGATACGATGACATGGCTGCGCACCGGCACCGTGAGCGTCACCGCTGGATCCACCGCCGTCGTCGGCGCCGGCACAGGCTTTTCCGGCGCCGATGCCGACGACGTGTTCTTCGGGCCGGACGGTCGCCCGTACCAACTGGGCGCGGTGGAAGACAATACCCACCTCACCCTGACGACCCCATACCTCGGCGCCACGGGGTCGGGTCAGACCTATGCGATCCTCAAGCTCTACCTGTCGACGGCGGGGCTGACGGCGCGCATGGAGGCCCTGGCGACGCTGTACAAGGCCGCCGCGGACCTGGCGCTCGCCGGTCGGTTCGGCGACGGGAGCGCCGCGGCGCCGGGCATCGCGTTCGCGAATGACCAGGACAATGGCCTCTACCGGATCGGACAGAACCATTACGCGCTTTCGGTGGCTGGCCAGAAAGTGCTGGAAATACAGGCCGGGAAAGTGACCTTCTGGGCCACTTTGGAGCCACAGGACATCGTCAAGGCCGCAGCGTATGAGTACGTGTCATACATTAGGAACACCGAGCCGAGCGGAATTTCGGCCTTCGGGTTGAAAAACTCGGCGGGCACGGTGGTAGGAGGCATGGGGTACTACGGCGCTGGCGACCTGCTGCTGATGTCGATCAATACGCCAGCTGGCGCGGCGCGGCTGCAATCCGCCGGCGGCGCTTTCGATGTCATGAGCGATGGGACGTTCGCGCCAACCCTCGACAACCTGCTCCGCGTGGGATCGTCCGCACGTCGCGTCGCCCAACTGGTCGCCGGCACGGCGGTGATCTCCACGTCCGACGCTCGCGAAAAAGAATGGCGCGGTCCCCTCTCGCCGGCCGAACTGGCCGTCGCGATCGGGGTCGCCGATCTGATCGGAGCCTATCGATGGATTGAGGCCATCGAGACCAAGGGCGCCGCGGCACGTGTTCATTTTGGTGTGCGCGCTCAGGACGTGGTGTCCCTTTTCGCGGATCACGGCCTCGACGCTTTTTGCTACGGCGTCGTCTGTTACGACAAGTGGATCGGCGACGATGGAGTCGAACGCGATAGGTACGGCGTCCGCGAGAGCGAGCTGTGGGCCATGGTGGTGGCCGCCTTTCGGCATGGCCAAATCCAGCAGGACGCCCGCTTGTCCGCAATGGAGTCACGGATCGCCGCGCTCGAGCCGCAATCCGACTGACCGCGAACGGCGTTCGCACCGCCACAAGACCGCCACAAAACGTCTCTAACCCATTGATATTATACGGGTTGGAGAAGTATCATAATCCTTGTGTCGGGGGTTCAAATCCCTCCTCCGCTACCAGCAGAAGAGCCAGCCAACCTTCCGGGTTGGCTGGCTCTTCCAATTCCGGCACCGTGTCACTGTGCGGACTCGATAAGTACCGGGTAAGGAGCGCGGCAAACAGCTGCGGCGAAGCGCACATCTGATGCAGCCTTGGCGCTTTTTCCTTCGTACCGATTAACCTGCTTTCCTTGCGCCAATACTCGGAGCAAGAGGATCATCCTCGTACCTACAACCGACCCTGCCCCGAGCGGCACGTCGAGAGTCATCCCCCGCGTTGCACTCTCCAACACGAGCCGGGGCGAAATAACACTATCGCTTAATCTGACAGACGATTGGGAAGGTGAAGTCTTGGACCTCCTTGGCGACATCGGTGGCCGCTACGGTCTGGACGCTGCGACTGGAAAAGGAGATCTTATTGTCCTCCAGGAAGTTGATGAGGGTGGTGTTCTTCACGGCGAAGCCGACGTTCTGACTGTTTCGGAGGAGGGATGTGATGACGCCGATGACCGCGCCAGTGGAGTCCACGAGTGGCCCGCCCGAATTGCCAAGTTGCACCGCCGCGTTCGTTTGAAGCTCGTTTTTGGCCCCCTTGAAACCTGTAAGTGAACTGACGATTCCACTGGTCATGTTGATCGACGTCAATATTGGGCGTTGTGGATAACCGAACAGATAAACTGACTCACCCAAGGCGCCAGGACTTTGGCGAACGCGAGCATGACTTGTGTGTTTGGTTGACGTGCGTAGAACGACCAGGTCCAGGCTCTTGTCGATGGCGACGACGGTAGCGGTGACGGACTCGCTCCCCTTTTCCACCGTCACCTTGTCACAGGACTTGATGACATGGTGATTGGTCACCAGTTCGAAGTCGTTGACGTAAAAGCCACTCCCGGATCCGATAACCACGTATCGGGGCGCGCGCTCCGGCGCCGGCAATCGGGCTTTGGACTGCGTCGCTCCGGGTGGACCGTTGGGAATTTTGCCAGTGAAACAACCCGGAGCAGGCAGATCCTTCATACTGGAGAATCTGCGCATAATTTCCCGAGCTTCGGGACTACCCAGCTCGATTGAGCGACGAAACCAGGAGGCCGCCATCGCCTCGTTACGAGCCACGCCTTTACCGGAAAGATACAGATTTCCGATCTTGTAGGCAGCCATCGGGTGACCCTTGGCCGCAGCCTGGCAGAAGTACGTGAATGCTCTAGAAATGTCGGCGTTTGTCCCAATTCCTGATTCTAGCCGCCGTCCAAGTTCGAACTGAGCGCGAGTGCTTCCAGATTTGGCGAGTACTTCAAGAGCGATCACCGTCTTATCAGGCTGCTCAGCATGCGCGACCGGGCTGATGAAGACCAACCCGACGAAGAAAATCCGAATAAATGCGATCATCCCAAACCCCGGAGCTGCAAGTGCTACGAGCCTGGTTCAACCGGCATGATCGACGCAATCACGCTTCTTCGGATCGCATGGAGTTTTAGAGGCATCGGATTAGGCAACCACCGTGACGGTTCAGTGGTACACTTGACCTACTTCGGGCGAGCACTCTGTTACTTCGTGTTTATTTCATGCATTCATGAAATTAGAACTGTGAGGCCTGTAGCCAAAGCGGTAGGTTTGAGCCTCCCGCCGCCGAGAGGGTCGGAATCCCCGCTGCGACGGTCGTCAACAGTCGGCGTTCCGACGCGCCGGCGGCGGATCGCTTCAGCGGGCTTAGTTGCCGTCCTTCTTCTTGCAATAGGCCTGCCCGACGCTGACGGTGCTGGCCTGCATCTCCGCCTTTCCTGCCGTGTTGGGGTCGAGCGCCTTGATGGTGTCGATGGTCGAGCGCACCTTGGCACAATCCACCTTGTCACCCTGCGCCATGTTGACATGTTTGCTGCTGGTGGCCGAGTAGGTATAGAAATCGCTTCCGCAATGCAGATGCGGGTATTTGCCACCGGCCGGGATGTAATCTTGGTTGCCGCAGAAATTCTTCTTCCAATTCTCCGCCTGCGCGGGCGTCGCCGCGATCAGGGCGAGACCCACAACAATGAACGCGCCAAATTTCATCATCGATCCCCTGGATTGAAGCGAGCATTCATCCGGATGCTTGTTGGTGCGGATGAATACTTCCGTGCGACAGGCACGGTCCCAAGGTAGATACTTGCGGAAGATCGTTCAAGTTCGAATTTTATATGTTTCAAATTCGAAATTTTGGGACGGGCTACAGACGCGATATTCGAACATCGGGGTATGTTTACTTCAGGGTGGCTGCGGAAGGCCGATCGATGACTTGCGGGTTCGGGGTTGATCTGGATGTGCCGCCAAGGGGCGTGGTGGCTGGCCGTGGCGCCCCCTGGCGGCGGTGGTTGGATGGTTATCCGGCGTTGTGGATCAGTCGTCCCACTTGGGCAGTTGGCTCAACTCGCCTTCCGCCATGTCCGTGGTCAGACGGCCATTCTCGCCGACCTGAAGGCGATCGAGCGGCACCACGACCTCCTGGTCGCCAATGCCCAGGGTGCCGCCGAACTCCACCGAAACCGCGCTGAGCTGGCCGGTGGCGTCGATCAGAACATCCTCGACTTCGCCGATCTCGTCACCGGCGCTGTTGTAGAGGTCCATGTCCTCGAGCTTGTCGATCGTGTGTCCCCGCCAGGTCAGGTCGGTGCGGTCGTCATCCACCTTCGACAGCCCCTGCGGATTGGCGGCGGTCTGCGCGATCGCGGCGGCCGGGATCATGAGCGCCACGGCGGCGGCCATCAGCGTGGTGCGGTATGACATGGTCTTCCTCCAACTCATTGCGTTCAATCGTATCGCGTTCATTCGCTTCGCCTTTTTCGGGCATGCGGCATGCCCGGCGCTTCCAGACAACACGCGAAAGGGCAAATTGGTCACGGTGGAATTCAACGAGCGAGAGTCGGAGCGTAAGGAGGATGGGGACATTCTGGTTTGATGTTTCAAGGACGACCATCCGCCGGGAAACTTCAAACCAGAATGTCCCCTTTGTGGGCGCCGCAGCTTGACGGGATGCGGTTTAATTGGTTCTAAAACTTTTGGCTTCAGGGTGACCGGGCAACAAACGAGGGCTCGGTCGTGGGGTTTTCATCGGTTCGCCATATTCCCGTCTATGTCGAGGGCGATTCTTCGGCGCCGGTCGCGGCGTGTTCGATGAACAAGGCGAGGACCTTGATCCATGAATACTCGGCTCGACTGGAGCCGATCAACGGACGGACGGGGCTTCGCGTGGCTTCGGCCAGCCTGCTCACCTCCCATGTCGGGCCGATGCTTCAGCTGCTGCCCCTGACAGGTCCCGGCGGTTCGGCCGACGTCGCGGAGAAGCCGGTCTTGTCGCACCGCCCGATGAACGACAGGGAGGTGATGGTGCTTCTGGTCAAGGCCGCGGCGATGACAGCTGGGGTCCAGGGCGGGTTGGACGAGCGGGTGCTGGCGGAACTCCGCGAGATCCGGCAGCGGTTGTCGGACGCGATACCGGGCATGACCTTCCCGCGGCCGACCTCCGGGCCGATCGCCGCCACGCTGAACGAGATGCTGCTGATCTTCAGCCAAGCCCAGGCCGGCAAGAAACTGGACGACATCGAGACGATCCGGAAGATCCAAGCGCTCACGTGGTAGACCTCCGCCAACCGGTCGGATCGTGCCCTTCGATGGCGGTACTTAGTGTGTTGGAAGATTTAGCGGCGAATTGGCGGAAAATTCGATCGGAAAGAGCGCTTGCGACCGAGTTACAATACTTTATGTTTGCCGCTTCACCCCCGACGGCGACCCTGTCGGGGTTAGGCGACCCGGTCTGGGTTCGCGGGTGAGAAGGGGCAAGTCGGATGGCGTTGATCAAGAAATCCACCTATGACACGCGGCGCCCCACCGAGCCTTCGGAGCAGGGGTCGGGCGGCGCCGCGCCGCCGAGTTCGTCGCAATCCCCATCCCAATCCCCCCTGCCCCACGCCAATCCCCAGCGGGCCCGCGCCCGGACCTATGCGCGGCAGCAGAAGATCGCCGAGCGGATCGCGGCCGCCAGCACCGAGATCGCCTCGTCGACCAGCGAGGCGGCCTCGGCGGCGGAGGAGCTGCGGCGCGCGATGGAGCAGATCGCCAGCGGCGCCCACGAGGCGTCCAGCGCCGCGCGCGAGTCGCTCTCGGCCGTCACCAGCATCGTGGAGTTGCTGGCCAAGGCGCGCGGCATGGCGACCACCTCGCGCGAGAAGACCGAGGCGTTGCGTGTCCAGTTGGGGGAGACCGGGGCCCGGATCACCGCGTCGGTCGAAGGGATCGCGGCGGCCGCCAAGCGGCAGACCGCCACCGTCACCCTGATCGGCGAGCTGGAGGATCTTGCGTCGAGCATCGGCTCCATCGTCCGCACAGTCGGCCATATCGCCGACCAGACCGATCTGCTGGCGCTGAACGCCGCGATCGAGGCGGCGCGCGCTGGCCAAGCCGGCAATGGGTTCGCCGTCGTCGCGGACGAGGTTCGCGCCTTGGCGGAGGTCGCGGAGAAGAGTGCTCGCGACATCACCGAACTGGTCGACAAGATCCAGAACGAGGTCAAGTCGCTGGCCGCCGCGATCACCGCCACGGCGGCGACCTCGATGCGCGAGGTCGACAACGGCGCCAAGGTGGTGACCAACCTCGATCAGGTGCGCGCCGACATGGCCGGGCTGGCGCAAAGCAGCCTGGACATGGTGGACGCCGCGCAGGAGGCCGAGCGCGCGTCGGTCGAGGTCCAGCGCGGCGCCGAGCAGATCGCGGCGGCGGCCGAGGAGCAGTCGGCGGCGACCGAGGAATCGCTGCGTGGGCTGGCGGAACAGAGTCTGGCGCTGGAACAGGCGCGGCTGGCGGCGGAGGAGTTGTCCGGCTTGTCCGACGAGTTGCGCCAGACCGACGACCTGATCCGCGGCGCCGAACAGGTGGCATCCGCGTCGGAGGAGCTGTCGGCGACGGTCCAGGAGTTGTCGGGCGCCGCGGCGCAGATCATGACGGCGGTCGATCAGATCAGCCGCGGCTCGGCCCAGCAGGCGGCGGCCACCCAGCAGTCGAGTGCGGCGCTCCGGCAGATCGACGCGGCGGCCCAGCGTACCCGCGCCACCACCGGCGCCGCCGTGGAGCGGGCGACCGTCATGAGCGACTTGCTGGCCGAGGGGCGGCGGACGGTGACGTCGCTGATCGGCGGCGTCGAACAGGCGGTCGAGCAGACCCGAGCCAGCCTGGGCGGCATCGGTTCGCTGGAACGGATGGTGCGGCGGATCGAGAAGATCGTGGATGGCATCAACACCGTTTCGATCCAGACCAACATGCTGGCGATCAGCGGCTCGGTCGAGGCGGCGCGCAGCGGCGACGCTGGCCGGGGGTTCTCGCTGGTGTCCAACGACATCCGCACCCTGGCCCGCGATTCCGCCGAGAATGGCGACAAGATCAAGGACACCGTGCGGGCGATCCAGGACCATGTCCGGGCGGTCCGGCGGGAACTGGAACTGACGCTGGCCGCCACCGAGATGGAGGTCCAGAAGAACCGCGACATCATCACGACGTTTGGCGCGGTCGAGGCCGATATGGCGACGGTCACCGCCGGCAACGCCGCCGTGCTGAAGGACGCCGACGTGATCCTGTCGGCGGCGGCGCGGGCCACCGCCGGGACGCAGGAGGTCGCGGCCGCCGCGGAACAGGCCAGCAGGGCCGCGACGGAGGCGGCGACGGCGTCTCGCCAGCAGGCGCGGGGCGCGGAGGATCTGGCGGCCGCCATCGAGGAGATCGCCTCGCTGGCCGACGAACTGCAGAATTCGGCCGGTTGACGCCGAGCCGGACCGGTCCCATGCCCCCAATCCCTGCCGCCCAGGCGCTTTCATCGGATCCGGTCGCCCATGCCTTGGCGCCGCATCTGCTTTTCCATGTCGGCGGCACGCTGGCGGCATTGCCCCTTGCCGAGGTCCGCGAGGTGGTCCGGCGGCCGGACGTGCTCGACGTCCCGCTGAGCCCGCCGGCGATCGAGGGCCTGATCAACTTGCGCGGCACCGTGACGGTGCTGATCGACATGGGGCGGGTGCTTGGGACCACGGCGTCTACCGGCGCGTCTCCGGCTGGCGACGCGACGCGCGTGATCGTGCTGCGGGGAACCCGGGTCGGCTTGCGGGTCGATCGGGTGGTCGGCATCGTCGGGCTGGACGGCACGCGGCTGGAGCGGACGGGTGATGGCGACGCCGGTTTCGTCAGCGGGACGGTTCCGGCGGATGGCGCCCGGCCGGCTATCTCGGTGCTGGCGCTGGACCGCGTGCTGGGCCGGGTGGCGGCGCGGGCCGCGCGTCCCGCCGCGGCGGTGGCCATCACGGGGAAGGCCCCCGCTGGCGGCCGAACGGTGGCGGTCGCGGGCGGCGAAGACACGCTGATGCTGGTCAGCTTCGAGGCCGGCGGGGAGGAATACGCGGTGCCGGTCTCCGCCGTGCGCGAGGTGGTCCGGCTGGAGGGGCGGCGGGAGGGCCGGCTGGCGCGGATGCCCCATGGCGACGGCAACCTGCTGGGCGTCGCGACGCTGCGGGGACGCTTGGTGCCGCTGTTCGACCTGCGGGGCCTGCTGGGGCTGGAAGCGGGCGAGCGGGCTGACACCGCCGCCGCGCGGATCATCGTGCTGTCTTTCAACGGCGTGCGGGCCGGGCTGGTGGTCGATCGGGCGCGCGAGATCCTGCGGGTCGGCGGCGATCTGATCGATCCGGTGCCGCCCCTGTTCCGGCAGGACAGCGGCGAGATCGAGGCGATCTGCCGACTGGACGGCGGGCGCCGGCTGGTCTCGGTGCTGGACCCGGAGCGGCTGTTCCAGTCGGAGGCGGTGTCGCGCGGGCTGGGTCCGGTGGAGGATGACATGGGTGATGACCGCGCGGGCGCCGCTTTGGCCGGCGCCGAGGCTTTCGTGATCTTCCGGCTGGGCGGGGTGGAATACGGGCTGCCGTCCTCCCGCGTCGAGCAGGTGCTGGCGGTGCCGGACCGGCTGACCGAGGTGCCGAAGGCTCCCGCCTTCATCGAGGGAGTGATCAACCATCGCGGCGCCGTGCTGCCGGTGATCGACCAGCGGCGGCGCTTCGCGATGCCGCCTGCGGAGATTGGCCGGGGGCGGCGGATCATCGTGGTGGCGATCGGGACCGTCCGCGCCGGGCTGCTGGTCGATGGCGTGACCGGCGTGCTGCGGATCGCGGCCGAGGCGATCGAGCCGGCGCCCGACCTGTCGCCGGAGCAGATGGCCCTGATCTCGCGCGTCGCCAACCTGGCCGGCGACGGCGCCGGCAGGATGGTGCTGCTGCTCGATCCGGCGCACCTGCTGGACCGGCGCGAGGCCGACGCGCTGTCCGGGATGGACGCGTGATCCGTCTCCTGATCATCGATGATTCCGCGCTGATGCGGAAGCTGCTGACCGACATCTTCGAGCGCGCCGGCGGCTTCGAGACCAAGGCGGCGCGCAATGGGGCCGAGGCGCTGGAGCTGGCCAAGAGCTTCGCGCCGCATGTCGCGACCTTGGACATCAACATGCCGGTGATGGACGGGCTGACCTGCCTGGGCCGGCTGATGGTCGAGACGCCGCTGCCGGTCGTGGTGGTGTCGTCCCAAACCCGCGAGGGCGCCGAGACGACCTTCGAGGCGCTGGCGCTGGGGGCGGTCGACGTGATCGCCAAGCCGGAGGGGACAGTCTCGCTCAGCATCGACCGGATCGAGCCGATGCTGGTCGAGAAGATCCGGGCGGCGGCGCGGGCCAAGCTGCGGCCGACGCTGCGGCTGGCCGACCGGATCCGGCATCGGCTGGGTTCGGTGCCGGCGGGAGCGGGTCAGGCTGGAGCGGGGTTGGTCGAGCGGATTCCGGTGGCGGCGCCGCCCGCGGAGATGGAGCGTGGCTCCGGGTTGATCCTGATCGGGGCTTCGACCGGAGGGCCGCAGGCGCTGGAGGCCGTGCTGACCGGGCTGCCCGCCGACCTGCCCTGGCCGGTGCTGGTGGCCCAGCACATGCCGGCCAGCTTCACGGGAGCCTTCGCGCAGAGGCTGAGCCGGATCTGCGCGCTGCCGGTGATCGAGGTCGGGCACTCGACGCCGCTGCGGCCGGGACAGGTCCATGTGGCGCGTGGCGACGCCGACATGATCATCGCGCGGCGGCCCGCCGGGTTGATAGCACTGCCGGTGCCGGCCTCGGCATCCCACCGTTGGCATCCGTCAGTCGACAGGATGGTGGCGAGCGCCCTCAATCTTGTCCCGGCCGAGCTGCTGATCGGCGTGCTGCTGACCGGCATGGGCGATGACGGCGCGGCGGCCATGGTGAGGATCCGCCAGGAGGGCGGCCACACCATCGCGCAGGACGAGGAGACCTCGGTGGTGTGGGGCATGCCGGGGTCGCTGGCCCAACGCGACGGCGCCGACATCGTGGCGCCGCTGCCCGACATCGCCCGGGCTGTGGTCAGGGCGGTTCGGCGGAAGGCGGAGGTGACATGCCCCTGATCCGGCGCGGCCCCTCGGACGGGGTCCCAGACAACGGGCGGCCCGATTTGGCGAGCGGTGATCCCGCCGAACGGAGGCGGGCGGTCCGCGCGCTGCCGCGCGATCCCGCCAGCGTGGCGGTGCTGATGGCGCTGCTGGGGACCGAGACCGACGCCGCCGTCCGCGAGGCGGTGTTCACCAGCTTGGCGGCGATCCCGGAGGCGGCGCCTTCGCTAGCCGGGCTGCTGCGGTCGCAGGATGCCGGCTTGAGGAACGGCGCCGTGGAGGCGTTGCAGGCGATGCCCGGCGCCGTGCTTCCGCTGCTGCCGGAGTTGCTGGCCGACCGTGACGCCGATGTCCGCCTGCTGGCCGTCGAGATCACGCGCTGCCTGCCGGCGGACGACGCCACCGGGTCGCTGTGCGGACTGCTGGACCGCGAAACCGACGCCAATGTCTGCGTCGCCGCCCTGGAGATCCTGGCGGAGGTCGGCACACCCGACGCGGCGCCGGCGATGCGGCGGCTGGCCGGACGCTTTCCCGGAGAGCCGATCGTGCCCTTCGCGGTGAACGCCGCCATCAGGCGCGTCACCGGCGGACGGGCCTGACGCGATGGCCAGCGTCAACCCGACGGAACCGCTGGTGGCCTCGGACATCCGGATCACCGACCCGGAGTTCCGGCGGTTTTGCGACTTCTTCTACCGGCGAACCGGGATCGTCTTCGGCGACACGCAGCGGGTCTATGTCGACCGGCGGCTGGCCGACTGCATCGTGGCCGCGGGATCGCGCGGCTTCGCGGAGCATTTCGCCCGGCTGCTGGTGGAGCCGCGCGAGATGGAGCGGCTGATCTCGCTGTTCACGGTCAACGAGACCTATTTCTACCGCGAGGAATACCAGCTGCGCTGCCTGACCTCGACCCTGCTTGACGGGATCGTGGCGCGGAAGCGGATCGGCCAGCCGGTGCGGCTGTGGTCGATGCCCTGCTCGACCGGCGAGGAGCCCTACTCCATCGCGATCTGGCTGCTGGAGAATTGGGCCGAGGTCGATCGCTGGGACATCGAGATCATCGGGTCCGACATCGACACCAAGGTGCTGGAGGCCGCCGAGGCGGGGGAGTATTCGGAACGGGCGCTGATGCGGCTGCCGCGCCCCTTGGTCGATAAGTACTTCACCCGGATCGGCGACAAACGCTACAGGATCGACGAGGGCTTGCGCGGCTCGGTCCAGTTCAGCCGGGTCAACGTGATCGATCAGGCGGAGATGGCGCGGTGGCGCGGCATCGACGTGGTGTTCTGCCGCAACATGCTGATCTACTTCGACGAGGTGTCGCGGCGGACGGCGGCGGGCAACCTCTACGACAGCCTGGCGCCGGGCGGCTACATCTGCCTGGGGCACACCGAATCCATGAGCAGGATCTCGCCTCTGTTCGAGGTCCGCCGGTTCCCCGACGCCATCGTGTACCAGAAACCCGAGGAGGGCGGCCATGCGTGACGGGCCAGCATCCGCGCGAGTCTTGGTGGTGGACGACGGCAGCCTGATCCGCCTGTACTACCGCGAGGCGCTTGAGGCGGCCGGGTTCGAGGTCGCCGAGGCGATCAATGGCATCGAGGCGCTGGAGAAGGTGCTGACCGACCGGTTCGACCTGCTGATCGTCGACATCAACATGCCGAAGATGGACGGCGTGTCTTTCCTGCGGACCCTGCGGGCGCGCGACGGCGAAGCGGGCGCCATCCCCGCCCTGGTGATCTCCAGCGAGGCGGGCGAGCAGGACGCGCGCGACGCGCGCGCGGCGGGGGCGAACTATTACCTGGTCAAGCCGGTGGCGGCGGCGGACCTGACGCTCCATGTCGCCGTGCTGACGGGAACCCCTTCCGGCGGGGCGCTGGCATGAACGCGCTGCTGGAGCAGTTCCTGCTGGAGGGCCGCGACCTGATCCAGCAGGCGACCCGCGACTTGATCGCACTGGAGCGGACGCCATCCCATGACACGCTGCTGACCGAGGTGTTCCGCGCCTTCCACACGCTGAAGGGGTCTTCGGGCGTGTTCGACGTCCGGCCGATGACGCGGGTGCTGCACGCGGCGGAGGAGGTGCTGGAGAACGCCCGCGCCGGGACGGCGGCGATCGACGGCGGCCTGACCGACGCGCTGCTGGAGACGCTGGACCAGACGGCGCGCTGGCTGGACGCGCTGGAAATGGGCGACGGCTTGGACGACGGTGCCGACGCCGTGGCGACGGGGCTGGTCCAGCGGTTGCGGGGCGTGGAGGCCAAGGGCGCCGACGTGGGGACGCGGGACGAGGACGATCCCGACGCCTTCACCGAAGCGGAGCGGCGGAAGGGATTCGAGGCGCTGAAGGGGCTGCCGGCCGGGGCCGGCCTGTTCCGGATCACCTATCTGCCGGACCGCAACTGCTTCTTCGCCGGCGAGGACCCGCTGAAGCTGGTACGTCGGCTGGATGGGTTGGTGGCGCTGCGGATCCAGCCGCGCGAGGCGTGGCCCGCCGCCGAGGCGCTGGACCCCTTTGTCTGCGCCCTGAGGATCGACGCGCTGGCGGTTGGGGAGGAATCGGTGGTGCGGCAGCCGTTCCGGCTGGTCACCGATCAGGTGCGGATCGGCGCCGTGGAGGCGGAATCCCTGGCGCCGCCAGAAGCCGCCGATATCGTCGGCTCCGTGCTGGACGAACAGCGGCGGCTGCTGGCGGACGGCGGCGTGGCGGCGGGTGAGGTCGCGGGGCGCTGGGGTTCCGCGGCGGCGGCCGCCGCGAACGCGCTACGCCACGAGGG